>JBAZWY010000029.1:0-67847 GCA_041660125.1 Lentimicrobiaceae bacterium
AAATCATTGGACTTTTGTGTTTTGGTTTGCAAATACTATTTTACACTAAAAGTCCTTTGGTTTTTTCTTTGTATCTATTTTGTTTTCAACACTTTATTGTTAATTGTAATCCATAACTCACGTTATACTTAAGACCGAATTCACAAAAACTTAAGTTGCTATTCCGGAAATTTATTTGTTGAATGTTGTAATTACACTCTAATACAATCACTTACTAACAATGGTTCTGTTTTTAAAATTAACTTCAATCATGTGATAAAATAGTCAGATATTTGCAAAACTTACCTATTCCGGCATGATAAAACTTTCGGCTGTAATTATCACTTTTAACGAAGAAAGGAACATCGTTCGGTGTCTTCAGTCGCTCGAAGGTATTGCAGATGAAATCGTTGTGGTTGATTCATTTTCAACCGATGCGACAGAGATCCTTTGTAAATCTTTCAATGTCATATTTTTACAACATCCTTTCGAAGGATATATGCAGCAAAAATCTTGGGCATGCAAGCAGGCGAAATATGATTATATTCTGCAACTTGATGCCGATGAGCAACTATCTGATGAACTTCGCAGCTCGATACTTGCAGTAAAATCGGATTGGAAAGCGGATGGTTATTATTTTAACCGGCTCAATAATTATCTTGGAAAATGGATCAGGCATTGCGGCTGGTATCCCGATGCAAAGCTTCGTCTTTGGGACAGGCGTAAAGGATCGTGGAGTGGCATTAATCTTCACGAAAGTGTAAAAATGAATGATGAAGCTAAGGTAGCTAAATTAAAAGGAGATTTGCTCCATTTCTCCTATTATTCCATAAAACAGCATCTGGATCAGATCAATAAATTTACAGAAATCTCCGCTAAGGAAGGTTTTGACAATGGGAAAACAGCAAACCTTTTTACCGCAATTTATAAAAGCATCTGGAAGTTCAAGCGCGATTATTTTTTCAAACTTGGTTTCCTGGATGGATATTACGGATTTATAATATGTGTTTTATCAGCGCATGCTGTGTTTATCAAATATATAAAAATGAGAGAGTTGAAGAGGAATAAGTGAAATTTTAATTCGGGGCGCGACTCAAAGCTGCTTCCTTTAAAATCACAGATATTACCACGAAATCTCAGTTTTCCCTCCGGCATTCAGATTATCAATTACAAGCACTTTCTGTTCCATTTTCCGGCTGTCGAACCATAATGGGTCGCTAGGTTTGATCGAATTATACAGGTCGATGGAAGTTGATTTTTGTGTGGCCGATTTTCCGTTCACTTTC
This sequence comes from Lentimicrobiaceae bacterium, assembly GCA_041660125.1. Classification (GTDB taxonomy): domain Bacteria; phylum Bacteroidota; class Bacteroidia; order Bacteroidales; family UBA4417; genus UBA4417. The sequence continues at coordinate 1,266 of JBAZWY010000029.1, forward strand.
AGCTTATCAGCAACATTTTCGAAGCCATGTAAAATCACGTCAATGGTTTTAAATTTACTGATATATGAACCGGATGAAAGAGGTTCAATAACAATCTTTTTTTCTGAGGGCTGAAAACTCATTTTTGACTTCAGGAAAGTTCCATTTTCGTAAGAGTACGTTGTACCGTCGTCCTCGTAATAATTGTACACAGAGGATTCGGTTCCATAATACACATGTATGAAAAGCGTGTCCGAAGGTTTCTCTGAAGTGCTTTGAATAATTGTCTGCATGGGAATAATGCTGCCGCCTTTTGCAAAAACTGGCAATTTATCTAACGGGCATTCGATCATAATTTCCTGTTCACCGGCATACTGTTTTCCGTTGAAGAAGTCGAACCACCGGCCTTTGGGTAAATATACTTTTGTGATTTCCTTTGTGCTTTCAACAGGCGCAACCATCATGGAAGGGCCGAACATAAACTGTTGCTGGTATGGAATGTCCCAACATTTTTCGTCGGAAGTATTGTCGATAACCAATGTCCTGTTTACAGGCATTCCAGTTTTATGTGCTTCGGCGAAAGCGGAATACAGATAAGGCATCAGGCGGTAACGGAGCGAAATATAATTGCGCGAAATATTTTCGACACTTTCGCCATAGGTCCAGGGTTCCGAAGAGTTTTCGTTGCTGGCTTTATGTACCCTGAAAAACGGCGTAAAAGCGCCTACCGTAATCCAGCGCCCGAAAAGTTTTGCTGATGTTTCTCCCATAAAACCTCCCACATCAACACCTGCAAATGCCATTCCGCTGATTCCCAGCGAATTTACCAGGCGGCACCCCAGCATCATATGGGCATCGGTGGCAACATTATCTCCGGTCCAGATGGCCGTGTATCGCTGTGCGCCGGCATAGGAAGCTCTTGTAAGCGTGAGCGGGCGTTTGCCATTCATCAGGTTTCGGGTTCCCTCGTAGGTGCTGCGCGACATTTGCATTCCATACACATTTTTAGCCTTGCGGTAACTTGTTATGTGGCCATCCCAATCCAGTTGAACTAATGAAGGTGTGTATCCGCCACCCCAGGAAGCAATTTCGTTCATATCAGTCCAGAAACCTTCGACACCATCTTTAACCATAGGAGCGAAATTATCGCCCCACCATTTGCGAACTACCGGTTTGGTGAAATCAGGGAAATTACACCACCCGGGCCATACCTGTGCTGTATAGTCCTTCCCGTCAGGATATTTAATGAAATAATTCTGCTTCACGCCTTCTTCCCAGGCTTTATATCCTTTTTCAACTTTAATTCCCGGATCGACAATTACGGTGGTATGAACGTTCATATTCTTTAATTTGCCAAGCATTTCGGTAGGTTTGGAAAACCGTTCCGGGTTCCAGGTGAATATTTTATAGGCATCCATATAATGAATGTCGAGGTATATCACATCGAGAGGAATTTTTTTCTCACGGAAAGTTCGTGCTATACTCAGTACTTCCGTGTCAGGGAAATAGCTCCAGCGGCATTGCTGAAATCCCAGCGACCAGATAGGAGGGATGTTAATGCGCCCGGTAAGTAAAGTGTATTGGTTGATGATCTGGCGGATATTCCCGTAAATAAAATAATAATTCATTTCGCCACCATCGGCGCCGAAAGATGAAAACCTGTCGTTGGATGCACCAAAATTGAAAATGCTTTTATAGGTATTATCCATAAAGATGCCGTAACTCAGATTATGATGTATGCCAATGTAAAATGGAAAGGTCGAATACAAATCATCATCATCAACCTGGTAAGCCGGGTTATCGGTATTCCAGTTGGTATGCGCTTCACCCCGGCGATTGAGGTTACCGGTTTTTTCGCCTAAGCCTGTAAACTTTTCACCATCCTGCAACTTCTTATAAGTAGTTACTTCTTCACCCACCCAATTGGTGCCGAAAGTATCGTCTTCGTTGATAACCCTGTTATCTCCGGTCAGGAATTTAAAACGCACCGGGTTGGTCGAAATCACAAGTTTAACCGAATCGGTGGTTAAAGTAATTACCTCTTCGGTTTCAATGATTTTGAAATTTGTTTTTTCCGGATTTGCAATAACAGCATAGGAGAAATCTGGCTCAAAATCATTTTTTACAATCCTGATCCTGATTATATCTGTATTGTAAACGATGATTTGAGCTTTGCCAAAGCTGGTTTCAATGAGAAGGCCGGTATCGGTCTTTTTCATTTTCTTAAGATTACCCAGGCTTGTGGATGGTGACTGCTGACTTTGCGCAGCTATTGACATAATCAGGATGCCTAAGAGGATAGCGATGTTTTTCATAACTCAACGAATAGGAGGCGTAAAAATAGGGATAAAGAGGGAAACTTACAATGGAATTTGCTTATAACCGGTGTGCGACTCAAGGTCGAGTTCCGAATATAAAGCCAGCTGTTCAACGTTTAGCATGGTTATTCAGGGTTTGACTTCAGGTCGTGCCCTGGCTAAAAGTAAAAGCAGGACGTTACGCCCTGCTTTTTACATTTTAATAGAATAAGTTGTTATTTAACTTCAAAGAAATCGTCTTTCAGTTTCGAATCTAATTTAATTGCTGAAACAACAAAACTAATGGTTTGCTGGCCCATATTCTGGGTCTTACCGTGTGGAAACAATACACCATCAACAGCTTTATAATCAGAATATTCAGTTGTGCCTTGATTGTCTTCAACGCGCACTTTTAAGCCGGTTTGAACATCGTAATATTCGGTATCTTTCCTGTCGCCGCCTTTATTCACCTGGATTTTGTAGTACTGTTTCTGATCTTTTTGCTCTTCGATACCTAAAAGTTCAGTTGTATAACCCAATGAGGCATAGTACATTTCAGGGAAGATCATGGCAGCTTCCTTCATGCCATCCAGTTCATCACCTTCAATTGCTTTGCTCTGGCCGTTCATTGGAGACGAAGCCATTCCTTTTCCTGCATTATAAACCTGTTTGGCAAACACCATGGCTCCCGAGCCAATCTGCATAAGCATTTTATCAGGCGCTTTATAGTACATATCAAGGGATATCGGCATATTTTGCATGGTAGCTCCGGCGTTAATGGTAACGTCTTTTATCTTTTTAAGCTTTTTGGCGCCACCAATTGCGGTGATATAATTGTCGATTACCTGTCCGGCTGTAATGCCGGCAGGAGCAGGCTTCAACTTCTTATTTGGATCGTATTGTTTCCCTTCGATATCATAATACAATATCTCACCACTTTTGGCAAACTTCTTGAGTTTTGGAGCAATTTCTTCAGCTTTTCCAACCACCAGCAGGTAAGCATTGTCAGGCTTGATGTATTTTTGAGCCGTAAGTTGAACATCTGCCGAATTCAAAGCAGCTAACTTCGTGAGATAGGTTGCATAATAATCTTTAGGCAGGTTATAACGTGCTGTACTGATAGCGAAATTAGCAACAGTTGAAGGATTCTCCAATGCACGGCCAAAATTCCCCATCATATAATTACGAACCATGTTAAGCTCATCATCGGCAACAGGTTCGGTGCGCAAACGGTTCATTTCGGCAAGAATCTCGGTAAATGAACTATCAGTTACGGGGTTACGTACTTCAGCGGATGCATTGAATTTACCGATCAGTTTATCTGACTGAAGGCTCGAATAAGCACCATAGGTCCAGCCGTGTTTTTCGCGCAGGTTGTTGAAAAGCCTGAACGATCCTCCACCCAGAATAGTGTTTGTAAGTTTAACCTTAATATCGTCAGCCGAGCCTGGTTTAAGATCAATCGGATAGGTAACATTAATGGTTGATTGAACCGCATTAGGCCTGTCAACTATAGCAACCGTAGTTTTTGCAGGTGCTTTGGGAGTCGGGTAAGTTGCCTTTGGAACATCACCGCGCTGCCAGCTGCTGAAGTATTTTTCAACCAATGGTTTTGCCTGATCCAGTGTAATATCTCCTACTATGGCAAGGTATGCAACATTGGGTTTGAAAAATGTCTTATAGAATTCGGTACACTTTTCGAGAGTGATTTTTTTAACTGATTCTTCCGAAGCATTTAACCCGTAAGGATGGCTATTTCCATATACCAGAACCGAGTTTACACGCTGTGAAATGGCACCTGGATCATTTTTGGAGGCTTCGAGACCTGAAAGTGTCTGTTTACGGATCTTTTCCATTTCTGCAGCTTTAAAATCTGCATTCAGCAATATATCCGACATAATGGCAAGAAGTGCTTCATTATGCCTTGTTAAACAACTTGCTGACATTCCGTCGGCTGAAGTATAAAGGCTTGCCCCTAAATTATCTACAGCTTCATCGATCTGCTCTTTTGTGCGTGTGGTTGTACCAGTGCGCATCAACTGTCCTGCAAAATCAGTATATCCTGCCATATCCCCTTCGAAAACCGGATCGTTGTCCAGTACCAAAGAATAGGATAAGCGTGGGATTTTATGATTTTCGACAACGAACACTTTCAATCCGTTGGCTAATTCGAACGACTGGTATTCACCGATTTTAATAACAGGTGCCGGTCCTGCCTGCGGGCGTTTGCTGCGGTCGAGAACTTCCTTAACAACCTGTGGTGCGACTGGTTTTACAGTTTTTCCTTTTTTTACCTGAGCAGCTAAAGGGAGTGTAATAATAAGGGCTGCTATAATTGATATGATTCTGTTTTTCATAGTGTGGTTCCTCCTTTAGTTTTTTTCGGTTGATTTCGGTAAATAAGTCAGAACCACCCTGTTTTCAGGGGTAAGATATTTTTTTGCAACCCGTTGAAGATCGGCAGGAGTTACTTTCATATACCGGTCAATTTCGGTATTGATAAGGTTGGCATCTTTAAAATACACATGGTAATTCGCCAGGTTCTCAGCTATACCAGCCATAGTACTGTTGCCAGTAACAAAGTCATTTTCAACTTTATTGCGAAGTTTCTGGAACTCAGCATCTGAAATTTCAGCAGTTTTCACCTTTTCGATTTCGGATTCGATAGCTTTTTCCAGGTCTGCTGGTTGAACGCCCATATTTACCAGACCGAAAATCAGGAACAAGCCTGGATCTTCAAGTGCAAACGGGAACGACATTACCTGCAATGCTTTTTGCTGCTGGTCAACTATGGCTTTGTACATGCGCGAACTTTGTCCGTCCGAAAGCAAAGTAGTCAGCATCGAAAGTGCATACGAATCAGGTGTACCCTGTGCTGGCATATGATACGACATAATTACAGCCGGCAATTGGATATTGTCATAAACAGTATCAACGACTTCAGCAGTTTTTTCAGGTTCAACAACGCTGGGTCTGTATATTTCCTTGGTACCTTTGGGTATATCGCCGAAGTATTTTTCAATCATCTTTTTTGTACTATCTATATTCAGGTCACCGGCAATTGATAAAGTTGCATTGTTGGGCACATAATAAATGCTGTGGAAATCCATGAATTCCTGCAATGTGGCTTTATTCAGGTCTTCCGGATAACCAATCGGCGTCCATTTGTATGGATGTACTTTATATGCATTCTCCATGGTTTTTTCAATAACGGAACCGTAAGGACGGTTATCATAGGATTGTTTGCGTTCTTCTTTTACAACGGCACGCTGTGTTTCGACACCGGTACTATCCATGCGCAGATGCAGCAATCTTTCTGATTCGAGCCACAACCCAAGTTCAATCTGATTGCTGGGAAGTATTTCGTAATAATAGGTACGGTCCTGTGAAGTATTGGCATTCAGTGTTCCGCCTGCTGAGAGCGTGATTTTATCATAATCTCCGCGGGGAATGTTGTCCGAACCTTCGAACATAAGATGCTCAAAGAAATGTGCAAAACCGGTTCGGCCCGGAACTTCATTTTTCGATCCTACATGATACAGGATCGAGACAGCAACAATCGGCGTTGTATTATCCTGGTGCAGAATAACATGCAAGCCATTTGGCAGGTCATATTCAGTGAATTTGATGCTGCCTTGTTGTGCCATTGTACCCAAGAAAGGGAAGATGACAAGCAACAGAATTAATAATCTGACTTTCATAAATTGTTTGTTAGGTTTATAAATTGATTATTTGGGTAATAATTTGGAAAGAGGAAGCGAAAAGCGCAATAGTCAGGAAAGAGAATTTAATAGTTGAGCAAATATCTGTTATTATTCTCAAATGAGCACCATATCTCAGAATTTATTTCGTTTTATTGGCTCAATATACAGCTAGATTCCTACTGCCTAACTCCACTTGGAAATCAATTTTTCTACAGTTTTAAAATTTAAAATAATTTCTTTAACATACATCAACAATTCATCGGGTTTGTGTGTGGTAGCCACTCCAATAACCTGCATTCCCGCCTGCTGTGCAGACAATATACCCGGTACTGAATCTTCAAAAACAATACATTCGGAGGGTGGCACTCCAAGTTTGGCTGCAGTGAGGAGGTAAATTTCAGGATCTGGTTTTCCGTGCTTCACCATTGACGAGTCGGTAATAACATTGAAATATTTTTTTAAGCCTGTTGCTTCCAGCGTGAAATTTACATTTTCATGGGGCGCCGAAGTTGCTAGGGCAATAGCAATCCCTTGGCTGAAGGCATATTTAAGGAAAGCCGGTAATCCTTCAACAGGTTTGATAAATGGCCTGTACAACTCACGATAGATTGTCTCTTTTTCTTCGGCAAGGGCAGTAATTTCATCTTTGGTGAGATTCTTATTGAATAACGAATTCATGATCAGATGGTTAGTTGACCCGAAATATTTACTGAATTCTTCCTTTGTAATTTTCAATCCATGCTTTTTGCCAAATTCAACAAAAGCATTTAAATGCCAGGAATAATTATCGACAATTACGCCGTCCATATCAAAAATAAGTACCATAGATGCTGATCAGGCTGTTAACAAATAAATTTAGACGGCGTCAAAATTAAGGAATCAATTTATACTTTTGAGTTATTGAATTTGGTATTTAACTTGAATAATTCCTAAACTTCATTTAAGACAAAAGATAAAAGGCTAAAGATAAAAGGATCAAAACATTATGAGAAGCAATTACTAAAATCGTCTATACAAAATAAATTATAAAAATGGCTTACAAGTGCCTGACTTTTATCTCTTTACTTTAGTCTTTTATCTTCTGCATGAATAATGCAGGTTAGAAAACCTTATAAATAATAGTTCTGTTTGAATATGATGTATGAGTTTAAGTACATTCTCAAAACTTTAGTATTCCGCATCCCGAAAACCACAAACCAGAACCTTGAACTTTGAATCCGGAACCCGGAACAATTGAATACAATTTCAACAAGCCTTAATTAACTCATAACTATTACCAATCCTATGAATTCAACTTACCTGAAAAACTTGAGAACCGTGTACTTCGCCATGGCAATGGGGATAGTGTTATTTATGCTAGTTACGTATTTTGTAAATAGTATAAACGGTCCCCTGGCCGAAACAGATATAGCTCCGGCTCAAAGGACTCCATTCATGATCGCTTTACTTGTTTTGACCGGAGCCATTTTTATGATTTACAGAGCTGTTTTCCCGAAGAAACTTGAAGCCATTAAGGCTTTACCCACACTTAGCAGGAAACTGGCAGCCTGGCGTGAATTGTCTTTTCTCCATGCAGCGCTGATTGAGGCGCCGGCATTTTTTGCAATAGTATTATTCCTGCTTTTGGGAGTATTCACCCTTTTAATCTGGCCGGTTGCAGGTATCTTTCTTTTCTGGTTGCAGCAACCTACACGCGCTAAACTTATAAGAGAAGCAAATCTTTCTTCAGCAGAAATAGCTGAATTTGATAGCATGAATTAGTCGTTGGCTCCATTTTTAAAGGCGAATCGACTATGTTTCCTGTTTTAGCTTGTTATTTCGTATAAAAATGTGGTTGTTGAGTTAATTGTTTCTCCTCGCTGCTATTCCCGAAAAGTAAGCTTTCCGGCAAAATGGTAATATTTATTTTTATTTCAGTATTTCACTTAGTTAGAGATTAAATATCTTAGTATCATTAATTTGTAAATGTCGAATGTCTGCAGCAAGAATTCTATAATGTCAATTTATTTATGGAACTACCTGACTTCCATAGGCTTTTAATCATTGAAACGTATAGGAATCCCGTATTTCATGAATTAGCAAATCAAATAATAATTTATATACCTTTGCACCGATTTTTCAAAATTGTAAAGCAATGCCACAATTAATTGGTATTCAATAATATAAATATATGAAAAGAGTAATGGTCCTAACCGGAGGCGGTGATTGCCCCGGATTAAATGCAGTTATCAGAGCAATTGTCAAGCGTGCTTCGCAGGAAACCAATTGGGAAGTATTGGGAAGTATAAAAGCTTTTGATGGAATTCTGAACGAGCCTACCGAACTTATGATTCTGGATTCGGAGAAAGTAGCCGGAATTCATTACCAGGGCGGTACAATCATTCAGACAACCAATAAAGGCGGTCCATATGCATGGCCTGTAAAAAATAAAAAAGGTGAATGGGAATACGTGGATCGTTCGGATGAAATGATACGTAAAATGTCGTACCTGGGTATTGATGCCGTTATCAGTATTGGCGGCGACGGATCGCAGCGCATTTCACAGAGATTATTTGAACAAGGCCTTAACATTATCGGAGTACCGAAAACAATTGATAACGACCTTTCGGCTACTGACTCAACATTCGGATTTCAGACTGCTATTGAAATAGCTACAGAAGCTGTTGATAAACTTGTTACCACTGCTGCAAGTCACAACCGCGTGTTTATCCTTGAAGTTATGGGCCGTGATGCGGGCTGGATTGCATTGAATGCAGCGGTTGCCGGGGGTGCTGAAATTTGCCTGATACCCGAAATTCCATACGATACCAACGAAGTGCTTTCGAAAATAAATGCCCGTTTCCACAAAGGACGCGGATTTGCAATCATTATTGTTGCTGAAGGTGCCAAGCCAAAGGATGGTGAAATTATTGGAGAAAAGAGTACCGAAATCGGATATGAACATGTACGCCTGGGTGGTATAGGCTTTAAACTCCAGGACGATCTTAAAAAACTGGGATGTGAACCTGATATCAGGGTTACTGTTTTAGGCCACCTTCAGCGCGGAGGCGTTCCTCTTGCTTACGACCGTGTGCTGGCTGCGCAATTTGGCGTGAAAGCATTCGAAATGGTTCTTAACGAAGAATTCGGACGTATGGTTTCATATAGTCATCCGTATATTACCAGTGTCACTTTGAAAGATGCGATTCAGAAACCTAACCTGGTAACCATGGATACTGCACTGATGAAAACAGCCCGCGGACTTGGAATCAGCTTCGGAAACGATCAGATTGCACTCGAGGAATAATTTTTTAAAAACAATTAAATACTGAGAAAGCTTCCGAAAGGAGGCTTTTTTATTGTCCGGTGTTAAGTCCAAATCATCTGAAAATGAATACTACATAATTTAAAAGTCTAAAAATTGTAATGGCTCCTTAAAACAGTGGAATTAAAAAACTTTGAATATGGAAGTTAATTTGTTGGAATTTATCCTTAATTTTACTTTTAAACTAAAGACAACACTATGAAAACCAGAAACTTTATTGCAATTGCTATGGCAAGCTTGTTCGGGCTTGCTATGATTACTTCCTGTGGCGGCGGGAAAACCGGCGACAAGTCAACTTCGGATTCAACCAAAGTTAGTGAACAACCAGCTCAACCAGCAGCTCCCAGTGCTGAACAAATGGCTATGGGCAAGAAAATTTATGAAACACCTGCGAAATGCATTACCTGTCACCAGGCTGATGGAAAAGGCGTAAAAGGAGCATTCCCGCCTTTAGCCGGTTCAGACTATTTGCTTGCAGATAAAAAACGTGCTGTGGCCCAGGTACTTAATGGCTCGCATCATGCTATTGTCGTAAATGGCGATACTTATACCGGTGAAATGCTGCAGCAGGTGGGAACCCATGAAGAAGCTGTTGCTGTTATCAATTATGTTCTGAATAATTTTGGAAACAATGGTGGATATATTACCGTTGACGAAGTAAAAGACATTGTGATTGATCCACGTAAATAGTCTGTTTACATTATATTTAAATGGGAGCTTCGGCTCCTTTTTTTAGGTCAGGCTTAAATGCCGGATTTAAAATATATGGACAAACATGCCCGTTCGTCAACTTTCATTTCATTTCATTAATTTAATCTGAATTGGTTACTTTGTAAAACGTAACCATAAAACCATAAACCAACTTATTCCTACAAATCAAATATTAATCATATTTCCGCACGTCCCTAATCCAGGTTTGGAAAAATATACTTCCAAATGCAAGAATAAACTAACGGCAGAGTCTTTTAAATGAATCTATATTTCCTTTGTACACATTAAAGTCAACATTTCCCCTGATCCCATCCACCCTTCCTTTTTCGCTGTGCTGCCAGAGTATCCATGGTGTAAGGAATTCATTGTAAAAACGCTCATGATCGAAGTAACCGGCAATCCACAAGGGATACTCATCAAAACTCCCGATCAGGAAGGTGTTATAGAAATTAATATTTGTATAGATTATGGGTTTTAATTTATAATATTTCTCAAGCCGGTTGGCAAAAGCCTCTAGCCCTTCGCAGATTTTCTTCGCAGATCTTCCATTACTATGTTCGATATCAATTACCGGGGGTAAGTCGCCCCTGGATAGTTTTACGATATTTATAAAGTTGTCAGCCTGTTTGTTAGCATCACGCGAAGGATAATAGACATGATAAGCCCCGCGAAGTAAACCATTCTGCTCTGAATGTTTCCAGTTGGTTTCGAACTGATTATCCTGGCGGGTAATGCCTTCAGTAGCTTTGATAAAAGCAAAAGAAATCTGAATGCCTTTATTTTTCATCCGGCTCACCCTTTCCCAGTCGATATTGCCCTGATGCTTCGAAACATCAATACCATGAACGGTATATCCTTTGGGCAAAATAATCCCGAACGAACTCACGGGAGGTGCCGCTTCTTTCCCGTTATTTATCAGTGTATTAAACCAGGAAGGTGCTTTAATTATCAATAACATAACTACCAGGATTAATCCCGGGATAAGCAGCAAGCGCAGTAATAATTTTATATTTTCAGATATTTTCATTAATGAGTCGTAAAACTTAGAATGGTATAAAAGGCAAATCTTCAACCTGTGATTATCCGGGTTTATGCTTCCGCAAATGGCTGAAACAAACAAAAATTAAATTTTTCATCGTAATTTTGCTGTTTCCGTTTAATCGGCAAATTTACTGTTGTTAATTGAACGAAAAGGAAATCAGGAATGTTTTATCAAAAATATACATATTCTTAAGGACGTTGTAACTAGTGGGGAAAAACATACAAATGCTACGATAACCTTGTACGATAGGGTGATCCGCGATCGCAAAGCAAAATTTTTTGTTTCTGACTCTTGCGAAGTGGGTACAGTCAAATCCGACATCGTACATCAAACATCCGACATCCTCAATCCTATATCCCTTGCTCAAAACCCTACCACCCAAATCCTAATCACATAAAAAACGTGAGTCAAAAATATAAATTCCCCGAATGGGCGCTCAACCAGGTTGTATATGAAGTTAACCTCAGGCAATATACGCCTGGAGGTACTATTAAAGAGTTCAGGGAACACTTGCCCCGCTTAAAGGAACTGGGTGCAGGCATACTGTGGTTTATGCCCTTACAACCCATCGGAATCAAGAACAGGAAAGGCACACTCGGAAGCTATTACTCCATCCGGAATTATTGTGAAGTGGATGCTTCTTATGGAACCATGGCCGAATTTATTGACCTGGTAAAAGAAATTCATTTGATGGGAATGTTTGTTATCCTCGATTGGGTAGCCAATCACACCGCATGGGACCATAACTGGGTAGAAGAGTTTCCGGCATTTTACCGTCGTAACGAAGCAGGGGAGGTGCACCCCCCGTTTCCTGAATGGGAGGATGTGATCGGGCTCGATTATTCCAATATGGATTTACGTTCGGAGATGATCGCATCCATGAAATTCTGGATCAATACGGCAAATATTGACGGTTTCCGTTGCGATATGGCTATGCTTGTTCCTACTGATTTCTGGAACGAGGCACGTAAGGCATTGGAAACCGTAAAACCTGTTTTTATGTTGGCTGAAGCCGAACAGCGTGATTTAACAGATGAAGCTTTCGATGTGCTGTACAATTGGAACCTGATGCATGTTTGGAACGATATTGCACAAGGCAAATACAATGCGGATGAAATCCGCTGGCGCATTCCTTCGGAGATCATCGACTTTCCTAAAGGTGCCGATAACTTACTGTTTATCAGTAACCACGATGAAAATTCGTGGAACGGTTCGGAAATTGAGAGATTGAACTTTGCGCTCGAAGTTTTTGCAGTACTGATTTTTACACTTCCCGGCATGCCCCTTCTCTATTCGGGTATGGAAGCCGGAAATTACCGCAGGCTTAATTTTTTCGACAAAGATTGTATTGATTGGAAAGAAGATAAAATGGCCCTTCTTTACTCGAAACTTGCTCACTTGCGAATGCAAAACCCTGCATTGTGGAGCCTGCAACCGAAAACAAGTTTTCAGTTAATCACTTCAGATCGGAATGATAAGATTTTGAGCTTTACACGCGAAAGTTCCGGTAACAAAGTTTTGGTTGTATTGAACCTGAGTGCTGAAAATGTTGATTTCCAGTTTACTGCTGCCGGTTACCAGGGTAAATACAAAGATATAATAACCGGAATGCAGGTTATCATAGGTGATACACCTTGTTTCTCGCTTGAACCCTGGGGATATAGGGTGTGGGAGGGATTGTAGATTTTTAAAATTAATTGGTTAAAACTGCAATCATTTATTACTTTTGCAGCTCATAACGCGGAAGTAGCTCAGTTGGTAGAGCATCAGCTTCCCAAGCTGAGGGTCGCGAGTTCGAATCTCGTTTTCCGCTCCAAAAGACAAGGCATAGCGCTTTGTCTTTTTTTTTATTTTGATGTGAATCGGGACTACTATTAAATTTTAATCAAAGATATTCAGCTACATTATACCATTAAGGTTTCGTTACTTCTCCTTTTCTTATCGTTAGCGCTAGGTAGTTAACCTCCTGGAAGCTAATCATTTTGTTCTCTGATAATATAAAATTAGATGTAAAAATAATTTACAGAATATATAGATATTGTAAAAATATACTTTATAAAGAGGAAGACTTAGGCGTAATGCGGGATCAAATGTCAAAAAAAAAGACTACCGGATTTCTCCGGTAGTCGAGCAGTGTAGTTGCAAAGGGAAGTAGTACGAGCTGTAAAAAGTACTGTAAATAGGTTAGTAATACGAGTATTTTGTAAACTGGTGGAATAAAAAAGTATCCGGGAAGTTATTACAATCATTACTTGTTCATTAGTAAATGACCTTTAAAAGGAAAAGTAATAGATTAATATGAAATATAATACAAGTATGTAAAATAAATTTACACCAGGTTTCCAAACGATGCTTCTTTTGTTCCATTGCAGGTAAATTAGGGCAATGAATCTGGTTGGAATTTTTATTGTAGTATCGGAAATAGTAGTGCTAAAAGCAAAATACATTAAGGCGCATGTGATTTGCTTTCTGCCTTCAGACTTATCAATTAATTGCCGGCATTATTTTCTGAACCCATCAAGCAGCACTCCTGGTCAGGTTTAATTCAAATTGGAATTTAAAAAAAAGTAAAAATAATATGCGGATAAATTTGATGTGGCTTAACTTTGTTATATGATCTTGTTTCGTTTATCAAACAGGGCAATTTATGAAATAACAATCAAAAGGGACATTTTCTATTAATTCATTAAACATTCGGATTATGAAACGAATCCTCTTTTTGGCAATACTTCAATTAATTTTCCTGGTCTATGTGCCGGCTCAAAATCCGGGAGAAATCATTTTTTCGAAAACAAGTATTGACCCAATGCAGCCTGGATCTTCACTCACAGATTTTGAAGCGGGTGATGCTATTTATGCCGTGGCTTATTTGGCGCAGACTATCCAGGAGCTATACAACGCACAACCCAATGCCAAACTGGATGTGGAAGTATTTATCTATGAAATTAAGCCGCCTTTGTATGACTATCAGCAACCTTCTGAAGAACAACTGACTTTTGCTGCGATGCAGGTTTCGGGTGAAATTTTAAAAGCTAAATACCTTGTAATCGAGATTGCTCCGGATCTCACTCAAACCAAGGTATACTCAACACCGGGAATTACATTCAAGGAGTTCGGGAAAAAATTTGATGGACCTGTTAATTACACCGAAAACCTGTCGAAACTGCGGGCGGGCAAACACAGCCTGAAAATAGTGCTTAAGTGCAATTACAACGATGCAGCATCGGGGAATCTGGTGCTTTTCGGTGATGATTTCAGCATATATAAAAAGCGTTCAGATGAATTAAATTCGGTGGCACAAAACGCAGGAGCTAAAAATGCAGTGATGCCCGCAGCAAAAAAGACTGATGCTGCCCTCGAAAACCGTATGATTGGCGCTTTTAAAAATTCAAATGACTGGAAAAGCGGGTTTATTGATGCATCCGAGGTTTTGCGGATTTCAATCATCGATCCTGACTGGTTTATCAGGCGCAACGAACTAACCGGGGCTATACTTCACCGATATATCAGAGCAGCCATTGCGGTAAAAACCAAAACCGGGAATTGCGCTTATTACAACCTGGTAACTTTTCAGGAAGATTATGTGGGAGGTAAATTCCAACCACTTAAATACGATGGGGCAGGGGACAAAGTGACGATGGATTGTGCTAATGTGAAGAAATGAATTTGTATTATCCCTCTTTGCTTACCTGTTTTTATGAATTCTATTCATAATTCTTCGACTCCTGTGAGTTAATTAGCTTTTGAAAGCAGCTGATTTTCTTATTATCAAAGTCTGCGATATGAATCAAAATGTAATGCGTTCCAAAATTGTGTAATTTTACCGGAAAGTGTACAAATCCGATGAGTCGCGTTATGGAAAAATTTTATAAGACCCATGCCTGGAATTTACCGGTAATTGATAAAAACAACCATTATATAGGACTGGTTTCCAATCGTCAATCTTTTCTGCTTACCGCAGTCAACTGGTATTTCAAACAGAAGATTAACTGGACAGGCAGTAAATCCGGGAGTTATTCTGATTTATATTATCAGGATATTAAGATACTCTGAAAGAAACAAAATTAAATCTCAACTATCTTACCTAATTTTATCCTGGTAATTTTTTGATCTCCATTTCCAGGTTAGATTTTTCGATTTGAAACAAGAAGATGTTATTATTATAGGTGCTGGTCCTGCCGGACTTTTCACAGCCATTCACTGTAAAGGACATAAAGTTATTGTACTTGAGAAAAATACTACTCCAGGCAAAAAGCTTCTTATATCCGGAACTGGTCGCTGCAATCTTACCCACGATTGCAAACTAAGCGATTTTTTTGTTCATTATGGAGCAAATCATCGTTTCCTGAAAACAGCTTTGCATTCGTTTACCAATACCGACCTGATCCGGTTTTTTAATGATTTTGGATTGAAAACTGTCGTGGATAAAAATGGGAAAGTATTTCCTGCCTCTCAGAAAGCCTCGGATGTATTGCAGGTTTTGATTAATATGTGCAATAAAAATAAGGTTGAGATTGTGTGCAATCAGCAAATTACTGGGATTGAAAAAACAGAGAATGGCTTTGAGGTGAAAACCAATTCCGGGATATTCCTGGGAAAGTTTCTGGTAATTACTACCGGCGGAATGTCATATCCGACAACGGGTTCAACAGGCGATGGATATCACTTCGCAAAACTTCTTGGACATTCAATTGTGCCTCCCAAGCCTTCGCTCAGCCCGGTATTTATCCGGGACTATCTCATGGCTTCCATTGCAGGTGTATCTGTTCAAAACAAGCCTGTTTATCTGTACCGTGGAGATAAAAAAATATCTGAACACAATGGAGACATCGGCTTTACACATAAAGGTCTCAGCGGCCCGGGAATACTCGATTTCTCAAGGCATATCCTCAGCGGCGATATTCTGAAAGTAAATTTTATTGATATCAGAACAGATGATTTCAGGAATGAACTGATCAAGGTTTCAGAAAAGGAGGGTAAAACTGCCATCCAAACGTATCTGAAAAAGTTTGACTTGCCACGCAGCCTGGTTTTGTTAGTTTTACAATCAATAAACATGGAACCCGAAACCCGGCTGGCTGAAATAACAAAAGTGCAGCGGAATCAATTGGTGGCTGCTTTTTGCGAATATCCCTTTACGGTCGAAAAGGTTGGTGGATTTAATACAGCAATGGTCACAGCCGGGGGTGTTAGTCTTGATGAAATACATCCTAAAACTATGGAATCGAAACTTGTGCCGGGGTTGTATTTCGCTGGGGAAGTACTTGATATTGATGGGGATACAGGTGGATATAATCTGCAGGCGGCTTTTTCGACGGGATTCCTTGTTGGGCAGAAAATAGGAGTTTGAAGAGTTTGAAGAGTTTCTGGTTTAATACTGAATCCTCTTATTAACTGAAACATTGAAACTTGAAACCAGAAACTAGAAACCACTAAATCTTAACCCCCAACCCCTAAAACCTAACACCTCAAACTACATCATCTTATGCCTTTCAATAAGCTCAAAGAAGTTCTTCTGGTACGTATCGCTGACAGGAATCATGATTTCACCGATTTTAATTTGTTTGCGTTCCACGAATTCAATTTTGTCGAGCGCCACAAAAAACGATTTATGAACCCTGCAAAATCCAGGTTCGTGTAAAATCTCTTCTATCCCTTTGGCATTCATCAAAGTCATAATGCGGCGTGTTTTAGTCACAATTCGCCAGTAATCGCCCATGCCCTCAACATATAATACTTCCGAGGCATTCACTTTCTCAATCCTGGTTTCGGTTTTTACGAAGAAGAAAGCATTTGTATTTGAAACTGCTGTCCTTTCCTGGTTTTCCGAAAGTGCCCCTTTCCCTTTCTGCATCTGTTCGAGAGCTTTATTGGCAGCTTTTACAAACCTTTCGAACGGAATGGGTTTTAACAAATAATCGAGCACATCGAGATCGAAACCTTGTAAAGCATACTGATCATAAGCGGTTGTAAAAATAACAAGGGGTTTATTTTTTAATGAATTAAGCAATTGTATGCCTGTAAGTTCCTCCATCTGGATGTCAAGAAACATCAGATCGACCGTATTATGGCGAAGGTATTCGAGCGTATCAATAGCATTGCTGAAGGTGCCTAAAAGGTTCAGAAAGGGAACCTTTGCACAATATGCCTTAATGATATCGATGGCCAGTGGCTCGTCGTCGATGGCAATACATTTGATCTGCATGTTAATTTAAAATTGTTAGTTCGATTTTAAATTTATCATCACTTGTACTAATTTTAAGCTCGTGCTTTTCATGATATAACAATCCAAGCCTGCGTTTTATGTTATCGAGCCCAAACCCGCCTGAATCATCCACAACTGCCTGGTTAATGGATTTAATATAATTTTCGACAGTGAAAATCAGTCTTTCCGGCTCAAGAGTCAGTTGTATGATAATCCCCGGTACATGACTCTTTTCACAATGTTTAAATGCATTTTCAACAAAAGGAATCAGCAACATGGGTGCAATGGTGCGGTTTTCCATGAAACCATTTACCGTTATTTCAACAAATCCTTTCTGTGTAATACGCAACTGCTGTAATTCAATAAAACTGTTGATGTATTCTATTTCTTTATTTATTTCTACAAAATCGGTATTCGAATCATAAAGCATATAACGCATGATGCCCGAAAGTTTCATAACAGCCTCTGGCGCTTCGTCCGACTTAGCATAAACCAGTGAGTAAATGTTATTTAAGGTGTTAAAAAGAAAATGTGGATTTACCTGCGAACGTAGTAAGGCTATTTCGCTGGCCTGCCTTTCCTTGATAAGTTCATCCTTGTATTTCTGCGAATCGAACCAGTCGATACTGAAGCGTATCAGCATGGCATAAATGCTGATAATAAGGCTATATTTCAGGGTGCCCCAGATCCATTCGTACTGAAACTGAAGCTCGCTGGCAGGCAGTTTTACCAAATATTTCCAATAGGCTAATTCAACGGGTAGCCTAATAACCGATATTACGGCAGCCAGCAGTATTACAAAAGGGAAAACAAACCATTTGCGCCTGAACCTCAGGAAATTGGGGATAACATAATAAATTGCATAAAAAACGAAAATGTTAAGTAGCGTAGTTATAAAAATGTCCTTAAGATACATATTGTCCTGCAGGTATTTGGTGTCTATCTTATTAAGATAAACAGGAAATAATGCCTGATTCAGCATGTAAATCCAGAATAGGACGTGAATAAGGATTTTATATCTGCTTTTCAATGGGTTAATCTTTAAACTAAAATTTGAAATCCAAGGTTCAAGGTTCCATGTTCCGGGTTCCGGCTTTAGGTTTTCGGTTGTGGGTGCCGGAATTCGGAATAATGACAATTACTTCCGACATCCCACATCCGAAATCCTGAATTCTCTACCAGATATCAGCCCTGTTTTCGGGAGCAATGTACCTTTTATCCGTTGGTTGAATGTTAAAAGCGGTATAGAAAGCCGGGATGTTATACACAATAGCATTTACACGTGCTTCACCGGGAGAGTGTACATCAATTTTTAAGCGGCGCATGGTTTCCTCGTCGCGGATATTGGCACGCCACACCTGTGCATACGAAAGAAAAAACCTCTGATCAGCTGTAAAGCCATCGATTTTCTCATCCTTTTTTCCCTGGAGCGCTTTTTGTAACCCATTGTATGCTACATTCATACCGCCTAGGTCAGCAATATTTTCACCAAGCGTCAGCTTTCCATCCACATGCAAAGTATCAAGGATTTTATAATTATCGTATTGATCTACAAGTACTTTTGTTTTTGCTTCAAAATTCTTCGAGTCGTCAGCCAGCCACCAGTCGTGCAGGTTGCCTTCCTTATCGTATTGACGGCCCTGGTCATCGAAACCGTGTGTCATTTCGTGCGAAATAACCATTCCAATAGCGCCATAGTTTACAGCATCGTCAGCATGCATATAGAAGAACGGAGGTTGCAGAATACCTGCAGGGAACACGATTTCATTCATATTGGGGCTGTAGTAGGCGTTCACGGTTTGAGGTGTCATCTCCCATTCACTGCGGTCAACAGGCTTACCAATTTTGGCAATGTTGCGGTTTACTTCAAACTCACGGGCATTTTTTAGGTTGTCATAGTATGAATCAGTACCAATAGTAAGGCTGCTGTAATCAATCCATTTATCAGGATAACCAATTTTAACATTGATTTTTGCAAGTTTGGCTTCCGCTTCTTTCTTGGTTGAATCCGACATCCATGTCAGGCCTTGAATACGTTCGCCTAATGAAATCTTCAGGTTATTCACCAGGTCAATCATTCGTTTCTTGGCTTCAGGAGGAAAGAATTTCTGAACGTAAAGTTGTCCAACTGCTTCACCAAGGGAGTTGCTGGTTTGATCAATCATGCGTTTCCAACGGGGACGTTGCTCTTTGGTTCCTGACAATACGGTTCCGTAAAAAGCAAAATGCTCTTTATCGAAATCAGATGAAAGGGATGAAGCTGCGGAATTGATAACATCCCAGCGGAAATAAATTTTCCAGTCGGCTACCGGAACGGTGCTGAGCATCTTTGCCATTCCTGTTATAAATTTAGGCTGGCCCACGTTAATTTCGTTGGTAGCCTGGAGTTTAATTCCTTCGAAATAGGCTTTCCAATCAATGCCGGGAGCCATTTTCTGTAATCCTGCCAAATCGGTTTTATTGTAATTCGCAACCGGGTCGCGCAACTCGCGACGGGTTGACGAGATTTTAGCCAGATCGGTTTCTATTTTCATCGCAACATCAGCATCTTTCGCTGCCTGTTCAGGAGTAGAACCTGCTAATACGAACATTTTAGCCATATACTTGATGTAGCTTTCACGGATTTCTTTCGAGCGCGAATCATCATTCAGGTAATAATCCCTGTCGGGTAAACCGAGGCCACCCTGGTATGTATTGGCAATAACCATTTCCGAGTTTTTCTGGTCGGGGCTGCTGTATAGTACGAAAAGCGGATAATTGCCCGAAGCATGCTGTTGCTCAAGCATTTTCTGAACGTCAGCTATCGATGAAAATGCATTGATCTGATCCAGTTCAGCTTTAAGCGGGCTCATGCCATTTTGTTCAATTTTTACGGTATCCATGCCGGAATTGTAAAAATCACGGATTTTCTGGTTTACCGAACCTTCGGCAGCATTTTTATCCGCTGAAGCGTCGGCAAGAATTGTTTTAAGTTGTTTGTAATTTTCCTCTTCCAGTACTTCGAAAGCGCCATAACGGCTGTATTCTGCAGGAATAGGATTTTTTTTCAGCCAGTTGCCATTTGCATACCGGTAAAAATCGTCGCCGGGTTTTACAGTAGTGTCCATGTTAGCAACACTTAATGCAGGTTCGGTCTTCTTGTCGTTGCCTTTGTCGCTACAACCACCTGTACCTATGGCAAGAGCTATAATACCTGCAGCTGTCATAAGAGATTGTTTTAATAAAATGTTCATAATGAGAAAATTATTTGTTTTGATTTTAGGGTTTAAATGCTTGTAAAAGTATAAATTGTTATGCATGTAAAAAATGTTAATCGTTAAGTGCTTTTGAGTTATCGCTATAAGCTGTTTTATAATCGGCAGAATGATTATTTGACGCTTTGTGAACTCCATGGGCTAAAACCAGCCAGGAGATTTATTCTTTATATCAGATGTTTGGCGCATTCATTTTTCCATACATTTGCCGGCTTATAAAAGAGAGGCTGCTTTTCTGATTCTTTCTTTCTAACTTGGTGACAATAAATAAATTACTATGAATACCCTCTTTTAAAAAATGCTTTTTTCTCCATTGTATTGCTGTGTTTAAGTCTGAATTCTGCCTTTTCGCAGGAAACGCAACAAGTCACAAGTTCCGGGCCCCTCGGAACTTCAACTCTATATTTGCGCAACAGTTTTCCATTGCCCGGATCAGTTTTTCAGTGGGATATTTTTTTAAAAAATAAACTTTTTTTTGTTGATTATTCCGGATCAATACAAACATAAAAGGCTGCCTCAACCGTGAAGCAGCCTGATATATTTGGTTGGTGTAGGATTATTCTTTTTTCTTTCCAGTATTTATTCCAAAAGGAAGATAAAGCGGGCAGAAGCTGATCAGGCTGGTGAGCACAAATACTGCTGCAAGCACCAGCAATACGATTCCAAGTGTGCCGGGAATTAAATCTGTAAAAAAATATAGAATGGCAATAAGCACAGCAATGGCTATGCGGATAATTTTGTCGGCAGTTCCCATGTTTGATTTCATAATGCGGATTGTTTAGGTTAATAATTAGTATTAGTAAAACAAAGTTAGGATTAAACTTTTAACAAATACATAATTTTTGTCACATATAGATTTTTAATTTTTTAAACACAAATTACTCACTGGTAAAGATATACATATTTAAAGTACAAGATTCTTTTTTAAAAGATTGCAGGAATATTTTTTTTGTCTTACGTGCCGTGTTCCAGGTTCCGGGTGCCCCTGTTGTCAATTTCGATTGTTCTTATGTAACTGTTTGTAGAATTACTGTTTGAAAGCATGCATTTTGTAAATCGGCAGAACCCTGCTTGCCAGTCTGCTTCGCGCAGGTAAACTGCAGGCAACCCGGAACCCGGAACTTTAATCTTTTTGAAGCTACAAATTTGTCTATTTTTAAATTTCTAATTAAACAGAACCAAGTACAATAACCTGGTTTCGGCTTGTACGAATTTTATTTTCGAGTTCGAGTTTTTTCAGTAAGCGGCTGATCACTTCGCGGGCTGTTCCCAATTCGGTGGCAATTTGGTGATGTGTGATGTTTATTTGCTTTTTTCCCGATAGCAAAGTTTTCTCTTTCAGATAGTTATATAGGCGCTCATCGAGTCGGTTAAAAATCAGTTGATCTATTGTCTCGATCAGGTCGAGGTACCTTTTATTAAACATTTCATACATGTAGAAATTGAATGATGAGTAAAGTGCGATCCATTCGCGCAACTTAACGGACGGGATAAGCAGGACTTTGGTTTCTTCCAGCGTAGCTGCTTCGATCAGGCTGGCCGAGTTGCTGCAGCATGCCGAAAACGACATAATACACATTTCGCCGGGATGAATATAGTAAAGCAGCAATTCCTTGTCCTTGTCGTTGCGGCTTACCCGGATCAAACCTTTTACTACTAATGGCACCGATTGTACATAATTGCCGGTTTTAAGCAAGGTGGTTTCAGCCGGAACATCCATTTCAACTGCTTCTTTAGCAATAAATTGCAGAAGTTCGGTATCAACCTGCGGAATTAGTTTTTTGAGGGTAGTTATATCCATAGTCGCAATCAGGAAATTATAAGTGAATGAAGCCAGTATGTATGAAGTGGTAAAACTATATCAAGTTATCCTTTGCTACATTATCTGATTTATGCGATAAATATACGAAATCTCATTAATAAATAAGTATTCAAGCTGCCTGTTCACTTTGCAACGATCATTTTGTAAATAAGGATTACCTTCATCTAATCAACAGTGCTGTTCTTCAAACCTTCTATTGATTAATTCGGGTTTATTTACACTTACTTTCTTATAACTACTGGTTTTATCAATGCTTTATTTACTTTTGCAACACTTTTTTCAAACTCTATGGAGCTACTCACTATCCTTCTGATTGCCATCGGGTTGTCGTTCGACACTTTCGCTGTTTCTGTTTCCAGTGGATTGATATTAAGGAAGATAGATTTTTTAAAAGCTACCAGGATAGCAATTACTTTAGCAGTTTTCCAGGCTGCGATGCCGTTGATAGGCTGGTTTGCAGGTTCCGAAATTAAAAAATATGCCGAGAGTTACGATCACTGGATTGCATTCGGGATTCTGGCATTATTAGGAGGAAAAATGATTATCGATAGTTTTAAAACTGATCCCGAAAACCGCTCAGTTAATCCATTGGAATTAAAGGTGATGATAGGTATGGCGATAGCAACCAGCATCGATGCCCTGATTGTAGGATTTAGTTTTGGATTGCTTGATTTCAAAATATTGATCTCAATTGGCATAATAGGAGCCGTAACCTATATAGTTGCCATGCTTGGAATGCTTTTCGGGAAAAAGATCGGCGCACGTATGGGCCGCCGCATGGAAATACTCGGGGGAGTGATGCTTATTTTAATAGGTTTGAAAATACTGATTGAACACTTGTCAGCCTAAGCGGCTACCTGGTGATTATATTTTTATGATAATTTACCTGGTTCAGGAAAGTAGGTAGGTATAAGGTATAAAGGAATAGGAGCCAGCAGCCAGCAACGAGAAACCAGCAACGAGAAACCAGCAACGAGAAACCAGCAACGAGAAACCAGTAACGAGAAACCAGCAACGAGAAACCAGTAACCAGTAACCTATAACCAGATACTATTTATAAGAATATTTCTGAGTTTTGAATGTTAGATACAAATCCGAATCAATGAAAAAGTTCTTTGGCTTTCACATTTTCTTTTTCAATAACGGCGGCCTCAAATAAAGGTTTTGTTTTGTAATCCATCATGGTTGCCATGAGGTTGGTAGGAAACATTTCGACGGTATTGTTATAACTTGTAACAGAAATGTTATATGCCTGGCGAGCAATGGCAATCTGATCTTCAAGGTCTTTCCATGTTGACTGGAGTTGCATGAAACCCTGGTTGGTTTTCAGATCCGGGTAATTTTCGGCTGCAACCATAATATTTCCAAGCTTTTGGGTTAGCTGGTTTTCAATGCCGATGCGCTCGTTATCACCGAATCCACCTGTCATGGCTTTGGACCGGAGTTCAGTAACATCTGTAAGCAGCCCTTTTTCAAAACCCATATATTCTTTCACGGTTTCAACCAGGTTTGGGATCAGGTCAAATCTCTTTTTCAGAAGCACATCGATTAATCCGAATGATTTCATTACATCATTCTTCCGTGCAATTAATGCGTTGTACATCCACATGAATGCAGCGATTATAACGAGAACTATTATTAAAGTCATCATAGTGGCAGAAGGAGTTAATTGTTAATGGTTTGACTAAAGATATAGAGCAAAGTTAATGACAATTTTCACCACAACTGCACGAAAGCTGATTTTTCTTTGCTTTCTCAAGGCTCTCGCGGCCTTCGCTGAATGCATACCATGCAATACCCAGCGAACCGGCAACATCAATATAATTTATTTTTACAAATTCATACAACAAACTTGAAATGAGCAGGATGAAACTAAGGTAAAGACAAGTCTTCGTACAATGAGCGTCTGCAATTATTGCTTCTGAGTTTAGCGCTTTGCCCGTCTTCAGTTTATACTTCATCAGGAAATACATAGTTATAATAGATATGGAAGCTATAATAATACCGGCAAGCGTAGTTTCCGGCTTGGATTTATTAACCACATTAAGAATACTTCCGGCAATTAACCCTAAGGCAAGCAGAATAAATGAAACTCCAGTAATACGAAGTGCAAGTCTTTCAAATTTATCGAAATTCTCAATTTTGCTCCGTTGCATACGCAAAACCATATGCAGAATACCGATTCCTGAAATCACTTCCACAAAACTGTCAACCCCAAAACCCAACAGAACAAGAGTATCATCGGTAGCTCCAAAGTAAACGGAAACAATTCCTTCAATAATATTATAAATAATTGTTATAACACTAAGCCATAATGCGGTAGTCAGCCATTTATCTTTGGTCATGATGATTTTTCAAGCAGTTGTTGATAAATCTGAAAATTTTCGGAATCGAAACAACAAAAGAACACCTTACGTATCATTTTGTTTGTTAAAATAAAAGATCGGACTTCACGGATTGCTATATCTGCAGCAAGTTTTTTCGGGAAACCATAAATTCCTGTACTGATATTGGGAAATGCAATTGAAGTACAGTTGTTTCCAACAGCCAGTGATAAACTTTTCCGGTAACAGCTTGCCAGCAAATCGCTTTCATTATTTTCGCCTCCCTGCCATACAGGTCCGACAGTATGAATAATATAACGTGCTTTCAGTTTATATCCCATAGTAATTTTTGCGTCCCCGGTCGCGCAGCCACCTAGCGAAATGCATTCATCCAATAACTGCGGCCCGGCTGCACGGTGAATTGCTCCATCCACGCCTCCTCCGCCGAGTAATGTGCTTTTAGCAGCATTAACAATGGCATCCACATCAAGTTGTGTAATGTCGGCCTGAATAAGTTCAATAGCTGCCATATTTATGTGATGGACTTTTTTAGTTTCCTTACAAAAAGTTGCGCCGTTTGTATTTCACCAATGATTAGAGGAGAGAATAACCTGGAGGAACTCGAATAAGTCATAATTGGATTATTTGGGAACAGACACAAATTTAGTAAGTATTATGCATTAACGGAAGATTTAGCTGAAATCATTCGTGTAATACATAAAAGTTGAACAAAACAGTAAATGCTTGAATATCCCTGCTTTAAGGCGACACGGGTTTTTCCCGCTAGCTCAGCGGTACTAATAAAGTTTGTATGTTTACTTATGTGCTTTGCGGTAAGCCCGTTTCCAGGCACGCCTGGCCCAGTAATGCCTGCGCCAGTATTTTCCCCAAAAAATACCTGACCATATGCGTTCGTGGATATAATAGATCAGCAGTTTGACGCCAAATTCAAGAATTGCAAAAAAACCGGCATTGCCTATGCTTTCTGATAGCGAAAGGCTCTGATATTCGTGCGAATAGATGAAAATTGCTATAAACATTGCACCCGAGGCAAAAACTCTGTAAGTAATTGTCTTTAGAATACTTCGCTGAGGACTATCACGTAAAATTATCTTAATTTCAGGCGAATCATCAACAGGTAATTTAAATTTATTCATCTATATTATTTTGGAATACAAAAATATGATTTTTTTTCAAATATGTGACCTGGTTTATGATTTATCAAAATGTGATTCTACAGCGTTGAGCAAGGGCTGGTGAAGCAGAGTATTTGAGGCTAAAAGTTCAGCGCCGAATATATAATTGTCACCTCCATTAAAATCAGTTACTGTACCGCCAGCCTGTTGCACTATAAAAGCGCCGGCAGCAACATCCCAGGCATTAAGCCCATATTCATAAAACCCTTCAAACCGTCCGCAAGCAGTATAACAAAGGTCAACTGCTGCCGAGCCTAATCTTCGTAAACCGGAAGTATTCATGGCAAACCATGTGAAAAGTTCCATATAGCCATTCAGCTTTTCAAATTTATTGTAAGGAAACCCGGTTGCCAGTAAGGTGTTTTTTAGTTCTTCCTGATCCGAAACATGTATTTCTTTTTCATTCAGATACGCGTTACCGCCTTTCCAGGCATAAAAACATTCATCCAGGTTAGGTTCGTAAACTACCCCGATTACTATTTTATCGTCTTCCATCAATGCGATACTTACCGAATATAAAGGTATATGATGCAGGAAGTTTGTTGTGCCGTCCAAAGGATCTACTATCCAGTTGAAACGTTCGCCACGATGGGTAGCAGTTTGTTCTTCGGTTATAAATCCGGATTCGGGAAGTATTCCGGCAAGCTTTTTAACAATGCGGGCTTCGGCGGTTTTATCCACATAGCTTACGAAATCATGCAATCCCTTTACTTCAATATCCGATATTTTTACTTTATTGATTTCTTCAAGGAAAAATTTCCCGGTTTCTTTCGCAAGGGCAATGACTTCGAGAGTTAAGGTTTTGTAGTCCATGGTTCGTGGTTTTGGAGGATTGGGTTAAGTGGGTAAATTGAGCGGTCATTCGGTGGTCATTCAATTGTTGAAGATTGAGTTACAGGGTTTTTTGAGATGGACGAGAAGTCATTCGGTGGTCATTCAATTGTCATTCGATTGTTGAAGAATGAGTTACAGAGTTTTTTGAGATGGACGAGAGGTCATTCAGTTGTCATTCAATTGTCATTCGATTGTTGAAGACTGAGTTCCGGAGTTTTTTGAGATGAGAGAGAGGTCATTCAGTTGTCATTCAATTGTCATTCAATTGTTGAAGAATGAGTTCCGGAGTTTTTTGAGATGAGAGAGAGGTCATTCAGTTGTCATACAATGGTCATTCAATTGTTGAAGAATGAGTTTCGGAGTTTTTTGAGATGAGAGAGAGGTCATTCAGTAGTCATTCAATTGTCATTCAATTGTTGAAGAATGAGTTCCGGAGTTTTTTAGATGAGAGAGAGGTCATTCAGTAGTCATTCAATTGTCATTCAATTGTTGAAGAATGAGTTCCGGAGTTTTTTAGATGAGAGAGAGGTCATTCAGTTGTCATACAATGGTCATTCAATTGTTGAAGAATGAGTTACAGCGTTTTTTGAGATGGATGAGGAGTTATTCGATTGTCATTGAATGGTTATGTGGACTTGGGACTTGGGATTTGGGACTTGGGACTTGACATTTGGGGTTTGGGACTTTGGATTTTTGAAGGTCATTCGGTTGCCATTCAATTGTTGAAGAATGTGTTTTTAAAGTGTTTGAGATGGAATGAACTATCATTCAATGGCTTTTAAGAATAATAATTTTGGGATGGAAGATGAACCTTTTTCTATTCGATATTTTCAATTTTAGTTCTATATCGTTTTGAAAAGTAAATCATTACAGCAATCCCAATAAGGATCAACACTGCAGAAATGATTTCGGCCTGGGTAAGTTGCAAGCCAAGAAAATTGTGTTTAAGATTGATCCTGATCTTTTCAATGAAGAAACGTTCAATCCCATTTAAAATCATGAATAGGCCAAAAAGAACTACCGGCGCTTTAAACCTGGTTCTCATCATCCATAAAATCCCAAACGAGATAAATGAAATTATAGATTCGTATAATGAAGTGGGGAATACCGGGTTTTCAAGAACCATGCAGTTTGACCCCTGGCACCCGGGAATAGGTATGCCATGATTGATTACATTATGGGGATAATATGAAGCCCAGAGCCAGTCGGGAAGCCATGCCAGCCAATGAGGTTGGGTTAACGTATTTACAATTCCCCAGCATCCGTCGCCCGAAAAATGGCAGCCCAGCCGTCCGACAGCATAACCGATCATAATAACAGGTGCGGCGCAATCAATCACATGCTTCCAGTCAAGTTTGATGGCTTTCATATAGAGCAACAGTGCAAAAACGGTTACAATAAAACCGCCGTAAAATGTTAGCCCGCTGAATGAAAAAAGACTGTGAACAGGATTACGTAAAAAACTGCTGAAATTATCAAAGATGTCGAAGATTTTGGAACCAATTAAGGCAAAAACAATGGCGACTAGCATTATATTCCATGTGTTCTGGTAGGGGTGAATTATTTCTTCAGTGACTTTCTCTTTTACCTTTCTTGTTAAGAACCATTTATACAGATGATACGTTAAAGAAACAGCTGCAATAATCAGCAAAGCGGCAACACTTCCTTTTCCCGATAAAATATACTGCTGTGGATTTAACGCGAAATCATGGTATTCAAAAATAATTCCAAAAAATTTCCATCCCATAATTGATGATAAAATTATTCCCAGTACGATTTCGAACCAACCGGCACCTTTACCCGAACGAACAATACGTATTCGTGAATGAAGAAAACCTTCTTTTTCTTTTCGTTTCAATTCAAGCCGTAATATAATACCTGCAACAACAAATGCCATTGCCAGGAAAAACCCATATGTCTGTATAGGTAAATCAAGATGGCTTCCAAACAGGTAGTTAATCAGATCGGAGAATTTGGGAAACATGAGGATTTGGGAATTGGGGTTTGGAAGTTAGTGTTTAGGGAGAGTGGGAGAAGGGAGTGAGGTTTGTGAGAAATTATAATTTATCCAACTACCCTTTATCGTTCTTCGATGAGTTGTACCTCACTTCTCCTTCAATAAGTTTATAAAAAACTTCAACTATCAATTAAAGAACTTAACCTGTATTATTTGTGCAGAAGATAAAAGACAATAGTAAAAAGATAAAAGTCAGGCAGTTGCAAACCATTTTCATAATTTATTTTGTAAAGATGATTTTTATGATTGCCTTCATAATGTTTTGATCCTTTTGTCTTTATCCTTTTATCTTTTGTCTTTTTTGAAGTTTATACTATTACTCAAGTTAAACTTCCCTGAGCAGGAGTTCAAGGTTTTCGAAACGGCGGCGATAATCGTCACCTGCCCGGCTGATAATTTCATGGGCTTCCTCAACCCCAAAAACATGTGTGATCTCAACCCGTTTTTCGTGCCCGGGCAAATCCTTGTAGGTTAGAAAATAATGTCTCAGCCTGTCAATTACAAGTTCAGGGCAATCAGTAATATTCTTGTATTCGCCATAAACAGCATCGTTTTGCAAAACGCAAATGATTTTATCATCCGATTCATTCCCGTCGATCATTCTAAATCCGCCAATAGGAATAGCTTTTACAAGTATATCGCCGTGGGAGATTACTTTTTCGGTAAGCACGCATACATCAATCGGGTCAGCATCGCCTTTAATATCTGTACGTCCTGATTTTTCCATGCAATATTCAGCTACTGACTTGCCGCTGTAAGTTTGAGGCAGGAATCCGTACATGGCCGGAACCACATTCGAGTATTTCTGAGGACGATCGAGTCGCAGGTACCCGCTTACTTTGTCAACCTCATATTTAACGGTATCAGTCGAAACCATTTCGATAAAGCAAGTCAGGCATTCTGGTGCTTCATCGCCCAGTTCAACGCCATGCCAGGGATGAGATTTATATCTTAAACCCATTAATTTGCCAATGGGATCCATAATTTTATTTGACATTTCTGTAAAATATTTTTTGTAAAACCTGTTTGCTACAAAAGTAGCGAAATAGACCTTATCCTTTCGATTATTTATCACAATTCTGATTATTCCACAGGAATCTCATCAATATTATAACGTACATCGGGTGTATTAAGTGTTCCTTCAATATATTTCGCTTCATCTTTGGAGTCAAAGTACCCCAGCCGTACTTTATAAAGTTGTTCTTCGAAAACGATGAACCATTCTCTGCGCGTACGAATCAGAAGGTCACTCGCAAGTTGTTCGGCACTGGTCCTGCTTGTAAAAGCATCGGCCTGAATATAAAACCTGTGCGATTCGGTTCCTGTATTCCTGCTACCATTAGGAGGCGTTTCAATGAGTGCATTTCTCCTGGTTTTCGGTTCTTCAGGTTTTTGAATTCTGGTATTGGAATCGTCCACAGCATTAGCAGGGATAGTTTCAGGTTCAGCAGCCTTGTTTTTCGCTGATTGACGATCCTTCTCTTTACGTTTCTGATCTCTCGATTCTTTATTGTTTTTTAATTCGATAGGTTTCACCACTTCCGAAGTGCCATCCACATAGTAAGGGACTTCGTTTGTGTTGAGTGTGCCTTCAACAAACGTTGCAGCCTCTTTAGTGTTAAAGTACCCAAGCCTCACTTTATAAAGCCCGTCTTCATAAGCAACAAACCATCTTTTTAAAGTTAGTTTTAAAAGATCTTTGGCTAATCGTTCAGCATGTACCCTGGAATCAAATGCCCCAGCCTGAATAAAGAACCTGTCCGATGAAGTAGCTTTGTTTGTTTCATCAATAGTTGGAGTTATAACTGTACCATCTTTGGTCAGTTTAATGGCAGGTTCCGCTGCTTGTGCATGCGCAGGAAGTTCTTTCTTTGCTTGCGGAATAATTGCTTCATTCTTTATTGCTTTCGGCAATTCCTGTTCCTTACCTGTAGTTTCTTTCAAATCAGGAACTTTTTCAGGTTCTGCCTGTGTTTTTTGGTTTTCAGCCGGAATAATACTTTGCTGTGGCATGGTTTGTTTCTGACCATCAATTTGCATGTCAACTTTTGGCTGTTTGGGTATTTCCACACCCTCAGGTTTGTTAACATAGTATTCTATACCGATTTTATTCAGCGACCTTACAATGTTCCTGGCTTCATTTTTAGTTGTAAAATAGCCCAGCCTTACTTTATAGAGTCCTTTCCCGCAAGCGATAAACCAATTTTGCCCGGTTGTCGCAATAAGTTTAGCAGTTAGTTTGTCGGCATTCGATTTTATAGCAAAGGCACCGGCCTGAATGAAATATCCATTTTGCGGATGAAGACTATCCTCACAATCAAAGGATGGAATTATAGAAGCAACATTATTAATAGTAGAAGGTTTTTCAGGTCCTTTGTCAGATCCTTGTTTCTGTGGTGCAATTTCAGGTCTTTTCTGCTGTTGATCAGGTTTTGTAATAAACGGGATCTCTGAAATGTAGTAGTATATTCCCGGGGTGTCCAGGGATGTTCTAAAATTATTTGCTGTTTCTTTGGAATCAAAGTAACCAAACCTGACTTTGTAGAGCCCATTTTCCTGAATAACAAACCAGCTTTTCGATGTCAGGTTTGATAGATCCCTCATTCGACGCTCAGCATTCCTTTGTTTCTTAAAGGCTCCGGCTTGTATAAAGAATTTATGTGATTCAGTTGGCTGATTTGAGATATCAAACAGAGGGGTTAACAAAACAGTTTTTTTTGTAGTTACTGTGAGTTGCTCTTTCGCAGCTGGTTTAATTTCTGTTTTCTTCTGCTCTGTAACTGCAAGTTCTTCTGTTTCACCTGTTGATTTCAAAAGCTGGAATTCTATATTGTCAATAATATCGCCATAAGTAGTTGCATGAATTTCAAATTCAAAACGTTCCGGCTTTGAGACAGCTTTCAGGCGGGATAATTGCATTGTATCAACTTCGGCATAGTAGGAACCCGGGCCCAGACCCAAATAATTGAAATATCCGTCAGATTCACTTTGTGTTTTAGCAATAAAATTGTCATTATCATCAAAAATATTAACCTGGATACGCCCTTGCTCTCTGAGGCTCCCGCCTTTTTGCATATAAATCGTACCATTTATTTCACCCATCACTTTTATAGGAACCTCCAGCAGTTTAAACTGGTTAGGATCCATGAGAATGCTTACAGTTTTATCCTTTATCTGCCAGGCAATATTGTCAAATTGGGTATCATTAAATTCAAGCATATAGCTTGCAAAAGGTTCCAGATCAAGTATCCTGATGATAGAATCTTTCGAATCGGGTAAAATTCTTCCACCGTTGATGCGTAAATCCATACCTTTTGTAATAGGTTCATTATCATCACGATGGTTGTTGTTGTTGATGTCCAGGAACGGGATTACAGTAAGTCCGGCTCTGCCAACCTGTGTTCGTCTGTCAGCCAGTATGCGGCCGTTTCCACTTCCGAAGGCAAAGCTACCTCTTGCACTCTGTCCGGTCATTATATAATCATTCGTAACTCTGGTATTAAGGCTGACCTGGGCAAAGGAAAGGTCGTACCTGAATGTTAATTCGACGCTGTTTATGTTATTGCGAATATTATTTTCCCATACAAGTGAAAGATTGCATCTTGGCGAAAAATTATTTTCTAACTCTGCTTTGGTGTAAATCAGGCTATTATTCGAAAAATCATATTGTACCTGTGGCCTGAAAGAGAGGGTTTTGAAAAACCTGAATCCAAGCCCAAGGTTACCATAAATAAAAGGGTCATATTTGCCCAGCCAGTTTGCGTTTCCGGTAAAATTTGCACTTACTCCATTAAAAAAAGTTGAGATGGTAGCCTCAGCAGTTGAATAGGTGGTTTCTCTCAAAATATTCTGAGAATAGGATAAGCGGCTATAAACCTTAAATTTCTTTATATAAATTGGGATTGATACCCGTATCTTTCTTTCTTCCAAGTAGTTAAATGTGATGGCTTTCTGTTCGTTTGCATATTTGGTA
This sequence comes from Lentimicrobiaceae bacterium, assembly GCA_041660125.1. Classification (GTDB taxonomy): domain Bacteria; phylum Bacteroidota; class Bacteroidia; order Bacteroidales; family UBA4417; genus UBA4417. The sequence goes on from JBAZWY010000029.1 coordinate 33,928, forward strand.
TAATCAATATCAAAAACAAAATTGGATGGCAAACTGTAGCTTAACAGAGCTTTAGTCCGGACACCATAAGCATATTCACCATTTAACAGAACATTGCCCAATAGCTGAACTGATCCATTTATAAAAGGGATAGAAGGCGCTGAGCTGATTGATGACAAGTATTCAATACCACCACCAACAGTTAAGTGTCTGTTTATACCAAAGTTAACTTCTCCATGAGTGAAAATACTATGACTTGTATCCTGAACCATAGCCCCAGCTATGGTATATTGAAATTCCCCGGAAGGCAAGAAATTGAATGGAATATTAATGTGCTCTTCTTTAAGTCTTTCTTCTCCCCACGGACCATAAAACTTTATGAGTACATCTGAAGATCCATACACTAGAGGAATATCGAATTTGTAGAACCCTGAAGCATCAGCAGTTGTAAAATCGACGATTACGTTATTGATATACAGTTCAACCGTCCATCCCGGCTCTGTAAAATCCGACATGGTATAACTACCAAACGACCTGCGGTAAGTCGTTGGTGTATTGGTAATTACAGTTCCTAAAAGCGGGGAATAAATACTTGCTATAGAGCGAGATGCAATTTTACCTACCGTAATCTGTTTAACAAGTTTTGTGTCATTGTTTGCCCATCTCCAGTGATATTGCTGTTGCCTTTTTTCAAAATTATTCCTGGATGAATAATTAAGTTCAATATTGGTTTCTCCGCCCAGAAATTCGGTACCAAGCCCTAGCATAGCCCGGGTTTCGCTGGTTCCTCCGGTAACCTGATTTGAATAAATAGCCCAGTCGGCCATTCCTCCCCTGAAAAGATGATATTTCCGTTTGTAAGTAGTATCAACCTTGATTTCGCCACGTAAACGGCTTATGTTCTTACGCATCTGTTCGAGCCGTAATTCCTTTATAACCGGTAACTCGTGACTGGTTTTGAGCTCAACCGAGAGGCTGCTGAAATTAAATCTGCAATCCAGGCCGAATATTTTTCCATACTGATCCAGCCGTAATGCAAGGCTGGTTGTTTCGGTATTTAGTAGTTCATCCTTATTAAGTTGTATAAGTTTTCCATCAATAAATATGGTTCGGCTTTCCTGGCTGATGATGTATTTATTGTTTTCATCTAAAAAAAAACCGCTGATCGTATCGTTAAATTCGGAAGTTTGCTGGTTGATTTTCAGGCATTGAAATAATTCGGATATAGGCAGATAAATCTGATCATTTTTATATATGGCAGTGACATCAAATCCACCTATGCCCTGGACATTTAAAAAAACAGATATTTCTTCATAATCCTTGTCTGAATCCTGGGCATGTAAAAAGGTGGTGGAAGAAAGAGCAAATAAAATTAATAGTATAAATCTAAAAATTCCCTTACTGTATTTACTGAATTGCATCCTAACTGACAAAATTATTGCCACAGATTCACAATCTGCCAGGGGTGCAACTTTCATCGTATTATTGTTGGATAAAAGTTATTGTAAAAAAGCCTAAATAGTCTCCTGCAGGGTTGGCCAGTTTGTTGCCAATGGTTAGTGTACCTCCAATGCGGACTTCCGTGTTGGTGCTCTTTGTATTGATAAAGGGAGAATGGGGTACTGAAGAATTTATCTGCATAGACATTGACCAACTCCCCATGCTTAAAACAGTAGGGCTTCCGAAATCAATATTTATGATTGATCCTGGAATGGCATCAACTTCAAAAATTGCAGGGTAATATGAATGACTTTGGTATGTTAAAACCACATCTCCGGTAGTGGACCGTGATCCCTGAGGGTCAATTGTTACAGTTCCCCCGGAATTACCCTGGATAATTGCGCCGAAACTCAGATTTTGAAATGTTCTGACCTGCAAAGGACGCGGAGGATTCTCCTGTGCATTGGCCGAAAAACAAAGAAGGATCAGGGCTATACTGCTAAAAATAGAGTGTAAGGCTTTGTAATGAATGGTATTATATAGTTGGCTCGGTTTTTTCATTTTGGAATATAAATTTTATGCGAACACAATCCTTGCGATGAATATAGTGTTAAAATATACATACCGGCATGAAGATAATGATCTATTTCATGCAACCCATTTCCAAAAAGGTTCTGTTGAAGCATAACCTGGCCCAGCATGTTGCTGATAATCAGACGTGAATCCTTTTCAGAAGCGAGTTTTACATAAACATTAAGTTTTCCGTTTTCAATATTTGCATTAAACGTATTGTTATCAACAAAAGTATCCGTGAGTTCACTTTCGCTGAATAGCAGAACAAACCTGTTTTCGAGCATACCTTTGGCCAGATGAACGCGGTATTCGGGATTTACCTGCAGATTCTGAATCTTGCCGGTTATCGCATCCGAAAGATAAACATAAAGGCCGGTTGGCATATTTAAAATAGCTGTAGCTTTAAATGTAACCCAATTTTCCTGTTCTGTTTTTAAACCCAATGGTACTTTTGTGATACTATCACTTGGGTATGGAATTGCACTGATCGATAATTTGTCAGCCTTTGGAGTAACTGCATATAAATTTGGAACACGAACATCTGTATTCATTAATTTCAACGCATCCAGAAGCTGGTCGAATGAGGTTGATGCATAATCATCAAAATATACGACTGCATGATCAGGTGTTTTCTCGTTTTCGTAAGCAGCAGTAAGCCTGATCATAGGTTGCGTTTGAACTTCAGCTGATTTATGAAAAGCAGGCGAAAGGTTGTTAACACGCACCCGATTGTCCATGCCCAGGGTGGCCGATACCGGATATGATCCGTCGGAAACATGGATAAAAAATCCCTGCATGGATGGAATTATGCTTCCTGCAGTGTCATTACTCGACACACCGTTTATATATGTACTGTATGTTCCGGTATAAGGGTCGGTTGTACCGGCATCAAAAAAGTATAATGCATTATCTATATTGGTTTTGGTCCAGCCAGTTGTTGCATTCCAGTCGATAGGAGAGGGGTATGGATTTCCAATAAGGTTGAATCCTTTGGTGTATAAACGATCGTGATTATAAAGTGTTAAGGAGGTTCCAATATTATTATTTACAACACCGGTAATATTAACAGTTTTGGTAATTGGCGAATTGCCGAAATTTGCGGCATATCCTTGCATAGGAATTAAAGGTTCAGTTGTCGTTATATACTTCGACCAGCCTGTAGTATAGATTAAAACTCCTGAAGAGTCACGGTGATTGTCTTCGTCATATTTATACAGCATTGGGAACGATGCAGCAAGATCAATATCATCGGCAAGTTCGTTAACCGTAGATGCCTGGAAGGGAGAACTGATATATTTGTAACCGTAACCCGATGGAAGGTAACGCTGCATGGTCACATTCCCTGTTACTGAACCTGTTCCCGAACCATCAATAAGCGCTGTTTGCGCTGCTGATGATACAAGTGTTAAGTTTCCTGATGAACTGAGGTTCCCGTTTTGCGCATTTACTACACCGGTAACTTTAAGCGGTCCCAGCAATGTGACTCCTGATGGGTTATTGACAACCAAATTATAAATTTCATTATTTAAAAATGAAGCTGCAGGAACAAATTGAGCCGAAGTGCCTGCATATACAATAGTTGAGCTTGCAGCGGAAGAATTAATTATGGCACCGTTCGAAAAATTTAAATCACCATGCAACGTGAGTTTATAATTATTGGTTAAGATTCCGGCAGTAAGAGTTAACGTATTTGAAACGCTAACGTCTTTTGAAAGCGTAAGTCCTGCACTATTGTTACTGGTAAGATTATTGGCACTTGTTAGTCCGTTTCCTGATATCTGACCCGATGCGCCATTATAGCTATAATTGGCGCTACTATTATATGTTCTTGGTCCATTAAATTGCACGGAGCCACTATTCCCGGAAAGTGAAATTCCGGCAGGATCGGCGGTTATTAAACTAGCTCCGCTATTTAAAATAAAATGCGAAGCTCCGGCAATATTACCATAAGGCGTATCATTTAGAATATATGTTCCGAAATCAATCGTTCCATTTACGATAAAATCGGCATAATATTTTGCTTCAGAGGCGTCGCCTGTTAAAGTAATATTTGATCCAAGTTTTACTCTACTTCCAGCGTTTGCTGTATATGTAGTCCAGATAGAAGCGCTTGCAATGGAAAAGGTTACCGTTTGTAATGAACTACCACTAAATATGATTTGACCATTTGTTGCTCCGGGACCATTTGTTGTTATTGAACCTGATCCGGCAGAATTTGTCAAATTACCTGCAATATTAAGTATCGATATTGCCCCATTTCCTGTTGGGTTAAAATCCAAAACTCCACCGGTTTGTATGTAATTACCCGCAATAGTCAAAGTATTTGATTGAGTAGTACTTATGCTTACTCTAAAAGTGCCTGCACTAAGTGTGAAATTCCCATTAACAACAATATTGCCGGTTTCAGTTTTAGCGCCCGTTCCACTAATAGTGAGATTGTTGAAAGTACTTGAACCAATATTACTTGCTCCTGAACTATTAAAAATTACGGTACTCGAATTCGGGATAAAAGTACCGTTGTTCGTCCAACTTCCGCTAGCAGTCAGGGTATTTGAACCCGTGATAGTGAGTGATGCTCCCGGATCAATTGTGATATTATTACAAACGGCTGCTGTTCCGATAACTGGCTGATTTGGAGCCCCCGATGGAATGGTCACATCAGTAGTTGAAGTAGGAATCCCACCACACCAATTGGAAGCTGTGTGCCAGTCGGTACTTGTAATGCCAAGCCATGAACCTCCTGTTGTAGTTGTAATTGTTGCAGTATTGCCCGAAGAGGCAGTAGTTGCACAGCTAGTTAATTTCAGACTATTGATAGTCAAATTTGTAGTGCCGGCTGATGCAAGAACGGGTGTATTAAAAGTTCCGCTGTTGCCACTGCTGACAATCAATGCTACATCGGTAGCACCTTGTGGATTGGCACCGGTCAGCGTGTAATTAACTGTATATGTTCCGTTTGGTAAATTTGTCGCACTTATTGTAATGACAGATGAGCTACCTGAACAAGTATTTGTTGCACTTGTTAATAGACCGCTCAAATCAGGAATGTCATTTACTGTTATCATTACTACATTCGAATTTGCCGATGAACATACTCCACTGGTTACTATCGCCCTGTAATAACGTGTTGCTGAAAGCGTCCCCATTTGAGCGCTGGTTAAAAGTGATGCAGTAGCGCCTGCAACATTATTAAATGTAATATTATCAATAGATGTTTGCCATTGGATTGTACCGGTTTGACCAGTTAAAGTGATATCGGAAGGGGAACTTCCACTACAAATCGTTTGATTGGATGTAGCTGTACCACCAGCACTTATTGGATTAAGAGTTATAGTAATTGTATTCGAAGTAGCCGGATTGCCACTTGAACAAGTTACATTGGAAGTTAGCATACAAGTAACCACATCATTATTAGCAGGAGTATATGAATAAGTTGAACTATTGGTTCCGACATTATTTCCGTTCACTTTCCATTGGTATGCAGGGGTTGTTCCTCCATTGGTGGGAGTTGCTGTGAAAGTAGCGCCGGTTCCTGCACATACCGGATTTGCAGAGGCAGCTATAATTACACTGACCGGAAGATTTGTGCTTACTGTTACAGCTAACGTCCTAGCAGCACTTGTTCCACAACTGTTTCCAGCCGTTACCGTGATATTCCCGTTTTGCCCGGCTGAGCCTGTGGTAACTGTTATCGAATTAGTTCCTGCACCTGAAGTAACAGACCAGCCTGTCGGAACAGTCCATGTGTATGTTGTAGCATTTGTAACAGTACCGATACTATAGGTTTGGTTAGTCAATCCGGGGCATTGAGATGTTGTGCCTGAAATTACTCCGGGAGTGGCAGGCGCTGCCGGGCTTACAGTAATAGTCGCTGTATCAGTTATAGTATTTGAACATGCGGGAGCAGATTGATAAATTACACTTACTAAATTGTAAGAAAATATTCCAGCAGTACTGGTGGCAGCAGCCAATGTTGCCGTTGTGCTTGCACCAACGTTAATTGTCGCTTGATTTGCTCCGTTAATATTATAAGTAATTGAAACAGGTACAGTTTGAGGATTGGTAAAAGTTATATTTGGACTAGTTGCGTTTTGGCAAACGGTTGTTGTTCCGCTGATTGTTGCGACAGGAGTTGGACGAACTGTCAATATTGCTGAATTCGATTCATTGGAAGCCACATAAGGAATAGGAGCAACATTATTTGCACTGGATACAAGCGCTTTCCTGATCAGGTAATAAGTTCCTGCTGCATTAAATGGAGCTATGGCTGATGATGGGGTATAAGTTGCTGCCGTTTCTCCTGAAATATCGGTCCATGGACCAGTACCTGATATTGTGCTGTATGCCCATTGGTAGCCGGTACCGGAAAGCGTAATTCCTGAAGGCAATGTTCCGTAAATATCCCCGCTGATGGCTGCTCCAGTATTTCCCAGGCAAATACTTTGAGCAATATTAGTGGAGAGTGAATTGGCTAAAACCAGGGTCAGGTTTTGAAATATAACCTGGTTTCCACCTCCGTTTTCATAAAAATCGTACACAAGTGAACTGGCTCCATTCAGGCTCATCAAAACCCTGGCACGGGTGCTAAAACTCTGGTCTTTCCAATTATCATATAAAAGTGTTCCATCAACAGTCAAACGACTTCCGTCATCCGATCCCAAATCTACGACATATAAGCCCTTTTTTGTTGAATTCATCCGGTACCTAACAGAAAAGGTTGTTGTGTAGATGGATCTCGTTGTTGAATTCGAGGTAACATTAAAACAATTCGTACTACCGCCAAAACTCTCATTAAACGTTTCCGCCTCAGTGTAATGTCCAATGTAATTTAAAAAATTGGTTCCATCATAAACATGACCAATCCATGAATCTGTTCCAGCTGCGTTTTGGTCATCTGTAGAAGTAGTGGGGTAAGTGGCTGTTACCAGAGTACGTGAACTTTCACATGCACCACCACTTAAGATTGAAACCCAATAATCGGTTGTACTGGCAAGAACCGGGGTGGTATATGTATTATCCAAATTATTCGAGCTTGTTTTCAAGAGTGTCCCGCCACTTGCTGCATTATACCATTTGTAAAACTGCCCGGATACTGCCCCGGAAGCGGATAAAGTGGCTGTAGAGCCGATACAGATAAATCCTCCGGTTGTACCTGGTGGGGTTGGAATTGTATTTACCGTTGCAACAACGGAGGTACGAGTAGCAGTAGTACACCCATTATTAGTTGCATCAACGTAATAAGTTTTTGTTGCTGAAAGAGATGGGGTTGTATAACTTGTACCTGTTCCAAGTGAGGCGCCACCTATAGATGCCGCATACCAGTTGATCGTTCCGGCTGATGCCGCAGCGTCTAAAGTTACGGTTCCTGATCCACACGTTGATCCGGGTGTTGTTCCTGTAATGGTTGGAATGGAATTCACTGTTAAATTACTGCCGTTATTCGTTCCGGCAATCGCAGGACTACTACTCACAACACGTATCCTGTAACCTGCTCCGGTTGCAGTACCGGCTGGAAAGGTTCCTGAAATAGTTCCGGCAGTGGTTGATGTAAGTGTTCCTATATTAACTGGTGATGCAAAACTTCCGACTGAATTGGATAACTGGGCTGTAAATACATTGCCCGAAGTAAAGGTTCCGCTAATGGTATATGGAATCGAAACTGAAGCCCCGGCACAAAAGGGTGAGCCGGTGATTGTGCCGGTTGAGATAGTAGGTATAATGTTTATGGTATAATCTTCTACCTCGCCATCGTAACCAATATCACAGGAAGCAGGATAAGCATAGTACTTGGCTGAAATTCGAATTCTGGTGTTACCTGAAACGGCTCCGGAAGGAATATTTATGCTGAATGGACTTAAATTGGTTGGCCCATTGGCAGTGTTTGTTGCAACTCCGAGGTCAACTACTTCGCCCGCATCGATAAAGTTTCCATTTTGATTCCAGTCAATCCAGGCACGGGCATAAACGTTATAGTTACCATCAGTATTTAAGTTTACTGTTAGGTTATAGGAACTGCCGGCTATTACACTGGTTGATAAGGAAGTATAATCACTGTAACCAGCAGGTTTTGCACTAATATTGTTTATTGTATTAAAATTTACTAATGTTATACTGGTTTGATAGGTCATGTTACCATTTGAAGGACAATATGGAATTACAGTAGTTCCGGTTACAGCCACGTTCTGTGAAGCAGCACCACCACCGCTATTTGTAATATTTCCGTTATAATTGGTATTTGGAGAAGTAGGTTTAAATCTGACATAAATCGTTATGGCAGCAAGCGTGCTGCTTGCATAAGGAACACTGACAGAGGAGCTAAATCCAAAGCCAGAGGTTAATGAAACTTCGAAATTTGTTGGTGCCGTGATTGAAATATTTCCAGGTGCTCCGGTCAGAAAGGTTCCTGATAAAGAGTATGTGGATTCTAAAGATGTACCTCCGCTTAGTACATAACCAAAATTAATGCTTGATGGACTTACTGAAAGTGTAGGTACCGGAACCCAGGAAATGACGACCAATCCGTTAGCTCCTGAACTTCCTGTCCTGTCAAAGCCGCTATTTGTTACAGCGCCACTGCCTCCCCCGCCATATGTGGATCCATTTATTCCATTGTTACTTCCACTTACTCCATATCCTCCATTACCTCCATTTAGTAAGGTTCCCGTACCTGCGGATTCTCCTAAAGCATTCCCTCCTGCTCCAGTACTACCTGCGCCACCACCGCCACCACCTGAAAATGTGGTTCCCCCACTAGCGCCGTTGCCACCAGCAAATTTTATAGTTCCTATAGAGCTGGCAAATGATCCACCACTACCACCTGTGGTTGTATTATTGTTAACACCACTACCACCGGCAGCTACTACTGAATTTGTATTGAAGCTTGAGTTCGATCCCGAACCACTTGCGTATCCGCCTATACCTACTATAATGGAATAAGAATTTCCTGGAATTACACTAACTTCACTACTTGCATAGGCACCACCACCACCTCCACCACCTCGTTGGTTCCAGGAAGTAATTGTACTGCCACCCCCTCCAGCGCCCCAGCATTCTACTTTAATGCTGGTAACTCCTGCAGGAACTGTAAAAGTACCGTTGGAAGTAAATGTTTGTGTCGTCTGCCCCCACCCATAATTACCAAACCCTTGCCATACGACTAAAACAGCGATAAACAGAATCGTCCGCAAACAGGTCTTACAAGCATGGAATATTTTTATCATAGTAACGCAAGCAACACAAAAGTTTTACAAGACTTTGTATTCCTAATTATTTAAGCTGAGTAAATAAATTCAATTTGTAAAAGTCAGTTGTTAGAAGTCTTAATGTAAAGGAAACTCCTTTTCGGCAAATACTTCTGCTTTTACATCATTTTGTGCCTGGAATTTTAAAATCAGCTTGCCTTTGGTATAATCTACTCCGGGCACATTCCGTAATTGCATTTTAAAAACACGTAGTTTGTTGGGTGTATAAACAGCCAGGCCACGTACTATGCCTACTTCTACAGCGTCTCCCTGGTCGGGTGCCCACATAACAGATAAATCGCCATAGACTGATTTGTCACCCGAACGTTCAAAAGTAACTGTCAGGTTTGGAACCGTATCGGTTTTTAAATCCAGATTTATATTAGTTAAATCAACATGCAATTGTAAATCACCATTCCTGATGATGACTGGAATACTGATGCCGAAAATAGGCACAAGTTTAACGCCGATAGATGTTGAATCTTTAGCGACATTTTCATCGCCTAAAAGTTTTTCATTGGGAACTGCCCTGAAATATATATGCGACCGGTATTCTCCGGTTTGCATGCCAGGTAATTTACGGAATTGCATCCGTATAACCTGCGAGCCGTTTGGAGCAAGGGTTACTGATCGCGGGAAAAACCTGAGATACCTGTCAGCAAACATCTGTCCTGAATCAGGCACTTCAATTTGCTCAAATCCGCCAGTCTCTGTCATTCGGTACTGAACAAACGAAACAGAATACTTTGCCGTATCAGCGCCTGTATTGGCCAGCGTAAGTTCCTGTGATTGTTTGTTGCCTTCAAATACAACCCTGCGTGGTGTTATCAGTAAGTTCCCCTGTGCATTGGAATGGTTCGATAACAGTACTAATGCAGAAATAATTGCCAGTAGGCAAGTGATTGAAATTCTGCTTTTTATTCCGGTTTTTGGCATAGCTTTTATTTTTTTTCAAACTTACATAATTAATAGACTCGGGATAGTAGTTGCCGGGTCTTTTTCATATGTATCTTTAGTGGTTTTAGTGTTATATACTGTTAATAACTATTGGTGCATAATGTAATAGGCTTTAATAAAAAAAACACTGCTTTTATTGCAGTGTTTCTTCAAAATAAATTTTTGATATTTAATTATACGCAAAGGTTACGTTAAAAGCGCCCGAATACAATCCCACCGGGTTATCAATCATTGAACCTACATTCAGGGTCGCGCCCAGGTAAACGAACTGCTGTCCGTTTGCCAGCACCCCGGTTCCGGTGCCGGCCTGCGGGAACGACACCCAATCGCTGACGAGCATGGTTTTGTTTGAGTTTTGTTGGGTTAACACCGCCGGATTGGTCGGCAACTGAATGGAGAAAGCCGCATCGGGAGCGCCGGTAAGGTAAAAGATGCCTGAATTGGCTGATCCCCCGCTCAGGATAACAGAGCCATTGGTTGTTCGTACCCCGTCGGGTGAAACAATCACCTGTCCTCCCTGAACCTCGGGCGAAAATTTGCCAAAGTTAAGCTGCGCGGTTTCGGTGGCGGTGAGCGCTGCAATTACTTCTGCAAAAGCATGTGCTGAGATGCTTGCCTGTGCCTGCGCTTTTTGAGCCGTTATTCCAGTTGCCAAAGCAAAGCCTAAAAACAGCATACTAAGTTTTTTCATTTTGCTTTTTACTATTGGAGTATGAACTAAAGGTATGATATTTAACTGCCACTTCATTTGAGTACAAAAAAAAAGCTGCATTAAGCAGCATTTTTTTTATTAGAATATGTTCTAGTTATAGTTAACAGTCACAGTCAGGTCTGTAGTATTGGTATAAAGTCCAGCTGCTTGTAAACCTGCAACAGTAAGAGTAGCGCCTACATATATATCTTGAGTTCCAGCTGTAAGTACACCTGTAGAACTAGGGGTGCTTGTATATGTACCAACAGACATTGTATGTGATGCACCATCAGAAAGACTGATTGAAGCAGCGGGGAGCGAAATAGAGTAAGTGGAAGTTCCAAGACCTGTTACAACAAACTTAGCAGCAGTAAAAACTCCGGTAACTGCTGGAAGAGTAACTCCACCTGTAGCAGTACGTGTGCCAGCAAGCGATGGATCAAGTATAACAGTTCCACCTGTATTACTAACTGAAATATTGCCAAAATTCAAGTCTACAGTTTTGTTGATAGCAATCGGAGTAATAATGTTTGCAGATGCATTAGCAGTGGCATGAACCTGAGCAAAAGAAGTTGCAGCGGATCCGAGAACTACAAGAGCGATGGCGAAGAGTTTGGTAATGTTTTTCATTGTTTTAAGTTTTTTAAGTTGTTATGAGTTGGATTGTTTTTTTATCAAATTGAGCGATGTAAAGAATAATTCAGAAATCGTGCCATGAGAAATTAAGGAAAATAGAAAATAGTTAAAAATAATAAAAAATAGTTCTATATGTGAATGATAATCAATAAGATAAAAATATTAAAATTATTTCAGAAAAGAGGATTTGTGCTTAAATGGATAGAAGACTTGTTAGATGATGTTATCAAATTGAGACAAGTAAAATCGCAAATTGAGAAGTGTCTCAATAATAATGAGTACGGGGATATTAAACCAGGATCAGGTTTGGTTAAGACGTGTTCACTTTATCAATAAGGAAATGGATAGAAAAATCTGGGTTATAGTACTATTTGGAGATTGTCAACAGTAAAACGGTAAAGAAAATGGAGGATCAAATTATGTTATTGATCAGGACGTAGAATTTGAGCATATAGTTAAAACGCAAAACCATCAATGGAATTAACCCATGATGGCAGATGCGACTCAAATACAACGAATGATTTCCAACTCTCTATTCGTATTTCTTTTATTCAGTACTGTTTTTAGCTTACTGAATTTTATAACCTGGTAATGAACTGTAAAATTTGCCCCGGTTCCTGCTCATGGTTTTCGCGGAAAATTATTCACCTGTTTTTTATGGGTTTTAGAAAAGCAGTACGACGAAATAGGTTTTATTTGTTGGCGGTTTATGTTTTCGTTCCTATTAAAAATAATTCCTTTGAATTAAAGATGATGAATGAATGTTTATGCCGGGCTGATATATAAATGTCTTGTTTTGAGAATGCCAGTAAAAGCGTTGATGCTGATCTTTTAATTATACGCAAAAGTCACATTAAAAGTCCCTGCATACAAACCAACGGGGTTATCGACCAGAGAGCCTACCTGCAGGGTAGCGCCGAGCGAAACATATTGTTGTCCATCGGCCAGCACCCCGGTTCCTGTTCCAGCCTGCGGGAACGACACCCAGTCGCTGACGAGCATGGTTTTATTTGAATTCTGTTGGGTTAATACCGCTGGATCGGTTGGCAACTGAATGGAGAAAGCAGCATCGGGAGCGCCGGTAAGATAAAAGATGCCTGAATTGGCAGATCCCCCACTTAGTATAACAGAGCCATTGGCGGTACGAATGCCATCGGGCGAAACGATAACCTGTCCACCATGCACTTCGGGCGAAAACTTTCCGAAGTTAAGTTGCGCGGTTTCGGTGGCAGTGAGCGCTGCAATTACTTCAGCAAAAGCATGTGCTGAGACGTTTGCCTGTGCCTGCGCTTTTTGAGCCGTTATTCCAGTTGCCAAAGCAAAGCCTAAAAACAGGATACTAAGTTTTTTCATTTTGCTTTTTACTATTGGATTATGAATTAAATGTATGATATTTAACTGCCACTTCATTCGAGTACAAAAAAAAAGCTGCATTAAGCAGCATTTTTTTTTATTAGAATGTGTTCTAGTTATAGTTAACAGTAACAGTCAGGTCTGTAGTATTGGTATAAAGCCCAGCTGCTTGTAAACCTGCAACAGTAAGAGTAGCGCCTACATATATATCTTGAGTTCCAGCTATAAGTACACCTGTAGAACTAGGGGTGCTCGTATAAGTACCAATAGACATTGTATGTGATGCACCATCAGAAAGAGTGATTGAAGCAGGGGGGAGCGAAATAGAGTAGGTGGAAGTTCCAAGACCTGTTACAACAAACTTAGCAGCAGTAAAAACTCCGGTAACTGCTGGAAGAGTAACTCCACCTGTAGCAGTACGTGTGCCAGCAAGCGATGGAGCTAGAACAACAGTTCCACCTGTATTACTAACTGAAATATTCCCATAATTCAAGTCGACAGTTTTGTTGATAGCAATCGGAGTAATAATGTTAGCAGATGCCTCAGCAGTGGCATGAACCTGAGCAAAAGAAGTAGCAGCGGATCCGAGAACTACGAGAGCGATGGCGAAAAGTTTAGTAATGTTTTTCATTGTTTTGAGTTTGTTTAAGTTATTTATGAGTTGGATTGTCTTTATCGAATTGAGCGATGTAAAGTATAATTCAGAAACCGTGCCACGGGGAAATAGGGGAAATAGAAAATAGTTAAAAATAATAGAAAATAGTTTTATAAATAAATGATATACAATGAAATAAAAACAGTAATAGTATTCCGGAAAAGAAAGTTTATGGTTAAATGAACGAAAGATTAGTAGGGAAATGGTATCAAATTGAGACAAGCATTATCACAATTTGAGATAAAACCGGGCGACAGAAGATGGAGAAAAGCCCATAAACCTACTATTTTAAAGGTGGAGTTTGGAATCCTGACACGAAGCCCTTAGTTCTGAAATATTTTGAAAAACGTTTGAACCAAACAGGAGTAGGGTTGGAGCCTCACACCTGGTTTTTTACTAAAATTAAAAAGTTGGTTGCAAATGATAGTAGTGCTGTTTTGAGCTCAGTACTAATGGATAGCCCCGTATTGTTCGTATTGTTTGAGTATATCTGATAAGAAATATGAAAAATATATGTCCCGGAACTGAAATTTGCTAAAATGGATTTGTATTCCTTAAATATGCTTTTTCGGTAAATTAGTTGTAAGCCAGCTCAATGTTGATGTCGCCACTGTATTGTGATGCGCTCTGGTCAAGCATACTATCATCGGGTTGGCATTGCAGGCTGATGGATTGATTTCCGTTAATAGCGTTGCCTTGCATACTCTGAGTGCTGGTAGCTGAGGTTTCCATTGTAATTTGTTGCTGGTTGTTGTCGGTGAGGATTGCTTTTCCTAATATTAAAGAACAGGAAGCTGAGGCATCACTTTTAATCTCGATCTGTGCAAAATTAATTTCTTCAGTTTGGTTTCTTTGAATTGTAAGAGAAGATTTCGAATTTGAACTTGCACTTACTGATTCAACTACTTCAGCAAATACATGACCTGTTACAGTTGTCTGGGCAAACCCGGTAAATGCAGCCATTGCCAGAACTGTTAAAACGAAATGAATAATGAAATGTTTCATGGCGTAAGATATTTTTACTGATTGCTTTAATGCTCCTGCTAATGTAGTACATTATAGGTGTGGAAACAAGTTATCTGTAAAATAAAATTAAATCATTGTTGGCTTTATATTTGGAATTGAACATGTTAATATTTTTAATGATCACGAAAACAATAAGTTAAGTGTAGGCGACAAGCTAACAAGAATTATATTCAGTTGTAAAATAATTTTACAACTGCAGTTAAAAAATAAATCGAATAATGGTTCTGATATATCCGAAATGGGATATTGGTAAGATGAGTGCTACGAAGTTAAATATCAACAGTTAAACATTGGTTGTTTTTATTTCATATTTTTCGATTTTCGCATTTAATGTAGGCCTGGAAATACCAAGAATTCGTGATGCTTCCACTTTATTCCATTTTGCATGATAAAGAACTTGCTTAATATAAACTTTCTCAACTTCGTCTAAAGTAGTAAGCGAATCCATAGAGATATTATCCATTGTAAGCATATTCTGAGGGATAGTAATGCTGTCTTTCTCAAGTTGATTTCCCCGCCCGACTATCATGGCCTGCAGAATTGCATTCTCCAGTTCTCTTATATTCCCTGGCCAGTCGTAGCTTTTAAGTTTTTCGAAAACACCTTCTCCAACCTGGTTCACATTTTTTTGAAGCTTCCGGTTGTATCGTTGAATAAAGAAATAGGTTAACTCGTTTATATCGTCTTTACGTTTACGCAAAGGAGGAAGATCGATGGTAAATACTTTGAGCCTGTAATATAGTTCCTCACGAAAACGGCCATCAGCAATAAGTTGTTCCAGGTTTTTGTTTGTTGAAGCAACAATTCGCGCTTTTAAGGGTAAAAGATCAGGCAGTCCGGGTTTTTCAAATTCCATATCCTGCAATATTCTGAAGAGCTTAATTTGAAAATTATCCGAAAGATTAGAAATTTCATCCAGGAAGATCGTTCCTTCTCCGACCGACTCAAATTTACCTCTCTTGTTTTCATTAGCTCCGGGGAATGCATCTTTTTCGAAACCAAACAACTCTTTCTGAAGTGCATCATCGTTGAGAGCTGAACAATTAATAACAACGAAAGGAAATTCGCGTGTAATTCCGCTATGATGAATAAGTTTTGCGATTAGTTCTTTTCCTGTACCCGTTTCGCCTGTAATAAGCACACTAATCCTGTTTAAAGAAATGCGTCCAATATTTTTAAAAATTTCGCGCATCACAGGCACTTTGCCTATCAAAGTGTTTTCTTCAATCACCTTACGTGTATCTCTGGTGAAAGGCTGTGAAACACTCAGGTTTTGTTCACTAATTTCGAGGGTTCGCTTAATAACTTCGATTAATTCCTTCGAATGGATCGGTTTCTCAATAAAATCAACTGCTCCTTGTTGTATTGCCTTAATGGTAAGCGCTACATCACCATGCCCTGTCAACATGATTATGGGGACTAAAGGTTGGTTTTGTTTAATGATATTAAGAACTTCAATCCCCGACATCCCTGGCATCAGGTAATCGGTAAGAACAAGGTCAACATGATTGGTCGCAAGCAAAGCGATGCCTTCTTCGCCACTTTCGACAGTAGAAACCCGGTACCCTGCCTTAGTGAGTGTTTGCTTCAGAATCATCAGAATCATCTTGTCGTCATCAATGACCAATATGGTTTTCATAAGAAAAATCTATGTTAAATGTCATGTAAGACTATATCTTCTATTTTGCTTTTAATAGAGGTGTTAAATTTACAAAATCTTCACTATCCTTGCTAATAAAGTTTTAATGTACTACCAAAGGTGATGATTTAATGGATACTCTGCCTGATGTCAGAGTTATTTTCGATTCAGGGTATAAAGTGCAATGGCTTTATCGTAAAAGCCCGAAGTTAATATGAATTAACGACAATGGCAATCAACACTATATAGAAACCAACTGTTATTCCGGAACCTATGGCAAATCCCTGCCAGACTTTTTTCTTTTTAATCTTATAAGCCTGTTTAGTATATCCATTAAAATAATCTGAGTTTTCCATTAGTTTCTGTTCGCGATAGCCAAGACTATTTATTGATGGAGGAGTTGCAGAGCAAGCGATAGCAGGAACTAAACCCCAAGGGAAAAACAAACTGCATAACAGAGTACCTGTAGAAGCTGTCTTGTATCCTTTATAAAACCGGGTTGCATCTCTTTCTCCGATCTGATAGAGGCTATCAACCCCGGGATTAAGATTTGTTGCATAGGATGCCGGTATTTCATTTTTTGAAAGATAAATAAGAATCCCGCTCTGGTACTGCATTTTGGCTATTGAATCACGCTGCAGATAAATAGTGTCGGAACTGTTCTCAGGAATAAGAGTAACGTCTTTCGCGTTCAACCCAATAATTCTGGCTTTTAATTCACCGCCTGATCGGAGTGTGATTTTGTCCTGTGCCACAACTATACTTATGCCTGTGAGGATCAGAAATATAGTGAAAATTATTTTCTTCATAATCAATTACTTAATTGACTTCAAATTTAACTAAAAATAAACATGGAATGTGAGTGGATGAATAACTATTAATTGCGCAGAAAACAATCATCCAAAAACCTTACTTTTGCACCCACTGGAGAAAAAATATAGAGAAAGGGAATTTATGATATTCAATAAGAAAGTTTTTATCGGAGCCATGGCTATCTGTGTTGCTGCTACCTTGTGGGGGCTCGACGGAGTAGTACTTACACCCCGATTATTTAGTATTGATATTGGATTAGTGGTATTTATTTTTCATGCCTTGCCATTTCTGATCATGAATATTTTTATGTATAAGGAGTATAAGCACATCCGGAATTTTACAAAAGGTGATATCCTGATGTTCTTTTTACTTTCATTATTTGGCGGGGCTGTTGGCACTCTCGCTATAGTTAAGGCGCTATTCCTGGTTAATTTTAAAGCGTTGACAGTCATAGTACTTCTGCAAAAACTCCAGCCTGTATTTGCAATTACATTGGCAACTCTTATACTGGGTGAAAAGTTAAAGCGTAATTTCCTGTTATGGTCGGCACTTGCTATTACAGCAGGATATTTTCTTACATTTGGATTCCGGCTGCCTGATATGGAATTTCATAGCAAAACTGCACTTGCAGCAGGTTTTTCATTGCTGGCTGCTTTTTCATTTGGCAGTTCCACAGTTTTCAGCAAAAAGGTGCTTTCTAAATACAGTTTCTTTACTGCCACATTTTTCCGCTATGCCTTCACAAGTATCATCATGTTGTTATTTGTACTCTCAACAGGAACGTGGAAATATATACCCGAAATTAACGGTTTCCAATGGACTATTTTTGCTGTCATTGGTATTACGACCGGTTCAGGTGCAATTTTTCTTTATTATTTCGGGCTTACACGAATACGGGCAATGCTTGCAACCATTTGCGAATTGTGTTTCCCGGTCTCGGCAATTCTATTCGACTACCTGGTGAATCACAGGGTACTCTCTCTTGTTCAGTGGATAAGCACCGGAGTACTTCTTTTTGCAATATTAAAACTTAGCCTGCAAAAGGAGTAGATTTGGGAAAAGAAAGCTAAACCGAGGATCGACAAGGCAATCGTGATGTGAAATATCAAAAAAAAGCCACCATTCTATTTAGAATTAGTGACTTTTTTGCTTATAAAAACTTGGTAGTTAATCAACAAAGTCTTTAAGGCTATCCATAAGTTTCCTACGAGTAAAGAAAATACGGCTTTTCACAGTACCTATGGAAATATTCAGCTGATCGGCTATTTCTTTATACTTGTACCCCTGGTGGTGCATTTCAAAAGGCATACGCTGATCGGCATCAAGTTTTGAAATTTTCATATTAATCTCTTTTTCCGAAAACTTTGAATCAGGAGATGGGAAATCGGATTTGCGCGGAATATTCAGGTAAAATAAATCCTCTGTACTATCAATAATGGTATTTGCTTTTTGATTGCGGCGATAGTTGTTGATGAATGTATTTTTCATGATTGTATAAGTCCAGGCTTTCAGATTGGTATCTGCAGCAAATTTGTCGCGGTTTGCCAGGGCCTTTAAGTAAGTATCCTGAATAAGGTCCTTTGCTTCTTCGCGGTTTGAAGTCAGCATGTTAGCATAATATTCAAGATTTTGATAGAGGCTTATCAACTTATGATCGAATTCTATTTGACTCATGACATTAGTTGTTTAATTAATAAGGAGCAAAGTTAAACAACTTTATTTATATCTAGTCTAAATAAAGTTAAAAAATTGTTAAATTTTATTAACAAGTAAAAAATTAAGTCTTAGATACACTGTTTCAGTAATTTAGAGGAATTATAAAGTGTTACAAAAATACGACAGAATCGTGAACAAAGATTAAAAAATGTGTTAAAAACATGTTATTTTATGCCTAATCTGCCCAACCAATCAGAAGCTATTTTTGCCACAGATTTCACAGATATTAAATTGCATTCGGTACTTATATAAATGAAATAGCCAGGAATAAATATTACTTTGTTTGATAGAATTATAGCCATGGCTCTTATTACAAAATGGCTGCCTATTTAATAGGTTTTAAGAATAAAAAAATTATAATCTTATAATGAATCCAGGAAATCAGAGAATTCTAAGACTGTTTTGAACGATTTAAAATTCCCAGGATAAGTAATTGATAAATCGCTTAAGCATTTGCCCCCAATTAATATTTGTTTGTCTCCATAAAGCTGCCCCAGTTCCTTTATCAATTCTGTTACGGTTTCTTCAGGAAGATTGGACGTGATTGATGTAAGCAGGAAATCAACCGGATGTAATTCAAAAATATTCTTTAAGTTCAGCAATGGGACGTTTTGTCCAAGATATATAACCATATGACCTTGTTTCCGGATAAGATATTGGAGATAAAGCAACCCCAGTTCATGATATTCATTTTCAGGAAGAAAAAGAAGAAACGTTTTACTTTCACTACGGATGTCCTGCTGCCCATCAATGGCTAATATCAGTTTCTGCCTGATGAGTTGCGAAATAAAATGTTCCTGGGCCGGATTAATCGTACCTATCTGCCAAAGAATCCCCACTTTTTCAAGAAATTTATAGAGTAAATTTTCAAAAGTATAATCGAAGCCTTGTTTAATAATTGCTGATGAGATGATTTTGTCGAACCTTTGTTCATCGATTTCAATCATTGCCATAACAAGATTATCCACCTGGTGCTCATTATCAAGGTCCTGTTTGGTTAAATCAATTACACATTTATTGATTTCAGCAGAAGACATACTTTTTATATTTGAGATCTTGTAGCCAAATTTGTTAAGAATGGCAACATTCATCAGATGTCGAAGGTCTTCATCAGAGTAGTAACGAATATTCGTCTCTGTACGTAAAGGCTCAACTATCCCGTACCGCTTCTCCCAAATACGTATGGTATGGGCTTTAATACCGGTTATTTTTTCCAGATCTTTTATCGAATATCGGATCATTGGTGACTTCGTTGCGTTTGTTATATAAACATAGGCGGCGTGTTTTTGTTTAATCTTTATATAAATATCATGAATTACCAAATATATCAGATTTAAAGATATAATTAGTAAACGTCAAGTATATTAAAACAAGTTTGGGAATAAGCCAATCCATCATCAGAATTTTAATATTAAAAAAAAGAGGCAACTTATAATAGTGCCTCTATTTTAAAATCAAGTAAATAATCACTTCGTTTTTTTTAGCTTTATTCCGCATCCAATAGCCTTGGTAAATGAAGGTTCTGGCGTGCCTCCTGCCAGTAATGCGTCGATAGCATTAGCAAGATATGGAGCAGTAACTTTAGATGCCTCCTGGGAGTTATCGTCAATAGCTCCTGTGTAGCGAACAATTAAATCTCCTCCTTTTTTCTCCAACAGATAAACCTGGGGCGTGCGGGTTGCACCGTATTTCCTGCAAATATCCCCTGTTTCATCATAAAGATAAGGAAATGTAAATCCCTTTTCTTTTGCCCGAATTATCATATTCTCGTAAGAGTCTTCGGGGAGAGTTTCGGGATCGTTGGAACTAATAGCAATCACAGGATATCCTTTTGATTTGTATTTTTTATCAATAGCTATAATCCGGTCCTGGTAGGCTTTGGCATAGGGACAATGATTACAGGTAAATATTACAGTAAATCCTTTTGCACCGGGGTAATCACTGAGAGAAACCAATTTCCCGTCGGTGCTTTTGAGTTTAAATCCGGCAGCTTTATCACCCACATTATATCCCTGCGAATAAGCAGATGAGAGTGCAAACAATGAAATAAAGGCTAATGCTATTAGGTTTTTCATGGTAAATTTAGTTTGAGGTTAATAATTGAATCAAGTTCTTCGAAAGTGAACGGCTGGGTATACGATTCCCTGAACTTCCTGCCGTACAGTATGGTAAAAGGTATTTCGCCTGACCAATTGGCATCAACAAGGTTTATCCATCGGTTTTGATTTGGGTCGTTGAGTAAAAATACTTCGGAAGTTATGTTTTTGGATTTCACAAAAGGTTCCAGCCTGCTTGATAGTTCTTTTGGGAAATCAAGGCTCACCAGCAGTACTTTGAACTTTTTATCCGAATGTTTTTCTTCTACTGCTTCAATTGCCGGTAATTCCTTAATGCATGGAGCGCACCATGTTGCCCAGAAATTTACAAGGTAAATAGTATCATTATTCTGATGAAGATAAGGCTCTAACTTGTCGAAATTTACGACCTGTATCTTGTTTACTTTCTTTTTCTGCGCATTTGTTGTTTGCCAAATAAGTAAGATTGAAAACAGTATAAGAGCTTTATTCAACATTGTGATAACTTTTGATCTCATTTATAACAATTAATTGTAGTTAAAAGTTTAAAGCACTAAAAACTATATCGGCATTTTAGCCTGTATTATTCGTGCAGAAGATAAAAGATCAAAGTAAAAAGATAAAAGTCAGGCAGTTGCAAACCATTTTCATAATTTATTTTGTAAAGATGATTTTTATGATTGCCTTCATAATGTTTTGATCCTTTTGCCTTTATCCTTTTATCTTTTGTCTTTTGTCTTTTTAGAAGTTTATACTATGAATTAATCAAGTTAGATTTACATCATTCGTGTAAATCTTATACTATTGGAAAAACAGATTGCATTAAAGTCATAATCCTTCAGCTTAATTCAAATACAATTTCAAATGTTTGCAAATTACTCAGATTAAAGTTCCTGTAAGTACGAAATTTGTACATTTGAATTTCTGAACATTCTGTAAGACAGGATAAAATTCTGTATAGTTAAGTTAATAACCAGTTCAAACAATAAGAATAAACAACTCTAAAATAAATATTATGAATAAAACAAGGATCAGTGTAGCATTTCTTGTATTATCTATCTTCTTGATAACCGGAACTGCCCATGCACAGATGACCTCTGCGCAGGTTGACCAGTTTATGGATAAAGTGATGAAGAAATTTAATGTCGCCGGAGCGGCTGTCGGCATTGTGAAAGATGGTAAAATTATTTATGAAAAGGGTTTTGGCGTACGATCGATACTCACCAAACTGCCGGTAAACGAAAACACCAATTTTGCAATAGCCTCTAACAGCAAGGCTTTTACAACTACAGCCTTGGCTATGCTGGTTGAGGAAGGCAAACTGGCATGGACGGATAAAGTTAGGGATTATATTCCCGAGTTTACCATGTATAACGATTATGTTGCCGCTAATTTTAACATACAGGATTTGCTCACACACCGCAGCGGACTGGGCCTGGGAGCGGGCGACCTGATGATTTTTCCGGATGGTTCGGACTTTACCATGAAAGATATACTGGCTAACTTTCAGTATATGAAACCTGTTTCAGCTTTCAGAACAAAATTTGATTATGATAACCTGCTTTACCTGGTTGCCGGCGAATTAATAGCAAGGGTAAGCGGTATGAGTTGGGAAGATTTTGTTACCAAACGGATTTTTGAGCCATTACAAATGGAAAACACGTATGCTTCAATGGCTGCCATAAAGGATAAAAGTAATTTATCCATTCCACACTCAAGTGGTTCCGGATCTATCAGGCCGCTGCCTAATTACCAGGATATGGTCAACGGAGCTGCCGGCGGAATCATTTCGAATGTTGACGATTTATGTAATTGGATGCTGGTTCACTTAAACCATGGTACATACGGGGAAAACCTGGAAAAACAACTTTTTTCGGCCGCCAGCCAGCGTGAGATGTGGAAAATACATACGGTAACCGATGCAAATTTAAATCCCAGGTATAATTCGCATTTTGCAGGGTATGGCTTGGGATGGGGACTAACCGATCTCAAAGGGTATTTAAGTGTTTCGCATACCGGGGGATTGCCTGGAATGCAATCTGAAACTTTTATGATTCCGGATCTGAACCTGGGTGTTGTAGTATTGACAAATACTGAAAACGATGGAGCTGCTCTTTTTTCAGCAGTAACTCAAACCATTGTCGATAGCTATTTAGGCCTGGATGATTTTGACTGGACAGAGAAGTATTTCGCCCGTTTTCAGGCTCGCCAAAATGTAGGAGATTCAGTTACCATGAAAGTTTGGGAAACTGTAAAAACTGCAGATAATTCGCATATCGATGCAGGGGAATATATCGGGTTATACGAAGATAAGTGGTTTGGTAAAATGGAAGTATTCAAAAAAGGAAACCAGCTCTGGATTAAATCAATTCGTTCGCCAAAACTCACAGGGCAGATGCATTTTTATAAAGCAAATTCCTTTGCTGTAAAGTGGGAATACCAGGATATGAATGCAGACGCATTTGCTATTTTTAGCCTTGATGAGGAAGGTAAGGCTCAAAGCATAAGAATGAAAGGTATTTCACCTGATATTGATTTTAGTTTTGATTTTCAGGACCTGGATTTGAGACGAATAAAGAAATAGAAATTCCTATTTCAATTTTGTTAGCAGAAATAAAAGAAGTTTTAACCGCTGAGAACCGCAAAGCTTTACGCAGAGTTCCGCAAAGAAGTTTATCATTTATTGGCTCTGCGGTACTTTGCGTCTTCTCATCGAACTTTGCGTTTTAGCCTTTCAATAATTAAAATCCTTAACTGCACGACTTTGATTCCTATTTGGATCATTCTGACGGCAGGCACTGAATTTATCGTTCTAACTGGCTCAACAAGTTCCTGACATCAGTTACATCGTTAACAAAGTATTTCGCAGCCGTTGTTTTTGCCCCAACCTTAATGGTATAAGCTGATTCAGGCATTGATTTAAATGTAAATTCATCCGTCCAGTCGTCGCCAATAGCTGAAATAAAATCGAATTTAACGTTTACCAATTTTGGCAAGGGCTGCCTGTCCTTTGTTTATTCCGGCACTTTTAATTTCAATTACTTTGTCGCCATCCATAATTTCAAGGTTCAGATTGGCTAAGTAATCTTTTAAATCATCCTTAAGCTCCCATGCCCGTTGCTGACCCATATCCGGAATTGTGAAATTTTGCTTTGAGATTTACTGTACCCTCTCACTACCAACTCTGTTTATCAGATGCTGAACAAAAACGGAATCTTTTTTTAGTTTATCCTGTTGCTGAATAATAAAAGGAGTATTGTCGAGTTTCCCGATAACGGCTTCCATTTCTGTCTTATCTGTATAAAGCATTTGCCTGAAAGGATTTTCATAATCTTTCTGGCGTGAATGGCGTATTTCAGCCAGCAAATGCTTGCGGAAGTTCAGATACCATTCGAACATTTCCTTCAGGGATTTATCACCAGGAGCCTTTCCAAGATTAAGTTCCTGAAGAGAAGCAATGGCATGATTCAGTTTCTGGT
Source organism: Lentimicrobiaceae bacterium (assembly GCA_041660125.1). Classification (GTDB taxonomy): domain Bacteria; phylum Bacteroidota; class Bacteroidia; order Bacteroidales; family UBA4417; genus UBA4417. The sequence goes on from JBAZWY010000029.1 coordinate 58,201, forward strand.
CTGCATAGGATTTGCCCTGGGTAACAAAAAATTCATGAACCTGTTGCCAACTGATCACTTCATAAGAAACGATATTTTCTTTTAGTTGCCGGAGCTCTAAAGCCGGAATCAATTGTCCGCCTGCGTTTTCAAATTTATGCCGTATGGTAGGTTTCGAAAGGAGTCCAAGGAGTTCTACAGATTGTATTCCCGGATTTTTCTGACAATGTTCAACAATCAAACCATAGGCATAATAAGTAATGTAATCGATGTAAGCCTGGTAAGCCTCGGCAGGTTTAAGAAGTTTTACAGGCCTGTTGCTGTTCTCGAACGAATGTTTTGCAATCGTAAGTGAATTTATCTTCTCCGTTTTCTTTGCCAGGTATAGGGCTCCATGGTTGTAATATTCAACATCAGTAAAAGTTTTATCCGGGAAGTTTTTGCTGCAGAAATGTTTGCCGGCAGCTAATTCCAATAGTTTTAGTGAGTCAAAAATCGAATTTATGGTGTCGGGAGCAAGGTAATGTGATTCGATGAACTGAGTTTTTTCAGATCGTTTATCACGTGATTCGCATTTCCAGGCATTACGTTCCAGTGCAAATTGGTTGTACATCAGCCAATAAGCAGGCATTATCAGTAATTCGTTATTCGAAACATCGTTACTCACTAAAGAGAAAGGGAAAGGGATATCTAACTCGGAAGGGTAATCGGCTTTAGTTAAAATAGTGAAAGGGGCGAAGCGTGAATTATGTTTCAGGCTGGTACACAATGCCGGCCAGAATCCTCTGCCGGCCACCAATTCGCCGTCGGCACCCCGGCTGTTATGGTTTGATCCAATGGTAGCACCTGCTGCAATATTACTCTGGCCTTCGATTGTTGCTGCAATAAGGAACGAATTATTGTGGTGCTGTTCGTGTGCCGGGAATATAAGCGAGTTGAGTACTTCGCAGCATGAAATCGTCGAATTGTCGCCAAGGAAAGAATTAATAAGCCTGGCCCCGTATTTCAACTGTGAGTTTGATCCAATCATGAACCTGACTGCTTTCACACCATAAAAGATCCGGCAGCCTTTACCAATGATACCGTTTACCAGTTCGCATCCTTCACCGATCTGGGTAGTAGCTTCGGGCGCTGAATTGATTGTCAGGTTTTTTAGTTTATTTGCGCCTTTGAGGTAGGCATCGGATCCGGTTTTAACATCTTTAATAATTCTACAATTTTTAATAACTGTCCGGTCGCCAATGGTTCCGTAATATCCTCGTTGGTTGTCGAATTTTTTCTCCGTCATTTCGCGGTAACGGCGCTGCAAATCATCATTTTGCCTGTCGTGGCTCCATAGCCATGCATCACCAGGGAGCATGCCATCGAAAGGAATCACAGCACGGCCTGCATTTTCGTTGCAGATCTCTATCCACACCCTCACATCTTCGGGTTCACCTTCGGTAAGAATTCCATTGCCGAATTTGGCATGGCTGGTAGTTGACATTTCATTTACATTGGTAATAATTACCTCATTGCCAACAATATAGTATGCCATATAATTAACATTGTCAATTACAACATTATCCCCAAAATCACAATTAATAATAATGCTGTTGTACAAACCGACAGGCATTCGCAAGTCGTTAAACTCTAAAAAGAATGATTCAAGTTTCCCGATGCGCACCAGTCCGAAAAATTTGCAATTCTTGACTAAATCAGGATTAAAAGCTTCCGAAACCAACAGGTTATTCCAGTCGTCGCAAGTATTCCGGTTTCTCACCAGGACTTCAATTTCGTGTGCATTCAGATGCCTGTATCGGCTGCTATCCGGATTTTGGAGATAACGGAGGTAATATTCGTCCTTTCCCTGCGGAATATATTCAGCGGGTATAAAATTGTGCCCCAGTGTATTAAGCGGCTCTTTCCTAATGATGTTCATACGTGCATATTTGATTTTATAAAATTATTCAAATGCTTGGGATAATGGGTATAGTTTTTAAAATAAATTAAGAATAATTCGTAAATATAAGGTAATGAGCGAAATATGAGTGGTAACTTTTAATTTTGATTTTAAGCTTAGGCGGGTGAACTATAATTTGATTGAATGAAATCCCCATGGGTTACAAATAATCATACCAACCGAGAATGAATATGGACATGAATTCAAAAATATTCGATAGGACAGAGATTTTTATCATTAGATCTCCCCCTTTTTAAAGGGGGAGACAGAGGCAGGGGGTGAGCTTTTTGAAAATACCAGCACAAAATTTCCGGATTTTCAAGATCATACCTTTTTAAACAACAAAATTCCGTGCCAGCTTTAATGCTTCATCAAGTCCTTGAGGATTTTTGCCTCCAGCTGTTGCAAAACCCGGTTGACCCCCACCGCCACCCTGGATTGGTTTTGCCAGTTCCCGAACGATATGGCCGGCATTCATGCCGCGGGAGGAAACCAGTTCGTCAGAAATTAAGACTGACAGTGTTGCTTTTCCTTCATTTTCGGAGCCAAGAATAAGGAAAAGGTTTTCGATTTTTGCACGCATACCGTAAGCAATCTCTTTCGCGGAATTTGCATCAATATCAATACGGGTAGCCAGGAAATTTATTCCATTGATCGACTCAACTTTGGTAATAAGTTCATCCTTCAGTTTCAACGCTTTTTCACGGTTGAAGGCTTCGACTAACCTTCGCAATTCAGCGTTCTGATCGATAAGTTGCTGAACAGCTTTAAGTGGCTCTGTAGGGCTTTTAACCAGTTGTTTCAGGCTGTCAACAATAGCTTCCTGTTCATACACATATTCCTCCGCTTTTGCGGCTGAAATGGCTTCGATGCGGCGGATACCTGAAGCTATGGCACCCTCGCTTACTATTTTTACCAAACCGATTTGCCCGGTGGCTTTTACATGAGTTCCTCCACAAAGTTCAACCGAGTTTCCATAACGGATCACACGGACTTTATCGCCGTATTTTTCACCAAAAAAAGCTAAGGCACCCATATTTACTGCTTCGTCCATACCAATTGAACGATGCTCCTCGAGGGGCGTATTCTCCCGTACAAGGCTGTTGGTCATTTTCTCGATGACATGTAACTCCTCTTCAGTAAGTTTCTGAAAATGAGAGAAGTCAAAACGAAGGTATTCGGGTCCTACAAATGATCCTTTTTGCTCAACGTGGGTTCCCAAAACCTTGCGAAGGGAATAATGCAGCAGATGAGTAGCTGAATGATTATTGGCAGTAGCTGTCCTTCTTTCTTCATTAACAATTGCCCTGAATGATGCTCCCGGATTTTCGGGCATGTTCTCAACAATATGAACGATAAGGTTGTTTTCCTTTCGCGTGTCGATTACCTGTAATATTTCGTTTGCGGATACCAATATACCCGTATCACCCGATTGACCTCCGCTTTCGGCATAAAATGGTGTACGATTGAAAACCAGTTGGTAAGCATCCTTTCCCTTGGCTGTTATTTTGCGGTAACGGGTAATTTTTACTTCTGCTTCAGTAGCGTCATAGGCAAGAAATTCGGTGCTTTCCGATGATTCCAGTTCATGCCAGTCGTCGGTTGAAACAGTGGCATCGCGGCGTGAACGGTTTTTCTGCTCTTCCAGTTTAGCACTGAAATTTTCCATATCCACTTCCCAGCCAATCTCCCGGCTCATCAGTTGCGTCAGATCGATCGGGAAACCAAAGGTATCATACATCTCGAATGCAAATTCTCCGTTTATCAGTTTCTGTTCGGGATTGGCAGCGATGTATTGATTGAATTTAACAATCCCGGTCGCCAAAGTGCGAAGGAAAGATGATTCTTCTTCGGCAATCACGCGTTGAATCAACTGCAGATTGCGTGTAAGTTCCGGAAATGCCTCACCCATCTGTGCTTCGAGAACGGCTACAAGTTTAAACATAAGTGGTTCGCGCATATTCAGGAATGAATAAGCATAGCGCACTGCACGGCGAAGGATCCGGCGGATCACATACCCGGCTTTTACATTCGAAGGAAGCTGCCCGTCAGCTATAGCAAAAGTAACAGCACGAAGGTGATCGGCAATAACCCGCATGGCAACATCGCTTTTTTTGTCGCTTCCATAAGAGATGCCTGTGATTTTTACAATTTCAGCTATTAAAGGTGTGAAAACATCGGTATCGTAGTTGCTTTGTTTGCCTTGCAAAACCATGCAAAGCCGCTCAAAACCCATACCTGTATCAACATGTTTGGCCGGAAGGAAAAGCAATGTTCCATTTGCTTGACGGTTATATTGGATAAATACGTTATTCCAGATTTCAATAACCTGGGGATGGTCGTTATTTACAAGCTGATCGCCGGGGATTTTTGCTTTTTCGGCTTCATCACGAATATCGACATGAATTTCGGAGCAAGGTCCACAAGGGCCGGTATCGCCCATTTCCCAAAAGTTATCTTTTTTTGAACCTCGAAGAATGCGATCCCCGGCAATATATTTCTTCCAGATTTCAAGCGCTTCGGTGTCTTCAGGCAGATTATCTGCAGCATCGCCGCCGAATATGGTTACATACAATTTACTTTTATCAATTTTATAAACATCGGTGAGCAATTCCCAGGCCCAACCTATGGCTTCTTCTTTAAAATAATCGCCGAACGACCAGTTGCCCAGCATCTCGAACATGGTATGGTGATACGTATCGTGGCCAACTTCTTCAAGGTCATTATGTTTTCCTGAAACGCGGAGGCATTTCTGCGAATCAGCGACCCGGGGCCACCTGGCAGGTTCATTCCCCAGGAACCAGTCTTTGAACTGGTTCATACCGGCGTTTGTAAACATGAGTGTCGGGTCATTTTTTATCACCATGGGAGCCGATGGAACAACCTGGTGATGTTTTGAAGCGAAGAATCCAAGGAATGTGCGACGTATTTCGGTACTGGTCATCATTAAATGTAATTATTGTCGATAATATATTTATCGTCGGATGAATGTGTATTTAATTGTATCTTAGGTGTTTAAAAGTTGGATGTAAAAAATTATACTCCTGATTCGCATGCTTTTAACAATTGTTCACAACTTAAAAGGCTGCAAATTTAAGTTAAATAATTATTTTTGCGGTTACAGGATTGAAAGTAGCGATGGAATTTCGTGAAAACATTGAGAAATCTGGTATTTAAAAAGTTTAAGGGTCCAAGGTTCAAAGTTTACGATAGCTCCAGGTATAAAAGTAAAATGATTTTAGAAATGAATCGATCTTTTAATTGACTACGTTGAACGTGAAGCATTTGAATGTTGAACGCGAAGCATTTTAATCCTAAAGCCTTAAAAAATAAAGATGGCAAAAATAAGATATCAGTTTAATACCAAGTCGCTTAAAATTGAGAAGGTCCAGGTTACAATGAAGGAGCGGTTAACCCGTATCGCTTCCTCCATGGCTTTTGGATTGGTATTTGGTGTTTTGGTTATTGTTGTGGCCTACAACTTTATGTCGTCGCCGCGTGAAAAAGTACTGCAGAACGAACTTGAACAATATAAATTACAGTATAAGATTATAAACGACCGAATGGACAAAGTGCAGAAAGTGCTTGCTGATGTTCAGGATCGGGATGATAATATTTATCGTGTAATTTTTGAAGCTGAACCTGTTCCTTCGGAAGTTCGCAAGGCTGGATTTGGTGGGGTTGACAGGTATGAACAGCTGGAAGGACTAGCTAACTCTGAGATTATTATCAATACAGCGAAAAGACTTGATGAAATAACCAGCCAACTTGTTGTTCAAAGTAAATCGTACGACGAAGTATTCAAATTAGCCAAGAACAAAGAGAAGCTTATCGCAAGTATTCCTGCTATTCAGCCTGTAGATTTTCATGATTTACGCCGGATTGGATCCTTGTTCGGTTATCGGACTGATCCTTTTTATAAAGTCATTAAGTTTCATGAAGGTATCGATTTTACGGCTGCAATTGGGACACCAATTTATGCGACAGGTGATGGTGTTGTCGAAAAGGCTGAGTATAACAATGGTGGCTATGGAAATGAGATAATGATTAATCATGGTTATAGTTATGAAACAAGATATGCCCACCTTTCGAAAATAAAAGTTAAGGTTGGACAACATGTTAAACGCGGGGAAATAATTGGGTTAATGGGAAATACAGGAAAATCAACGGCTCCTCACCTTCATTATGAAGTGATTAAAGCAGGTGTGCCGTTAAATCCTATTTACTTCTTCTTTAATGATATTACCCCGACTGAATATGAGGCTATGCTTGAGATGTCGTTGAAACCTTCGCAGACGTTGGATTAAGCGGGGAAATGGATGATGGAAGATCGTGAATCGTGAATCGTAAATCGTAAATCGTAAATCGTAAATCGTAAATCGTAAATCGTAAATCGTGTATAGAAACAAGAAACCAGAAACAAATAGAAAATAGAAAAATAGAAAATAGTTTAGTAAACCCGAACCTCTCAACCATCTCAAGTCCTCCCCAGCGGGGAGGATTTAGGAGGGGTCAACCCGGAACCAGAAACTAAGCATCTAACATCCAAATCAAATCAGTATAAATAGCAACAGATATCGTCAAATGGCTCTTAGAACTCAACCCGTCGGGAAACTTTACTATCGTATCGGCGAAGTGGCTGAAATGTTTAAAGTTAATACGTCGCTGATCAGGTATTACGAGAAAGAATTTGATATTATAAAACCACATCGCAACAAGAAGGGAAACCGCCTGTTTACGCAAAACGATGTGGACCATTTCCATTCTATCTTTCATTTAATCAAGGAAAAAGGCTATACGCTGGAAGGCGCAAAACTGCAGCTGAAAGAAAATCGTAATGCTAATAATGCGCCTGAACAAGATGTTCTAAACTCATTACTTCGAATGAAGCGATTTTTGCTCGAACTGAGAGAACAATTGTAAAGTAATCAGAAATATTTTTTCTCAACCAGGAATTCAGTCACATATTCATAAACACCTTCTTCGAGACTATAAAATTGTGCGGGATATGCTGCAACCTGCATAAGTTTAGTCATATCGGCTTCGGTAAAATACTGGTATTTTTCGCGGATATCTAGCGGAGTATCAATAAATTCAATTTTTTCGGGAATTTCAAGCGCTTTAAAAACGGCTTTTGCTAAATGGAGGAATGCACGTGCTTTTCCGGTTCCCAGGTTATAAAGTCCGGATTGTGGTTTCGTATGCATCATAAAGTACAACACATCAACCACATCTTTTACATATACAAAATCACGCAACTGCATTCCATCGGCAAACCCTGAGCGGTGTGAACGGAAAAGTTTTACGCTACCGGTTTCGTTTATCTGCTTGAAAGCGTGTAAAATAACCGAGGCCATCCGCCCTTTGTGGTATTCGTTCGGGCCATAAACATTAAAAAATTTCATTCCCGCCCAAAAAGGAGGTGACTTTACCTGTTTAAGAGCCCACACATCAAAATCATTTTTCGATTCACCATAAGGATTTAAAGGTCGCAGTCTTTCTACGATTGAATGATCATCAAGATAACCATGTTCGCCCATACCGTAAGTAGCTGCTGAAGAAGCGTATATCAACGGGATTTCAAATTGCGAACAGGTTTCCCATACCTGTTTGGAATAATTCAGGTTGAGACGGTTAAATATTTCGACATCAAATTCAGTAGTATCGGTTCGGGCTCCAAGGTGAAGAACTGAATCGATTTCATCATGATGCTTATGTATCCAGTTGATAAATTCATCGCGGTGCACATGGCCTACAATTGATTTATGATCCAGGTTATGATTTTTCAACGGATTGCTAAAATCGTCAACTACAATAATATTGGTTAATCCTTTGTTGTTGAGCTTGTTTACCATACAACTGCCAATAAATCCGGCTGCTCCTGTTACTACTGTATATTTCATGATATTGTTTTTTCCTGATTACAAAGGTACTGCAATTGGCTAAAATTGAAGCTTTGATTTGAGATTTGGGTTCAATGCCAAATGGTTCAAAGTTCAAATGCCTTCGGCGTTCCAATGCCTTCGGCGTTCAAAGACTCAAATGCCATCCTGCCAAGGTGGGACAAATCCCAAGGACGAAAACCCGGAACCCGGAACCCAAATCTCAAAATCCAAATCTCAAAATCCAAATCCCAATGACGAAAACCCGGAACCCGAGACCCCAGACCCGTAACCCAGAACCCGGAACCCGGAACCTGGAACAAGAAACCCGGAACCCGGAACCCGTAACCCGTAACCCGGAACCCGGAACCCGTAACCCGTAACCCGGAACCCGGAACAAGAAACCCGGAACAAGAAGTCCAAGAATTTTTACAATAGTAGGAGCAGTGTTAGCCAGGTTGTTCGGTGTTTCAAGCAAAACGTTTTTTTAACTCCCGGACCGTTTATAATCCAGGGAACTTCAATATCAGCCATGCTTTCGTTGCCATTTTCAAACCCATTGCCGCCATGATCAGAAGTAATGATTAAGGTTGTATTCTGCGCCATTCCCATTTCTTTAACATAGGCAACTATTTTCCCGATTTCGGTATCAATATCATTTATGGATTGAAAATATACATTTGTTCCAAAACCTTTATTGCGACCTGTTTCCTCAGGGAGTCCATAATAAATAAAGGTAAAAAGCGGTTTTTCTTTTTTGATATAATTAAGGGCGACGGAGGTAATCATTACCTGACCCTCAATGTACTGTTCTTTGTTGATGTATTTCTAATTCACATAAGCGCCAAGCCATTCACAGTCGGAAAACATGGCAGTAACCGCATTGGGCTTCTGTTTCCAAATAAGTGTGAAGATGGAAGTGAAATAACCATCTGCATCTTTTATTGTCGGTTCGAATCCCTGGTTAACCAGGCTGCAACTGTTAGATGTAACACCATGTTGCTCCGGGCCGGCACCAGTTAAAATGGTTGCCAGATTCGGAGCGCTTAGGGTAGGCATAACTCCACGTGTTTTCAGTGAAATAGCGCCCTGTTTAATCAGGCTATTTATCACAGGAGTATTGGCATATTGAAAACCTTCGGACGAAACACCTTCAATACCGATCAGGATGACATATTTTTTGGCATCTGGCTGTGCATCAGTAACTTTATAAAGAAAAAGAAGGAAAATTATGCTTGCAAGAAAAATATTTATTGATCTCATCTTTATTTTTTTTATCCTAAAGATAGCAAAATTTAAGGTTCAAATCATCGGATTTGCTTTGACTAGCTATGACAAATAATTTAAGATAATGAAAATCAATCAAATAGCCTGCAGTCGGGAAATGCAAATAGAATTTTGTAAAGAAATAAGACAATCCGGTTTATTCTACCACAATCGCATCCAAAAATTCACATTTAAGTCCACCTACAGACGGATACCAGGATGGTAGTTTTTTATACTACAAACGGGATAAATTTCTGCATCTATTAAGACCCATCCACCTCGGGCGGACCAGGCCAAAATTCCAAGAAGGGATTGTATAGCAGGTCTTGGTTCTTGATCCCGATAACTATTATCGGGTGGGACTTGTAGCTTGGATCTTTTATTGAATTCGATAATTTATCCCGCGCTAAGTATAGTTCCCCTAATATAAAACCTGATGTAGCGCTTGTTCTTAACCCATCTTGCAGCTAATCCGAAAAAAACAATTGCTGTTCAATGAATTGGCAATCGTCGAGTTCAGATTTGTGTACTACAGATTTTCGTTTTACGAAGGGTGCGTATTTGTATTTTAAGGCATC
>JBAZWY010000030.1:0-65790 GCA_041660125.1 Lentimicrobiaceae bacterium
CTTTGATGATAGAACGATTTATGTGCGTGTTTGCTATTAACCCTAACTCTGCTAAAAATCAAAAACTTGTCAAAGAACTACTGGATTATGGTAAAATTGCTGCTTAAAATTTAACGGAGTATTGTAAATAGTAATGCTACATGAATTAAGTATGCTGAGTAATAAGAACTGAGCAAAATAGTTTTTGTTCAATTTACTGACACCGAACCTGATTTCATTAATTTGAATACATGCAGGTATAACGATACAAATGATTACTACCTTTGACACAACTGCCCAACTAAAATATCAGGCATGTCTTTACAAAAATAAATCTATTTTTAATTTTTCGAATCATTTGTAAACAGGATGCTACCAGCAAGCAATACAATTTTCAGAGGCAATTTTGTATTGGTATTTTTCGCCAGCCTGCTTTTGTTTACTGCATTTTATATTCTTCTGCCTACACTTCCGGTCTTTTTGACCCGCGAATTGAAAATTGATGAAGGTCAAACGGGTATTATCCTTGCGGTTTATACTCTCGCGGCTTTACTTTTTCGGCCTTTTACCGGTTTTATGATCGATAGGTATGGGCGTAAATTTTTTTTTATATCCTCTTTACTGCTGTTTGCGGTTATTTTTAGTGGCTATCCGCTCGCCGGTGCATTTGTACTCATGCTGAGCGTCCGCTTTATGCATGGGCTGGTATGGGGTGTTGCCACCACGACCGGTAGTACGCTGATAGTTGATATTGTCCCCGCTTCACGGCGCGGCGAAGGAATAGGTTTATATGGACTCGCCATGACAATTCCAATGGCTTTAGGGCCTTTTACCGGGCTGCTACTAACGCGGAACAATAATTACACTCTGATGTTCTTGTTTGCCGGTGTACTCGCTTTTGCCGGATTTTTGCTTTCATTACTTATTAAATACCCGGCAGTTCCTCATGCTGGTAAAATCAGGTTTTCATTTCGAAACCTTATAGAATCAACTTCCCTGCCGGTAACGTTTAACCTGCTGTTTGTAAATATCAGCTATGGTGGACTGGTTTCGTTTATTTCGCTTTACGCATTAAGAACCGGGATCGGATATGCCGGGTTGTTTTTTATCATTTTTGCCGGAGGAATTTCACTGGCCCGGATTTATATGGGTAAAATATTCGATCGTCATGGGCCAAAAGTACTTGCAATTACCGGTATTCTATTTCTTGCAACAGGGCATGCTATGCTGGGTTTGATTGTCAATACACCAGGATTTATAATTGCAGGATTCCTGCTTGGATTAGGCAGTGGAATAGTTTTTCCTACTTTTCAGGCAATGGTGAATAATCTTGTGCCGCCTCATCGTCGCGGTGCAGCCAACTCTACGCTTTTCTCCGGTCTTGATCTGGGTATCGGACTAGGTATGCTTATCACCGGCTACCTTGCTCAGGCAATTGGCTTGCCCCATACCTATCTTATTTATGGAGGGTTAAACCTGGCAGCGTTGTTTTATTTTTTGTTTATTTCACTTACACATTATCAAAAACAGAATATATAATGGCGCGTTTTGATCCGAACCGATATAGACTGAAATTTCGCCTGGCAAAAAGCATTCAGGCTTCCCAAACCGATAAACGAAACCATTTATTGTAACCGGCTAGAAGTTCCCCATATAAAATGTGCTTTTTGATTTTTTTTACACCTTTTTACAAATTTGTTATAAATGACGGCTAGATAATATTTTGATGTGCTGGCATATATTACCACCTGAAGAAAAATTTCTATTTTGATTTTGATTTTGTTCTTTTGTCATGACACAAAAGAACCAAAAAGTCTAGACTTAATATAAATTTTACACATCTGTATGCCTCGGTAAAGGCTCGCAAAACAAGGCTTGAAAATTTGGGAACAACATCCTGAAAGCACGTGAAGCTGGTGTTTTGCTACGCACATGCCCTCGCGTTTTACCTTCGTCTACAGCTGTTGTAAAATTTCTATTAGGCCGGTCCCTACACCCTGAAAATTGAGGTCATGTCAAACCGTTATTCCTGAATGTCGCCCTAAGAGTAAATTTTCTTAGAAGGGACCGGCATTAGAAAAATATGTTAGCGGTTCTTGACGGAGGTATGTGCGAATGGTATGTGCGTAGCAATACACAGCAACGACAAATGCCTGAATTTGTACTAATCTTTCATGCCTTGTATTGCGAGAAGATACCTCCGACTTAGAAACGCAACATATTTTTCGAAAGCCTTGAATTTTTGTTACTTTTTGTTCAAGCAAAAAGTAAGAGAAAAAAAATATTCAAACGATATTAACAAAAACAATCAAAATTCTTTAAATCTCATAAATTAAAATTTGTTTCCAGCACATCAAAATAATATGTAGCCTAAATGACAGAGGAAGTCCAGTTTGTAAATTTATTTTGTAACTTCGCACCCCGTTTTAAGAAGATTAATACAGGAAAATCCCTTTGTTGAAACGAATTGGAGAGGTGGCCGAGTTGGTCGATGGCGCACGCCTGGAAAGTGTGTATACCTCAAAAGGGTATCATGGGTTCGAATCCCATCCTCTCCGCTAGTAGGATAAGCAAATTCAAGAAAACCACTGAAAACCAATACGTTGCAGTGGTTTTTTCTTTTCCCCCAAAGCAGAAAAAGGCAGAAAAAAGTACTATTTCTGTGTGTTATCCAGTGGACTATAATTTTAGGCTTGTAAGTCCACCTTATAGTACATAATACACAGATATACAGTAAAATGCATTTTATTATATTGCTCATGTAACCTAATTTTATCACCTAAAATTAACGCCATGACAAGAGTAACATGCAAGGTCCTTTTTTACATTAAAAGGACGAAAATTTTAAAAGATAGCAATGCGCCGATCTTTGTAAGAATTACAGTTAACGGGCAAAGAGCCGAATTTGGTTTGCAAAAAAGCATTAGCGATGATCAATGGGATCATACCAAAGGAAGAGCTATTGGACAAACTAAAGTAGCCAGAGAATTAAATTCCTGTTTTGATTTTGTGAAATCTATTATGCTTTTTTATAAGCGTGAGTTGGAAGAGGTAGGAAAAGACTTTACTGCTTTTGCGCTAAAAAACTACTACCTTGGGATTGATAGCTCTAACAAGACAATTCTAAGGATTTTTAAAAAGCACAACGAAAAATGTGAGGGGTTGGTAAATAGTCGATCCTTAATAATGATATAAACAATTGAATGTCAGTAAATAAAAGTATATTTAATTTGTTTATTAATGCAGGAATTTGAACTTTTATTGCATAAAACCTGCAATTTATGATAGGGAAATTGCCTCCAAAAAGCCAGCTAGATTTGTTTCGACCTTTAATGGCAACAGCCTGGAACTTGAAGAAAATGATGGAAAAACTCAAGGAAGAGTTTTAGCGTTTTATTTTTCAGATATTTTTTCAGCAAAAATTTAATCCAGTTGCTGCTTGAAAAATGACTTTTTAAGGATCAACTAATTAATAGTTAAAACAATACAGTCGAAGTGGGAATGTATTGTGATGCATAGTCCAAGTGTGAATTTCATGTTTCTCATTCATGAAAAATCTTATATGATTTATATTTATTTACAATAGATATGGTTTCAATTAATATATACTTTTGCCGAATATTAATTTATACCCAATAACTAATGGAGAAGACAATAACAGAGCCTAAAAGTGTTTGCACAACAAGGCTTGTAAAGAGTGAAGACTTGAATCATCATGGAACTTTGTTTGCCGGCAGAACTGCTGAATGGTTTGTTGAAGCGGGATTTATAGCTGCAGCCATGCTTATGGATGTTAAATCAATTGTTTGTTTGAAAATACATGGCATGTATTTTACTAAGCCTGTTCGTCCAGGCCAGATTTTGAAATTTTCATCCAAGGTTGTTTATGCAGGAAGGAGTAGTTTAGTGTCCTGGATACAAGTAGCCAATGATGATTCAAATATACCCTATGTCAGCGGATTTGTAACTTATATCTGCGTGGATGAAACAACAAAACCCGCAGCGCATAATATTGAAATTTCACCAGTAACAGCAGAGGATATAGAGTTGAATGAGAAAGCTAAAAATCTGAAAAAGAATTAAAAATTTGCTTTTCAACTATACCCAACAAGCTAAAATCAAGGATCATAGGAAATATCAGCTAATTGATTCTAAGTAATGCGTTTAAGCACGCTTTTTTTCCCTGAATCAACTACGAACGACACTTTTTCTTCCATAATATTGCTGGTATCGAGACCATAAGCACGTATGTCGGAAGTTGACATTTTAACAAGCCAGGTGTAAACATCCAGAATAAACTGTTGAAATGGAGGGAAATCGAAATCGTAATTTTGGACGCGGCGTATTATGATGAAGAAAAAATCAGCCGGTATATGATGTTTTTGTATGGACGGATAACCAGATTCGAGGCTTATTTCCTGGTTTTGCACTAATTCTTGCAATACATATTTAAAGTACAGATTTATTCGGGGTTGTACTTTAAAACCAAGCCGAAATTCAACTCGTATCAATACACCCGGTACAATTTTATCTACTGAATATTCAAGAGTATGAGGCTCATCGGTAATATGAACATGTAACAACCAATAGGTATCAGCTCTTTTTGGATTTTTATTAAAGATTGAATACAAAATCTTTGATTCAATTTCTCTCTCGTAATCAGCATGGGTTATATAAACCAGGTTTGTCGCAAATTTTTGGATTTTCACATCTTTACTAAGATCCTTTAGGGCTTCTATATGATCTGAGATTTTGACGTATCTTGTAAATTGGTTCTTAGTAGCTCTCCCTCTGTACCAGGCATACATTATAAAAGAAAGCAAACCTGTCAGCAATATTGTGAACCATGCACCGTGGATAAATTTCGCAAGGTTAGCTACAAGAAAAACTCCTTCGATGAAAAGATATACAAGTACGAAAGCTACAATGTAAAGTTTTCTTCTGCGAATTCGTTGTAAGAAGAATGCCATCAGAATTGTAGTCATCAGCATGGTTATAGTTATTGCCAAACCATATGCAGCCTCCATATTTGCTGCGCTTCCAAAAGTTATAATTACCAGTGCAACAGCTATAAACAACAACCAGTTTACCGACGAAATGTACATTTCCCCTTTTCGGGTGGTTGGATAGGATACATTTACTTTAGGCCAGAAATTAAGCTGAATAGCCTCGCTTATACGCATGTAAGAAAGACTGATCACAGCCTGGCTTACTATAATAGCTGCAGCAGTAGCCAATACTATACCAAAAGGAAGAAACCAGGGTGGCATTATTGCAAAAAAAGGATTTGGCCAGTATGTGGTGGACTGAGGCTGAAGAAGTATCCACGCCCCTTGGCCCAGGTAATTTAGAATCAAGGTTATTTTAACAAAAATCCAACTGACACGGATATTACCAATACCACAGTGTCCCAAATTAGAGTAAAGCGCTTCAGCCCCTGTAGTACAAAGAAAAACTGCTCCCAGTAGTAAAAAACCATTCGGGTGATGAGCCAATAATTCAAACGCATAATATGGATTAAAGGCTTTCAGAATGATCGGTAGTTGCGCTATCTGAATTATCCCCAACACGCCAAGCATAGTAAACCAAAGCAGCATTGTCGGGCCAAAAAATGTTCCGATAGTGACAGTTCCGAATTGCTGAATTAAAAACAGGGCTACAACAATCAACATAGCAATGGGAACCACATCAAAAGACGGATATTGTATTTTTATTCCTTCCACGGCTGAAATTATGGTGATTGAAGGTGTTATTATTCCATCAGCTAGCAGGGCACTGGCTCCGATAATGGCCAGAACAAAAAGTTTTCTCTTATTTTTCCGGACAAGCGCATATAAAGAAAGAATGCCTCCTTCCCCCTTGTTGTCGGCACGAAGGGTAATTAAAACATATTTTACGGTGGTTTGTAAGGTTAAGGTCCAAATGATACAGGATATGGCTCCCAGAATAAAATCAACGTTCACAAATCCATGGGAACCTGAGAGTACTGCTTTCATTACATAAAGCGGTGATGTGCCTATATCACCAAAAACAATTGCTAAGGTTGTTATTAACCCTAGAGCAGATATTGCGTTACGCGGATGTGTTGATTTAATTTTCATATGCTTTCAAAACAGGAATAAAAAATAATGTGTTTTTCAATTCCTTTTTCCAATTATTGGATTGATCCTTAGTAATTTTTATCCCCCAGTTAAACCAGGAGCTATTACACCTATTTATGTAATGTCATTTTAGTGCATTAATAGCTTGTTTTGCAGCATCGTTCTGAGGATCAAGGCTGAGAACTTTTTGCCAATAACTAGTTGATAGTTTTTTGGATTCTGCCATAGCAGAATTGTCTTTTGCCAGTTTGGCTGATTCATATTGCAGGTAATAGTAATAAGCCAGGTATCTAAATCCTTCGGTCAGGTCGCTTTTATATTTTGAAAGATCAGTTTTTTGTTCAAGTATAAAAAGTGTTTTTTCATAATCGGTTTTGGCAAGACCCTGCACACTTTCGGGATCGAATGCGGCAAGTACACGTGCGTGCCATTGGTATCCCAGGTGTGAATTTGGCGATAATTCGATTACCTTCTTAAAAGCGGTATCGGCACGCTTCAGATATAAATTGCGGTTCATAGAATCAGATGTATTTGCAGCATCATCGGCAAGCAGAAGAAAATCCTTACCGATATTAAAATAGGTTACTGATGCAACATTTCCATTCCTGGCCGAAATGTACCTGAAGTAATAATGAATAGCTTTTTGGTATTGTTTTCTTTTCTCATATGATTTTGAAATGTCTTCATATAAGCCGGTTTTTGTTGAATCCATTTCCAGCGCCTTCTGGAAATAAATAGTTGATAATGAATCATTGCCGATTCCTGAAGCTAATTTCCCTGCATACTCATAATCGGAAAGTATGATTTTATTAGTATCTGCCGTGGCACGCAAATCAAAGAATTTTTTCATAGCATCGAATCCTTCGGAATATTTGCCCAATTCAAAAGATGTGTACCCTTTTAAACGAAGCATCACTCCATTTGAAGGATCTTTTGCTAAAACAGATGTAATAAGTTCATTTGCTTTTGAATATTCCTTGTTGAAATATAATATTGTTATAAATCTTGATAAGTCCTTGTCACTGTATTCAGACAAGGCTATATACCGGGTATATATCAAACTTGCTTTATCGTAATTGCCTAAAGTGTAAGCCAGGTCGCCATAAATTTTTAAGGCGGGAATATAGTTTGAGTCTTTTGCAAGTACTATATCCAGGTAGGCTTCAGCTTCTTCAAAATTATGTCCTGCAAAAAATGATTCTGCCTGTGCAGCCCGCGCTTCCAAGTTATCCGGATCATAATATAATGCTTGTTCAAATCTGCCTGAGGCTAATCCACCATAATAATTGTGTTTGTTGGACCTCTCGCCAAGCATTTGATATATTTTACCTGCCATGATATAGGGTTTTGGATTTTTCGAATCCATTCCTGAAGCCATGGTAAGCGGTATAATCCATCTAACGGTATCACCTGCCTGGTAACGTACAAGAGCAATTTCAATGAGTGTAATGATGTCTCGCTTTGATATCGCTAATTTATTTGCTTTTTCAAGAGTCGAAATCACCTGACTGCTATTGCCTGCTGTCAATTCGTTAATTGCCTGGGCTACAATTGAAAGGCTGCTCTTAGGATCAGCCAACTCAATATTTGAAAAACATATTTTTGCTGAATCAGACTGACCCAGTGCAGCGTAGGTTTTCCCAAGATAAAACCAGCCAGATGCTGAATTGGTACTTTTAAGTTCGTGAAGGAATGCTGATTTTGCACTTTTATATTGTTTCATTTCAAGCAGTTTCATGGCATCACCCAAAGGCTGGGCAATAATGTTACCTGCAAGCAAAAGCAAACATGCGATGAGAAATGATTTAATCGACTTCATACTAATTACATTATAATTACTTGATTTCATGGCATTATTCATGCCAGAAAGTAGCTATTTGAACCAGGTTATTCTTTTTTAATATTTACGATCCTTACCGGATCAACATATGGGAGAATTCCTGTTTTCAGTATAATGCGTTGGCCTTTATCACTTGCCACAAAGGACGTAAAACCAGTTCCAAGACCAGCTCTTGGTTCGGTAAGTATCATATAAACAAAGCGAGTCAACGGGTATTTCCCGGTGGCAATATACGCCTGGAATGGCTGATAGCAGTTTTCAATAGTTGGCGGATCTGATGTTGAAATCCCTGCCACCCTTACTTTTTTAAGGAACGAAAGGCTTTTAGGATCTCGGCTGTCACTGATCCAGCTTATCCCCATAACGCCAATGGCATTTGGGGTTTTTGAGATGAAATCAACCACATCAATGTTATACTGCATGGCCGAAAGCTGCTTACCTAGCTTCTGTGTTTTTGTAATTGAATCGACCACAAACCGGACTGTGCTGGAGTTTGGATTATCAAATACTACTTTTATCTCACCTTGTTTTGAATGAGGATTTATTTGTTTCCAATCTGTTATCTCGCCTAACATGATTTTTCGTAATTGTTTGATAGAGAAAAGCGTGTCGGGATTGGAAGGATTAACTAAAACAGCAATACCGTCAACAGCTACGGGTATTTGCTTGGGGAAAAACTTCCTGCTATGGAAATAATTCATTTCTTTTTGGTTCAATGGCCTGGAAACTATTGCAAGCCTCACACTATCGTGCAGCAGTAAATTGAAAACATCAACTTCAGGAAGGTACTTGGGTAGAATGGTTGCGTACCTATAGATAGCATGAAAAACAGGAAGCTCGGCTTCAATAATAGGTTGAAAGGTTTCATCTACAGCAATTGACACCTTTCCCATAGTTGGAGTATCGGTGTATTTATCGCCGGTATTCTTGCTGTTGCACCCCAGAATGAGAATGCTGATTCCAGCAACAGCAGCTAAAGTGAATTTATTCATTTTCCTTATCGTCTATAAGTTCATCCAACGTATCTTTTTGACCCGGTTCATGAACCACTCGGTAGATTCTGAAAATTGCATAAAGTATAAGAAGTATTCCAATACCAATGGATTGAGTTTTTGATAATGCATACCATCCTTTAATAAGTACAAAAAGGCCAAAACCCATATAAACACAAATCATCACATACGAAAGAATTCTCCTGATCAGTTTGGGGATTTGGTTTCCTGGATCTTTGAACCGGAACAAATTCATGAGTTTAATTATTTAATGTGAACCTGAGCGGGAAATTGAACCATACGGGAACTGGTTTGCCATTTTGTCGGCCTGGTATCCATTTAGGCATAAGTTTTATTACCCTGATGGCTTCTTCATCGCAGCCTCCACCGATGCCACGCATGATCTGCACATTTGATATCTCGCCAGTTTTACCAACTACAAAAGTTACATATACAACACCTTGAATGCCACTTTCCCTAGCCATAATAGGGTATTTTATATTATCCTGAAGGAACTTGGTACGGGCCATTTCCCCACCAGGATATTCAGGGCTTTGTTCTACGTAACGGTAAGGTTCGGTCACTTCTTCTTCAACCACCTGGTTCTGCTTCTCCTGCAGATCAGCCAGGTCGGCAGTTTCAGTATTTCCCTTTACATCAGCAATTGAAACTGAAAGTTTTGATTCAGTTACCTCTTCCTGGGTTTTCATGATTTCTTCATCATGTACATCAATGTCATCTTTAATAACAGGAGGTGTAAATTTGATTGTGCTAAGAATTTTCTTTGGCGGTTCCTGTTCGATTTTTGGAGCTAAAACATCTTTGGGCTTATTCTTCTCCAGGTCAATATTGGCCAAGTTGGTTACATCAACATTTACTGTACGGTTTTCAGGAATTATTCTTTTAATAAGTCCGGGAAGAGTAAATACAGCGAGGGAAAAAATCAGCATAATTATAATTGCTATACGATGTCGGCTAGAAGATAATTTGCGCAACATATAAGCGCCATAATCCTTTGGCCTGCCTTCGAAGACAACATCGCACCACTGCTCTGAAAAAATATTAATCTTTTGCATCTAGCCGACTCATTATTTGATTAATTAAGGGATGCAATGTTTATATATTTTTATCCCTGATGAGTTGTAAATCCTGTTCATCAATATCAACAATAGCATAGCGGCTTATACTGCATATATTCATTTCGTCGAGTGCATCAACCAAATTTCTATAATTGGAATCATCGGTAGCCATGATCCTAACCACTGGTGCGTTTTTATTCGCCTTAATTTCGCCAAGTTTTTTCTGAAAAACATCCTCGTTCATATGAGTTTTTATCTTTTCTGATTTGAGGTCCTCAACTTGTTTTGCAATATTAAAGTTCTTTTCAAGAAGTATCTTGCGCAAGCCATCAGCTGCATAATTGGTTTCTATCAGCTGTGCGCCTTCTGTTTTGCCAAAATAATAAAAAACTTTATCGTTTTTGCCTAATATTAGTGTAACTGCCTGTGAAGCTTTGGCAACTGTTTTATCTACGTCTTCTACTTTTTTATCCGATGGCATGGTAATCTCCATAGTTTGTGGCTTGATAAGGGAGGTAGCAAGCATGAAGAAAGTAATTAAAAGGAAGCCCAGATCGACCATTGGTGTAAAGTCGATGCGGGTGGGCAACTTTTTCGATCTCTTCTTACCGCCTTTTTTATGTGATCCTGAATCTTGACTTACATCTGCCATTTTTCCGGTTTATTTTTAGTTAATAATTATCTCCCAGGGGTTGTTTCGAGCTTGGTGATCAGGTTATACCTATTTTCATCAAGTTCCTGAAGGCTTTTCATTACCTTCTTAATTACCGGGAATGGTGTTTTTTCATCGGCTTTGATTGCTATCCGCAAGTCAGGATTTACTTCCCGAGCCAATTTAACCCATTGTTTGAACTGATTATCTGTTGAGTCGGTAGGTATTCCCATGTTATTTTGGGGAAGGTCGCGGACATCAGGTGCCAGGTTCAGAAATGCTTTCATGGCATACATTGGATTCCCAAACAAATCAAGTAACGAAAAGCGTTTTCTTTCTTCGGGGGTAAGCGTAACCTTGTATGTGGCAGCCATTTTTTCGATAAGCAGCTCGCGTTTGTCCTGCCCATCAATTCCAAAATACACTTTACCTGTAGGATCAACCAATACAGTCATAATATTGGTTTCGGGTATTTTAATTTCGGAGACTGATGAAGGTGTTGCAACCAATACCGGTTCTTTCCTGGTGAAATTAGATGTCAGCATAAAGAATGTGAGCAGCAGAAATGCTACATCACACATGGCTGTCATATCGATCCAGGTACTTTTTCTTTTTATTTTTACTTTTGGCATTTTTGTACCTTTTAGTAAGCATTAGCGAGTTATACGTGATTGGCCGCGTATGACTGCACAAGGCTGAATCCTGCTTCGTCGATACTGTAAGTAAGTTTATCGATGCGCGTGGTAAATACATTATAAAATACAAGCGCTATGGCAGCTGTACCAATACCAAAGGCTGTATTAACAAGAGCTTCGGAAATTCCCTGAGCCAGGGCCACCGAGTCGGGTGCACCTGCATTGGCCAATGCTCCAAAAGCACGTATCATTCCCAGAACAGTTCCAAGCAAACCCATAAGGGTGCCAAGCGAAGTGATGGTAGCCAGGATGACAAGGTTTTGTTCAAGCGCCGGTAGCTCAAGCGATGTTGCTTCTTCTACTTCCTGCTGAAGTGCTGTAAGTTTCTGGTCCTTGACGAGTGTTGTGTCTTTTTCGAGTTGCTGGTATTTTTCCAATACCGAACGTACAACATTAGCAACGGATCCCTGTTGTTCGTTGCAGGCCGCTTTTGCGCCTTCAATATCATTAATGGCAAGCAGATCCTTTACTTCCTGTACAAATTCAGTAACATCGCCTTTGCCAGTTCCTTTGCCAATAGCAATTATACGTTCAACAATAAATGTAAATACTATTAAAAGAAGCGTCATCAGAATCGGAACTATTAGACCACCCTTGTAAATTATACCATAATAATTACCGGGTAAAGCAGCATTGTCGGAATTATTCGCCTGGAAATTCGATGGATTTCCCATAACGAATTCGAATACGATAATAGCAACAACGAGAGCTACCGGAATTACAAGCATAGCGAAACCTAGTTTGAATCTACGTTTTTTCGATTTGAGGTTTTTTTTCATGATCTATTGATTGAGGTTTTGAATAATTAACGAACGTATTTACTCCGGCAGGCTTTTATAAGATGCAATTGACAGCATAAATCCATATAAAACGACACAAAGTTAATTAGAAATCTCATTATTGGACAAAATAATGGTTGAAATAGCCGCTTCAATTAATTAACAATCATTTAGAGCATAAAACACATTTTCTGAAGTTTATAAAAATTCAATATCTTTATTCCTGATTGTTGATATCAATTTGGCTGCCTTATGATTTATTTTAAAAATGGCAATTAATCCGGTTATTCAATAAAAAGGAACAATAAATCGTTAAATAAGTATTGTCTTCCGGAATATTTTGGTTGAGGAGCGTAAACTATTCTGTTCGAATTGGACTAACACTGCACGTCAACTATATTTCTGTTTAACTTTGCCATCTCCAATGGCGCAATATTTGTTGCAAATTTAAATGATGAAAGCATTACAAAGAAAAAAGCAACTTATTAAAACCCTTGATGATATCGTGTTCGAGAACCGAAACAAGGGATACGGTTGTTATGATCTCAGGTTTACTTACCAGCGCCGCTTACGATTTAGCTTTATGTTGGTGCTTTTCATTTTCCTGTTTGCCACTGCAATAATCTATTTCTGGAAAATCAATCCATTCTTTGAAAGTTCAACCAAAGTTGAGTATTCGTATTATGAAACAGTAAAGTACAATCCGGAGATAATTCCGATGCTAATCCGGTTGCCTGATGCACCAAAAGAAAAAACAGCACCTTTGATTTTAACAACAGAGCCATCTATAACAACAGTACCGCAGGAAGCGCCAAATTACAGGGTGGAGCTGCCGCAATTGAAAATTAATCCTTTGCTTACTAAAGCTGATACATCATTTAATAAACTTACTGATATCCTGTTAAATAGGCATAAGGACTTATTAAAGGAAAAGTCGTTTATAATTGACACCATTAAATTGGTTCTTGAGAAAGCACCTCAGTTCCCCGGTGGAAATGCCGCAATCCAATATTATTTCTATAAAAACCAGCAATACCCGGTTAATGCGCTCCTGGCTGGCATAAAGGGAAACACTATTGTCAGTTTCGTGGTAAATGAGAAAGGTATGGTTGAAGATGCAAAGATTGTAAGTGGATTTGATCCTGAACTTGATATGGAGGCAATACGGCTTGTAAAATCAATGCCCCAGTGGCAGCCTGCCATTTATAAAGGCAAACCTATAGCCTGCATGTTAATTATTCCGGTTGATTTTGCCATCAGGTAATCAGAAGATAGACTGATTTAACAATATGATTATTTATATATTTAGTAACCGCAATTCATCCACGTAAGATTCAAATTCGCTGGTGTACTTCATTCTCCACACTATTATCAAAACAATCCGATTTGTTAATAAGTGTCAGTTTATACCCTGACGTCTATTTTTATATATTTGTTATATTATTTTGCTGAAACCTGAATTGAAAAACAAGAACCATAAACCAACGCTCGACGATATTGCCTTCGAAGGACGTAACAAAGCGTATGGCGCTTATTTTATCCGGCAAACTTACCAGACTCGTGTATTACGGAGCTTTGTTTATTCACTGTGTTTCTTCTTATGTGTCTTATTGTTTTTTGAAAGACTAAGCCTGAACCGTTCAGAAAAATTTTACTACAATTCTCTTTCTGAAATACAGGCAGTTGGGGTTAACCTTTCAAACAATCCAATACCTTCGATGACTATTGAACAAATAAGAGGTGCTTCAACGCTAAAATCGGAAGAGGTGCCTGTTACAATTGCTGCCGATGCTAATGTTAGTACACCGGATAAAACTGACAAAACAGCGGTGAGCAGAGGCGATTCGCTGGGTACAAGCGGGAAAGGAACAACTGATAATGGCACAGATAGTATTAATGAAGCCGGTGGAGGCATAGTTGGTGAAGTTTATGGTTCAGCTGAAAAAAATCCACAGTTTCCGGGTGGTGATAAGGCTATGCAGGAATTTATCAGGCAAAACCTTCATTATCCGGAAATTGCACGTGTTCAAAATATTACAGGGGTAATACATATTTACTTTGTAATACTGATTGATGGTACAATAAGAGATGTAAAAGTGGTAAAAGGCTTGCAGCCTGACCTGGATAATGAAATAGTTCGTGTTATCAGGTCAATGCCAGCCTGGAACCCGGGAATGCGTGGCGGTGTAGCTATAAATGTGCGTTGCATTATTCCAATAACAGTTTCGCCTCTGAAGTATGTGAAATAAAAGTATTAGTGAAAAGTGAAGTTGAGAATGAATAATGAAGAGTGTCCTTCACTTCGGCAGGCGCTGTGCAGCAGCTTAGGGTGACATGAAGTGAATAGTGCAAGAATAATTATTCCCTTTTTGGTGGGGTTGTTAAAGCAAAATATCAACGTTTTGAATGAATCCAAACTAAAGGTTGTCTTTAGCTACAGGTTGCAGCCTAACAGAATCCTTTGAAACGGCAGGATTATTGAAATTTAAAGGGGAATAATAATCAGATTTTTACCGGCTTGTAATACCATGTTGGATTTAAAGGCTATTAAATAGGGCTATGCAATTGCCGGAGAATTTACTCTTAAAAAGGCAATAAATAAATACACTACATTCTGCTGACTAAAGGATTGCAATGTTTTAAAGGTCCTGGTTAACAAGAGCAACAATCTTCTAGTTCAAGGCAAACCTGTTAATATCAGGGAATTGAAAGAAACCGCCAAATTGTTCCTGGCTAACCCCGGGCGTAGGGATGATTTTCCCGAGATGGAAGAAAAAGTTATTCCCGGGCTCGGAAAGATATCTGTTTCAAAAGGAATTATCTCGCTAAAAAACGATCGCGGCACTTCCTATAATACTTACATTCAGGTTCAAAATGAACTTTCAGCAGCAATCAATGAACTTCGAAACGAATTATCGAAACAAAAATTCGGAGTTCCATTCAAAGACTTAACGGACGAAAGTAGTATTGATGCTATTTCAATGGCTATACCTGTTGCTATTTCAGAAGCTGAACCTGAAAATACGGGAGGGAAATAATATGGCAAGATTTAAAAAAGCAGGTGGAAGGACTGTCCCGGGTATCAACACGGGATCAATGTCAGATATTATCTTCATGTTTCTGTTCTTTTTTATGGTTATTACTACTATCCGGAGTGCTACACTGTTGGTACGGGTTACGCCCCCGAAAGCCAGTGAAGTTCAGAAACTGGAAAAAAAATCACTGGTTAGCTACATATATATTGGTGAACCTATGAAGGCTTCATTGGGAACCGAGTCGCGTATTCAGCTCAATGATGCATTTGCATCTGTTGGTTCCATTCAGGCATTTATCGTTGCCGAAAGGCAGTCCCGTAATGAGCTGGATCGGAAACTGCTAACCACATCGCTTAAAGTGGATGCAGAAACCAAGATGGGTATTGTTACCGATGTGAAACAGGAACTGCGTAAAGCAAATGCTTTAAAAATAAATTACTCCACTATGAAGAGAGCTTCTTTTACGCAATAAGAAAAGGACCTTATTTGTTTATTAATTGAGACTGTCTTCCTGTGGCGCTCTCTTTTTTATTATTGCCTTGTAGAAAGATATTTCCGCAAACCGACACTTTTAGCCATGCCGGATAAATTAATTGTTCGAATAGCAACTTGTTGCTTTAATTCACACTTAATGAGCAAAACAGATTTATTGTAGCATAAATATTTCCTTTACTTTTCCAGTGTATGCTTAACAGTCATTTTATAAATATAAAACAATAACCCTGTTACCCCGATAATACTGATTATGGTTAGCCAGGTAGCATTGCCCATCCCGAAGTTTTCTGCATTTGTATGAATAATCCCTTTGCGGGAAAGAAATTCCACGATCACCGAAAGGAAATTATTGGTAAAATGCGCAACGATGGGCAGCCATAAACTTCCGCTCCAGAAGAACAGGTAACCCAATGCCATTCCTAATAGAAACCGTGGCAGGAAACCATAAAATTGCAAGTGTATTGCTGCAAATATAAAGGAAGATAGAAATACTGCAAGGTGTACATTTTTAGTCCAGCCTTTAAACATGCTTGCCAGGGCACCCCTGAAAAGAATCTCTTCAGCAAATGCCGGCAAAATGGCTATCATAAAAATATTTATTATAAGGCCTTTGGTGGAAGTGGTTGACAGGAAAGCTTCCGTGATCAGTTCGCCCTGTTTTTCAGTGTTTTTCATCCAGTTTTCAAGGAACGAAAGCCAGTCGGGCAGAGAAAGATAGCTGTTCAGTTCATTTGCCCAGCCAATCAGAGGTTGCGAAAGCAAAATTAATGCAGCTGATAATGTAACAGTCATAAGTGAAACGGACTTGCTAAATCCTGTATACTTTATAATTCCTGGCGTACACAGCCATATATAAATGACGGCAGGTAATAACAAACCTCCTGCCATATTGAGTATTTGCATTATTTTCATGGCATTTACTACTGATACATCGGTGTAGTCAGGAGCTGAAAGCAGGCTGAGAACACCAGACCCGTAGAAAGGTACCAGCACTAATATTCCCAGCAGCGACGAGAATAGCAGGAAACTGAATACCAGGGTTATCAGCAGGATAAATTTGCTGAAGTAGTTAAGGTTACTATAGGTGCCTTTAAGCATAATTAATGTTTGTGGCAAATGTAATGAATAAGGTTTAATCGCAACCGTTGGTTATTGTTGCTATTTTTGCATCACGAAAAATTCAGGAATGATCATTGGAAAAACCGACCTGGGAAAATTCCCGGTTATACTCGCACCGCTGGAGGATATTACCGATTCTGCATTCCGCACTATGTGCCGTATGCATGGCGCTGATTTGGTGTACACGGAATTTGTGTCGTCCGAAGCCCTTGTGCGTTCGGTTGTAAAAAGCAGTAAAAAAATGTTGTTTGATGAGGAGGAAAGACCCATTGGTATCCAGATATTCGGCAATAATGTGGAAGCAATGAAAAATGCGGCTTTACTGGCCGAAGAAAATAATCCGGAGCTTATTGACATTAACTTTGGCTGCCCGGTCCGAAAAGTAGCCATGAAAGGAGCCGGAGCCGGCCTGCTGAACGATATCCCGCTTATGATAGCGATAACCCGCCAGGTTGTAAATGCAGTGAAATTACCCGTAACTGTCAAAACCAGGCTTGGCTGGGATGAAAACAGTAAAGTTATTGTGGATGTTGCCGAAAGGCTGCAGGATGTGGGCATACAGGCGCTGACTATTCATGGGCGTACCCGGGCACAAATGTATTCGGGCGAAGCGGATTGGACGTTGATAGGTGAAGTTAAGAATAATCCCAGGATTCACATTCCTGTTATCGGAAACGGGGATATTGACAATGCCCGCAAAGCAGTTGAAATGTTCAACAGGTATGGAGTTGACGCCATTATGATCGGCCGGGCAGCCATTGGAAACCCATGGATATTCAATGAGATTAAAACATTTGTTGAGAAAGGAGAATTATTATCTCCCCCCGGATTGCCCGAAAGGATTGCTGTAAGCCTTGCGCATCTTAAACTAGCCATCCAAAAGAAAGGTGAACACAAAGGTATTGTTGAAATGCGAAAACATTATGCGGGATATTTCAAAGGGCTTCCAGGTTTTAAGAAAGTTAGAATGGAAATTCTGACCAGGCTTAGTTATTCAGAGATAGAGGAAATTCTCATGAAATTGGTTTAGACAGGTTCTGCTTAAGAAGATAGTTGAAATAGATGGATTTGAACTTCAACAAGATAAAAGTTCCGCGTTCCAGCCTGCCTGCTGGCAAACAGGGTTCCGGCGTTCCTGAAGATTGCAGGGCTTTGCCGATTCACAACATGTGCTGTTAATAATTCTAAAACTGCTAAATAAGAAGAATCAAAGTTTACAACTGTGGCACTCGGAACATGCCTACCTGCTGCAGGCAGGGAACCTGGCACTTCAGATAAAGATAATATTCCTGAAATGTTTAAAAACAAAACCTTTAGCAATAACCAAGTCAGATTATATATTGTTATGATTATTAACTTTGTCACAAAATTTGTATAAATAAGTATAAGTCACGATTTTTATTTATCTTACATCTGAGGAATACTTTGAAAAGAGGGGTTTGCCGGTAGCGTTTTTTATCCATAAGCACCCGTCCTGTTTTTCAAAATGAAGTTGAAGATAAATTAATAAAATGATCTTAACAGTTCATAACTAAAAGATAAACAGTAATATAAATTGTTTTTATATCTCTCGGAGCTCTTATCATACAGCTTTAACCTTAAGAGACATTCAAGAAAATGCAGGATATTTTACTGAAATAAAAACTTCACATTCAACAGGAATATGGGATCGGAATTTTCCTGAAATGAAAATATAAGTCCCGTTTTGGGAAATGTACTATTATTTTAACTTATTTTGTTACTTTTCCGGTTTTAGGAAATAAATATGTAAAAAGGACACTCTATGGATGAATTTAAAATTTTTGTAGTTGAGGATGATGTTATGTATGCGAAGATTCTTTCGTATCATTTATCACAGAACCCCGATTATGAAGTAAGCGTGTTTAATTCTGGTAAAGAGTTGCTGGCTAATTTATATAAAGGACCTTCAGCTATTTCGCTCGATTTCAATCTTCCTGATATGAGTGGTTTTGATGTATTAAAACGTATCAGGGAGTTTGATCCTGAATTACCCGTAGTTATGGTTTCGGGCCAGCAGGATATTTCAACCGCCGTGGAGTTGTTGAAAAAGGGTGTTTACGACTATGTTCTGAAAGATCCGGATACCAAGGACAGAATCTGGTCGGCAATGCGCAATATCAAATCAAATTTTAACCTGAAGCAGCGCATTTCGAACCTTGAAGATGAAATTGGAAAGAAATACGAATTCAATAACCTGATAAAAGGGGATAGCCCGGCTATAAATACAGTATTCCGCCTGATCGAAAAAGCAACAAAAACCAGCATTTCGGTATCTGTACATGGCGAAACAGGGACAGGTAAAGAGTTGGTTGCTAAAGCAATACATTTTAATTCAAAAAGAAAGAATAAACCATTTGTACCTGTAAATGTCACAGCAATTCCACGCGAACTTATCGAAAGTGAAATGTTCGGGCACGAAAAAGGATCATTTACCGGAGCAAATAATCAGCGCATCGGAAGATTCGAAGAAGCTAATCACGGTACTATATTTCTCGATGAAATAGGGGATATGGACCTGAATATGCAGTCGAAATTGCTCAGGGTCATACAGGAAGAAGAGGTAGTGAGAGTGGGTTCGAATAAGGTCCAGAAACTTGATGTTCGTGTAATTGTAGCTACACATAAAAATTTACTCGAAGAAGTTAAAAAAGGCAATTTCAGGGAGGATTTGTATTACAGGCTCTTAGGACTGCCCATTGAAATTCCCCCTCTGCGGATGCGGGGGAATGATATATTTTTATTGGCAAGGTTCTTTGTGGATGAGTTTTGTGCAAAAAACAGCATGCCCAAACTTATTATCTCAGCTGATGCAATGGAGAAATTCCGCAAATATCCTTTCCCTGGTAATGTACGTGAGTTAAAAGCCATTGTTGAACTGGCCGCAGTTATGACCAATACCAATACCATTCATGCCGAAGACGTGAAGTTGCCGAACACTACTGCAATGCTTGATTTTGTAAACGAAGAAGCTACTCTTGACGATTATATAAAAATTATTATTACCCATTACCTGAATAAATACGATAATAAAGTTCGCCTGGTCGCAGATAAACTGAATATCGGTAAAACAACCATTTACAGGATGTTAAAAGATGACGGCAGGGAACTTCATTAAGACAAGGGGAAATGGAGAGAGGCGAAAGGGAGCGTGGTGAGAGGAGGGATTTTTGAGAAGCTATTAGTTGTAATGACAGAGTTATTAATAATTTGTAATAGAGTACAAGTTTTCACCCAATCGTATTTCGTACCTCGTCGATCGAAATCAGAAAACACTATTTGATTGTAATAATCAATCCTGACTCAGATTTTTCCTGAGAAATCCATTTTCAAAGAAGTGAGTAACATCATCCCCGGTTTGGATATGTATGCCCGTAATCCCCTGGCGAAAAGCGGCTTCGATATTTGGTAAAGAGTCATCAATAAAAACGGATTCCGAAGGATTAATATGGGCGTGCTGAAGAACATATGTATAAATTCCGGCATCCGGCTTGTGGATTCCGATTTCGTATGACAGGAATAACTTGTCGAACAGATCTGCCATCCGGATTCCATATTTTTCATAGAACTCATGTGTGTAATGATCGAAATGAATGCTGTTGGTATTTGATAATAAGAAAACCCGGTAGTTTTTTCGTAATTGTTGCAGCAGTTCAACCCTTGGAAGCGGAAAGTCAAGTAATAGCTCATTCCAGGTACGATCAATTTCAGAATCGCTTACGCTACAGTTCAGAATCTGGCATAATTTGCTCCTGAATTGAGCCGGATTCAGGCTTCCTGTATCGAATTTTTCAAATATTTTCTCACTCACAAACTTCACTATTAACTCATCCTTGCTTATACCGCTTATTTTCTCAAGTTCAAGTAATGATAGCAATGGGTTGATATTCAGCAATACACCGCCTAAATCGAAAATAAGATTCTTTATTTTTGAGGATTGAATGACAGGCATAAAAAAAATATTTAAAACAGGCTTTTAAATTGGCTGCAAAAGTGTAAATTTGCACCCGTAATTGCAAGTTTAACAAAACTTTTAATTCAAAGGGCCTATAGCTCAGATGGTTAGAGCAACTGACTCATAATCAGTAGGTCCCTGGTTCAAGTCCAGGTGGGCCCACTAGAAAACACCCTTAATCCTCTTTAGGTCAATGGCTTAGAGGGGATTATTTTTTTTATGGGAGACTATACAGGGGACAACAAAAGGATAATCTCTATACTGTTTGGATATAACGGGTTAGGTTAGCAGTTTAATTATTTGACTATATTGACTCTAAAGAAGTGCCTGTTTTAATGTCTATTGTAACCAGGTAATAAATCGACATTTAAACCAGATAATGAACCTTCCTATGATCCACAAACGAATATCTTTCCATTGCGGCAGGCATAAATTTGGAATAATCGCATAAATATTAAGTTGTGATATTGAATCAGTTTAACTTTATATTTACTTCAGGAAAAATAGTTGAAGATATAACACAAAAAAAGCGAAAGGATCCTTTCGCTTTTTTTGTGTACCCTGCTATTGGGCTGATATCTTTTTATATCGTTGGTATGCCTAATTGTTTACATACCATTTTACAGTATTTATTATCTAGTTCTGTATGCCTTCCTACGGCTGTAACCTGCAAGTTTTTCAAATTAATATAAATATCGTGATTAGCACCGTTACGGTATAAAATACAGCCGTTATTCTTCAAATGAGCTATTAGCTGGCCTCTTTTCATGCTAATTCAATTTTCCGCCTAATTGGTTTTTTCCCTTCAAATCCTTTTAATGTTAATTCTTTCTTAGCTTCAAAAACCATTTTTACGGCATCTAATAAATTGGCTTTTAATTCTTCAATAGTTCTACCCTGGCTTATTGCTTCGGGTACTTCCTCGACCTGTCCAACATAATAACCGTTTTCGCCTTTTTCGATTAATGCAGTAAAATGAAACTTTTTCATGTTCTTTAATTTTCTACAAAATTACTTATTAAAATGTAATTTGATGCAAATATTAATTTAGAGAATATTCCAAAGCTTCAATTGTTTCTTTTTTCTGTTCAGTTATGGGTTCACAAATACAAATCCTTAACAAACAGATTGTCAGTAGTTATGGATTTTTTTATGCTTATATGACAAATGTTTATAAGTTTCATAAGGTTAAATCATTTTTGATTATGCTATTCCACCTTACCATTATAGTTAATCTCTTTATCATATTCCTCCTCTGATTCTCTTTTCCTGATTTCATAATTTACATTATCTGAATAAGTTATTGAAATATAATCATCCTGCACTTCAACAGTTATATCCCCTGAAGCTGTGAAGTATCTGGTATAATCTCCTGTCATTAGGTGCCTGGCGAGTCCTGGTTCGTTAAACATAAGCCTTTCCCGAATTCTATATTGCTTGTACCTGGTTGTTCCGATTCCGTATTTTGAAGAGTATGTCTTTTGTATTTTTTCAAAACTCGGTTGAAGGGAATCCTGAACTTCTCCTGGCAGGTCGATTCTGACTTTATATACGGTTTGATTTTTCTTTGTCGCAAACACATAAATTTCGCAGTTCTTATCTAAAAATACTCCATTAAGCTTAATTTGATTTTCTTTCACTAACTGCGGATCAGTAAATCCCAATTTAATCAACTTATTTACGAACTTATCAAGATTGCCATTTATTGGTATATTCTCAAATTCCATGTGTCCTATTGATGAACAGCTATTTAATAAAATAATCAGGAGTAAAAGGATTATATTTTGTGCTTTCATCTTATCAGATTTCAATGCCCTAAAAATACAATTTTTCTCGATGATAGAGGAGTCGTGTCAAGGTGGAATTAATGCCTTACCAGGACAAGCATTTTAATTTTGCTCAAATCGAACAACAGTTAAAATGATTGCCATACGAAAGAAAACAGAACTTTTTTATTTTCTGAAGCTAAGCTGTTGTTGTATATTACCCAACAGGTTTGGCTTTGTATGTTAATGATGTTTTCCTCATGGCAGATCATGAAAAAATTACATTGTGTACGAATATCTGAACTTATACCAAATATCTGAACTTATACCAAGCTAAACTTGTCATATTTACATATTATAAATACAGAACTATGGAATTTTTAAACAAACAAAAGATAAATGCATATGCCGTTGCTGCCTGCTACTGATTCTGATTGTTGGGCTTTTTGTTTCACCAGGATGTAAAAAAGAAAGCGCGACTGAAGGTCCAGTAAATGAAGTATTGGTTTCGTACCAGAAGATTCTCAATTATCAAATGGAAACTATGAAGCAACAGATTGGAGCATGGCAGGATATTTATCCTGATGCAGCTCCTATTGTTAACAATACTGCCAATGGCGTTGATGTATATAAAATCACCTGTAAATCAACCTATTAAGGGGAATCTGTTTTAGCATCCGGGTTGGTATGCATGCCTTAATCCCAGGAGTCGTTTCTTAACATCAGTTTCCAGAACAGCACGTATGGTGGTGTGAGAGGACAGTTAGAGAAATAATAATCCCAGACTTCCTACTCGATTCGGTTTTTCCAAAATCTAGCTGAAATTGCGGATCATAACTTCATAAGAATATTAATCCCGGTATAAACCAATAAATCTGCATTAAAAAGACAGCCGCCCTTTATCAGAGGGCGGCTGCAAAATCGGATCTAAAAAGTAATATTTCTACTCAGATGGAAGTAAAAGTAGGTTCAAAATATAGGATATGAAACTAGATTTTCTTTCTTATTGAAATCAATTTATTGATTTAATAAAATTGATCGACTAAACAAAAATATTATTATTCCTATAGTCTCAATTTGGCTTTGAGTGAACGGTATGAATAATTGAGTGAAACGGCATTCTAAAAAAGGAACGGTAAATCAGGAAGAGAAATCTGAACGAAACCCGGATATACTATTCCTGGTGCCGGATGAAAGGTGTATCTTAAAAATCATCAATGTTATATATAAAAGGCAAGACTAGTTCCACCAAAGTCCCCGGGTTGTTATTCCCAGGAGTGCATTCCGAATAATTTATACTTGTTACAGTGCTGTATTTTTTGCTTAGGAGTTTTAAACGTTTTTCAATTATTTTCATACCAAGATGCTGGCGATGTGAAGTGGTAGCGGAATATGCAAGTGCTTTTTTCATCCCTATGCCATTATCCTCAATTATTATTTTCAATGATTTAGGTTTGTATGCATGGAATCTGATTTTAATAAAACCCATCCCTTCCAGCGTAGCCAGCCCATGCCAGATCGAATTTTCTGCAATTGGCTGAATCATCATACTAGGTATAAATACTTGATCTTCCTCAAATTCAGTATCAATTTCAATGCTATAATCAAATTTATTTTCAAGCCGTATTTTCTCCAGTTCAAGGTAATTTCTCATACGGCCAATCTCTTCTTCAAGATTAATCATAGGTGTATTGATAGCATCCAGGTTTTGGCGTATCAGCTGCGCAAATTGCGACAGGTAAATTACAGCTTCACTTCCTTTATTTTTAAGCAGGTAATTTTGAATAGAACCAAGTGAATTAAATATGAAATGTGGATTCATCATCGACTGTAATGCCTTTTGTTCCATTACGATCAGCTGATGATCAACCTCAGTTCTTTTCATTTTTTGGGTTCTGATCATGGAGATGATCAGGAATATTAAGCCTGAGGCAAGGATCACAATAAATGCCCAAAATGCAGGGTATTCAACTAGTATTGGTTTGATGGTTATTGGTAACTCAAGGGGTTTACTCCAACCTGAGTTTAATTTTCTGACCCTAAGTTTAAAAATATAATGCCCTTTAGGCAGGTTATGATACACCAGATTAATATTACTTCCGGATCCAACGGTCCATGTATCTTCGGCCCCCTCGAGCATATAAGAATAAATTATCGGGCTGGCAGAGTAGCTGATACAACCAAAAGATAACTTAATATTGTTCTTTCCGGTCAGCGTAAGTCGCTGATCAGGCGAAGAATATGTTTTATCATTTACAGTGATTGATTGGAGATATGGAATTGGAGGAAGCCCAATACTTTTGGCGACGGATGTTTCGGCAATGACTGTCAGCCCGTCATCACTTGCAATATAAAGTGTATCCTTATGGATAAGTATATCATTAATGTTGTTGAAACTGATGTTCAGCGATTTCAGTTGGATTGGAATTCCTGATATAACCTTGCCTGGATTGTAACAAACAAATATGTTCTTGAGTGTGGAAATGTACAAGGTAGAATCCTCATATAAAAATTTATTAATTTGTGAATTGATAGGTGAATCGAAAGCTTCCGATAAATTGTAGAACTTGTGATTCTTCAAAACATATAGGCTGTCACCATCAATATTAAATAACTCGGTCGAATCGTCCAGGACCAGGTGATCCGTAATGATGGTTCCATTAAACCGGGATAACTCAGAATAAGGTTTCAACTCGTTACTTCTATAGAGATAATTTCTATTTGCGTTGATAACAAATTCGTTTTTTGCATTATAGTAAGCATTATTAATTCGTTCACTGATCTGGTTATATTCAGTGTTCAATGTAGGCTTTACCGTGCTTGTAAACAAGATGCTGTTCTGATCGAACATTGCAGCTACCTTGCCTGAGCGGTCAGTGATAATTTTCTTGGTAAAAACCGGGTGCATCATTATCTTGCTATAACCTATCTCGCTTGTAGCTGATATTAGTGTTATGTTCGCGAAAGTAGATAGCTTGCCGCTAATTGTGCCTAACAATAGAGTTTGATCCTTAAACTGATATACAAGATTGACAGGCTGCGCAGCCTCGGGAACCGATAGTTTATAAAAAATATCACTTTTTAATAAATATGCTGCTTTTGTGTTGGTGCACCAGATGCCCGTTCCGGGAAAATCGCAAAGCATATTTACGCTATAGTTATCAAAATTAGTGCGATCAAAGTGATTTTGCTCCAATATATCATGATTGATCACATAAATACCATCTGATTCTGTACTGATCCATATATTTTGTTCGTGATCCTGTAAAAGCCCAAGAGCATCCTCAATATCAAAATGCCTTACTACTTTATTATTTTTAAGGCAATACACGCCTTCATCATAGGCAGCTATCCACAGGTAACCTTCAGAATCCTCAAGAATAGTCTTAATTTTCAGCGGGTCAAAGGGGACATGAATTTTCTCCTTTTGAAAATTGCCTGTAACTTTTATCAAATCACCAGAATTTGTTATTGAGTAATATTCTTTATTACTGACAGGAAATAATGCCCTGGACATAAGTCCACTATCAGAAACTGTGATATCCCCATTCTGGTTGTTTTTACTAAATATACCTCCATCAGTCCAAATAACCCATTTATTTGAATTGCTTTTACTTAAATATAAAACCTTAATAGTATGATACAATTTCTTAATTTTCGGTAGATTTTTATTTTTAAAGAGAAAGTCCTTTAATACAATGTTATTTGTATCCAGGGAAAAGAGTTCCCTTTGCCAGTTATAGAAATAGATAGTCTGATCGGAACCAGTAAAAAAATCCAAAATAAAGCCCTTCCCGGCCATAGAATTAAGGAAAGGTGCATTTTTGCTATTGTAAATTATATTGTTGTAAATATAATTGACGGATCCATTGTAGCTGAAAATCCATATACGCCCTTTTGAATCTTCCTTTATACGAACCACATCATTGCTGCTCAGGCCGTCTTTCTTCCTGTAGTTTATAAAGTTGGAACCATCGAACTTTGTCACGCCTGCATCAGAAGTAAACCATAAAAATTTATGGCTATCCTGGTAAATCTGGTAAATCGTATTTGATGGCAAGCCATCAAGAGTTGTATAATGACGTATATAAGGGTTTTGACCAAAAGTATTGGCACAAAATCCAAGAATGAAAACAAGGAAGAAAATAAATAGTATTCTCAAATTAGTCTATTGAAATTGAATAATGTTTCACTTTTTCGCGAAATTCCGGTAGTTTTCGCCTCGAAATATCCAGGCGGGAACCATCTATTAACTCGGCAAAGTTTCCCTGGAAACTGGAATATCCAACCAGGAAATTCAGATTAATAATTGTTGACTTATGAATCCGGAAGAACTCCGGCCCCTCCAAAATCTTTTCAAACTCCCCCAAAGTACGGGTTGACAGGATTTTCCGATCACCTGTGAGGTAAAGAACAGTATAATTGTCGTCGGCCTGCAAATATATCAACTCCGAAACATTCACCAACCGAAAACCCGATTTATCAGGTATAGTGAGTTTGGTTAGCAAGTCGTTTTTTGATTGCAAATGCTCTTGTAAATTATTCAGTGACTGATTGTAAACTTCCTGGATTCTCGAATAGCTTCGGCGAAGTTCATGGTTTAATATTGCCTTTTTGACCGCTTCCTGCAGCTCAAAAGGGTTAATAGGCTTCATGAGATAATCAACAGCATTAGCTTTCAATGCACGTAATGCATGTTCCTGGTATGCTGTGGCAAATATCACCCCGTAGTTATTGCTTGGAATGGATCGTAGAAATGCAAAACCATCTTCTTTGGGCATTGAAATGTCGAGGAAAATAAAATCCACCATGTTGTTATCAAGAAGTTTTCTCCCTTCGCTGGCAGATCCGGCAATACCACATAGACGAATTTCAGGACAGTATTGGCTTAATAATGTCGATAATGCTTCGCGTATATTTTTTTCGTCATCAATAATAATGGCTGTATATTCTTTCATGTGTCACTGCTTATTTTTAGGGGTCACAAGGAATCAGCCATTAGTAATATAAATTTCAAATAAGGTTGAAACTTTTACAATCATGCCTGTTTCATCCGATAAAGATATTCTTTCTGACAGTAGATTATTCAAGTACTTAATAATAATTCTGACCAGGCATTTCATGCATACAATACAGGAGGTTAAAAATAATGAATGCGAAAGCATACACATTAATTATTTTTGATTACAATTTAGCCCTCAGATATTGTAGTGGCCATGCGATATCATCCCCTAAACTTTGTGCGGCGTGTAATGCAAAATATGGGTCCCGTAAAGAAGCCCGGGCAATGAGGATAAGATCTGCCTGTCCTTTTTCTAAAATATCCTCTGCCTGTTGCCCTTCGGTTATCAATCCAACTGCTCCGGTTAAAATATTTATTTCTTTTTTTATGCGTTCCGCAAAGGGCACCTGGTAACCCGGGCCAAGAGGAATTTTTTGGTGAGGCACTAATCCGCCTGACGAACAGTCGATCAGATCAACTCCATTTTGTTTCAAGATGGATGAGAGTTTAACCGCTTCATCGACATTCCAGCCTCCTTCGGCCCAATCTGTAGCAGATATCCGTACAAATAATGGAAGGTTTTGCGGCCATTCCGTTTGAACTGCTTTTACAATTTCCAGCAGCAGGCGTATCCTGTTTTCCAAATTTCCACCATAGTTATCCGTACGGTGGTTGCTTAACGGTGAAAGGAACTGGTGAATCAAATAGCCATGTGCCGCATGTATTTCTATTACTTTATAACCAGCCATCAGGGCTCTTCGTGCAGCAACTTTAAAAGCAGAAATTACTTTTTTGATTCCATCCGGATCCAATGCTTCGGGAGCATCATCATCCGGGTTAAAAGCGAGGGCAGAAGGGGCAACTATTGTCCAGCCACCTGCATTTCCTTTAAGTTGATTCACTCCTTTCCAGGGGATTGCGCAGCTAGCTTTCCGTCCGGCATGAGCCAGTTGAATTCCTGCCACTGCCCCATGCTGATGAATAAATGAAGTAATTCGCTGCAGCATTTCGATTTGTTCGTCATTATATAAACCTAAATCGCCTGGTGAAATCCGGCCTTCTGCTGCAACTGCAGTTGCTTCCTGTATAATCAGAGAAGCGCCGCCCACAGCACGGCTTCCTAAATGAACCAGATGCCAGTCGTTTGCGAATCCATCAACAGCAGAATACTGGCACATGGGCGAAATGGCAATCCGGTTTCTAAAGGTTATATCTTTTATTGTGAGTGTTGAAAAGAGTTTTGACATAATTGAGATTCTTGTTTTTGATAATTCGATTGTTTATTACAAAAAAAGTACGCTAAGTTAGTTATTGCGTACAATTGAGTCAAAATTAAGTTGGATAATAAGAAAAGGAGGCCGATTTCGACCTTCCGGTTTATTCCCAAAAAATTCCGGTTGTTTTCCATCTCCTAATTGAGCAGCTGACAGTAGGTTAAAGGTGTTTCAACACTTCTTCTCCCATCGCATCCGTACCTAAAATTTTATTGGCAGGAGTATTACTATCAGCAATATCTCTGGTACGGAAACCAGCTTTAAGTACGGCATCAACTGCGTGTATAATAGCCTCAGCTTCGGTTTTCAGACCAAAGGAGATGTCTAACATTAATGAGACAGATAAAATAGATGCCAATGGATTTGCAACGCCTTTCCCGGTAATATCATGAGCCGAACCATGTATAGGTTCATAAACCCCTGTACCGTCACCAATGGAAGCCGAAGCCAGCATACCCATGGAACCTGCAATCTGCGATGCTTCATCGGTTAAAATATCTCCAAATAAGTTTGCAGTAACAATCACATCGAAACGGCGTGGGTCTTTAATCAGCAACATAGCAGTTGCATCCACAAACTGATGTTCCAGTTCTATATCGGGGTATTCCAGTGCAACTTTTTGAACCACTTCGCGCCATAAACGGCTTGTTTCGAGTACATTGGCCTTGTCAACAGAGCAAAGTTTTTTCCGTCGGCTACGGGCAGCAATAAATGCTTTGTGTGCAATACGTTCCACTTCGTACCGGCTGTATTCGGCTACATCGAAGGCAGTATCGCCGTTGTTTTTTCTTCCTTTTTCACCAAAATAGAGATCGCCGGTGAGTTCCCTGAAAAACAAAATATCGGCACCTTTTAAAATTTCGGGTTTGATGCTTGATGCACTTAATAATTCATCGAAAAGTTTAATCGGGCGGATATTGGCATACAACCCTAATTCCTTCCTCATCCGCAATAATCCTTGCTCCGGGCGGACTTTTGCCGAAGGATCGTTATCGTATTTCGGGTGCCCTACAGCGCCAAATAATACCGCGTCGGATTGTTTCATTTTGGTCAATGATTCCTCGGGTAACGGATTACCGGTTGCTTCAATGGCTACATGGCCGATCAATGCTTCATCATAGGAAAACGTATGATTAAATTTTGCAGCGATTTTATCCAGTACTTTCTTGCCGACGGCAGTAACTTCCTGCCCAATCCCATCACCGGGAACAATTAAAATGTGTTTTGATGCCATGTTGTGTTTTGATGTATATAATCTGATTATTTTATAAAATTATGAAAAATCCTTCTTAGTTAAAAGTGCCGGGTGCCGGGTGCCATGTTCCTTTTGCTAATCCAGATTGTGCTTTTATTTCTACTGCTTTTAGAAACAGTTTGAAAGCAGGTAAAGTTTGAATTATGGAGTGAACCCGGAACTAGGAACCCGGAACCACAAAGTTTATATCCCATTCAGCATTTTCACCGTTGCAACTATTGCCGATACAGTTTGGTCGCTGTCTAAGCCATGTGTTTTAAATTCTTTCAATCCATCACGCCAGGTTATTATGGATTCGCACAAAGCATCCGTTTGGCCGCCAGGCGGAATGTGAACGACATAATCGGTTAAAGCCGGCAATTCGATCGATTTCTTCCTGTATATCTTTTTCAAAGTATTCATAAAAGCATCATATTGCCCGTCGCCTTGGGAATGTGCCTCAAAAGTTTCGCCTTTTATATTGATACGAACGGTGGCTGAAGGCCTTAATCCTTTCGAGTTTGAAAGCACATAATTCTCTATAAACACCGTCTCTTCAAAAGCACCGCTGTCCAAAACATCCGAAAGAATATAAGGAAGATCGGATTGTGAAACCGTTTCTTTTTTGTCGCCCAGCTCAATAATGCGGGCAGTTACTTTTTTCAGGTCAGCATCGGATAATTCAATACCCAGCTGAAGAAGGTTATTTTCGATATTAGCTTTCCCACTTGTTTTGCCCAGGGCATATTTGCGCTGACGGCCAAAACGCTCGGGCATCAGGTCATTAAAATAGAGGTTGTTTTTTTTATCGCCATCGGCATGGATACCGGCAGTTTGGGTAAATACATTCTCGCCAACAACCGGTTTGTTCATGGGAATACGGAGACCCGAAAAAGTTTCAACCAGTCGGCTTACCGAGAACAATGATTTTTCAACAACCGATGTTTTCACATCTTTAACAAAATCGTGCAACACAGCCACCGCACTTGCCAGGGGTGCATTGCCGGCCCGCTCGCCCATTCCGTTTACGGTAAGGTGAAGGCCTTTTGCTCCTGCTTTAACGGCTTCAAGAACATTGGCAGTACTCAGGTCGTAATCGTTATGAGCATGAAAATCGAAATGTACTTGCGGGTAACGTTTCACGATAGACGAAACATATTCAAAGGTTTCGGACGGAATTAAGATGCCCAGTGTATCAGGTAACAGAATTCGTTTAACGGGTTGCGTTGAAAGGAAATCGAGGTACTGAAAAACATATTCGGGCGAATGGCGCATTCCATTGCTCCAGTCTTCGAGATAAACATTGACTGCGATGTTGTTTTTCGAGGCAAGGGCAATTACCTCACCTATTTCCTTAAAATGCTGTTCGGGAGTTTTCTTTAACTGATGTGTCAGATGATTTAAAGAACCCTTGGTCAACAGGTTCATTACTTTGGCCCCTGTCTGAAGCATCCAGTTCACTGAAATATCACCGTCCACAAAAGTAAGCACTTCTATCCTATCGATAAAGCCTTTGCTTTTAGCCCAATCTATAATTTTTTTTACTGCCTGAAATTCGCCTTCCGATACACGGGCTGATGCAACCTCAATCCTGTCAACTTTTACCTCAGTGAGCAACAGTTGCGCAATAGTTAGTTTTTCGGAAGCAGAAAAGGATACACCACTGGTTTGTTCACCATCGCGCAGTGTAGTATCCATTATTTCAATATGACGTTGTTTGCCTGGCATAATAACTATTCCTTTTTATTTATAACACATTCATTCAGATAAAGTTAATATACCCGATGGGATGCAAAAGATTGAATCTCCTCTTTCATAGCCTGTAAATAGTCGATATCGTCGAAACCATTCAACATATTATGCTTTTTGTAACTATCAATAACGAAAGTTTCTTTTTCGCCTGTTGCCACGATGGTAATGGTTTGATCAGGCAGATTTATTTCTAATTCTGTTTTGGAGTCTGCTTCAATAGCATGAAAAAGCTTTTCTAAAAATCCAGGGCTTACCTGAACAGGAAGAACACCGATATTAAGTGAATTGTTCTTAAAGATGTCGGCAAAAAAGCTTGACACCACGCAACGAAACCCATAATCGTAAATAGCCCAGGCTGCATGTTCGCGGCTGCTTCCGCTGCCAAAGTTTTTGCCCCCAACCAGGATTTTCCCTGAATATCTGGCATTGTTTAAAACAAAATCTGCTTTAGGAGAGCCATCTGTATTGTATCTCCAATCTCTGAACAGGTTGTCGCCAAATCCTTTTCGCTCCGTTGCTTTCAGGAAACGGGCAGGAATAATCTGGTCGGTATCTACATTTTCATTGGGTAAAGGAACTGCAGAGCTTTTTAATAGAGTGAATTTATCGTAAGCCATTTTTTTGGATTTTTTGGATTTAAAATTCTGCTAATATTTCTTATAAGAATTCTCTCGGATCGGTAATTACTCCTGTAACAGCAACTGCAGCAGCTACAAACGGGCTTGCCAGCAGAGTTCTGCTGCCTGGTCCCTGGCGGCCTTCGAAATTCCTGTTACTTGTACTCACGGCATATTTACCGGCTGGAATCTTGTCATCATTCATAGCCAGGCAGGCAGAACAACCAGGCTGCCGTAACTGAAAACCAGCCGCAGTCAGAATATCAAGAATACCTTCTTCTTTAATTTGCTGTTCAACAATATGCGATCCGGGAACCAGCCATGCTGTGATGTTATCGGCTTTTTTCCGGCCTTTTACAATGGATGCAAACGCACGAAAATCTT
Organism: Lentimicrobiaceae bacterium; assembly: GCA_041660125.1. GTDB lineage: Bacteria > Bacteroidota > Bacteroidia > Bacteroidales > UBA4417 > UBA4417. Next base: position 32,769 of record JBAZWY010000030.1, read on the forward strand.
CGATACGGCCATTCGTACAGCTTCCCAGGAAGACATAATCTACTTTTTTACCCAATATTTTTTCACCTTCCGCGAAACCCATATAGGTCAGCGATTTTTTATACGATGCTTCACCGTCTTTGATCATTGCGGCAAAAGGAATATTCTTAGTGATGCCTGTTCCTAAACCGGGATTGGTTCCATAGGTTATTTGTGGTTCAATTTCGTCGGCATTATAATTTAATTCCTTGTCAAATTGAGCGCCCGTATCCGTTTTGAGTGTTTTCCAATATTCAAGTGCTGTATCCCAGGCATCTCCTTTGGGAGCCATTTCTTTACCTTTCAGATAAGCAAATGTGGTTTCGTCGGGAGCAATCATGCCGCCGCGCGCACCCATCTCTATTGAAAGGTTACAAACCGTCATTCGTCCTTCCATGCTCATGTTTCTGAAAACCTCGCCTGCATATTCCACAAAATAACCGGTTGCTCCGCTGGCTGTAATCTGAGAAATAATGAACAATGCAACATCTTTGGGTGTTACTCCTTTTCCTAACCTGCCATTTACATTGATGCGCATTTTCTTCGCCTTTGCCTGCATAATGCATTGTGAGGAAAGCACCATTTCAACTTCCGAAGTGCCAATACCAAATGCTATTGCGCCGAACGCTCCGTGTGTTGATGTGTGTGAGTCGCCGCAAACTACGGTCATCCCTGGCAGTGTAATGCCATTTTCCGGGCCAACAACATGAACAATGCCATTTTTCGGATTTCCTAAACCCCAGTGCGAAATGCCATATTTGGCTGAGTTTTCTTCCAGGGCTTTTAACTGGTTGGCCGATAATGGATCTGCAACCGGTAAATGCTGATTGATTGTGGGTGTATTATGATCGGCTGTCGCAAATGTTTTCTCAGGAAACATAACCTTTACTCCCCTGTTCTTCAAACCTAAGAAAGCTACAGGGCTGGTAACTTCATGAATAAAATGCCTGTCGATAAAAAACACATCAGGGCCATTCTGGATACTTTTTACCACATGGGCATCCCATACTTTATCAAATAATGTTTTAGGCGTGTTGCTCATTTTTTACAAATTAAGTCTTTGAATGAATTATTTTTGAATGTGAATGCAAATTTCGGCAAAACAGACGGTTAATCAGCTGTTTTGTAAAATCGTTTTCAGAATCCAGGCAAAATAATTGTAATAAACGAATTATAATGATCTGTAAATGATGCTATTCCGGGAGGAACAGGGGTAAATATTTTTTCACATTGTTTAAACAGCCGATAATGGATTTTGTTTTCGTGAATTTAAAAACATGGCCGCGGACCAAATAAAATAATGTTGGTTATGTTGGGCGACTCGCACTACAGTAAGATTTATTTATAAGGCGTTGGCGGCATAACCTTTAATTTCAATTTTGGATGTTGCTTATTCACATAAATTATTGCTAGATTTGTTCTTCAAATCTATTCCTGTTGCTTAGGGTACGAACTATTTAATTCCACAGCAATTTTGTTAATTCTTATTCATTATGAAAAAACTGATCCCTTTAATTGTTTTCCTGGCGATTTCATTTTTCACTTTCGCACAATATTCAAGAGGTACTGTGAAGGAGAGCCTTACCATGGATAGTAAAATTCTCGGCAAAAAGGTAAAATATACCATTTATCTGCCATTTGATTACGAAACATCCGACCGCTATTACCCTGTCACTTATTTGTTGCATGGCTATTCCGATAACGATATGGGCTGGATGCAGTTTGGCGAAGCTAATTTGATTGCCGATGAATGTATTGCAACCCGTGAAATTCCGCCTATGATCCTTGTTATGCCTGATGGCGGGGTTTCGTTTTATATCAATAATTTTGATAATTCAGTACGTTACGAAGATTTCTTTATCCAGGAATTTATGCCCTTTATCGAAAAAGCCTATCGTATAAGGGCAGAGAAACGATACCGTGGCATTGCCGGACTTTCGATGGGCGGGTTTGGCACACTGAACTTCGCGTTTAAATACCCTGATAAATTTGCAGCTTGTGTAGCTTTCAGCGCAGCATTGTTCTCAGAAGAAAGTGTAATGGCTACTGATGAAAAAGGATGGGGTTGGGTATTGGGCTCACTCTATGGACCTTATAAAGAAGGTGAAGCTCGTCTGACGGAGCACTATCGGAAAAATAATCCGTTCGATGTAACGAAAGCCAAAGGGAAAGATGCTTACAACAACCTGCGGATTATGATCGATTGCGGTGATGAAGATTTCCTTACCGACGAGAATTGCCGGTTGCATATTCACCTCGATAAATTAGGAATCAAGCATGAATTCCGGATGCGCGACGGTGCACATACCTGGACATACTGGCGTTCAGGTTTGCCCATAGCGCTGAAATTTATCGGTGAAAGTTTTCACCAGTTTTAAATCGAAAGGAATAGAATTCAGATTCAAATGTAAGGCTTGTTATAAAAGGAATTGTATCAATACCGATACATCCTGGGGCATACAGTTTTCACGAGTATAAATAAAAAAGAGGCAATTAAGCCTCTTTTGATGTTGAATTACACCTTTGTGTTTCTTGAAATTAAGCGGATCATTCCTCCTGAAGATGAGCAGTTTTAATGGATCAATTCCTGATAAATTCAGCATTTGCATCAATCAGCACTTCATCACTTACAATGGCTGAAGGAACGCCATCACCAATCTTGAAATCCGAACGTTTGAGTTTTCCGGTAATCTTAAATCCGGCAATTGTCTTTTTGCTCATTGGATTTGTTCCGAGTCGGGCAAATGCAGTCAGAGTAAAAGGTTTTGTTACTCCATGCATGGTTAGGTCGCCCTTAACGATGTAGGTGTTGGCTTCTTTAGCCTTTTTAAAATAAGTACTTTTAAAAGTAACCGAAGGGAACTGAGCTACATCAAAAAATTTGGCACTTTTCAAATCATTATCTCTCATTTCATTGTCAGTACTGATGGAGCCGGCTTCAGCCGAAAATTCAACTACTGCGTCAGTAAAATCATCTTTAGTTGATGTAAGAGTGGCGGTTGCCTTTTTGAAAGAGCCTTCAACATCGGAAATCATCATGTGTGTGACGCTGAAACCAACTTTAGCATGGTTATTATCATACGTCCAGCTTGTGGGTGCTACAACAGTAAAAGCAAAGAGTGTAACTGATATTGCTATGGCAGCAATTAATGTGATTTTTTTCATTTTTGTTTTGATTAAAAGGTTTGTAAATCGATAAAATTCCATTCTACAAAATTACAGTCACCCCGATTGACAGCTGTCACACATTCAGGAAGAGGTGAAGTGCTTTTTGGATATCCTAAATCCCAAGTCTCAAATTTTGATTTGAATTTATTTTTTCCCTGGAATTTAGGACTTGAAATTTGGGACTTGACATTTGAATATTCATTTACGTTTAAACTATGATGCTCAATTACCGTGAAACGGATAATCCGTGTATCCTTTTTCATCAGCCGAATAAAACAGGTCCATTTTAAGTTCCTGCGATAAGGGCCAATTGTTTTTAAACCGGTCAACCAGGTCAGGATTATTAATAAACGGCCTTCCGAATGCCACAACGTCGCCGAGTCCGCTTTGAATATCGGCTTCAGCTCTTTCCTTGTCATAGCCACCGGAAAGGATAATTGTGTTTGTGAAAATATGGCGTATCGATTTCTTAAGCGCAACAGGCACTTCAGGAGCACCCATGACCGAATGATCAACAAGGTGGATATAAGCTATTCCTATTTTATTAAGTTGTTCAGCTAAATACTGGTAAGTAGCGTCAATTTCGGGATAAATCGGCATATCACTGGCGACTCCGTAAGGTGACAAACGAATGCTTGTTTTGTTGGCGCCAATGGATTCAGCAACAGCTGACACCACTTCAAGAACAAAACGGCTTCGGTTTTCTATACTCCCTCCATACTTATCGGTACGAATATTACTTACCGGTGACAGGAACTGCTCGAGCAGGTACCCATTTGCACCATGAAGTTCCACAGCGTCGAATCCGGCTTCGATAGAATTTCTGGCAGCAGCTACAAATTCTGCTTTTGTACTTACCAAATCTTCGGCGGTCATTGCTTTGGGTACTTGGAAATCCTGCATTTGCTGAGAGTCGGTCCACATTTGACCGGCAGCTTTTACAGCCGAAGGTGCAATCACCTGCGAACCGCCAGGCATATTTAACGGATGGCTTATCCTGCCGGTATGCATAAGCTGAGCAACTATTTTTCCACCATTGAGGTGCACTGCAGAAGTTACTTTTTCCCATCCTTCAACCTGCGCTTTGCTATATAGACCGGGAATGCGGGCATATCCAAGTCCGTTTGGTGATGGAGATGTGCCTTCGGTTATGATTAAACCGGCTCCTGAGCGTTGTTTGTAATATTCAGCCATCAAAGCATTCGGCACATTCCCAATCGCGCGGCAACGAGTCATAGGTGACATAACAATACGGTTTTTCAACTCAATATTTCCGGCTTTTAGAGGCGCAAATAATTTATACTCTTTCATAGATCTGTTTATTAATCTTAATTTTTAAATAAACAAAAAAGCGGGTACAAAGTTTTTGTGCAGCGTAAATACTATTTAACCCAAATTGCGCAAAAAAACCGGGTAAACGAATAAGGAAATGTAAGTCAGCATTATATGGACATGCTTCCTTCATTTCCTTAATAAAATAACCCTTATAAAATCAATAGTATGGCTTTTCAAACCTTTTATTGATTAATTCGGGATTAAAGATTTTGTCATCATGAATAATGAAACTCACCTTTCTTAGTCTTTATCTTCCCCTTTTTCTTTGACAGCTTCTTTTTTTACAAGAGTTCCGTCGGCCTGCACAGCAACTTCCATCTTAGATGTGCTGGTTTTGATCTCGAACTCATACAATTTCCCTTTGGCAGTTTCAGAGATTTCTGATTCCACAAGTTTGTAACCAGGAAATTCTTTCCCAAAGGTTTTTGTAACAGCGGAAGGAATTTCAGCGGCACTGATTTCATGCTCGGTTTCCATCCAATCACCTTTAGCATTGTAATTTGCCGAGTATTCTTTACCGGCCATTTTAAACTCAGCTTCCCATTCGGTAGTGTTTTCCTTACTCCATCTTACTTTCTGAGCGCCTGGGAATTTCTGGTCGAAAGAGGTTTTTACCTTTGAAGGTAAATCTTTGGGTGTTTGAGCACATGCAGTTAAGCTAATAAAGAGTGCAGCAGCAAAAACAAGAATTAAATTTTTCATTTTAGAATGATTTATTGGTTAAACATGCTGCAAATTTAGATGGGGAATCTAAAGGAAATTTGAAGTTGAAATTACTTCCACTTTATTCGATATCCTACATTCCATTCAATAAAATCGGAAACATGAAATTGATAATCTACAAGTGTTATACCTATAAAAATATGATCTGTAATATGGTACTTTATGCCTATACGCTGATGAAATACCGGTGATTGGTTTGTTAATTTCTTGCGATAAATATAAAATGCCGGTTGAAGTATCAGTGATACCTTATTGATGACTAATTCATACGAGGGGTAAATGCTGAGAAGGATTTTATCGCTGAATTTACCATCCGCGGCTTCTAATTCATTGTTTTCGACTGCAGCCTGTGCATTTACGGCACCGTTATACGAAAGCGTGGCGCCAAACCCGATCTTTGATTTGTGACTTACCTGCCTGTTGAAAGTGGTAGAAAGCCCGAAAACAGGGAAATACAATCCTTCGTACTTTTCGAGTACAGGCAGACTTACCGAATCAAAAATCACATTCTTAATTCCGCCGTAAGCCGAAATCAGCCATTCGTTTTCCGCAATATATTTTTGAACCGGTTGCCTGACAAAAACAGGTTTGTCGAAAAAATTATACTGTAAGCTTACTTTGGGCGCGAAAGTATTAATACCAAAATTGGGTTTACGCAATGCGCCGTTCGAAAAATGAGTAAGACTGAATCCGGCTGCCAATTCAACTTTTTTAGTCAACGAGTATTCCAGGTTTAGCCCGGCATCAATAAGGAACGAAGTACCTGCACCAATAGCTACATTATACTGATTGGTAACCGGATTATACGCTTTCCAGTTGAAGGTGGCACCGAACCCGATTTCGTAGTTAAAGGTAAGTTTGTTCCATCGCTTAAAAGGAGCATTGAAAAAACCATATACTGCTATCGGAACACCAATTTCTTCGGGATTGTAAAAATCAGCTACATACAGCCCAACTCCATAGTGCGGATATTTGTATAATTGTTCCCAAGACTTATGCCCGGTTGTCTGGAGCGAAAGTTTCGCTGAAAAAGCCTGATAAGCTTTAATCTTCTCTGCTTCTGCATTTACTCCTTTTAAAAACGGGTTGGTTGCAAAAACATATCCGTTCTGGTAAGATACCTGCAAAGCAATTTTCCGACTGTAATTAACTGCCTGCAATCCGATCGTATCGGATTGGGCAAAAATTGTGGTAGGGATGGCAAGAATTACAATGAAAATATAATACTTCCTAAGCTCGGCAATAAATCTCATAAGGTTATAAGTTTTTGTCAGCGGGAATCCGGATAATCATTTTTAGAAAACCCGGTAATACGATCAATAACAAAGGCAATGCAACAATAAATCCGCCAATAACGGCAATAGCAAGAGGCTGATGCATCTGAGCGCCTGTTCCAATGCCCAGAGCAAGTGGCGAAAGTGCAACTATGGCACCTAAAGCAGTCATCAGGTTCGGCCTTAAACGTGCCGAAACGGCCAATACCAGGGAATTGCTTCCACCGGTTTTCAATTCCGATAAATACTGCTGTATGGTAAAAATGGAGTTTTCGCCAATAATTCCGATAATCATGATCAATCCGGTATAACTGCCTACATTTAAAGGAGTGTTAGTCAGGTATAAGGCAATAGCACTTCCCGAAATACCTAATACGCTGATAAAAAGCACTATCAATGAATATTTCAGGTTTTTGAACATAAACAGTACGACGGTAAAAACCAGCAAGCCTCCCGCAATAAGGATTTTAAGTAATTCGGCAAACGAATTCTGTTGTTCGGCATAGGAACCGCCATACACTATCTGGTAAGATGAAGGCAGGCTTATGCTTTTCATTTTTTGCTGAACATCTTTCATCACACTTCCCAAATCCCTGTTATTCAACCTGGCTGTTACCACTCCCATGGATTGCAGGTTTTCGCGTTGAATTTCGGAAACGCCACTTAATACCGTAAAATCAGCAAAATCGGATAACGGAGCATAATCGCCTGATGAAGTGCATATTGAAACTTGTTTTACTGCGTCAAGAGGAGTTTTGTTATTGACCGGGAAAATCATACGGATATTGGTTAGCTGTTCTTTTTCCGGCACAGTTCCCACAACAGTGCCGTCGAGGTATGTACTTGTCTGTTCCTGCAGCACCGATGGGGTAAGCCCGAACTGTTTGAGTTTGCCTTCCTTTGGCACAACTTTCATCACCGGGCCGACAACTACATCGCCATCAAATACATCGGCGGTACCGGGAATGGTTTGCAGGCTGTCAGCCACTTGTTTCGACAACTGGAGCAGTTTGTCGTGGTCGCTGCCAAAAATCTTTATTTCAATGGGCTGTACACTGCTCATCAAATCGCCTAACATATCGGTGATAACCTGGCCAAAATCAACGGTAAGGGCCGGGAGCGTACTTTCCACTTTTTTTCGGATTTCATCCGATACTTCATCCGTGGTCCGGGATCGTTTTTTCTTTAATTCAATCAGGTAATCGCCCCGGTTGGGTTCGGTAATAAAGAACCCCATCTGTGTTCCGGTTCGACGCGAATATGTTTTAACTTCGGGGATGGATTCAATAATTTTATCTACTTCATTCAACATCCGGTCAGTTTCGTCCAATGATGTACCTGCCGGGCTGTTGTAATCCAACACGATGGAACCTTCATCCATTTCAGGAAGGAAACCAGTTTGTAGTCTCGGGAAAATAAATGCTATACTGATTATCAATAAAACAATAAAAACAAAACTGGTATATGGCTTATTATACAGGAAATCGAGCCACTTATATTCCGGTGCATGAAATGTATGGGTTTTTCCGGAAAATGCTTTATCATTTGAAAACAGCAGGTAAATCACCGGCAGGCCTATCCAGGTTATAAAAAATGAACAAACCAGGGTGATGATCATGGTTTCCGTAAGAATTTTAAAATACGCACCTGCAATTCCCGTCATCAGTTCGAATGGAATAAGGATAACAATGGTGCTTAACGACGAACTCACCATAGCAGGAAAAAGAAACTGTATGGCTTTACCAACCAGTTCTTTCGACTTTTGCTGCGGATATGCCTCGTGGGTGCGATGAATCTGCTCCACAACAATGATGGCGTCGTCGATGATCAGGCCAATGGCAGCTGCTATGGCACCAATGGTCATAATGTTAAAATCAAATCCTATTGAATACAGAACAATAAAAGTTAGTGCCAAAGTGAGCGGAATGGTGACCAGCAACACCGAGCTGGCTTTAAATGAACGCAAAAACACAATTACGACCACAATAGAAAGCAATAAGCCTATCCAGAGCACATCAATAATACTTTTTATGCTGCTTTGCACAAATTCGGCCTGGTTGTAGTAAGGCTTCAGAACAACACCTTTGGGAAGGATTTTATTCAGCTCTCCGGCTTTTTCCGATACCTGTGCAGCAACATCAATAAGGTTGCTGCCGGGTTGTTTTACAATAGCCACAAGCGGAAAATCCCTGCCATCGGCCTTGATTTTAACATATTCATTTTGTTCCGAAATTTCGACCGATGCGATGTCCGAAATCCTGATTTGCCGGGTGGCATCGTTAAAAAGCACCAGGTTTTCGAGTTGCTCCTTATTCGAAATTGTAGCATCGGTTACGGTAAGATAGAGCCGTTTATAATCAATAGTATAACCGTTTGATTTGATAAAACCGGTTTGCTGAATGGCTGCTGCAATATCCTGAGTGCTGATCTTTAATAATTTTAGTTTTTGCAGGTCCGGAATAATCCGGTATTCTTTTTCCCGGCCACCGATTACTTCAACAGCAGAAACACCTTCAATTCGCGAAAAATAAGGTTTCACGGTATATTCGGCAATCAATTTCAGTTCAACCTGGGTTTTGGTGTCCGATTGGAGCGAATATCCCATTACGGGTAAAATGGAAGGATTCATTTTCTCGACCGTAATTTCCACATCGGGCGGTAAGGTACTCTTGATCTGGGTAATACGCGATTCAACCTGTTGTTTGTCGAGGTCAATATCGGAGCCCCAATCCATGAAAGCTGAAATTTCGCAGCTTCCCATACTGGTTGTACTACGGATAAGTTTCAGGTTTTCGACCTGCTTGATAGCGTTTTCAAGCGGTTTGGTAACTGAAACCATCATTTTATCCACCGGCTGCTCTCCGTTGTTGGCGATGATTTTGATTTTTGGGAAGGTAACATTGGGGAACAGCGACGTTTTCATATTTTTATACGAAAGCGCACCACCGATTAAGATGAGTAACAATATTACCGCCACAGGGCTCTTGAACCTGACAAATATCTTTTCCATACTACTTTGCGACTTTTACAATAGTGCTGTCCGGCAAACCATAGGCGCCTTCGATAATTACAGGATCGCTTACGAATAAGCCCGGCGAAAGAACTTCAACCATCCTGTTGTTTTCAAATCCTTTTTTCACCGGTACCTTAATGGCAATGCTGTCGTTCAGAATTTTCATCACCCAGAACTCCTGCTGTACCTCATTTGTCAATAACGCCTCTTTAGGAATCAGCATGGCTTTTGAATGGCTGAAACGGATAAACTGAACGATAACATTCAGGTTTTCGGGCACAGGGCGGTTACTATGGACTTTGATCAGCACATTCTGAGTTTGCGAAATTTCGTTTATCAGGGGCATGATTTTATACACAGTTCCATCAAGAAAAGTGCTGTCGGGCAAAACTACTTTACAGCCTTTGTTGATTTTGATCCATTGGTTGTATTCGTACGGAACATTTACCTGTACCAATAAATCTTTATTTTCGACGATGGTACAAAGCTGGCTGCTTTCGGCAACATACATTCCCGAGGAGTTTGTGTTAAGCTCGCTGATAATGCCGTCCGACGGTGCAAGAATCCTGATTATACCACTTTTTGACGATGAAAGTTGCGGATCAAGACCGGAATTTTCCAGGGCTTTATTTTCCTTTGTCTGAATTTCAAAGAGCAGGTCGTTTTTGTGCACCACATCTCCGTATTGAATATACACTTTTTTGAGATATCCGGGAATGGATGCAATAACAGTATTTTTCTTCAGAAAAACTGTTTTACCGTTTAAACTGATAATGTCATCGATGCTGCCGTTAAGAACCGCAGTGGTTTTTACCGAGACTTTTGGATCAGCAGTGTCCGGTTCAGCATTCGTATTTTTGCTTTTACAAGCGACAAAAATGGTTAACGACAATGCGATAAAAAGAATACTTATTGTTTTCATTATCATGCTTTTAGTAATTCCAATAATTGAATGAAATGATCAATGCCTGTTTTTCCATTTCGAGCATTAACCAATCTTGTTTTTTTGCGGCTATGTCCTTTACTATGTTTTTAAAGTCAATTACCGAAATGTCGCCTTGCGCCAATTGAATATGGTATACTTTCAATAATTGATCATATTTATTAAGTTGGCTGTCGGTAAGCAAAATTCTCTTTTCCAGCGAAGCAATCTGGTTGCTGATGTTGTTTTTATTGATTTCTTGTTGCTTTATGAAATTATGTTTTTCAAAATCAAGCGTCAGCAGGTTTATATTGGTTTTTTGTTTCTGTATTTTCTGCTGGTTGCCGTCAAATATATTCCAGCTAAGTGAAAGACCGGTGCTGACGCCAAACCGGTTGAATGCCGGCACATATACTGCATTTAAACCTGCATTTGCAAAGAAATTAACCTGTGGCTGATATTTTAAATCATTTATAGCCTGTTCTTTAGTAATGTTCAGGCTGTCGAGGCGAAAAGAGTTTAAAAATTCAGAAGAATTTGTTGAGGTGTTTTTTAATTGCGGCTCAATCTCCTGCAACTCAACAGTGGTGGTATCATTTATTCCGCAAAGCAGATTCAGGTCGTACAAGTTGTTTTTAAAATCTGAAAGCGATGATTCATAACTCAGTTTATAGTTCTCATATTCGATTTGCATAAGCATTAAATCAGATTGCTTATAAATGGCATTTTCGACCAGTTTTTGCATAACCATTAACTGGTCGTCAAGTTCTTTTAACAACTCAACATTCATATCAGCCGATCTTTTAGCTTTCAGGCAAAGAATATACTGATGACTAACAATTTTTTCCAATTCGTGCTCAGTGATTAAAATGCTGTTATCATTTATCCGACGGTTAACATCAGCCTTACCGGAATAAACCTTTAAATTGGAACTGTTAAACAAGGGTTGTATGAGGGATACAACCGATTGGTACTGACCGCCATCAGTCAATGCCATATCGTAACCTGCATAGTTTGTGGCACCGTTCGAAACCGGTTCGAAACGATACTTTTTATTGTCATGCGAAATTATGGGCGCAAACAGTACACTGGCTTCTACATTGATTTCGGGCCTTGTAAGGATACTTTTCATAAGTTCAAGGTCGAGCCCAACTATTTTATTCTCATTTTGAGCCTGGTTTATTAGCGGGCTAAAAGCTTTCGCTTTTTCCAGGTAAAAGTCCAGGCTTCGTTTCTGAGCCTGAACGGTATTCATCATGAATGCCAGTAGAATAAGTATTGCAATGCGCATGATTTTTTCGAATTACATTTTTTGAGTAATAATAAAACAATGAAATTCACTTTTGGTGTAATGAATCTCCATTTGGTTTGTATCACATATCTGCTTCACAATAGCCAGGCCTAATCCCTGCGATTTTGAATTCCCTTTAACAAAACGGTTGAAGATGGTTTCATCGTTCAACAAACCAGGCAACCCGGTATTACAAATTTTAAATCCATTCTCTTGAATTGAAATATAAACGGAGCCATTTTCAAAATTATGATTTACTGCATTTGATAACAAGTTGTTTATAAGAATCTCGGCCAGTTGCAGGTTTATTTTTGCATGGAAAACGGATGGTTCGACAACTTCAACCCGTATATTCTGCGCTTTAAACAGGGGATCGAATTCACTTATTTTGTTTTCTATCAGATCGTTAAACTCGACTTCCCCGCTGGATGCGAATTGGTTGTTTTCAATTTTAGTCAGCAGCAACAGGTTCTGGTTAAGGGCAGATAGCCGTTTAACTGCATTTATGGCTGTAACTACTTTCCTGAAAGATTCTTCGGTTAATTCCTGTTGCAACATTTCTTCAAGATTAAGAGAAGCAATGGTTAATGGCGTTTGGATTTCGTGCGAGGCATTCTCTGTAAATTCTTTCAGTGAGAGGTAATCTTTTTTTAGTTTTTTAGTAAGGTTGTTAACCACTGTGTTTAATCGGTCAAATTCGTCGATGCCTGATGAACGCAGTTGCAGCGTTTTATTTTCGCGGAAGTCAAAATCCTCGATTTCCTTCAGGTTGTATTCGAAAAACTTCCAGGTTGTTTTATTTAAGCGTTTTGTAATAAAATACGAGATTGCAAATGCGGCTAAAAGCAGTGTAAAGATAGATATAGCTATGCTTATAGCAAGGTCTTCACTTTCGACAGATGCTTCCCTAAGTTTAATTGAATAGTACTTGTTGTTAACCTTTATAATGCTCGAATATTCGATAAATGCTTCCTGTTCTGTTTCCGTTTCATTAAATATTATTTTCTCGCTGAATTTTGGAATGCCAACAGTCTGAGCTGTTACTTCCGTTACTTCAACCAATGGTTTTAAATTTGGCATCTGGCTGGTTTCTGCAATTTGCTTTTCAACCAGTATTGCTTTCGACAGCAGGTTTTCCTTTGTGTTTTCTTTTAAAATTGTTTTCAGTATAAAATATCCTGAAAAAGATAGTAACACTAATACTGCACTGAAAAGAACCAGGTAGTTTCGGTTGATTTTAGTCAGGAATTTCATATGTCAGAAAATTTGTAACCCATTCCGTAAAGCGTTTTAATATAATCGGATCCCCCGGCAGTTTTAATTTTCTTGCGGATGTTATTCAGATGAGTGTAAATAAAATCATAGGTATCGGCCAGGTCTATATTGTCATCCCAAAGGTGTTCGGCAATAGCTTCCTTAGTGAGCACACGGTTTTGGTTTATAACCAGGAACAAGAGTATGTCGTACTCTTTTTTGGTAAGGGTGATTGGATTGTTGTTAACTGTAACGCTTTTGCTTTCCGTATCAATTGATATTTCATTAAAAATCACATAGTTCGATCCTGCATAATTACGGCGGCGGAGCAAGGCTCTTATCCGGGAATTCAATTCAGACAGCTGGAATGGCTTTGTTATATAATCATCAGCTCCCTGGTCAAGGCCGGTAATTTTATCATCCAACGAATTTTTGGCGGAGAGAATAATAACCCCGGCTTTGCTGTTGTATTTTCTGATCGTTTTCAGCAATTCAAGCCCGTTTCCATCAGGCAAAGTTATGTCCAGGAGGATTATATCGTATTCGTAAACAGCCGTTTTTTCGGATGCTTTTGAAAAGGTTTCAGCCAGTTCGCAGATATAATTTTCCTTTGTAAGGTAATTGCCGATTGCAATCAGCAATTCAATCTCGTCTTCGATGATCAGGATTTTCATATTACAAAGTAACACTGAAATTCTAAAGGAAATCTAAAGCTGATTTTAATTTTGCGGGATTCCAGCAAGTTCCAGTTTACTTCTTTTCAAAAATATTATGACTGTAAGGCAGTTAAGTCCGACATAGTATTCTGCAAACCTCAGAAGGAAGATTAAAAGAAGCCCGAATATTCTGGCTAAGCCGGGTTTCTGTTTCAGGTACTAACACTAAGTTTAACACTTCTTATAAGTTGAATTTCTTACTGAAAAGAGTATTATATAACGATCATTACACGCCGTGTGCATTTTGGGGAATTGAAAAAGAAAATTCTGAGCCTTTTCCTTCTTCGCTTTCAACCCACAAATTACCTCCGTGTTTTTCAACAAACTCTTTGCAAAGTATAAGCCCCAATCCTGTGCTCGGCTCGCCATTGGTGCCTTTACTTCGGGTATCCACATCGAGTTTTAAAAGGTCGTCTAACAATTTTTTGCTCATTCCAATTCCAGTATCTTTCACTGAAATTATAGCACTACCGTTATCTGCAACATTGAATGAAATAGTAACCGTACCCCTGTGTTGGGTGAATTTTACAGCATTTGTGGCCAGGTTGCGAATGGCTGTTTGCAGCATATTGGTATCGGCAAAAACTTTCGCTTCCGCCGGAATATCAATAATTATTTCAATTGCTTTTTTCTCTGCTGAGCCAGCAACAAATTTCATACTATCATTTACCAGCTTTCTTAAATCTAGCATCTGCGGACTGAACGCGATATTCCCCTGCTGAATTTGCGACCATTCGAGCAGGTTTTCAAGTAAAGTATAAATATTGCGGGTTGAATGACTCAAGGTAAGTTTGAGTTCCTTATTTTGCTCAGGCGTGAACTGTTTAGTTTCATCCGCTATCAGTTCAGTAAGGCCCATCAATCCACCGAGCGGACCGCGGAGGTCGTGAGCGATGATTGAGAAGAATTTATCTTTAGATGTGTTTAGATCGGTTAATTCCTGGTTTTGCTCTTTTATCTTTTGTTCCTTTTTTTTGAGCTCTGTAATATCAGCAACAATAGTAAAAAATCCCAAAACCTTTTTATTTGACCCCAGGTGAGGGATGATTGTTGAATTTGTAAAACGCTCCTTTCCTCCAATTTCCCTGGAACTTTCAAAACTGGAGTTCTCACCGTTTAAGGATTTTGAAATATTTACACTGATCCGTTCAAAAGCTTTTTCACCAACAACATCTTTAATGTGTTTACCATAGATATCATTTAATGAAAGCCCAAGCCAGGTTTCATGAGCTTTGTTGACGAAACGGTAACGAAGATCGGTGTCCAGGTATGAAATTAAAACAGGCAAATTGTCAAAAATGAGGGATAATGTCTTTTGACTTAAAAAAAGCGCATAGATTGCTTTTTTTGGGTTGACCCGTTTTTTCCCATATATAAAAGCGATGAACGCACCGATTAAACCAAAAATAACCGGAATTGCAAAATGATGAAGATTGGAATTTCGCATTGAAACTGAAACATCCCCGCTATATTCTTCTGCCAGGATTATTATAAAGCTGATGATGCTTCCGATGCCGAACCCGATCAGGGAGAATAAATATTGGGTATTAATTTTGCTTATGCCAGTAAAATGTGAGGTTTTATCAACCGGGATTTCGGGAAGAATCTGATTGGGATTAAATTCCACTTTTCATTAAATTTAGATTGTTCAGAGAATAAGTAGCGGGAATGCCAGATAGAATACACAATTTTCTCAATCAAGATCTACCTGAATGGGAAAATTTAATTTTAACTCTTAAAATACTTTTCGATTAATCTTCGCAACACATCTTTTTGAATAGGTTTTGAAATATAATCATCACATCCTGCGGCTAATGCCTTATCCCTGTCACCAGCAAGGCTGAAAGCTGTTTGCGCTATAATGATTATTTCCTTGTTGAATTTGCGAATCTCAGAGGTAGTTTGATATCCATCCATCACCGGCATTTTAATATCCATCATTACCAGGTCGATATCAGGGTTGTTACGGCACACTGTAATAGCTTCATCTCCGGAATATGCTTTAATAACTTCATTATTATTATGTTCTTTTAATGCAATAGAAAGGAGCATTTCCGATACAAAATCGTCATCAACAACTAAAATTTTTAATTTCTTGATTTTATTTGTTGCTACTTCTGATCCATTTGTATGATTAACCTTTTTTTCTTCCGGCTTAACATAGTAAGGGATACTAAAATAAAATACGGAACCCTTGCCTACTTCGCTTTCAACCCAAATTTTACCTCCAAGCATTTCGACATAGGCTTTTGATATGGATAATCCAAGGCCCGCACCCTGGTATGCTTTTGTATCGGCAATATCGGCCTGGACAAAACGGTCGAATATGGCTAGCTGCCTGTCTTTTGGAATCCCGATTCCGGTATCTTTAACAAAAAACTCCAATTCCTCTTGTCCTGTTGTCAGGCTGGCCTGCTTTAAAGTATAACCAAATTCAATTGTGCCATTATCCGTAAATTTAATGGCGTTTTTAACCAGATTGGTAAGTATGGCATATACTTTCTCCTTATCGGTAGTAATGATCGCATCTTTACCGGACAGACCATTTTTACAGATTAACTTTATTCCTTTTCTTTCGGTACGGGGATTAAAGAATGAATAAATGTATTCCGTTTGCTCGTTAATATTAGATTCCTTTATCTCCACGTTCATCAGGCCGGACTCTATCTTCGAAATATCAACAATATCATTGATAATATTAAGCATACGATCACTGCTTTTTTTGATGATGCTAATGTATTCCTGCTGCTGATCACCGCTGAGGCCAGGTATTTTAAGCAGCTCTGCAAAGCCCAGGATGCCATTCATTGGCGTTCGTATTTCGTGGCTGATATTGGTCAGGAATGCTGTTTTCAGCCGGTCACTTTCCTCAGCATGTTCCTTGGCAATAATAAGGTCTTGAATCATTTTTCTCTTTTCAGTGATATCTTCCTTTACACCTACATAATGGGTTATTTTTCCTGAATTATCTTCAACTGGCGATATCAACATATTTTCCCAATACAATTCCCCATTTTCCCTTTTGTTAAGGATTTCGCCGCTCCAAATGTTTCCGGTGCTGATGGTTTCCCATAAGTTGCGGTAAATCTCAGGAGATTGATTTCCTGATTTTAAGATATTCGGCTTCTTCCCTAAAACTTCGAGTGGCGTATATCCGGTAATTGCTGTAAATTGTGGGTTTACATATTCGATAATTCCTTCGGTGTTGGTGATGACAATACTAGCCGGATTTCGCTCAACCGCCCGCTGCAATAATCTCAATTCTTTCTCGGCACGTTTACGCCCGGTGATGTCGGATACAATCCCATCTACTCGAACAAGTTTTCCGTGAACATCCAGTGTCGGTACCATTTTTGCCTGAATCCATCGCATTTGTCCATCGGGACGAGTTATCCTTATCTCGTGCTGAATATCCTTCCCCGCAAATAAAAACGGATAACCTGCATTTACGATAGGTTTATCTTCGGGAAAAACAAGTTCGTTCCATAATTGCGGATTCTGATAGAATTCTGATGGCGGGCAGCCAAACACTGTTTCGTGCGCAGCTGAAACAACTAACATCTTGTTCTGAATAGTATCGAAAGAAAATATAGCATCATTTAGATTATTATGGAGATTTTCCAATTGTCTATGCGCAAGTTCAAACTTTTCTTCTGCATTTTTCCGTTCGGTAATATCAAGTACCATCCCATCATAATAAAGTGGATTATTATTTTCGCCTCTTACCAACCGGGCAAATTCACTAACGCAAATAGTAGTACCATCTTTACGTATCCAAAATGATTCTAAATCTTCCACAAAACCGTTTTGTTCGATTACCGTTTTAAAATGCATACGTGGATAATCAGGTTCATAACCTTCAATTTCCAGATTTCTATCCGATAATTCTTCTAACGAATCGTACCCCAGCATTTGTAAAAGTTTCTTATTACACATAACAACTTTGCCTTCTAGTGTTGTGCGATAAATACCTATTACAGAATTTTCATAAACTGAACGGAATTTTTCTTCACTTGAGCGTAATTCTTCTTCGGCCTGTTTACGCGTACTAATATCACGGGCCACCGCAACCATGTATTTCTGGTCAAGTTCTACAATTTTAATGTTTACTTCAACCGGGAAACTTGAACCATCTTTTCGCAGGTGAATCCCTTCCCAAATGCCATTATCTGATTTAAGGAGCTCCTCCTTTATTTGTTCAAATGCAGGTTTATCAACCCTCGGATCGATATCAAAAACACTTAATTCCAGCATTTCTTCACGGGAATAGCCAAGATCCTGACTAGCCCTTGTGTTCATATCAAGGAAACGACCTGTTTCCGGATCGAGGATCTCTAAAGCATCATTTGAACCATCCATCAATGTTCGAAAAAGCAAAAGTTCTTTCTCCGATTTCTTTCGTTCGGTAATATCCGTAATAGTACCAATATAGCCGGTGATCTGATTTTCTGAATTTATCTCAGGAACAACTTGACCCAGCACATAAACAACGGTTCCGTCAGGTTGAAGAAAGCGATATTCAGAAACCGAAACAGAGTCACTCTGACTGGCCAATTTCCATTCGCCAGCTAGTTTTTCCCTATCTTCCGGGTGAACAGCAGAGACCCAGCCATCACCCAGGGCTTTTTCGGCACTTAAACCTGAAAGCTGGCACCATTTGGGATTTACATAGGTGGTGTATCCATCAGTACGGGTGCGAAAGATGCCAACCGGAGAAAAGTTAGCCAGGCTATGAAAATGAAGCTCACTTTCTTCAATAGTTCTTTTTGCAAGCCTTTCTTTGATTTGATCGCGGAATACCAGCACTACCCCGGCAATCTCACCTTTGGCGTTTCGTATCGGGGCCCCACTATCACCAATAGGTATTTCATTGCCATTTTTTGATTTCAAAAGCGTATGATTCGACAGCAAAACAATCATCCCTTTTTCAAGTACTTTGTCAACAGGATTTCCAACTTCTTCGCGGGTGTCTTCGTTAAAAATACTGAATACTTCCCTGATGGGCTTTCCACCAGCTTCAGCTTCTTTCCAACCGGTAAGCTCTTCGGCCACCGGGTTCATGTACTGTATTTTCCCGTTGATGTCAGTCGTAATGATGGCATCACCCGTGCTGTACAAGGTAGTACGAAACCGCTCTTCGCTTTCGGCCAGGGCAATTTCAGCTTGTTTGCGCTCAGTAATATCGCGGATTACCTGGTGCAGAAAGTCCCTTCCATTAACATTGATAATCCTGGCACTGATTTCCACATCAAAGAGCGATCCATCCTTGCGCTGATGGATGGATTCGATAATTGCGCCATCCTTTTCAGTGATATTTTTTAACCGGGTTTCAACCTGTTTCTTTAAGTCCGGGGCAACCAAATCGGTTATTTTCATATTCAGCAACTCTTCCAGGCTGTAATGATAGATTTGCTGTGCCCGCTGATTGGCTTCAATAATATTCAGATTCTCGTCTTCAAGTAAAATAATGTCGTTGGCATATTTGACTACATACTCGAAGTGGCTTTTTAAAGCGGCTTCTTTCCGTTCCTCTTCTAACAATTGCCTGTAAAAATGTTTTCGCCTGTAATTTATAATCAGAAATACGACAGTTGAAAGAGATAAAAACAAGAGGATTAAGATAATCGAAATGGTTTTGGCGCGTTGATACACTGGTTTAAATAATTCATCCCGGTCAATCTTTGAAGCCAAAAACCATGGTGATCCTTTTATTGGTTGGATGTATTCCAAAACCTTTTGACCATGATAACCCTTGCCTTCATAAAAACCGGGGCCTTCATTTACAGCCCTGACAGCAGGATTTTCATTGTTTGTTAATGGAAATGAAAGGGAAAGGGCTGCATTAGGCCGATTTCTGAGATTAGTTAGGTATAACACAGAGTCGCCGGCTTTTTCAAATAAAAAGGATTCCTCCGTTGTGCTGTCGTACAGTAAATCATTGAGGATGGGGAAAAGGCTGACTTCAGTATGTAACCTGAAAAGGATGACCGCATCAATTTCATGCCGGTCATTATAGATCGGACATGCAATGTCGGCATAAATCGCCCCGTTCCGGCTATTCTTATACAGATCGCTAAAAATTTCATGATTTGTTTTGATGACCTCCCGGACTAATTTGCCGGTTGACGCGGTTGTGAAGTCAGGTGCATTTGTTTTTCCGGTCAATAAGGTTAGCCCGTTGGTATCGGTAATAAGAATATTTTCACTATCGGGATTGTTTTGAATAAAGATATAAAGCCTTTGCTGGATTTCACTTTTTAATTCTTTTTTGCCATGATGGTTTAACCAATTGTTTACTGCATCCTGTAATAACGGGCTTTGCGCGATTTCCCGGGCGTCAGAGAGCCTTTCGCGGCGCCATGCTTCAATTTGCCTGGCTTTTAAAACCGAAGAATTTTGTAGCTGTTTAAGCGCTTGTTTGCTCGAAACAACCTCTTCGTTTTTCAAATAAACAACACCGGATGCCAATAAAATAATTGCTGCAAAAATAAAAATCAGTATCAGCCATTTGCCTGATTTTGATTCCCATTTATCCTGTTTCACCACGGTCTTTTTCATAAAGATGCAGTTTTTTAAAATAACTTTCGTATTTTATCCGAAAGGCCTATTCACAACCTTGAATTAATTCCAATTATAGGCTTACAAAGAACACTTGCTTTTTTTATTAAAAAAATGGGGATAAACCCCTATAATTAGAAACTGGATGTTGGATGTCAGATGTTGGATGTCGGATGTTGGAAGTTATAAGTCAGAAGTCGGAAGTGAGATAAAGTTTGCAACTACCTGAATTTTATCTTTTTACTTTTGTCTTTTATCTTTTGCATGAATAATGCAGGTTAAAGCTGAATAATTCCTTTGTTTATAGCATATTTGATAAGTTCGGCAAGATTATGAAGACCTAATTTTTCCATAATATTTGCGCGGTGGTTTTCCACTGTTTTAATACTTATAAAGAGCATTTCGGATATTTCCCTGCTTGAATGCCCTTCTGCAACCAGTTGCAGGATTTCACGTTCACGCTCTGTAAGAATTTTATATATAATTGATTCATCGTGCATCGGCCCGGTTTCAGTTACCCTATCCAGCAACATTTTTGAAATTTCTGGGCTAAAATAGGATTGCCCGACAGATACGGCATGGATAGCCGAAACCAGTTCATCAGGAGCTGCTTTTTTGATAACATATCCTTTGGCGCCGGCATTTAATACTTCAAAAACAAATTCATCCGTAGCGTGCATAGTTAATATTAATATTTTCAAATCAGGAAATTTCTTTTTTAATTGCCTGGTAACTTCAATCCCGTTTAAGAGCGGCATGCTAATGTCAAGAACAAGAACATCAGGATGAAGCAATTCAGTTTTTTCGATTGCTTCCCTGCCATTTTCTGCCTCACCAACCACCTCAATACCATATTCGTTTTCCAAAAGAGAGCAAAGCCCTTTTCGTAAAATGGTATGATCTTCGGCTAACAATACTTTGATACTACTCATGTTTCCAGTTTACAGGTATTTGTATTTCTATTTTCGTTCCTTTTTGTGGCGAAGTACTGATTTCCATTTTCCCCTTCAATGAATTAACGCGCTCCCGCATCCCGATAAGCCCGATTCCGACAGGAGGAATGCTTTCCTTTTTGTTCAGTATAAAGCCATAACCATCATCTTGTATGCTTAAAATCAGGATATTACCCTTTATGCCCAGATGTATAAATATATTTTTCGCATGCGCATGTTTCACAACATTTGTAAACGCTTCCTGAACAATTCTGTAAAGATGTATTTCCTGCTCTTTTTCAAGGTTTATGTTAATGTCATTTCCTATGTGGACTATAATTCCTGTGCGTTCCGAAAATTGATTTCCGTACGACTTTATGGTTGGAAGTAAGCCTAATACGTCCAACATAGCAGGGCGCAGATTTAAGGATATTTCATGTACCTGATTGATAACACTATCCAGAATAGTATCCAACTCATCTATTCTATTAAATGCTTTTGTATTTATCTCCGGTGGTATTTCTTTTTTTATGGAAGCAATATCAATCTTCATGGCCATAAGTGATTGTCCTACTTCGTCGTGCAACTCTATGGACAGAGCCTTCTTTTCCTTTTCCTGTGTGCTGATTAGCTCCGAAGAGAGTAATTTCAATTCATTTTCGTGCCTGATCAGTTTTTCTTTTGCCTTTTTTCGTTCCGAAATATCATGATAATTTACCAAAACACCACTAATGGCCGGATTGTCAATCTGGTTTACAGCTTTTAGTGCAATCCACTTGTAGCTGTTGTTCTTACATAGATAACGACATTCGGCAGTAATATCTTTTCCGGGTTTGGCGAGCAATGAATAAAAGTCATTTTTAATTCGATCCCGATCTTCCGAATGAATATTGTCAAAAGTTTTTTTTCCAATCAGATCCTCTGCTTTCCATCCAAACCATTTTTCAACATTCGGGCTTTTAAAGCGATTAATACCATTCCGGTCAACAATGGCAATTACATCCGAAATGTTGGCGATCATGGCTCTTTGCCTGATTTCGTTTTCGAGAAGCGCCATTTCTGCTTGTACCTGTTCTGTTATATCCATCTGAATGGTGATAAGCACTGTTCCAAATACCGAATGTTCGAATTGTGTTACACTGGACTGAGACCAAAAAAAGCTGCCATCTTTCTTTACGTTGTAAACAACACCTTTCCATTTACCGGATTCATGTACAGATTTTATAATGGTTATAGCGGTTTCCATAGCATTCCGATTCGACGTGGGAGCATTTAAAATAGAAACATGTTTTCCTATGAGTTCACCATGACCGTATCCAAACATCTCTTCATAGCGGCGGCTGGTGTGAACAATAATTCCGTCTTTTTCACGGATGAGTGAAACACCATCAGAAAGATTAGCTGCTATTTCGGCACGATAGCGTAATAGTTCTTCTTGTTTTTTATGTTCAGTGATATCTTGTGCAGTTCCTCTCAGACCAATAATCTTTCCATCGATATCAAATTTGCATTCGCCCCGAGCCCTAATCCATCGCGTACTTTCTGTTATTGAGGCAAGTTCAAGGTCAAGGTCATAACTAGCTCCGGTTTGCATGCTATTCTTAACCGCATTATCTAAAACCTCCATACTTTCAGGTGTATAAACTTTTAAATGTTCCTCATATCCCGGAGGTGATTTTTGAGGATCTAAACCATAAATACGATAATATTCTTTTGACCAGTTGATTGTATCAGTGACAGCATCCCATTCCCAGCTGCCTATTTTGGCCAAATGCTGGGCTTCATTCAAATTGCTTTCACTTTTACGCAGTGCAACTTCTGTTATTTTACGTTCAGTAATGTCAGTAAAGACAGATATAAAACCAACCACTTTACCATCAGAATCGTACTCAGGTACAGCATGGATAGACAAAATACGTGGTTCTTTTGGTGGGTTGGGCAACTCAAGATCATACCCGGTTGTTTGCCCGGAAAGAACAATATCCATGTAAGGACTGGCATGGGCGTATGATTCTTTACTAAGAATCTCCCGTGCATGTTTGCCGATAATATCAGACGGCAGCAGCCCAAATAATTCAGCATAGGGCCTGTTCACAAATTTATAACGCTTCTCCAAGTCGCAGTGGGCGATACATATCGGAGCGTTATCAGTAATGAACCGGAGTTGCATTTCACTGGCAAAAAGCGCTTCTTCAGACTGTTTTCGCTTAGTGATATCTTCAACTTTCCCTATCATTCTGATTGCCTTACCATTTTCATCAAATACTGTTTCAGCAAGGGAGTGAATAGTTCTGATGCTTCCGTCCCGCTTAATTATTCTGTATTCAAGATCATATGGACTCTTTCCCGCTAATGCATCCTGAAAAACCGACAGGATATGTGAGCGGTCGTCAGGATGTACCAGGTTTTCTACAAAATGTTTGAACACCAATTCTTTTGGCATCGCCGGATCAACATCAAATATCCGGAACATGTTTTCTGACCAACTCGCTGTGTCGGTAGCAACATCATAATCCCAGCTTCCGGTATTACCTATACGTTCAGCTGCTGCCAGATTGTGTTCACTATGTTGTAGCTTTTCTTCCACCTGCTTTCGTTCAGTAATATCGGTAGCAACGCCAAGCAAGCCGACTACTTTTTTGTTTTCATCCCAAATGGGCGCAAACTGGTTATCGAATATAACACCGTTTAGTTCGGTAATTCCTGATAAGTATTCGCCTTTTGATACTCTGTCGAGAATTGATTTTCCTGTGGAAACCGTTCCATTATGTTCAATCACTTTTAAGCCCGAAAACAGGTCGTAAGCTGAAACGTCGACGTTTTCACCGGCTTTCATTCCCACCCTTTCTATGGCTTTTCCTTCGTGCAAGGTAAAAATGCCTTTTTCGTCGGTGGCAAAAATAGAAATTGGAGCGTTTGAAATGACTGTGCGTAATAATTCTTCCGATTCTTTTAAATTCTGTTCGGCTATTTTCTGTTCTGTTACATCTCTTGTAAATGCAATTATTCCGGCTATTTCTCCAAAAGTTGTATACCATGGAATTTTATCTGTTCTTACCCATTTTGTCGTTCCCTTGGTTGTAACAGATTCAATAATTCCAATTTTAGGGTTGCCTGTTTTAATGACTTCCAAATCGTCTTTATAATATTTTTCCGATTCAAGTGGAAAAATCTCATCGGCTGATCTGCCTTCAATTTCATCTATTTCAAGCCCGGCAATTTTTGCAGCTGCCTGATTGACCCTGATAAAATGGTTTTTGGTGTCTTTATACCAGATTGAATTATGCGAGGAATCGAATATAGTTTGCAGCTCTTCAATTTTATTTTTAACTTTATTTTCTAGATCCTTTAATCCTTCCCGTGTATCGGGAATTTCAAAATAGCGGCTCTTAAGTTCTTCAACCGACAGTTTTTGAAGATCTTCCAGTTCTTTGGTGAGTTTTGCCGCGGCTTTTTCCCGCAAAATGCTTAGTTCATCAGGTTTCCGTTGTGCCATTTGAATAGAATTTAGATCTCAAAGTAGGAATGAAGGGAATAACTACCTAGTAAAGTTACGACTTTTACAAGGAGAATTTAAGCTGATTTTAAGTGGATTGTTTCACAATCAGCAACTCAATTTCATTTTCAATGATCAGGATTTTCATAATCCAAAGTAACGGAATAATTCTAAAGGAAATCTAAAGATAGTATTTTGGTGCTAAATAGTTTGTCCTTAATCTGATACAATCATTAAATAGCTTTAATTTCGTGGTGAATTACAATACATATTAACAAGAACGTCAAAATCTTAATTTCCTTCAGAATGAAAAATCTTAATTTATTCATTTGCCTGGTATTTCTATTTGCCGGCATTATTTCAGTAAATGCTCAGCCCGATAAATTGGAATACAAAATTTCAAACCATATTCACCTGGAAGGTGACGGTGGATGGGATTATTTAACTTCTGATGCGGCAACCAACCGCTTATTTGTTTCACACGGCCTTATGGTCCAGGTGGTTGATTTAAAAAACGGCAGGCTGCTGGCAACCATTCCCGACACAAAAAGTGTGCATGGCATTGCCCTGGCCACGGATTTAAACAAAGGATTTATCAGTTGCGGAAGAGATTCATCCGTAGTGGTTTTTGATCTGACATCGTATAAAGTTACTGAACAGGTTAAAGTTACGGGTGCAAATCCGGATGCTATTCAATACGATCCATATAAAAAAATTGTATTTACATTTAACGGGAGAAGTTCCAATGCTACTGTCCTCGATGCCGTTACAAATAAAGTGATTGCAACAATTCCGTTAGCCGGGAAACCGGAATTTTCTGCCTCAGATAAAAAAGGGAAAGTGTATGTAAATATTGAAGATAAAAGCCTTGTCACAGTTATAAATACAAATACGTTGAAGGTCGAAAACAGCTGGTCATTAGCTCCGGGCGAAGAAGCCAGCGGCCTGGCCATTGACAATGAAACCCACCGTTTATTTATAGTTTGCAGTAATAAGCTGATGGTAATTATGAATGCTTTGAACGGGAAGGTCATTACCACTCTTCCGATAGGCGATCGTTGTGATGGTGTGGCTTTCGACCCGGGTACAAAACGTGCATTCAGTTCCAACGGTGACGGTACGATGACCGTAGTTCAGGAACATGCAAATGATACTTTTACGGTTGTTGAAAATGTAGCTACGCAGAAAGGTGCGCGTACAATTACTTGCAACACAACGACTCACAAACTCTACATGCCGACAGCTGAATTCGAAGCAGCAGTTGGTAATGCACGCCCGGCTGTTAAGCCCGGTACCTTCACTATTTTAGAAATTGAGCCAGTAAAATAAAGCGCTTCATTTGACCTTAAGGAGTTTTTAAATTTTTGGGAATAGGCCATTTTCCTTCTCTGGTGCATTTCCCTTACATCTGTTGAACTTTTTTAGTTTTATTTTTACTTCAGTTGATGCTTGTTTAATTAGGGGTTTATGAATCCTTATGTAATGATTATGCTAAGTATTTTCGGATTTCGTTTGCGGGTTTTAAAGCCTGGTCGATCGAAACTTCTTTGCCAGGCTGCTATTGGAAGCAATAACCTGGGTAGGTAATTAAACGGTTGGCCTCACAGTGGTGTTAAAAAAAACATTTATTTTATCAGATTAAGGAGTACTTTTGCAGTCAAATTTTAAAAGTAGTCATCATCACATGGACGAAGGCCCTGATTTATACCGAATATTAACCTGGTTCAGGGAGCTATAGGCTGATTTTCAGCATCTCCCCGAATCATAACACGGAGGATGCTTCTATGGCAGCATTAACAACATTTTATTTAAGCCAGATACTGGGAATGAAAATTATTTCCAGCGACAATGAAGTTATTGGCAAAGTCCTGGATCTGCTTGTTTATTCTGAGCAAATATTAACCGATGAACCTATCAGGCCTAACGTGGTAGCGGTTAAAACAGGAAGCAGATCACATCCTGTTTATTATAATTTTACCTATTTTGAAATTCAGCGTCAGAAAAATAAAATCGTTGTCCTCTGTACTAAAAAGCAGCATATTGATGAAGATGATAAGGCAAAATACCTGCCACTGAGGGAGCGTATTCTCGATCAGCAGATTGTTGACCTGAACGGACGTAAAATGGTTCGGGTGAATGATGTCAGGTTGGCATCGATTACAAGTGGAACTTATGTGGTAGCTGTTGATGTAGGAGCCGAAGGCCTGTTACGCAGGCTTGGTGTGGCTGAATCAGTAAAAATCATTGCTTCAGTTGTTCGATTTCCAGTTCCTTCAAAATTTATACTCTGGGACGATGTAGATACACTCGATACTTCGAACCTCAACATTAAATTAGGGAAACCGCTTACCAAGCTTCAAATGTTGCACCCTTCTGATCTTGCCGACATCATTGAAGAAATGGGTCGTAGCGATCGTACGAGTGTATTTAATAACCTTGACGAAGAACATGCTGCCGATGTACTCGAGGAAATGGATCCAAAACTCCAGGTTGACGTTATTGAAAGCCTTTCATTAGCCAAGGCGGCTGACCTTTTGGAGAAAATGCCTGCCGACGAAGCTGCCGATCTTCTTGATCTACTTGAAAACGATAAAGCGGAATCGCTGCTCAACGAAATGGAAACAGAAGCTTCGGGCGAAGTGCGCGAATTGCTCGAATACTCAAGTCGTCTGGTTGGAAGTATTATGAACACCGATTTTATATCGTTTCACGAGAATGAAACCGTTGAACAGGCACTGGCAACCATTCGCGAAACCAAGCCTGAAGAGCCCATGTTATACAATCTTTTTGTGGTAACCCACAATGGAAAGCTTTTGGCAACGGTTTCGTTGCGCAACCTGGTGGTTTCTGAACCATCGGTTATTCTTAAGGATATTATGCGTAAAAATCCAGTGTCAGTCGAAGATAATGATAAGCTCGATTCGCTGGCCGAAATTGTGTCGAAATACAATCTGCTGGCCGTTCCGGTTGTGAACCAGTACCAGGTTCTCGAAGGCATGGTCGTAATTGATGACATTGTTGATGACCTGCTAGGCGCCAGGAAAACCAGGTAGTAAAGGGGGAGAACCATGATGATAAAAAGAATCAGTTCAAGGCAAAAGGGTTGGTGGCGCAATATCCTCATTTTCTTTGCTTTGCTGGGCCCTGGAATTATTACAGGAAGTGTGGATAACGATGCAGGCGGTATTACAACGTATTCGGTTGCAGGTGCCTTGTATGGCTACAAACTGCTCTGGACATTGGTGCCGGCATTTATTGTATTGCTGATCATCCAGGAAATGAATGCCCGCATGGGTATTGTAACCGGCAAAGGCCTTGCTGACTTAATCCGCGAGAATGCAGGTGTAAAAATCACCTTCTTCATTTTTATCGGGTTGCTTATTGCCGACCTTGGAAATACTACCACTGAATTTGCCGGTGTGGCTGGCAGCATGATGATTTTCGGGGTAAGCAAATATATTTCTGTGCCTCTTTCATTGGCGCTTGTTTGGTTTCTGGTGGTAAAAGGGAATTACAAAATTGCCGAACGTATATTCCTCATATTCAGTGTGAGCCTCCTGATGTATATCTTTTCGGCGCTTATGGGCAAACCGCATTGGGGCGAAATTGGCACCGCCATGATACATCCGCATATGGAATTCAATGCACCTTACCTCGCTATTGTTATAGGGATTATTGGCACAACCATAGCTCCCTGGATGCAGTTCTATATGCAGTCGTCGGTAATCGAAAAAGGACTGAAAATGCGCGACTATAAGTACACGCTTGTTGATATCGTGATCGGGTGCCTGGCAACGGTAATAGTTGCTTTTTTTATTATTGTAGCCTGTGCATCAACACTCCACGAAAAAGGTATAGTGATTAAAGAAGCCCAGGATGCAGCCATGGCGCTCAGGCCACTTGCCGGAGAACTTGCATCTTCGTTATTTGCTGTTGGGTTATTTGTAGCTTCTATTTTTTCGGCAACTATCCTGCCACTGGCAACTGCATTCTATGTTTGCGAGGCATTTGGTTTTGAGGCTGGTATTGACAAAAAATGGGAAGAAGCCCCTGAATTTTATTTCCTGTACACAGGCATCCTGATCCTGGCAGCAGCCATTATCCTGATCCCAAATGCCCCGCTCATTGCCATAAGTATCTGGTCGCAGGTATTAAACGGCATTCTGCTTCCTATGGTTCTCATCTCTATGATCTTACTGATTAATAATAAGAAGATCATGGGTAAGCATGTTAACAAACCTGTGATAAATATAGTCGGATGGTCAACCGTAATTATTTTGGTTGCCCTTTCGCTTATGCTACTGCTGATACCTATGTTTTCGTAAGATGAGACACTATTTACCGGCTAATTAAATTGTGATTAATACAGTGTTCGCTAGTTATTTGGCGCACCATTATCAATCCAGCAAGCAATTGCATCTTTTTGGGTAGAGGAAAGGTTGCCTCCCGGGGGCATTTGCCCACTTACTATTTTGCTTCGCACAGAGTTCCGGTCAGCAAACAATTGCGAATAGGAGTTGAAATTATCGTGGCAACCGGCGCAAGCCGATCGTACAATGGGCGCTACATCTGTTTTATAGGATTTAACAGTACCATTACACGAAGGTGTATAGGGTGTAGTGGTGCTGTCTTTGGAACATCCCGTCCATAAACCTAAACTGATCAAAGCAATAAACAGGATCTTTTTCATATCTAGTAACTTTAATATATGAGTATGGTTCAATAAACCGGAATATTTGATAATTAGTATTTCGTTGGGAAGAATTAACAATTAGTTCACATTTAACAAAGTTTCAGGAATAAAAGCTGGTTGAAAACAAATTCTCTCCTGCTGAGGGATATGAGATATACTACCTTACCTTTCCCGATTGCACTGCTTTGCTATTCACATTGTTACTACATGCGATTCCCTGAATCTCGAATTACTACCACTTATATCATTCTCATTCAAAGCTGATCCTTTTTATAAATATTAATCAGCTTCAGTATTGTTTCTTAGCCTGTATTATTCGTGCAGAAGATAAAAGATAAAAGTAAAAAGATAAAAGTCAGGCAGTTGCAAACCATTTTCATAATTTATTTTGTAAAGATGATTTTTATGATTGCCTTCATAATGTTTTGATCCTTTTGTCTTTATCCTTTTATCTTTTGTCTTTTTTGAAGTTTAGGAATTAACCAAGTTAGAATGTTTATTATTTATAGGGCAAACAAAACTCTCTCTTTATTTGTTGTAGTAAGCAAAACAGATAGACCAGCAATAAAGTAATAAATTTCAATAATTAGCGAGGAATCGATATATTTATTAAACTCTATTTTCTTGCTTTTTATCCTTTATCAGATTTCAAGTAACTTTTAGTTAGGGATATCGTAGTATGCACATTCATTACAAAACAAATCAATATTAAACATACTCGCAAGAGTATAAAAACACAAGAAATGAAAACCACAAAAATTATCACTACAATAGCTGCATTGAACCTGGTCTTATTTATTTCGACTGCTTCAATGGCAAATTCATTCACCGGGAAAACCGGTGAAGATGGGAAAACAAATTCTAAAGGTCAGATTTCCGCTGTTACAGGCATTCATGATGCAACTGCTTCGCCGGCATCTTCTAAAAACGAGTTTAACCACCTGCGTTTCGATGTAAACACATATATCCGCGAAAGCGAAGCAACTGAACACATGATGAACATAATGAATCACCTGCGTTTTAATGTAAATCACTATATAAATGCCTCTGAAACACAGGTCTCCGAATTGCCTGCAGCACATGAGTTTGATTACCTTCGTTTCGATGTAAATAATTACACTGGTTCAAAAGGTGGTGAAATGCATGAATTATCAACGAAATAGGTAATGTGTATAGAGTTAAACAGTTAATTAACAATAAAAAAGTCCTGTGGTGAACAGGACTTTTTTATTGACGTTATCATTCTCAGTTAGAACTGAGTATCCCAGTCCTACTTTGCATCAATGATAAAAGGAGCGCTCTTTTTAGTGTCCATAATAATCAGTTTAGCATTAGGTGAAGTTGCTATTGCCTTGATCATTTCGTATTGTAATTGTTTGTCGCTCAGACCAGTACTAAGTATTTTCTGATAGTCTGCTATCCCCTGTGCTTCTACACGTTTGCGTTCAGCTTCCTGCTTTTCCTTCTGAAGCACAAAGGTCATTTTCTGTGCATCCTGTTCCGCGTTGATTTTCGATTCGATAGTTGTTTTTACTGAAGTCGGAAGTGTAATATTCCGCACCAGTAGTTGTTCGAGCGTCAGACCCCTGCTTAAAAAATCTGTTTCAATAGTTTTAAAAATACGTGACTGAAATTCATCGCGCTTGGTTGAATACAATGCTACAGCATCGTAATACACAGCATTGTCCCTGATTTTTGTCCTGCATATCGGGCGGACAATAGTATTCCTGTAATCGGTTCCGATTTCTTTTAAAATACGCGGAGCCTCACTGGGTACAACCTTATAAAGCACTGTAAGGTCTATAATAACTTCAAGGCCGTCAGCCGACAGTACACGGATAGCATCGTCACCCGATTTGCTGCCTTCATCCTGTACAGCCGACATGGTATAATTCTGGGTGCGGATATCAAACATTACAACTTCAACCAATGGGTTGATCACATTAAGTCCGCTCTCGAGGGTATTATTGTTTACTTTCCCGAAAAGCTTCTGAACACCAACATAGCCGGGCTCAACCTGTTTCACAGCAGATAAGACTGCCCCAACCAAAACAATCAGGATTCCGACGATCCGGAAAATGTTAGAGTAAGGTCTTAATGGTGAATCGGATTTTGCCACGACAAAACCAATCACAATTACAATTATTCCAAGGACAAGAAAAAACATAGCTTATAATTTTAAAGGTTAATAATCAATTGGATGAACAATTGGTAAAAATACTATAATTGTTTGATTTTCCCAGTCAATTCCAAAAGTCAGCATGCAGTTTGAACTTTTACTGGCTTTAGTCTGTTCTGAATGACTTATGAATTGATTTCACTTTACCTTTCGCAATAAGATAATCATTACTCTTACCAAAAAACTAATTTTGATTTATGCTTATCGTAATACGCCATCATACCAATCCCTATTTTAACCTTGCTGCCGAAGAATATTTTCTGAAATACACCGACGAGGATATCTTCATGCTTTGGCGCAATGAACCGTCGATAATTGTTGGAAAACATCAGAATACACTTTCGGAAATCAACCTGGATTATGTTAAGGAAAACAACATCTGTGTAGTACGCAGGCTTACAGGCGGAGGTGCCGTGTTTCATGACCTGGGAAACCTGAATTTTACTTTTATCCAATCCGATAAGGATCATACACTAAACGATTTCCGGAAATATACTGAACCTATTCTCGATGTGCTGAAAGGACTTGGTGTGGATGCCCGGTTCGAAGGCCGGAATGACCTAACCATAGACGGGAAAAAATTCTCAGGGAACGCCGAAATGGTGTGGAAAAACCGTGTTTTGCATCATGGAACTCTTTTATTTTCGGCGCTAATGACTGATCTGAGCCAGGCATTGAAAGTTAACGAAGTAAAATTCAAGGATAAAGCAGTAAAATCGGTCCGCAGCCGTGTAACCAATATCACTGAACACCTGAACGGGCACATGGATGTTCTTGAGTTTGCGGATCTTATCCAGGCTCATATCATCGCAATGTATCCCGATGCCCGGTTGTACGAACTTACCGATGAAGATCACAAGCAAATTCAGAAACTTGTTCAGATAAAATACAACACCTGGGACTGGAATTTCGGGAATTCGCCGGATTATAATTTTCGCAAATTGGTACGTACTGAACACAGTGGTACCATTGAATTTTGTATGAATGTGCGGAATGGAGTTATTATTCAGACACGCATCTACGGCGATTATTTCTCGCATGCCGATCCGAAGGAAATTGAAGATATCCTTACTGATATTCCTCATGAAGAAGATGTCATCCGCCAGGCTGTTTCAACATTCGATATCAGTGCGTATTTTTCGAAATTAACGGTTGACGAATTGGTGAAAGGTTTGTTTTAACTTTGATATATTATACTTTTCGTGGGATAAAATCACTCATACAAAACAGACCCAAGTTTCAAGCTCCATCGCGCCGCGGCGGGACAAGAATCAAGGCCTGTACTATGATCCTTCTTTGAATTTGGGACTTGGTCCCGCCGCAGCGCATATGCGTCAAGCTAAGCAGCGAATTTTGAGTATGAAAGCCTTGCATTTTCGCGGTCTTGACGATTTTCATATTTACAGTGTGCTATAATTTGTGCGAGGATTACTTTATTTGATGATGTCAC
>JBAZWY010000031.1:0-65169 GCA_041660125.1 Lentimicrobiaceae bacterium
AAAATCTTTCATGCCTTGTATTGCGAGAAGATACCTCCGGCATAGAAACGCAACATATTTTTCGAAAGCCTTGAATTTTTGTTACTTTTTGTTCAAGCAAAAAGTAAGAGAAAAAAAATATTCAATCTGATATTAACAAAAACAATCAAATTTCTTTAAAATCTCATACATCAAAAATTGTTTCCAGCACATCAAAATAATATGTAGCCCTTTCCATATTGTATTTTTTATAATACTTATATTCAATATATTACAAATTTTATCATAGCACTGTCCCCGCTACAGTAAATGTGTTGAAAATCTGAAAAAGCCAGAAATCAATTTAAACTCACACTATTCTTTAGTATTTAGCTTCACCATAATCTCCCTGAAACTCTCCAGCCCCGCTTCCAGGTTTTCGATAATATCAGCAGCCAAATCTTCAGGATCAGAAAGGGTATCGAGGTCGGCAAGGGATTTATCCTTTAGCCAGGTGAGATCCAGGCTGGTTTTATCGCTGGAAATAATTTCATCATAGGTGAACTTGCGCCAGCGACATTACTTGCTTTTAGTTAAAGCTCTGCAATCCGTTGAATTGCTTGTCGGACTTCTTCTGAAAATCCATCCAGATCATTTTCTGAAATAACCCCATCCCTTAACTGTGCGGCAATAATAAACAGGTATTTTGAACCGGTCATGTCGTCGTATCTCCTGGCTATGTGCTTGTCGAAACCGGTAATTTGTCTGTAAAGCGAATGATAGGCATCGCGGTTGTCAATTGCCTTGTTTTTCCATTTGCTTAAAATGGAATCCGCATCAAACAGCCCTTTTGCAAATTCCTTTTGCAGGCCCGCTTCTATTATTTCGCGGGCGGTTTTCTTATCTTTTTTTGAGAGTTCCATATCAATCGATCATTTTAGGTAACAAATAAATGGTGCCGTTAAAGTCTGAATTGCGATGCAATATAGTAAGATACCCGTTCAGTTTATCCTTATATTCAACCAGATAATCCGGATGAAGTTTTTTGGTAACAATAGTAATCAGCCTCCTGACCAACAAACCGACTTTGTTATCGTATTGGGTGAAGCAGGTGCCGAACATATTGGTTGAAAGCGAGAACGGGACTTCCAGAACATACAGGAGCAAATCGGCTTCGAGTTTTTTGTTTTTTGAAACTTCGGTAAATTCGTTAATCCTTTTAACACATGCACTCAGCATATTGGCAAGTTGAAGTTGTTCGGAAAAACCCTTGTATCTTTTCCTGAATAAGCTATCGATATCACGCATAGCTTCTTCATACAAATCCTTTTCACCTTTATCCTTATCAAGATAATTTACCAGAAGAAAGTTATAATTTGCCTTTTTTGCAGCTAACTTAACTATTATATCAATCAAATCGGTTTTGGGAAGACTAATTAGCTGTTCTTTTATCTCAGACTTTCGGTTTGCCATTTGAATCAGATTTTTTTATAAACGCCATCTCTTTCCTTATCAATGCTTCCGCCTTCGTAACCGCATACTCCCATCCTTGGTGAATTTACCACCGGCATGCTGCCATAATCTGCAAAATCGGTGCAAACTTCCTCATGTGCCTCTGAACATTTTTCACAAAAAAAGGCATCTTCATCCCAGTTACAGGATGTGCATAAATATACTGCCGGTTCTGTTTTACAGGTCACGCACATCAGTTTTAAAGGTTCGTTGCGAGATAAAAGGATGATACTTTTGTTCAGATTTAATTTATATTGTTTCAGTCCTTTAAGGAAAACCCTGGTGGTTGAGCCATAATCATAATCGTGAAATATCTTGAGGCGAGGCTCAAAAACATCCTGTACTTTATGATTCATGCTGACTTTAAAATTCTTATGACCAAAATTACTCATATGATCGCAACAGTCGAGCCAGATATCGCGCAGGAAATTGTCTATCGTTTTCATTTTTACATCACCTTTAACCAGTAAATGCAGAAACATTACATCCGCTTCAACCTCAACATGAATATAAGTTTGGGTTGCGCCGACTGATTCAGCTTTCTCTTTATCAGCCAGGTGTTTTGCCAGGTGTTTACCTATTTCTTTTTGCGAAAACACCTGGTTGCAATAGAGGCATTTACCTCCGGATGTTAAAATTTCTTGTTCCATGATTCTTCAGATTTATAAACTATTTTTAATACATAATTCTCAGCGATACAATTATTTAGGTAGAAGTTCTCAGGTGTTTATACGCTCGGGAATCTATTCCATACAGCACTTTTTGTATTTCTTACCACTGCCACATGGGCAGGGAGGTTTGGTTTACAGCATGTTTAGCATTCTTTGTCAGTTTTTTAATCCCATTTAAAGAAGCTAAATAACTTGTGATAAATTTTGGTCTCATCAACGATTTGTCTTTTTTACGCCAATTCCGCAATGTTTCAGGCTGTTGAAAACTATTTACGTCCCTGGCTCTTGGTTTGGGATTGGTAAAATCCATAAACCGGGTTACTTCGCCGGTGCTGATAAAGACATACGGCAAAGGTTCATTATTCAGATGTTTCAGTTTGGCTAATGCATAGCCTTCCGTCTGGTCCTTGTACTCATTTAATTTAGGACCTTCTTCCTCGCGTTTGGCTTCAATTATGCCGCAGGGTTTGGCGTCCACAAACAAAACATAATCGGCAGGTCCGACATCCGTGCGGTATTCTTTCACCGCAACACCAATTCCTACATGTAAGTTTACCTGTTTAATTCCCTGGATAATCCAGCCGCAAGTTGTCAATTGCTTGTCGATTTGGTCGCGGGCGATTTGTTCAGGGTTTTGGTTTGGCAACATAAATTTATAGTGGCATAAAGTGAAACTCAGAAACATTGAATTTTTTAAAACTGCTATCTGCTTCGCACAAGTTAAGAAATTAACTGCTTATTTCCTTCAGTCAAGTATGATTTTTTTTGATTTAAGAACAAGGAACTTAGCGAAGCGGTTTCATGAGCTCAAATTAAAATGAGCAAGGGGCGAATAATACTGATTAACGATTTATGAAGAATGACATAATCCAATGATATTCAGCACATATCAAAAATCAAAAATCGTTAACTTGCGAAGCAACTCATGAGCACCCGTAATAATAAGCAAAGGGCGAATAATCCTTGTTCTTAAATCATTTCTATAAAACCAACCACTTAAAATCCTTAAAACTTGTTTAAAACGAATAAGCAGTTTTTTAAATTAGTTCTTAAAAAACGAATCTTTCAACCCTTGATTTATCCTGTAATTCTTAAAAATGATAGCGACGGTGCCTTTTTTTGATTCTTTTTCTTTACCCTTTTGGGAGTTATCTCCGTTTTGAATCTCCGTTGCCATAGCTTTAGGGACTTTAAATTTTTTCACATCTACCGTGAAAATCATTTTATCTGGTAGTCCAACTGCAACCTGTGAAGTATAGAAATATTCAATCATCATGGTTCCAATCGACCGGGTAGTGAGTTGCGATTTTAAAACCAGCGCCTGCGTTTCGTCGATCCAGAATTTTGCCAGAATCAGATCACCGGTATCAACAATTGGTATTAAGCTGATTATCAGCGCCTGCGACTTTCCGATGGTTTCTTTTCCTGTGTAAACGGCGGTATATGAAGTTGTATCTTTAATAATCCGGGCCAAATCACTGAATCCTTGTCGTGGCATAATGGCGATGCTTTTGGATTCAACTTTGAACTTATCAGGTTGTTTGAAATAAATAGTTGCATTTACAGGTAAAATCCGGATCAACGGGATATCAGCCCTGATTTCAGCATCAACTGTATAGTCTTTTACCTTCATCAGTCTCAGGTAAACGCCATGCAGCTGTTGGCCAGGTGTTTTTTGTGCCTTTATCGGGATCCCTGACACGATTAGAAGAATCAGGACGGATAATCTCATCACTGTAGTCAAACTCCTCATGATAAAATATCTTTTTTATTAAATTTATATAATGCAATTGCCAGCAGGGCCAGGATGTGGACAACCAATACAACTATTGACCGATATATAGAAAGTAAAGGAAGCGGGTCTTCAAAAAAACTGCGCCATGCAGCCATATGGGTAGTAAAAAGAAAAGGCTTGATGGGCTCGAACACTGATACATCCAACGTTCCGATGATTGTGAATAGAATTATGATGGCCATCGTGGTAACAATGGGTCCGATTGAATTATCAGTAAAACACGAAAGTGTGATGGATAAGGTAGCAATAGTAACCAATGCAAGGTATGAAACGGATAAACCGCTGAAAAACCGCCACATGACATCGCCATCCTTCAATATAAAAAGTCCCTGGCTGTTGAGCACCATCAGGTCGCCGGTCCCAAAAAGCAGTTTCCCGAATCCAAGGGCCATAACCCCAAACCAAACAAGGATTATAAGCGTGTAAACACTTCCTGCTACAAACTTTGATAATAAGAGTTGTGTTCGCGAAACAGGTTTGGTACAAAGCATACGTATGCTGCCCGATGCGGCTTCGCCCGAAACAAGGTCGCCGGTTACCAATGCAATCAAAAGAGGAATGTGGATAATGAGAAGCTGCAATACGATAAAGGCCATCAGGTTGCCATTCAGAACGTTTCCATGAAACGATATAGTCTGCTCGAATGAACCTGTTATAAATGAAAGATAGGATTGTCCATCCATTCGCATCGCAAACAGTATAATGGCTACCAATAAAGTAATCGCACCAAGACCAATGTAACTGCGAGGCTTAGCCGCTATTTTAATAAATTCGTTATACGTGCTTTTCCAGAACATCAGTTGCCGATTAATTTCAAAAAATAATCTTCCAGTTTTCGTTTTGCTTCAATTCCAAATACATTTATTGCGTTTTCCAATAAGAATCGGTTAATCTTAGGTATGATTTCGTGTGTGATACTAAGCTCGAGCATATCATTTCCTGAAAGGCCAGCCGTTATCCCAGGAAATTTCTGATTAATAAGCTGAATAGCTTTCCCGGGCTGATCAACCTGGAATGTGACAACTAGTAACTGTTGATTAAGAAGTTCGGCCACGCTGCCTTGTGCTACAGATTTCCCTTTATTCAGTATTACCATTCGGTTGGCAATAAGTTCAATTTCGGAAAGGATGTGCGACGAAAGCACGATCGTTTTATTCCGTTCGTTTTTAAGTTGCAGAATGAGGTTACGGATATCGATAATGCCTTTTGGATCGAGACCGGTAGTCGGTTCATCTAATATAATAAGTTCGGGATCGTGAAGCAAAGCTTGTGCAATGCCCAGACGTTGCTTCATGCCATGCGAAAAACTGCCGACCTTATCTTTTTCTCTCCCTTTGAGGCCAACAAATTCAATCATTTCGTGAATTCTTGAGCGGGTAACAGTTGATCCTGAAATTCGGGCGAATATCTCCAGGTTCTTTTCGGCTGAAAGATAGGTATAGAAATCTGGCTTTTCGACAATGCATCCTATGTGGGAAAGGATGAAACTGCGGTTTGTACGAAGTTCCTTCCCGAAAAGTTTGATGTCGCCGCTAGTTGGAGTTATCAATGAGAGCATTGCCCGTATGGTGGTACTCTTTCCGGCTCCATTAGGCCCCAGGAATCCGAAGACATCGCTTTTATAAACATCAAAACTCACATCATCAACAGCCCTGATCTTACCGAAAAGCTTTGAAAGGTGCTTTATTTCTATAATTTTTTCAGGCATATAAATAGACGAAAACTGTTAAAGCTGTGCCATTTGTTTCAATGAAGGCAGGAAATACGAACTTGTCAACATAGTGCTTTTAATAAACAGCAGGAGCAAATAATTGTTTGGACCTGAAAAGAAGAAGGCGTAACCCGGCTTAAGGCTTATTTTTGTTTTGCGGCCAGGTATTCTTTTAATTTATTCTGGTTTTTTGCGTCAATCAGTTTTTTTATTTCGCCACTGGGCTTGAAATTATTATCAGGATTTTCGCAATACAATGCTAGAAGCAGATAAGAATTGTACTTTAAGGCTTCACGGTCAAGGTCTCTGCCTTTTTCGAGCGCATATTTTGCCATGCATGCAGCATAAATCCCTACCAGTTCCCTATCAGTCCCAATAATTTTTCGGGTTGATTTTTCCATTATAAAAGAATAGTCCGATGTTCCCGACATCCATTTCATGATAAACGAAATTGCATTTTTCCTGTTCAAATCTTCTTTATCAATGGATGTGGTATAAACATAATCGGCGGCCAGGCTAACCTGTGGCTCAGCTCTCCGGCATTCATCTGCTGTAGCGAGCGGGATATTATCGTATTGAGATGAATTCTGTGAAAAAGCACTTAACGAAAAAAACAGAAACAGGATTGACAATAAAGTTTTCATACGGGTAAAATATTGTTAACAATTTGGTATTCTTGAACTGAAAATTCATAGATCGGCAGATCTTTCAGATGACAAATATAGAATATAATATCGGACAGCATATCTGGCTATTTTGAATTGCACAGTTAAAGTTTTTGCCAGAGCTAAAAATCAGCCGGAATCCAATAATTATGAGTAATCAGAAAATGGCAAAAAGCCTTCCATTGTTTTATTAACAATGGAAGGCTTTTTATTAAAAACAGCAGGAATTTATTGTTTTTCGTGACTCCAACCTGTCTTTAATCCTATAATGAACCAGGCAAGGGAAACAGTTCCAAGTGCAAAAATCGTATCGCCGATTACTCTTAGCCAGCGGAAAAATGATAAAGTAGAACCCTGCATAAAATCTGCTGAACGTGCATACCATAATCCGTATTTTACACTTACCCAGGTTTGAGCCAGACCAACCGGAAGCACACTGAGTAAAATCATCAGAGCAAGGCCGATATTTATGGCCCAGAAAGCGAAGCGGATATATTTTTCTTTCCAGATTGCTCCTGCATCCATACTACGAAGAACGAAAAGCATCAGACCGATTCCAAGCATACCATACACGCCAAAGAGTGCAGCATGACCGTGGGCTGCTGTAGTATTAAGTCCCTGTATATAATAAAGTGCAATCGGCGGATTGATAAGGAATCCGAATATACCAGCTCCAACCAGGTTCCAGAATGAAACAGCGAGGAAACTGTAAATTGGCCATTTATAATTTTGGATCCAGTTACTGGTGCGGGAGATTTTAAGTGTGCCATATGCTTCAAAACCGATCAATACCAGCGGTGCTACTTCCAGCGCGCTGAATGATGCGCCAAGAGCTAAAATTGCTGTGGGTGTTCCTGAAAAATACAGGTGGTGGAAGGTTCCCAAAATACCACCCGAAAGGAAAACTATAGTTGAGAACAACACATTAGAGGTTGCAGTAGCGGCGCGTATAAGATTGAGCTTCACAAAAAGGAAAGCGATAGCTACGGTTGCAAAAACTTCAAAGAATCCTTCTACCCAGAGATGAACAACCCACCAGCGCCAGTATTCTGCAATGGCAAGGTTTGTCTGGCGGCCCCACATCAGACCGGCGCCATAAAATGCGGCAATAGCAATGGAAGCGATAAGGAACATAGCGAGTAAATGCCTGCTTTCGTCTTTTTTCATGAGTGCCGGCCAAATTGCTCTTCCCATGAGTAACAACCAAAGTACGAGACCAATAAACAGGAATGCCTGCCAGAAACGTCCAAGGTCAACATATTCATAACCCTGGTGACCAAAGTAAAAGTTGGTTACCAAACCGAGTTTCTGCATAATTCCAAACCATTGTCCGATCAATGAACCAACAACAATTACAAGCAAAGCAATAAACAGGAAGTTAACTCCAAGCCGCTGAAATTTAGGTTCATGACCTGAGACAGCAGGAGCCAGGTATAGCCCGGTTGCCAGCCATGAGGTAGCTATCCAGAAAATAGCAATCTGCACATGCCAGGTACGGGAAAGCGAATAAGGGAGTATCTGCGCAAGCGGAAGACCATAAAAGGCCTGTCCTTCTACACCATAATGTGCTGTGACTATACCCATAAGTATTTGCACAAGTATTAAACCTGTAACCACCCAGAAATATTTCAGCGTAGCCTTCATTGATGGTGTCATTACTAATCCAAAGAACGGATCCTGTTTCAGCATTTCTGCAGGTTCATCTTGTTTGCTGGAGGCATAATACCAAACCAGTAAACCAATTCCGATTAGTAACATGATGACGCTGAAGCCTGTCCATAAAATAAGTGAACTGGTTGGTTTGTTGTTTACCAGTTCTTCGGCCGGCCAGTTGTTGGTATAAGATATATCACTGTCGGGCCGGTTGGTAACGCAAGCCCAGGATGTCCAGAAGAAGAAAGCATTCATTTTGGCCATACGATCCACGGTTTTAATCGAATTTGGAGGAACAGCATAGTATCCGCGAAGCTTTTCAAGTGCCGGATCGTTCATAAACAAACTTTCATAATGTTTACTCACGGATGCAATGGCAGCTGCACGAAGTGGTGAAACAACGAATACATTTTTTGCCTCGTCGTATGTATTGGTACGCAATTCCTTTTGCAAACGCACTTTGTACATGGCCTGTTTTTCAGCCGGGAGGTCTTTATATTCCATGTTGTCATTAACACGGGCATATTCATTTAAAATAAATTCTGCTTCGCGGTGAAGCCAGTCGGCTGACCAGTCGGGAGCTACGTAGGAACCATGGCCCCATATAGTTCCGACTTCCTGTCCACCGATGGATTGCCAGATATTCTGACCGTCTTTGATATCCTGTCCTGTGAACAGAACGAAGCCATCGGTAGTAATTACCTGTGCCGGAATTGGCGGGGCTTTCCTGTAGATTTCCCTCCCGAAATATCCAAGTACGGAAAATGAAATTACTATGACTGCGCCAAAAGCAATCCAGAGTTTTTTTGTTGTCATAAATTATGGTCTTAGTTGGTTGTTTTATTTGGGTTAATTAACACTTCTGAAATAAAAGGAAGAACGAAATTAAGTTCAATGCACTTGCTGAAAAATATGTATTTGCCGTTAAATATAAATGACGGCAAGTTTGTCTATCATAGCAATATAATCACTTTTGCTAAGCTGGTTTTCCTGGCTGAGTTCCACTTTCGTAAAATCAAGCAAAAGCGATTCCTGTTCTGCAGCCGTGAATGCTTTATCGGCCATCCGGAAAAGTACATTGTTCTCTTTGCCGATATGGTTTTTAAGTAAGTCCGCATAATCCAGCATATTGGCGTAAATAGCTTTTAGTGCAGCAGCTTCGCCTTGTTTAAACAGCAAAATATTTTCAGCTATTCCTTTTACAAAATTCCGGCCTTCCGCATGATCGTGAAGCATCACGGCCACAGGTCCCGATTCGGATGAAAATCCTTTCTGAACCATTAGTGGGAATAGCAATTGCTCTTCCTTGGCATGATGAAGTCCATCGGCAAATTCGCGGATCACTTTCACAATTAGTTCAAGGTGTTCCACATTGGGATCAGCAGTTTTGGTGATCCGTTCCATAACTTCGATCAGGCGAAGTATCTGAACATGATCATTCTCGAGGTTTTGAGTTGCTGTTGTCATGATCAAATTGTTTTATTGAGCCAGTTTTAAAGCTTTCGGGTAAAGAATATTATTTTCGAGATGCACATGAATATGAAGATCGTCTTCAAATTGCTCTAAGAGTTTTAGTGAAACACGGTATGTATTGCAGGCATCTTCAGGAATAAGATAGTTTTTTGTAAGCACATTTATTTTATCCATGGCGCCACCGGCAAACTCATGTTCACCTTGCATACGTGTGATTTCGGTAACTATGGTTGCTTTTACCTGAGGCGAAGCATTCTTTTCAGCTTCTTTAATGGCAGGAAACAAAACTTCTTCCTCATTTTTTAAATGTTGCAGGAGTTCTTCATTGATTTTAGTAAACAAGGATGCGACTTCCAGGAGTTCCGGGTGATGATCGCCATGAACATTGGCAATTTTCTGCGTATAGAATACCAGTTCAGGAAGATTCTTCATCACAAATTTGTGGTGCGTATTCACAATGTAATCGCTGAGGAAACCAAGATCCCATTCCTTAAAATTCATAGCTCCGCTAACAGGCAATTGTGCAAGTGTTTCAAGTTGCTGGATCATTAAAAATTCATCCGTTCCTTTTTCCTTGCAGGCATCTGATAGGCTTTTATTGCCTCCACAGCAAAAATCGATGCCGGCTTCCTTAAACATGGATGCAGCTCTGAAGTCGTTGGCCACAATTTCGCCAATGGTTGGTTCTATATCTGTTTGATTTGACATGTTGTGTTTAGTTTTAATTTTATGACAAAGATATATATAAAAACAAATAAAAGACAAAAAGGTCTTTTATTATTTATTAAATATTTAGTTGTATCTTTGTACAATCAAATTTTTGATATA
Source organism: Lentimicrobiaceae bacterium (assembly GCA_041660125.1). Taxonomy (GTDB): domain Bacteria; phylum Bacteroidota; class Bacteroidia; order Bacteroidales; family UBA4417; genus UBA4417. Next base: position 10,267 of record JBAZWY010000031.1, read on the forward strand.
AAGCAAGGAACTATGTTCAATAAGGAAACAGAATATGCCCTCAGGGGATTGGTTTACATTCAGTTACAGAATTTTGATGATAAACGGCCAGGCATAGCCGAAATTGCTGAGCAGATAGATGCCCCGCATTTTTATACAGCTAAAATCCTGCAGCGGTTAGTCAAGCAAGGATTTATTGAATCGCAGAAAGGCAAAGGAGGAGGATTTTATTTTGATACCAGGAAACCGGATTTACCTATCAAACAATTAATTATTGCCATCGAAGGCAATACCTTATTTAAGGGATGTGGTTTTGGATTAAAACAATGTGACGAAAATAATCCCTGTCCCCTTCACGAAAAATTTGCCCCTATCCGCGATCTATTGAACAAGTTAGTTTCGGAAGAAAATGTGCAGAGCCTGGCGCAAAAGACTCTCAGAGGCGAAGAGCTGTTTTCGCCTAGGTTGAAGTAAAAAGCAGGATGATTAAATATATTTTTCGCGATTCGCGAATTGCATATCAGCAGAATAACTATTGAAGATCAGGCTTCCGGATGATTTCACCTCTACTCAAAACATATTCGGCTTCACCATTTATTTCCATCCCGTTATAGATATTGGAATCACATTGCTGAATCTGGCTTTTAAGAGAAATAACAGATTTCGCTGCTTTGCTTCCACTCAGGAAATCATCGCAGGATGGACCTACTGGCGTATGTAATTCCAGAGGGACACGAGGATCCATTTTGCAGCTCCATTCAGTCTTAATGTTAAAAAATAGCCTGTTTTTGAGCAAAAGTTGCCCATTTTGAACAGTTTTTGTCTTGTTTGAAATTCTATGTTACTGATATTCAATAGGTGCATTTTTGAAATGCCGTTGTAGTGCCATTTTTATTGTTGTTTATGAAAATATTGAGAGCGAATTTTGCTTCATGTATTTCAAGGCAACCTTTCGTCATAATCCTCGAACAGGCAAATCCGACTCGTACTACCGATTGGTTGAAAGCTACCGCAATGTTCTGGATCAGGTCCGGCAACGCACCGTGTTGTCAGTTGGATTTATGGATGAGTTTACCCAAGATCCGATAGACCAGATTCAGGCAGGTATCAGTGATCGTGTTGTTGGCCAGCCAAGTTTGTTTGCCGATAGAAAAGTGTCTGAATTTGTGGAGTACATTTATCAACGGATGATCAGGTAAAAGAAAATTGATATTGCAAAGGGCGAAAAGCGGCATAGCAACCTGGCTCGATATGGTCGCAGCAAGGAGAAACGAAGCGATTGTCTGTTGGTGGTGTTAGCTTTAGTAATAAATATAGAAGGGTTCAGCAAATACTCCTCTGTTTATCAGGGCAATATATCCGACAGAAAAACCCTTTGCAATATTATTGACCACCTTCGCATATCCACATCTCAAAATGGCAAGCGGGCAATTGTGGTAATAGATGCAGGCATTGCTACGGAAGATAATTTGGCACTTATCCAGGAAAAAGGCTACGATTATGTTTGTGTAAGCCGTAGCACCAAAGCCGAAATCAAACGGTCAGCAACAGGCAATCCGGTGGTAGTATTAGACAAACAAGAACGGGAAATAACTTTAGAGCCGGCACTTACAGGCGATGATTCTACCTATTATCTGAAAGTAAAAAGTCCGGGCAAAACGCTGAAAGAGAAAGCTATGAAAACCCTGTTTGAAGAACGTTTTGAAGCAGGGCTGGGATGTATTGCACAGAGTTTGACCAAAATATCGGGCATAAAAACGTCCGAAAAAATGATTGAACATATCGGAAGGCTAAAGCAAAAATACTCTTCCACACATAGCCGGTATATAATTGAAGTAGAAAAGCGAGTGGTCAAAAAGGGGAAAACAGGAAATAAAACCCACCAAATCTGCACTGCTGTACATTGGAGGAAAAACGAGAAAAGAGATATTCAAAAAATACAAGAATGCATTGAGTACTTCCTGCGCACTTCAATAAAAGAAAATAACGAAACCTTAATTTGGACGGTTTATAACTGCATCCGCAATATAGAAAGCAGTTTCCGCACACTTAAAACCAAACTTGATATTCGTCCTGTTTTTCACCACTCCGACCATGCCACCCATGCACATTTGCATTTGGCACTCTTGACGTATTGGGTAGTAAATACAGTTCGGCATCAACTCAAACAACATGGTATCAACTCGCAATGGCGCGAAATTGTAAGAATAATGAACACTCAGAAATGTGTTACTACCACCGTGCAAAATGTAAAAGAAGAGTGGATTAATATTCGCCCATGTTCCTTGCCCGAAACCAAAGCGAAACAAATATACGGTGCCCTGAACTACAAATATGAACCTTACCTCCGTAGTAATCTGTAGTGCCCAAACCACCTCCGTAAAAAAACAAATGTACTGATAACCACATTATTATGGACGAATAGCTGCAAAATGGGTTAAGAATGTTCAGATACTCTTCACGAAATGTCTTTTGAGGATGATGTTCCTCTTGGTTCATCTGTTATTATTTATTTTTTACGGGTCAGATGCCTGCCTTGTCGGCAGACAGGGAACTCGCCATGAATAATGATCCCTCTGTGTGACAAATTGTTGGCATGGCCCGTTTCATGATGTATTTTATTACCTCATCACGCTGTGATCGGGAATATGTAAAACCACCACATCCTTCCTGCCATGAAAATTTACCTGAAATAAACCTGTTCTCATTAATCCCTGCCCGATAGGTCAGGCGGGCATCTTGAAGAATTGGCTTTTACTATTCTTACAATGTCAGAAAGAGATTTAGTAGGACTCATTTCAAAAAACATATGGACATGGTCTTTATATCCATTTACAGCTAATGGAAATTGATTCGTGTTGGATAAAATTCCAGAGATATATTTGAAAAGTTCAGGTCGAAATCTTGCCGGCAATATATTTTCTCGTTCTTTAACTGCAAAAACCACTTCAGTGTTAAGTTGTGTGTAAGTATTAGCCATAACAATTATGTTTTATACTGTCGCCTCAATGAGGCTAAGCTTTATTTGCCAATTTTACTACCATACTTTCGTCTCTATGAGACTCTATTTTCACAATATTAATAATTTTTAGGTCCTTCTCCACCTTTTTCAAAACTGACCCCTTATTTGATCAGTTTCAGATTTTTATCATCTTTCACCCGCAATGAATCGAATTTTGCCATATACTTGGCCATTACAGGTAATGCAGGTGGCGACTCCAACTTAAGCGGATCGATAGCAACATTGTTTTTATATACCCTGAAATCGAGGTGAGGACCTGTTGCCAGACCGGAGCTTCCGACATATCCAATAACCTGGCCCTGACTAACACTTGTACCTGCATGAATTCCAGGACCAAAACCTGAAAGATGCATATAGGATGTTTTATATCCGTTACTGTGACGAATACTAACCTGACGACCACCGCCACCAGCATAAGCGGCTTTCAACACGGTTCCATTGGCAACTGTATGAACTGGGGTTCCGGTAGGAGCAGCATAATCAACGCCATGATGCGGACGGCGAATACGAAGTATCGGATGCATACGGCTGTTTGAGAACCGGGAACTTATACGCGAAAACTTTAAAGGCGCTTTTAGAAATTCTTTGCGGAGATTTCGCCCGTTTTCATCAAAATAGTCTGTTATATTTCCTTGTGCAAAACGGTATGCAAAATACTCCTTGCCATTATGATCAAAAACGGCTGAGTGTATTTCTCCCAGGCTGATTGGCTTTCCATCTACCGAGAGTTCTTCATAAATTGCTTTAAAAGAATCACCTTTCTGAATGGCATAAAAATCAATAGACCATTGGTAAATATTTGCCAGGGCAACTGCCATATTGGGATCAGCACCCGCCTCCTGCATGGTGGTCCATAAGGAAGAATTTATCACACCAGAAATAGATTTCAGGCTTCTGACTACTTCTTTTGAATCAGTTCGTACATGTAGTGAATCATTAAAATCGAAGATCACATAACTTGTATCGTTTATTGTATAGACGAAGTACTTCAGTTTATTGCCGCCATCATTGCTCATCATCGCGGTATAGGTATTGCCGGTCCTTAGTTTGCGGATATCAAAAATTCCATCGGTATAGGTATTCAGATTCCCAACAATCTTTTGATCAACACCAAGGCGGGTAAATATTCCGCCCAGGTTTTCGCCGGGCTTTACTTCATCCCGGTCAATTTTGAACGAATCGGTAACAATACCATACTCAATCGTTTGTGGGATTTTGGCAACAGGATGAACTATGGGCTCAACAACAAAATCCTTAAAAGTAACAAAAGCAGTTAAAGATAAAATCAGGAGGATTACAATAGTTATTACAAGCCGGGCTTTCTTTTTATTTAATTCCATTTATTATAGGTGTTTATTTGAACTAAACTTTGGGTTTAGGAGATTGAAGGGTTTGAAGAATTTGAAGAGTTTGTAAGGTTTGAAAAGTTTGAAAAGTTAAGGTGAGCTGAGTTCCCTGCCCGTTGCAGGCTTGGCAAGCCGGTTCAGGGTTTCTGATGTAATTGCTGCAACCCCAACTATTCACTCTTCACTGTTCTCAATTTTATAAGTTCGTGAAGTTAATTGATATGTGCTTTGGCAAAGTCACGTCCAGCCTGCAAAGCATCGAGGTTCAGCTTTACCATCTCCTCCCCTTTCCGGGCGAATATTTGCCGGATTGCTGCCTGCAATTGCTGGTATTCGATTTCAAGAAATGGAGAAGCCGCCCCGAGAATCACCATATTAGCTGACTTGGCGGAGCCAAGTTTCTTTGCTATTTCATCTGCATCAAGGGCAATATGTTTTCCTGAATGTTCTATTTCAGTCATCAGATCATCCATTTTGGGATAGTTCGGGATATTGATAAACGGTTTTGTATTTGTTATCAACCAACCATCAGGTGAAAGAAGTGGCAGGTACCGGAGTGATTCCATGGGTTCGACTGAAATAATTAGATCTGCCTGTCCAAATGGGATAAGATCGGAAGCGATTTCGTGGTCGGCAATCCTAAGGTTTGAGGATACGTCACCTCCACGCTGACTCATACCATGAACTTCGGCCTGTTTGAGGTGTAAACCGGCATTCAGGGCAGCTGTACCAATAGTTGTAGCTATCGAAAGAATGCCTTGTCCACCGACACCGGCCAGAATAATATCTCGTTTCATACTCTTATAATTTTAATTGGGAAAGTATTAATTCAAACTTAAAGTGCCGGGTGCCGGGTGCCGAGACGGCCGGAATCAGGAGCTTTTAATCCCTTGACTTCAATATTTCAGTTTTCCATTTGTACAACTTCAATTCTCTTATGCTCTTTCTTATGCTTTAGCGCTGTCTGAATACATTCGCGGCGCGGTATAATTACAGAAACGCCCTCGTACATGAGTTCCTTTTTCATAATGGCGATATTTTCGTTATGATGTTTAGGCGAAGGATCAAGAACAATAATATGTTCTTTCTTTACCCCCACTCCCTTGCAGATATTTTCGATACGGCCAAAAGCTGATGAATCCTGCCCGCCAGTCATAGCAGTAGTTTCATTATCCAGGATCACAATGGTAATCTTGCTATTATCTTTAACGCAATCAATAAGCCCGGTAATGCCACTGTGTGTAAACGTACTGTCGCCAATTACAGCAACTGCCGGCAGCAATCCGGCATCGGCAGCGCCCTTGGCCATAGTAATGGAAGCGCCCATATCAACGCAGCTATTAATTGCATCAAAAGGTTCGAGAGCTCCGAGCGTATAACATCCGATATCGGAAAACACCCTTCCTTTGCTCCAGCTTCCGAGCGCTTCGTTAAGAGCGTTATAGGAATATATATGCGGGCATCCTTTGCAGAGTGAAGGTGGTCTGTCAGCCACAATGGATGGTATGTCTTTCCCACGTGTATTCTTCAAACCGAGCGCTACTGCAACAATATTAGGGTTCAGTTCCCCATCGCGGGGGACAGTTCCGTCGAGGCGGCCATGAATGGTTTTGCCAGTATTGAGAAAGCCTTTAATGGATTCTTCAACAACCGGGTAACCTTCTTCGAGAATAAGCAGTTTTTCGCATGAGTTGTATATTTCCTCAATCATGGAATGAGGAATGGGATACTGCGCAATTTTCAACACAGGGAAAGGAACAATGCGGTCAGGGTAGTTTTCGAGCAGGTAATTGTATGCAATACCTGTTGTAATAACACCTATGCTTTTATCATTACTATCCGTAAATACATTAAATCCCGAATTAAAAGCATATTTCTCAAATTCGTCCTGTATGTTCAATAGATTTTTATACTGCCTGCGGGCATTGGCAGGTAAAAGTATAAACTGCCTGGGGTTTACCGGCAGGTGGAGTTCGTTTTGAGCCCGTGTTGGTTTGCGTAAAATACCTGTCCGGGAATGTGCCAGGCGTGTAGTAATACGCATCAGTACCGGAACACCAAGTTTCTCGGACATATCGAATCCATAATGAACCATATCGTAGGCATCCTGTTGATTGGTTGGTTCAAGCACCGGAATTAATGCGAATTTTCCATACACACGCGAGTCTTGCTCATTTTGTGAGGAATGCATCGAAGGATCATCTGCCGAAACAACGATCAGTCCGCCATTAGCACCTGTGATGGCCGAATTGATAAAAGCATCGGCAGCCACATTTAAACCGACATGTTTCATACATACCATAGTCCGCTTGCCTGCATACGACATTCCGAGTGCAGCTTCCATGGCTGTCTTTTCGTTGGTTGACCAACCGGCACGAATTTGGCCGGATTTGGCTTCTTTCGAGTGCATTACGTACTCGGTGATTTCGGTGGAAGGGGTCCCGGGATAAGCATAAATACCTGACATCCCGGCATCTATAGCGGCCTGTGCAATTGCTTCATCGCCAAGCAGCATTAATTTCTGATCCATATTGTGAACTTTTTAACAGCAATAATTATGGCACAAACCTACATGAATTGAACATGATTAACAAGCACTTATTTAAATATAGTTCAAAATATCCTAACTTCTAATGGCTTACTTAACATGAAAATTTCATCTATTTGAACACCTTGGTATTTCAGATGTTTTATACTTTTGTTTTCTGAAGTTAGAGCAAATATTTCCTCATTCCCACAATAACCTGACTACCCTAATAAAATAGCTTGAAAACGGAATTACATAGGTTGTGTACATAATCTTTTGTAACTTTTGAAAAAAAAATTGACCACAAAAGGATCAAAAGGGTTTTGGGAGTAACTTCATCTTTTGTGCCTTTTGTGGTTTAGAAACAATTAATGACAAAAGACACAAAAGGGTTTTATTGCATGCAAAAAGTGATATAATTCCTCTCAATATCTATTATAAAAAAAAGCAGAAGTTACATAAGAGTTAATAGAAATAGGGAAATCGTTGTTCAAAATTCCAAGCTCCAAATCCCGGAACACGGAACTTTTAATTCTGATACTAACACTTAAAAAACAATCAATTTGAATTATCTAGCACATCTCTTTTTAGCCGGTACTGATCCGGAAATGATACTCGGCAACTTTATTGCCGATCATGTGAAAGGAAGTGATGTTTTAAAATATCCTGAAAATGTACAGAAAGGGATTTCGATGCATCGTGCTATTGATACTTTTACCGATCAGCATCCTGTTGTTAAACAAAGTATTGCCAGGTTAAGGGCCGATTTCCGCAAATACGCAGGTGTAATTGTTGATATGTATTATGATCATTATCTTTCGGCACTATGGAATGAATACTCTCATACTGACCTTGGCTCGTTTACAAAAACGAGGTATGATATCCTGAATACATTTCAGTCTATTCTTCCGGCTCGTTCCGCGAGGCTGCTGTTTTATATGGAAAAGCAGAACTGGTTATTATCCTATGGCAGCTTCGACGGGTTGCAACAGGCATTTATCGGGATGTCGCGGCGGACAACTTTTGAATCAAAAATGGAACTGGCTGTAGTAAACCTCAAAGCCGGTTACCCGGAATTCGGGAATGAATTCAGGCAGTTTTTCCCGGAATTACAATCGTTTGTAAATAATAATTTTGAAGTTTTTGATTCCATATCAACTAAAAAACCATAATATTAAACGCAAGTTCAGGCTGATTTATATCAAGTGAAATGAAATTTTAAACCAGGAACTTCAATCTTTCAATTTTCGTTTATTGCTGTTTGAGTTTTCTTAAATTCATTGTAAATCTGCTTAATCTGGCGTGAGGTAGAGGGTAAAAGGCTAATTAAATACCATTTCTATCTTGATAATCTAAATGCCATTTCTATCTTGGTAATCAGATTTAATCACAAGTACAGAACGGATCAAACCGATTATAAAATATGTGAATCATGTAACTTTTTTTCAATATTATATAATAAACTGATATATAGAGTATAGTAATTTTGCTAAGAGATGAATATTTTTCTTTAAACCAGGTTGATTCAAGTTAATAAAGACGATTTCTAAAAGGCAAATACCTCTTCTTAAAGTTCCTGATACTATTCAATTTCGAAAAATAACTTACAATTATGAATAATCTTGATAAAACCAATGATGAACTCATAAAAGAGATACAGGAATTGCAGCAAGAAAACAATTTTCTAAAGGCATCATACAATAACCGCATAACCGGGCGCAAAGCGGCAGAAACAGGTCTAAAAAAAAACCGCACTAAACGTGTAGGGATTATAAAAGCCGGAGAAGAAGTGGATGAATTTGCCGAAAACATAATCAACACTTTGCGGGAGCCTTTACTTGTGCTGGATCAGGATTTAAGAGTAGTTAAAGCCAGCCGTTCATTTTATAGTTTCTTTAAAGTTACCGCCGGTGAAACAGTTGGTAAGCTAATATATGATTTGGGAAATAACCAATGGGATATTCCTAAACTGAGAGAACTATTAGAGACAATTCTTCCCGAAAAAACAACTTTTGATGACTATGAAGTTGAACATGACTTTTCCACAATCGGTAAACGCGTAATGCTTTTAAATGCCCGGCAAATTAAACGAGCTTTTGGAAAAGAGAAGATAATTCTGCTTGCCATTGAGGATATTACTGAACGAAAATCAGCAGAAGAATCGATCAATGAAAAAAGTCGTATAACCACCGAATATCTTGACATTCTTTTGGATCATTCACATGCACCAATTATTATCTGGGATTCTTCATTGGTGATAAAACGATTCAACCATGAATTTGAAAAACTGAGTGGGTATAAATCGGCCGAAGTAATTGATAAAAAAATCGATATACTTTTCCCCGAAGATAAAATTGATTCAACACTTGAATTACTTACTAATCGTCTGAGTGGTGAAGATCTGGAAGTAATTGAAATAGATATTCTGACAAAAGACAAAGATATTAAGACCGTACTGTGGAATTCAGCTAATATTTTTGATAAAGAAGGAATAAGTATAGTAGCAACAATTACACTGGATATAACAAAACGCAAGCAAATTGAGGAAACAATAAGGATAAGTGAACAACAATACAGGCATCTTTTCGAAAACTCTCCCATCGGGAAAACTCAAACGCGTATTGACGGCTCTTTACATGTTAACAAAGCATTTTCAGATTTGCTTGGTTATTCAATAGATGAACTGAAAAAACTGAAATGGCAGGACATTACATATCCAAATGATATTAAAGAAAGTTCTGAGTCATTTGATAAATTGTTAAATGGAAAATCAAAATTTGTCCGTTTCACCAAAAGATATATTCATAAAAACGGAACGACTATCTGGGCTGATATTACTATTACTTTACAAAAAGATGAGGAAGGAAAACCACTTTTCTTTAATACAACTATAATTGACATTACCGAACTTAAGCATGTGGAAGCTGAATTGTCCGAATCTGAAAAACATTATCAAATGCTGTTCAATGAGATGGACGAGGGTTTCTGTATTATCGAAATGATTTTCGATAAAAACGGAAAGTCAATTGATTATCGTTTTCTGGAGACCAATCCTGCATTTGACAAACAAACCGGGCTCATTAATGCTCAAGGCAGGAGCATGCGCGAACTTGCCCCGGAGCACGAAGAGTATTGGTTTGAAACTTATGGGAAAGTTGCTCTGACAGGTAAATCGATTCGCTTTTCGAATCGTGCCGAACAGTTGCATCGTTTCTATGATACGTATGCCTTCCGTTTAGGACCACCGGAAAACCGGCAAGTTGCTATCCTGTTTAACGATATCAGCGAGCGTAAGCAGGCAGAAGCAAAACTAAGAGAGAGTGAGTTTCGATTTAAACAAGTATCAGAAAATGCTAAGGAATTAATTTGGGATGTAGATAAAAACGGTTTGTACATTTATGTAAGTCCGGTAATAAAAGATTTATTGGGTTACGAACCTGAAGAAATAGTAGGCAAGAAACATTTTTATGATTTATTTGATCAGGAAAACCGGGAAGAGTTAAAACAGGAGGCACTTGAAGTATTTGCCCAAAAATTAAGTTTCAAAGACTTTGTTAATAATAACCAACATAAAGATGGCCGAAAAATAATTCTTTCAACTTCCGCAATTCCTTTACTTGATGGTAATGGAAATTTGATTGGATATCGTGGACTTGATAATGATATTACAGAACGCATACAAGCAGAAAAGATACTTCTGAAACTATCAAGCGCTGTTGAACAAACCGTTGATTCGATAATTATTACTGATCGCGATGGAACAATTGAATACGTTAATCGTGCCTTTGAATTATTAACCGGATATTCGTCGGAAGAAGCTTTGGGTAAAACACCCAGGATACTTAAATCCGCTATTCAAGATCAGAAATCATATGAAGATATGTGGAGAACAATCTTATCAGGTAAAGTATTCAAAGCAGAGTTTGTTAATAAAAAGAGAAACGGTGATTTGTATGACGAGGAAAAAACCATTTCACCGATCTTCGATAAAAATAAAAACATTACACATTTCGTAGGTATTGGAGTTGATATTACCAAACGAAAACTTGCCGGGTTAGAACTGATTGAAGCCAAAAATAAAGCTGAAGAAAGCGATCGGCTAAAATCTGCATTTTTAACAAATATGAGCCATGAAATCCGTACCCCTTTGAACGGCATTCTCGGCTTTACAGGCTTGCTGAAAGAACCTAAATTATCAGGTGTGGAACAGCAGGAGTATATTAAAATAATAGAAAAAAGTGGTGAACGAATGCTCAATATTATCAGCGATATAATAAGTATATCAATTGTGGAATCAGGTAATTTAAAAACTTCCATAGCTGCGACGGATATGAATAAGCAAATCGAATTCCTGCTTACTTTTTTCAAGCCGGAAGCTATGCGGAAAGAACTAGATATTTACTGTACTAAGTTGTTGTCTCCAAGCGAATCCGTCATACTAACAGACAAGGAAAAAGTCAATTCAATTTTATCGAACCTGATTAAAAATGCCATTAAATTTACCAAAACAGGCTCTATTGAATTTGGCTGTGAGAAAAAAGGCCAGTACCTTGAATATTATGTAAAAGATACGGGGATAGGCATCAATCAGGAAAAAATGGAAATCATTTTTGATAGATTCAGACAAGGCAGTGAGTCCCATACCCGAAATTATGAAGGAGCCGGATTGGGATTGTCCATTTCAAAAGCCTATGTAGAAGTGCTGGGAGGCAAAATCTGGGTCGAAAGTGAAGAAGGGAAAGGCTCAACCTTTTATTTTACTATTCCTTACCAGGCAGCACCTGAAGAAAAAATCGTGAAAAAAAATGCTGTTTCAGCTTATGAGCCCGTAAATCAACCCAGGAAATTAAAAATATTGATTGCCGAAGACGATGAAACATCGGAATTGCTGATCCGAATTGTAGTCAGAATCTTTAGCGACGATATTTTAGAAGCTGCAACAGGTATTGAAGCCATTGAAGTTTGCCGTAACAATCCAGATATCGACCTGGTATTGATGGATGTTAAAATGCCGGATATGGACGGGTTAGAAGCCACCAGTCAAATCCGGCAATTCAACAAAGAAGTGATAATAATTGCACAAACTGCCTATGGTCTGGCTGGTGATAAAAAAATAGCATTAGAAGCAGGATGCAACGAATATATTTCCAAACCTATAGATATAACCGTCTTAAAGTGGTTAATACAAAAGTATTTTTATAAAAAGGAAGGGGATTAAGCGGGCATTTAATCCTATTGTACCGGTTCATAAACTGATCCTGTGAACCAGCACTTTTTTTTAATAATCGTTTACATACCGGTACTCGTTAATGGCTGAATCAGTTTAAAAATAACAGATACTAAATACATTGATATTTCAGCTGTTGGGCGAAGCCAAAGATTTAAAAACCAATGTGTGATCCTATAGTTCGCTTATAAATATAAATCAACTATTCCCGTTTTCCTAACACGGAATAAGAAGTTATAAAACTATCGACCCAGCCACTATTCCTGATACGTTTATTGAATTTTCCGGCATCTTCATAACTTTTAAAGGTTCCGGCAATGTACCTGTACAAGCCGTCTTCACTTTGAGTTTCGATAATCTTTAAGCCCGGCATTTTTGACAGAAGCAGTGCAAAATAAGAATTAATATTGATTGGTGCGCGCATAGCTAAAAGTTGTACCTGGAAAATGGTATCGACCTTCATATCATTCAAAGGATCAGTTTTTACCGAAACACTTTCCCCTATGCGTAATACTGCATCAGGGGTAACGATTCCAGGTTCTTTATTTTGGAGAATGGATATATCCTTCCCAGGTACTTCTTTTTCAATTTCCGGAGCCTTTATTTGCCGGCTGCTTCCCGGTACCTTTTTTGCCGGAACTCTCGTGCCAAATTTTATAAGTCTGAGCCGGAACGCCTTTTCTGTGCGTTCTTCCCCGGCATATTTGGCAACAAAACTATCTTTCCACCCAGTCTTCCTGATCATCTGCTGGTATTTTGCTGCCTGCGCAATACCTTTAAAGGCAACTGTGCTGTAATGATAAAAACCATCTTCCCCCAGTTTTTCCTCTATCGTTAACCCTGGCACTCCAGCCTTCAGTTTAGCAAAATAGTTTTTATCCTTTAAGGGTTTCGATAAAGCCAGCAACTGTACTTTAAACAAGGTATCGGGCAGGAAATAAACCATCGAATCAGTCTGAACGATTATTTCCAGCTCCGAACTAATTTCCTTACGATTTGGGATTGGCAACGACAGTTGGTCATCTATTACTTGTGGTTCAATACCTTGTTCGCGGTTAGTATCCTGAGCAGCCAATAGTACACCTTGCCCTGATCGCAGAATAAAATCAAGTCCTCCCACCATATCGCCCTGTTCCACTGTTTTAATTGTGAAAGGGAATTCAGGAGGGTCCGCTGTAAAACCAAGATTACTTAATTGAACTGAATCAATACGGGCAATATATTCACCGGGTTTAAGCCCGAGGTAATAGAAATATCCATCCGACTCGGAAAGGGTTTCGGCAACTGCGATGGAACTGTTTTTTTTGTAAAATTTAATCAAAATCCTTCCTAGGCCTTTCAATCCGTTATTTTTATCCATATAAGACATTCCACTCACTTCGCCGACTGAAATTATGGGGATATCCACACGCTTAAACTGGTTAGGGTCAATTAATACAGAGTAAATTTTATTTTTAAACCTCCACGACATAGTTTCCAGGTCGCTATCTTTAAATTCCAGGATATAATTTGTAAAAGCATTGAGATCAGGAATCCGCACGATGGAATCCTTTTCGCTGAAGATCGCCCGCCCGCCGCTTATTTTAACTGTATTCAGTTTCACCAGGTGTTCACCCTTATCGAAAACACCATTCTGATTCAGATCAAGGAAGGGATACAACAGAATACCGCCTTTACTCACCGATGAATTTTTGCTTACATTCGTATAATTATCTCCTCCGAATGCCAGGCTGCCCTGGGCGCTTTCGGAAGTAGTATATTTGCCTTTGCTATGTGAAGCAGAAATGCTGGTCCGGGCAAACGGCAGATCGTATTTGAAGCTTACATTAATATAATGGTCATTAGATGACAAATATCGCTCGTAAGAAACGGAAAAATATCCTCGCGGTATTCTCTTCTCAATTTCAGCCTTATATGTCATTAAACTTCTTTCAGTAACATTATAGCGGGCAGATGGACGGATTGAAACCCCGTTTTTCATACGTAACGAAAATGCCAGATCAGTATTCATATATGGAACCCCCTTGTCAATCCAGTTGAACTGCGTTGTTGAGTTTAGGCTAAACTGGGTATAATATCCTGAGAATGTAATAGCTCCCTGACTGTATGAAAATTCTTTATAAACAAGTTGTGTGTAATCAACTTTGGCATATCCGAGAAAACTATTAATTTTAAACGGAACCGAAAATCTGACTTTCCGTTCTTCGTTCGCGTTGAAAAAAGTAGCACGTTGCCCTTCAACATATTTGGAATATTCGAGTTCCAATAAAGCATTTTTCCCAAAATAATAATTAAGCAGGCCCTTGGTGCGCACACCATAAGCATATTCAGCATTTAGTGTAAGATTGCTGAATGGTTGCAAACTTACCCTGGCAAATGGAATTGAGTTGCCTGAAGATATTGACGACAAATATTCAAGGCCTCCTCCTATGGTTAGCCTTCGGTTTATACCGTAATTAAAATCACCCCTGCCGAACCTGCTATGACTGCTATCCTGCAAAACGCCTCCCGACAAACCATAATCAAATTCTCCAGCCGGCACAAAAGTATAAGGTACATTCAAGTTACGTTCTTCCATACGCTCTTCACCCAATGGGCCATAGAACTTTAGTTTCAGTGTGGTGTATCCGTACACAATCGGAACCTTGAACATATATAAACCCGAAGCATCAGCCTGTGTATAATCCACCAATGTGTTGTTAATGTATAGTTCAATTGTCCAATTCGGTTCTGTTACTTCATTTATAGTATAATAACCTGACGCTTTTCTGATAGTTGTTGGTGTGTTACGCACGCTTGCACCAATGACCTGGGAATTCAGGAAGGCTATAGACTGATTGTATGTTTTACCAACCTGTGCCTGTTTAATTATTTGTTTGTCATTATCAACCCACCGCCAATGATAACTCAACTGGCGCGTATTGAACTTATACCGATCCGAATAATTTACTGAAACATTAGCTTCGCCATACAAAAGCTCAGCGCCAATACCTAATCCAAAGTAATTATCAGTTGCTCCTTTCTGTGTTTGAATACCTGTAAACGACCAATCCAATATTCCGAATTTCAATAGGTGGTAGTTTCTTTTCACGATCGTATCAGCAATTGCAACTCCTTTTATTTTTAACAAATTACTTCGCATTTTTTCGATTCGCATTTGCTTAATAACAGGCAATTCGAAATTCGAAACTAATTTTATGGATAAAGATCTGTAGTTAAATGTCAGTTTCATATCAAATGCTTCTGCAAATAAAGATGATTCTATATACATTGTACCGAATTCCATTATCAACCCGTTTGATGGATTAAAAGTCCGGGAGCCAACTTGTACTTGCCCCGTGGCATAGTCAATCAGATATGGCTGGTTTTCATTCTCGATAAAACCACTCAGGCTATTTTCTGCCTGCCCGGCTTTACAGGCAATCTGAAGCGTTTTAAACAATTCTTCAACATTAACATACAGCAGGTTATTATTTGTATATATAACATCTAAAGTAAAAGTAGTATAACCTTCAACAACAACATTTACAGGGATTTCATCATAAACAAAAGAGGAAACATCTTTTTCAGGTATATACATATCCTGAGCCTCAACCTGTGTTAAAAATAAGTGTGAAAATAAAATAATTATCAAAAACTCTTTCGACAAAAACAAGAATTTACCACTTGCAATAAGCAGGTAGTTAATACTTGATTTGCATCTATAAAGAGTCCTATCCATGAGCTATTCCTGGTTAAAGGTAATAGAAAAGCTACCTGTATAAATACCTGGAAGTGCTGTGCCAGGCACATAGAGTTTGCCGCCCACCAGCATTGGAGTAATAAAATTGCAATCGCTGTCAGTTGCAAAACTGGCACCGTTCACACCTTTATCTGTAGGTCCAATATCCATTGTAAATGATCCTCCGTTACTTCCTGTTAAAGTAGTTGTTGGAGAAAAGGAAATAATGACATTCCTTCCTTCACAAAGTTTTACTTCAAAGATGGCTGGTTGAGATGTAGGTGTCTGTGATAGCAATGCAATATCGCCGGTTGATGTTCTGGTTCCATCATATCCAACAGTAATAGTACCCCCTGCTCCACCTGTCAAGCAGAAAGTTCCGAAATGAATAGATTGAGTAGGTGTTACCGTTATTGATCGCGAAGGCAAAGCTGGCTGGGCAAATGAAAGATTAGCACAAACGATTACTATTATTGGAAGCAACAATAGTTTTAGAAGTTGGTACATTATGCTATCTGATTTCATCCCCTCAATTACTTAATTTCGTTATAAGTCAATTTCAGCATCAACTTACTTTTTATGTATTTTCATAAAAAGCCCAATCTGAATTTACTTCAGTTGCAATTCTTCCTCGGCATAAACTTCATATTTAGCATCATCGGAACTTGTATAGCGTACCTTCAATTTCCCTTTCTTAAACGAATAAGCTGAGGGAAGTGATAATTTGACGAGTACATTCCTTTTAGCTATATTTGTATAAACAGCTAAAGCTTTTATTCCGCCAACCTGATAGGGTTTGCCTTGCGCAGGTTGATACTCAACCATGATATTCCCATATACAGAAATATTACCCATTCGGTTAATAGTAAGAGAAAGGTATTGTATCGAATCCTGCTGCGTTTCCAGTTTCAGATTACTCAATGCAACCGTAGCATCAACTACACCCGAACGAATGATAACAGGAATACTCATGCCAAATTTTGGCATAAGTTGAATATTTACAAGTGATGAGTCGTTGGAAGAACTTTCCATACCTAAAGGCTTGTAGTTTTTTTCGTACCTGAAAGCCAGATGTGACCGATATTCTCCGGGTAACATATCCGGTTTTCGTCTGCATTGCAATACTATAACCTGTGCTTCACCCGGAGCCAGGGTTACCTGCCGGGGAAAAACACGAAGATAAGGGTCGGCAAACAATTGTCCGGAGTCGGGTTTGTCTATAATTTCAAAACTACCATCTTCTTTCATATTTCTTTGTGTAAAGGAGATAGTATATGTGGCTGGTTCTTTACCCAAATTCACTAAGTTGAGTTCTTCTTTTTGTTTTTTCCCTTCAAAAACAACTCTCTTGGGTGTAATTATTAAATTGCCCTGGGCATACGATTGAAATAGCAAGCCCAGTAAATCAATTATCAATATAAATACTATTCTACGCATGGTTTTGATTTTCAGATTTCGATTTCCGGAAAAATAAAAACAATAAATAGCAAAACAGAGGGGAGATCTTTTAAATGATCTTCCCCTCTATCCCACATATTAAATTAATTGTAATCGACAGTTACATCAAATGTACCGGCATATATGCCTCCCACCTGTGCTGCCTGAATAGTTAATGTACCACCAACAGTAAAACTATCAGTACCAGCAGCAACAAGTGCGCTGGTTACTGCATCAGAGCCTGCACCATTAAAGCGGGCTGTCATCGAAGTAATAGCCATCATATATACTCCTGAAGCAATTGATGTATGAGTTACAGTAGTAGAAGCAGGCAATGTAAGGGCATAAGTTTCTAGGCCGGTACCTGTTACGTTATATGCAGCATTAGTAGCTACCGGGTTAGCCGCTGAAGTGGCTACTCCGCCAGTAAAATCACGGGTAGTTGAGTTTGACGGAAGCAAGCATGTGCCACCAAGGGCAGATGTAAGTACCATTGAACCAAAATGTAATGGAGCCGTTTCAGTTAGACCCATGGCAACAATAAGTACAGCGCCTGCAGCAGTGTTTTCTGTTGCTGAAGTCTGTGCCATTACCCTGCTTGTTAATCCTGCCATCATAAAGATAGCTGCGATAATAATTAAAGATTTTTTCATGATTTTTTTGTTTTAGTAATACAAGTATGATTGTTAGTAGGTATTTGTTTTTGCATATAAAACATTGTTTTCCACTACCTGGTAATGATAAACAAAGCGGGTCGCTATGCTGCTAACCTGGTGTTTAGTTTTCTTTTTTTTGCCTTTCCTTTTGAATTGTTAGGTAAATACTATTTCGTTTTGTTTTTTAATTCTTATCAATAAATCAGTTGTAAGCCTATAAATTTTTTTTATTATTTTCCTCCTTTTTCATCATTTCGGCCACTACCTGCGAAACTTTATCAAAATCATCCGCTTTATTGAAGAAATAATCAACGCCTGACTGAATGGCCATTTGACGGTAATGATCGTAGGAATACAAAGTGAGGATGATGAATATAACGGTTTTGTTTACTTTCCTGATTTCAGTCAGTACTTCGAGGCCGGTTAATCCGGGCATTTTGATATCCACTATTGCCAGGTCGGGTTTCAGGCTTATTAAGGCCTCCAATGTCTGGGATCCATCTTTGTACGACCCGACAATTTCCGCCTGCTTATGCATGCCTACCATCTCCTGCAATCTTTCAAGAATCAATCCTGAATCATCTGCTAATAATACTCTCATACTGTTCTATTGTTTTAACAGTTCAAAGGTATGGTGGTGGCGCAGGAATTTATGTAAGATAAAGAATAACTGTATGTGAGGGGAAGTCCTGATCTTATGTAGGATAATTCTTACACAGGAAAGCTTCAGAGTGATTTGCGATGTACGATGTACGATGTGCGATGTGCGATTTATGATTTACGAGGTACGATTTACGAGGTACGATTTATGAGGTACGATTTACGAGGTACGATGTACGAGGTACGATTTACGATTTACGATTTACGATTAACCATTTTCTATTAACAATTTTCAATTAACGATTTACGAATAGTGGCGATAAAAAACAAAAGCCCCCGATCGTACCTCGTCATTCGTCAATCGACATTCTTTTGAGTTCTCTCCCGATACTAAATCAGACTATTTCCCATGCAATACCTTGTAAGCTCTGTATTTTTACAAAGTTCCATTTTCTCCATAATCCGGCTTCGGTATGTGCTTACTGTTTTATTGGATATAAAAAGCTCATCCCCGATCGCCTGAAGTGACTTTCCATTTGCAAGCTGTATCATGATCTCGAATTCGCGGGCCGAAAGATTCTCGTGTTTCTGCCGGTTTGCATCTTTTTCAAGATGCATGGCAAGGCTTTCGGCAAGTGATTGTGATATGTATTTCCCGCCAGCTGAAACTCTTCGTATCGCCAGTAACAGTTCTTCCGAAGCCGTATCCTTGGTGAGATATCCTGAAGCTCCCAGTTTGAGTGCACGTATGGCATATTGTTCCTGTGGAAGCATACTCAGCATCAGCACATTAGTCAGCGGCCATTTTGCCTTGACTAACTGAAGTACTTCCAGTCCACTACGACCAGGAAGTGAAATGTCGAGTAAAAGAATATCGAAGGTATCTTTCTTTAACAGGATGAGCGCTTCATCAGAATTTCCGGCTTCTTCAATTAAAGATACTCCATGAAGCTGCAAGAGTATTTGCTTAAGACCGTCACGGACGATCTTATGATCATCACAAATTATTATTTTCATATATTCCTTTATTATTTAACGGTAAAACCAGCTTTATCACAGTTCCGTGACCATTTTCCCTGTAAATATCCAGGGAGCCTCCTAATGAAGTCGCTCTTTCAATCATATTCATAATACCAAATGATTTTTTTGAATTCAGTCCGTTTTCGGTTATTCCAATCCCGTTATCGGAAATCCTGAAATTAATAGAATCAGCGGTTTTTGTCAGCCCGATATCAACCCGGGTAGCCCCGGAGTGCCTGGCAACATTGGTAAGTGATTCCTGCATAATCCGGAACAAGGTAAGCGAAGCATCCGGGAAAATGACTATGCCGGAATCAAGGTTGAGATAAACCCCTATTCCGTTTCGTTGCGCAAACTCTTTGGTGTACCATTCAATCGCGGCATCCAGGCCCAAGTCATCGATAATTTGCGGGCGTAACTGCGATGTAAGCCGTTGTACGGTTTTTATTATTTCGCTCACCAGGGTATATACTTTATTTATTTTCAATAATTTATCCGGGTCGGAAACCTTTTGCCTTATCAGTCCGAGGTCAATTTTAACCGCGGTAAGCGCCTGTCCCAGATCATCGTGAAGTTCCCGCGAAATTGCCAATCTTTCATTCTCTCTTACTTTTTCAGTGTATTGCGTCAATTTGTGCAGTTGCACGAGTGAGCTTTTTAATTCATTTTCAGCCTTCTTCCTGTCGGTAATGTCTTTTGTAAAACCAAGAAACCGGTTTTCAGCAAGCTTAACTACATTGAAAGTCACCCATCGCTTTGTTCCGTCCTTATGTTTGAATAACAGGTCTGCTTTTGCTGTACCGGTTTCAACCACCGCTCTGAAATGTGCCAGGCCTTCTTCAAGCGATTCTTCCGGTAGCATATCAAAAACCGACATTTTTAATGTTTCATCCTTCATAAATCCTGATATACTGCATCCTGCGTTGTTCACTTCGATATATTTACCGGTTTCATCTGTAATAAAAACGCCCTCCGGAGCATGATCAATGTAACTTCTGTATTTTTCTTCACTCTCTTTAAGTGCAGCATTAGCTATAATTAATTCGTCGGCCGATTTTTTAAGAAGTGCCGCATTTCTGATAATTATCTGTTTCTGATTGAAAAGATTCAGGAATACGCTTACTTTGCTTTGCAGAATCCGTTTATTAATTGGTTTATAAATGTAATCAACAGCCCCGGAACCGTAACCTTCGAACTCGTCAATTTCATCCATATGGCTGGCGGTCATAAAAATAATCGGCACTTTAACTTCGCGAGTTTCATTCATCTTCAATGCAAGTTCATAGCCATTTAACCCGGGCATCCGGATGTCGATAATTGCCAGTACTAATTCAATTCCCTTGGTTTTCTCCAGCGCTTCAATACCGGATTGAGCTTTGATCAGGTTAACTTTGAGAATTTTCAGAGCAGTTCCAAGATATAATAAATTGTCGTTGCTGTCGTCAACTATAAGGAGGTTTGGAAGATTCGTCATCGGGATTAGGGTTTCTTGTTTCTTGTTTCTTGTTGCTTATTGCTTGTTGCTTTTTTCGGAAATCACTGTTAACTATTCACTTTTCACTATTCACTATTCACGCTTCGGCTTCGCTCAGCGCATCGCTTTTCACTATTCACTATTCACTTACACTAATTCCCAGCCCACACAATTTTTCGGCTGAAACTTCCATCCGCATTTTTCAGGAAAACAACCAGTATTTGCCTGGGGACATTCAAACCAAGATTATGCAGGGTTTCTCCCGGCAATTCCTGCTGTAACAATTTTCGGCCCAATACATCATAAACCATAACCATGGTTTTTTTGCGAACCAATTTAAGGTCAATGATCAATTGATTACCGTCAGAATATATCCGGGCAGGCAATTCGTTACCGGAGGAATTATTTTCAGTTCCGAAATGCAAAACAAAACGATTTGCATCATCCGTTTTTGCAGCAAGAAAACAATACATTTTCACAGATTTCAAATCCTGCCTGTAATGCATCTGCCGGTCTTCAAGCGTTACACTATTAAAGATGTCATTATCCAAGTTGCAGCGAAGAGTATAATTTCCATCCTTCCCTGGTTTAAACATTACCGGAACTGTAGGATTATCAACCGTATCAGTAAGGTATTGCACCGAGTATTTTTCATTACCTGACGATAAATACAGGCTAGGAGCAGTCAGAACATGGCTGAATAATTTTACTGCACCCGGTTCGTTTGCTGAGTAGCCGAACAGCAACAGAGCCTCATCAAAGCTTTTATCTGATTCCGATTGCACAACCAGGCTTATCCTGGCAGGATTTAGATCAGCATTCTTAAACCAGCCTGAACCATCATGGACCCGAACATCATTGTCCATCTGTAGGTTTCCGGCAACAGACGCCTTCACAAAGAATCCCTGCATTGGAGCAATATATCTTGTTATTGAATTGGTTCCTATACCTGTAGCTGAATTGAAAACCCCGTAATTATTTGCTGCCTGGTTCCATATCCAAATATCGTAACCGCCGCCGGAGTTCACTAATCCATCTCTGGTCCAGCCGGAGGCGGCCTCCCAGTCGATTGATGACGGATAAGGATTGCCAACCAGGTTAAACCCTTTCAGTACTGCATCGGCACTGTTGAAAGTAAGAGGATACGTTAAGGAACCATTATTCAGATTTCCAGCAAACTCTTTTGTAGGATTGGTAGCTTGCACCGAATAAAGGTAGCCGCGGCCAGGAGTAAAATCACTTCCCGGATGAACCGTATTCCAATTAATAGTTGAAGCCAAATTGAGTTTATAAATCCAGCAATTGTTTGATTCATTCCATAGATACAAATCATAGCCTGTGCCATTGCCATACGTACCTGAAGGTAACCATGTACCGCTGATACCCTGGGCAGCTACAGGCGAAGAGAGGAAATGCCATGCTTCGGCATCACCACTGATATAGCGTTGCACTGTAGCAGGCACATTATCCGTATTATGAAGGAGCGATGCAGTTCCTGTTGAGTCTGATTGCAGTACAAAACCTGTTGTTCCCGCATTATTGGTAAGCAAGCCATTGATTGTTACGAAATTTTGAGAATTAATACTGAGCATGGAGCCCGTAATAACTGTTACATCGCCAAAGGTATTGAGCGACGATCCACTTACATGAGTATTGCCATTGATAATTATTGTGCCATTCTGATCCGTATAATTTCCGTTATTCACCCAATTGCTATTATGCAGAACCATGGTACCTCCTGTCATTTTCATATAAATGCCAGAGGATACGATAACCCCTTGCCCTGCCACAGTTACCGGCATAACAATAAGTAAAGTATAGATGGATGCTATGTACAGTTCTAATTTCATTTACAGCTGGGATTATTACTCAGTTTGTATCGGAATGTATATTTGTAAGCATATTTCTTTCTTTTACTGAATAATGGTTATATCGAATACTACTGTTCCCAACGCTGTGCCGCCACCACCGGGAGTGGTATTTATGATATTAATTTTGACCGTATTTGTGGCACTTACGTATGAATATCCTATCCCCAGTGTACCTGGCAAGGCCGTCCTGGGATTTACGATAACAGTTGCATTAACAGCAGCGCCTGTAATGGTTACAGTTTCTATTCTACTCGAAACAGAAGTAAAAGCGGTGTTGTCCGTAACAGAAACTGATGTTTTGATAATTCCCCCGAGCACGGTTCCACTTGCCCCGAGTTTGAAACTTCCATTTACATCCAGTTTGGCAGCAGGAGTAGCAGTAGCTATTCCCACATTTCCACCAGATAATATCCTCACCCGTTCATTGGCTGTTGCTGTACCGCCCGTCATAAAAAGCATATCTTTTGCCGCGTTATTATTAACGATTAACAAATCGTTGCCCGCTCCAAGAATATAGCAGTCATTGACTTTACCTGTTTCAATAGGATTACCTAATTGATAAACATATCCTCCTCCATTAATTCCCATATCCATAAAGTTGGTCGTTTCAGTTCCATTATTAGCAGTAGCCACAACATCGCTGGAAGCCTGAGTTCCGGCGGATAAATTCCGGATATTGGTCTGGAAATAATTATTGATTGTGCCTTTGGCATAAATTGCGTTTACCGATGTAGTTGTACCCGCGTCAACGAGCAATTGTTCCGGGTTTGTGGCATCAAAGGTGGATGTTCCGATACCCACATCACCATTGGCTGCAATCCGCATCTTTTCTGTATTGTTGGTCTCGAATGCAAGAGCATTGTTATCATTGGTACCCAGCGTGGCCAGACCGGCGTATGAGTTTCCATTTTGTACAAATACAGTAGCGCCGGCATTGGTCAACGGGCCGATGGTTGAACCATTGATCCGGGAATAAATTCCGGCTGTTGTTGTCCAGATGTCACCGTTCACAGGTGTGGTAGGCGCAGCGCCATGGGGCAAATTTAACCCTGCATTCGTAGTTGAAGATAGCACTGTATTCAGTTTGCCTGTCATTGTTCCTCCGGTAAGGGGAAGTTTGGCATTGAACGCTGTCCAGTCCGTACTGGTCAAATAACCATTGACGGTTGTCGTGGCAGCTGCCATGCTGATTACAGGAGCAGTACCTCCTGATGAAACTACCGGGGCTGTTGCAGTAACTCCTGTAACTGTTCCGGAACCTTTGTTATTAAATGTTGTCCAATCCGTTGAACTTAGAAATCCCGGCACTGAACCGGTTGTCTTTTGACCGTTTGTATAGTCAAGCGAAACCACCCCGGATGTTGCGTTAAAATCTGCGGCAGTATAAGTTGCAGCGCCTTTTGTTGATCCATCTGCCGCTGCATCTGCAATAGATAAGGTAGGAGCCGCTGTGCCAATTACAGTTATGGTTTGTGTGGAAGACAATGGGGCAGATACTGTAACAGTTCTTTTATTTGCGAGCGTTAAAGCCCCTGTGTTAATTATGGTGGCATCGCCCGAAAGAGCAACACTTGTAGCTACATTCGACACATTTCCGACAAAAATATTCCCGGATACAAGGGTTGAAGTTTGTTTATTATTGAACGTTGTCCAATCCGTACTGGCCAGATAGCCATTGACTGATCCGGTTGCAGCAGGCATTGAAATGGTATTCGTAGCCCTTGAAAGCGGACTGTTGAAGGTAAGTGCATTTTCTTTTCCGTTAAATGTGGTCCAGTTCCCTGAACTGAGATAACCATCTGCAGAACCAGAGGCTACCGGAATACCAATAGAACCTGTGGTTGTAATGGCGCCACCGGTCAATGGCGCTGTTGCGGTAATAGAAGTTACGGTTCCGTTTCCTGTTCCGGTACCAAACGGCCCTACGGTGCCGTCGTTTATTCTTGCAAAAACTCCGGTGGTGGTCGACCATAGATCACCATTGACAGGTGTAGTCGGTGCCGCTCCGTGAGGCAGCGTAAGCCCTGCAGTTGTAATTGTAGATGCCACTGTATTCAGTTTCCCCGTTAACGTTCCTCCTGCAAGGAGAAGATAACTGGAAGCTGTAATGTTGTCAGGAATATCGTTATCGACGATCGTCCGGTTGGAAGCTGAAGTGATGCGTCCTTTTGTATCCACAGTTACCGAAGGAATAGTTCCAACCGTGTTGCCATATTGTGCCGCTGTAACACCGGAATTTGCCAATGTTAATGCACCTGTATTTATCATGGTGGCATCACCTGAAAGAGCAACACCAGTAGCCACATTCGAAATGTTTCCAACAAAAATATTTCCCGAAGTAAGGGCTGAAGTCTGTTTACCATTGAATGTCGTCCAATCGGTACTGGTCAGATAACCATTGACTGATATGGTTGCGGCAGGCATCGAAATGGTATTCGTGGTCCGGGAAAGTGGGCTGGAGAATGTAAGTGCATTTTCTTTTCCGTTGAAGGTGGTCCAATCGGTACTCGTCAGATAACCATTAACGGCTGTTGTTGCCGCTGCCATGCTGATTATTGGAGCAGTTCCTCCAGAGGATACTACCGGAGCTGTTGCAGTAACTCCTGTAACTGTTCCTGAACCCTTGTTATTAAAAGTATTCCAATCAGCAGAACTCAAATAACCAGCCTGAATTGTATTAGACTGTTTTACCTGGATAGCTGCACCAGTGCCAATAACAGAACCTGTACCTCCAGTAATTGTCAATACAAAAGATGTTGCTTCGGTTAAATTTCCCTTGGTAACAGCAGGTTCTTTGTTGTTGAATGTGGTCCAGTTACCTGAACTGAGATAACCATCTGCAGAACCAGTGGCCACCGGAATACCAATAGAACCTGTGGTTGTAATGGCGCCACCGGTTAATGGCGCGGTTGCGGTAATAGAAGTTACGGTTCCGTTTCCTGTTCCGATACCAAACGGTCCTACGGTGCCGCCGTTTATTCTTGCAAAAACTCCGGTGGTGGTTGACCATAGATCACCATTAACCGGTGTAGTCGGGGCTGCTCCATGGGGTAAGGTCAATCCTGCAGTTGTGGCTGAAGATGCTACTGTATTCAGTTTCCCCGTTAACGTTCCTCCTGCAAGGAGAAGATAACTGGAAGCCGAGCCCGAAGTAATCATTATCCAGGCAGAGCCGGTATAATAGTAAAAACCGGGTGTTCCATCAGTCTGATATACCAACAAGCCATCTGCAGGAGTCACAATCGCTATCCGTTCCGACTGTAGCATCCTTGGCGCAAGAAAACCCTTTAAAGTGGATTTAACATCAAGCACCGATGAAACATGGCCTGTTGTATATCCAGGATCGTCAGTAACTACGAGTGTTTGGGAGAACAGGTTGCTACAAATTACAAGTAGTGAAAAAGACAATATGTACTTTATTTTTTTCATGCCACATCAATTTTTAAAGAAGAACTTTCTTCGGTTTTCCCATTCACACGCGTGTAAGCAGGCAAGCTGACAATTATTTTAATGCTATTGGTACGAAAATTATTTATCCGGACCTGTATTTTTAATATATTCTTTGCAATAAGTGTTGCTGCCATGAAGTATGACTTGATGTTGATTCACATAGTAAATCGCTACTGGTTGCAAAACCATTAGCAGGTATTATGCTTGAACTATCCAGGTAAGGATGATGTGATGCATAGCGTATTGTTAGGCCCGGCAACGAATAAACATCTGCATTTTGATTTCCTGGTGAGAGTTGCCAAAGTTTCCGGTGGGTAAAGCGGATTTTATTGCTATGTATAAGTTTATAACTAAAAGCTGCAAAAGTAATATAGCGTATGTAAATATATTTTATAGCATTATTCCACCAGATTCCCACTTATTAATTTTAAACCTCTTCAGATTAAAAATTAAGGGCATTTGTAGATGATACCCCAACATACTTTTTCTGAGTAAAAGTAAGTAGTTCAGGTTTTCAATATTTGCATATATATTTTATTTTCTGCGAATTAATCCAAATAAGTAAACTTGTTGCATTCTATAGATGCAACCTTAATTAATAAATAATGGATTATAAAAAGAAAGCTAAAATGTTATAAGACTTATTTCTTTTAAAATGTAAAATATTGAAAATATTAGTACAAATATTTTTACAAGCGACATTCATCATTTTGCAAATGAGTTACACCTCCTGCAAACTTATTCAAACGATTTATTCGTTTGTTTGTTCACAATTCTTACAATAGAGCCCAAACCTCTCATTGCAAAATCCAATTTACTCAATTATCTTTTTTTAATAGCCTGATTATATACAAAAAGCCATCCCGGACCGGAATGGCTTTTTGACTAAGAATACGAGTTGAAATTAGTTCTCCTTAATTACACATTTTTTGCTGCCTTTGCTTCGAGCATATCAGTAGTTAATGACTTTGGCCTTTCCAGTGGATAACCCAGGGCACGGTCCCAGATCAGGTTGGCTGAAACACCTAAAGCACGGCCAATGCCGAACATTACGGTGTAAAAATCGTATTCTTTAACACCATAATGCCATTGTATAACCCCTGATTGGGCATCCACATTTGGCCATGGGTTTTTTGCTTTTCCCTGTTCAACCAAAATATCAGGAACTACTTTATAGAGCAAATCTGTGTACTTGAATAAAAGATCGTCCTTCAGGTGGGTGAGGCAGAAATCGCGCTGCAGTTTGTATCTCGGGTCCGTTTTGCGAAGTACAGCATGGCCGTAGCCAGGTATTACCTGTCCTGACTTCAGGGTATCCCAAACAAATTTCTTCATTTCATCTTCGGTAGGAACGCGGTCTTCCATTTTTTCAACTACATCCTGGAGCCAACGTAATACTTCCTGGTTAGCCAGGCCGTGCAATGGGCCGGCAAGTCCATTGTTCATTGCCGCAATACTAAGGTAAATATCTGATAATGAACTGGCAACAAGATGTCCTGCATGAGCACTGACGTTTCCGCCTTCGTGGTCGGCATGAATAATAAAATACATACGGCTCACATCATCATAAGGTGCACCAATGCCCATCATGTGTGCAAAATTTGCCCCAAAATCGAGGTCAGGATTCGATTGAATAGGATTCCCGTTGCGATATAGTTTCGCATGGATGTACGTTGCGATTTCAGGCAATTTGGCCAGCAGATTGAGAGCATCTTCGTAGGTTGAATCCCAATAATCGAGTTTATTCAATTTGCCGGAGGCATATTCCTTTGCAAACAGCGATTCGCGCTGCAGTATTGTAATTACCGCTGAAAACATAGCCATGGGATGGCTGCCAGAGGGCATACTATCGATAACTTCGTAAACATAATGTGGCAGTATTCTGCGTTTGTTAAATTCATCGATAACATCCTGTAATTCTGCTTCATTGGGAATATCGCCCGTAAGCAGCAAATAAAACAGTCCTTCAACGTAAGGCATTTCAGAGCCTTTAGGTTTTGGGAGTTTTTCAAACACTTCAGGGAGTGTTAAACCCCGGTACCTGATGCCTTCATTCGGATCGAGATATGAGATATCGGTCACCAATACTTTAACACTTCGCATACCACCGATGACCTGGCCAATGGTAACCTGATCAATTACGGTATCGCCATGTTCTTTTATAAGTTTCTCTGTGCGGGGACGCCATTCCAAAATTTTCTCATGGAGTCTTTCTTTAAGTGTGTTTGCCATAATAATATAAATTTAAGTTAGTTAAAAATGTTTTACTATTAAGTTGATTCGTAGCCTGTTACGCCAGTTTCCAGGTTACATATTTTTAATCATTTCAGTGCCAAATTCTGAAGTCTTCAGCTTGGTAGCGCCTTCCATTTGCCTGTGAAAATCGTAA
The DNA here is from genome assembly GCA_041660125.1 of Lentimicrobiaceae bacterium. Classification (GTDB taxonomy): domain Bacteria; phylum Bacteroidota; class Bacteroidia; order Bacteroidales; family UBA4417; genus UBA4417. The sequence goes on from JBAZWY010000031.1 coordinate 38,986, forward strand.
GTGACTGTTTTATTTCCAATGGTTTTTTCCATTGAAGCGAAAAGAAGTTTAGAAACTTCTGTCCATCCAAGGTATTCAAACATCATTGCACCCGATAAGATAACAGATCCGGGGTTAACCTGGTCGAGACCGGCATATTTAGGCGCTGTTCCATGGGTAGCTTCGAAAATGGCAAACCCATTCTGGTAATTAATATTTGCTCCCGGTGCAATTCCTATTCCGCCTACGATAGCAGCCAGTGCATCCGAAATATAATCCCCGTTAAGATTGAGAGTTGCAATCACAGAGTATTCATCAGGGCGAAGTAAAATTTGTTGCAGAAAGGCATCGGCAATTACATCCTTCACAATTATTTTGCCGCCAGCAACAGCCTTCTTCTGGGCTTCATCGGCAGCATCGCGACCATGTTCTTCCGAAATGCGATCATACTGAGCCCAGGTAAAAGTCTGATCAGGGAATTCACGTTCAACCAAAGCATATCCCCATTTTTTAAAACCACCTTCAGTAAATTTCATAATGTTACCCTTGTGTACAATCGTTAACGAGGGGAGTTTATGGCTGATCGTATAATTCATTGCCGCCCGAACCAAACGTTCAGTTCCTTCGACAGAGACTGGCTTTACACCAATGGACGAAGTTTCAGGGAACCGGATATTAGTGACGCCCATTTCGTTTTGAAGAAAGTTAATAATTTTATGGGCTTCCGGAGTTCCCTGCATAAACTCAATACCGGAATAAATATCTTCAGTGTTTTCACGAAAAATATGCATATCCACTTTATCAGGTCTTTTTACCGGGCTGGGCACACCTTGAAACCAGCGTACCGGCCGGAGGCATACATAAAGATCGAGTATCTGCCGCAAAGCAACATTGAGAGAGCGCATGCCACCTCCAACCGGTGTAGTTAAAGGTCCTTTTATCCCAACAAGATATTCTTTGAAAGCTTCAAGAGTTTCGTCAGGAAGCCAGTTACCTGTGGTGGCAAATGCCTTTTCGCCGGCCAGAACTTCTTTCCACATTATTTTCCGTTTGCCATTGTAGGCTTTTTCTACTGCTGCATCAAAAACTCTTACTGATGCATTCCAGATATCCGGGCCTGTTCCATCTCCAATGATGAATGGTATAACCGGAAAATCAGGCACTTGTAACTTGCCATTCTTAAAAATAATTTTACCTGTACTCATTATATTGTTTTAATTTTAGTGATTTGATTAGGTCGTAAAGATAAAAAAAACATTCAATTACCTATATATATAAGAAAAATGTTTCAGCCAATAAGTTCAAGTTGAGTAAAGCGAAATCAGGGGCAGAATGAACAAACAAATATAATGAAATGTTTTAAAAAAAACAAGACATATTTCGCGAATGAGATCCCCTATATCCCTGAACCTTCCCGATGGAATTGCGCGTCTTCAACCCATAATATTTTTCGATGGAGAATGCACTTTATGCAGCCGCTCTGTAAATTTTCTACTCAGGCATAACCATTCAGGAAACCTGAGGTTTGCTTCATTACAATCCGCAACAGGATTAAAAATAGCTGTATTGGCCGGAAAACCATTTCGGCAGGCCGACACATTATTGCTTTTACAGAATAATGTATTGACCGGCTATTCAACCGCAGCACTAGAGATAACGGCACAGCTGGATTTCCCCTGGCATTTACTCAGATTTTTTATTTTTGTTCCTGAAATTATCAGAGATACTTTATACCGGTTTGTAGCGAAAAACCGGCACAGATGGTTCGGCAGGGAATCATTTTGCCTGGCTGATCAAGATGAATATCTCGATCGTTTTATTTCTTGAAATTGAGATTTCAACTTTTTAACTAAACTTAGCGTGGGATAAAATCACACATTCAGAAAAAATCCAAGTCCCAAATCCCATCCCGCCGCGGCGGACAAGAACCCTGCTTGCAGCAGGCAAGCAAGACCGGGCTATTCCCTGATTTTCGTGTCGATAAAAATCGTAACAGGACCGTCGTTTACCAGGGCAATTTCCATATAAGCGCCAAACTGGCCGGTTGCCACCTCATGGCCAAAACTCTCCTCCAGTGAATGGATAAATTCTTCATAAGCCGGTCGTGCAATATCCGGACGAGCAGCTCTGCTGTATGACGGACGGTTGCCTTTACGTGTGCTTGCATGCAGTGTAAACTGGCTTACCACCATAATTTCACCGCCAATATCGCGGATATCGAGGCCCATTGCACCCTGGTTGTCATCAAAAACCCGCAAACCGGTTATTTTTCCACAGAGCCATTCCCTGTCTTCGGAAGTGTCTGCTTCTTCAAAACTAACTAGCAGTAATAATCCATAACCAATGTGGCTATATTCCTGGCCATCAATACTTAGGGTGCAGGATGTAACTCTTTGAATAACTGTTCTCATAGGATGTCTATATAAATTGATATAATTAACTTGTTAACAACATTTTTCTGCTTCAAACATATTCTGCAATATCCAGGTTTTCATCATTGAGCAAGCCCAGGTAATTATGGTATCGTTCAGAATTAATGGCTCCTTTGTCCAATGCTTGTTTTACGGCACAACCAGGCTCATGCACGTGCGTACAATTATGGTATTTGCAATGTGGAAGCAAAGCCCGAAACTCGGGAAACCGTTCACTTATCTCCTGGCTCTCAAAATGCACGAGTCCAAATTCTTTAATCCCGGGAGTGTCGATCAAATAACCTCCGAAAGAAAGGGGATGCATTTCGGCAAAAGTGGTCGTATGCATTCCTTTATTATGGTAGGATGATATTTCTCCGGTTTTGATTTCCAACAATTGATCCAATGTATTGATCAAAGCCGATTTTCCAACTCCCGAATGACCTGAAAACAAATTTACCTTGTCGCGGAGAACCAGGCGAAGTGCTTCTATGCCAGTGCCTTCCAACGCTGATACAGCATACGAAGGATAACCCAATGAACTATATAATTCCATCAGTTGATTGCAGCGCTCGGTAGCTTCGGCAGTATAAATATCTATCTTATTAAATATCAGGGCTGCCGGGATGTGATACGCTTCAGCCGTCACCAGGAGCCTGTCGATAAATCCGGTTGATGTACGGGGAAGCATGATACTTGCCACAATATACAACCTGTCGATGTTCGATGCAATAATATGGGCCGATTTGGAAAGATTGATTGATCGGCGGACAATGTAATTGGAACGGGGCTCAATGGCAGTTATAATTCCATTTTCATCAGCGCCTTCCCATTTAAATTCGATATGGTCGCCAACAGACACAGGATTGGTGGTGCGGATGCCATGAATCCGGAACTGCCCTTTAAGCCTGCAATTGCATAACTTATTGTGCTCTGTCATTACCGTGTACCAACTTCCTGTCGATTTTATTACTATGCCCTTCACTGTCTATTGTTAATGTATTTTTTGAAAGCTAACAAACCACGAACACTATTTTGCCCGGTTTTCGTTATTTGGTGTAAAATTACCTCTTTTCGGCCTTATCTTTACAGCGATGAGGAAATATTAACGTATGTGGATTAATAGGAATATCATTATTAATAAACATTACTGACCAACTAAATTTTCCAGGATTCTCAGAAATGCTATTATTCATTGCGTCCTACGGCACTTGAGAATTTAAGAGGCTTCCTTTTTTCTACCAATAGTTCGTCCCTGACGGGATTGTCCCGTAAGGACGAAATATAAATATTAGTCGGTCAGTAATGATTAATAAATATAACAAAGACAAAGCAAAAATGATTTCCCACACGATTATTGAATGTATGGAAGGCCTGAACTTTATTAAAACGTATTAATAGAAATAAAAATTCCTAAATTTGAAAAAAATACTTTATGGAAACAAGCGCTATACTATCACTCTTGCCTGCTCCAACTATTGCTGTTGCGATATACTTATTACTCAGGTATAAATATCCTAACGGACGGTTTCACCTTGTTTATAAAACATTTTTATTAGGAATAGCAGGAATTCTGCCTGTATTTATTATTGACAGGATAATAACCGGTCTCCACCTTGACCAGCTTCATAGCCTGAACCGGACCCTGTTTTATGCGTTTGCGCTTACCGGAGGTGTTTTCGAATTATGGAAATTCCTGATATTGAAAGTATTCGTGCTCCCATCTAAACAAGTGATTAAGACTTTTGATGTGATCGTTTACAGTATTATTATTGCTGCAGGGTTTACCTCAGCGTACTCTTTGTATGCAATATTTTATCCCTCAGCTTATATCAGTGTTTCCCTTTATACTTTTACTATTGGGCCTGCGTTCGTTTCGATAGCCGTGATCATGGGATATTTTGCAGGTATTTCCCTAAATCGTCAGTTCACTTTTATCGAACTGGCGACCGGGCTTTTCATTGCTATTATTTTCCAGGGAATTTACCGGTTCTGCCTGCTTTACAACGATACTTTACTGCTATATATGGCGATCGGAGGAATGCTTGTTACCGGAATCACATTATTAATATTCAGCCTTCGTGATCGCAAAGAGTCAGATTAAACGGTAAACTTTACCTGGCAGGCAACGTATGATGCCTTCAAATTCCATGTTCAGCAGAATAGAAGCCGCTTTTGCAGGCAATATAGCAGTATCGATCAGGAGTGTATCTATATCCAGATCACCTTTTTCCTTTAATGTATTAACAATGAGTTCCTCCTCGGGAGTAAGATTTACAAATAACTGGCGTTGGATGTTTTTTTTCTGCACTTTTTCATTATCCCAATTCAACAAATAGCTAATGTCCTGGGCTGATTGAATCAAGGCTGCTTTATTGATTTTAATCAGTTTATTACATCCTTCGGAATGCATGTCGCCGATACGGCCAGGAACAGCAAAAACATCGCGGTTATACGAATTGCCGATGTCGGCTGTAATTAACGCCCCACCTGTTACCCCGGCTTCTACTACAACTATAGCATCGCTCATACCTGCAATAATACGGTTACGCATCGGGAAATTCTCGCGATCGGGCATGGTTTTACTCATATATTCACTCAACAAGCCGCCTGTTTCTGTCATTTTCTCCGCTAATGATCGGTTAGCAAACGGATATACACGATCGAGCCCATGACCGAGTACGCCAACTGTTTCCAGGTCATTTTCCAGAGCTGCTTTATGCGACCAGGTATCAATCCCATAGGCCAGCCCACTCACAATCAATACATTATGTTCAATTAACCCTTCAACAAGTTTACGACACATCACGCGCCCGTATTCAGTAGCTTTACGGGTTCCAACTATGGCTACCACTTTGGGGGAATTTAGATCAGCAGTTCCTTTGTAATAAAGCATCAAAGGGCTGTCGTGACAAAGCTTAAGCCTGACAGGATATTTTTTGTCGAGATAAAAAAGCGGTGTTATCTTATACTTTTCAATAAACCTGGTTTCTTCTTCAGCCCGATCGAAAACATGATAGTTTACGAGTGCATTTACTGTTTGTTCTCCGACTCCGGGTATCTTCAATAACATACGCTTTTTTTCCATAAAAACAGCTTTTACGCCCCCGCAATATGCTACAAGGCTTTTGCCGTTAACACTTCCAACGCCGGGAATCAGCGTCAACGCGATTTTATATATTAAATCATCCATAACGAAATTCAAACATAAAACGGATGAGGATATGACAAGTGCGGGACTAAATTGTTGCTAAGCTTTCTGTTAACACAAATGTAAGTAAAGATTTCAAATGCTTCAACGATCACACATACCCGCATTTGTTATTCTTTGTTAGCGGTTGTTGCTTCCCTTCCACCATTGAAAATTGTCTGATATAATGAGTTCATTCTTTTTATAATGAAGTGTTGTCTTCATTGGTATTGTCCGATATTGTAAGTTATACTTGTCTGCAAGTTTGCGAATTTCCGTTGTATCATCATATGTCAGCATAAACCTTCCTTTAATATTTGAGGTAAGTTCAAATAATCGTTCATGGTCAATATCATAATAAGTATAAAGGCGTTTGCCTGCAACTGTGTAAGGAGGATCTATAAAAAAGTAAGCATTTTCATTCTCTTTGCTTTGTTTCATAGCTTCAAAAGCATCACCTGGAATAAAGTCAATTTTGTTTTTCACATATCCAATTGAAAGAATTCTGTCGTGCAAGGTCTTAGGATACCAACGAGAGGCTATCCCTTTTCCATTCTCACCGTTCTTAATCATTCCAGAACCTTTAGCAAGAATTCCACCATGAAAAACTCTATTCTTCAAAATGGTGCAAAATGCAATATCTTGCAATTGTTTATGAGGATTTTCTAATTCGGCTTTAACGTTTGTATGTGATAATTCAAAAGAATATATCTTGTCCGCAAGCCACTTATTCTTGTCATTAAAAATTACTTCCCAGACAGCGGCAATTTCTTCATCTAACTCGACCATTATAATTTTTTCAGCCAATTTTTCGAAAGCTGCTGTCAAACTCACAATACCACCGCCGGCAAAAGGTTCGACTAGGGTGTTTATTGTTTTATTTTCTTGTTTTAGCCATTGCCTTACAGTTGGAATAAGCCAAGTCTTGCCACCAGGATAGCGAAAAGGGCTGCGCTGTGGAACAGAAGAAACATTGATAATTGATGGATCAATGTTTTTTTCGCCAATGTCGAACATAGTCATTTGATTATTCATTCTACTACTATGTTTTCGAAGTTATCAATATCAGTATTTCCAACTCTTTTTGCGTCAAGTTTTCTCTGTAAAATATCAGTGAACTGGTTAATCGAACCTGCTTCAAATTTAGCAATCTGCTCTAATGCATTTGCAAACTTGGTATAAACAATTCTTTGCAGTTTCAAGGTTAAAACTTTAGTTTCGTTATCGGGAATAAGGTCGTAAAGAAAGAAAGCAAAGTCAGATTCGTTTTTATCAAATTCGGGTAATGAAGTTAATGTATTATAGAAACTTGATTGCAGAGCAACTACCTGTTTCTTATTCCATTGCTTCAAGATAGAACCTTTTGCAATTATTTGCGGGATAAGTCGTTTCCTTGAGGATGACAGATAATCTGGTTTAGGGTATTTGAAAGCTTTTGTCCAGCTAAATAAAGGGGTTGGTTCTTCTAAATAAGCAGTAAAAGGACCAGTCAAATTCCCCGAAATATAGACAGCTTGAACTTCGAGTGATCCAAAGTCTAAAACACGGCCTTTGTCGTCGTATGAAACTAAAACGTAATCGATATTGCCAGCTGATTTACCATGTTTATCCTTTAGTTTAACTTCGCCAACATGCGTCCACGCAGTTTTACCTTCAAAGATAAAGCTTGCAGCATCACTTATAATAGTCCAATCTTCTCTGAATCTTATTGGACAAATGATCACCTGTTTGTCTTTGTGATTTAAGCTGCAAACACCTAATGGAAACTCAATACTATTTTTTGTACAATTAGATACAATATTATTATATGGGCATAATTTATTAGTTCGATAACGTTTCGACCTTTCAGTCTCATTATCAATAGGAAAGCCAAAAACTTCTCCTAATGGTTGCAAATCTTTTTTACCTAAACTCATTTGTCAAAATTAGCAAATAATATCCGATTTCGAAGACTGTCTGAAAAGATTTGCGATTGTCAGTCATAGTTGTTGTGTGGCCAACAGCAATTGTCGCTAACTTTTTGTCAAAACTCTATTTACCTCTTTATGTATTATTATTAACAACCTTAATCTTACATTTGTAGAAACAATAACTCCCGGATGCAACCAAAGCTATTGCATATTTTGATAAGTCCCCTCGATTGGGGCCTGGGACATACTACCCGGTGTATCCCAGTAATCAGCCAGCTCATTGAGGCGGGGCATAAGGTTACATTAGCAGGTTATGGCCGTTCGCTGATCCTTCTGAAAAAAGAATTTCCTTTACTTGAAAGTATTGAATTACAAGGTTTTTCGCCTTCATATTCCAGGAGTGGTTCCATGGTTTTGCACCTGTTATTGCTTCTGCCACAATTTATTCTCAGCATTTATAAAGAACACTTCAAACTCAAACAGCTCATTGCTAAGTACCATTTTGATATAATAATTTCAGATAACCGGTATGGCTTGTGGAATAGAAATGTCAGAAGCATTCTGATTACTCACCAGGTAATGATTAAAACACCAGGTTGGCTAAAGTTTGCTGAATACCCGATATATCTTGTTTCATGTTTGCTGATAAACCGTTTCGACAGTTGCTGGATTCCTGATTACAAAAAAACTCCGGGTTTGAGTGGCGATCTGTCACATAAATATCCATTACCTCAAAATGCTGAATTTATTGGCCCATTATCACGTTTTAAAACAGGAAAACCTGCTCAACAAATTTCAGAAAACGGTAAAATTGTGGCAATTATTTCAGGTCCTGAGCCACAACGAAGCATATTTGAGGATTTGGTTACCAGGCAACTTATCGAAATAAACCAGCCTGCCATCCTGCTCAGCGGAAAACCTGAATCAGAAAAAAAGGAAGTGAGTATCGGAAATCTGACCATTCTTCCTCATTTAGCAACTCATGAATTACGTTCTTTTATTTCGGCATCAAGGCTGGTTATCTGCAGGTCAGGCTATTCGTCGATTATGGATATTGAATCATTGGGGGCAAAAGCATTGTTTGTGCCCACGCCTGGTCAGACGGAACAACTCTATCTTGCCAGTCATCATCAGCAAACAGGAACCGCTTTATGGCGCACACAGGAAAAATTAAATCTGAAAGAAGATATTCCTGAAGCTTTAAAACACATTGGGTTTAAAAAGAATTCACATAGTACAAGTCTAAAAGAGGTTATTGAAGGGTTAAAGAAGAAATAATTTTATGCTGAAATTATTCTAAGTATTTTTGCAACTCATAAAAACATCGAAAATGATCTTACAATTCATTCATTGGAATATCAGCCCTACAATTTTTAGTATTGGCCCCGTGAGCGTACGTTGGTACGGACTGCTCTTTGCCATGTCGTTTGTAGTTGGTTATTTTATTATGCTTCGCATATTCCGCAAGGAAAATATCCCGGAACCCCTACTTGATTCACTGAGTATGTATATGCTGATCGCAACTGTAGTAGGCGCGAGACTGGGACACGTTTTATTTTATGAGCCGGAATCTTATTTGGCTCATCCACTTGATATACTTAAAATATGGCAGGGAGGACTGGCCAGTCATGGAGCTGCCATTGGAATATTGGTCGGGCTTTATCTTTTCTCAAGAAAGTCGCGCCAGCCCTTTCTTTGGGTAATTGACCGTATTGTGATTGTTGTAGCCCTTGCTGGTTTCTTTATTCGCACGGGCAACCTGTTCAACAGCGAAATTTATGGCAATGTTACCAATCTTCCATGGGGATTTATTTTCGATCGGACAGGCGAAACATTGCCAAGGCATCCGACACAAATTTATGAAGCGCTCGCTTACCTGGCTGTCTTTATCTTCCTGTTATGGTATTATTTCAAAAAAGAGGGAAAACCAAGGCAAGGGTTTTTACTCGGGGTTTTCCTCATTGGCGTTTTTGGATTCAGATTTTTCGTCGAATTTATTAAAGAGCCACAGGTTCAGTTCGAGAACTCAATGGCTTTGAATATGGGCCAGTGGCTTTCTATTCCTTTTGTTATTGCAGGGATTGTGTTACTGGTATGGAAGCCGAAGATTACAAAATAAGTACCATATTAATAATTTAGGCTTTTCAGGAATAAATTACAAAAGGGAGCTCGTGCTCCTTTTTTGTTTTAATCCCTAACTCCGCAAGAAGTTACGTATAATATTAATTTGACTCCCAGTTTATCAATCAACCGCTGAGTATGTGCGGTAAATTCAAACGTCTTGCACTGCATTGATGTAAACCGTGAATTGATCCATCACCAATTTGGATACACCAAACTCCTTACATTGAATGCCTGCGAAGACTGGCACTATCGCTTTCTCCAGACTTCTTTTAGCAGAGGGGATCAATCCGTCTTTTTCAGTAACAGAGCCCAGTAGTGGACCTGAGATTTTTCGGGCTCCCTTTCTGGCTTTATCATAAACGGTTTTGTATTCATACAAATAATAGTTGCCCCGTATCAATCCAAGTTCTGTCCCGGGTCTTTTGTGGGCTATTGCCCATGCTGGATGGTTAGATGAAGTTTTAGTTTTCATATAATACGTGGTTACTTACTATAAATATAATACGTACTATTGGGAAGAGTTAGAGGTTAATAATTCTAAGGGATTATAAACCCCGGGAGCTATTTTTACAGAGTTTATTTGCCAACTCACAGAATAATAATGTCAACTTACATAGGATTAGCAAATAGCAATCCTGGAAGTTGGATTTCTCAAGAGTTAAAAGTTATCTTTGCCTGTAAATCCATTTAATCAAATAAAAAAATGAAAAAAATCGTACTTGCTTTATGTTTGTTAACAGCGGTTTTCGCTAAAGCAGCTAATACTCCCGACGAAGGCATGTGGCTCCCCATGCTTGTTGAAAGGTTGAACTATGTTGATATGCAGAAAATGGGACTTCACCTGACTGCTGACGAACTTTACAGTATTAACCACTCAAGTCTGAAAGACGCCATTGTTAGTCTTGGTGGATTTTGCACAGCCGAAGTTGTTTCGCCCGAAGGTTTACTATTCACCAATCACCATTGCGGATATGATGCCATTCACAGCCATAGTACAATTGAACGCAATTACTTAGCCGATGGTTTCTGGGCTATGAGCAAAGCTGAAGAGCTTCCTAACGAAGGACTTTATGTTTCGTTTCTCGTTCGCATGGAAGATAAGACCAGCGAAGTGCTTGGAACTGTAACTGCTGATATGGACGAAGCTGCCCGAGGCGCTGCCATCAGCAAAAAGGCGGAAGAACTGAAAAAAGAAGCTTCTGAAAATGGCAAATACAATGTAGAAGTAAAAAGCTTCTTTGATGGAAACGAATACTATATGTTTGTTTACCAACAGTATAAAGACATCAGGTTGGTTGGAGCACCTCCTGCATCCATCGGAAAATTCGGCGGTGAAACCGATAACTGGATGTGGCCACGTCATACCGGTGATTTCAGTATTTTCCGTATATATACTGCTCCCGATGGTTCCCCGGCCGAATATTCGAAAGATAACGTACCTATGGTTGCCAAGAAATTTCTGCCTGTTTCAATAAAAGGTTATAAGAAAGATGACTTTGTAATGATCTGGGGTTATCCTGGCCGTACCGACCGCTATGCAAACTCATGGTCGGTTGAAGCCACTCTCAACGATATTGATCCAGTTGTTGTTAAAGGACTTGGAGTTGTTCTGGAAAAACAAAAAGAAGTAATGGACAAAAATGATACTGTTAATCTTTTGTACACAGATACGTATGTTGGCCTGGCCAATTTCTGGAAGAACAAACTTGGTGAAGAACGCGACCTGAAACGCCTTGATGTAATAGTTAAAAAACAGGAACTGGAAGCTAAACTTCAGCAATGGATCAATGCCGACGAACAGCGTAAAGCTAAATACGGCAACGTTCTTAGTACATATGCAGAAATTTATAAGCAATATAAGGACCTGAATTTAAATCAGCAAATATGGTATGCCCGGATTATGTTTTTTGGCTCGAAAGCGTTTCCCTTCCCCGGACAGGCAACGGCAATTGAAACTGTTTTGAAAACCGGTGCCAAAGGTGCAGACCTGAAGAAACAAATGGAAAAATACAAAGAAATTTCCAAAGCACATTTCAAGGAATATAACAATGAAATTGAGCAGAACGTACTGGCTGCATTACTTACACTGTTCCGTGCCAATATTCCGGTTTCACAACAACCCGCTGTTTACCAGGAAATTGATAAAAAATACAAAGGCGATATCAATAAATATGTTGCCGAAATGTTTAAAAAGTCAATCTTTTATACCAAGGCTAAATTTGATGCTTTCCTCGAAAAACCAAACCTAAAAAAAATGCAGAAAGATCCTGCATACATCGCGTACAACTCGTTTTTGGACAATTTCAAGAAACTCCAGGGACCCAGCCAACAACTCGAAGCCAAAAACAAAACAGCCAACCGGTTGTTTGTGGAAGCACTCCGCGAAATGGAACCTAACAAAAGCTTCTATCCTGATGCTAACAGTACTATGCGTATGACCTACGGCAAAATACTCGATTATTATCCTGCTGATGCTGTTCATTACAATTATTTCACAACGCTTGATGGTGTTATGATGAAAGAAGATCCGACCAACAAGGAATTTGTTGTTCCGGCCAAACTGAAGGAATTATACAATAAAAAAGACTATGGCCGCTACGGCGAAAACGGCAAACTCTACACCGATTTTCTGACTGATAACGATATCACCGGTGGTAACTCGGGCAGTCCCGTAATCAATGGCGATGGCGAACTTATCGGGCTTGCTTTCGACGGCAACTGGGAAGCCATGAGCGGCAACATTCTTTTCGAGCCTGCACTTCAACGAACTATCTGTGTGGATGTACGCTATGTACTTTTCGTAATTGACAAATATGCAGGTGCAACCAACCTGATCAACGAATTGAAAATAGTTCAATGATTAAATTAGTTAGTGTTTATCTTAAAAGGACTCTGCATAAGGGTCCTTTTTTTATTTTCCTGTTTCAGTCAGTTTTTCAATATCATTAATTTTTATACTGACTGAATAATTCATAGGCTATCTTTGCAGAACAAAAAAATCTGAAAGACTTTCTCAATGACTGAACAAAAAAACAATCCCTTACATGGTATAAGCCTCGAAACCATTCTGAACCGGTTGGTTGACCATTTTGGGTGGCACATTTTGGGGAAACTTATCCAGATAAATTGCTTTATTGAAAATCCGAGCATTCAGTCGAGCCTGAAATTTTTGCGTAAAACGCCATGGGCGCGTAAGAAGGTGGAAGATCTGTATCTTGAGATTCATGATGCTGGCAACAAGGTTCCCGGGAAATCAGGGGATTAAGTGTTTGGTAAAAAATTTCAACGTTTTATATTCCCGGATTTCAAATCCGGGACTCCATCCAGCGGAATTACTAATTCCGCTGAGCATTACAAATTCTGCGCTGAACCCCGATGAGCATAAAAAAATCCCTCACCAAAATACTGATAAGGGATTTTTTTGTGCAGAATTCCTGTCTCGAATTACATATTGGCAAGCATTTTAGCATTCTCAACAATAACTTCATAGAAATATCCGGCTCCAAAATCTTTTTTCAAAGAAACAACACCTTCAAAAGTCACAACATCGCCCACTTTGGTAACATCATTAGTCGTGATGGTGAGGTCGAAAGAATTGCCATTCCGGGTTCCATCCTGAATATGTACCCAGTTTGTATTCATAATACTTGGACTGTATTTCACAACCTCGCCCCTGATTTTAACTGTTTTCCCGGCATAGGTATCTTTGTTGGCATAAAGTTCTGCAATGGTAATTCCACCTTTTACAGGTTCAACTTTAATTCCCTCTTTTGCTACCGGTGCCTGTTTGCCTTTTAATGAATCGGCCGCAACAATTTTCGCAACAATGGGCTGATCGCTGAATTTGTCAACAAAAAGGATCGAAGGAAACGTTCTTTTTAACTCTTTGCTTACAAAGTTCTTCATTTCCATGCCTGGTTCGAAATAATACGATTTGCCCTTTTCAACCTCCTGCCTGGTAATAGCTATCCAGTTTTCGTTGCCATCCTCCGAAACACGAACATAGGTGTAATTACTGGTTTGGATCACTTCTTCGGCAGTTACTTTTTTTACATTGGGAGCGAGGTTTTCGTCAGCTGCGCTTTTAGTTTTGCAGGATGCAGCAATTAAAACAATACCAGCCAGCAGAATAAATAAGTTTAATTTCATTTTCATAATCCAGATTAACTTTAACGTTTATAAATTAGATTTTCCTTTTTCAAGGTGTAAAAGTATTCATATTTGCGCATATTAGTATGATTCTACTTAAAACAAATTATCAAATCTAAAAAGGCTAGTATCTCTTCACCACTCTAATATTCTATTTTAGCTAAAGATTTCTCTGATTAACACAGATTTAAAACTGCCTTTGGCTGTTTTCCTGATGAAAATTAACCACGCTAATTGACTAAATAAGTGATATCCGTGAAAAGGTTTTTTCTCGCCATAAGCCTGTGGTTGTTATTATTCATTAATATCTTGGCGAGGTTGAGCAACTACAAAAAATCTTGTTCTTCCATCACATAAAAGAACATTTTCCATCGCAGAGTCTATTGCCTTTAGATTTATTATAAAACAGGAAAAATCCCCACAATTATATAATCACATCAGGCTTAAACGGCAAACAACCGGGGCTTATCACTTTAATTGAACCCGTTCATTCATCTCACCCCATGTATAATCTGAACTCCTGTTAAAAAGCAAAACATTAATCCTCACAATCTTCTGTAAATTCATATATTTAAACCCTCAATCTAAAAAGCAAGCGCTATGCGAAAACTTTTATTCTGCTTAATTATCAGTTATACTCTCACCACAGTAGTTGTTCAGGCGCAAGTGTTTCAAAAAAAATATCAATCGGTAGAAAAAATTTTAACCGAAATAAAAAATGATAGTGATTTCAAAAATGCCGGTTTTGGCTTCCTGGCCATTGAGGCCCAAACAGGTCAAATCATTTCATCCTATAATCCGGACATGGCGTTAAAACCCGCATCCACTCAGAAATTAATAACTACTGCAACCATGCTTGAATTATATGGTACTGATTATAAATTTGAGACCAGGCTTGAGTACACAGGCTATATCGACACTCGCACCCATATTCTTCACGGCAATATCATTATAAAAGGAGGTGGAGATCCTACACTGGGTTCGAAATATTTCGACCAAACCAAGGACAAACAATTTCTTAAGCAATGGACTGAGGCGATTCAAAATCTAAAAATCGATTCCATAGCCGGGGCTATTATTGCTGATGCCAGTATTTACAGCAGGGATATTATACCTATCTCCTGGTCGTGGACAAATATTGGGAATTATTTTGGTGCAGGGGCATGCGGACTTTCCATTTATGATAATTATTACACCATTATTTTTAATACAGGAAATACTATGGGTGCCATCGTTAAAATCATAAAAACTATACCAGAGGTTCCTTATTTATCTTTTGATAACAATGTGGTTGCGGATTCAGTTTCCGAAGATAAATCAAATATATTTGGAGCGCCTTATTGTAACATGCGTTATTTGAGGGGAGAACTTCCGATTGGAAAAACCAGTTATGGAGTAAAAGGATCGCTGCCTGATCCCTCCTATTTTGCTGCCTATGAATTAGATAGAACTTTGCACGGCAAGGGCATAAAAACAAAAGACAAACCCTCAACTATTCGCTTGCTTGAAATTAGCGGTAAACATGTGAGTGAAAACAGGACAGAGATTACCACCATTTACTCTCCGCCAGTTTCAAAAATTATCGAACAGACCAACATCTACAGCGTCAACTTATTTGCAGAACATTTTTTAGCTCATTGTGGGTTGAAACTTAGAGGCAATCCTGAAACTGAATCCGCTGCCAAAGCAATAATAGATTTTTGGGAAGATAAAGGCATGGATACTCAAGGAATGTCTCAAACTGATGGAAGCGGTTTATCGCAATATGATGCAGTTACGCCGCGTCAAATGGTATTTTTATTAAGTTTTATGAAAAACCAAAGTGCTCATTTTGATGCATTTTACAATTCACTTCCGGTTGCTGGTATAGAAGGGAGTTTGAATGAAATGTTTAAAGGAAGTCGTGCCGAAGGAAATCTCAGAGTAAAAAGTGGAACGATAGAACGCGTGAAGGCCTATTCAGGATATACGAAATCGCTTGCCGGACATGAAATTGTTTTTTCCATGATAGTAAACAACTTTAGCTGTACGTCAAAAGAAGCAAATGCCAAACTTGAGAGATTAATGATAGCGCTGAGTGAGCTAAAAAAATAGTTGAGTTAGAAACTGGTGTTTGATCAAAGGAACCCGCAGGTAGAGTAGGTCTTGGGACTTGTCCTGCCGTGGCGGGATGGGTCTTGGTCCCGCCTTTGGCGGGATGGGTCTTTTAATGCTTGATTTTAGTCCATTCAAAGTATAGAAACAACCATCTTTTGAACATTATCATTTCCCCTTTCAGGCACTAAAGTATTCATATCTGTGTATTTCTTCATGTTTCTCATTAAAATATATTGTATGTTCAACATAGAAAGTAAGGGCGATAAGTATTTCCCGCGCTGTTGATTGTAAAATGGTTTAATTTTGTACTCACCAGGAACCCCGGAATATGAACTGGATTTATGAATTACTGACCATGGAGTCAGTTGCCCAGACTATTATTATTTACAGCTTTGTTATAGCTATAGGAGTGGTATTGGGTAAAATCAAGGTATTGAACATCTCGCTTGGAATCACATTTGTATTATTTACGGGTATTGCTGTAGGACATTTCGGATTTGTTATCAACCACAAGGTGCTGGACCTGGCAAGAGATTTTGGGTTGATATTATTTGTATTTTCTATAGGGATGCAGGTAGGCCCTGGATTTTTCGCTTCCTTCCGGAAAGGAGGAGTTACATTAAACCTCCTGGCCATGGGAATTGTAGTGTTGGGGGCGTCAACAACTCTGATTCTGCATTTTATAACAGGGGTTTCCATGCCGGTGATGGCGGGAATCATGTCGGGCGCTGTTACCAGTACACCCGGACTTGGCGCCGCCCAACAAGCCGTTAACGAGGTTTTTTCAGGCAGAACCGGTTCTGTAATTCCGGATATTAGTTTAGGTTATGCTGTCGCCTATCCGTTTGGCATACTGGGGATCATTGTTACAATGCTTCTGCTAAAGAGGATTACCCGTACCAATATTGTGGCTGACCTGGCAAAATATAACGAACTTCAGCATCCTGAAGAAGCCCTGCCTGTAAGAATCAGTATTATAATAACCAACCCGGCAATCGAAGGCCGCAAGGTGCAGGATTTAAAGGAATTTCTGAAACACGACACAATTGTTTCACGCATACATCATAATGACGAGGTTAGCGGAGTTACTTCCGGCTCAACGCTTCATCTGGGCGATATAGTGCATTTTGTGGCTCAGAAAGGCGATGTTGATGATCTGATCAGGCAATTTGGTAAAAAAAGTGAGATTGACCTGGCTAAACATCCCGGGAAGCTGATTTCGAAACAGGTATTGGTTACGCATGCATCGGTTTCGGGCAAATCGCTTGCATCGTTAAATCTGCGGCTGCGTTTTGGGGTAAATATTACACGAATTTACAGGGCAGGCATCGAACTCCTGGCTTCACCCGGATTAAGGCTTCAGTTAGGTGATAAGATTACAGTAGTTGGAGAGGAAAGTGCCATTGAGAATGTTGCACAGGTTGTTGGCAATTCCCTCAAACGGTTGAATGAGCCAAACCTGTTCCCAATATTTATTGGTATTCTGCTCGGCGCTGTGCTTGGCAACATTCCAATAAGTATTCCCGGTATTGAAATCTCTTTTAAACTTGGACTTGCAGGTGGTCCTTTAATTGTGGCTATCCTGCTAAGCAAATACGGGTATAAGCTGTCGCTGGTATCGTACACAACCCCAAGTGCTAATTTAATGTTGCGCGAAGTGGGAATTGTACTCTTTCTGGCCAGCGTCGGCCTTAAAGCGGGTGAAAATTTTATTCCGACGCTAATGAGTGGAGATGGGTTTACCTGGATAGGGTATGGTATTCTGATTACATTCATTCCCATATTTTTAACTGGAATTTTCTCGGCGTTGGTATTAAAACGGAGTTTCTTCGAGGTTAGCGGCTTATTGGCCGGCAGCATGACGGATACTCCGGCGCTGGCTTTTGCCAATTCAATTGCCCAGTGCGAAGCACCTGCAGTAGCATATGCCACAGTTTACCCGTTGGCTATGTTTTTACGAATTGTAGCAGCGCAATTGCTGGTGATGCTATTTTCATGATAGTGTCCTGTTCCTGATTGTATATATTCACAATTATGTGAATACTTAAAACGGATAAAACCGTACATTTTAAAAATCCAAGACCCATCCCGCCGCGGTGGAACCAAGACACAAATTCCAAGAGAAAACTAAAGAGAATCATAGTTTTATAACACTGGAAAGCAATGACTTACGCGCCTTATTCATGCAGGGAATTTGCAACTTGAAACCTGCAACTTGAAACCTGGAACTTGAAACCTGGAACCTGGAATTTGGAAATCAGAATGTCACCATTTATCCCGTTCGAAGTATAAATCACGAAAAGGCACTAAGACTGTTTGAACCAGATGGTAGGTTCGCGCATTGGTTTTGAGTGTTCAGGAGAAATATTTTCCTGTTGAAAAACGGAAAAACGTAGCGTTCCATACTGTATTCCTCAAATCCTTCCTAACTTTATAGTCCTCTTCAAGAGCTGATCATTATAAGATAAATACATTTTTAATTTTAAAAAGGTTTGAAGTATGAAAAAAACAGCCAATTACAATGTCATTATTTTCGCAGCACTGTTTATTGCAGGTATAGGACTGCTGACAGGATGTTCTAACCAGGAAATTATTGCCCCTTGTCTTTCTGGTCATACCTATGGTTTCCTGGGAGGATTGCTACATGGATTTATTGCTCCCTTCGACCTGATTGCCATGTTGTTCCGTAATGACATTACTGTTTACGCACCCAATAACAATGGAGCATGGTATGCATTTGGCTTCCTGTTAGGAAGTGGCGGCTGGGGTTTCTTTGGAGGCAAAGGATCTTCAAGGAGGCGGGGTTAGTCCTGCCATAAGGGCTTACGTATTGTCGGTTCGGATTGCAAATATCCAATATCTGATAGCTGATTTGCAGCAACGGAATTAGTAATTTCACACCTACCCTTTCTCATTCAGCAATTCAAGTTTCAGCCGCTGCAATTCGGCAACCTGCTCTTCGCTGACCTTAGGATAGGCTAATTTAATCGAATCCAGTGCATGAATAATAGCTGAAGCAATAACAACACGGGCGTATGGCTTATCATCGGCAGGCACTACATACCAAGGGGATTTTTCGGTAGCAGTCTTTTTTATCATTTCCTCATAAGCCGACATGTATTGTTTCCAGTATTTGCGTTCCTCCAGGTCGCCGGCATTGAATTTCCAGTTTTTTTCGGGGGTATCAATACGTTCAATAAAACGCTTCTTTTGTTCTTTTTTCGAAATATTAAGGAAAATTTTCAACACCATAATTCCGTTCCGATTCAGATAAGATTCAAAATTACTGATATCGTCAAGGCGATCGTCCCAGATCGAATCAGTAACCAGTTTCCCGGGTAACTTCTGTCCTTCTAAAAGGCTCTCATGTACACGAACCACCAGGACTTCTTCGTAATAGGAACGGTTAAAAATGCCTATTCGTCCTCTTTCGGGGATATTTTTCATACAGCGCCAAAGGTAATCGTGATTCAGTTCCTCGGTATTCGGAGCTTTGAATGATGTTACCTGGCAACCCTGGGGATTAATTCCCGACATAACATGTTTTATGGCCCCATCCTTGCCTGCCGCATCCATGGCCTGAAAAATTACCAACAGCGACCACCTGTCCTCGGCATACAATTTATTCTGCATTTCGGCAAGTACCTGAATGCCAAGCTGCAACATATCCTGGGCTTCATGCTTATTTAATTTGTTATCCAATGATCCGGCATTGGTAAGGTAATCCTTCAGCTTAAATTTCTTACCGCTGGTAACGCGATATTTTTTTGAGAGTTTGGTTGTGCGTGTGATAAACTCTTTTCTACTCAATTCGGTAATTGCAGTTATCCTGCTGTTTCCCAGATGAGTGGCCTGAGTATTTTCCTTATTTGTAGCCATAATTATGAATATTAACCATTATATAACAAAGATAAGCAAAAACCCATCTTTTCATTTCTTTACTAACTTATTTCATCGTGCTCCATATCGCTAAGGTGGAGGTTCAGGGCTTTTACCGAAATCTGAATTTCATAGATTGATATTCCAAGTGAAGCAATCATCATAAGCATGGCAACGATAAATACCCAGGCCGCAACATTTTGCTGACCAACAAAAATAAGGAACATTGTCCCGACACACAGGAAAAGGCTGGCAACACCTAATATCTGCATATTCTTGGTTAAATAGAGGCGCTTCCGCAGGTTTGCAATCTGGCTCTTTAAGAGTTCATTCGGGTCGGCTTTGAATTTTTCGTGTAAACCCCGTATCAGCGTTGCATATCCTAAAAACCGGTTGGTATAAGCAAGCAAAATCAATGAAATAGCTGAAAATAAAAGGGCCGGGGTCGTAAGTGTTATCTGTTCCTGCATGACTGAAGAAAATTATAAAAGCTGATCAATCTATTAAATTCCTGAAGGGTTCAGAATGTAAATATACAAAATGTCAGGTTTTATTTTGCCCGAAAAACATTCTGCTATCGAAAAAGGACATAAAACCACCGGGCCCTGGGTTTAGACTGAGCGATCTAAACTTCCCGAAACCCTGCATTATATAGTCAAAACAAAAAGAGATTTATATTTTTGGATAATAAATTAGCGCCATATAATATCATATTGATTTCCTAATAAATCATCGTACCACAAATCGATATGATGCATTGATGAGATATCAAGAGGTGTATCAAGTTTCAATTCATTAAAGCCAGTAAGGCTTGTTAATATCTTCTTGTCGTTAACATAAAACTGTACTCCCTCGTTATTATTAAGTTGCACCATTACATTTGTTAACACACTGGCTGGATTGATTGTTGTTCCGTCGGGTAATTTATACTCGAAAGTGATGGAAGTTAGCTTTCCTTCGCTGTTAGTGTGAAGCGTAGGACTTACAATCACCAGGTTGTATTCCATATCAACACTCGAATAACTTAGAGTATAGTTTCTGTTGCCGTCAAGTGTTAACGTATAGGTTCCTTTTTTAAAAGGCAGAAAGCTTGAACCCCACGGAGCATCCTCAGGGGCTCGCGTCTCCCGGCAGAATGATGAAATAAAAGCCCTGTCGCCACCACATTGGGGCGCTTTCATATATCCCCAAAGCTTTATATCGCTATAGGGCTCCTCAACAGGACCTGAGAGAGAGATGTTCCCTTCATTAAAAGTTAGTGCCGAACCTCCGTCAAACTCCAACATGCAGTTTACATAATAATGCGCATTGTCAGTTGGCACCGGTACTGAGTTATCGGTTCCCCAATGACCACCATTAATTCCAAACATGGTGTAAATAACTAACTGTTTATTTGTTAATACATCAGGGTTCCCATCGTTATCCACATCTATATTTTTTGCAATAGCTTCGTAGTAACTGTCTATTGCCTTTAACCTGCTGATTTCGGCTTCAGATATCTGTATTTCGTTCCCTAAGGGATCGTGCGACGGAATCACACTGTTTCCATCCAATGTAAGAGTTGACAGATCAATAACTGTATTTTCGCCGTTTGATAAACTACCAAGCGGAAGCATATTCAACCCATGCGCAGCCAGGTTTCCGATATATTTGTTATTCGCATCCAGGAAAATCAATGCTACGCCTGTACCGATTTGCCCGCTAACTGAAAAATTGCCGTCAATAATATCATACAACTTATAATAGTATTTGCTGAAAACCAGGACTTTTTTTGCATCCGAAATTGATAAGCCATTGTCAGCCTGACTATTTGCACCTATATGTTTGGCATTCGGAACAGATCCTTTAATAACTATTCCATTGTTGTTTGAATTTGGATTGTTGTCTTTTTTGCAACCAACGATAAGCATTGCAAGTGCAATCATTAAAACCAGGGGTTTCATAATTCCGATTTACTAGTTTGGGCCTACTCTGATAAGTTTTCGGCATCTCTTAAACATGATATACATCTATTAATATACTATGTCTTATTTTGTAACTGCCAAAATTTCATTTCTATAAACTAATTTTACCCTTTTTTATATCATAGCATCTCCCGAACGGCCGACGCTATGGCAAGTGCGGGAATAAATTGTTGCTCAACTGTCAGCCAGCATTACCTGTCCCGATTTTTCGGGAAATGTATGTAAAGATTTCAAATGTTTCAACGAACACGCAACTTAGCGAAGCGGTCTCTTGAGCGCAGCTCAAAAACCCGCATTTGCTATAGCGTTTGTTACCGCCAGGTTTTCTTTCTGTCAGGCAAGTTTAACTGTCTGATTGAGTAATTCAACATTAAAATTGACCTTAGCGTTCAATGCTTTAAACACTTTAATAATTGTCTCAAAACGAGCGTCTGTCAAGCTATTCTCCAATTTAGAGATTTGCGCTTTCTTTACACCAACCAACTGACCAAGTTCTTCTTGTGTCAGATGACGTTCTTTTCTTGCTTGCTTAATAGCTTCACCGAGCAAGTCAAGCCGTAATTCGTTTTCAAATGCTTCACGCTTTGGAGTTCCCAGTTTTCCGATATGTTTATCGATAACTTCGTCCAGACTGATTGTTTTTAATGATTTATCTTTCATTGTTTTTTCCTTTCAAAATAAAGTTTTCTGATTCTCTCTGCTTTCTCTAATTCTCCACCAGGAGTTTTGGCTGTTTTTTTGATTAGTCCGTGTGTTGAGATTACAACAGTTTCTGTTTGACCAGTCTTGTCCCAAAAGGCAAAAAGCCGGTAATGGATTCTGTCAAACAAAGTCCTGAATTCCCAGATTTCATCTTTTAGTTTTTTGAAGAGTTCCTTGTTATTAGAAAGTCTTGCTTTTTGAATGTTGTAGATGACTTTATCTCTCGCTTTTTCGTCAAGGCTGTCTAGAAACTCAGTTGCTTCTTCTAAAAACTGAACTTGAAATTTTTCAGTCATGCTGTAAAAGTTTTAAGCAAAGATAAATGTTTCTTTATTAGGAAACAAATATTATTTTCATTGCGGTCCAATAAACTTGGCGGTAACGGCTGACGCTATGGCAAGTGCGGGAATAAATTGTTGCTCAACTGTCTGCCAGCACAAATGTATATAAAGTATTCAAATGTTTCAACGAACACGCAAACCCGCATTTGGTATAGCGTTTGTTGCACTAAATCCCGCCCCCGAAAAGGGGCGGGATAGTGGCATTTTTCATAATTTAAGGTTCACCAAAACCATTTGAATTATGGAAACACAACCAAAATTACGAAAAAAGTCGTTCACTATTGTTGAACAAGCCATTCATCAGGTTCGGGGCTTCCGCAACCTTTTCCAGGAACTGGATGACAAAGTTCGTTTATCCGGTCAGTCGCCAAGTACGCTGAACAATTATGCAAGGAAACTGGCACAATTAAGCCTTCATTTTGGCAAGCTACCACAGTACATCAGCGAAAAGGAATTGAACAAATACCTGGCCGATATGGCTAGACAAAGCAAAACTCCATCACTGAGTGACTTTAAATTTGCCGTTTACGGACTTCGCTACTGTTACCGCTTATTGGGCATGAATGAGAAACTGGTGAAATTGCCCAGCATTAAACACACCAACAAACTGCCGGTGGTATTAAACTACCAGGAATGCAAAGCCTTGTTTAATGCTCCTGAGTTATTGAAGCACCGGATATTACTATCGCTGATCTACTCAGCCGGATTGCGTGCTCGCGAAGTCAGCCGGTTGCGCCTGGCTGATATTGACTCCGGGCGCATGATGATCCATATCCGGCAAAGCAAGTACAACAAGGACCGGTATGTGCCGCTCTCACCTCTCATACTTGAAGGACTTCGCAAGTATTACTATGCTTGTCAACCGGTGGAATATTTGTTTAATGGCAACACTCCAGGTTCACCGCTAAGTGTACGTGGCATGCAATGGGCCTTGCGCGAAGCGGTCAAAAAATGCAAATTACAGAAAGGCATCACCCTGCATACTTTACGGCACAGCTATGCCACGCATCTGCTGGAGTTCGGAATGGATATTGTCACCATCAAGGAGTTGCTGGGCCATGAACGCATTGTAACCACGCTCATCTACCTGCATGTGGCCAAACCCAACCGCAGTAACCTGTTCAGCCCATTCGACAGGTTGTATGCCAAGGCTTGAAACCTGCCTTCGAACTGGCACAGGTAATCGATCGGTTCGGGAAGGAGTTTGACCAAAAGCATGCACCCAACAGTTATGTAAAACGCACCCTGGGTGCCTTGCTGCGTTGCCGTACATCGTCATTGGGCGGACATGTGGACAAATGCGATCAATGCGGGCATATCCGCATCAGTTATAACTCCTGCCGCAACCGGCATTGCCCCAAATGCCAGAACACCCAGCGGGAAGCATGGATCGAAAGCCGCAAACAGGACCTGTTACCGGTACCGTACTTCCATGTGGTTTTCACCGTTCCGGATACACTGAACGGGCTGTTTCTTCACCACCCGCCACTGCTTTACAACCTGCTGTTTGCCAGCGCATGGCAAACCATAGCGCAGTTCGGTTACACAAAGCTGCAGTCCGAAACAGGTATGGTTGCCATACTGCATACATGGGGACAAAACCTGAGCCTGCACCCTCATATGCATTGCGTGGTTCCGGGTGGGGGAATTAACTTTAAAGAACAATGGAAACAAGTGAAAACTTCGGCTAATGGGAAAGTATTCCTGTTCCGGGTCGAAAATCTTTCCGCAGTATTCCGCGCTAAATTCATTTCCGGGCTGCAGAAACAACTGCCACAAGATCAACAGTTCATCCGGGAGTTGAAGCGCACCAACTGGGTAGTTTACGCCAAGGAACCTTTTGCAGGGCCTGAGCAGGTGATTGAATACCTGGGGCGCTACACGCACAAAGTAGCCATCGATAACCATCGGATATTGAACATTGATGAATCAGGAGTACGTTTTCGCTGGCGCGATTACCGCGATAACCAGCAGAAAGTAATGACACTGGAAGGTACGGAGTTCCTCAGGCGCTTCTGCCAGCATATCCTTCCACGCCGTTTTGTTCGCATACGCCATTATGGATTGCTCTCCACTGCCCGACGGCAACAATTGCGCAATCTGCAACTGGCTTTTGGCATTGAAACAACGGTGGTTAAAGAAAAGAAACACTGGAAGGACCTTTGCCGCGAACACCTGAACTATAACCCCGATCTATGTCCCAAGTGTGGAAAGGGAAGAATGATCACCATCCAGGTGCTGCCCGTAGGTAGGCCGCCACCCACACAAAACATAATACCGGCAGTATTGAATACTATTTGCTCAAATTATTGATCTGTTCCTGAAAGGGGCCGGATACGGTATTGCACAGAAACATCAAATTCGTATCGTGAATACAGACTTACCCTTTGGCTATCCATATGTTTATGCGTCTTGTAACTTAAAATATATCCTGAAAATGAAAGTAAACAGTACCTGGTGTAACTCCAAAAAATTGAATCTCCATAATAATATAAACCGGAATTAGACAATCCCTAACTTCTCAGCAAGGCGGGATTTCGTGCAACATGGCTTCATGTTGGGTCGCGAAAAGCGACCACACGAAGCCTTAGTTATTGGCAGTAGTTTTTTCTTTCCTTTGCATATTTTTTCTTTTCCTTTTTTGTCAATATTTTCATTGTAACACTTGGTCCACCGTTCATGTAGCATTCATAGGGAATTTGTTTTGAAAATAATTTCCAAACAGTCTGTGCATTAGCCAATTTAAAAGCGTTGTCAATGAAGTTTTGTACTTGTATCGCTTCAATTAATTTACCTTGTGCTTGAGGTGTCCAATATGATTTGAATGAATAGTTGTCTGTAGTTGAGTGTTCAATAAAATACATAACTCCGTCTAATCCTTGCTGCCAATCTTTGATTGAATCTTCTGTCGGGAGATTCAAAATGCCCGAAGAAATGTATAATTGTCGAATAAGAGTTGCGGTGTCTGCATTCAAAGGTTTGGTCAAAACATAAACCCTGTTTGTTTCTTTCTCCTTTTCGGGAACACATTCAGCTGTCCAATTTGTTATAGTACCAGAAAATGTCCCACTTTGATTTTGCCAAATGTCAATAGCTTGTTTATTTGTCCAAACTCTAAAATATTCTTTTTGAGCAGAAGTTTCTAGCGGGATTAATGAAAGTTTCTTAAGAATGTGACAATGGTAACTATACCAGTAAGTCGTGTCACCTTTAGATGAAACAATATTGTGAAAAGTCTTTGTCTGTCCAAATATTGAACTAAAAAACAGAAGAAATATGATTGTTTGGAGGGTTTTCATAAAATTACTGCCAACGGCAGTCTGTCTAATAACCACTTGCAAAGGTAATTCTCAGTCCGAAAGTTGGATTAAAATTAGGTAAAAGGATTGATATAAGCCTGGTGTATTTGAGAAGTATTTTCTGCGGGTTGAAAAAGCT
>JBAZWY010000032.1:0-63522 GCA_041660125.1 Lentimicrobiaceae bacterium
CTTTGATGATAGAACGATTTATGTGCGTGTTTGCTATTAACCCTAACTCTGCTAAAAATCAAAAACTTGTCAAAGAACTACTGGATTATGGTAAAATTGCTGCTTAAAATTTAACGGAGTATTGTAATAAAAACTGACCAATTTTTACGCTAAGAACGAACATCTGATCATTGTTTAGCTGAGTGCTTACCAAAAAATGACCAGTTTTTACGCTAAGAACGTACGAACTGATCATTTTCAAACAGAGTGGTTCAGCGATTTTACGCTAATTAACGCTAAGATCGATTAATAAGCTAAATTTTAAAATTGGATTTTTGTTCACTTTATCCTGTATCTTGCGCTAATTACCTTCAAGACTGCAGATTATGATTTCATTTTATTAGTATATTCACAAAAGTCAGATATAGTATTTAGTAATGTTGCCATGAAATAGGGTTCCTTATGGCGCAATTTTCGTCCCCTGTAAGGAGATTTTCTAATTAATCTGTCATTTAAATTGTTGGCCTCCTCATCAACAGTAATAATTGTGGGTACACAAATTTCTTGTTCAGATGCTAATGGCGTATCAGAGTCAGCAGTGATATCAGTTCCAGTGGCATCTTCAACTATCATTTCAACCGCTATTTCATCACTTCCTTTGTATAAGTTGTTTAAATACTCTTCCCGGCGTGTTGTGTCTGCCTTTTTATTGAAATATGTTACGCGGCATAAATCGCTACA
Source organism: Lentimicrobiaceae bacterium (assembly GCA_041660125.1). Classification (GTDB taxonomy): domain Bacteria; phylum Bacteroidota; class Bacteroidia; order Bacteroidales; family UBA4417; genus UBA4417. Next base: position 721 of record JBAZWY010000032.1, read on the forward strand.
AAATGTCTTTGTGGAGCGTTCATAATTATAGGGTGCAAAGCAGTTTGCACAATATTTTAATGGTTGATCATTCATGGTTTATTGGTTTAGGTAAATGTTAGATTATTGTTTGATTAAATTCTGGTATTCCTGGTTGGTATATGTGAAGTAAACCATCACTACCTATGAAATCGCACCTGACATCAGAAGCATTAGGTGTGATAAGTTGAAAGGCAGGCTGTAGTACTGGCAATCCTTTTACACTCAACTTATAGTATGCAAATTCGTCGTCTAATATTGATTTGAATATGCTTAGTGCTTTTTGCTGGTCAGCTTCCTTCACTATCACCTCATCATGTACACTCAGAAACGGTATCCCGGCTTTATTCAGCCCGTGCCATACTTTCCGCATAACACTTACCTCAGTCGTTTGGAGTGTCCATGCAACATTGGAGTAAGGCTTTCGCACATTATGCGGATTTCGCGGTTCTGGTTGATTCTTGTACCAATTTATCCATGTAATCCAGTCTGTATCGCCAAACATGGAGGCAAGGTTGTTATTTGCAGGTGCAAACAGTATTTCAAAAAACCGTTTTTTACCTTGCTCCCTTGTTTCAAGCCCGGCTTTCAGTTGAAGCATGATGTAAATATCTTCACCGGCATCAATCCAGCTTGAAAAATCATTCGTGCCGATAGTCTGTTTGAGCATCTTGCCTAATAACAAGGGCTGCATGGTGGCCACATCAATCCCCACAGTAGTTTGCCCATATAATAAAAGATGATTCCTTATAAGCCCTGTAAGGCTCGTAATAGGTGTGTGTACACGACCGGAAAAGTCGTCAATTTTGAAGAGCAAGTTCCTGCAGTCTGCCTGAAATTTTAGGAATGATTTAAAGTATGGCGTTAATTCAGGAGTGCTATGATCCATTGAAACATTTTTCAGGTGTTCAATCATTTGCATGCTATCGTCATCATATATTACAGTATGTGGTTTTATAAGGTAAAGGTCAACCGCACCGGGAAGCAATGCCTCATACATAAACATTGTATATCCTGTGCTCTGCATTTGGCTTTTGCTTATTCTTAGCATACCGGCATCAACCAGCCTTTGTAATTCCTGCTTTAAGTTGTATGCAGGATAAGGGAAGAACCTTTTTACAATTTCGGTTTGAGGAATGTGAACCGCTTTAGCATCATCAATACCTTTTAACCTTGTTTTCATAAACTGCAATGTGCGCACGTAGATTATGAATGCAACTTGAGCAATACTCATTATAGTATCTGGTACGTTTTTATTCAGCTGTGGTTGTTTTGTATTTGAACTCATTATTTACATTTTGTTGGGTTAATGTTTGTTTTTGGACATAGGGACATTACTTTCCCTACTTGGAGGATATCCCCTGACTTTTTATAGGGTTCCCCTTTGTGTTGTATTCTTATGTCGCTGAGTCGTTACAGGATAAATTTCCCTGTAACGATTTTCCGATTATTTGAACTTGCTCTTTTCATTTCCAGCTTCCATGTTTGAGTTTGCGCATAGGTTTTAATCCAGTTGGTAAATGTGCGTTGCTTAAAGTCACTATCTTCCCCAAAATACATGGCTTTGAATTCGGTAAATAACTCTGAAATACTAAACTCGGTGTTAAGTTGGAACTTCTGATTTTTTATCCATTCTGAAAAATCATCAGAAGTGGTTTGCATCAACTTATTTTCAGCAACAGCCCGGAGCTTATAAAATTTCAGCCCATTTATTAAATAATATTGAGCACAATTAAACATGAACGTATAAAACCTGTTCCACTCATCCACATTCCACTCGTTCGTAAAGAAACTGCATCCGTGAATATGAATAATCGGTTCAAGGTTCTGTTGCACTAATTTTGAATAATATGGAGAAAACTCAATGATGAACTGCCTGCGGCTTGCAGTTGTCCCTTCGGCTTTCAGAATTGTGTTGGAGGTTATATAGGTTTTCGGATTCTCAGTTGGTGCAAACCTGAAAGAAGGTTTATTCTTATGTTCAATCTGCCAGCCAGTTGTAAGATTGGAGTTAAGCGTCAGGAAATCAAAATCAGGTTTAACATCGTCGAATGAAATCACCTGTGTCCGCTCGGATACCAACTGATATGAAAATTGGTTATCATCACGGATTTTCTTCCCATCTATTATAGCGGTACTTCTCAATTCAACAATTGCTTGATTTAAAACACCTTTTCCGGTTCCCCCTGCTGGTTCCCTTTTACCAGCTACTTGCTCATCGTAGGCAATAACGGCTCTGGCTGAGGTTGGATCGCTGTAATTATGCAAAAGATATCCAATTGCAGACCGAAAAGCATCATATCTATCGCTTTGAGTATCGGCATTGTCTTCATTTGTTGAAACGTTTAGAATGAATGCTGCAAATTGTGCATTTAAAAAGTCATCTGAATAAACAAAACACCGATTCTTAATGTGATCTTGCCAGATGCAGATATTATCGAGTTCGGAATATTCCATCGTTTGTATACTCTCCTTTGTCACCTTTACTATGCAATTCTGAAAGGGAAAATACATTTCTGATTCAGTATCATGAAGTATTGGTTTAGTATGGTTTGGCAAATGGCCTAAGATTGCATCATTAAATAAGGAGGGGCTGTTCCTGAGAAATGCTTCTATCTGCTCACCAGTCGAAGCGACGAATCGTATCTCCCCCCATGTCCCGTCTATTCGTGATGATTTCTTCACATACTCATTTACATCATCGCGAATCTGTGACACTTCCACAGACTTGATGATATTATCCTTTTCATGAATATATTGAAAAGTATTGTCTGTACGATAGCGTTTATTATAGCCACTCTGATTAATCAGATTAATAAACCCATCTCGAGAAATCCCATCCAATTTGCCGAATGTTTTATCCTTGTTTACTGTGAATATCCAAATCGCCAAAGCAAATTTGAAAATACTTATCCTTATGGGTTTAAGCAGCTCTTTTTTTGTAAGCAGTGGTTTGCCTATTGATTGCTTACCAGGAGTTTTAGAAAATTCAGGTAATACCTGAGTAGCTCCCACTTCAAACTGATCCATTCCAGAGTCAATATGCTCTTTTTTGGTCATACATACAACTTCTTCCATAAATACTTTCCTTTACAGTTTATTACAAGTAGCAATGATTACCGATACCATCAGGCAGGGCGTATGCATCAGTACATATATTTTTGTGATTATTAAAGGTTCAGACAAGAACCGGGTTATTTTGCGCTACTTGATTTCAAGTATTCATCCAAACTTGTTGCGGTAATCCGTTTACCATCGGAAGCCGTTTTAAGAAAACCCTCGGCTACCAATTTGGAAATTGTGGCATGGGATCGACAAGTCAATTTTGCTACCTGATTAATGGAAAAAGTTTTTGCAGCAGAAAGGGCTGTTGCTTTGGTCGAGTCATATTCTTTCATGCCTTCAATGAAAATATTTTTCATATCCTGCCTTGAATAGACTGTCATAATTTGATCATGCATTGACGAGTGTATTAGAGTTAGGTTAGTTTGTACACCAAAGCCATACGTTTTGGTTCAACAAAGGTAAATCTATAATTATGGCGAAAAATCACCAATTATTGAAAATAACAGGATTATCAGCGTTAATTAATAGTGTATTTTCTATTTAAAGCCATTTATTCCCTAAAAAAAAGGCACTGAAAAATTTGCTTTTTAACAACTAAAAAGAATTTTGATATATGAAATTGGAATTATTGGATAATTAACTATCAAGATAATATTTGCTTTTTAATTTCTTTTTTTAATATATTATTTAAATCAAAAAGTGGATTATATTATTTAAATTACTATATCTACTATTTTTGATACCCTAATATTTCAATAGTTTGGCCACTTAAACCCAAATATTGCTTACTTTTGCGGATGTAATATGGAGGAGGAAGGCGTATGGCTTTGAACCTATGCAACCAAACTTATTTATGATTCCGCATAACTTACATTTAAGGAATAATAAACTCGACACAGCTACATTTGTTCTACACTGGATATTTTAAACCTCCCAAAAGCATTGGTATCACTGTATAGTAGGGAAATGATGTGTATTCCTATTGAGGCTACAAAATTAAAAAATATTAACCGCTCTGAATTATTTGTTCAGGGCGGTTTTTTGTTTTAGGGTAAAAAGCCTAAAAGGATTTATTGTATTTTTGAGCCAAACTGGTATGAAATGCAGTTAGCCAAAGGAGATAATTACTTTAAGGATTATAAGCTTGCAATTAATGTATGCAAGATTAATCGGATGAAACAAATTTCTCACGATAACGACCTCACAGAAATTGAGCATCATCATGATTTTATCGAAATAGTATTTGTTACAAAAGGCAAAGGCACACAGATAATCAGCAATAATGAATATGAAGTGAGTGAAGGCGATATTTTTATCCTCCAGGGTTTTCAAAATCATTATTTTAAAGATGCCAGCAGAATTGAAATTGTTAATTTAATGTTCGATCCGGTTAAAAATCCGAATCTGGTATCGCAAGATGTGAAAACGATTGGCGGATACCCGGCACTTTTCATTCTTGAACCTCGTTACCGTAATCGCATGCATTTCAGAAACATGCTTCATCTTAACAGTGTTGACCTGGCAAAATCAGAGTATATTCTGAACGGAATGTTACATGAGCTAATTCATAAAGAGCCAGGATATGAATTGTTTTTAAAAAACAAGCTTGAGGAAATCATTATATTTCTTTCCAGGAAATATTCTCAAATCAGTGTCCCAAAAGCAAAGTCGCTGGTGCGGATAGGGAAGGCCATTTCGTTTATTGAAAACCATTATCAGAATAATATCTATGTTAAACAATTGGCTGAGATGAGCTTTATGTCGATACGCAATTTCCAGCGGATTTTTAAAGATTCAATCGGCCAGTCGCCTAACGATTATTTACTCGATCTCCGCATTCAGTATGCATCTAAACTGCTAACAGAAACCGATTCAGCTATATATGATGTATCCGGTCAGGTTGGAATTCCCGACTGGTTCTACTTCTCCAAAGCATTCAAGAAACGCTTTGGAATAAGCCCGACGAAATACCGGAAACAAAATAAGCTTGAATAAAGTAGTACGAAGTGGGATATAGGATTCTGTTTAACCTAACCCCTAAAACCTAACCCCCAAACCCTTATTACTTGGCATAATAATACATGCTTTTTTCATAATAGTACATTTCATTTCAGGTGTATTTGATTTACATTTGTTAAAGGCATAGTATAAATTGATTCCGCATGTATTTATTAGGACTTGATATCGGGACTTCATCCATAAAAGCATCAATACTGAGTGCTGAGACCGGAGAATACAAAGCCAGCGCGCAATCGCCCGGAACCGAAATGGCAATCATAACTCCAAAAGCAAGCTGGGCTGAACAAGATCCCGAAACCTGGTGGAAGCATACCCAATTAGCTGTTTCAGATGCAATCCGTGAAGGCAGGATTAAAGCCAGTGAAATAAAGGCAATTGGTATTTCGTACCAGATGCATGGATTGGTTTGTGTGGATAAAAATATGAAAGTCCTCCGGAATTCAATTATCTGGTGCGATAGCCGGGCAGTTGAAACCGGGAATACAGCTTTCCGCGAAATCGGTTCTGAGAAGTGTTTATCACATTTATTGAATTCGCCAGGGAATTTTACTGCATCTAAACTTAAATGGATAAAAGAAAATGAGCCTGAAATTTTTAAACGCATTTATAAAATCATGCTTCCCGGCGATTTCATCGCTGCAAAGCTCACAGGTGAGATAAAAACCACGGAATCAGGACTCTCGGAAGGAATTTTCTGGGATTTCGAAAAGGGCGAGCCGGCTGATTTTTTACTCAAATACTATGGTTTCGAAAAAACAATACTGGCTGATACCATTCCCACTTTTGGAATCCAGGGAAATGTAACTTCTGAAGCTGCTGCGCTCACAGGATTAAAAGAGGGAACGCCGGTAAGTTATAGAGCCGGTGATCAGCCTAACAATGCCTTCTCGCTCAATGTGCTTAATCCGGGCGAAATAGCCGCTACAGCAGGCACTTCCGGAGTGGTATATGGAGTAAGTGACCAGGTAAAATTTGATCCGAAATCCAGGGTGAACACTTTTGTGCACGTCAATAATTCGCTTCAAGCCGCACGTAACGGGATTTTACTTTGTGTGAACGGAACCGGAATTCTTAATTCATGGGTAAAGAAAATAGCTGGCGAGAATTATAGCTATACCCAAATGAATGAAATGGCAGCATCGGTTAATCCCGGCTCTGATGGTCTCCTCATCCTGCCTTTCGGAAATGGCGCTGAACGTGTTCTGGAGAACCTTGAGAAAGGATGCAGCATTCATAACCTGAACTTCAATATTCACGGGAAGGCCCATTTATTCAGGGCAGCGCAGGAAGGAATTGCATTTTCGTTGTATTACGGCATTAAAATAATGCAGGACCTGGGTGTTGAAATTAATGTGATCAGGGCAGGAAAAGCCAATATGTTCCTGAGCCCGGTATTTTGCAAAACTTTAGCCGATATTTCAGGAGCCACCATCGAGCTCTATAATACCGATGGTGCCCAGGGTGCTGCCCGCGGGGCTGGAGTAGGAGCTGGAATATTTAAACATTTTGAAACTGCCTATGAAGGATTGCAGAAACTTGAATCTATAAAACCTTCTGCAGATACTCAAAACCTTAAACTGGCATATGCAAATTGGGAAACTGTGCTAAACAAATAAGTTTCAAGTTTTAGAGTTTCAAGTTTCAGAGTTCTGAAGCTTCAATGATTTTTTTCAATTGCACTGGGTTATAAAATCTCAACTCATTAGTCCAAAGTCTGAAACGTGAAACATGAAACCAGAAACAAACAAAATCCATAAATAAATGAAATCAACCATCGGCAGTAAAGAATTTTTTCCTGGAATAGGAGAAATTAAATTCGAAGGCGTTGAATCGCGTAACCCGTTAGCCTTCAGGTATTATGATGAAAATAAAATGATTGGTGGCAAAACCATGAAGGAATACTTTCGTTTTGCCATGGCTTACTGGCATACACTGTGCGGAACCGGCGGCGACCCATTCGGCCCGGGTACAAAGGAATTTCCATGGGAAACATCGTCAGACCTTATGCAACGCAACCGCGACAGGATGGACGCTGCATTTGAATTTATGACCAAGATCGGTATTCCGTTCTGGTGTTTTCACGATACGGATATCGCAGGTGATGGCAGTGTTAAGGAAATTGAAGCTAACCTTGCCCAAATGGTAGCCTATGCAAAAGAAAAACAAGCAACCTCAGGTATAAAATTACTTTGGGGAACGGCTAATGTTTTCTCAAATCCCCGGTATATGAATGGCGCATCCACCAACCCTGATTTCCTGGCGGTTGCTCATGCCGGAACTCAGGTGAAAAATGCCATTGATGCAACTATCGCCCTGGATGGCGAAAATTATGTATTCTGGGGTGGCCGCGAAGGATATATGTCGTTACTCAACACCAATACCAAACGCGAGAAAGAACACCTTGCCCGGTTTCTCATCATGGCACGCGACTATGCCCGTGGCAAAGGTTTCCAGGGCACATTCCTTATCGAACCTAAGCCCATGGAACCGACCAAACATCAATATGACTTTGATAGTGAAACCGTTATAGGTTTCCTGAGGCATTTCGGGCTCGACAAGGATTTTAAACTGAATATTGAAGTGAATCATGCAACGCTTGCAGGACATACTTTTGAGCATGAGCTGCAGATGGCTGCCGATGCAGGATTGCTGGGCAGTATCGATGCCAACCGGGGCGATAACCAGAATGGCTGGGATACCGATCAGTTCCCGATCAATATTTATGAAACTGTCGAAGCCATGCTGGTAATTCAACAGGCTGGTGGTTTTACCACCGGCGGCATCAATTTCGACGCAAAAACACGCCGCAATTCAACCGACCTGGAAGATATTTTTATTGCACATATCGCAGCCATGGATACATTTGCCAGGGCCTTTATGGTAGCCGACAGGATTTTGAAAGAATCCGATTTTCTCAAACTCAGGAAACAGCGATACGAATCATTCGATTCCGGTAAAGGCAAGGAATTTGAAGATGGAAGACTGAAACTGGAAGAACTCAGGACTATAGCACTGGCAGAAGGTGAGCCTAAAATCACAAGCGGAAAACAGGAAATGTACGAGCAGCTTATTAATCAATACATTTAGAAATAATGGATAATCAAAAAGCTAATCTGTCATACGTTTGGGGCATTACCATCGTAGCCACACTCGGCGGTTTATTGTTCGGATACGATACGGCTGTAATTTCAGGAACAGTTAATTCGTTGAAAATTAACTTTATCGATCCCCGCGGGCTAAATGAGATGGCCGCCAATTCTCTGTTAGGGTTTACCGTTTCAAGCGCCCTTATTGGATGCATACTAGGTGGCCTTATGGGTGGGTGGATGGCTCTGAAGTTAGGCAGGCGAAGCAGCATGAAGGTAGCTGCCGTATTACTCATTATTTCTGCGATTGGTTCAGGTTTTCCTGAATTATTGCTTGCTCCGGTTGGGAATAATGTTGCTGCATTTCTTACACCTTTTATCATTTATCGTATTATTGGAGGCGTAGGAGTCGGATTAGCTTCGATGCTCTCGCCTATGTATATTGCTGAGATTTCCCCGGCTGCAAAACGTGGCAACCTGGTTTCGTGGAACCAGTTTGCCATTATATTCGGTATGTTGGTGGTTTATTTTGTGAACTGGACTATTTCGAAGCAAGGAGATGAAACCTGGCTGCATGAATATGGATGGCGCTGGATGTTTTTCTCTGAAACCCTACCCGGTGTGTTGTTCTTTGTTCTGTTATTTTTTGTGCCCGAAAGCCCAAGGTGGCTGGTAATGCAGCAACAGGAAAGCAAGGCACTTGCTATTCTTTCGAAGATAAACGGCAAACAAATAGCCGATCAGGTTCTTACCGAAATCAAAGAGACGGTTGCCGGTATTGGATCCTCGAAGTTGTTTTCGTATGGTATTATGATAGTTGTTATTGGGATTCTTCTTTCTGTCTTCCAGCAGTTTGTAGGCATTAATGTTGTATTGTACTACGCTCCTGAAATTTTCAAAAACATGGGCAGTACTACCGATGCTTCGCTTCTGCAAACCATTATTGTTGGTGCTATAAACTTAACATTCACTGTTTTAGCCATTTTTACTGTCGATCAGTATGGGCGGAAACCATTGATGATTATTGGAGCGTTGGGTATGGCAGTGAGTATGGTCGCTTTAGGATTCACATTCTATATTCAAAACATCGGTATTGCAGCCCTGTTGTTTATGCTTACTTATGTAGCTTCCTTTGCGGTAAGCTGGGGTCCTGTAACCTGGGTTTTGCTATCCGAAATTTTCCCGAACCGCATCCGTGGCAGGGCAATGGCTGTGGCTGTTGCTGCACAATGGATATCGAATTACCTGGTGTCGTGGACATTCCCGATGATGGATAAAAGCTCTTCGTTGAATAATGTATTCCATCATGGATTTGCTTACTGGATTTATGGTGGAATGGGATTGCTTGCTGCATGGTTTATGTGGAAATATGTTCCTGAAACCAAAGGGAAATCGTTGGAAGAAATGGAGAAACTTTGGAGAAAATAGTCTGACCCAACTGAATAAAGAACAATAATACTTTTTGAACTGCACAGGGATTCAGTTTGATCACTATTCTGGCAAAACCAATAATCCCATACAATCTATGCAGTATTATTTGAATTGCTTCATAATTTATAAACTGACGACTTCTTTCTGTAAGATAAAGTTATCAGTTGATGATACAAAATAAAACGCTTTGAACCCGGCTGGGGTAACAGTTTGGAAAGATCTATCTATTTCTGAATAATATAATTGATAATGATTGGCATAAAAAACAGTCTAAGTTTAGCTCTGGCATTTTTTGCTTTTGGATTGGTTCAGGCTTCCGATTGGAAATATTTTTTCGAAACCCCGGCTAAAATTTGGGAAGAATCAATACCACTTGGTAACGGGCGGATCGGTTTAATGCCCTGGGGTGGCGTGGAAAAGGAACGTGTGGTGTTAAATGAAATTACATTGTGGTCGGGGCAAAAGCAAGATGCCGACAATCCCGATGCATATCAGCATTTGACTGAAATACGCCGGTTGCTTTTCCATGGTAAAAACGATGAAGCACAGGATTTAATGTATAAAACGTTCACCTGTAAAGGAAAAGGTTCAGGTGGAGGTGAATATGGGAACTATCAGAATTTTGGAAATTTGTATCTCGATTTCCGCTATCCTGATTCATCGACTAAAGTAAGCAATTACCGGCGCGAATTGAATATTGGCAAAGCTGTGGCTACCACTTCTTTTCAAAAGGGGAATATCACCTATTACCGTGAATATTTTACATCATTTATAAATGATGTGGGAGTGATAAAACTTACGGCTGACAAAAAGAAAGCCATCAGTTTTGTGATTTCGTTGCAACGGGATGAGAGATATACCGTGGAACTGGAAGGTAAAATGCTGGTGATTCACGGACAACTTTCGGCTGATGGTATTTCCGATAATGGCATGAAATATTATGGTGCAGTGAAAGTGAAATTGAAAGGAGGAAGAATTTTATTTCACAACAATTCTATTATTGTGAATGATGCCAACGAAGCCGTGATCCTGGTAAGCTTGGCAACAAATTATCTGAATCCTGATCCGAAAGCTTTTGCTCTTGATTTACTTAATAGCGCGGAAAGGTTGAATTACAGTAAAATGAAAAAGGAACATACCGCGAAGTTCGATGCTTTTTTCAATCGGGTAAATCTTTCGTTGCCTACAAATCCAAATTCGAATCTGCCAATTAATGAACGTTTGAACGCATTTGTTTCCGATTCTACCGATGCGGATCTGGCTGCTTTATACTTTCAAAACGGAAGGTATCTGCTGGTTTCATCTACTCGTGAAGGTTCGTTGCCACCTAACCTGCAAGGGCTTTGGGCACCTCAAATCAATACGCCATGGAATGGTGATTATCACCTGAACATTAACCTGCAAATGAATCTTTGGCCGGCAGAAGTAACTAATTTATCGGAATTGCAGTTACCATTGGTTGAATATGTAAAAAGCCTCGTAAAACCGGGTGAAAACACAGCAAAAACATATTACAACAGCCATGGTTGGGTGACACATATCCTGGGGAATGTTTGGGGATTCACATCTCCTTCCGAAGATCCTTCATGGGGAGCGACCAACACAGCCGGAGCTTGGCTATGTCAGCATTTGTGGGAACATTTTCAATTTACACTTGATAAAGGATACCTTGTTTCGGTGTACCCGGTTATGAAAGGTGCTTCGCAGTTTTTCTCCGATATGCTGGTTGAAGACCCCCGAAATGGCTACCTGGTGACTGCTCCCACTACTTCGCCCGAAAATTCATACCTGCTGCCTTCAGGCAGGAATGTCAGCATATGTGCCGGATCAACCATGGACAATCAAATTGTTTGTGAGTTGTTTAGCAATACTATTTCCTCTGCTGAATTGTTAGGAACAGATTCTGCTTTAATCGGGGAATTGAAAGCTAAACGAGCCAGACTGGCTCCGACAAGCATCGGGAAGTATGGCCAGATCATGGAATGGATGGAAGACTACCCGGAGTCGGATGTGCATCACCGTCATGTGTCACAACTTTACGGCTTATACCCCGGTAATGAAATAACCTGCGAAAAAACTCCCGAACTGATGGAAGCCGCAAAAACAACCCTGGAGCGTCGTGGCGATGAATCGACGGGTTGGTCAATGGCGTGGAAAATAAACTTTTGGGCACGTTTAAAAGATGGCAATCGTGCCTGCAAACTGATTCACGACTTACTTAAACCTGCCGGAAACAATCGGGGAACCTATCCGAACCTGTTCAGTGCCCACCCACCGATGCAAATTGATGGTAACTTCGGTGGATGTGCAGGCATTGCCGAAATGCTGTTACAAAGTCATGCCGGTTATATTGAATTCCTGCCTGCTTTACCCAATGCCTGGGAAACAGGGCATTTTGAAGGCTTGAAAGTACGCGGTGGTGGCGAAGTTTCTGCCTGGTGGGAACAAGGTTCCCTGACTAAAATTACGCTTAAAGCAGATGCTTCGAACCGGTTTGTGATTCAACTTCCTCCAAAATGGAATTCCGATAAAATAGCAGGCACGAAATCCTCGTTTGTCGAAATTCTTGACGATAAAATTTACATCACATTACAAGATAATCAATCAATTACGCTACAACAACAATGATAAAACAGTAACTATCTTGTTAAGCATGCTGGTATTATAGCAACTGTAATTAATAGCACTGCAGACCAGGAAAGCAATAATATAACTTTAAAAAATGGGGAAGAAAAATCCCGGCGACTGCTTTCATCATCCACATTCCTGCAGTATGGGTACCAAATAAATTTACCCAATCCTTTTCATAATCTCGAGACACATGCGTCCATTATGATAAGGACATTTCCAGAATCCGGCTTTGTCGCCATTGCGATTCACTGAACCGTTGCTTAGGATGCTCCAATACCATTCGCCATTAACCGGATCGATAAGATTAGATTGAATATAGCTGTAACTTTTGCTGGCCTTCAGAAGATGTTTGTTATCTCCCGACAATTCGTATGCGTTGTAAAATCCAACCACCGCTTCGGCCTGGGGCCACCAATGCCTTTCGAAGTCGGAATGGCCGGTAGCATTTTCCTTTTCATAAATAAGACTTCCATCAGGTTGAAGTCCTTCTTCTGCGGCATCAATAATTCTCAGGCAGATTTTCCTGACCTTCTCAGTTAACACAGAATCTCCAAGTTCCAATGCGGCCCCATACAGCAGCCATGAACTTTCAATATCATGACCATATGAAGTTATTGTTGATTTGCATTCCCAATTCTCATCAAAAAAGAGATTCAGGTGAGAAGAATGAGAATCGACAATTTTATCTACGAAAATATTTACCAGGTTTCTGAGTTGGAAAGCAAGAGTTTCATCTTTCCATATCCTGTAAAGGTTTGTATATGCTTCGAGGATATGCAGATGCGTGTTCATGGTCTTTTTCTCATTCGCATCTTTGGCGCTAAGCCGAAGGTCAGTGAGCAATTGCCAATCATTGCTATAAGCCTCGAAGTAACCGTTCAATGCCTTATCAAAACTGTGTTTTTCAATCAACCTGAAAAGATTTATAGCCTCATTTTTGCATTTCTCATCACCTGTTGCCAGGAAATATTCTGAAAGTGCGTAAATAAAAAATGCCTGCGAATAAATTTGTTTTTTTGTATCAAGAGGTTCCCCTTTATAATCCAGGCTCCAGTATGTTCCTCCCGAATTGGAATCGAAAAAGTGTTTAAAAATATATTCTTTAGCACGGATTGCCGTTTCAAGGTATTCCTGTTTTTTAAGTGTACGGTAGGCAGCTGCGAAAATCCATAAAATACGCGCATTCATGATTCCTCCCTTGGGAGCATCAGATATAATCCGGTCATTTCCATCCATCTGCCCATAAAAACCTCCGTTTTCATGGTCGGTCATCTTCTGCATCCAGAATGGTAAAATATCCTGAACCAGTTCGGAATGTACATCTTTTGCCAGCTGCAGTTTAATTTCTTCATTCATTTTTCGAAAATGCTAATTGGGTTGCACTGCGAGTCGTTTTTCATTCAGTTCTTTACTGATTATATACATCTTCTTCTCGTTCAGAGGATAAAATGCAATGAAAATTACTGAAAGAATAGTGCCGATGGCAGGGAAAACACTCAGCATCAACCTGATTCCGTTTTGTACATCGGCTGATTGTGCAACGTTTGCTTTAAACCCGTAATACCCAAGTAACCATCCTGTCAGAGCTCCGCCTATAGTCCACCCAAATTTCTGCGACATGGATGAGGATGAAAAGATAAGTCCTGTTGCACGTCGTCCGGTTTTCCATTCCGAATAATCGGTTATATCAGCGTACATCGACCACAGTAACGGGAAAATGCTCCCTGCACAAATGCTGATCAGGCTTTGCAGGATCAGGATAAATGCAATATTATTATTATGGAGGAAAAAGAAAACCAGGCTTAGAATTGTAGCTAATACCATGGCACCCAGGTAGATGCTTTTCTTCCCATATTTATTGGAGAGTGGCGTAACAAAAATAATCCCTACTATATTGAAAGCCTGCCCCAGCACGAGGTAAAGTGTTGTAAGCGTTAGCGAAGCACTGATAAAAGGCAGTTTAAAAGTACCCGTATCTTCAACATAATATTTAAAATAATATACAGCTGCACCATCACGGATTGAGTTGAAGATAAGTGCTGCTATTCCTGCACCCAGCAATATCCACCAGGGATTATTTTTAAAGAGGTCTTTTACATCATCCTTAAGCGAATCTTGTTCGGTGCTGATAGGCTTGATACGTTCCCTGGTGAGCATAAAACAACCCAGGAAAAAAAGAACGCACAAGGTAGCAATCACCATAACACCAAGTGTCCAACCGGTTTGAGGATTGCCACTGCTTTCGGTGAAAAAACGCACCAGCGGATCGATCAGTATAAGCGCCACAAAGCTGCCAATGAAAGCAAATACCATTCGGAACGACGACAGAATATTTCTTTCCTTCACATCCGACGACATTACTCCCAGCAACGATGCATATGGCACATTGATCATGGAGTAAACCATCATCATTAATGAATAGGTGATATACGCATAAACCAGTTTGCCGGTTGTACTGAACGAGGGCGTAATAAACATAAGAGTTCCCATAACCCCAAAAGGAAGTGCAAACCATAAAAGATAAGGCCGGAATTTCCCCCATTTCGAACGCGTTCTGTCGCCGAGTACTCCAACAACCGGATCGAAAAGGGTATCCCAGATACGTGTTATCAGGAACATGGTGCCAACAGCAGCAGCAGGTAAACCGAAAATATCAGTATAAAAAAACAGCAGATACATGCCGAATATTTTCCAGAACATGGACGAGGCCATATCACCGAAGCCATAACCTATCTTTTCTTTAAGCCTGAGTTTTTCAGTTATCATAAGGTGATTTAAATGAGAGATACTATTTGTTGAAGGGTAGAATTATTCTTTTTGATCAGGTTATGCAAAGTTGCCACAGATGTTGCCGTACGAAATCCATCGGGAGCGGTATTCAAACAGTAATCAACAAGTTTATCGATACTCGAAACGGCAACATGCATGCGTGTATCAGATGATGCATAATAAATATAAACTGTACCATCGTCATCACCTATCCAACCGTTTGAGAATAAAACATTTGAGACATCCCCGATTCTTTCATGATCTTCGGGAGCTATAAAATAACCGGCGGGTTGGGCGATAATCTTTGTCGGATCTTCGAGTGAAGTCATATACATGTAGAGCACATAACGCAAGCCTGATGCGCAGCCCCGGACTCCGTGTGCCAGGTGGAGCCAGCCATTGGCAGTCTTAATCGGATGAGGGCCTTCCCCGTTTTTCAACTCCTTGATAGTATGATACTGACGGTGGTCAATAATAATTTCATCTTTAGTTTCAGCATTGGTGATGTCGTCGATCAATGCCCACCCAATTCCACCGCCGGATCCGGCATCAATAAAACTATCCTGTGGACGGGTATAAAGTGCATATTTCCCATCAACGAATTCAGGATGAAGCACTACATTCCGCTGCTGACTTTTCGATTTTAAATCAGGGAGGCGCTCCCAATTTTCAAGGTCGTGAGTTCTTACGATTCCTGTTGCTGCGATTGCTGAACTCAAATCACTTTTAGCTGCATTCGGATCTTTCCGTTCTGTACAGAAAAATCCATATATCCAGCCATCTTCATGATTTGTAAGCCGCATATCGTAAACATTGATATCGGGATTGGATGTCTCAGGCAATGCAAGCGGGAAATCGCGGAAACGGAAATTGTCAATTCCATTATCGCTTTCGGCAAGGGCAAAAAATGATTTTCTGTCAGTTCCTTCGACCCTGGCAACCAGGATATATTTTTTGTTAAATTTTATTGCACCGGCATTAAAAACCGCATTAATTCCAATGCGTTCCAACAAAAAGGGGTTTGTCGTTTGATCGAAGTCATAACGCCAGATAAGTGGCGTGTGTGCTGAAGTAAGAACCGGGAACTCATACCGGTTGAATATTCCGTTACTCCTTTCAATTTTGATATTTTTTCGGGCTATGAGAAGTTCGTAATCTTCTGTCAGTTGCTGAAGTCGTTGTGTGAAATTGGCATCCATTTCTGTCAGATGGTATTTGGTGACTATTTATAAATCTGTGTTTTATTAATATCTTTAAGGAAAAGAGTTCCGGGAAGGGAATAAAAATCCTTGAAATCTTCCGCGCTTTTCTGACCCGGGTAGGGCATATAATAATGATTTGGCCTGTTGGCTGCATTACGCCAAAAGAGGGCATAGGAAACCTGGAAGTCTTTCAGAACAGGATAAATTACGCCTGTCCACCATTTCGCTTCGGGAATTTGCTCGAATCCGATTTCAGTGACAGCTGGTAGTTTATCTTGTGCTTTTGCATATTCGTTAAGCATAGTGAGTTTTTCCCTGAGAATTCCTGCAAATGTATTGTTTGCCTGACCTGCGTCCTGGTATATATCAAAGCCTACAATATCTACATATTCATTTCCAGGGTATCTTTCGGAATATTCATTTATATCTTTAAATGATGCAGCTGGAGAATAGGCAAATATCAGGTTATGAAGGTTTTTGGTTTCAGTAAGGTATTTAACGGTATAAATCCACATTTGCTTGTATTCATCCGGAGTACAATGTGCCCGGCCCCACCAGAACCAATCGCCTGTGTGCTCATGAAAGGGCCTGAATATCACCGGTATTGCCTCACCATTTTTATCTTTTAATCCCGAAAAAAATGCAGCAACTTTGTCAAGCCAGCGATTAAATTCTGCATGACTAGCGCCACCAGGCAATATACTTTTTACAACCCCGTTTTTGCTTACATCCCAGGCACTTCCACCGGTGAGCGGATTATCGAGGTGCCAGCTGAAAGTGTTTATACCACCCATGGCATTTATTTCGATAGCATATTTTGTCATTTCGCCGAAAGGCACTGAGTCCAGGTTAACGGCCGATCCCTTTTCGATATAGCCCAGATCCCAACCAAATACTGCCGGAAAATCTGAGCAGACTTTATACACATCCGATTTACCGTTTGGCGCTTTCCAGCCTACGCCGTAGGCCAGGTCATCCTGGTGGCCGATCATGATGCCTTTTGGTGAAAGCGCTTTCATGTTTGCCAGGAGTTTCACTGTTGAAGTTGTTGCTTTGGGATCAGCCATGGTAACTTTCAGATTAACCTGACTTTTACAGGCGGTAACCGTCAGGAATATAAGTGCGAAAAGACAGGTCAGCGATTTCATGAGAGTTATTTTTTTAGCATTTCAACCAATTTCTGATTGTATTTTTTGATTATCGGTACTGTTGAATCGGTGTTGAATACTGAATTTAATCCCTGTTCTTCATTTGGAGGATCACCAACATAATCGTCGCCTTTCACCCAAAAAACATTCTCAGGCCTGCCTTCACCGCCAAATCCCCAGAAATTGCATCCGGCAAGTACATCATTTCGTTTGCAGTGATCCAATACTTGTTCGAAGGCATTTACATAATAACTATCTCTGCTGGTTGTTTTTTCAGTCGGCAAATATCCGTGAAAATCGCGAGGTAATCCAAATTCCTCAAATACTATTGGTTTGTTTAAACGCCTTGCAATCACAAAATGATCATCCATGTATTTATTGGTGTTAGAGATACTTTTTTGAAGGGTTCCCGGAATATTTTTCACATCAAGCCAGCTCCAGTTCTTAGGCCAGATATGCATGGTAAGGTAATCTATTCCCGGCTGTGCATGGATACGCTCAAAAACTTCGAGCGAATTTTCACAACCCCATTGTCCTTCGGTTCCGGTGGTAATAAGATGATTTTTATCTATTCCCCTGATCAGGGAAGCCGTTTCCTGTATATATTTCTCCAAAGCAGGAATATTTTCGGTTGAAAAAGCGCGTGGTTCATTCCCGATTTCCCAGGTCATGATGGCAGGATCTTCGGTATATTTTATTCCTGAATAACGATTGGTGCGGTTAAGCAAGAATTTTACATGATCAAAGAATTGGTTTTTGCAAGTATCACAATTCAGGAACTGACCTGCGAAAGCCATAAATTGTGGCCAGGTATTGGGTTTAACCATAGGATAAGGTATTGGGCCATAACCATTCCAGTTCAGATACTGCGCAAAACCCCCTGACCAATCCCAGCTATTGTTAAGAAATAATATAGCATACTGACCGCGTTTCCCCATTTCGGCTAACAGGAAATCGAGCCCGTCGAGCATTTCATCATTATACTTTCCAGGTGCGACCTGTAATGATGGCGTAACCCTGAACGGCTCATCATCAGGACCTTCGGCTCCTGCCTGTATGCGAAGGTTGGTAATTCCGTTCTCTTTCATAAAATCAAGCTCTCGTAATAAACGGGGACGGTCGCCGTACGATCCTGAAGAGGCAATGATAGCACCATACCAATAATTAGCGCCAATATAATAGTAGGGCTTCTTGTTCAACACAAAATGGTTTCCTTCCACTTTTACGAAAGGTGATTGGGCTTCTAAACCATGCGAGATAAAAGCTATGAAGACACAAAGCAATAAAAGTTTATTGATCATCTAAATATGATTTATTTGTTTCATTAGTCAATAGAAAACCAGTAGTACAGCAATGTTTTTCCCGTTATGTAAAGATCACTATCATTTGCTCTATAATTTTAATATTATTTTATCAGTATAAAATACTTTTTATGGAAAAACACTGCAGACTTCGTACCGTAAATAAATGTAAAATATTCATAAATAAGGCTTTCGTGCTAATTTTATATTTAAGAATATATTTGTACTTTTATGGCAAAACTTACTCTAAGTTTTATAAATCGCTTACTTTTACTGCTCAAAGCGAATGTAAAGATTCATTTGAACAACCCCCATTATCTGAAATCGTTTCGATTTTGTTTCATTTAAGTTCAACTCTTCAAAATAAAAGTTCATGAGAGATAATGTTTTACGTGAAATTACACCTCTAACAAAGGCTGATTGTTTCACCATGTTCACCCGAAAAAAAAGAACATTCGACTTTCCGCTGCATTATCATGATGAAATTGAACTCAATTTTATTCAAAACGCTGCAGGAGCACGCAGGATGATCGGTGATCATATTGAAGAAATCGGTGAAATAGAACTCGCCCTGGTAGGGCCTAACCTTGAACATGCATGGTTCGGAGAAGATTTTGGTGACCGGGAAATAACTGAAGTTACTATTCAGTTTGATAATGACTTTTTCGGTGAGAAATTCCTAAGTAAAAATCAGTTGAGTTTTATCCGGAGGATGTTGGAGAAATCAACACGCGGTATCCTTTTTTCAACTACCACCACCAAACAACTCGCTCCGCGTATCCTCGGATTGAGCAAAAAACAGGGATTCGACTCAGTCCTGGAGCTAATGTCAATTTTGCATGATCTTTCTATTTCGCGTAATTACAGGATATTGAGTGATTCGGGATTTAGCCAGCTTGAAAAACACACCTATAGTAGCCGGCGAATTGAAAAGGTAATGAATTATGCCCATCAAAATTTCCACAAACCCATTACTCTTGCTGAAGTTGCGAAAATTACCAGTATGACCGAAACCGCATTCAGCCGTTTCTTTAAACTTCATACCGGCATGACGTTTATTAATTGTTTAAACGAAATACGATTGGGCCATGCATCGCGAATGCTGATTGAAACAACACATTCAATATCCGAAATAGCCTACGATTGCGGTTTCAATAATATTTCGAATTTCAACAGGATATTTAAAACCAAGAAAAAATGTACCCCGAAGGACCTTCGCGCCAGCTATGAAGAGGGTACAAGGGTTTTTGTGTAACGAGAATATTCAGAGCCTGGATAAATTAGCCAATTGATTAAAGACGCAAGATATTACCCCTCTGCTTTAATCAATTTACAATATTCCTGGTATTTGCCTGTAGTTAACCGACAGATATAGACTCCATCAGGCAGCACATTCCCGCGGTCATCTTTCCCAAACCATTGTATGGAAAAGGTTCCCTGAAGTACAGCTTTGTTAACGAGATCTGTAATTTTCTGCCCATTGATATTGTATATCGAAATTCTTGTCTGACTGTTTTCATTTAATGAACAGGAAATTGTAGTCGAATTTTTCATGGGATTAGGTACAAGTTTCAATTTTGGAGATTCGCCTGAAGCGATCTGACTACTTATTCCTAAAGCACCTGTTTCGAGCACAGTTGCTGTGTCCTGATCTGTTATCGAAATATTATCGAACCATACCTCCTTAGTATCAAATGAAGCCTGTTCTGAAACAATCTCAAATCGATCAATAGCTGTCCAGTCGAATTTTCCTGCCGGATTATACCAGGTATTATTATCCCAGGCTCCTTGTTCGGTGAAATCGCTGAGTGGAATATGCACGTGATGCCAGCGGTTGTCCCAGTTGGCTACACTGTTGGATAAAGTCGTCCTCATTCTCCAGGGATGATCAGCAGGATCTGAAGTTTTAGTGTCGAGAAAACGCATATCAAACTGAATATCTGATGTGTTTCCCCTTACAAACATATCCAATGCAAAACCCGAGTTTACAAGTTTCGACAAATCCCTGTCGGGCACAAAATCAAGTGCAATAGCTGAATACTGCGGACCCCCGGACCAGTAAAGGCAATACCGGCCATTGTTTGGCAACAGATTGGAATAGTAATCGATGGTTGCCTGAGAGTAACTGGCATCGTTGAAGCCTTGTTCAATATAGTCATCATAAATCGTGAATCCTACGCTATCGGGCAACATTAAATTGGAATGTTGTTCAGGGATATTGAAACCAAGTGCTTTGAGCAGAGGGATATTAAGGTTGGATGCGAACAATTCCTGTGAACCTTTTTCGAAAAGTCCAAAACTTCCTTTATAATCCCAGGTGGTCCAGGGAATTGATTTTTCTTCGAGATAATCTTTCACGGTTTTGTACCAGAAAACCCTGTCGGCAGTATCACTGTTGGGAATATATACACCAAATTCACCACAAAAAATATTGACATTATGAGCATTTTTGAAATTCACAGCAATATCAATCAATGATTTAACTTTGGCAACCGTGCCATCAACAGGATAATTGTTGAGCGCTTGCGCCACCCATGATCCAACCAAATCGGGCGGACATGATGGCATGGTGGCTGGGTTGTAAGGAAAGGGTACCCCGGAGAGTGACACCATCGAAGGCGTATTCCAGCTTGCTCCCTGGTGAGTAAACATAAACGGATCGTAAAAATGGAAAGTATAAATAAGGTTCTGATCCGAATAAACCGGCATCTGAGCCAGGTCATTGTAGCTGTTGAATCCTGAAGGACCGACAATAATAGTGTGTTTGGTGTCTTTACTGCGGATGGCGTCAATTGCTTGTTGTTGAATGCTTCCCCACAACTGATTAGTGATTCCATGCGGTTCGTTCAACACCTCATATATGATATAATTTGAACGATCTTTGTAATGAGAAGCCAGCTGTGGCCATACTTTGTTGAGAGTAAGACCAATGTCGGGACTGGTATTGGATGAAGGATCAAACGAGTGATTATCAATCAGAAGATAGAGTTGCAACTCTTCGGCCCAGTTTACGGCTGAATCGAGGAACGAAAAAAGCAGGGGATCGATAATATAATCAGGGGCCCCGGCAGTCATTCCATGCAGGTTGATTGGCAAGCGGATTACATCGCAACCCAGGCTTTTTATCTCGATAAAATCCTTTTTGGTGAATTTCCGGAACTGTATTTTTTTTGCATTTGAAGCCTGGAACCAACCGGTTAGGTTCACACCACGATGAAATGGCACTTGTGCGCTGCTTACCTGTATTATCAGGAAGCAAAAGGATATAAGTATCAACTTTTTCATATAGCTTTTCTGTTTACAATCAAATTGATTTACTGTGATTCAATTTATATTCATCACATAATTCCGGATCACGGTTTAAGTCTGAGTAAGATAACATCGTGGGGTTGCACAGTAGATTTAAATGGGACAGCTGTTGTTCCGATATCTTTCTTCTGCCAACAATCGCGAATATTGAATACATTTTTCCCGAAATCATAGCTCTTACCGGAGATACCATCGTTAATGGAAAAATCTTTCCAGTTGAAATCAACATTGACAGGAGTTTCGCCCCTGTTCAGGAAACAAATGGCAACTTCGTTGTTGCTCAATGGCTTGGCATACACTTCGAAGTCGCCGCGGTCGAACATTTTGTAACACTGCACCCCGAGTGCATCCTGGTTTATGGCGATAGCTTCCTTGTTTGTAAGAATATCACGGGTTTCGGCCGACATGTTGCGGATATCGTTTCCGGCAATTAAAGGTGCTGCGAGCATACACCAAAGCGAAAAGTGTGCGCGGTCTTCGGAAACACTCATACCATTTCCAACTTCCAGCATATCGGGATCGTTCCAATGTCCTGGACCAGCAAATCGCCTTAAGTCACTTTGCTTGTCGAGGATGCTGAGCACACCCAGTTTCGACCAGGTGCCGAATCCCTGTTCACAATCCCAGCAATTGGTAATATCTCCGGTTGTTCGCCAGCTATGGCCGATATTGGTGGCCCATGTCCAGGGTTTGTTATCGCCCCATTCGCAGATGCTGAAAACCATTGGCCTGCCGGCGGAATATATGGCATCGCGCATGGTTTTATATGACTCTTCAGCTTTGAGTCCGTCGGTGTTGCACCAATCGTATTTCAGGTAATCGATGCCCCAGTTGGCATAGGTGATTGCATCCTGGTATTCGTGGCCGCGGCTCCCGGGTTTGCCTCCGCAGGTTTGTGATCCGGCATCTGAATAAATCCCGATTTTCAATCCCTTCGAATGCACATAATCAGCCAATGCTTTCATTCCTGAAGGGAAACGGCTGGCATCTTCGTGAATAAATCCCTGGGCATCGCGTTGGCCATGCCAGCAATCATCCAGATTGACATACAGGTAACCGGCGTCTTTCATACCAGAGGAAACCATCGCATCGGCTGTTTTTCGGATCAGGTCTTCGTTGATATTACATGCAAAAGTATTCCAACTGTTCCAGCCCATGGGTGGAGTTTTAGCAAGGTCAAATTTCTGACTGAAGGAAAGTTGCACATTCAATACAAATAAAATCAGAAATATATTTTTCATCAGCGGATCACTTTTAAAAAATGAATGGAATAAATATTTCTTAAAGCTCAATTTGTTGCCTAAGCAAGATATTATCTGAAGATGCCCCAACCAGGATTTCAAATTTTCCTGGTTCCAGTACCCACTGTTTTACATCCGGATTGTAATATTGAAAAGCGCGTTGGTTCAATATAACCTTTACGTTTTTAGTTTCACCAGGTTTCAGGTTTATTTTCGAAAAACCTTTCAGTTCTTTAAGTGGACGCGGCAAAGCGGATTCCAGGTCCCGGACATAAACCTGGGCGATTTCTTTCCCTTCGACCTTGCCGGTATTTGTAATATCAAACGATACTATGCATTTCAGCGATTCAGCCTTGCCTGTAATCTCCACTTTAATGCTGCCATACGAAAATGAAGTATATGAAAGCCCGAACCCGAATGGGAACAAGGGTTTTACATTTTTCGTATCATAATACCGGTAACCAACCAGAAGATCATCATTGTATTTTACAGTTCCGTTCTTTCCGGGATATTCTCCCAAAACATACGAAGGTGAATCTTCCAGTTTAACAGGTAAGGTATAAGGCAATTTACCCGAGGGATCAATTTCGCCTGTGATTACTTTAGCCAGAGCAGTCCCGGTTTCCATGCCAAGGTAACTTGTATAAACCAGACCTTTTACATCAGAAATCCAGGCTTGCATATCAACAGGATTTCCTGCAATCATAACCACAACTGTATTGGGATTAGCTTTTATCACTGCTTTTATGAGTTCATCCTGCCCGTAAGATAATTTCATATCTGGTCTGTCGGTGCCTTCGCAGTCGAGGCCCGGCTCATGGTTCAGTCCTCCGAAAATGAGAACTGCATCAGCAGAAGCTGCAATACTTACAGCTTCATTTATCAATGCCTGGTCTGAGTGTTTAAGGTCTTGCGAAACAGCATACCCTTGTGCATAATTAATCTTCACGGAGTTGCCTAACCTTTGCTGTAAGCCTTCGAGCGGTGTGACTTCGTATTTGGCTTTGATAATAGTACTCCCGCCTCCGTGTGCGTGTTTGCGTGTAGCATTGTCGCCGATAACAGCAAGTGTTCTAATGTTTTTCAGGTTGAGCGGAAGAACCTGGTTGTTTTTCAGGAGTATAACGGATTCTTCAGCAATCTTCAGCGCTGTTTTGGCATGTTCAGGTGTGCCAAGTTTGGCTGCCATCCCGGTTGTATCCGGTTCGGATTTGCCGATCAGGTTAAGTTTTACCATCACATAAAGTATGCGTTTTACTTTATCATCGATTACCTTGGCATCTATTTTACCGGCTTTAATTGAATCAAGCAGGGGTTGCCCCATGTAATAGAAATCCTTTGTTCCTTCTTTTGGCATCATTTCAAGGTCCAATCCATTATAGGCTGCTTCGAATGTATTGTGGGTGGCTCCCCAATCGGACATTACCAGGCCCCGGAATCCCCATTCGCCTTTCAGTATAATTTTAAGCAGGTAAGGATTCTGACAGGCATACATCCCCCTGAATTTATTGTAGGCACCCATAACACTCAGTACATTTCCTTCTTTGACAGCCATTTCAAAAGACGGCAAATAAATTTCACGCAAAGCTCTTTCCGAAGCTTCCACATTGATGGTGCCCCTGTCCTGCTCCTGGTTGTTCAGCGCAAAATGCTTGGCGCAAACGGCTATCCCTTTTGATTGTGCTGCTTTGATAAAATTCACGGCCATGTGTCCGGCTAAAAAAGGATCTTCACTCAAATACTCCCAGTTTCTTCCGTTAAGTGGCGTGCGCTGAATGTTCATGCCCGGAGCAAGCATTATATTTTTGCCTCTTGCCAAAGCTTCTTCTCCATAGGCATCTCCAAATTCAGTTGCAAGTTCGGGATTAAAGGTTGCTGCCAGGGATGTGAGAGCCGGGAAATACGCAGTTGAATCATTGGTCCAGTTAGCAGAAGTCCAACTGTATGGACTGTTTTCTTCCCTTACACCACAGGGGCCATCAGAGAGATGAAGTGCAGGAATTCCCAGGCGTGGTATAGCCGGAGTTGTAAAATAGGTATTCCCGTGAATGAGTGATGCTTTTTCTTCAAGGGTGAGTTGTGATAATAACTTTTCAACTTTCCGGTCAATGGAATCTTGTGTTTTGCATGAACTTATCAGGATGCTGATAAGTGCGGCTGCTAAAATAAGTGAGGTTATTTTCTGCATGCTGGATTTTATTGATTGTTATTTTCTTAATTGAATTCCTCTTGAAGCAGGATATTAATTAGTCAACGACACGGAAGGTGACAGATTTTAACTTTTCGGAACCGGGACCTACAAGTACCTCAAATTCACCCGGCTCAACTACCCGTTTCATTTCCCGGTTATAAAACTGAAGTTTATCTGGGGTGATTGTAAATTCAACCTTTTTGCTTTCGCCCGGATTGAATGAAATTCTTGCAAAATCCTTGAGTTCCATAATGGGCCTGGTGACTGAACTTACCTTATCATGAATATAAAGCTGAATGATTTCGTCTCCTTTGTAACTTCCGCTGTTTGTGATAACTACCGAGACTTTTACGTTATCATTTTTATGTATCTCTGTTTTGTTAAGTTCAGGTTTTCCATATTCAAAGGTAGTATAACTTAGCCCATATCCGAATGGGAAAAGAGGCGTCATGTCCGAATTTACATAACTGCGGTACCTTGTAGGTTTTTTACTATAATAAGCCGGCAACTGGCCAACGTTTTTCGGGATAGTGATATCCAGTTTACCGGATGGATTTACCTTGCCAAAAAGAATATCAGCAACAGCTGTTCCGGTTTCCTGGCCGAGATACCAGCCTTCGAGAATAGCCGGTACGTTTTCGGCAACATAATTGGCAGTAATTGGTCGCCCGTTTATTAATAAAACAATCACAGGCTTTCCGGTTTCCAACACTGCTTTTACCAGTTCTTCCTGCCGTCCAAATAAAGAGAGATCATCACGGTCGCCGCGGTGGTTTTCAGCCCATCCTTCGCGGCAAATGGACTCGTTTTCTCCAATTACAAGCAGTACGACATCACTTTTTGAAGCCACTTTAGCTGCTTCCGAAATCATTTTCAGATCAGACTTTTCGTCGTTTATAACCGTATTGTCATTGTCCCAGAAGGAACCGGGTGTAGTGGTGATTTTGCAGCCTTCGGCATAAGTAACATCGAATTTGCCTTTTGCAAACTCTCTGATGCCATCCAGGACCGAAATTCCTGTTCGAGGCTCAATAGTGTAGCCTCCGAGGTGAATATCTGCTGCATCGGGGCCGATCACGGCCATGGTTTTTAACTTTGTGGCATCGAGGGGCAACAGGTGATTTTCATTTTTCAATAATACCAAAGCTTCATGGGCCGCTTTCAAAGCCAGATCACGATGTTCCTGGCTATTGGTAACAGCTTTTGCTTTATCAAGATCGGCATAAGGTGATTCAAAAAGACTCAATCTGAACTTGTTGAGCAACACATCCCGAACTGCATTATCAAGGTCTTTTTCGGAAACAATACCTTTTTTAACTAATTCGGCAAGGTTACGGTAATAACTGCTGACATCCATAATTTCTAATTCCACACCCGATTGCAAAGCCATGCGGGTAGCTTCATCAGGAGTTTCGGCCACCAGATGCTTCCTGTAAAGATCTTCGATTCCGCCCTGATCGCTGATTACACAACCATCGAAGCCCCATTCGTCGCGCAGCACAGTTTTCAGTAACCAGGAATTGGCGTGGTTTGGTATGGCTGACCATTCGTTGTAGGATGGCATCACGCTTTTCGCTTTTGCCTCTTTTACTGCGATTTCGAAAGGATAGAGGTGGTTTTCGCGAAAGTAGCGTTCGTCGCATACTACAGGTGAAGTGTTATTACCACCTTCGCTCTGTCCATGACCGGCAAAATGCTTAAGTGTGGCAATTACATGTTGATTGTCGATCATCGGACTATGCCCCTGGAAGCCAAGGACAGCGGCTTTCCCTATCCTGGCAACAAGATATGGATCTTCGCCATACGTTTCTTCGGTACGGCCCCAACGTGGTTCGCGGGCCAGGTCAATAACAGGTGAAAGAGCCTGGTGAAATCCACGTGTGCGCATTTCGAGTGCCGTTGCTGAGAAAATACGTTCAATAAGTGCCGTATCCCAGGTACATCCCAGGGCAATTGCCTGAGGAAAACTTGTTGCCCCCACTCCCATAAATCCGTGGAGCCCTTCGCCTATAAACATGCTGGGAATTCCTAAGCGTGTCTTCTGTGTCAGGATTTTTTGCAAAGCATTGTCCAGCCTGATAGCTTGCTCCATCGGCATTTTTACCTGCGAAAAAGTTACGGCCCCAATTCCATCTTTAAATTGCGCCAAAACTTTTTCCTCGTCAATATTTCCCTTTTCATCAAAGAGGCTGTTGCCCACATTGATAAAGCACAACTGTGCCGCTTTTTCTTCCAGACTCATTTGCGAAAGAAGTGCTTCTGTTCTCTTCTCAATTGAAAGGGACTGATCGCGGTAATCAATCTTTTGCTGTCCTAAAACGGTTAAGGAAAATGCTAGTAAAATGGTCCCGATAAATGTTTTCATAGTATAAAGGTTTTTCAGAAGTGACTCCAGATTTATAATGGATTAAAATACTGCCAAAATAAAGTTTATTTAAGGCGAATGAATTAGCGATTCTGTTAAGTTAGTTAAGTTATATTTAAGTCTATTTCATTCCAAATTTAGTCCGTATCCAATCCATTTTCTTATTGTAAAAATCTTCCGGCAACCCATGTCCCGATAGCGGATAAACAATATAAGACTTTTCGGATGTTACCTGGTTAAAAGCAGCAAAATTGATATGCGGCGGACAAACATTATCAACAAGTCCTGCTCCCATCAGCATTGGTGCTTTAATCCACGGAGCAAGATTTTTAATATCGATGTAGCTCAACGTATTATACACCTGATCCCAGGTTTGTTTCTTTTCAACTTCCACATAATTAACGAACTCATTGGCAGGCCATGTGGCAACCTGGAAATAATCTTTAAAATCAGACAGGAAAGGAACCTGCGGGGCACAGGCCCGTATTCGTGTATTATTAAGTGCAGCCGTAGCAAATGTCAGCGCTCCGCCCTGGCTGGCTCCTTCAACTGCCACGCGTGTGGTGTCAACTTCGGGGCGCGAAAACAGAAAATCAATGCCACGAACGCAATCCATATAGGCACCACGATAAATATATAGCTCTTTATCATTCAGAAAATATTCCAGATAACCCGGGAATCCTGGATTTACATCATCCTTGCTGTTGCCATGGCCACGAATATTAAGCCCAAAACCAATCAGATCATCTCCATAGTTAACATACTCGGGTACAATTGTGCTGCTGTAGCCCTGCACCTGCATCACTGCCGGGTATTTGCCGGGAGCGGTCGGAACTGAGTACCAACCACGAATAAGTATATTTCCCAACGATCGCATCTCGATTAAGTAAATATTGCGTTTTGCGGTACAAAGGGAATCAATTTTAATTATTTTGTATTGAGGATCAACGGCAGCAAGTTCTTTTTTGGCTCGTTGCCAGTAATTTGCAAAATCAGGCTGTGGATTGGTTGGTGATATTATTTTCTCCGGTTCATACCCAAACATAAATGATGTCTTTTTTGTAACCATATCGTTGCCAAAGGTTACATAAGCCTTATAGAAACCAGGTTCAAGACCGGGAACAGGAAAGCTGAGGATTGCTGATTTCCTGCTTTTGAGGGTAATGGTTTTTTCAACCTGGCTTATTTCTTTATTAAAATCGGATACAATCCTGACTGACAATTTGCCAGCTAATGACTTTGTCAGGTCATTTTTCAAAGACAACTGTAGGTTCACATTCCCCGAGCCTAAAAAGATACGGTCAGCATGTTCAAAAACAGGTTCTATATTAATTTTATCAGCAATTCCGTGAACTGATAATTGGATAGGATCGCCGTAAATTCCACCGTTACCTGTAAAATCGAATACTCTCACGGCTATGGTATTGGGTTGGTCCCAATGCACTTTTGAAGCCGGAATGGTATAAACGCGGGATACATCATATTTGGTTGAATAATCAGGCGGCAATTCACCGGTTTTACCGATTTCCCCGCCATTGAAGCAGGTAATATCCACATCATCGATTTTGCCTAATTGAAGTGAAAATCCGCCATAACTTTCGGCATCTTTCCTGAATTTTGATGGAATGGTAAACGTAACCCTGTACCAGGCAAAGCCATCATAATCTGGAAAGCCTTGCTGTTCCCAGACGATGCCAGGCGTAATTTCTCCCCATTTCGAATCATCGAATGCTGTGGAAGCCCATTCAGGATTATCGCCTGTTTTGAATTTCCATTTCTCAGGGAAAAGATTTTGTGCAGAAACTGTGCAATAAAATGTTATACAGCTTATTAATAAAATGATTTGTTTCATGACAAAATTAGTTTACGGTTCAAGAATTTCGGGTGCTTTAAAGTGTAATTTGTTGTTCGTTTCCATCGTAGATTATCAGCTTATCAGGAGAACTGTCAAATTTAAGCTTTCCGGGTTTATCAGGAGTCACAAACACGATATTGAAAGTTCTTTTATCAGTCATTCCTGTAAACTTACCTTTGCGGGTCCCAATAACCAGCGTTTTTGAGGCATCATGATAACTAAAAGGGATAAGTGTATAAGCGCCTTTCTCATAGTTATAATTGATATTTTCGTCTTCATACAATGTAAATTCTCCATCTTCACCGCTGAAGACAAACAGAGTTATGGGGTCAGCCGGTTTTTGGCTTGTAAACTGGATTTCAGGACCAACAGGAAGAATGGCTCCCTCCTTTACAAATACCGGGATATTGCTATAAGGTGCTGCTGCATCAATGGTCTGTCCACCGGTGTAATGCCTGCCGGTAAAGAAATCGTACCAGCCAGTGTTTGCCGGAAGGTAAACCTTTCGTGACCGGGCTTTATAATCAGAAACCGGATTTATAAGCAATGATGGTCCGAAAAGGTACTGGTCATCAATATTCAGTACATTTTTATCGTTACTGAAGTCCATGGCCAGGGCACGCATAATAGTATAATCGTGCAGCCAGGTCATTCCGGTAAGCGAATAAATATAAGGCATCAGCCTGTAACGGAGTTTATCATAAGCAAGCATAGCCCGGTAAGCAGGGTGATTTTCGGGAGCTATATTAAACATTTCGCGATAGGGATATTGTCCGTGTACCCTGAAAATGGGTGCAAAAGTGCCAAACTGGAACCAACGGGTCATCAATTCGCGCCATTCGTCGAGGTCGTTCCCTTTGGCATCGTTATACCTTGTTTCGACAGCAAAACCACCGATATCCATTGTCCAGTAAGGAATTCCCGAGATACAGAAATTTAGCCCGCAAGGAATCTGCGCTTTCATATCGTGCCAACGGGCCGCAATATCGCCGCTCCAGTTGGCAGCTGCATACCGCTGCAAACCTGCAAAAGCTGAGCGTGTAAGAATATAAACCCGCTGATCGGGACTGGTTTTGCGCTGTCCTTCGTAAACAGCACTTGCCTGTTCGAGTGAGAAGGCATTGAAATATTTTGAACCGGGCCCTAAGGCGGTTGGATTCATAAGTGCCTTACGTTCATCCATAGGTAAGTTTGAAGTGATATCCGGTTCGGTAGCATCCATCCACCATGCATCAATACCTTTACTGAAAAGTTTTGTATTGATCTGGTTCCAGAAATCCTTGCGGGCATCGGCATTAAATGCATCGTAAAAAGTGGAGACATAACCTAACCAGTCTTTTCGGTTCTTTTCAATGTTCAGTTTGTAAAGCCAACCATGTTTATCCATCTCCTCATAGTTTTTTGTGCCTTTATAGTATTTGGCCCAAACGGAAATCATCAGGTGTGTGTTCAATGAATCATGCAAAGTGCTCATCATACCATTGGGATCTGGGAATCTGGTGGAGTCGAAATCGTGATCGCCCCATTTGTCGATGGGCCAGTATTGCCAGTCGAGCACAATATTATCAATAGGAATCTGGCGTTTACGGAATTCCCGAACCGTGTTCAGAATCTCATCCTGTGTTTTATAGCGTTCGCGACTTTGCCAGAAACCCATGGCCCATTTCGGCATCATTGGCGCTTTACCGGTAAGAGTGCGATATCCACTTATCACTTCATCCGGATTTTGACCGGCAATAAAATAATAGTCGATCTGATTGGCTACTTCCGAATAAAATGAAATCCGGTTTTGCTCTTCAACCGATAAAGGTGTCAGGTGTTTTAAAGCAATAAATGATTCACCGCCATCGGGAATCCATTCAATTTTGACTGAATACTTTTTGCCAGCTTCCATTGGCATATCAAAACGATTGGAGCTGGGATTCCAGCATTGTCGCCAGCGGTCGAAAAGGAGTTTGCCGCCAATCCAGAGTTTTGAGTATCCTGCAGATGTAAACATAAACTTATGGAGACCGGTGATGTCAGTCTCAATAGCACCCTCCCAGGTAACAGCGCCTTCGCCAAGGTTGAAACCTTCAGGAAATTTTTTCAGATCAGGTATAAACTGATAGTTAATTTCCTTCTCGGACCTTTTGGTGTAAATCTTTGACGGATCCTTCTTATCCGTATAAACTGCCGTTAATGCGCCTTCTTTATCATATTCATCATACAGTTTAAAACCAGATAATTCTTCAAATTCACGGATATCGCCAAATTTTGTCCGGGAATTGTTATCCCACAAGATTCCATAGTTTTTGGTTGAAACCAGGAACGGGACCACTGCCTGTGTATTGTATTGGAAAAGGTCAGCATCTTTTCCTTTCAGGTTCATATAACTGGTCTGGTTTGCACCAAGTCCATAAAGGGCTTCCCCTGGCTGAGATTCAAACTGTTGGCGAACTGCCAGATATTCTTTCTTCTCAACTGTAACCGCTTCATAGGTTTTACCGCCTCCCTGCTTTTCTGCCAATATCACTTTGCCGGCAGTATCAGTAAATATAACTTCACCGGTTGATTGAAGAACCAAGGCGTTCAATAAGGCCGTTTTGAGAATTATTGTATCGCCCTTTTCGATGATTGAAAAATCTGTTTTTGGCGTAAGCGTATCTATAACCATAAGACTTTTTTCATCTACAAACTTATCGCCTGGTATGGAGCTGACATGAATAATGTTGTTTGTAACCACCTTTAGACGGACACAATGTTTTGCTATAGTTCCGGATTTCTTCACATGTACTATAAGCCCGTCTGATATTTGCTGATAGGGTGTTGTGCGGCATGAGACTAATGACAATACCATAAGGAACAGAACGAAATATCGGAGGGCAAAAATTATCCGGCTATTCATAATGAGAAAATTTTAAAATTTAATTTGTGTAAAAATAATTTAACTATGTATGATCCGTATGGGGTAAAAAGAAACCTGGTTAAATGAACATGAATTATGTGCACTAACCAGGCTTACCAACCTCAAACTCAATCAACCAATTTTTGTTTTTGTATTTGCCCGATTATTAGAATAACGTATTATTCATCTCTTAAATCAGGATTAAACTTTGTCGTCCAGTGTTAGATCGGATAAACTAATAACCAGATTGTTATTACTGTTTGCAGTTTATTTGCTGCAATACTACATACCAGTTTATTAGTGTATCCGGATCGAACTACAACTTCATTTGATTAAAGAACTAATTTTTATCGAAACGTAGGTTATCAATACAAATATTGAGGTTTGATCCATCGCTGTTGTTCCATGCCATTCCAAAATCTGAATCAATTTTGGACAGATCAGTAATGTGCTTAGTCCCATCAGCAAATGCGCTTATTGGAACAGTAACTGTAATCCAGCCAACTGTTTTGAATGGTGTGGTTTTCCATGGTGCCCAATTATACCAGAAGTCGCCCTCCGATCCTTTTAACCTTATGGCAATAACTCCCTTCGGGTCCGAAACAGCATCAATTACATTTACATCAAACTTCATAGAATAGTCATTGACATTTGTTCCGATAATATTCCCTGGGAAATCATTACCACCATTCCTCCAGAACAAACCTTTCCAGCCAGCATATGGACCACCGTTTACTCTAAAGTAATTTCCATCTAAAGAATATTCTGGAAGATTCTCCGGAGCTCCTATATCGCCCCACCAGGAATTCTTGCCATCGAAATTAAAGTAAACCAAGGTCTGATCTAATATTGGATCAGTTCCTCCGAAAAAGATTTGCGGAGTTAATCCTTCATCACCTTCATAGGTGATAATTGAAATATATCCATAACCAAGGGTGGTATTTATCGGCACATAAACTTCTACTTTAGTATCTGTTTTTGTACCATAAGCGGTAGCTGTAATATTACCAGGGAAGATTAATTCCTTGATTAACGACAAATTTGTACCATTCAACGTTAAAATCTGACCAGGAGTACCTTTTGGTTCAGAAAATGAAGTTATGTTGGGCAGGTTAGCCAAGACAGTAAAATCTGTTGACGATTGAATCTGGCTTCCGTTTAATGTAACCAGGGTAATTTTACCTGTTTTAGCGCCAACCGGCACAGTAACAGTTATTTGAGTTGTACTTCTTGCTCCAATTGAGCCTTTATTTCCACCTATGAAAACTACATCGGTAACAACATCAAGGTCAGTGCCTGTAATTACAATATCAGTTTTAGCTGCTGCTGATGATGGTGTGAAAGAAGTGAAAACAGGATCGATAATAGTAAGTGATGGCCCATGTACTGTTTTGGCTGCTTTGGTAACAAAATCTACAATACCGCTTACAGCATCAACTGGAACTTTCACTATAATCTGAGTCGCTGTACCTCCGGCGTTTATTGTTCCTTGTTTGTTTCCTCCAAATATAACCTGGTCTATTAAATCAAGGTTGGTACCAGTTACAGTAATATCTGCTTCATTTTTAACAGAGGTTGGAGTAACGTTTACCGTTGGCACAACCATTACCAGAGGCACAGTCGATTTTACAACAACGCCTGATGCCGGTATAATTTTAAGTGTATCATCCTGTGCATCAACAGGTACAGTTAGCACTATCTGTGTTAACGCCTGACTGGTAAATGTGGTTACACTTTTATTCCCTCCAAATATGACTGATTTAACGAGATCAAGGTTAGTGCCTGTAATAGTAAGAGTAGTTCCGGCTTTAACAGGATTTGGAGCCATGGAAGTTAATCCCGGTAAAGTAACTGTCAAATCCGAAGTTGAGTAAATAATGATTGGATCATCAGCACCGTTAGATACGGCTATTTTTCCTGTTTGAGCGGCTGCAGGAACTTTCAATTTCAGTTCAGTGCGGCTTTGGCTAATAAAAGCAGCTTTAAGTACGGATACCCGATCGGTAAAAATAACTTCGTTAATTAAGTTCAGATAATCTCCGGTTAGGGTTATTACTTCATCAAACTTGATAGTAGCAGGTGTAAAACTTGTAAGTATGATAGGTTCAGAAAAACCAAGTTCAGTTTTTGTGGTGATATCTCCCTGTGGTGCTTTAAGAACTATTAATCCTTCGACTGCATTCTGAGGCACAGTGATAGTTATCAATGTTGCAGATTTCGAGGTGAAATCCGCAGCCGCGATTTCGATATTTCCAGGTAAAACAATAGCTGTAATCTTATCTAAATTTTCTCCTATAAATCTTAACTCAGCTCCACGTGCTACGGGCATAGGGCCAAAACTATTCAGCACTGTAAGGCCATTATTCCCTTCTTCCTTATTACAAGACGAAGTTAACATTGTTCCAGCCAGAACCGTGCATAGTATTGCGAACACAAATGTCCTCTTGACATATTTCATATATTTCGTTTGCATGGCAAATTTTGTTTAACGTTATATTATTATTTATTGACAACGCGTATATTATCAATACACATTTTTATCGTACAATCTGTACCTTTAACACCCCCATTCCAAATAAAGAAAGTGAGGCCCCTCAGCATTTCTGCAGTGAGAGAATTTGCACAGATACTGCCATCGCCTGAATACTTAAAATCACTTAAAGGAAGAGAAACTGTTATCCAGCCATCGGTTTGAAAGCTTCCGGTTTCTTTCCATGGGATCCAAAGCCCTCTTGGAACACTGCCGTCACCGATATAACTATTTGTGCCGTTAGTTGAATAGGGAGTAAAAATCATCTGTAAAGCTGAAGCTTCCCAGGGGTTGACTACATAACATTCAAATTTTATAACGGCGTTTGCTAGGTCCCCGGTATATATTGGCTGATCAGGTTGTCCAGTGGCAGCGGGCCAATAGTCAAAACTGAATGCATCTTCATTCCATGTTGAACCGGACGCTCCAGCCATATCTCCACTAAATTTAACATAATTTCCACTTATTGGATCGGGATCTGAGCTAGCAAGAACTCCTGACCGCCAGCCACCTGCAGCTGTTTTAGTGTCAAAATCCAGGATAATATTTCGGTCATCCCTGAAATAGAATGAAGAACGGCCTGATCCATAAATAGATTTAATTTGTATTGGCCCAACTCCGGCGCCGGAAGGAACAGTTACTTTTACTTCATGGATTGTGACGCTTGTTACCGTACCTTCTATGTTACCCGGGAAAATCACTTTTAATGGTGAACCTGGATCATCAATAAAAAAGTTTCCCTGAATTATTGCGGTACCTCCTTCAGGTACATACTCACAAGCCATTGCATCAAGTTGTGGTGCCGGAACTTTAACATTAAACGGAACTTTCAACGTGTCCTTTCTGCTGGCTGTAATCAGCCGTATCTGGTTAGTAACAATGCCAGGGATAACGTTAGGTACGGTAACAATAATAGCTGTACTTGTAACCAGATTAGTATTAACAGTTGCCGGTTGGTCATTAAACCATACCTGGTTGACATGCTGCAGATTTTCGCCCATTAAAACAATCACGTCACCCATTAACGCACTGACAACCAGTGAATCCGATTTGTCAGGATTTGTGATGCGGATATAGTTCACCACCGGCATGCCACTGTCTGATTCGCTTTTTTCGCAAGCCTGAAAAAGTGTGCCTGAAAAAAGGACAGCCAGTAATAGCATCATTGCCATGGGTGCCAGTTTCTTTGTTTTTATATTTCTTTTCATATCTTTTGTACTTTTGAGGTTAACTGATCAATAACCTATGGGATTTCCAACATTGTCTTTCTTGTAAGGGCTGAATGAAACAGCAGCTACTTTAAAGAACTGGAATGTAATCATGGTTATTAATATCTTTTTCATTTTCATCGCTATTAATTATTTGTTATAGTATGAAACCGGATCTTTTGCAAGTTCAGGATCCTGTAATAACTCAGTTGCGGGAATAGGAAGATACATGTTATTTTCACTGAAAGTAACATACAATGGTGTACCAACTTCGCCACGGTTTTGTGCTTCAATGATCTGTTTAGCTTTAGCAAATCCCTGGCGCTGAATGTCGTACCAATAGTCTCCTTCGAAGGCAAATTCCATGCGGCGTTCGTGCATTATGTCATTAAGGGTAATACTCAATTTTGCGGCCAGGCCGGCACGGGTGCGGACTCTGTTATACGCATCCAATGCAGCTGCATCGCTTGTTGAACCATTACCGGCTAAGATGGCTTCAGCATAAATGAGCAGCACATCAGCATAACGCATCATCATGAAGTTCTGGCCGGTATTCATGGCTATTACTTGTTCACCTCCAAATGCAGCTCCGGGGCCAACAACATATTTTGCAATATTGCTGCGGGTAGCATTTTTTTCCCCACCCTTATCTGTGGCCTGAATGGTATCATATTTATAGCCGTTGGCCATAAAA
Source organism: Lentimicrobiaceae bacterium (assembly GCA_041660125.1). GTDB lineage: Bacteria > Bacteroidota > Bacteroidia > Bacteroidales > UBA4417 > UBA4417. Next base: position 37,672 of record JBAZWY010000032.1, read on the forward strand.
GCATTGTAGTCAGCATCAGCTGTCTTTGGTTTCCAGGCGGGCATTGTCCAACCTTGTTCCATTATGGTAGCAGGTCGGCGCAAATCATTTGGCTCCCATGCGGCCTTGAAATCGAGCGATGGCCTGAAGAGTTCCCACATACTTGATTCGGAAGTATTAAGGTTGCTGGGACCACGGTCGCACTGCAACTGATTCCCGGCACCCCAGGGATTTCCTGTTAATTGGTATTGAATAGCAAAGATGGATTCGATGTTGTTGTTCATCGAGCTACTATTGAACATAGTGGCATATTGTTCGGTAGGTACAAGGTCGTATTTACCTGAATTGATTACTTCGAGCGCCTTGGCAGCAGCATTGGTGTAATCTTGATTATAAAGGAACATCTTAGCCAGGTAAGCCCTTGCAGCAGTCTTTGTAACACGGCCAGGCACATCGCTATCGGGCAATCCTGCTTCAGCAAGCGTCATTTGCTCTATAGCATAGCGAAGAATGTCTTCCTTGAAGTAACGTGGAATATTATAATTTCCTCCCAGGGCTACTTTTCCGGGATCGTCAATGATGGGAGCTGCTCCAAATGTGCGTCCGATATAAAAATAGGTAACGCCAAGCATGAAGCGACATTCGGCAATAGCCGGATCAAGAATGACTGCATCTCCACCCAGGGTTTTCTTCAGCTCAAAAGCTTGCAGAAAGGAGGCCGCCCATCCGCCGACTTTATAATAGGCTGTCCAGCAATAGCTAACCAGCGGTGTTGCTGCTGATTGTGAGAATACAACAAAGGCCCTGTAATCACCGTTGCCTTCATATGAGTGAGAATTTCCTGACATTACATCACCAATGTCATCCAACCCACGGCTCATAAAACCGGCCCAGGGTAAACCACTGTAAAGCGTGCTGGTGGTTGCCCTCACCTCGTCCGCAGTATTATAGTAGTTATCAATAGAGGTACTGGTTAATGAGGTTCTTTCAGTAAAATCTTTTTTACAGGAAACCCCGATGATGGCCAGCATTATAAAGACATATATTATTTTGTTTTTCATTTTCATTAGGTTTTAAAGTTTAACCAATCAGTCAACATCAGAATTCAACGTTAACTCCCATTGTAATGGTACGTGGATTGGGATAGTGGCCCTGGTCAACGTTCATTAAAAGTATGCCGTTGTCATAGGATCCGATTTCCGGGTCGTAACCTGAATACTTGGTAAAGGTGTACAGATTCTGTGCCGACAGGTAAACCCTAAGGTTAGCCATCTTAATACGTTGAGCGATTTTTACAGGGAGCCTGTACCCTATTGTAAAGTTTTGGATACGCATGTATGATCCATCCTCAACATACCTGTCGGAAATGAAACTGTTGTTTGAATTGGTCGTAGTATATCGGGGAAGGCTGCCGTTTATATTCTCAGCAGTGTACCTGTCGAGCACTGACGTAAGTTGGTTCAGGCTGTTATTATCCATTTTTTCGAGCTGCCATTTCATGAAATTATAAATTTTAGCACCGTAACTCCCCTGTAAGAATAATGAGACATCAAAATTCTTGTAGCTTAGGGTATTGGTGAAGCCGAAAGTGAATTTGGGAATCGGGCTTCCGATATAGGTCATATCAGCTTCGTCAATTTTACCGTCAGGCGTTCCTGTCAATTTGCCATTTGCATCTTTACCGTTGATATCTTTATACTTAACATCACCAAGCCATGTATGGGTTTCATCCTTGGGATACCCGAACTGAGGTAATGAAGCATCCAGATCTGCCTGGGTCCTTATGATTCCATCATAAATAAGGCCGTAAAATGATCCGAGTGGATGTCCCGGCGCTGTATAAGTAATGTTATTCCCTGCATAATATACTGATCCGGTGAGGGATGAACTCTCGTTGAGTAATTTATCAAGAGTGTTGGCGTAATGCGAGAAGATGAGTGAGGTTGTCCAGTTAAAGTCCTCTTTAACAATATTTTGAGTTGTAATACTCAGGTCAAACCCTTTGTTGGTCATCTGGCCGATGTTGCCGATAGGAGCTTTAAGGTCATTCCATGAAGAACCAATTCCGAGGAATGTTGGACCTGTGGAGAAGAGTAACATTTTAGTCGTGGTTTTCTTATACACATCCAGAGTAAGTTCAATCCTGTTTTTAAGGAAACTCATATCGATTCCTGCATTCGAGGTAATGACTTTTTCCCAGCTTAAATCAGGATTGGCGATACCTGCAAGGTAATTGGTTGCCTGCCCATTTATTGAACCGAAACCAGCCGGCCCGGGCCAGATGCTAACAAGTGCGGTATAAGGCGGATTCGGTGCACCGTTTGGAAGGTTCTGATTGCCAACACCACCATAACCTAATCTGATTTTCATGTAGGAAATAGTTTTCTTAACAGGTTCAAAGAATTTTTCGTTGGTAATTGTCCATCCTAAGGATACGCCAGGGAAGTAACCCCATTTATTATTAGGTCCGAAGTTTGAAGAAGCATCAGCCCTGTAGCTTACTGACAAGGAATAACGGTTATCATATATATAATTTCCACGAACAAAATACGATTCCATAGACCAATCGCCCTTACCACCGTTTAATTCCCAGGTGGTTTGAACAGTACTACCTGCACTCAGATCGAGGATGTTGTTGGTCAGATCAACTTTCTTACCGGAAATTTGCTCCCAATAGGAGTACTGGGCTTCATGTCCGGCTGTCAGACCTATATAATGCTTACCAATATTTTTATTGTAGTTCATGTAATTGCGTAAAGCATAGTAGTAACTGTTATTACGGGTGTCGATCAATGTGCTCTGAAGGATACGGGGTCCCACATTAACCCCTAATTGATATGCAGTGTTATTACGAGTACCCAGAGTGTAGGATACTTCGTTCTTTAGAGTTAGTTCTTTCAGGAATTTAATCTCGGCATACATATTGCCAAATATATTATTCTGAATAACCTCATTCCCCCGACTCTTGCTGTCGGCTACAGGATTATCCTGTGCATAGGTGACGCCATTTACAGTTACACCACCTCCCCATGTACCGTCGCTGTTTGTAACAGGAATGAGAGGATTCTGGATGCAAGCCAGCCAAATAGTACCAGATGGCGCGTTGTCGGCCAATGCAACATTTTGGATACTCCTTACTATATTGGCACTCAACCCGAAATTAAGCCAGTTTTTAACTGTATGATCGAGGTTAAATCGCGTGGTGTAACGCTTATAATCAGAACCTTCAATACAACCTGACTGATCGAAGTATGAAGCCGAAGCAAAGTAGGACGTTTTATCTTTGCCACTGGAGAAACTCAATGAATGGCTCTTGGTATATCCGGTTCTGAAAATAGCATCCTGCCAGTTAGTTCCTGCACCAAGAAGGGAAGGATCCATAAATTCGGTAGAAGGATTAGTTACAACGGCATTCTGGTATTCAGCAAACTGGCGCAGGTTCATAACATCTAATCTCCTGGTGATCTGGGCTGTTCCGTAATACCCATCGTAGGAAACTTTTCCTTCAGGTGATTTGCCTTTCTTGGTAGTGATCATAATAACCCCGTTGGCTCCCTGAGAACCATAAATGGCTTGTGCTGAAGCATCTTTCAGTACGTCAATGGATTCGATATCATTGGGGTTAATGTTTGCAAGGAAACTGTTACCTGTTTGCCCACGTCCACCACCTAAGCCGTCGTAACCTGAACTTGATACTGTATTTGAAGTAAATGGTACTCCATCAATAACAATAAGTGGATCATTGCTATTGATAGAAGTCAAACCCCTGACTCTCAGCGCAACACCTCCGCCTGGTTGACCACTGTTGTTGGTTACGCTTACACCGGCAAGTTTCCCTTGTAAAGCCTGATCGACCCCGGTTACACGAAGGTTTTTCAGATCTTTCTGGCTTACAGAGGAAATAGATGTAGTTACCTGGTTTTTTCGGACTGTCCCATAACCGATTACAACCACTTCACTTAAAGCAGTTGCAGTTGTAGTAAGATTAACAATTATCGGCCCGGAGGTAACGGGAACCTCCTGAGGTTCCATTCCGATAAAAGATACAACAATAGTTTTTGCGGTCGCAGGGACCAGCAGGGTAAATTTCCCGTCTAGATCGGTAGTCGTACCAATGGTTGTACCTTTAACTGATATAGTTGCTCCAGGTAAAGTAGCATTGTTCTCGTTATAAACAGTACCTTTTACAGTAATATTTTGCTGCGCAAAAACATGTACTGAAAAACCAAATACAACAACGCCGATCAGAGCGATTGTTTTGAGTATTTTCTTTTGCATAACTGAATTTGTTTGAATATTCAAATATAAGTCTGCTATTGCCAATTGAGTAATACTATATTACCTCTTTATTGCGAATAATTGATTATACCCTATTAATTACCAGAAATCAAAAATTACTTGAGTGTTATTTAATGTATTGATTATATGTTATATAAATCAATTGTTCAAAAAAATAAGGCAGAAAAACATGTCGGGATATTTTTACCTCAATCCTACACTAAATGTGTATGATAGAAAGTAAAACTGTAAAATTGAGCTGGAACTGAGTTTGATATTTTATAATTGGTTATTTGTATCCAATAAGAAATTCTTTCAAATCTTGCTCTATGGTCACTGTTGTGAATCTTTATGCAGTATTATTTCTGAATTAAATTGAATAAACCGGAATATTGGAATTATTTCTCAATTATTTCAATTTACTCCTTATTATATACTGCATAAAAATAAACCAGTTGTTTTTAATTACATATATACACACACAAATGGATACTACCGATTTTTCGGGAATGCATAATATCAGTATTGAAATGGTCTTTTGAGTTAATTTGGAAACTGGATAATGTAATGTATCCTAAGTCTGTGACTCAGGATAACACTTGTTTATTTTTAGTTTATGGAAGACTACGGACAGCAGGGTTTCGAACACTTATGATTACAAATCCGCGCCAGCGGGGGTTTTGCTTAATCTGTCCAAGGTATAACCTTCATACCTTTTTGATATTCAACTATAGTAGCTTCAATATATTTCAATGATTCAGAAGGCTGCAATTTAAGTTTCTATAAAAACGTTAATTCTAACAACAAATCTTCATCCAGCTTATCTAGACTTAAAATTTGGAATGATTCTTTATCCCTTAATAATATATAAACCTTTGAATGGTCTGCGAATGTACCAAACTTAAAGATTCCGGTTTCTTTTTTACTTGCTTCCGCAAATGTTAAGATGTCCACAATAAAAACATTATCAAGATATGTCTCCTTTTTATCAATTGGATTTAAATCTCCTATCTTTATAAGATAATCAATAATTTTCAATTTATTATTATCTTGACTCAAAACCGATTGGGTCATAAAAACCATTATGGGCAAGACTATTAAAAATAATATGTTCTTTTTCATTGTATCTGCAAAAGTTGGTTGTGTCGTTGGTATTTGCTCTAACTTCTTAGGTTCAATTGGTTGCATATTTTGAGCTCCAGTTTCATCTAGTATTTTCATTTCTACCTGATTAGGCGCTGCTTCAAGGTCGTTGGTAGCTCCTTTCATTATATTATCTGTAGTTTGTTGAATATTATTCTGGTCTGTAGCATGTACAGATTCATGTCCAGCAACTGCCGCAACGCGTTCATCATTATTTGTTGTATTGTATTAGTAAGATTGTGCTTTGTCGCTTTTAGAGTTTTTAGTATCATTCATATACTGATTTATCGTACCCTCATATACTGTAATGCCTGATTTCACAACTGTTGCCTTTCCTGTTTTTGAATCTACCGTCTTCGAATTTAGACAAATACTTAATAAATAATCTTTTGAACCATTTGCATTTGTGGTTACTTTAACATCGGAACTAATAGCTAAAGTAATAGGATGAGAAGCATTTGCCATGGTGTTCCATTGTTGCGAACCTGTTTAATTGTTCATCATAGCAGTACCAATCCTTTTTGCATCAGCACTAGCATATTTAGTCCATCCTCTGTTCTGGGTGTACATTATATTCCCATTTGCGTCAACTATCTTATATCCATCAGGGTCTAGAAATCTTATAGGATTATTGGCAGCGTATACGTATGGACTCAAAGGAAAATACTTCTCAGCTTTCCCATCAATCATATGCCACCTCCCCAGCACCGCATCATAAAACCTTGCCCCGTAATCCAACCATCCCAACCCCATTTCATCCTGCATCATCTTGCCGTTGTAAAGATACTTATTTGGGTGGTAGGCTGCGCTGCCGTTTGCGGATAAACCTTTTATGTTCATGCCAAAAGCACCTCACCCTGCCTCTCCTCAAGGAGAGGGTCGTGTACAAGTCAGGTTTGTTGACGGGAAGAAAGGTTGATTTTGGCTGGTCTGGGGTCGTGTACAAATTAGGTTTGTTGACGGGCAGAAAGGCGATTTTGGTTGGTCAGGCAATTTTATTGAAAAGGACAGTTTTAATTTTACTGCATTGATGCATTCTTTAGCTGCTCTACTTTATTCCGTATTTCGGTTAACACTTCTGACAAATCGGTAAGCACTTCTTCATTTTTAAACCTAATAATTGTTATTCCCAGGGATTCCAGTTCTGCTGTCCTGTTCAGATCATATTCGTTAGCTACGTCGTTTTCGTGAACAGAGCCGTCAACTTCTATACCCAATAAATACTCATGGCAATAAAAATCTAGAATAAAATCCTTTATAGGATGCTGCCGCCTAAATTTCAGCCCACCACATCTGCGCGAACGCAAAACTCCCCAGAGTGCTTTTTCGGCTTCGGTCTGGCTTTTACGCAATTCTTTGGCATTTTCGAAAACCTCTCTCTTTGCCCCGAAATTCAGAATTCCTTGAAATGATTTTGTTATATAAACCATCTGCTCTAAAACCTTGATTAAAGGTACAAAATATCCTGTAAGTGCAATCCGTCGCCCTTTTCCAAAAGACTATGTAGTCTGCTGTCCTTCTCCTTGAGGAGAAGGTGCCGAAGGCGGATGAGGCGATGAGGCTAACCAGTTAAATCGAAAAACTACCCGAACAGGATAAAAGCGTGGTAAAGATATTTTTCGATGCCTTTATTACCCAAGGTAAACTTAAGCAGTTAGCTCTTTAAATCACCAAAGCCCGGCAATGCCGGGCTTTGGTGATTTTACTCTTCCTCTGTCGGTTTTGATTTATTGAAGACTATAGAAAACAGTAACATTAAAACAAACTGTAGATAATTGTTTCAAAAAGGTTGTAAACAAAATGAATTAGAATAGGATATAAAATATTTTTTTCTTTCTAATAAACATAAGAACATAGTAAACCTAGAAAAAATGCACTTATTGACTGGGAAATAACAGGGAGATGAACTATTGAGAAAAATATTGAGGTAATAAGTACACTAGTGAAGTTATTAACTCCAGACTTTGTCAGCAGACCTACACCAATTCCGCGATAAAATAATTCCTCATAGATTGGCACTATAATAATTGCATTAACTAAATACAGAGGTAGGATAGATTAAGGTCCAACATCTCTATTTTGATAAAAAATCAAAAATTTGATTATACACATAAAGACAACCAAACTACAATATAAAGCAGATCTTTGAAATGCAATCCATTTAATATTCAGAATTTTAGGGTTTTTGGATACAATTAGGAGTAGAATGCTCAGTAATATAGATTTTACTAGAAAGACATCTAAATTGTTATCTGCAAATATTTCTATATTTGTTTAGTATGAAATAAAACCGAAGAAAACAATAATGAGCGTCCCTAAAATATACTCAGAAAGGAAGATGAAGACTACCATCAGTATCCCGCCAATGGGTCTTTCTAATATTTTTATCCTCATTATTCAGGATCACTGTCAAAAGTTAGGGAGTGAACATCAGATTTGTTATTTGAAGTATCTTGTTTTTACGAAGGATCCATATTCGATTTAATTTCTTTTTAATCCTCAGTTGAAGGTCTCAAAACTACTGCAACCGACATAAATTTCAGTGTTGCCGGAGCCAATCCCTGTGATGTCGCAGTTAAAGTAATTTCGCCTGATTGTTTAGTGGTTCTCACAATAATCTGCGCCAGACCATTAAAGGTTTTACGTTTCCACTGTGGTGCCGGATTATACACTTTGATAGTTCCGGGATCGGTACTGATCTCTTCCCATTGGTTTCTTTTTTCCAGCGGTTTTCCTTCAAAAACTACTATGTTTTTCCCTTTTTGAAGAATTGTGTGATCAAGCAGAAAAACCTGGTTCAAATCTTCACGTTTTATATCTTTACCCAACAGTTTCCCATTTACATAAACAGACTGATCTCCAGCTAAACTCTTGCTATATAAGGTAATAATAGTCTGATCGGTAAAATCACCTAACTCAAATGATCCTCTGATAATTATATTTTTACCTGAATCATATTCGCCATACCCTTTTTCAAAGGCTAATGGCCAATCATGATCATTGTAACCCAGGGCGAGTTCGTTGTCATTTAGCAATGTGGCTGATTGCCTTATTTTCAGATTATTGATTGAAAGTCTTTCAACAGTTTCAACATACTGCTCCGGGTCGTGCGATGCAGGATCTCCATTCCCAACACCAATTATTTTGCCTGGTCCATCCAGCGTGAATGCTATTTCCTGGTTTGCCGTTGGAACCATACGATCTTTGCTGTCATTTACCTGAACTGTAATTATTGCAACGTCTTCTCCATCAGCATCAATTTGCGGGCGTTCGGATGAAAGTGCAATTTTTACCGGGGAATCTGTAGTTTCAATTTGTTGGGTTACAACTAATTTGTTTTTTACAAATCCTTTGGCTTGAAGAACACCAGGCTGGTATTTTACATCCCAGTCGATATGGCCATTTTTCGGCATAGGCTTTTTACCAAGACTTTTCTTATTGAGGATAAGTTCAACCTCCTCTGCATTGCTGTAAATTGTTACTTTGATGGTTTTGCCTTCGCTTCCTTTCCAGTTCCAGTGAGGCATAATGTGTATAACCGGCTCGTTACCCCACCACGATTTCAGGTAGTAATAAATATCTTTCGGGAAACCGCAAAGGTCAATAAGTCCAAATTGTGAATTAACCGCAGGCCAGGATAGCGGATTTGGCTCGCCACGATAGTCGAAACCTGTCCAAAAGAATAATCCGGCCAGAAAAGGACGAGCAAGGTAAAATTTCCAGCCTGATTCGGTTCCGGCATTATCGGGTACAGTGTTTGAGGCTGCCATATGTCCGTTGTCCTTGTCATCAATGTAAATCCCTCTTGTTCCGATTGTGTTGCTCTCTTCGGTTCCAATTCCGGATTGCCAGGGAAACTTTTTATGGTGTTCATCGATATTGCCATGAACAATGTAATTATAACCCATAACCTGAATTGCTTTTCCACTACCCGAATCCCAGCCACCGGATACAGCCACGGTAAAAGCCCTGGACGAATCGAGCTGACTGGCAAATTCCTGCATGGTTTCGGTAATCAGGGCGCCTTTTTCATTCCCTTCAATAGTCCATTCTTCGTTGCCCAGCGACCAAAGTACAATGCATGGATGATTTCGGTCGCGGACCATGAACCGCTTGAGCAGATCGAAATGCTCCTCGTTTATTCCCATCAGCCTGTTCTCATCGAGGATCAGCATCCCTAGCCGATCACAGATATCCAACAATTCTGGTGTTGGCGGATTATGTGAAGTGCGGATGGCGTTGCAACCCATTTCTTTAAGTTTCTTCACCCTGAATTCCTGTAGTGCATCGGGAATGGCAACACCCACTCCGGCATGATCCTGGTGGTTGTTTACTCCTTTGATCTTTACATTCTTTCCGTTGAGGAAGAATCCTTCATTAGGATCAAATCGTATTGTGCGTATGCCAACCGTAGTTTTGTAACTGTCCATAGTTTTGCCATTGGCAATGATTTTTGTTTCGAGCGTAAACAGATATGGATTTTCTATTGACCAAAGAGTCGGTTTTTCCAGTTTCAGTTTCTGAAAAAATGTGTTGCTACCGACTCCGTGCAGGGAAAGATTTTCGGATTTTGTAGTTTTAACAGGTTTATTGTCGGCATCCAGCAAAGTTTGTTCAATTGAAAAAACTGCAGTAGCCGGGTACTGATTTTCCAGTGTTGTGCGGACTGTTAATTCCGCATTTTCGCCACTTATCTCAGACGTTACAAATGTTCCACATTGAGCTACATGCAATTTATTGGTTTTATTAAGCCAAACGTGACGGTAAATTCCTGCGCCTTCATAAAACCAACCCTCTTCAATACTTGCATCCACGTGGACAGCAACCACATTTTCACCGCCGTAATTCAGATAATCAGTAATATCGTAATCCTGGCTGGCATAACCGCTTTGTTCGTGGCCTATATAAAAACCATTAACCCAAATTGTAGCATCGCGAAAAATTCCATCGAACTGAATACTGATTTTTCGGCCAAGATCGGAAGCCGGAATATCAAACTTTTTACGGTACCATCCAACAGATGTTTCGGGGTATTTCCATCCTATGGTGCGATATCCGTGGCTATGGCTTGCCGAAGACGAAAAAGACAGCTCAACAGCCCAGTCGTGCGGCAGGTCAACTTCACGCCAGGTACGGTCCTCGAATTGCGGAGAAGCTGCGCCATCGCCATACCCAGCTTTGGCAAACCAGGTAAAATAACTGGTCCCGTTTGAGAAATCTTTTTCAAAGTCTGATGCATTGCCAAATGCATAGCGCCAGTTAAAATCCATCAATAAATGTTCGCGCCCTGAATTGAGACTTTCATTCACACTATTTTGTGAAAACACAGATACTATGTATGCCAGGATTATAAAAGCCGAAAGTGATATGTTTTTCATAATTGTCTGATTTTAAGCAGATATTATATTCATCCTTTGCAAAAACTGTTATTTTTTATCAATCACCATTATTACAGCTCCCCTGGCCGGAACAGTAACTTTTATGCCATTTTCGGTAACTGCTGAACGGACTTTAAGTGTGTTGTAATTGAGTGGGCCACCAACACTACCCGTCGGGCCAACACCATTTACCATTACCATGCCTGAAAATTCGCCGTTATCCGAACCCCCTTCAAGGGAATACCAATAAAAACGATTGCCCGTACGGAAATTTTTCGTTTTTATTGCGATGCTATATGGAACTGCCGTTGTGTTAACCAAAGTCACATTCACTTGTCCGGATGAATACGTTGAGGCATACGCTTTTACTTCGTTGGTGCTTGTAATGGATACGAGGCGGTCTCCCAACATTTTCTGAAAATAATACATATAATAGAAACTGGGACGTGGACTCCATTTGCTTACTCCCGGCTCATTGCCCGAACTAAAAAGGCCATGGTCGTTTCCGTTGTCCCATCCGTTCAGTAAATCCCAGCGCGCTGTCATTCCATATTTATTCGTAAGCGCTTCCCCTAAAACCAAAAGTGCAAAGCCACCACTAACATTTGAAACCTGCTGTTTCGAATCTTTCGCCCACATATTCCATTCATCCAATACAATGGGCTTCACTTCAACTCCGTTAGTTTTCAAAGTTTGGGTAACAAAGTTCATCATGGTTTCCGGAACACTTAATGCTGATGAATATATCACTGAAGCAGATGAATTTTCATTGTATGGAGTAAAATAATTGTGAACTACATAAAAGTCTGCTTTGTTATTTATGCCTGTCATCATCCCTGTATTCCAGGTTTTAACGCAGGTAGTTTGCCATGCTTCGGTTGCTGGTGACTCAACGGTAACGGCTCCAATGTAAATTTTTGCGCCAATCTCAGTTGCAGCTTTTTGCATTGAATCAACAAATACTTTGAAATGCTGTGCATAGATTGCTCCGGTTAAAAATTCAGGCTGTCCATCCTGGTTTAAGGCAGTGTCAATGCGATAACCCCATTCCCAGGTTCCATAATTTTCGTTACCGATTTCCCAATATTGCGTACGGCCGTTATCGTACCGCACCCAATCAGCGGCCAGGTGAGCTGCCGCAGCTACCGGATTGGGACCGATGCCGTACCGTGCATATCCGTAATTAACTGTAATTATTCCCTTGTTATTGGTTTGTTGCAACATGCTGTAATAATTATCCAGGGAACATTGCCAGTTATAATCAGTCATTCCGTAATTGTAGCCCGGCGCTTTTTTAACGCCGTTTTCATCGCTTATCTCCAACGGTGCATCAGGCGGATTAACACCTTGTTTTGCATTCCAGAAATAAACATCACTGGAACTGCCACCCGGGAAACGAATGATATGCGGATGCAGATTGGTTACAGGTTCAATAAACTTTGGGTCTCCGGCAACCGGCCCCATCCACCATACAGCATTTTGCCCAAACTCAGATAAAGGGATTTTGGTGATGATGGTGGAAGCATCAACTGTAAGAGTGTATGAAGTGTATGCCGGAATGGATCCTTCGGTATAATCAGGCACTGTAAATGTTTTGGGTTGCCAGTCGTCGAGAAAAAAGCCAATGGTATTGGCAATTACCGGATCTATGCCTGGCACTACTGTAGTATCTTCAACAATGACAGGTGGTTTAGGATCATCTACTTTCGTTTTCTTACAGGAAGAAAAGATGATTAAAAATACGAATGGGGCAATTTTTAATAAGTGTTTCAAGATGATATGTCTTTCTATTTAAAAAATGCGAATTGAATTTTTCAGTCATTCCAAAGCCAAAACTATTTGAATTTCGCTCCATCAGAAACTCTATCCCGGTTAAAAGCTTCACTTTTCAAAATTAAGTTAAGCCACACTAACATAGTGATACTTTTTTATCCCATTATTGCCATATTTCATTAATGCAATTTTATTCTTCGACATATTCCAAATACCAGGTTCAAGCACAACGCATTGAAATTAAAACAGATGAATTGTTATAAATACAACGAATAAAATAAAATTCAGACCACTAATTTCACAACTTTCTTATTCGAAATTGCAGGTACTACTAAAAGAAGCCAATATTTTCTTTGGAATGACCTTCCCACAGATCATTCTATGAGATTTATAAATCTAATGTACTTCTTAAGTGATAGTTTTATCACAATATCTGATATTTAGCTCCCTAAATTTGAACATATTTCGTAAAAATGCTGTAACTTTATACAACAGAATATTTGTAAAATCCTGTTTATAAATTAAAATTCCGGAGGGACATAAAATGAGACGTTTTAATGCTTTTGCCTCGCTGATCTTCGTACTTATCCTGATAATAGGAGGAAGTATTGCCTATTCATCCTACAGTGGCCCGGCTGATACCGGTGGCACAATGGTAACTATTGTCCTGGCTTTTGTTATTGCCGCCCTGGTTTCGTCTGCAGTTAAAGTTGCCGATCAATGGGAAAAGGCGGTTATTCTGCGCCTGGGTAAATTTCGTGCCATCAGGGGCCCAGGTCTGTTTTTTATCATTCCTATAATCGATGCGATACCCTATTGGATCGATACACGTGTAATCACCACAACTTTCAAAACCGAAAAAACCCTTACCAAAGATACCGTTCCGGTGGATGTGGATGCAGTGTTGTTCTGGAAGGTGATTGACCCGAAAAAGGCTTCGCTTGATGTTGCCGATTATCAAAGTGCCATAAGTTGGGCTTCGCAAACAGCGCTCAGGGATGTAATCGGTAAAACCATGCTTTCGGATATGCTCGAAGGCAGGGAAAAAATCAGTTCCGAACTTCAAAGAATTATTGATGAGCGCACCGAACCCTGGGGCATAAACGTAATTTCAGTAGAGGTGAAGGATGTGCTTATTCCGCCTGCTTTGGAAGATGCCATGTCGATGCAGGCTCAGGCTGAAAGAGAACGGCAGGCACGTGTTATACTTGGAGATTCGGAACGACAGGTAGCTGAGAAATTCGGGGAAGCAGCCCGAACCTATGCCGACAATCCTACCGCACTTCACCTCAGGGCCATGAACATGCTTTACGAAGGGTTAAAGCAAAATGCAACCATCGTAATTGTTCCCAGTTCGGCCGTTGAATCGATGCAACTAGGCGGCCTTAGTGGAATAACAGCATTGACTATGGAACTGCAAAAAGAAAAATCGGGGAAAGAAAAAGTGTAACTAGGGTCTGCTGATAAAATACAAAGGTACTGTGCGATAGCAAATTATAGCATATTTGATGAAACAAATGCACGGTTTTATGAATATAGCCCGCAGAAAAGCGGCGACGTCCCTATATCGCCAAAAACGATACCCATTGTAATGATTACGCCTGCAACCGATAATGTATTATGAACTTGTGTTGATTTTATTTTCATTTACTGTCAGAACATGAATTAAGAGTAATCGTGGATTTTCAGTTCATTTTTAACAAACTAGTTGAATTGCTCGCCAGAAATTTTCAATGATAAGAATACCTGTTTGGAGAAAAGTGTGTTTATAATTTACTTTTTCTCATTTTGTACCAGCCGGTAACCGATACCTGGCTCAGTGATGAGCATTTCAGGGATAGATGGATTAACTTCTATTTTACGGCGCAACTGGGCTACATGAACCCGCAATGTCTGTGAATTATCAGCATATGGGTTGCCCCAAAGTTCTTTAATAATAAGGGAGTGAGTCAATACTTTACCAACATTCCTGATCAAAAGACTCAGAAGATTATATTCGATTACAGTCAGTTTTATAGCCTCATTCCTGACTTTTACGATCCTGGAAGTTAAATCAACTGTAAGGTGACCGTTAACAAACACAGGCGATTCGTCAAATTTCAGTGAATGGCGAATAGCAACCCGCACCCTGGCAAGCAATTCGCCTGTGTTGAAAGGTTTGGTAATAAAATCATCAGCACCTGAATCAAGCGCTTTTATCATGGTTTTTTCATCATCCTGTACAGTAAGAATCAGTATTGGTATTGTTGTCCAAACCCTGAGTTGTTCAAGGACCAATAATCCATCCATATCAGGCAAACCAAGATCAAGAAGAATTATATCTGGATGTTCCATGGCGGAATTTAAAAGGCCATTTTTGCCATTCTCAGCCTCTATAACATGATAATCATTGGCTTCGAGGGTAATTTTTAAAAGCCGCCGTATCTGTAATTCATCATCGATAATGAGAACTTTATATTTTGTTGCGATTGCATCCATCTAGTTTAGTATTGGTAATTGAATAAGAATTGACAACCCCCCGGATGAAAGATTTTTGGCTTTAACAGAGCCATTATGTGCCTCGATAATTGCTTTTGAAATCGTAAGTCCAAGACCGGTTCCACCGCTTTTACTACCCGGAACACGGTAAAATTTGTCAAATAATTGTGCAATTGATGATTCCGGGACTCCAGGGCCATTGTCACTAATTGTTATTAAGGCACTTTCAGTAAGTAAAGTTACGGATAATAAAATTTGACTGTTCTCAGGGGTGTAATTAATTGCGTTGTATATAATATTTAATAGTGCCTGCTTCATCCAGTTAATATCCAGATTTAAAAGGGGAAGATTTTCAGGAATTTCAATATTCACCTTATGATCCTTCAATTGGTCTTTTATTGGGTTAAGCACAACTCCGATTAAATCACTTACGTCGCAACTTTGCAGATTCAACTTTATGGAACCTGAATCAACCTTTGACATATCCAGTATGTTTTCAACCAAAAGATTTAATCGTTTTGAAGTTGAATCCAACTCAAGGCAAATCTTGCGGCGGCTTTCCGGATCTGATGCTGTTCTTTCGTCCTGAAGGTTTGAAACGGCACTGCTAATTATTGAAACGGGAGTCCGCAGTTCATGTGAAACACTGTTCAGAACTGTTTGAAAAAGTTTTTGCGATTCCTCATATACCTGGTCTTCTTTTGATTTTTCAACACTTATTTCCCGCTCTAATGCAGAAGCTATTTGTGTGACAAAAGATTTTAAGAAAATAAGTTTTTCGTCATCAACCGGGTAATTGTTTTCGGTGACAACTCCAATAACACCTAAAGTTCCCCTTTGACCTGACAGTGGGAAATACTGAAGCAACTTTTTTTCATTCAGTTTGATTATTTGCCCGGGACCTTTATGCTCAAAAGCTAAAACGGCATTTTCAAATTCCTCCTCACTAAACAAATCCTGGTTGCCAAAAGGATGTTTTTCTAATGTCTGATCTCTTTTCCCTTTTAAATAAATTACAGCATCAGCATCGAAATGTCGTTTTAATTCAGCACGAACCTTATGTACAACTTCTTTTATTGAATCGGCATTATTCAATGATTCGAGCAATGAATAAAGCAATGTGATCCTTTCCCTGCTTAGTTCAAGGTCAGCCTGATTACGCCTTAACCGTGAAATAAGAGAACCGCCTGTTATTGCTACGGCGAGATTGGCAAAAAGTACTACAGTATCGTGAAAACTGGCAATATGGAAAGTTAAGATAGGTGGAATAAAAAAGAAGTTCCACACAACAAAGTTAAGTAATGCAGTGAAGATTACAGCCCCCCTGCCAAGCTTTAAAGAAAGTACTGCTGTAAGCATCAGAAAAATTAAACCTACCGTTTGATAGCCGATTGCATATTTAACGAGAAAACAAAGAGCTCCTGTAAGTAATACCGCTAGTAAGGCATACAGGTATTCGACAGGTTTGGTTGTAATTTTTAATTTGCTTCCTTTAGAGTTTAATTTGTGTTCTTTAATTTGGATTTCATTTATTTCGACACCTGGCAGGTGCTTAGCAAGTTGATTTTTAAAGTAACCTGCATTACCGGAAGAAGAAAATTTACCAAGCCTGAGGTTGCCAATAAGAATCCTGTCAATCTTATTCTGCGAAACAAGTTTGACAATACCTGATATTTTATCGCTGTCGAGCAGGTGAATTACTTTAGCACCACTGTGTAAAGCAACTGTTAGGTTGTCGTTAAACTGGGCACGGTAAGCATGGCTTGCTCTAACGCCAGGATCAACACATACAGCGAACCATTCGGTGTTTATCCCGCTTGAATACTGCCTTGCTTTGAGAAACAGATCGCTTGCCGTTGTTTCGGCTCCGACCAGAATGAGGATTTTTTCAATTGGATTGATCGTACCGGATATTGAATTGACTGTTGTATTCATGACACCGTGTTGATGTGATTTGAAGTTATTTAATAATTACAATTAACAAGTGGAAAGTAAGGTTCGTAGGATTGCAAATTACCTCAACTATAAGTTTTCTGACTGAATCAAATCTGCAACACCGTGAGCCCTTTTCTGATGCAAGATTACAACAGATTATATAAAGCGATTGTAAAATTAGTATGCAATGGCATAAAGATTTTATAAAGAAATGCGAATGCCAAAAGAATAAAATGATTTTAAAATAGCCTGGATAAACTAAGAAAATATCTTTTCAATTATACTGAACCCGAGGCTTCTATTTCAAATTTTGATATGTTGACCGGAATTTTAATCGTAAATATTGCTCCGCCGTTTTGTCGGTTCTCTGCTCTTATAGTTCCCTGGTGTGCTTCGACAAAACCTTTCACTATGGACAACCCCAATCCGGTACCACCAGCTTTGGCATCTTTACCCCGGTAGAATTTATTGAATACGGAAGCTAATTCTGATTCCGGAAATCCTTTTCCTCTGTCCATAAGCTGTATAGTAAGCAAACTATTATCGTAAAAAAACTTCATCCTTATAGTGCTGCCTGCCGGTGCATTTTGTGTTGCATTCAGAACCAGGTTATTTAAAACCTGCTCTATCAATCCAAAATCAACCATCACTAAAGGCATATCGGCAGGTATTACTATCGAAAGTTTAAACTGTTTCAACTCCTGATGCAAGGTATCGCTTACCTTATTTGCCAGGTCATGAACATCGCACCAGTCAGGTCGCAGGCTGATACGACCTGATTCGAGACGTGACATATTTAACAGATTTTCAATCAGACGGTTAAGCCGGACGGTAGCGATATTGATTTCGGAATATAGTATTTGCCTGGTTTCTTCCGGATAACTCTGCGACATTAATGTTTCGGACGCACCCATAATAGTAGATACGGGAATTCGAAACTCATGCGAAATGGAATTAAACAGGGTTTTATAGAGTTTATCGGATTCGCTCAGAAGATAAGCCTGTTTGGCGCTGTTACGCAGGAACTCACGCTCAAATTTGCCTGAAATCTGTGAAATTACAGCCTCCCAGAATTGTTCTTCGCCCTGTGTAAATACAATTGGGAGTTCAATGGCAATAACTCCCATATTGCCGCTGTTTCCTGTTAAAGGATAAAAAGTTTTATTCCCTGAAGGCAATGTATCTGTATATTTACCCGCCTTGGATGAATGTTTATAAACCCATTCTGCTACGCTTGCGTCATTTTCGGTCAGCATAACCGGAGTATCGGCTTCGGTCTGATTCCTGAGCTGGTTCAATTCGTCTTTAAGTATTATTGCACAGTTGAGGTTGAAATATTTTTGAACATATTTGGCTGCAACCTTTGAAACTTCTTCAGTACCGGAGGCTGTAGTTAAATCTCTTGCCAGTTGATATAACGCATGGGTGCGTTCCTCCCGAATCCTGATTTTTTCTTCTTGCCGCCGGACTCTTGATGTCAGAATTCCATTCAACAAAGCAATAATAAAAAACATGATTAGCATGAGCATATCTTCAGGTTGTTCGATATGCAGGGTAAATTGTGGTGGAATGAATAAAAAATCCCAGATAAGAGCACTTAAAGTGGCAGCAAGCAGAATTGGTCCGGTACCATAGAAAAGCGCAAGAATAGATACTAAAAACAATAGCCCGAACGAAACTATCTGGTAACCTGCAAAATCTCTGACAGTGTAAAAAACAGCAGAAAACAAAACAACAATAACGGAGACTATAAAGTATTGCCGAATATTGGAAGTAAACGGAGGAATAGATACTTTCTGTTTGAATTTGTCTTTTGACTGGCTATCAGAACCAAGAATATATACATCAATATTACCGCTATAACGTATCAGCCTGTTTACAAAATTACCAAGCCGTAACATCGACTGCAAATTCCGCACACGAGGTTTGCCAACGATTATATGAGTAACATTCTCTTTTTGGGCAAAATCGACAATTGCTTTAACAATATCGTTATTTGTTATAATCCGGAATTTGATTCCTAATTGTTTTGACAGGTTAATATTTTTATCCAGCTGTTCCCGTTCTTTAGGCGCGAGTTTATGAAGGGTTTCAACATAAAGTGCCTGAACAGTTGCACCCATAGAGTATGAAAGGTTTTTTGCCCATCGTAACGCTCTTGTGGATTGTGGAGAATAGTCAATAGCCACCAACAGATGTAATCCCGATTTCCATGGGCCACGTATGCGTTTGTGCTGCATGTAATCGTGAAGTTGCTTATCAACCCGGTCGGCTACAATACGCAACGACATTTCGCGCAAAGCATTGATATTGCCCTTACGGAAAAAGTTCTCGACCGCTTCCCTTGATCTTTCAGGAGTATAAACTTTACCTTCGGAAAGCCGTTGAAGCAATTCTTCAGGTGTAAGGTCAATCAATTCCAATTCATCCGCATTTTCATAAATTTCATCCGGAACTGTTTCCCTTACTATGATACCAGTTATTTGTGCAACCGTTTCGGAACGGCTTTCGATATGTTGTACATTAAGTGTGGTATAAACATTTATACCATTTTCGAGAATTTCCTGTACGTCCTGATATCTTTTGGTATGGCGGCTTCCGGGAGCATTTGTATGTGCCAGTTCATCAACAATTACAACTTGTGGCTTTCGCGCAAGGATGGCATCCAGGTCCATTTCCTCAACATCGGTTGTTTTATATTTATACGCTTTTCGTGGAATCAGTTCGAAACCTTCAACAAGTTTTGCTGTTTCTCTACGGCCATGTGTTTCAACATATCCTATAATGATATCACTACCCTTTAACTTTTCGGCATGGGCAGTTTGAAGCATCGAAAAAGTTTTCCCGACACCGGCGCACATTCCGAAAAATATTTTCAGTTTACCCAGCTTACTTTTTTCTTCTTCACCCTTTATTGAAGCAAGGAGTTCATCCGGATCGGGCCTGTTATCATTGATATCGTTCATTTTATTTTATCAGTCTCTAAATTTAGCAATAATACGTTAACCCTTGCTTCCCCCAGAAATAATAATTGAGGTGGTTCGGTGAGAGCATTAACACATTGCTGCAATTTCTGTTTTTGAACTGCAGTAAAATTACGTGCTTTTGCTACCCGATCGACTTGCAGCAAAGCTGCTTGCGGCGAAATATGCGGATCAAGGCCGCTTGCTGATGCAAAAACCATTTCTGAAGGGATTTCTGTGAGACTATCCAGGTGATTAAAAGAAATAAAGTGCTCTTTTCGTTCCTGAACGAGCTTTTCCAATTTTGTATTAGTAAGTCCATAGTTTGAACCACCCGATGGCAAAGGATTATATGATACAGCCGAAGGACGTGATGAAAAATAAACAGCAGTATCAAATTGCTGGCCAATAAGTTCACTGCCAATTATTTGGTTGTTTTTTACAATTAAACTGCCGTTTGCTTTGGCGGGGAATACAGCCTGTGCAATTCCGGTAATAAAAAGCGGGTAAATAATTCCTGTTAAAACCGTAAAGAACAGGAAGATTTTGATAGATATGATGAGCGTTTTCATTTTTTGCCTTTTTAAAGATTGATTAGAATGTCAATGATTTTTATGCCTGCAAAAGGGGCAATTAACCCACCTAATCCGAAAATTACCAGGTTGCGGATTAAAGCCGTGCCGGCTGAAACCGGACGGTACCTGACGCCCTTTAACGCCAATGGAACTAAAAGAATAATGATAATTGCATTAAAGATAACCGCACTTAATATAGCACTTTGTGGTGACCCCAGGTTCATAATATTCAAGGCAGAAAGCGGGCCTATCCCATTTTTGCCGGAATAAAGCGAAACCGCAATTGCAGGAATAATGGCGAAATACTTGGCCACATCGTTTGCAATACTAAAAGTAGTGAGTGAACCACGTGTCATCAACAATTGTTTGCCAACCTCAACCACTTCGATCAATTTAGTAGGATTGCTGTCGAGATCGACCATGTTACCCGCTTCGCGGGCAGCCTGGGTACCTGAGTTCATGGCTATGCCTATATCAGCCTGTGCGAGTGCAGGAGCATCGTTGGTTCCATCGCCAATCATACCCACCAAATGGCCGGCATCCTGTTCTTCACGAATGCGCCGTAATTTATCTTCAGGTGTGGCTTCGGCCATAAAATCGTCAACTCCGGCTTCGGCAGCAATAGCTGCAGCGGTAAGCGGATTGTCGCCTGTTATCATTACGGTTCTTATCCCCATCTTACGTAATTCGGCAAAGCGCTGCTTTATTCCTCCTTTTACAATGTCTTTGAGATGAATTACTCCCAGTATTTTGTTATCTTCTGCTACTATTAAAGGCGTTGCTCCTTGCCGTGCCAATCCGGAAACAATATCCTGCACCTTTTGAGGATAAAATCCATTATTGTTTTGCACGAAAGAACTTATTGCTTCGGATGCGCCCTTACGGATTTGGTGTACCTTGCCATCATTTGATTTGAAATTAACCCCGCTCATACGCGACTGGGCAGTAAAAGGAATAAATGTCGCATTCATACCATGCACTTCCCGCCCGCGGATTCCAAATTTCTCTTTAGCCAAAATAACAATAGAACGACCTTCGGGCGTTTCATCTGATAGCGATGAAAGCTGGGCCGCATCGGCAAGTTCTTCAACGGTAACGCCTTCAGCAGGGATAAAGTCAGTTGCCATTCGGTTGCCTAAGGTAATTGTGCCGGTTTTATCGAGTAAAAGCACATCAACATCGCCGGCTGCTTCTATTGCCCTGCCACTTGTTGCGATAACATTTCTCTGTAAAAGCCTATCCATCCCGCTTATTCCTATAGCACTAAGCAAACCTCCGATAGTAGTAGGAATAAGACAAACCAATAGCGCAATAAGAACAGGAATACTTAAGTTTTGTGAAGCTGGCAAACCTGAAGCCGAAAGACTGTACGCAAAGAAAGCCGGAAGTGTAACCACAGCCAACAGGAAGATGATAGACAAACCCGAAAGCAGGATGGAGAGTGCAATTTCGTTGGGCGTTTTCTGGCGTTTTGCGCCTTCAACCAGAGCAATCATCCTATCCATGAAAGTATTACCGGCATCGGATGTAATCCGGATCAGGATCCGGTCGCTGATTACTTTCGTACCACCGGTAACTGCTGAACGGTCGCCACCGCTTTCGCGGATAACCGGGGCGGATTCCCCTGTAATCGCCGATTCGTCAACGCTGGCAATACCTTCAATAACTTCACCATCCGAAGGGATTACATTCCCGGTTTCACAAACAACTATATCTCCTTTTTTCAGATCGGTAGCATAAACCAACACTTCAGTGTTCCCGTTTATTTTCCTGGCCTGCGTTTGAGTTCTGTTCTTTCTCAGGCTATCAGCCTGGGCTTTTCCACGACCTTCGGCAATAGCTTCGGAAAAATTGGCAAACAAAACAGTAAACCAAAGCCATATAGCTATCTGAAGGTTGAAAGATGAATACCCACCCTGAAATATACCTGCAAATACAACAAATGTGGTAAGAACCGCACCAATGCCAACTATAAAAATAACCGGGTTTTTAATCAGTGTTGTAGGATTTAATTTGATAACACTGTCTTTAGCAGCCTGTATTAAAATCTTCTTATTAAAAAGACTAGACTTATGTTTTGTACTCATTTTAGTTAAAATTAAAAGGTTATTGCACTATTCATCAAAAAATGTTCTACAACAGGGCCAAGCGATAAGGCAGGGAAATGGGTTAATCCTCCAACTATAAGGATTACGGACATCAACAATCCGATAAACAACCAGTTGTCGGTCCGAAAAGTACCAGCCGAAGTTGGGGTAATTTTCTTTTTTGCCATACTTCCGGCTATAGCCATTACAGGAATAATCACTCCAAAACGACCGATCAGCATTCCAAACCCAAGAGTTAAATTGTAAAACACAGTATTGGCGTTTAAACCTGCGAAAGCACTTCCATTATTTCCGGCTGCCGAACTAAATGCATAAAGAATTTCGGAAAGGCCGTGCGGTCCTGCATTATTAAGGCTCGATAGCCCTGGACTACTTATAGAAGCCCAGGCTGCGAAAAGAAGTATTACAATGTTCGGAAGTAGAACCGCAATTATGGCCATTTGCACTTCGAATGCCTGGATTTTTTTACCCAGGTATTCAGGTGTGCGTCCAACCATAAGACCAGCAATAAAAACCGTAAGGATTATAAAAATGACCATGCCATATAATCCGGCACCAACACCACCAAAAATAACTTCACCCAGCATGATGTTGAGCATGGCAATCATTCCCGCAATTGGCGAAAAACTGTCGTGCATGGCATTAACCGAACCATTTGAAGCAGCCGTTGTTGATGTTGCCCAAAGAACGCTGTTCGTAATACCAAAGCGGGTTTCTTTGCCTTCCATCAGGTGTAAGTTTCCGAAAATAGGATTGGATGAATACTCAGCGTATAAGGAAATGCTTAGGCCTGCAACCAGCAAAATCAACATTGCCGTGAAAATAGTCCAACCCTGTCGTGATGAGCCTACCATTTTCCCATACGTGAAAGTTAAAGATGCCGGGATAAGCAGAAGGGCCAGCATTTCGAGGAAATTGCTGAAAGGAGTTGGGTTCTCGAAAGGGTGTGAACTATTCGTATTAAAAAATCCTCCTCCGTTTGTGCCCAATTGTTTAATAGCAATTTGCGAAGCTGCCGGTCCCATTGGAAGTACTTGCTGAGTACCCTGTATGGTCTGAGCGGTGTCATAGGTATTAAAATTCTGAACAACTCCCTGGCCCACCAATAATATTGCCAACACTATTGAAAGAGGCAAGAGCACATACAAGATTGAACGAGTAAGATCAGTCCAGAAATTACCTAATTTATCAGTGGTTTTTCTCGAGATACCCCGTATGAGTGCAATTAAAACGGCTATTCCGGTTGCGGCGCTTACAAAGTTCTGAACGGCAAGCCCGATCATTTGCACAAAATAACTAAGCGTTGTTTCCCCTGCATAGCCCTGCCAGTTGGTGTTGGTCATGAAACTTACGGCTGTATTGAACGACGAATGCCATGATACATTGGCGAGGTTGGCAGGATTTAGCGGCAGATGTGCCTGAAAGAGTTGTAGAAGAAACACAAAAACAAATCCTATCAAATTAAACATCAGCAAACCGAAAGTATAGGACTTCCAGTTTGTTTCTTCATCGGGATTTACTCTGATAAATCTGTATGTCAGCTTTTCGAGCCAGCCGAAAACAGGTAACATAAAATGTTTCTCCCCTGTAAATACCTTGCTCATGTATTTGCCCAAAACGGGTGTAAGCCCGATAAGTACGGCAAAAAACAAAGCTATCTGTAAAAAATCTTGTGCTGTCATAGATTCCAATTTAAAATTTATTCATTATGTAAAGTTGTTTGACTTTATTTCTTTTTAAGGAATTTTGGCTTAACTACCTAAAAGCGCTGGTGGTATTATACCATCTTATTCCCTTACTTTATTTTTTTAGGCATTTGTGGCGATAAAACCATATAGAGCAATAGGATAAAGGCAACAAACACCAGTATTGCAACATCATATTCATCTTTCATATACTGAGTATTTTACGATTATCGGGTTTAAACAACTTTTGTATCGTATAGTGCTTTTTTCAGTTTAACACGAATCATTAAATTGTTATTCCGATTACCAGGGAAACATAATCGCCCCTGGAGTATGTGGCTGAAGGATTTACTATTAACGTAGCCTTTACCGGTAATGAAAATGAATCAGTGATTTTAACTGTCTTAGTTACACTGGTTCCGATATTGACTATTGAGAAAGACTTTTTGCCAGCTTCAGGATCAAAATTGGTTACACCATAATTGTTATACAGTCCGGTCCAGGGAGTAAATCCAAAAAACACTGTGGCTATACCCCTTGTATATCCCAGTTCAATATAGGTCGAAAATGCCTGTTTGGTTGTATCCTCTGCTTTCTTATCAAAACCGTAAAACATAGTATTCCAGGTAACACTTATTGGCAGCTTTTCAGAACCTGCATATCCGACTGAACCTTCAAGCCGATGACCGGTTTTGCTATTCGTATAATCGAAGTAATTGGCTTTATCAAAGTTCCAGTTGTAATCAGTAAATGTGAGTTTAACAGGTCCGGCAGTATAAGAAACATAAGGGTCAATTTCTTTGTAGCTACCAGCGAAATCAGTAGATCCCCAAACGCCAAGTTCAAAGTTTCCTTTTGTAAATGCTAAAGTTGGCTGTAAATTTGGAGTTGGACTTGAGGTTGACAGTGAGCCCCTCCATACATAAGAACTCACCAGGTCGGCTGAAACTTTAAAATGTGAAGCTGTACCAGCTTCCTGGGATTTTGCAGCGAAAGGAATTATAAAAAGAGTGATAGCTCCAAAAATCGTTGCAAGTAACGTGTGTCTGTTTATCATAAACTTTAAATTCTACTTTTTGATTTTTTAATTAATTTCATTTTTGCCTCAGGATTATCGGCGTAAAACTTGTCTGATTTAACAAGAAGTCCTGTCGGATGACCAATTGCGCAAACAGTCTAAACTGCCCAAAAACTCCCATGTGACCACAAAGTTTTCATTACATGTCATTTTTTAGAAACTTTCCGGTTTAATAAGGGAATACAGAAGGTAGGCAAGAATAAACAGAGCTATTACAGCCCCGATTGCATAACCTGTTTGGCTGTTCATTTCAAAGGCACCGGGTGAAACTACTAACATTGTTGCGTTCATAAATTTATCATTTTTAAAACGATGCAAAATTGCGCTGAAAACTATAAAGGTTTTATAAAGATTAGGTTTAGGATATAAAGATTTTATAAAGAAATAAGTTACAGCTTAAGTTGATGGCTGATTAGAAAATAATGTAAAAATTGGGGTGCCTGGAGGCTTAATTGTGGCTTATTGCAAGAAGGATAGA
>JBAZWY010000033.1:0-63201 GCA_041660125.1 Lentimicrobiaceae bacterium
GGTAATAATCTTATTGAGATCGTCAACCTCTGACTTACTTAGCTTGATTGTGTAATATATCATATGTCGGTTTTTTGACAAAGATATATCATTAATCCGTCATATCAAAATTAACTTAACACTAGAATATTCTTTTCTAATCTTTTCGTTTATTTACTATTAATAAAAATTTAGATTGCCACAATAGTAAAGTAAAATTAAAAATATTCTTTATTATTGTGGCAATGAATAATAGAAGAGTCTAAACAGCGAAGTTAAATTTGTCCTACTATCAACTTCATATTCTGTCAATAAATAATTAAGTATTTCCAAAATATCAGCTGCCAATAGCTTATTCCATAACTCTTAGATTAATTCTATTTAAAGCTATCAGCAAAATCTTACTGAGTTGCTAAGGTAAATGCAGCGTAAAAAATGGCCCATGTTATGAATTGACCACTTGTGCGACTAGCATTGTAGCTTTGTTCAGCACTGTAGCCTCCTTGTTTGCCATTTGCCTCATAATCACTCCAACAGGCTGCACAAACTGTTCCCCCATTGACATTTTTCAAATTTTCCTTGCAGATTTCGTTTTTTTCAAGATTGATCAAATTTAATTTTTCTTTTTTCATTTTGTTTAGAATTAAATTATTAATACTATGTGAATTCTAGTAAAACAAAAATATATCCAATCCAACGCCAAAAAATGTCCTTGCAACGCCATTTTCCAAATTATTCATCTTTTTTTAATAAAATAATACGTTTTTCGCTTAGTGCAAAAGCTAATTTGATGTTCTAAATCTCTTAAATCTTGCAATATTCTTACAAAAGTTCTTTTCGAGACATAAATACTTTTGCACAATTCATCAGCCGTTCCTGTGTTTTCTTTTTCAATTAACTCAAGCAGATAATCAAGTTTTTGTTTTTTATCAATGAACCGCATAGCTTAATGTTTATAATAATATGTAATGTGTTGTTTTTGCCAGAATCTCTGTCAATTTTCTAAAATTTTCTTGTGTGAAGAGTAAATATCTTGCTTATTTTGATTAAAGCCTTTTTATTAACAAACAAATGTTAAGTAAAAATAATAGGTCGCTTTTTCAAATTTTATGGTCCAACTTTCAATTAATTAAGGCGAATTGAATGGTGAAATCATATTTGTTTAAAAATATTCTAGAGATTTTAGCTTAAATAGTGAGTTGGCAATTAATACAATCAAGAAAAGTTCGCACTTGTAAGTCTCTTCTAAGGAAATAAAGCTGTAGTAATTCAATTTTTTTTGATTATCAAATACAAATGTATAATAAAATATTTTAAATGAAACAATATATATAAAATATATATTAATAAATATCAACAATATTAATGTTATAGTCTATTGGTTTTCACCAATATAAATACACAGTACAGGTATTTATGTACTGAAAGGCAAATATTATCCCTTGAAAACAATGATTACAGGATTTGTTAAAATAAAGAAGTACAAGTTAAGTTGTTAGGATAATTGCATACTACTATATCCAGATTTTTAAAAAAGGTAATATGATTTTGGAAAATATTTTTCAACTATTATTTAAAACCGGGAATAAATACTTAAAAATATCATGCAGTAAACGCCAAAAATGTAAAATAAAAGAATTAAAACTCTAAATGCGATTCTAATTTCGAGCCTCCTAATAGGGGCATTTTTCTTTGTTTTTGGAATAGTAACCAAACAAACTGAACACCTTTACTCTGGTGGAATAGTGGCATAGAAAGATCTGTCTTGATTCCCGTCTTGCAATCCCTCCCTATCCATTTTAAGAGGCGCATAAGCTCTGAAATCAATTCATCTAGTCTATTATAACTAAAATCCAATTAATATAGCGCTTTAGGAACCAGCTTTAGAAATATATGTAACACTAGAATAGTTACAATATAAGGATAATAGACAAGGCCCATAGGCTCAAAGTCAGAACGATGTATTCTAAAAGCTTAAGCGGAAATGAAAACATTTTTGATCACCTAAATTAGTCTTAACCATTTAATTAGTAATAATGCAAAATATTAAATAGCATCCATCAGCCCAATTACATTCCTTTTTGAGCTTTCCAGTACTTTAGCATAAATCTGAGTAGTTGATATTTTAGAGTGGCCTAATAATTTGCTAACTGAAGCAATATCATGGCTTAATTCGAGCGCAATGGTGGCTAGCGTATGCCTGGCACAATGAAAAGAAATCGACTTGTCTATTTTGGCCAATGTCATTATATCTTTCAACAATCGATTCGTTGCTTGATTGCAATACACATTAAACACCTTTTGATTAGGCATCCCCCTCAGTGGTAGAAACTTTTGTCCTTTCACGCCAATAGGTATTAATACAGCTTTATCTGTTTTATGCTGTCTCAAAGAAACATAGTTGTTGCCTTTTTCAAAGTGAATATTAGAGTGTTTAAGATTTTTAATATCTGAATACCGGATACCTGTGTAACACGAAAAGAGAAAATATTGGAGCACAGTTTTTAAATCTTTAGTTAAAAATCCGTCATATAGTTTTTCCAACATTTTAACTTCTGACTGTGATAAAAATAACCGGTTGCCTTCCGGCTTTCTAACTTTAACACTTCTAAGCGGGTCTGTTTTTAATATCCCATCTTCGATAGCTTTGTTAATAAAGGTTTTTATTGTTCTGAATGCTTTCCAGCGGGTATTGGAATTGTTGTTCAGTTTGATAAGATGGCTGTCATACTGCTTCCAGAAAAAAGGAGTGATTTCGTTGAAAGGCAATTTATCCCTGAATCTTTTCAGCTTTCTCGCCTGGCTTTCATACATTTTTATTGTATCCGGGGCATATGAATTACCGAATTGCTTAATATCTTCAGTTATATAACTAAAAATATCAGCTAAATCTTTGGCACCTGCACGAAAAATCTTTTCAAATTCGTACATATTGACCAATTCATTTTGATCATCAGCGGAAATCCGAATTTTTTCAGCCTTAGCACGATATCTGGCAATATCATTGTTAATTGTACTCCAGTTAATAAATGTTGTGCTGACTTCCTGGTTTTTCACGTTCCAGGCCTTTAATGTAACGGCATGGTTGAGTGAGAAATGTTTTCTTTCGCCGTTGATGTTTGCGTAAAGGTATATAGGATATAGCCCGTCTGAGGTTGTACGGTCAGTACGCAAATGAAATTTTAAATGGATTTTGTTCATAGAGTAATTTTTTGTCATTTTTTGTGGTGGAAAAATGGTGGAAAAAATTACCGCAAACTTTGGAAAAGAAGGTTAGAAAAAGATTTCGCCGATCTCTTGTAACCCTTGATGTGGTTGAAGAATTGGAACTTTTTGTTCCAATTCTTCTTCCGCTTCGGTGGTGTCGACTGGAATTGAACCAGTGACACACGGATTTTCAGTCCGTTGCTCTACCAACTGAGCTACGACACCGTTTTTGATAGGGACTGCAAAATTAGTATATTTTTTTAAATACCAATAGTTTTGGCAAAGAATTTTGAACGAAGACAAAAAAATATTGATTTTCAGCAAAACAAATCAAAAAAAAACATTGCTTTTGCTTAGGAGTTAAAAAAACTCCTTATATTTGCAGCCCATTAAGAAATTTATAATCAATTCATTAAAACATTTTGAAAAATGACTAAAGCAGAAATCGTTGCTGAAATCGCCAGTAAAACAAACATCGAGAAAGTAGCTGTACAGCAAACCGTAGAATCATTCATGGATGCTATTAAAAAAGCAATGGCTGATGGCGAAAATGTTTACCTCAGAGGTTTTGGAAGTTTCGTGGTGAAACAAAGAGCTGAGAAAACCGGCCGTAATATTTCAAAGAATACTACTATTATCATTCCGGCTCACAACATTCCTTCATTTAAACCCGCTAAGGTTTTCGTTAACGAAGTGAAGAACAAAGTTAAATAAATCAGAATTTTCTATCATTAATTAGTAAGGTATGCCAAGCGGAAAGAAAAGAAAAAGACATAAAATGTCAACGCATAAACGGAAGAAACGTTTGCGCAAGAATCGCCACAAGAAGAAATAACCACGATTAAACTCTATGATTTCATCACATGAATCGTGTGTTATTCATGTGATGAAATTTTTTTAACTTACCTTTACCCTTACATCTTTTGCAACGTCACGCATGAAGAAATGTACAGGTGTAAATATCTGAAAAGCTAATATAGCTGTGGTAAATAAAGAATTAATTATAAATGCCGAATCTTCAGAAGTAAACATCGCACTTCTGGAGGAAAAGGTATTGGTGGAACTTAACAAGGAAAAGCTTAATAACAGTTTCGCCGTTGGCGATGTTTACCTGGGCCGGATTAAGAAAATCATGCCTGGGCTTAATGCTGCATTTGTTGATGTTGGTTACGAGAAAGATGCCTTTTTACATTACCTCGACCTGGGCCCACAAATAAACTCGTTTCAGAAATATACGCGCAATGCTCTGGCAGGGAAAGATGCCCAGGTTCAGATGCAGGATTTTGAAGTTGAGGCGGATATAGAGAAAACAGGCAAAATTTCGCAGGTTCTTACTCCGAACCAACAAATCCTTGTTCAGATTGCCAAGGAACCCATTTCAACCAAAGGACCACGTATTTCATCCGAGATTTCTTTCGCAGGCCGTTATCTGGTACTGGTTCCTTTTAGTAACAGGCTCTCAATTTCCCAGAAAATTAAAAGCGCCGACGAACGCAACCGTCTGAAAAGACTGATCTCCAGCATTCGGCCTAAAAATTACGGAGTCATTATACGCACTGTAGCTGAAGGCAAACGTGTGGCTGATCTGGATACCGATCTGAATGCACTGGTTCAGAAATGGGAATCGGTAGCACAAAAAATGTATGGTGCCAAAGCCCCGCAAAAAATTGTAAGCGAACTCGATCGCACCTCAGCTATACTTCGCGATATGCTTAACGAATCGTTCAATAATATTCATGTTGACGATCCGAATGTAGCAGAAGAAGTAAAAAACTATATCCGGACTTTTTCGCCCGATAAGGTTGATATTGTTAAGGTTTACAAAGGGAAGATCCCTATTTTCGATAATTTTGGTATCGATAAGCAGATCAAGAATTCTTTTGGTAAGATTGTTACCATTAAAAGCGGTGTTTACCTGATCATTGAGCATACTGAAGCTTTGCACGTAATTGATGTTAATAGCGGTCATAAAGTGAACAGCGACAGCAGCCAGGAGGAAAACGCTCTTTCGGTAAACCTTGAAGCCGCTACCGAAATCGCCCGTCAGCTTCGCCTGCGCGACATGGGAGGAATAATTGTTGTCGATTTTATTGATATGCACGAAGGCACCAATCGCCGGAAATTATATCAACGTTTAAAAGACGAAATGGCAAAGGATAATGCAAAGCATACCATTTTGCCCCCAAGTAAGTTCGGACTGGTTCAGGTTACCCGTCAGCGTGTTCGCCCCGAAACAAATGTGGCTATTCTTGAGAAATGCCCTACATGCGGTGGCACTGGCGAGATAAAGCCAAGTATCCTTCTCACCGACGAAATTGAAAATAATATACAGTATCTCCTCCAGGATCAGAATGAAGAATATTTAATGATTAACGTACATCCTTTTGTATATGCCTTCTTAAAGCAAGGCGGATTATTCAGATCTATTCAATGGAAATGGTATTTTAAATATAAAAAATGGATTAACCTGAACCCGGTAAATTCTTACCAGCTAACAGATTACAGGTTTCTTAATAAAAACCAGGACGAAATTAAAATGTAAATAGAAACGGCTCCCGAAAGGAGCCGTTTCTATTTGTTTTATTGGTAGATTTCTATTTTCAATTCGATCTCAGAACAAGGAATAGCGATTTTTGATGCGAGATTTTCTGAATGTTAGGGATTTACTTCTAAAATCCTAAATCGTTGATCCTTGTTCTTAAATCATTTTATAACCTATGGATTTGAGCAATCAGATCCAACGGATATAAAAATATTGATCCCTACTTTTTCACAAAAGCAACCTCATACTCCATCGTAATCAGAATATCAGCTTTCGGACGAAGCGCCTGTACCATTTGGTGTTCCTGTTCAAGAACAGCCATACGATACTCATTCTGTGGCTCTTTGCCACGAACCACCTGTGCTTTCTTGGTTTCGTGATAGGTAAGCTCAATAAAGATACTAATATCAATACCTTCAGTTTTTATAGCATACAAGCCATCAACCACAAGCATATCAACAGTTGAATAGTCGGTAGTAAGCTGATCGACTTGTTCGGTAACAAGGTCCACGCAGGGTCCGGTCGATACTTTTCCTGCCTTAAATTCAGAAATATTCCGGTAAATGGTATCCCAATCGTATTCGCTATAGCCCACAACGTTTTGAATCCCGTTTTCTTTGCGCCATTCGGTGCGAAGCAGCGGAAGAATTCGGTAATAATTGTCGATATGTATGGGTTTGGCAAAAATACCATGTTTCCGTAGCCCTTTGGCAATCACATGTGCCAGTTCCGATTTCCCGGAGCCGGATTCGCCCGAAATACCGATCATCATTTTCGGTTTCCGGTGGGTCAGGATTTGCTCAATAATAATTTCACCTGCTTTCTGATGCTTTTCGGTAATCAGCAATACGTCACCTAACATTAGTTATATTTTTTATAAGTTATTTTTTCAGATTGATTGTTGCATAATATTATGCTACAGTTTGTCTTTTTTGCTTCGCGCCCTGGCGAATAACTTTGCGTCCTTGCGTTAAAAAATAACCGCAAAGTCGAAATGGTTAATTCATGAATGCAAGGTTAAATTTAAACAGGAATTCAGATTAAAACGTGAAAGCACTGTCTATTCCTCTGGCTACATTCAGCTTCTTATTATTTACTAGGATCAGAGCATCTTTATCCGCATTAACACTAAGTTGTGTTTTTGTAAT
The DNA here is from genome assembly GCA_041660125.1 of Lentimicrobiaceae bacterium. Classification (GTDB taxonomy): domain Bacteria; phylum Bacteroidota; class Bacteroidia; order Bacteroidales; family UBA4417; genus UBA4417. The sequence continues at coordinate 6,877 of JBAZWY010000033.1, forward strand.
TTCCATATGGAAACGGGTTCCTTTAAAACTAATCCCAAAACTAAGAGATTCCCATGCATCTGGTAAGGATGGTTGTATTACAAGAATTTCCTGATCCAGGGAAATACCGGCAAAGGTTGTCAAAGCTATTAACACTGTTCCTGCCATTACACCGGCATGAATACCTTCAGCAGTTGTACCGCCCTGTATATCAATATAATCGCTGGCCAGTGCATCAGAATACAATTGCCAGCTCATTTCCCTGTTCCCGGCAATGGATGCAAGGCGTGAATGAACAATGCGGCTCAGAGTCGAGCCATGTGAAGTGCGGCCAAAATAGTATTCAAGGTTACGTTGCAGGTAATCGGCAGGCAATGTATAACCCAAACCAGCAAGCAGGCTATCAACTTCCGCTTTTTCGAGGTTATAAAAAGTCATCAGCATATCTGCCTGTTTAGCCACTTTGAATTCGTCGGGCGTAAGGCCTTCGGCTTTCAGGATGCGGTCCATACGGTAAATATTGCCGTATTTCTTCTTATAATATTCCCAGTCCAGTTCTTTAAGGTCGAAATAACCTTCGTATTGGGCGATGATTCCATCTGCATTAATGTCAAGGAATAATTTACCGGCAATTGCATTCCACAAATCAAGTTCTTCCGTTTTGAAACCTAACCTGTCGAATTCGGCTACCCCATTTTCACCATACGATTTAAAAATAAGAGCTGCTTTCCGGAAAGCCCATGCAACCATGAGATTGGTATAAGCGTTATTATTCAAACCGCCTTCGCTGGCATCAGGGTACTGCTCATGAAACTCGTCAGGGCCCATTACTTTGGTGAGATCGTAACGCTGGCGATTCTCATTCCAGTTACACTTGCTGGTCCAGAAACGGCAAATCTGCAGAAACATTTCAGTTCCATACGCTTTCATGAAATCCAGATCCCCGGTAACCTGGTAATACTGCCAGATGTTAAAAGCCACTGCCAGTGAGACATGGCGCTGCAGTGAACTGTGGTCGGTATCCCATTGCCCGTTCAGCGGGTTAAGATGAATGATCTGAGTTTCTTCACTTCCGTCGGAGCCACTTTGCCAGGGGAACATGGCGCCGGAATAGCCATATTCTTTTGCATATGCTTTGGCTTTTTTAAGCCGGCGATAACGATACAGTAGCATTGATTTTGCTACTTCGGGAAGATTGATATCATACAGCGGCATGATAAAAAGTTCATCCCAGAAAATATGGCCGCGATATGCCTCTCCATGCAATCCGCGTGCGGTAATACTGGCATCGATTATACTATTGTGCGGCGACATACTTACCATAAGATGGTATAAATGCAGCCGGAGCAATTTTTGTGAAAACCGGTCGCCGGTTACCTGCATATCGATTTTTTTCCAGATAGTTTTCCAGGCTTCAGAACTGGCATGGAGAAGTGAATCGAAACCGAAAGTGGTTTTATCTAATTCTAAGTTGGCTGAAGTTAAAGGATCGCCTACATCGTCGATTTTTGAAGTAAAAATTACGACTTTTTTAACCAGAGATACAACTTCTTCCTTCTGGAGATCAAAGGCAACTGTGCCCGATACAACTGCAGGTGATATTTCGTGAGTAAGCGCAACAGAAACAGCCTTCCCATGCTTATAGAAATAATGATCAGCAACTTCTGCAATCTGAATTCCTGATTCAGTGGTCGAAACAACCACATTTTGCCTGTTACCGTTTGCACCCTGATCCACAGCCTTTAAATGCTGCTGGTTGAGTGATTTATACCGTTCAACCCCATTGTTGATTAGAGCACCGTTTATCCCTGTCTTAAAGGTAATCCTACCACTATAGTTTAACGGTTTCACTGAATATTGAAGCATAGCTAAATGAGGATCAGCCATCGAAGCAAACCTCTTTGATTCAATTAAGGTTTCGTTTCCATTTTCGTCCTTAACCGTAAGCATCCGGGTGAGTAGTCCTGACCGAAAATCGAGATTACGTTCAATCGAAATAACTTCAGTATTATTGATATCAAACCAATTCCCATCATTAATGCGAAAAGTAACTGGAAGCCAGTTCGAGACATTTACAAAATCTTCGTTCCAGATTTCCTTTCCGGCAATTGGTGTACTTAGCCGGTTGTATAATCCTGCTATGTATGTTCCGGGATAACTAACCTGATTAGCATCTGTTTCATCCATGGCTCCCCGTGTACCCATATACCCGTTTCCAACAGTGAGCAAAGCTTCGCGGGTCCGTTCTTTTACAGGTTCATACGTATGATAGGTAATATTCCAACCGTCCTCTTCTAATCCCTGAATGAACCAGTTATTAAGGGCTTCGAGTGATGTTTCTGAAATATCATCTACTACAATATCAGCTCCGTTAATAAGCAGTTCCTGTTTATTCTCTTCACGGGCTATGCCCAGCACCAATCCAAAATTTCCTGCACGGCCGGCTGCAACTCCCGATGTGGCATCTTCAACCACGATGGCATGATGGGGTTTAACGCCCAGGTTGGCAGCCGCTGTCGTAAAAATATCCGGTTCAGGTTTGCCTTTGAGGCCCATCTCAGCCGATACAACTCCATCCACTCGTGTTTCGATAAGTGGCGTAAGCCCTGCAGCTTCCAATACAGCTTCGCAATTTTTACTCGATGATGCCACACCTATTTTTACGCCTGCTTTCTTCAAATCATGAATCATCTGAACAGTTGATTCATATATGCTCACCCCTTCGCGTTTCAGTACTTCATTGAAGAAGATGTTTTTTCGGTTGCCTAATCCGCAAACGGTTTCCATTTCAACTTCATCCGAAGGATCGCCAAAAGGGATATGAATGCCACGGGATTCAAGAAATGATTTTACACCTTCGTAACGAGGTTTCCCATCCACAAACGGCAGGTAATCATCTTTTTGGGTAAACTCCCTGTATGCTTCACCATGCTCTGTTTCGCGCTGCCGCAGATAGTCGTCGAACATTTTTTTCCAGGCCTGGCTGTGAACCAAAGCTGTACGGGTGATAACACCATCAAGATCGAAAATAACGGCTTCAAAAATATATTTAGCGGGCATAGGGAGAATGGTTAAATAAATGATGAATTTTCAATCGTCATTCAAGGGTTGACGAATGAGTTTTTCAAGAGCTTAAGTCAGGTTAATTGTCATTCAATGGTCATTCAATAGTTGACGATTGAGTTTTTCAAGAGCTTGAGCCAGGTTAGTTGTCTTTCAATGGTCATTCGATAGTTGACGAATGAGTTTTTCAAGAGCTTGAGTCAGGTTAGTTGTCATTCAATGGTTATTCGATTGTTGACGAATGAGTTTTTCAAGAGCTTGAGTCAGGTAATTCGTCATTCAATGGTCATTCAATAGTTTAACTGATATTTAGCCAGTTAAATCCATACGGTTCAATACTCAGCGGAGTTGTGTTGTCAAAAACATTGACGCACTTTTCAGCAATCGCTGGCAGTTTGATATTAACAACATGATCCGTCATATTATGAATGATAAGCCATTTTTCGCTTTCGAAGGAGCGGATAAATGAAAGTATTTTCCCGTTTTCGGCTCCCGGCAGTGAGATAAACTCAATACTGCCGCGTCCAAAGGTTTTATGCTTATTCCGTATATGCAGCATCAGTTTAAGCTTATTATAAATGTGGCTGCTGAAACTGTCGGGATTTTCAAGATTGATTGCGAGTTCGTCCCAGTCGATTTTCCCACGAACCATAAAGCGGGTATCATCTTTACCCGTCAGGTTTATCATTTCATTATAATAAGCTTCATCGTTAAATTTTCCGAATTCGTCGCCGTAATAAATAACCGGAGTACCTGGAAGCGCCAAAATAATAGAATAGGCAAGCAGGATACGACGTTCGTCGCGCTGCATCAGTTCCGAAAGGCGTGCAGAGATACCTTCACCCAGGCGGAAATCCCACTCAGGTTTCAGGCAATATTGCTGATGAATATATTTGCGTTCTTCTTCGGTAACATAAACCAATTCGAGGCTCAGTTCGTCGTGGCAGCGCAGGAATGTGAACCACTGACCACTTGGTGGCAATTCAGGGGTAAATGCTTTTGAAAGCGTTTCTTCAATAGGCTTGCCACTTTGCATGGCTATGGATTTAAAAATCCGGGGCATCAGGGGAAAATGGTAAGCGGCATGGCATTCGTCTCCATCGCCCATATATTCAACCACTTTAGCGGGTTGCTGGCAAGCTTCGGCAAGCAGGAGTGAGCCAGGTTTGATATAATCGAGCATAGCCCTGAAAAATTTCACAACCAGGTGAGCCTGAGGCAGATTCTCACACTCGGTTCCTTCTTCCTTCCAGATATAAGGGATCGCATCGGCCCTGAATCCATCAACGCCTGTATTCTGCCAGAATAAAAGTGCCCGGCACATAGCCAGTAATACTTCAGGATTTTTATAATTTAAATCGGGCTGAAAGTTAAAAAACCGATGATAAAAAAACTCATCGCCTAAAGGCTCCCAGTTTGATTTTTCAATTCCTTTGAAAATGATTCTAGCTTTATCATATAGCGAATCATCTTTACTCCAGATATAATAATTGCGGTACGGATTATCTTTTGACTTGCTTGCTTCAACGAACCAATGGTGTTGATTGGATGTATGGTTCATCGCGATATCAAAAATAACACGAATGCCACGTTTGTGTGATTCCGCTAAAAACTGGTTGAAAATAGCCTGCTTATCGGTCCCTTTAGCTCCGGCCAGTTCGGCCCGGATACTGAAATAATCACTTATATCGAACCCTGCATCGCGCATAGGCGAATCAAGTACAGGCAATAACCAAATGCAGTTAATTCCCAGATCGTTAAGGTAATCCAGTTTTTGGGTTAACCCGGCAAAATCGGTATTAAAAAGATCGGCGTACAGGGAATATACAACAGCATCCTTGTACCAGTCAACTTCTAAATCCGCCTCCTTATTTTTCTCTCTGTAAAACTCAATAGAAAGGAGAAAATTTTCCAGGATTTTAACTGAGACGCCGGGATATAATTGTTTCCAGTAATTAAATAATTGGTTGCGGAAAAGGGGCATGACAATAACTTGAATAACTTCAGTTCATTTTTTTGAGGTCAGGAAGGTAAAAGAATGACCTATAATAAACCATCGCACCAGATGTGGCAGGTTAATTATTTCGTAAATAGATTCTTACAAGAGTAAGACGCAATCTAATTAAACCAGAAACTTTCGATCCTGGCTTCAAATAAATTTAATTATCCAGGAACATGTAGTTCCTGAAATAAATAAATAAATGATTGTTGAGATTGGTCCCACTTATTATCCAACAAGGGAAGTTACTTAAAACTGTAACTTCCCTTGCAGATAATGTATTTTATTGCTTGACAACTTTAGCAACGAGACCCACAGGATCCAATGTAACTTTATAGGTGCCATCAACATTTCCGGGAACACCTAAATTTTTTCCACCCGCAACAAGCGGAGCAGTAGTAGCATCTGTATAGTTATCAGCCGTTCCGTCAGAAGTGCCGTTTCCGCCAAGGTTAATATCCCATGCTTGATTAGCTCTGAATTTGAACGTTTTAGCGCCACTGCTCGATACTAACGCCACGGTTGCAGTCCAGACTTTATTAGTTGCATCCCATGACATAGGTGTATCTGTGCTCCAGCCGCCTGGCGTAGCATCTCCAATCAAACCCCATGATAGCATGCTATAGGTATAAGCATTAGGATGACTCAGGTCTAATGTAATGATATAATCTGATTCAAAAGTTACTGGAATATTATTATCGGCTTTCGTATCCAGGGTGCCGTCATGAGGAAAACTCCCATAAGCAACGGCCCAATCAGCAGTACCGCGGAATTTAAATGCGCCGCCGGCGGTTAAATGCAGTGCCAGTGAGAATGTTTGAGCAGCCGGGTCATAAATCATATTGGTTTGATTATCCCAACCTGTAGGGGTAGCATCGCCAATAACACCCCATACAGTAGGCACAGCAGTATAAGTTAAAGCTACAGGATCAGCATTTAATTTGTAATACCCCATTGGAGAAGTTAAGTTACCAGCGGTGGGATCAGTGTTTAATAGCCCTGGTGTACCAACTGTAAGACCATAATTTGTATGAGCCCAATCGGGGTCGGAGGTAAATTTCCAGTTATTGGTTGCACCTGCCATGTAAATGTACCCTTCGAGTATAGGTGAATCGGCTGTATTCATTACGATAGGTGAACTGGCAGGAGCCCAGTTAGCATAGGTACTACCCGGATAGCTGGCAACAAGATAATCGCCCGGAACATACCAGGTGAGAATGTCGGCCTTAGTGGTAAATGGCACATCGGCACCATAAGCTGTACCTGCGCTGTTAGTAGCAAAAGCACGGACATGGTAAGTAGTGTTTTTTGTTAACCCACTGAGATTGCTCACAAATGCACCTGTATCAGTACCACCATCAATAATATTATCGGCAATTGTAGGATCGACATTCATACCCCATGCGAGACCACGGGCTGTTACTTCAGCACCACCACCATCGGTAACTTCACCACCTGAAATAGCAGAAACTTTAGTGATGTCTGAAACGGCTGCAGTAGTTACAACCGGCAAAGCAACCAATGTAGTAAATGTTACTTCGGGGCCGTACCCAGTACCGGCACTGTTGGTAGCATAAGCACGTACATAATAAATTGTTTTCCCTTTAAGATTTCCAAGGGCACTTACAAAAGGTCCGGCTGCATTTCCATCAGCAGTTTTGCTGTCAGCAATCGTTGGATCATGTGCAGTGCCAAAGCATACCCCATGAACCGTAACCGCAGCACCGCCATCCACTAAAACCATACCACCGCCCGAGGCTGAATTACCGGTAATATCAGTAATATCTGCTGTGGCCAGCGTAGGAACAACAGGTAGCGTGGTAAACGAATATTCTTCACCGTAAACAGTTGTACCTGCAGCATTCGTAGCATAGGCACGTACAAAGTATTTCGTAGCATAGTTAAGACCGCTCAGTGTCACATTAAAGGTAGCGCCTTTAGCTGTCCCGGTATAAATGGCTTTGGAATTAGCAACGGTTGGGGCTGTAGCTGTATTGTAGCACACACCTCTTTCGGTAAAACCATCTCCCTGGGCAATAACAAAACCAACAACTGTTGCACCGTCCGATGTAACATCTAAGAGTTGGGAAGTAGAAAGCTTGGGAGCTAACTTCACATCTGTGTCATCCTTTGTACAAGCGGCAAAAAATAGTGTCGCGGTAAAAAGGATGGCCAATAATTTATATATGGTTCTTTTCATGGATTTTTTTTTAATGAGTTTCAATTAATTACTGAGTAAACGAATTTATCCTGCAAGTGGTTCGCTATGCCTAAACAAAACTTTGCGTCCTATAAGCACAGCAAACCCCGATTCAAATACCTAGTTATTCTTAATATAGGTAAAAGTTCCGGTTTCAGGAGCGGCAAATTGGGTAATTGTTAACTTTAGTGTATAATTACCGGGACCGGCAGGCAGATCAATATTATCCCCGTTATGAACTAATGAGGTTTTAGCTGGATTCCATCCTAAATTCCAAGCCCAGCCATCATTAAACCTGAATTTGAATTGACCAGCAACAAGATCAATTGTAATATCCCATGTACCGGTTGCTGAATTATAATCCATTTTCGAATCAGGTGAGTTCCATGCATTAGGAGTTGCATCGCCGACCAAGCCGATCTCAAATTGAGCCATTGTAATAGTAAGAGCTTTAGTGTCAACAGTAACATAACTATAACCATTTGTTGCTGGAGTTATACCAGTAGTACCATTCAAGGCAAGTGCTCCTGCACCACCGTCACCATATGCGATATCAGCATCCGGGTCATGAAGTGTAAATGGTTTTGTTATATCAAGTTTCACATACCCGGTATAAACGCCATCACCCAAAGCCGATTCAAGTTTCTGATCTACACCTGATCCGATCAAATCCAGGCGAGGCAGCCCGTAAAGTGTAACCTGGGCTGTTTTGACAGGCGAACTATATACGAATGGTGCAACACCAGTACCAACATCAGTTACCAAAACGGAACGGATACGGAAATCAACTGACGAAGCCTGGTCGGCGGGGAAAGCTTTAAGTAAAATCCCGTTCAGGTCGCTTACCGTAATTTTTAATTCGTCATCCTTTATACCTGAAACAATTGCAACAGGAGTTGCAAAGTTAGTCCCGGTGGCACATGCTTCGAGGTAATAATTTACTGAAGCCTGGAAACCGGGATCGACAGGAGTACCAACAAATACCAGCGTTTGCGTTCCATTAGCCCGTTCAAGTGTCAGGTTGGGCATAGTCTGAATGGTTGGTGCAGTTGGGCTGGCCGACATAACGACCCTGGTCTCATCTTTTTCGCAAGAGGCTAAAAGACCAATCAACCCAATGACTGTTAAATATATGATTAAATTTTTCTTCATGGTTCAAAGAGTTTAAAGGATTAATAACCAGGGGTTGGTTTTATGTTAGGATTGGAGGCTATTTCATCACTCGGAACAGGAAATACATTGAGGTGTTTATCGGTATTGGTGCCGTTAAATGCGCCACCCTTCCATGCCCAATTGTAATTACCATCGGTGAATTTGCCAAACCGAACCAAGTCCGTACGTCGTTGAGCTTCATAATAAAATTCGCGGCCACGTTCGTCAAGCAGGAATTTGTCGTTAAGCTGAGCAGCTGTTATTTGACCGGCAGGATCATTATTAAATGCACGTGCCCTCACAACATTGATATCATCAACAGCGGTAGGATCATTTAACCTGTACTTTGCTTCGGCTCTCATCAGATAAGCATCCGCATAGCGGAAAATCGGGAAATCTGTGCTGGCATAAGCGGCATTATAATCTGCAGCTTGTGAACCATCCGTATTTTTTGCAGTAAATTTATATACGCCGATACCATAATCGCCGCTTGATGAAGCGCTTGGGATATCAACCTGTTTTTTTACCTTGCATAAAATTCGGGTGTCTTTTGATTGAACAAACATGGTATCTGTAGTCCAGGGAATAGGGTTGTTACCATAAACAGCGGTTGTATCACCTAATAGAACATACATGAATTGTTTTTTGGTCCTGTTTCCATTCCAGTTGGTATTTGAAGTGAGGCCATGGAAATCTTCAGCCCTGATATACCTGGCATCGCTGCTTGATTCGATAAGAAAAGTAGTACCAGTATAACCTTGTGTGTTAACGCCGTCATATGCGAATGCAAAGATCATTTCAGGGTTGTGTGCTGCATCATTGTCAGCGCTGAAATTCTGGCGGTAACTAGTAGCTAATGAATATTTGGCACTGTTGATCACTTTGTTGGTGTAAATCATGCAACTGTCCCATTTTGCTGTTCCTGTATAGACCTGCGCATTGAGATAAACCCTTGCAAGCAACATCCAGCAAGCAGCCTGATCGGCTTCGGGATACGAAAACTTGGGTGCTCCCAATTTGTTTTCAATGTCCTTAAGTTCCGATACTACATAATTAAATAACTTAGCCCTGCCTTTGTTAAAATCAGGATCTAACTGTTTTGGGAAAGTTTTTCCAACCTGGTCAGCTTCGGTAGTAAAAGCTGGATTGCCGAAGAGGTCCATACTCCATGCATAAGCTAAGGCCCTCAGGTAGCGGGCTTCCGCATTGTAACGCATCAGCGTAGGATCGGTACTGCCATTTGTATTCCGGATAAATTCATTGGCATAGGTAACGCTCAGGCTTAAACGCTGATAAAGAGCTGTAAGAAAAGGGTTTTGTGAACTCCAGGTCTGTGTGTTCAAATCAGCAATACCCACATCACCCCATGCACAAATCGCTTCGTCGGTGGTTATCTCCTGTAGATTCCAAAGAGCGCGTGTAGTGGTAAAAAAATTGCCATCGGAAGCAGTAATATCGTCGCCACCGTTTGCCCCTTGTCCGGAGATGGTGAAGCTGGCATAAACTTTAGCAAGGGCTTGCTTCATGTAGGCAGGATTATCATTCAGGTTCCCTGCCAGGATTTTATTCGGGTCCAGCGGAGTCACATCCAAATCTTTCACACACGAGGAAATCACCAGTGTTGAAAGAAAAAATAATGTTATTATAATTTTATTCATATCAGTTTTAGATTTTAGATGATTAGTAACTTAAACTTACACCAAGCATAAAGGTACGGGGTCTTGGATAGAAATTGTTATCAATTCCACCTGGAACCTCCGGGTCAAGACCTTTGTATTTTGTAACAGTAAGCACATTTTGAACGGTAAAGCTTATCCGTGCACTCATTTTTTTGTAGATTTTGTCGAATTTATATCCGGCACTCAAATTGTCCAATTTGAAAAATGAAGCGTTTTCCAGAAAATAATCGCTGGTAAACTGACGTTTCACGAATTTGGTATCCGACAGATAGGTAGGGAAATTCTTCCAGTATCCGATCTGGTACATCTGGTCATACGAAGAACCTGCTGCAACCATGTTAAAAACGTAGTTGCCGATGCTGGCACGGGTAGAACCGGAAAAGTCGAAGTTTTTATAGGTAAAGCGTGCAGAGAATCCCAACAGGTAATCAGGAACCGGATTGTGGGTGATGTATTTATCAGCCGCATTTCCATTCACAGTACCTCCCTGTCCGGAAAGGTCAACATACATACCTTCAATCGGTTTGCCATTCACATCATACACTTGCTGGTTCAGGAAGTACGAATATGCCGGATAGCCTACTATAGTGACCTGGTTAAAACCCGTAAACGCACTGCCATATTGAATCTTATAATTCGGATCATCAGTTATGTTCAGTTTGGTGATTTTATTCAGGTTGTAACTTACATTGAATCCAATACTTAAATACATGTCCTGCGAAGAAATTGGTACCAGGTTCAATGAAACCTCAGCTCCTTTATTCTCCAGGCTTCCAACATTTGTTAACAGGGTATTGGAGAAATTACTTCCGCTGGGCACATTAACGGTATTTAATAAATCTTTGGTAACACGTTTATATAAATCGAACGATCCTGAAATTCGGTTGTCGGCAAAGCCAAAATCCAAACCAATGTTCTGGGTGGTTGTTTCTTCCCATTTAATGTCCGGATCATAGGCGCTTGGACGTAAAGTTGGAATATATTTTCCATCTATCATATAATAGCTGCCAGGAGAAGAGGTGATGTATGTTGCCTGGGCAGGATAATCATTAGTCTTAAGATCCTGCTGTCCGGTTACACCCCAGCCTATACGTAATTTCAAATCGGAAATTGCTTTAACATCCTTGAGGAACGATTCTTCCTTGATTTTCCATGCAAAAGCTACCGATGGGAACAATCCCCAACGTTGGTTTTTTGCAAAACGGGAAGATCCGTCATCACGAATGGTGAAAGTAAGCAAATACCTGTCCATAAAGGTGTAATTCAAACGACCAAAGAATGAAACCAGGTAGTTTTCGGTAATAAAGGAAGAACTGTCAATCTGAGCTGTTTCGCCAGGCAAATGGTACCCGGTTGTATAACTGTCGCCTTCACGTTTGAAATGTTGCCACGAATAACCAGCAGTTGCATCTATTTTGCTACTGATCGCACTGAGTTCTTTTGCATAATTCAGGTAAAAATCGAGTAAATTGTTGTAGTTTTTCCCGCTATAACTATTTATCTTGCCTAAATAAGGACTGGTAAGAACTGAAGGTGCATCAATAGGAAGGTTGTTGTGTCCGTCACTTTTGGTATAATCAGTTGCCATGTTCAAATTGGCATTAAGATCAGGGATAAAAGGCATTTTATAGTTAAGCTGGATGTTCCCGATAACCCGCTGAACTTTTGATTTATTATCAACATCCATGAGCTGCTCTACCGGATTAGGTGTGCCAAGATTAGCCCCGTAATTACTCCATTGATAATAACCACCCGAAAGCGGGTTGCCGTCCATTACAACCTGAGTAGGATCCATATTAATAGCAGATCCCAAAGCGCCTGCATCTCCAAAATTATTGTCGGTGCTCATACCTTTCAGGTTGATATTAACTTTAAGACTTTTATTAAACAAAGTAGGATCAAGACTAATGGAACCTGTAGTCCTTTGCAGATCCGTATTCTTCAAAATACCATTCTGATCTGTATAACCCAACGAAACCCGGTAGGGTAAGGATTTATAAGCCCCTGATAAACTCAGGTTGTGATCCTGTGAGATAGCAGTTCGGAAAATTTCCTTCTGCCAGTTCGTGTTCTGGCTACCAAGTTTTTCAAAGCTTTCAACACCAAATAAATCCTTGTTATTAAAAGCGATTTCCCTGATCTGATCACCGGAATATACATCCATAAATTTTATTGCACTGGAGATTGAGGTATTCCCGTCATAGGTAAGTTTCATTGCACTGCCAACCTGTCCTTTTTTGGTAGTAATAAGGATTACACCATTCGAAGCTCTCGATCCATAAATGGCGGTTGCAGAAGCATCTTTTAAAACGGTGAATGTCTCAATGTCGTTAGGATTAATAAAGGATAGGAAGTTGGAACTACCGTTAATATCATTATTATCGAGTGGAACTCCATCGACAATGATCAAAGGGTCATTGGAAGCATTCAAAGAGGAACCTCCACGAACGCGGATGGTTGCACCGCTACCCGGAGCTCCTCCGGAAGTGGTAATTACAACCCCGGCACTTTTACCAACCAGCAGATCCTGCGGCGAAGTGATGGCACCCTTGTTGAAATCCTTACTGCTTGTTACACTGATAGAACCGGTTGCGTCGGATTTCTTTACCTGTCCATAGCCGATTACAACTACCTGTTGGAGAGTTGTGGATGATTGCTGAAGCGCTATATTTACTTCACGCTGTTTAGTAATGGTTACTTCCTGAGGATCATACCCTATAAAAGAAAAGGATAGAACCGATCCGGCCTTAACTTTTAGTGAATACTTTCCATCCAGGTCAGTAAGAGCACCAATAGTGGTACCTTTTACCTGAACAGTTGCCCCGGGTAGCGAACTGCCATCCTTAGCATCTGAGACTTTCCCGGTTACCTGAATATCCTGTGCAAATGCCTGAAAGGCAAATGCCCACGCAACAAACAGTAACAGGATCCTGAAAGAGATTAAATTTTTCTTCATAGATCTGACTTTCATGTTATTGAACGATTGGTTAATTATTGGTTGATTTGATTTTTAATTGCTGAAAGAGTTATAAAATTTCGACACTCAACTACCCGTATAAAAATAATGCATTTTTATTTAAAAATGAACATGTATAAAAAATTGTTTTGATGAAAAGTGATGTTTTCTAAGTCCGGTTATTTAAATTCGTGTTCGGAACTTTTCGACAAAACTAAGTAAAGAATTATTAGATTCAACACTTATTTTGCTCTTTTTTAGGTGATTCTGCAATTATTTTTACGGAAACGTTTTCGCAACCGTTTGCGCCAGCTTAACAATTTAATAACTTCTTTTTAATAATAATTACAAAGGGGTCATTTCCCTAAAATACTGATAATCAAGGCATCTTATTGTTATTTTAACACTAACCTTAATTGGTATATTAATATAGCATAAAGTTTAAATTATATTTCTACCTTTATCTGAAAATTTTACCGCAACATCATTCTTATGAAATCGACCCAATTAACCATTAAAGATATAGCCCGTAGCCTGAACGTTTCAATATCAACAGTTTCACGTGCTTTAAAGGATCATCCGGATATCAGCCAGGAAACCAAAGATTTGATTCGCAACTACGCAAAAAAATTTAATTACAGGCCTAATGTACTAGCTTTAAATCTACGGCGGCAGCGTAGTTACTCCATAGGATTAATTATCCCTGCAATCGTTCACCATTTTTTCTCATCAGTTATCAGTGGCATCGAGGAACTCGCGCATAAAGAAGGTTATAACCTGATCATTTGCCAGTCGAACGAAAACCAATATCGTGAAATGATCAACCTGCAAACGCTTATCGACCACAGGGTAGATGGGATACTGGTTTCACTGAGTAAAACGACTCAAACGTATGAGCATTTCAATGATGCACTTGCCAGTGGCATGCCCATTGTTTTTTTCGACCGGGTTTCCGAACAACTTGAAGCAGATAAAGTTATAACCGATGATTACGAAGGAGGACGTATAGCGACTGAATACCTTATTAATAAAGGATGTAAAAATATAGTTCACCTGGCTGCTCCTCAAAACCTGTTAATTGGCCGCGAAAGGAGAAACGGCTATTGTGATGCCTTACGAAAAGCAGGTATCGAAGTGCGCGAAGACCGGATATTGAAATGCGATACACGCGAAGAAGTACAAACCCTGCGCCACCATATACTTAACATTGCAACTGAAATTGACGGTATATTCGTAGTAAACGACAGCACTGCCATTGCTGTTATCCAGGTATTGCAACAGAATGGTTTCAGGATACCGGAAGATATTTCAGTGATTGGATATGGTGACGGACCGAATGCCTCCATCATAAAGCCTGAACTCACCACGGTGGTTCAGAAAGGGTATGAAATGGGACGCGAAAGTGTTAAACTTCTTTTACAACGTTTAAATAACCCTGCTGCTGATATTGATTTTCAAACGAAAGTGTTTAAACCTACATTAAAGATAAGGCAGTCGGCGTGAAAGAAAGCCAGCATTTTTGTTTTTGGGTTTCAGAAGGTGCGAAGGGCGATAGGGCGAGGATCAAAATTATCCTGATATCATGATCTTCTATCCCGGAGTCTTCCGGCTTCGGACTTCCGGCTCCCAGCAAATAAAAAACACTTAAAAATGGGTAAAACTTCCTTATTGCACTACCACTTTCCTGACCACCTGCTGGTTCCCTATCCTGACTATCAATATATGAATTCCTTTCCCTATTGGCTTCCAGGGTAATTGAAGGTTTGAATTGATGTTTCCCGAGAATATGGTTTCTATTTCACTTCCCAACAGGTTATAATCTTTCACCTCGCAGTAAGTTGATCCGGTTGCATTAATCCTAATAGTACATAAATCCGAAACCGGGTTCGGCGCCACATTTACCGAAAAGGGTTCCTTTCTTACCGATGAGAGCCCTGTAATATTATCAAATTTTTCCGAAAGGTATATGTGGTATTCACCCGGCGTAAAGATAAGGTTGTAATTCACATCCGTTACCACCAGCGAATCGCCCGACATATAATCGTACCAGGTCCCGGTATGAGGAAAACCCGGGGAAACATTATTGTTAACGACGTCAAAATTTCCAAGTACAACGGCAGAATTACCGCCATAGTTCAGTTTTATTTTTTTAATAGCTCCTGTAACATCCAACTGGAAATCGGTAGTACTGAAAAGTGGGTTGTGCGTCCTCAGATAAAGCAAAGCTGAGTATTTCTTATACAATTGAATACGATCAGGTTTACTCATATAATCCCAGCGTGGTGGTTTATTGGAAAGCCTGGAGTCTGAGGTCCCGCTTGGGTAGTTAATTGAATAATCATAGCCCCGCTCACCAAATTGCCATATCATCTTTGGACCTGGAATGGTTAGAAAAAATGTTGCTGTTAAGCCATCGCGTTGAAGTGCGGTTGCTGTATCTTTAATATTATATGACCCATTGGCATTTCCATACGCTATCGACCTGAATGTTTCGCGTTCCTCATCATGGCTCTCCATATAGGTTACCAGGTTGGGTTTGCTCCAACCGCGCGATTTGTATGATCCCCAGGTCAAATCACTGGTGGATGTATATCCCATGGCTGCTTCCCCATAATTGTAATTCATATTACCCCAAAGCAGCATGTCCTTGGAAGCCAGAACCGTTTCTTCACTATTATCGGCGAAATGCTCCAGTATCAATACTGCTTTGGGATTAGCTGCTACAATGGTATCATGATAAGCTGACAGAATTGCAATCCGCGAGGCATCATAATTACCCCATGCACCTGTATTCCCGAGCGTATTATTTTGAGTAAATCCTTTCGAAAGGTCGAAACGGTAGCCATCAATATGGTATTCATTAAGCCAGTATTTTAGAACCCGGCTTACATAAGTTTTTGTATCAGGCGATTCATGGTTCATATCGAAACCAACATTGTAATCATGTTTAGCTATTGTATTATAAAAAGGACTGTCAGCCGAAGGCCTGTTGTTAGCTGCATCCCAATATAGCATCACGTAAGGCGATGTACCGAAAGCATGATTCAGCACCATATCCATCACTACCGCTATACCGTTCTGATGGCAGATATCTACCAGCTTTTTAAAATCATTGGCCGGGCCATAATATTTATCCACAGCAAAATAATAGTTAGGATTGTAACCCCAGCTCAGGTTGCCTTCAAATTCACTAACCGGCATCAGTTCGATGGTATTTATTCCAAGCCGTTTCAGATAACCAAGCGTATCAATAAGGGATTGAAATGAGTGGTCCTTAGTAAAGTCGCGTAATAACAATTCATAGATCATCATATCAGAATTAGCCGGTGGGACAAAAGAGGTTGAATTCCAAACATAAGCTTGTTTTCCTGTTTGCAATACTGTGGCAATTCCCTGTGTTTTGCCTGCCGGGTAAGTAAGCATGTTAGGATAGGTGGAACTGGTTATATACTGATCATTCCAGGGGTCGCTCACTTTGTCGGCATATGGGTCGCCGATACGGATATTTCCATCCACCAGGTATTGATAAATATATTCTTTACCCGGAACCAACCCGTCAATTTGAACCCAGTAACGTTTTGCATCGGGTGTCCTTTTCATATAGGTTTGTTCGTCAGGTATCCAGTTATTAAAATCGCCAATCACGTAAGCATACTGTTTGAGTGGTGCATATAACGAAAGCAATACCGACGTTTCGCTCAGGTAATTAATTCCATCTTTCATACCGGCAGGTATTTCAGCTACTGTTATCGCCGGGCGCACATAATAATAAAAGGAGTCAGCAACCATTGCAGAAGCGGTTTTAGCCACAGCTTTTACAAGATATCGCCCGTAGTCTGAGGCTGTAATCGTAAAATTGATAAGGTTTGAAGCTGTACCGGCAACCTTTATTCCATTGATGTATAATAAAGTAGAATCTGCTTGCAATGAGGAAACATTAACATTTAATGTTGTATTCAGGTCAACGAAAAGAAAATTTTCGGATGGGTTAGTGATACTAATGCTTAGCGATGAGGGATATACATCGTAAAAGATATCACCCCCGGTGTCAGTTTTGCCTTGTTTTGACCCGTCGGCATTACGAAAAACAAATGCCAGTTTCTGGATAACTTCGCCTACAGGTACATTATAATAACTGCGTATCGAAGGGCCGATGACCAGTTTCCACTTATTATTGCCAAGAGATACCAGCTTATTCTTGGTTGTATTTGCCAATGAAAGATTGGTTGAGTTTGGCCATGGAGTTATAACATATTTCCAGTCCGATGGGCTTGTACTCAGATTGGTAATCACACCGGTATGTACATAAATATCACCTGTATATCCGGCCAGCCCGGCATTGCCCAATGAGGCATCAAACACTATCTCTACGCTGTTTTGGTCGGTTGGCAAAGCAGGCGTACTGGTAATAAGCTGGCTGAAACCGTTCGATACTATTAAGAAAATGATACCTGAAATCAATAGAAGCTTTTTCATGCAAAGAGGATTAGGGGAATGGCAAATTTAATATATTTTGTTTCAGATACTATAATTTTGTCTGGATGTACTGTCCGGATATAAAGTATAGAGGACCAAAATGTATGTTTGGTTCATGCATTCAGGTAAGAGGCAAACATGTTTTTTAAAGCAAACATTCCCTGCCAGCTTTATTCGGATTTTTTCAAAATGGCTGCTGTAAAGGGTTTTAGTACAAGTGAAGTGCCTTTTATTTGTTTATTTGTGAGCAAATCAACCCAGGTTGAGTTTATTAGCAGTGTAAAATTCAGATGAGTAGATTCCAGGTTGAAAAGAACGATTATTTCATCCTGTGCATCGAATCGCTTATAGGCTAGTGTTTTGCCATCGGCTACCATGAAATTTAAATCCCCGGTTGACCGGACCATCCGGCAGGTGTAATGTCTTTCATAAAAGGCACATCCATATTCTCCGGTTTTGGATCTTCCTATTACATATTATCTGGCGGGGAGATATTTCCTACTTATTTCATCGTAGATATTTAATAATTCATTGGATTTTCCGGATTTGTCAAAAACAGATTCCCAGGTACTTAAAGGTTCCCATATAAATGTACCGGTTCCTTTATTGCCAGGCAGGTTAAAGGCAATATCATTAACTTCTCCCTTTTTATGCGAGTATTCTACCACATTCACATATTTGTTGTACCGCCGGATCAGATCGTTCAGATTGTAGTTCAGGTCGTTTAAAGTTCCGTGCCACCTGGGATAGTATGACAATCCAATTATATCACAATCTACGCCACGGGCGAACATATTATCTAACCAGAAAACAGATTCCGCATTCTGTCCGCCCAGCGCAATATGCAGCATGATAATTATTGAAGGATCAACTTCTTTTACACCCTCGATGCCGGCTTTGATCAAAGCAGCTAAATTGTCAGGATTACCAATATGGCCTTCAGGCCAAACCATACCATGATTTATTTCGTTGCCGATCTGCACCATATCCGGCAAAGTGCCTTGTGCCTTTAATGCCAAGAGCACGGTTTTTGTGTAGTCCTTTAATGCTGCGGTAAGTTGATTAAAATCCATTCCTTCCCAGGCGGAGGGTTTATTTTGTTGTTGAGGATCAGCCCAGTAATCGCTGTAATGGAAATCGAGCAATAATTTTAGTCCTGCTTTTTTAACCCGCAAAGCCATTTGTTTGGTATGTTCAAGGTCGCAAAAGCCTTTGCCGGGCGAATAGCCTTTTTCGGTGGATGGATTATTGAAAATCCTCAACCTTACATAGTTAAATCCATGATCTTTCAGAATTTCGATGGCATCTTTCTGCTGGTCTTTATCATAAAACTTCATACCCCGATCTTCGAGCTGAGGTAAAAACGATATATCAGCTCCTAGCATCTTCCCAATATTCTTCTTTGGTAATTGATTTTTCGCACCGGGTTTGTTAACACCTGGTGTTTTAACTGCTGGGAATGGAAGAATAGAATGTATTTCGGTAGAAGCAGGTCGAATTCCTTCTGATTTTGCTTCCAGCTTAAGAATATCTGCGCTATATCCCGTTTGAAGAATTAACTGGCATTTCCCGTTGAACAATTTCCTTTGCCAGTTACTATCAGGACACTTATCCGGTTCGTGACTGCTTGGATCGCCATTGCCAACACCTATTATTTTAGCATTGCCTTTCAATGAAAATGTCACCAGGTTTTGAGCATCAGGAACTTCACGCCCTTTCTTGTCAATAACTGAAATATTTAAAACTGAAACATCTCTCCCGTCAGCAAACAATGTTGTTTTAGTAGGAGTAACCATTAATTCGAATGGTTCATCGGTAGTTTCGATGCTGGTTGTTAATATTCTTCCTTTTTTCACTGCAATGGCTTTCAGGGTTCCTGGTTCGTACGGCACTGTCCATTGAAGATGACTATTGAGTGGCATCTCTTTTTTCCCAAGGGTTTTTCCGTTAAGAAACAATTCTACGGTATCAGCATTTGTATTTACCCAAACATCAATGGGTTGGCCTTCCATTCCTTTCCAGTTCCAATGAGGAGAAATGTGCAGCACATCATAACCTGTCCACCAGGATTGGTAATAATAGTAAATGTTTTTTGGGAAACCGCAAACATCCATTATCCCAAAATGCGAGTTGATGTTGGGCCATTGATAAGGAGTTGGTTCACCGCGGTAATCCAGGCCGGTCCAAACAAAACCACCCATCATCCAATTGTTTTCGGCAGCCACAGGCCACCAGTCTTCCGCTTTCGATGCCCACCAGGGAGCTGTAATATCCTGGTCG
Source organism: Lentimicrobiaceae bacterium (assembly GCA_041660125.1). Classification (GTDB taxonomy): domain Bacteria; phylum Bacteroidota; class Bacteroidia; order Bacteroidales; family UBA4417; genus UBA4417. Next base: position 26,661 of record JBAZWY010000033.1, read on the forward strand.
GGAACGTATCCATTGATAGTATCTTTTATATAAATCCCCCGTGTTGTAACAGTGCTTCCCATCTCGGTTCCAATAATAGGTTGTGTCGGATGATCGAGATGATAAGGCTTTATGCCTGCCACTCTGTAATTAAATCCCCGGACAGGAATAACTTCGTTAATACCTGTAAATACATTTCCCAGATCCGCCGCATAAGTAGAGGTCCGGGTTGGATCCAGTTCCTTTTGTTCAGCAATTGATGACAGTGCAAGTCGTTTGCCTACACTGTTTTGCTGAATATAACCTTCCTCATTTCCAATAGACCACATAAATACAGATGGATGATTGCGGTCGCGACGAATAAGCCTTTCGAACTGACCCATATATTCCGGGCTGGAATTGAGCAGGCGGGTTTCATCCAGAACCAGCATGCCTAAACTATCACATGCTTCAAGTAATTCAGGAGTAGGTGCATTATGGCTGGTGCGATATGCATTTACGCCTAATTGCTTCAATAGTTCTATCCTGTAATATTGTAAATAATCAGGCAAAGCGCTACCAACACCGGCATGATCCTGGTGGCAATTCACTCCTTTTATCTTAATGTGCTTCCCGTTTAAAATAACACCTTTGGCAGCATCAATCTGAATTGTGCGGACTCCCAATTTAGTAGTAAGTTGGTCAATGATTTTAGTGCCGGCTTTTACAATACAAACGACTTTGTATTGATAAGGATCCTCCAGCGACCAAAGCCTGGGCGATTTCAAGGTTACCTGCTGTTTTACCTGCTTTTTCTCATTTACAGCCAGTGATATTGGTTGCGCAGCCGACTGGGTCAACCTGTTCCCATCCTGATCAAGAATTACAGTCTCCACCGTACACCCTGCTTTCGCTAATGTTTGGTTTTCGATGGTAGTCTCAACAAATACCTTTGCCAAATTTCCTTTTACATCAGTAAATACAAAAACTCCATCCTGCGCGATATGCAAATTGTTGTAGTGCTGAAGCCATACATGACGGTAAATGCCCGCGCCTTCATAAAACCAGCCTTCATATTGGGTAGCATCAACGCGAACAACAATCACATTACTTTTGTCGAAATTGATGTAATCAGTAATATCATAATTCATACCCAGATAGCCACTTTGGTTTGTACCAAGGTAAAAACCGTTTACCCAGACCATTGCATCACGGAATACACCGTCGAATTGTATGGCAAAGCGCTGTCCTGAATCAGACTTCGCAATAGTGAATGGTTTCCGGTACCATCCAACGCTGTTTTGGGGAAACAAGCCGCCAATGGGTTTGTATCCGTGAGCCATAACGTCGAAGTTGTAAGAATTTACAAATGGAAGTTCTACAGCCCAATCGTGTGGTAAATCAAGAGTACGCCAATCCTTATCATCAAATTTCGGATCAATGGCTGTTCCTTCCGCTTTTCCGCTTTTTGAGAAAATATTTGCAACCTTAAAATTGAAATCTTTTGCGGGATCGGCAGCATGACCCAAGTGGAATTTCCAGTCACGATCAAAATTTATTTTTTCCCTTTGAACAGGAAGTTGCGAAAATGCCTGAAAATTCGTGAGTAACAGCAACACGAGCCAAACCGGAATGAAACTAAGCTTTTTCATGATTGATTTACGTTTTATCTGTTCACTGTAAAACTTTGATGATATGGTACATTATTGATAGTCAGACGTAAAATATACGAACTGTTTACCAATCCCATACCACTTAAATCCAATGCGATTGTATTTAAACCTATTTCCGTTTTCCTGGTAAAACGTTTAATGAATCTGCCTTGCGTATCATAGATTTCAATCGACGCATTTAGACACGATTTTACGTTAAACTGAACATAAAGTTTGTTCTCCGCCGGGTTTGGGAAGGTCGATAATGAAATATCGTCGGGTGCAGCATTTTCATTCCTGATTCCTAAAAAAAGCTGGCAAAACCTGATTCCCCCATTTGGCATAAGATTATTGTTGAAATCAAATAAGGCGACATTTTCCCAAACAGAACCACCAGGATCAGCAGGGCAGCCGGTTACATGACTAGCCACTAAATCGGGTTCCCAATATATTGTGCCTAGTCCTCCTGTAGCCTCCATTTTGTTTGTCAGATCAATAAGCCACTGAGCCTGGATTTCGGGTGAAGGTAATGATCCATAACCTGCCGGAACTCCATTCATTATATTCGTGGTGTTGTCGTTGTAGGAATCTGACCATGGTAAACCCGTTTCAACAACCATAACTTTTTTCTGATATGTATTCTGGATATTGGTAATTATAGTTCCAAACCCGTTTATTGTTGTTGTGGTATGCCAGGTAGGATAAAATGAAATACCAAGTATATCATAATCTGTTACATTGTTTTTTTTCAATTCGCCAGCCCACCATTCTGCGTTTTTAGGATCAGCTACATGCAAAATAATTTTAATACTTGGGTCCGCATCCCTGACGGCTTTAATTCCGGCGTTAAAGAGCAAAGTCTGTTTGGTCCAGTCTGTAGGCCATGTAACAGTTCCATCGCCGGGAAAACACATGCCTCCGTTAGTCTCATTGCCAACCTGAACAAATTCGGGTAATATTCCCTTATCCTTCAAAGACTGCAATGTTTTTCGGGTATAATTGTATATTGAATCAGCCAGGAGAGAATAACTATTCACAACTGATATCCAGGCAGCAGGACATTTCTGTCTTCCTTGATCAGCCCAAGTATCTGAGTAATGAAAATCGAGAATAACTTTCAACCCTTTCGCTTTTGCCCTCGAAATCATAGCTTCGGTATCGATGTATCCATTTTTACCTGTTGCAGGTGTATGCCAGATTCTGAAACGGATTATGTTAGCTCCGTTATCTTTAAATATGGAAAAAATATCTTTCACAGTGTTATTTTCTTTCCATTGCACGCCACATCCTTCAAGTTCCTTAACATAGGATAAGTCTCCTCCTGTATAAAAAGATTGCGGGTGTAACTTGTTTCCTAATAAAAACATTAAAAGCAAGATTAATGATAAATTTTTCATAGGATCAGGTTTTTGAAACTTCCTTCTAAAATTTGTGTTATTGCCTGAGCAAATTTGAATAAATCGAAAAAACACTCCTATATTTTTCAGGTGTTCAGGCTTTGATGCACTTATATGATTGAACCTCGACAAATATACAAATAAGATTTATCATGTGCCCCTTTAGATACGCTTGTTCTCAAATCCTTTAAAAACACTAGCTTTGTACACTTCAAAGCCCAATGGCTTGTGTTGCACAACTGAGATTAACCTGGGCTCGTTACCGTGAACAATTGGATAATATTGGTTTCTCGTTCGACTAGGACCGCGAAGTACGCACCAGTGACCATGATTACTTACAAATGGGCACAATAGGCTACCGCAAAATCAGTACGCCAGGCACGGAACTTATCCGTATCCAGAATATCATTCTCAACAATATTCACATCCACGTGCAATTGCTGAACATCATACTGCTGACGAAGATACCTTTCACCATGTAAATAAAAATGGAACGTCCCTGTATGATTCCCTGGTTAATCAGTTTTTTAAAAGGTTCTTTAACCAGAGAATAACCAAGGTCAATTAGGAATTTATTCCAAAAACTGCTCTTAAAATAAATAAGGAGTCGATTAAAATTTATACAATCCAGCTCTATTAGGCCTCTTCAAGTCATGCTGCAACATGAAAGAGTGAAAACTATCCCGCCAGCAAATAATAATTATTATTGCAATTACAATTTCTTAAATTATAACATCAAATTTTTAGGATTTAATCGTATATTTGTAGTCTAATGGAGACATTATTATAAAATCGCTAAACTATATGACTCCTATAGCCTACGTTAATTTAAATTAATTAAAAATGGCATCTCCAGAAAATACTATAAATTGGTATAGCATGAGCGATCCGGCGATTGTTGCCGAACTAGGGACCCGGATGAAACAGATTCGGCTTCAGCAAAACCTAAGCCAGGAAAAGCTAGCTGAAAAGGCGGGTCTTTCACGCTCGGCGATCAGCGAAATGGAAAACGGGAAGGCGGCCACTTCACTTCTAACCATCGTACAGGTATTAAGAGTATTAGATCATTTGAACCTGCTTGATAACTGGCAAAGTGCCGAACCGTTAAATCCATTGCAAAAGGTCAAATTTACCGGTGCAAAGCGTTTGCGTGCAACAAAAAAAACAAGAAAGCTAACTAAGGAGGAAATCGAATGGGAATGGCTAATGTAAGAATATGAAAGAAATTTGCAGTTGATGTTAAATCCGATTATGACTGAAACTACGCATTCTGACCTGACTTAGTTCGGCTGCAACGACAATTATCTCAACTGGCAAATCTCTTAGCTGTGATGTAAACTCTTACGTTTTTTCCAGTTGATGAGGTAAACGCCCACCAGGATTAAGCCCATGAAGATGAGGTGGAGAAGAGTCACGTTTTCGCCATAGAGCAAACCCCACATGATCGCAAAAATGGGGATAATATAAGTAACCGATGTCGCAGCAACAGCCGATAAATAACGAATGAGACTGTTCATCAGCAACATGGCCAAAGCGGTACCGACGATGGCGAGCGTAGCCAATGCCAGTAAATGTACAGGCCATCCGGGATTCGCCAGTACCGGAGCAAAATTGGTTGTAAGAAGATAAATCAAAGCCACCGGACCAATAAACAGGAATGAAAAAGATGTAACCTGAACCCCTGAAAGATGCGATAGTTTTGATTTTATCTGATTGATGCTGATTGCATAAAAAAAGGTTGCCAATACGATATAGAGGGCATAACTATTAATAGTCCCTATATGAAATCCGTTACCCGCCAGAATCAACCCGGTAGCTCCTGCCAGTCCTATCGACAACCCTACAACCTGCATCCTGCGGAACGCCATTCGGTGAAAAAGTAAACCTACTATCAGTGTAAATACCGGGGTGAGAGAATTGAGCATACCGGCCAGTGAACTGTCGATGCGTGTTTCGGACTTCATAAACAGGAAGGCCGGGAAAAAACTACCGATAAATCCAGCTATCAGTAAGCTTTTCAGATCTTTCCATTGCAATTTTTTAATTTGGCTGACAGCGATAGGTAATAATGCCAATGAAGCCAGCAAAATGCGCAAGGCGGCTGCCTGATCGCTGCTAAAACTCTTCATCCCGATTTTCATTAAAATAAACGAGCTGCCCCAAATAAAAGCCAGTATCATCAAGATGGTAAACTGAAACCAACGCTTTTCCCAGATCATAGGTATTTATTTTAAAAGTGGAAAGATAATCAAAAGTTGGTACACTTTTTCTGAACGACAAATATTCTGTTGATTTATAGAGATAAAGGAAAAAGATTGTAAATTAGTCGTCCTATTCAGAAAAATGGAACATACTGAAAACTTGACATTCCCAGCTCTTTTTGCAGAGACAACACGGGGATACGCTAATCGTCCGGCAATGGCCCTTGTCGGAGAAAAACCAATAACATATGGTGAACTGGATCGAAAGATCAAAGCTTTAATGGCCTGGTTGGAAAAGCTTGGAATTATACCGGGGGATAAAGTTGCAGTTCTCAGTACCAGTATCCCAAACTGGGGTGTCAGTTATTATGCCATCACTTTCATGGGAGCGGTAGTTGTGCCGTTATTGCCTGATTTTCATTCGGATGAAATCAGGAACATACTGGAACATTCTGAAGCAAAAGCCTTATTTGTTTCAGACGGATTACGCCTAAAAATAAATAACCTTTCCCGGGAAGAATTGCCTGTAAAGATCAGGATTGAAGATTTTACTCTCATTGATAATGAAAGCCCGGCAACCGCTTTTCCTTCTGAAGCTGAGCCTTTAAAACAGTACAATGTTACAGGGAATGACCTGGCAGCCATTATTTATACATCAGGTACAACGGGAAAATCAAAAGGCGTGATGCTGACCCACGAAAATATCTGTTTTACGGCAAAAATGAGCGCACGGGTTCAGACAATTAATGAAACAGACCGGTTTCTCTCTGTTCTTCCCCTTTCGCACACTTACGAAAATACCATTGGCTTAATTTTCCCAATGACCAAGGGTGCTTGCATATATTACCTTGGTAAGTTGCCGACACCGTCAATCCTTCTTCCTGCACTCCAGGTAATTAAACCAACCGTTATGCTCACAGTTCCCCTGATTATTGAAAAGATTTTCAGGACGAGAATAAAACCAAAATTCACGGGAAATATATTGCTCAGGCTAGCGATACATATCCCTTTTGTCCGCCGGAAAATCAATGTGGCTGCAGGAAAAAAGCTGATGGAAACTTTTGGCGGAGAACTTCGCTTCTTTGGTATAGGAGGAGCCAAACTGAACAGAACTGTTGAGAAATTTCTGATAGAGGCTAAATTTCCTTATGCTATCGGATATGGATTAACGGAAACCTCTCCTTTGCTTGCCGGTTCCAATCCTCAAAATTTTCGTTTGCAATCAGCGGGACCAGCCATTCACGGAATTGAACTCATCATTCATGATCCCGATAAGGAAACAGGTGAAGGCGAAATATGGGCCAGGGGTCCAAATGTTATGAAAGGCTATTATAAGGAACCTGAATTAACCGAAGAAATACTAACGGCTGATGGTTGGCTTAGAACCGGTGACCTGGGCATGTTCGATAAAGATGGGTATCTTTATATCAAAGGAAGGCTGAAAAATATGATTGTTCGCTCTGGCGGTGAGAATATCTTCCCGGAAGAAATTGAATCGGTAATAAACAATTTCCAGCATGTTGTCGATTCGCTAGTTCTCGAACAAAAAGGCAAACTTGTAGCCCTGGTCCATTTCAACTATGATGAAATCAGGGAGCAACATCGCCAGCAAAAGGAAGAGAACATCAACTATGTGGTACATGAGATTGAAAAACTGTGTATTGAACTTCAGGCATATGTAAACCATCATGTAAATAAATTCTCACAGATACAGGAAGTCCTTATACAGCCCGAACCTTTTGAAAAGACAGCGACGCTTAAGATTAAGCGTTACCTGTATAAATAAAAGTTCTTCCCATTTCGTGTTTTTTATTTTCAAACCACTCCTTGCATCCATCACTCCAGGTTGCTTTTTTACAACCTGGAATACAAGACTATAACTGATGAATTATCAGCATCTATTAGTTTTACAACTTAACTCCACAGGTATTGTTTGTAAATTTGTTTGCTCATAAAATGATTTTAAGGCAAATCAAATTTCATTAATTTCAGCTATTATGAACGAACTTCTTAGCAACAACTATATCCGGATCATAGGCAGCACGCTTGCAGTCTATTTGTTCATTATTATTGCCATCCGCCTTTTTGGAAAGAAGGAACTGGCGCAGCTATCAGTTATTGACCTGGTTTTCATTCTGCTTATCAGCAACGCCGTACAAAATGCTATGGTTGGGCCTGACTCAACATTAAGCGGAGGACTGGTTGCAGCTTCAACTCTGTTCCTGGTAAATTACATGCTGAAATATTTGCAATATCGCTACCCGAAGTTCGGGAAAGTAGTACAAGGAGAAGCTATGATGCTGGTTTACCAAGGCAAAATACTGGAAGACCACATGAAAAGAGCAAAAATCAGTAATGAAGAACTTATAGAAGCGGTGCGTGAACATGGTGTACCTTCGGTTAAGGAGGTTGACCTTGCCATCATGGAGGTAGATGGAAGCATAAGTGTGCTGTCGAATCAATACCAGAAAAAGACCAATAAACGGCGTAAAGTCCATAAAGTCCTTACCAAACAAGTCGGTTAACCATATGGAATACTAAACTTTAATTATGGCGTTCAGATCGATAAAGAATTTGTCCGATTTAATGGAGAAATCTCATTTGCTTTCTTTTTCAGGTTTAGTCCAGTCAACATAAAATTTCCCATTACTTAGCACTATGGTATCAGTTTCATCGCCCTTCTTGGTGTTGTCGTGGTCGTGTGGTCCGGCGTTAGCCAGCATCCCACCGCCTGCTTTTGTCAACATTTTGCCCTCAATATTGCCCCTGATACCGGAACCAGACATGGTAGCCATCGCCCGTTTTTTGTAATAAACACCTTTCAGCGTTGCCTCAAAACTTCCCTTGATAGAGGTTTTAGTGACCTTATCGATAGTCAGGGTGCCACTCATCGATTCGCCATCGTGAAAAGCATGCCCCAGTCCCTTGGTTTCTTCGGTATAATCAACCAATACCCATACAAGATCGCGATCGGCTTTTTTCTTTGCTTTCGAATTTATGTCGTCTTCCGACAGTATTTGGTAGGTACCGGGTTTCAGGCTATCGGAAAAATAATACAGCCTGATCCATACCTGCACATCGGGGCTTACCTGGAAAGCTGCAAGGGCAAGGTACTCGAACCCGGAAACCGGGATTTTCATCCGTTTAGCTTCGGCTTTCCACTCTTTGCCATCAGCTTTGCATGAAATGAAATTGGTAAACTCCTGGGCATGAAGCGCGCTTCCAATGCCGGACAAGATCAGTAAAATGGTAAAAGCTACTTTTTTCATGGTCTGGATTTTAGATTTGTTAAACTGAAAACTACTAACTTGATTAATTCATAAACTTTAAAAAAGACAAAAGATAAAAGGATAAAGACAAAAGGATCAAAACATTATGAAGGCAATCATGAAAATCATCTTTACAAAATGAACTAGGAAAATGGATTGCAACTGCCAGACTTTTATCTTTTTGCTTTTATCTTTTGTCTTCTGCAAGAATAATACAGGCTAAAGCGATTCCTGTGATTTATTTTTAAAATTATACTTTAACTCTTTTATGTTCTCAATACTTCTTGATGAGTTTAGGAGAACCTAAGTTTGGTAATCAGCACAGCTTCCGTGGCAACATTTTTTTAATTTCCTTTAAAAAGTTTTCGAAAAAATGATTTTATGCTTTTTTTATCTTTATTAATGCTATCAACACTTTCCTTTGTGTTTGCACTAAATAAGCGATTGAAAAATCCTTTAATTCCGGTTTGCTTAAAGGGTTGACATTGCAGAAAGGAATAAACTTCATCGGGGAGTTGGAACGGCGTAAGGTATTTATTATTTAATTCAGAATCTTTTTCAATACTTTTAAGAACATTGGCAACAATTGGTAAAGCAAGCGAAGAGCCTGATCCGTTTCCGCTGAAAAAATGTATATCCGGCGTTCGGGCACCCACCCAGGTTCCCAGAACAAGATCAGGAGTATATGCAACAAACCAGGCATCAGAATAGTTTTGTGCAGTACCAGTTTTTCCAGCAAGTGCTGCACGTATTCCATAAGTGCTGCGTATTCTGGTTCCCGTTCCCTGGTTGATGGCTTCCTGTAACATGCCTGTTATCGTCTGACTTGTTTCTGTACTAAAGACTTGTTCAGGCTCCACGGCCTTATTAATATAGAGGGTTTTCCCATTGGCATCAGTTATTTTGTTAATCATAACCAGTTCGTGCATTTTGCCTTGATCAGCGAAAGCAGCGTAAGCCCTGATAATTTCGAAAAGAGACAAATCGAGCGTTCCCAAAGCTATGGATGGTGCATCGGTTGTGAATTCCGGAAATTTTAACTTATTACAGGTTTTTATAAGGTTTTCTCTTCCAACTTTAAAATATAAATCAACGGTTGGCAGGTTCATTGACTTGGCCAGTGCATACCATAAAGCAACAGTGCTGTCGGGGGTTGATTCCCGGTCAAAATTCTGAGGTTCCCAATCCTCGTATCCGGGATATATATTTTCTTCATTCTGCAGATAAGAACAGGGGGTAAATCCATTTTCGAGTGCAGTGGCATATAAAAAGGGTTTAAACGCTGAAGCAATTTGCCGGTGTGACAAAACCATATCAAAAGGCAGCGTGCTGAAATGATTGCCTCCTATCCAGGTAATTACGGCTCCGTTTTTAGGATTGGTGATAAGCACAGCGGCATTCAGCATTTTGTAATAATGCCATAAGCTATCGAAAGTGCTGATGTTTTTAGTTTGCATACCAGCCCAGTCAAAAAGTTCGACATTCCTTTTCAGTATATCTTTTTCATAGGATGTTGATTGCTGCTTTTGATTTTTAAACCATTGATTTTTAATTTTGTGGCTTTCAAGTTCCTTATCGAGTATTTTTTGCATAGCAGCCAGGTGTGTTTTTATTGCTTCCGTGGCCAGTGCCTGAACATGCATGTTCAGGGTTGTATATATCTTGAGTCCGTCTTTTTGAAGGTTATATTCCTTGCCTGTCAGGGCTTTTACTTTTGCTAGTACCTCCGTTATTTTTTCCTTAACCTGGTAAACAAAATAGCCGGCCGGAGATTCTACGCTTACGTTCTCATAGCTAAGTCTAAGGGGTAATTTTTTTAGACTATCCGTTGTTTCAGCCGACAAATAATGTTCTTTTTCCATCAGAGTCAGAACCACGTTTCTGCGTACACGGGAATTTTCGGGGTTGAGCCGGGGATTGAAAGAGGTATTTGCTTTTAACAAACCTACCAGCACTGCAGATTCTTCAACCCTTAATTCACGGGCTGGTTTGTTAAAATACCTCTGAGACGCAGCTTCCACCCCAAATACATCATCACCAAATGGCACAGAGTTGAGATATAATAACAAGAGTTCTTCTTTGGAATAAACATTCTCGATGCGGGTGGCAATAATAACTTCTTTTATTTTATTAACAGGCAGACTTAAAATACCGAAATCATCGCGACCATAAAGATTCTTAACCAGTTGCTGGGTCAGAGTACTTCCTCCACCTCCGCTTTTATCACCAAGAAGAATGCTTTTAAACAAAACACGGAAATAACTTCGGGTGTCATACCCTTTATGTGTGAAGAAACGCTTATCTTCTGTTGCAATAAGTGCGTTTTTAAGATGGGTAGGAACATCGTCCCAATGGATGTTAGTACGGTTCTCTGCAAAATATTCTCCTATTAAAATACTGTCCGAAGAAAATACCAGTGAAGCCTCTTCATTACTTATACCGGCCAATTCGGCCTTTCCAGGCAAAATTCCAAATGCCCCGAAATACACCAATAAAAAGAATAACCCGAGTAACAGAATTACAGAGGATATAGATACACCAATATAAAGCAAGATTTTTCTCAGGCGACTACGATTTTTATACTGCATTGAGCATTTTCTTTAAAAATATAAATATACTTGGTTTGCTTACACCAGGCATGAAATGTCCATTTCAGGCCCGGGATAAACGAGTGGGATTGTACATCCTAACATCCAAAGTTTTGATTAAGGAAGCTCAATTGAGCTATAATCGACTAGACTTTCTTTAGCGCTTCCAGCACCCTCGCAGGTGTCATCGGCACCCTGTACATTCTGGCTCCTGTGGCATTAAAAATGGCATTAGCAACTACTGCACTTATGCCGATAATTGCAGGTTCGCCTCCTCCCTGGGGTGCCTGGTCTTTCCTTTCGAGGATAACTGTTTCTATTTTTGGCAGCGACGAGAAATGCGGAATTTCATACGAATCAAAATTATGGTGTTTTATAACACCACCTTCAAAAAACACCTCTTCTGTAAAAGTAAATCCCAGTCCCATAGTAATACAACCTTCCATCTGGATGGTCGCACCTTCCGGATTCACGCATAATCCCATATCCTGGGCACAGGCTATACGTATTACCTCTACTTTTCCGGTATTTTTATCAACCTTGACTTCTGCCATAAAAGCTACCCATGTGCCGGCATCTGTACCACAAGCAACGCCAATTCCTCTTCCGTCGGGTCTTTTTCCGGCAACATACCCGAATTTACCGGCAACTGCTTTCAGGCAAGCTATCATTTTCTCATCCCTGAGATTTTTTAACCTGAATTCAAGCGGATCAATACCGGCTGCTGCTGCCATAATGTCAATCTGACATTCCCTGGCAAATGTATTTGAATTTGCATTAGGGGCACGCCAGGCTCCTGTGCCGAACGGATGAACAGGCGGGTTGTTTTTATTTTGCCTGTAACTTGTTGTTGTGCAGTTCGGGACATCATAAATAGTGTCGGATCCCCTTGTGCCGCCGTAATAGATATTATAATCCCATAGCTTTATCAGGCCGTCTTTGTCGATTCCTGATTTAATCTTATATACTCCGGCCGGATGGAAGGTGTCATTAAAAAACTCCTCTTCGCGATCCCAAACAAGCATTACCGGTTTACCTGACAACTTTGCAAGCTTAGCAACCTCCACACCATGCTGGGAACCACCTTTGCCCCCGAATCCTCCGCCTACAAAAGGTGTTATTACTCTTACCTTTTCGAGCGGCATATTCAGCTCGCGTGCTATACTGTCCTGCATACCGAAAGGCGACTGCGTTGAGGCCCATACTGTTATTTTATCGCCTTCGAACCGGGCCAGGGCCGTGTGTGTTTCCATAGCGGCATGTGCCAGGTATGGATCATAAAACACGGATTCAATTATTTTTTCCGAGAGTTTCCGTCCTTCTTCCAAATTTCCGGCTGATCTGACTTCATTAGCATCTGAATCGGCTTTAAGCATCCATTCAAAAATTGTATTCTCATCTACAGGCATTTCTTTGAACGAATATTCTGCTTTTATTTTTACTAAGGCCTGATCGACTTTATCTTTGTTTTCGTGAAAAACTGCCACCAAATCTCCATCGTGTATCACTTTTGTGCCTTCAATCTTCTCTGCTCCCGAAATATCGACGGTTGTAAGTTTTGCTCCATGCGAAGGTGGGCGCAGGATCCGTGCAAAAACCATCCCGGGCAATTTATAGTCGCCTGTGTATTTTGCCTGACCGGTGACTTTAAGGAGTGCATCACTATGGTTATACGATTTGCCGACATAAGTGAATTTGGTGTAATCTTCAACTGCAGGTTTTACATCGAGATATTTTTCAATTTTTTTGCCTTTTGTAAGTTGCGAATAACTAACAGAATTAGTTGCATTTTTTGTGTCAGTGATAATTCCATCCTTCACTTCAAGTTGGGAAACCGGTACTCCAAGCTGTTTAGAGGCCAACTCAATCAATACTCCTCTTGCTTCGGCGGCAGCTGCCCTCATATTCGGGCCGAAAGCCCGGGTGCTCAGCGATCCCCAGGTTCCCTGATCCCAGGGGCAAAGATCAGTATCGCCCATGATCATTTTAACTTTTTCAAGTGGAACGTTGAGTTCATCAGCCATCTCCTGGGCCAGCGATGTGATAATTCCCTGTCCCATTTCAATTTTGCCGGTGTAACAGTTAACCGTACCATCCTCCGCTATCAGGAGGAATGCATTATAATCTTTTGTTAGGCTTCGGCTCTGCTCAGCAGCCATGCCAAACAGGTTGAAAGCACCCCAGGGCCGGAAAAAGATAAATATTCCGCCGCCTAAGAGCTGGATGAAGTTTCTTCTTTTTAACCCTGATCCTTCAGTGGTTTGGGTTAATTCTGTCAGTTCTTTTTCTCTCTTTTTCATCTTATTTCCCTCCTTCCATTTCTTTAGCAGCTGTATGAACAGCTTCAATGATACGAATATGAGCGCCGCAACGGCACAGGTTATCTTCCATGCCATCCTTGATCTGCTGGGTAGTAGGAGTAGGGTTTTTGATGAGCAGACCCGTTGCGTTCATTATCATACCTGGCGTACAGTAACCACATTGCATTGCATCGTGCTCTATAAATGCTTTCTGAACAGGATGTAACTTACCGTCTTTGGCAAGGCCTTCAATGGTGATCACATCTTTCCCTGCTACATCACTTATAGCCAAGGTGCACGAGCGCAGAGGTTCACGATCAATAAGCACGGTACAGGAACCGCAGAACCCGATTCCACAGCCATATTTAGTTCCTGTCAAACCCAGGTGATTTCGTAATACCCATAAGAGGGTTTGGGTGGGATCAATCCGGAGCTCGGTTTTTTGCCCGTTTAACTGAAAAATAATTGTCTCTTCCATAATTCTCAATTTGATTAATTTACTTTTTTTATATCATGTTTCCAATGCTTCAAATTCCACCAAAATACAATATGCTGTTTTAAACTGCCCGAAAATTATCAGATTCATTTTTTTAAATATCAAAGATACAATCAAAAAAATACTTTTTTATGAGCTACTATGGAATTAAGCAAACAATAAGTAATAAAATGTGAGAATTATATAAATCTATTAAAAAATTATATAACATTTCCACTCTGGCTATAACCTGCTTTTATATTAGGAAATTTTATTAAAAAGATAATCAATGCAATGATATAAAAGCAACAGATTGTAAAAAACAATCTGTGTACCTGGATTATTATATGTTAAAATTTCAGAATAGAGGGTTTTCAAGCAATAATAAGTTTCCTGCGTGTGTTTTTAATAAGCCATTTGAAGGGAATGAAAACTTTTAAAAAAGTAGTTCCTTTCGGGGAAGACATAAAAATAAAACCTTTAAAAACAAAAAAAAAATGAGAAACGAAGTGATAGGGCATAAAGCACGTGCGACGAAACATGTGCCCCAATTGTTAACAGGCTCCACAACGAATATGTATCCAGTTGTGATGGATAACGGCAAAACGATAGTTTATATATCAGACAAATCCAGGGAGAACGAAATCAGGCAAAAATATATGATGCAACGGCAGCACATGGATATCAAAGAATAGTTGAAGTATAATTGGACCAGTGTTAATACATCATTCATTCAATTTTTTCTTACAATAATGCAACAGAATTTTTTCGATTTGGATGCTGTATGTAAATTTTACCAATAATAAGGCGTGCAAGTGTTATCAAGCGTGTGCACTATGAATGCACTACCTTTTTAGGTAGTGCTATTAGCTTAGTAAATATTCCAATTGATTATCTGATAAAATATCTCTTTTTTAGCTATTATTTAGAATTAAAATAAATTACAATCCTGAGAATCAAAAGCAATTTTGTGCCCTACCTTTGGCTTGCTAAAACCAAAGCTTACTTTTTTTGAGAATTAGCATTTGCCTGCATTTCGATTTAGGCACCAGTTCTTTGCTTTCAGCATCAGACAGATAGTCCCGACTATGTTGGAAATATCAATAACTTATTTTGCCACGACGATTCTTGCAAAACTATCTTTAAAATCTATTTTGCGATTGCTTTAACTAACAAACTAACCAGACTACTGATTTAATTTTTTACTCATGAAAGCTCGAATAGCTCACGGGCCAGTAAAACAAAAATTACTCATCTCGCTGCTTTTTTTCTTTATTTCAATTATTGGGTTAAGTATTAAAACCAATGCACAGGGTTGGACTTTTACATTTTCGGTGGCACAGTCGGGTCCTTGTGCAGCATACGTGCCCCTAGTGATCCCCCCCCTTCCCAACTTTGGTATCCCGACACAAAGTCAATGCGAATCCCTGAGGCAAACGCTACTTGCTATCAAATCAAGCATTCCGGAGTATAACGACCAAGGTGTTTACATTGGAGATTGTTCAGCATATGTTACCTGTACGCCATGTACAGGTTCCGATATTGTTACGCCCGGCCAGGTAAGCCCCGGTGATGTTTCATTCGACGGGCAATTCCAGGGGAAACCCCTTTTTACCACGCACGAAAGTTCTGCATTTGAGGACTGGTCGAGAGACTACAGGCAACAACTGGCATCCTACGGTATTACCAGCATACTTGGCAATACGCTTACCCCACCCAATATACCTCTTACCGGTGATCCGGGCTTAGATGCCTTATACAAAAGTCAATCTGAAAACTTTAATCCAACCACAGCGCCAGTTGTAACGCCACCTCCATCGGATGCCAGCGTCGTGGATCTGAGTGGGAAACAAGGAGTTGTGAAGTTGCTCCGAAGCCCTGAAGACATTAAAAGTGAAAATGATTGGCTACAGCAGCAAAAATTGGATAACCTAAAACCAATACCTAAATATGGTGATCTGGATCCGATAGTTTTAGAAGAGGATCCTTTCTGGACTTCTCCCGATATGGTTTCCCTGGAAATTGCTGCAGTAGGATTTGCTGTTCCTTTTGCCATTGCTTTGGTTCCGGCTGCAGCTATTGGCGCATCAGCGGCAACTGCGGAAATGCTTGCTACACCGGTTCTTACTCTTTTATCCGAAGATTATAAGGCAGTGATAGATGTCAACAATGGTAAAACCCCTCAAAGTTTTGGCACTACTATGATAAATACAGGTAAGTCCTTTTTTATTGATACTGCCTTAAAGAAGGTTGATGGCGGCTTAGGGAATCTAGTCAAAAACCCTGATGCTAAAGATATAATCAGTAAACTACCCGGACTAGCTTCCACCGCTTACAGTTACTTGTTCCCTTAAGATTAATGATGAAAATCCATTACAATTTGATACAGGTTATAAACAGGATAATACCAACTACCCTCTTTGCACTATGGTCGCTGGTATCGTTTGGATTGCCGGTTAAAAACGATTCATTGCGTTTTGAAATATTACTAACTCAAAACATGTTCAGCGATATTCAAACGAACGAAAAGTTTATTAATTCTCTTGAAATAACATCCGGCCGGAATATTCTGATTTCCACCACAAATAAATTTTATTTGTTAGGATGGGGAGGCATAGATCCGGTGGGAAAGAACTCAATACAGAACATTAGCTCTTTTGCATATACACCCGACGGATTCCTGGTAATAGTTCGCAATAAAGAGCTTTGTTCAATGGATTCTGTTGGAAATCTCTCCAGACTCATCGGTTTGCCAGATCCGGCAATGGGAATAAGCGCCGGAAAGTATATAATGTACATTTATGATCGCAGTAATCCACAAAATAAATATACCATGTATATTTTAGCCAAAGGTGGCAAATATACTAGGTTGTTTGAAGTAGCTGCACCAATTAATTCAGCGGTGGAGTGGAACAATAAACTTCTGTTTACATCGGGAAGTTCATTATTTAGTTTTGATATTAAGAATAAAGAAATGAAAGCCGTAGTTGCACTTAAAAAGGATTTAGAAATTAAATCCCTTACTGTGAATACTGCAGGTAATATCGTCTATCTCTCAACTGCAACTGCAATTTATGCACTTAAAGATTCAAGTATGGTAACCATTACCAATGAATTTGGAGGAATTCTCAGGTACTACGATGACGGACTGATAGTTTTTAACCCTGAAAAGCAACTTTTAATCAGGATAGTTGGTATTGAAAATGAAATAGCATCGAAAATGCTGGTGCTTAAAGCTGCTGCAGCAAGCAAGCCAGCATACGACGTACTAACAAATGAGAGTATTATCAACTTTGTTAAAGCAGAACTTTCCGATGATCTGATAATTAAGATTATCAATAAATCCAAGGTAAACTTTGATGTTAGCATAAACGCCATGATAGAATTATCAAATCAGAATGTCCCGTCCACAGTAATATCGGCTATGAAAACTGCCATGAAAAGAAAAACCAGTAATTAATCGTAAAGGTTGTACTTAGTGAAAATGAGTGAACTCCAGGTCCGTTGGTGAGAACCACTAATTAATTTGAATGAAAATGAAAAAATTAGTCTCTGTTATATTAGTTGCATTGTTCGCTGTAAATATTTTACATGCACAAACTACTGAAGCACTCACTAATACAACCATTATAAAGATGGTAAAAGCGAAACTTTCAGATGATCTGATCATTGATGAAATAAATACTTCAAAAGTTAATTTCGATTTAAGTGCCGCTTCCATAACTATTTTGACGAACGAAAATGTATCGGGCAAAGTTATTCAGGCAATGAAAACTGCAAATGATATTCAAAATCCGGCTCCGCCAAAGCAAATTATACCTGAACCAACTCCAGCCGAGCCTGAAAAACCAGCCATAATCCAACCAGAAAAACCGGTTAATCCTCCAACAGTTCCGGTAAAAGAAAATTTAAATCAGCCTGCGCAGCAAAACACGCAACCAGTCAAAAAAGAAACTCCCACACCGCCTAAAACTATACAGGTCAATGAAACAGCGAAACAACCCGCCGAGGCAAAAATAAACCTCGAAACCTCATCTTCAAAAGGGTTATCAGTAGTTTCGACCCTAACCGAAACCGACAATTATATTTCAATAGAAAATCCGGCATTTTCAGCTACAGCAATTAGCTATGTTAATCCTCTAACGGAGTTGATACCATTTTTTAACAGTGAATTTAGCTCCTTATCAGGCTCGATCCAGGAATGGGATAAAAAAACAAGAGCTTCGCTGGAAAAGGAAGACCAAAATAACCAGGCAATCAAAAGGATTGAAAAAGAGCTGACTGAGAACAAAAATGCGAATGCCAAACCGTTCAGTAAAGAAATAATAGAACTGAAAAAGAACCTGGTACTCTCCTGGGATAAGCAAAAAGTCATTAAAAAAGATATGATTTCGGAAGAGAAAATGCTCATTGAAGAATTAACGAAAGTAGGTGCTGAAACCGATAAGGCAATAGATACAAAATATAAAGAAGTAAGTAAAAACATTAAAAGCAGCAATCCTGAACCTTCCAACGGAGAGGCAGCAAAAACAGTAACTATCCCGAATCAGATTTTCAACAGCAAAGTCACCGATCATTTTGTACCTGTTACCATGATGCTGGTTTGTTATCAGAATGAAATCATTGCACTTCAGGACATTATTAAAGAGTGGAATGATAAGGTGCTGAGCAGTATTCAAAAAGACGCCGAACTCAGGAATCAGTTAGAGCCATTGCAAAATGAATTGACGCAATACATGGCTACCTCGAAACAGGATCAAAAGTTAAAAAAGAAAGAAATATCTGCCCTTAAAAAACAATGTGATAACGTTGAAAAAGAAAGAAAACAGTTGGCTAAACAGATGGAGAATGACAGTGAAAAACTGGCGGATGAAGTGAATAAAATGAAAACTGAAGTTCAAGGCGTTGTAAAGGAAAGGTTCACAGATATCATCGAAAATATTCAGCATTCATACCAGGATAAATTTAACTTATAAAATTCGCTGATGTTCAATCAAGTAACAGTAAACCACATGCGATCTGCCTGGTTAAACGCCTGCTTCTTGCTTAGTGCATTTGTAATCAGCCTGTTGCCTGGCGCTTCCTTCGCGCAGGATAAGATTTATAAAACAAACAAAACAGTAATTGAGGCTAAAGTAACCGAAATCAATGCTTCTGAAATTAAATACAAAAAGTTCAGTAACCTGAACGGCCCGGCCTATATCGTCCCCAGGAAAGAAGTATCTATGATTGTTTATGAAAACGGCGAGAAAGAAATATACAATCAAGGACAAACAACTCAAGATCCGAACGCTAAGATGGGAGCGAACGGCAAAGGTTCATTAGGTGCTAACTCTTCTATTGATCAAGCCCGTAATTTTATTCTTAACGAAAACATAAATGGAGGCATTGCTACCTATGCAAAACTCATTTCGTCCGATTTAAACGACCCTCTTTTACTATCCGAAGACGCCTATGCGCTGGCGTTGGGCGGCATTTACGATGCGGCCTTAATGCGCCTCGACCTTTGCAGGAATATGGGAGCCATTACTCCTGAAATAAATTATTTTACTTCTCAGGTTTTTGCCTTAATGGGTTATAATGACCTGGCAAACGAATACTGGAAGGCCTCGGATATAAATAAAGCTCCTACCTGGATTTTCTCAAAATCGGGCTTATTGTTACAGAAATACAAAAGCAAATCTCCGGTTTCGAAAACCAAAAGCCGCGAAGCGCTCATTGCCAATTTCAAACACGCCAACGAACTGGCTTCGCAAAATCTTTATTTTCAATCTATTGCGTTGTTTCACGACATTGTAACTACCTATCCGAACGAATACCTTCCTTATGTAGGCTATAGTATTACACTTGAAAAAACAGGCGCATTTGAAAAATCAGCCGAAAGCATTGAAAAAGCCATTTCATTAATCGGGAATACAGCAGATGACAATGCAAAAAAACAATTGCTTGAAAAGCGGCTGGCCACCATCAGGCAAAACATGACCTTATTGCCTTCGCCCTATTCCACGCCTGTAAAGACCAAACTTGAACAATCGGATCATCCGCAGATGATGGCTTATGCCGGAGGCATGGTAGCGCCATCAATGATAAACGTGAACGGAAGAATCGGATATTTTGTATCAGGAGCTAGTAATGCCTCGCTTGACTTTTCAGTGATGAAAATGGATTCGACTTCCTATTCAAATGTTGGGTTGTCCGTCTATAGCCAGAAAAATGGTTTTGTCTCCGGGGCCGGCATCATGATGAATTCCGGAAGTGGAAATACTAATTTTTCTTTTAAATTATCCGTTGGATATAGCAAAATGAATAAATCCCGGACATCAAGCATTGATATCTTCGTGGATGTGAATAAAGGGCTTAAAAAAGATGCTATGACTACGGCAATAATGTCAATCGGTACAAGTTTTTATTTTGGGAAAAGATAATGAAAAAACTACTGATCCTATTATTTACAATCCTGCTGGGCACTCAACAAACGTTTGCTCAGTCTTCTATAAAACTGGAATCATTCAGGGATAAAGTGTTGCCACAATACAACACATATTTTAACCAGGCTCAACTTTCTGAAAACGGGCAGCTGAACTTAACGGCTGTTGACAAATATATTTTATTACCAGCAGATAGTAAAAAAGGCATCATGCTTAACATTACAAATGCATGGCGCGATTCCCTGGTCATAGTACATTATGGATCAAAAAGCGAATTGTGGGGCTGGAACATGAGTACAGGCGCCAGATTGCTCGACGAGTGGGATATGGCGCTCCCACCGGCAGCGCTCATGTCTGCAGCAAAAGCGCCGGACATGATTTTGCATCCCTGGTTTCTTTATTTAGGCGGTCAGATCATGTTCGACAGCCAGAAAAATGTAAACATTGCGTTTAACACCCGCCTGGGGTTTTTCCTGCTGTTGAACCGCTGGGATCTTGCCACAAGCGTATCTGCCGGACTATCGGGAAATGCTGATGCAGCCGGAACTCCATATTCAAATATTGGCGTGATGACCCGGGTACATTTCCCGATAAAAAAATATGGTATCAGTCCTAATATAGGCGGAGAATTAACGCTGGCTTCCTTTGGCGATACGTCACCTGCTTTTACGCCCTCGCTCGTGTTAGGACTTAGTTGGTTTGTTGGCTTCGGGCGGTTGGATATAGGAATAAAAATCGGGGATATTACTTCAGGAACAGGAGGATATTCGATGTATCCAGGGCTGAAGAGCTTAAAATAATATGGTTCTGATTTGTTTTTTTTAATACGTATTGAACTACCAAAGTGGACGATGGAAGTTTATGTGTTTTAGTAAATTGCTCTAATTCTCGTATTAGCGTTCATTAGGCAATAGGGAAGTAGTCAATAAATAAAATGAGAATTAACCTTAAAATCAATTAAATTTAAATTTTAAGAATATGTTTGAAAAAAAAGTTTTAAATATTTATTCTATAATAATCGGAGTATTATTTATTGTTTCAGGAGCAGGAAAATTAATTGATACAACTGGATTTAGCAACCTGATTTATCAATATGGTTTAGGCTATTTAATGATTTTAGCGCCATTAATTGTTTTAATTGAAATTCTTTTAGGGCTTTTTTTACTTCTATTAATTAGCCCCAAACGAGTAGCAATGATTTCATCATTATTGTTGATAATTTTCACTATTTCTTTTGCTTATGCTCATTTTGCAAATGGTGTGAATGATTGTGGCTGTTTTGGTTCCGTTCAGCACACAAATCTTCCGCCAATTTTCTCTTTTATCCGTAATATTATATTAATAATTATGGCGCTTATTGTTTGGATTAAGTATCCGATAGAGAAAATAGAAATTAAAAGATGGAAAACGTATCTGATCTTTTCGGTTATTAGTATTTCTTTATTCACAGCGGGTTTGACTTTTCATATGCCAAACGTTTTTAATAATAAAAAAGAATCTTCTAAATTTCAAAACCAAAACATAAAAAATACTGAACTGTCAAAATATATTAAAACATCCCCGGATAGTACTTATTTGATTTTATGTTTTTCATATGACTGTCCACATTGCTGGAATTCAATTGCAAACTTTAAAGAGTATAAAAAAAGTAATACAGTTGATCGTATCTTATCATTGGGAACGGGTACAGATAGCACTAGAATCACTTTTAATCAAGCTTTTCAACCCGACTTTGTATTAAAAAATTTGTCATTTGAAGCGATGAATAAAATAACAGATGTTTATCCCACCGCATATTATATACAAAACGATACAGTAAAGGTTGTTATAAAAGGAGAATTGCCCTCATTTGTAACGTTTAATAATCAATCCAAATTAGCTCTTTCTAAATAAAAGTTTAACGTTAATTCTATAATCATGAAAACAAAAATTTCCAAATTTGCTTTGCCCATTGGAATGGGTTTGATGTTAACACTAATTACAACACTGGGAATCATGTTAACGACTTTTAATAGCTGCGAATTAGGTACGAATTGTAAGGCAGGGTATCCTTTATGGTGCTCACAAGCTAAAGTGTGTTGTCCAGCAGGTCATGCTTATTATTGTGATGGAGCTTGTTCTGCGTCTCCATGTCCGGTTGGCACAGTAACTGTAGATAGTTGCATTCCTGAATAAGTTATACAGAAAAAATCATTTATCAGTAACAGATCAATATTAGGGATTTATGTAACGGAGTCTATATGGTTGAAATCAAATCAAAAGAATGGATTGAAAAACAAAAGCTTATAATTCAAAGATAAATTGGCTCCTCTTAATAACCTTTTAAAAACTAATTACCTGGCGATGTGATTTGTATGCCTGAGAGTGATTTTCATTGCGGGTCTCCCGATTCCCTAGCTCCTGCCTGAGACTTCCGATTACATTACATGCATTACTAATAAATGGTAAAACCAACTAATTTTCATCACGTAAATATGGTCAAAAGGAAAATAAGATTTTTTTTACACTCACTACTCCTGATTGGCAGTTTGCTGATTTTTTTTAACGGCTGTACGAAAGAGGAGAAACCAGCGCCAATACTTGAGATTGGGTCAGACTACGAAGGCGGAATTATTTTTTACCTTGATGATTCAGAGCAGCATGGTTTGATCTGTGCCTCGTATGATCAGTCCCCGGCACTTCCATGGAGCAATGGCACCAATATTATTACCAATGCAACAGGTTCCGATATTGGCACAGGCATGGCAAATACAACAGCCATTGTAGCTGCCCAGGGAGCAGGAAGTTATGCTGCCCAACTTTGTAATGACCTGGACCTGAATGGATACGATGATTGGTATTTGCCATCAAAATCGGAGTGCTTTTACATGTATTTTAACCTGAAAACAATGCGTGGCCTGGGTCATTTTACAGATGCTATCTATTGGAGTTCAACTGAGGCGAGTCTTAACAACGCTTACTCTCAATACTCCAACGATGGATATCCTCCAAATGGCGGATACTATAAAAATGTGCCTTACTTTGTGAGAGCAGTAAGAAGCTTTTAACGGGTTTCATTGGAGTGTAGTATCAGCTAAATAATCGGTTTTTACCGATATGGTATAGCAGACCAATCATCTCATGTAGCTTATAAGCAATGCCCAATGATGTTTGATTATACAGACGATCATATAACAGGATGTTCCCTCAGCATAACCGAAAGTTTTTTCCTTACTTCTAATGTCCGCAAATTATTTGAAATATTTGTTTTATAAATATTGTTTAGAAGTGTTTAAATTTTGAAAAGTTTTCATTTTACCGCTCTAATCGTCACGCTATACTGTTATTGCCGGACAATTCTGATATTTTAGTTTTCCATAGCTCTTCCCTTCTTCTGCCATTCTAAATTACTTTCCCGGTTTTCCTTTTGAAATGCAATCAGGTTTATGTAAATCAAACCCAGATACTGAAAAATACTCAGTTGGGAAATTTAATATCCTGATAAACATGCAGATGGAAAATTTATACGACAATTTTTCATCCAGTTGATCGCATTTTACAAATATGGTTGTAACTTTATAATGCTCATATACGAGTTGAAGTATTCCTCCTGTTGCTGGTAAAATTGCATATCAAAAGCAATTTTTTTTTCTGCCAAATTATACTAAAACCTGTATGATTATGTTAATGAAACCTGCCAGGTATATATTCCTGAAATATATTATTCCGCTTGGTTTGCTGGCGGGGATGTTTTCCTTCATTACGATATCCGGTAGCAAGGATAATGACGGTGTTATTGCGCAAACCAATAAACTGGAATATGCCCAATCCGAAACCATTACAATTACAGTTACAAACTACCTGAAAGAAGATATTTATTCAGCTATTGGCAGCGGAACACCTGTTTATGCTATTAAATATGTTCAACGAAAGATTTGCGGCAACAAATGGGAAGACAATTTTGCACAATGCAAATATCCGAATTGTAAAATTGACATTGATGCTCCCCAGGCAGTCAAACCCGGCGAATCAAAATCCATGGAATGGAATCCGCTCCTTTTTGTTGATGGCACTTCTAAATCCGTACAAGCTGGATCAGGAAAGTACCGGCTTGTGATTTTATACACATCTGCCGATAGAAAGGAATGGAAAACTATTTATTCAAACAGCTTTGTTATTCATTAAAAACCTTGTGCCATGAAAACTTTGTACAATTTGAAATTGCGCAGAAACAGCATTTCAGTTCTATTGACTTTGGTACTTCTTATTGTGGTTATTCCTTTGTACGCTTCGGAAATTACGAAAGCAGGCTATATCAATGTAACGGCAACGGAAGCCAGGCATATTTTAAATACCAAACAAAATGTACTTATCCTGGATGTACGCGATCAACAGGAATATGAATCCGGCCACCTGACGGGTGCATTATCGGTTCCACTTGCTGAACTGCAGCAAAGAATGCACACTATTGATTTTAAAATGACACTACTGGTCTATAGTCAGAAAAAAGAGCAGAGTGCAGCAGCATGCGAACTTCTATGGAATAACGGGTACAGGAGTTTGTTTAATTTATCCAAAGGTATAACCGAATGGAAACAAGCTGGCTTTTATATGATTACAGGCAACAAACCAAATGGCGATACCAAAAGACAAATCCCTCCCGGCACAGGACTTCCGAAAAACAGATTGTCTGCCACAGGTTCAGGCTATTGCCCCTCGTATGGAGGAAGTCATACATACGAATACATACAAAGCGCCACTTACTCGTTGTTATCAGAGGGGATTTTATCTATAACTGTTATCGTTGGCATTGCCAATCCGACCGGTTGTGTGTATGGCGAGCCTTGTCCCGAATATGACGATAGCCCGGAGTATATAAATGCATGGATCGACTGGAATGGCAACCAGGTTTTTGAGGAAAATGAAAGGGCGCTGAACGCTGCTTTGACCGGATACCTGGGTATCAATTACTACGGTTCAATGAGTACAAGTTCTATTATTTCTATTCCTGATACTATTGTTAACAGTACATGGATGAGGGTCAATCTTGGCTGGGATTATGATCCGGACGATCCATGCGACTATTCATGGACGTGGGGAGATGTTGTAGATCAACCGGTTGAGATAAATGTTACTCCGCCTAAAATTGAAGATATTACGATTAAAGGAATACCTTACGAAAGTGCTCCAATTACCAACGATCCTTCACTGAATGGTGCCGAAAAAGTTAAACTTGAAGCAAAAATTAAAGAAAACGAAAATTATGATATTACAAAAATAAACTGGTCGGACGAAATAGTGCCTGGTAACGATAATCCTTATGAATACACTGCAAGTCCTGGTAGCCAGGGGAATAAAAATGTTACATGTACAATTACTTACAAACACAAAACGAGCGGTATTATCGGTACTGATTATATGTCGAAGACATTTAAACTGTTTTTCAATAAAAGCGGAGATGACGATGGTAACCACGAACCTAACTGGTTTAAATACTGGAAGAGCGATGGAGCCGTGCCCGATATGGAGCCGGCAAAATACGACGCTGCTGAAGCGGGATACGGTTATATGACAGGCACGGGAGAATTATTTTTATCACCCACTGCGGCTGGCCAGCACTATAGCAGCCCAATTGTACTGACTACGTCGTTAGGCACCGAAAGTTTTGGTGGCCCGACAGTAAAAGGAATCGATTGTACAGCTGAAATTATTGGCCACGAAAATTACCATAATTGGGTTACCAATCAATGGAAGGCCGGGGGCTCCTTTGCCGGAAAAACAGATTCGGATAAAGGTACACAAGCAGCAGACTGTAATGATGAACTTCCCGACTTTTACGAAACTGCAACATCGAAAACAAAGAATGACGATACAGACTCATATGATCTGGAACACAAGAAGAGTGACACTTACAAGATTTACGGCGACCAGGAATACATGGCCATGAGGGCAGGAGATAATAAGAGAGGTATCGCTGCAAAAGATTGGGCATACCAGGGAAAACAAAGCAACCCTTCGTATCACTTCGAAGGTGGAGAAAAAGCATCGCCCTTAGCTTATGAACCGGTTATGGCGAAATTTACAGGGAATTTCTCCGATATAGGTGTTGACACTACTTCAGACGGGATTTTTGAATACCTGCAAATTATGACCGGGGTGAATGTAACTGCAGGAGGGCAATTTAATATTGTTGCCAGGCTATATGATAACTCTTTACAAGAAATAACTTTTTTCAACAAACCATTTATACTGGATATAGGGATTCAGAATATACCGATCGAGTTTGAAGGTCTTGCCATTCAACAGCACGGTATCGACGGGCCTTATGAAGTTTCCGTATTAATGTACAATGAATTTGGCGATGAAATTGATAATAAACTATTGGCATTCACTACCAATCCATATAACCACAACGCCTTCAAGAAGAAGGATGCCACTTTTTCAACTAATTTCTCCGATTATGGAACAGATACGGATTATGATTACTATTATGATTATCTGACTATAGAAGCAGGAATAAATGTTCTGTCGGCAGGGGCGTATGCAATTGAAGGTGCTTTGTATGGCAGCGACGGGAATATGATTGAAATAATAAATTCGGATACTACATTGAGCGAAGGAAACAATACAGTAGCCCTAAAATTCGACGGTTCCCTTATTAACCAGAGTAAAATTAACGGCCCTTATCAATTACGCTATCTAAGTCTTAGCAATAAGTATGGAACTGTTGATTTTGTATTAGATGCCTTTTCTACCAAATACTATTCGTACCAGGATTTCAAAAGAACCCAGGCTCAATTTAACAACCAGTTTTCTGATTTTGGCACTGACCTCGATAATGATGGACGCTATAATTTTATGACCGTGAAAGTTGGTGTTGAATCTATATTATCAGGCACGTATAAATTAGTCGGGCATCTTTATGATAAGAATGACGAAAAAGTGCTTACTGATGAAAATACAAGCTATTTGTATAATGGCAGCAATACAATGGATTTAGAATTTGATGGCATTTCACTGTACCAGCATGGTGTTGATGGTCCCTACATTTTAAAATACCTGAGTTTACTCGATGAGAATGGTAATTTAATGGATTTAATAAATAATGCGGATTCAACATCAGATTATCTGGTTACCGATTTCCAAAAACCAGCTTCACCATTGGTTACATTAACTGGAAACTATGTTGATTATAAGTCGGATTTGGATTCAAATGATGTCTATGAATACTTAACGGTGGATGCAGGAGTTACGCTTTCGGATTCAGGATATGTTATTATAAAGGCAAAGCTGGAAGATATGAATGGGGCTGAAATAGTATGGGCCGAAAACATCGCCTATTTACACGCAGATATACCGCAGGTGGTTCTTCTCAATTTTGATGGACGCGCAATTTTTAAACACAAAGTAAATGGCCCGTATTACCTGAAAAACGTTTATATTTATCATACAGGCGACCCTTCACAACCCGATTATGTAGCCAATGCATACACTACATCATCATACCTGTACACGGAATTTGATACAGTTTCGGGTAACCAGACAAGTATTTCAGGTAATGAATCGGGCGGTTTCATTAAATTGTATCCAAATCCATCGAATGGCAGGTTAGCTGTTGAAATTCAAAACACTAAAGGCCCGATCGGAATTCAGCTTATTACTGAAACCGGAAAAATGCTTTTAACAAAACAATATGAACCACATAACTCAAAAGTTACTGAGTATATTAACCTGGCAGGCTATCCATCAGGTACTTACTTTATCAAAGTGGTATTCGGTAAGACGGTAAGATATGAAAAACTAATATTGAAGAAATAAACTGAAGCAGCGCCATTATTGTCTCATGCCTATTTTGGTAAAGCTTATTTTTCAAGGGGTTAACATAATTGATTAACGGCTCCTGAAGAGGCTGTCTTTAAATTGCTGGGCAGCCTCTTTTTTGATGAGATTCGAAAATATTAAACCTTTTCTTGTTTTTGATAAATTGAATAAAACAACTTACTCTCAAGCAGCATAATTCTCTATTAATCTGATCGGAAATGGAAATATTTATTGCTTCACGCCTTACTGCAGGGAACAAACTTTTTCCTGCTGAAATTATTATTGACCAGGATGGTATAACATTAAAAATCCCTGGTTTTCTGAGCGGCAATGAAAAAACGATTCCTTACACCAGGATCTCGTCAGTTGATATTAATTGTCCTTTAATAGGGTATTCAACTATTAGCATAGAAACCACCGGTGAAGGAAGCATAAAAGCACATGGTTTTACGAAAAGAGAAGTATCAAGAATAAAAGAACTGATTCTTGCAAAGATTAATGTAACCTGAAGATGTACTTCATCTGTTTATTTTTAATTTTTACAGGTAACTACTTGTCCGAATTTATCGGGATAGAATTACTCACATCTTTCTTGTTTTTACGGGTGTTCCCCGCTGTTAGCGGGGCAGGCAGTGAGCTAAAGGTTCGCCATAAATAATCATCCCTCTGTGTGGCAATTTATTGACATGGCTCGTTTCATCATATGATTTTCTTCCACTTGTCTAACACATTCTTATTCTTTTAGCGTCTATAGTAAAATTATCAAAATCGGAATTCCATTTTATCCTTTTCGGTAGTGGAAGATAAACATTTAACTTTATCCAGGCATATATCTAAAGGCAAAAAGTTCACTAACTTTGGTAAATATTGATACATGCATTTCACAAAACAAATTTTGGGTTATGAAAATTCAGTATTGCTCCGACCTTCACCTTGAATTCCCAGAGAACCAAACTTTCCTAAAATCCCATCCATTGAAACCGGAAGGGAATATACTCATACTAGCCGGTGATATTGTTCCTTTTGCCATAATGGATAAGCATCCTGATTTTTTCGATTACCTGGCAGATCATTTTGAAACAACATACTGGTTACCGGGAAACCACGAATATTATCACTCCGATGCCTCGGAACGCAGCGGAACACTCAACGAGAAAATCAGAAGTAATGTGGTGCTTATTAACAATCAATCCGTTAAGCTAAACAACGCCAGGCTTATCTTTACTACCTTATGGTCGTATATTTCTCCTTCAAGTGAATACATGATAAAGAAAAATATGTCCGATTTTCACGTTATTTCATACCAGGGCCAACGTTTTTCGACTAATGTTTTCAATAAGCTTCATGAGGAAAGCAAAGCGTTCCTGGTTTCGGCCTTACAGGATAAAAAAGGAGATGGTGAGACAATAGTTGTAACGCATCATGTACCTACGCTTAAAAATTACCCAGATAGGTATTCCGGAAGCCTGTTAAACGAGGCTTTTGTTGTTGAACTATCAGACCTGATTGAAGATTCGGAAATTGATTACTGGATGTATGGCCATACTCATGCGAATACCGCTGATTTCGAGTTGGGGAAAACCCTTATGCTGACAAACCAGTTGGGTTATATTGAATACAATGAGCATCAATATTTTGATATAGCTAAAACGATTACTATCCGGAAAGAAGCTTAATAACACTAAATCTGATGTTTAATAAATAATCGGAAGGAAATAATGAACCATTTTAATTCTCTGATTTCCTTATTTTTGGCCCCTCTTAATCTCCCCAAAGGGCAATGTCATTTAGTTAAGCATTAACTGATTTAAGAACAAGGATTAACGATTTAAGATTTTAGATGTACATCATTGATTTAGCGAAACTTCGAAAATCAAAAATCGATGTTCCTTGTTCGATATTCAAAAGAAATATCCTTAACTAAATGACATTGCCCCAAAGGGGGAGACTTACATGTGTGGTCTGATAAACATCAGAGTTCTACTCCCCCTCAAATAGATGGATCAGATCAACAGCACAAAAATCAACCTTACCAGCTCTCTTAATAAATTTCCAATCTTCCTGATGAACTTATCTGGTCACGTATTAACTGGTTGAATTCCGTTTGGACAAGCAGGTCCTCCAGATTTAAGTGCATCCTGTAACGCCAGTAATGGTTGGGGTTTCCCGGATTATTGATTCGCTCAGCATTTGCATTTTCGAGGCGGAGGTTCACATCCATCCCAAGCAAATCCTGTATGGCAAAAATGGTCCACATACTCGGCGAATATAAATGTTGAACAATGATTTGTTGAACAATGAAAGGTTCACAGAAATAAGGTGCCTCGAAGGAATTACCAAGTATTTCGTTATAAAACTGTTGAGATTGCGCATAATTTTCTTCCCACCAGCCACGAACGGTTGACGTATCGTGTGAGGATGGAGTTGCAACCGACAAATACGGATAATTTGCCGGATGACCAAAAGTTATTTTCGGGTCTTTGGGCATACGTTGTACTTCGAGGCTCAGTATTCCCAGGTCGTTCATCACATTGGGCACACAGGCTGGTACCATTCCAAGGTCCTCACCACAAAGCAGCATATTAGTTGCCTTTTTCAGAACCGGAAGCTTTTCCATGGCTTTTCCGCGCCAGAATTCCTCGTTTCGTTGATAGAAATAATCCAGATAAATCTCGTTAATTACATACTTTGCATGATTATCAAGTTCCTGGTACGAACGCGTAAAATGCAGCGTATTACGCGGGAAAAATGCATTCCCTCCCATTCCCGGAGCCGGCAAAAACAAAACTTCGGAAATCAGTGAATATAATCCCTGGATTATTAGTTCAGTGCGGCTCCTCATTTCAGGAGTGGCATCGGGTTCAATGATTAGCTTTTCTTCAACTTTGCGTTGTGTATCATAATCAGGGTGCAGGTCGTAGCATTGGTAACCCGACTCAACAAGGTAATTCGCTTTTACAAAATCGGTTTGGTCGCCAAAGCGCTCATACAGAAAATGCTCCCGGATATAGGGCTTGCACAACCGGTTTTCGTCGAACCACAAACCTCGGTTTTGAAGTTCGTCGCGGAAGTACGGAATGCTTGGATTGAAATATCCCATCAACCCTTCAACTTGCGAAGCCGGGATTTCCCAGATGCGAAAAAATCCAAGAATATGATCAATGCGGAAGGCATCGAAATAGCGTGATAAGTGGTTCAGGCGTTGTTGCCACCAGGTATAGTTGTCCTTAGCCATTTCTTCCCAATTGTAAGTTGGAAATCGCCAGTTCTGACCCTTAACCGAAAAATCATCGGGAGGAGCGCCTGCCTGGCAATCCAGGTGGAATAAGTGAGGATTTAGCCATGCATCGGCACTGTTACGATAAATTCCGATAGGAATATCACCTTTTAGTACAATCCCTTTCGAACGGGCATATTTGGCTGCATCAAGCAACTGGCAATGCGCATGGTACTGAATAAAATAATGAACAGCAATATCGTCATAATGTGCCGAATTGGGATCAGTTAAATGCGTTAAAAGGTCATTGGTTGGTGAACTGTATTCGCCCCACCGACTAAAATCGGGAGTGTTGAACAGATCGCGCAGGTAAGAAAACGCGGAATAGGGTTTAAGCCAGTATTTGTTTTCGTTAAAAAATTCCAGGAAATCAGGGCCCTTTAAAAAATCATTCTTTTTCTGGTCATATATCAGTTTGAAAAACCTGGATTTAAGGGCCATAACAGCCTCGTAATCAATCTTTACAAGCGAATTAAGGTAATTGCCCTGGGCTTCGATGATCTGCTGGTTGATTTCTGAATCTAATTTTCCTATTTCCGACAGGTTAATATAAATTGGGTGAAGGGCGTAAACTGAGATTGCAGCATACGGGTATGAATCCATCCAGGTGTGTTTTGCTACGGTATCGTTAACAGGCAATATCTGGATCAATTTGAGACCCGTTTCAACAGCCCAATCGACCAATAATTTAATATCGGTAAATTCGCCAACACCAAAGCCTGTTGCGCGACGCAACGAAAACACAGGAATCGCAACCCCGGCGCCTTTCCAGGGATATTGCGGAAAGTCGAATTTATCATCTCCGATTTCTATAACATCCGGAACAATTCCCTCGGGCAGCGAAATAATACGGTCGAAAGATTTTTCCCAGAAGGCTATTTTCCCTTCCTCGTTTTGAATCAGGTATTTATAGTGGATGGGGAACTCGGAAATATTCACAACAACCTCTCCGCTCCATTGCGGGTGATCAGGATTCCCAAGTGATATTGCTTTTTTCTCTTTCCACGCCCCAAGGTTTTTTGCACTTCCTGCGACAGCCACTTTGTGCCCTGGTTTAATACGGATAACATTCGGTTTAAATTTCAGAATAACTGTATCCGGCGTGGTTCCTGCTTTTACTTTAGGCGCTTTTAAGGTATCTCCGGGTTTAAGGATCGCATTTACAAATGCAGAAGAATACAAAGCGTAATCAGGGTCCGACATTGGGCGCCAGCAATCGCTGAGAAGGATCGTCTTTTTCAGCCTTTCTTCAGATTTAAAAACCCGGTCTGGTCCCCATTCTTCGATGAAAGTATTAAAATTATCGTCTTTCACAAAATACCGGTAGCTGAAATCGGTCAAGGAACTTAACTCAACCTGAAAAATCCAAAGACCCGTTATTACATCCTTCAATGTCATTAACGGCGCATCTTGCCGGCGCCCATTACCTAATTCGGGAATGGACCCAACAATCACTAACTGCTGGCCAATATGAGTCTTATAAATTACCTGAAACTGAATTAACATAATTCATTATATTTGTATGAAGTTGAAGAAATAGCTTTCGCGGATTTGATATAAAAATAGTAAAAAGTAATCATGTTAATGATTTTAGCTTCCAAATCCATGAAAATATTGTTTTATGCCTTTGGAATTCGGAAGTTACCTGCTTGTTTTCTAAATGAGCAAACAACAAAATCTATCTTTATCATGCATTAACCGGCAATTTATTAAGCCAATATGATCATAAAAACAAAAAACAACAGGCAAGTTCTCTTGCGAAGGCTCACTCCGGAAGACACAGATAAGCTGTCGGAATATCTGCAAGGCCTGAGTCCTGACACAAAAAAACGATTTGGCCCCCATCAATTCGATAAACAGTCAATAATTGATATTTTTCAACAATCTGATAAATATATCGGCTATATTGCCCAGGATCTTGAAACATCTGAGATAGTGGCGTATTCAGTTATACAGCTTGGTTATCTGGAAGATGATAGTTTTCGATTGCGATCGTATGGCCTGACACTTGACTGTGGAACGGACTGCACTTTTGCACCTTCCGTTGCCGATAAGTGGCAAAGCCAGGGAATAGGAAAAGGTCTATTTAAATTCATGTTTTCGGATCTGAAAAAACTTGGAATGAAGCGGATTATTTTGTGGGGCGGTGTGCAAAGCGACAACATAAAGGCTGTAAACTATTACAATCAAAATGGATTCAGAGCCCTTGGACAATTCGAACACAATGGGCAGAATTACGATATGATTTTAGAAATTGTGTAACCCTGTCTGCTTCCTGCCGGGAGTGCAGTGTGAAAACAGTGATTGCCATATTTCAACAAGGTTGATTATTCAGAGGGAAAAGCTGGTGATTTAATTGTCATTCGCCTGTCGATTCGTCAGAAAA
Source organism: Lentimicrobiaceae bacterium (assembly GCA_041660125.1). GTDB lineage: Bacteria > Bacteroidota > Bacteroidia > Bacteroidales > UBA4417 > UBA4417. The sequence goes on from JBAZWY010000033.1 coordinate 60,392, forward strand.
AAAGTATTGGCCCGGTTATTGAAAACACATGAATGATTATTTTAAGGCTTTTCGTGTATTGATCTTAACATAAAGTTACCAGCCAATGCCCGCAACGATAAAAGGAAAGCTTTCCAAATTCTTTTTAAAAAACAACTTTCAATCCAAGTTGTTTAGTTATAGTAATTCAGATTTAAACCATAAGCGTAACATGAACAGACAAATTATATTAAAATCAAGGCCTAAAGGCATGCCAACCGCAACAAATTTTGAGCTTACTGAAGTTCCTGTGCCTTCAATGAAAGAAGGTGAATTGCTTGTAAAAGCATTGTATATTTCAGTGGATCCATATATGCGTAGCCGCATGAGCGATGCCAAATCATACGTCCCTTCATTTGAAGTTGGCAAACCTATGGATGGAGGCGTCGTAGCTGAAGTTATCGAAAGCCGTCATCCTGATTTTGTTGCCGGCGATGCAGTTCTGGGGCACCTTCAATGGCAGGAAATTCAAACCATAAATGCACAACAGGTAACCAAACTTGAAAAGACAGTTCCACTGAGCTATTACCTTGGAATATTGGGAATGCCAGGATTAACGGCCTATTTCGGATTGAATGAAATAGGCAAACCAGTTGCCGGTGAAACCATAGTGGTATCAGGTGCTGCAGGTGCTGTTGGAATGGTTGTCTGCCAGATTGCCCGTATCAAAGGCTGTCGGGTTGTAGGAATTGCCGGAAGCGATGAAAAGATTGCGTATCTGAAAGATGTTCTGAAAGTTGATGAAGTTATAAATTATCATTCCGAAAAAAACATGAAGGCAACTATTGCCCATGCTTGTCCTGATGGTGTTGATGTTTATTATGACAATGTTGGAGGTGAGATTTCGGATGCTGTATTCTCGAATATTAACAAATTCGCCCGTATCATACTTTGTGGTCAGATTTCACTTTACAACAACACAGATATTCCTGTCGGGCCACGGCCTCAACCACTTATGGTTAAAAAAAGCGCATTAATGCAGGGATTCATCGTGAGCAATTACTCCGCACGTTTCGGCGAAGGCATACAGCAGCTTGCACAATGGCTTGGCGAGGGCAAACTCTCATACCAGGAAACAATCGTTGAAGGTTTCGAAAAACTGCCTGAAACTTTTATCGGGCTTTTCCACGGGAAGAATACGGGTAAGTTGCTGATAAAAACAAATTCATAGAATGGTTAAATACTTTAAGATTTCCAAACTTCAATTAATTTCAAGATTTAATAAACATCAAAAACTATGAATAATTTCAATTTTTATAATCCTGTCAAAATTCTTTTTGGCAAAGGGAAAATTGCTGAACTAAGCAAAAACGTTCCGGCAAATGCAAAAATTTTAATGACTTACGGTGGCGGAAGTATCCATAAAAATGGCGTTTACGACCAGGTGAAAGCTGCGCTGAAAGGCTTCAATATTGTTGAATTTGGCGGCATTGAGCCCAATCCAAGGTATGAGACACTGATGAAAGCCGTAGAAGTAGTCAAAGCTGAAAAAATCGATTTCCTGCTCGCAGTCGGTGGCGGATCGGTACTTGACGGAACCAAATTTATTGCAGCAGCTACATTATATGAAGGTGAATCGGCCTGGGATATTGCCGCTAAACAGATATCAGTAAGTAAAGCTTTGCCACTTGGCGCGGTGTTAACATTGGCCGCCACCGGTTCCGAAATGAACAGTGGTGGAGTTGTAACCCGCGATGCGACACAGGAGAAATTTGCATTTGGTTCGCCTGTATTATTCCCGAAATTTTCAATTCTCGATCCTCAAATAACATTTAGCCTGCCTCAACGCCAGGTTGCTAATGGAATTGTAGATGCGTTTGTTCATGTGATAGAGCAGTATCTTACCTATCCAGTAAATTCACCTGTACAGGATCGTTTTGCTGAAGGAATTCTACTTACGCTTATCGAAGAAGGACCAAAAGCTTCAACATCTGAAACGCCCGATTACGAAAACCGCGCTAATCTGATGTGGGCAGCCACTATGGCCCTGAACGGATTGCTTTCAGCTGGAGTTAAGTCTGACTGGTCAACCCATATGATTGGTCACGAACTAACTGCATTACATGGTATTGATCATGCGGTTACCCTGGCAATTGTGCTTCCGGGTGTAATGAGGCTAATGAAAGACAAACGCCGCGAAAAATTACTGCAATATGCATCACGCGTTTGGCATATCAACGATGGCACCGATGAGCAAAAGATTGAATCGGCCATTCAGCAAACGGAATCTTTCTTCAGGCAAGTGGGCATTTCGACACTCCTGAGCGAACATCAGGTGGGGCAGGATACTATAGACCATATCGTTGAACGCTTTACTCAGCGGAAAATGCGTGCTGTTGGATCCCAGCAGGATATCAGTATTACTGATGTAGGGGAATTGCTGAAGACAAGGTTGTAAAAAGCCGGGAATGCTATTTTAACAGTTCTATCTGTAAAACTTCAGTGGATCGAAGTAGATGGTACTGTTTTTTTGTGCCGGAAACTCATGTATCTAACACAATAAGTATGATTTCTGAATGGCAGACTCTTCATTTCTCATAAAATGTGTTTTGATTTGATAGCCAAACTTACGCATGAAAAATGGATCAGACTTTATTACTTGAATTCCCCATAGTATTCCAAATAAGAAATTATTCCTTATTTTTACTTCCGCTATCTTGTAACTAATTCAACTTTCGCAAGTTCAATAAATTGTTGAAAATGAGATAAAAAGCAGCATATTTATTTTGTTATGTTATTGATATTCAATAACTTTGTTTTGCCAAACAAACAAGATAAGATATGCTGCCAAA
>JBAZWY010000034.1:0-62773 GCA_041660125.1 Lentimicrobiaceae bacterium
TTCTCTCAAAAACTAAATTAACTAATTATACAGAAGCTTTGATTTATTAATTTGCAAACATAAGGCCTACGGGACTTTTAACTAACTTGTAATTATCTTTCTACCAATATGTTGTCCCTAACGGGACAGTCCCGTAGACGGAATATTGGTAGAATAAAAAGTGACCCCCTCAGGCAAAAAGTCCTGTAGGGACGATATATATCAGGCATTACAGCGTTTTTAATCTAATTTAACCGGACAATAGTGAAACACAATATAATTTTTGAACTATTTAATTTTATAGTTGTTATTTATATTCTATCTAAATTATTATTAAAAACCAATTAAATACAATTTCATCATGGACTATAAATTTCCTGAATTACCTTATGCATTTGACGCATTGGAACCCCATATCGACGCACTGACTATGGAGATACATTACACAAAACATCACAAAACATACTACGATAAATTTGTTGCTGCCATTAAAGAAACCGAGCTGAACGGTGCTACTCTTGAAGAAATATTCAAGCAGGTCAGCAAACTCCCTATGGCAGTTCGTAACCATGGCGGTGGTTATTATAATCACAGCCTTTTCTGGGAAAGCATGTCACCTAATGGCGGCGGGGTTCCCAAAGGGAAGCTGGCTGAAGCAATTAATGCTCAGTATGGCTCATTCGAAGATTTAAAAACGAAATTCAACGATGCAGCCTCAAACCGGTTTGGTAGTGGCTGGGCATGGCTCTGTGTAAAGGCTGATAATAGTCTTTCTATATGTTCCAGCGCCAACCAGGATAATCCTTTAATGGATGTATCCGATTGCCCTGCAACGCCTATCCTGGGTCTTGATGTGTGGGAACACGCATATTATCTTAAATTCCAGAACCGCCGCCCCGAATACATTTTAGCTTTCTGGAATGTGGTGAACTGGGATTACGTCCAAAAAAGGTATGATCAAGCTGTAGCAAAGAAATAGTTAATTGTTAATAGGAAATAGTTAAAAAGCCCGGTAGTTATTCAACTATCGGGCTTCTTATTTACCAGCGAATTCTTTTCTGTTTATTCAAATGACAGGATAGCTGTTTTTATGATTTCTATTGCTTCGCGTAATTGTTTTTCGCTGATTACCAAAGGAGGTGCAAACCTGATAATATTACCATGGGTTGGTTTGGCAAGCAATCCCATTTCTTTCATTTTCACACATACATCCCAGGCTTCGAAGCCATTTTTAGGCCTGATCACAACAGCATTGAGTAATCCTTTCCCACGAACAAGTTCAATCATTTCGCTTTTTACACTTCCAAGTTCGTCGCGGAAAATCTTACCAAGGTATTCAGCTTTTTCAGCCAGTTTTTCTTCTTTAACAACTTCAAGCGCAGCTATCGCAACACGGGCAGCTATCGGGTTGCCACCAAATGTTGAACCATGTTCACCTGGTTTAATGGTAAGCATAATATCGTCGTCAGCCAATACAGCCGATACCGGCATAGCGCCTCCCGAAAGCGCTTTCCCTAAAATCAGGATATCCGGACGTACGTTCTCATGATCACAAGCCAGTAGTTTACCTGTGCGTGCAATACCGGTCTGAACTTCGTCGGCTATAAAAAGAACGTTGTTTTTCTTACATAATTCGTACGACTTAGCCAGGTATCCTGCATCAGGAACAAATACGCCTGCTTCGCCTTGTATAGGCTCAACAAGGAATCCGGCAACATCGGGATCAGCCAGCGCCTGTTCGAGAGCTGGGAGATCATTGTATGGAATGGTAATAAAACCGGGGGTAAAAGGCCCGAATCCTGAATAGGCATCCGGATCAGTTGACATGGAAATGATGGTTATGGTACGGCCATGAAAGTTGCCCTCACAAACAATTATTTTAGCCTTTCCGTCTTCAATGCCTTTAACTTTGTATGCCCATTTACGGCAAAGTTTCAGTGCTGTTTCATCGGCTTCGGCACCGGAATTCATTGGCAGTACCTTATCATATCCGAAATATTCGGTGATATATTTTTCGTAAATACCTAGTATATTGTTGTAAAAAGCCCGTGAAGTCAAGGTAAGTATCTGGGCCTGCTCAATCATGGCACCCACAATCTTTGGATGGCAATGTCCCTGGTTAACGGCCGAATAAGCGGACAGAAAATCGAAGTATTGATTGCCTTCGATATCCCAAACTAAAGCGCCTTTGCCTTTAGCCAATACCACGGGCAACGGGTGGTAATTGTGCGCACCATACTTATCTTCCAGCTCGATAGCTTTGGCTGAGGTTAAATCTTTAAGGGTCTCGTTAAGCATAAAATTATTTATTAAATGTTTGTTGAAGTATAATAGGAAGCAAAGGTAATTGTTTAAAAATAACTAACAAGTTCAGTAAAAAAAAGTATTGAATGAGTAATGAGGAATTAAGGGTTGATAGTGAATAGAAAATAGAAAATAAGAGTATGGAGTAAGGAGTATGGAGTATGGAGAAGAATTATATCTGAAATCATACATCCGACATCCGACATCCTATATCCGACATCCGACATCCGACATCCGACATCCACAATTCCCTTATTCCCTCGCCACAGCTCCTTCATTCTTGACCAAAACCTTATAATTAAGGGATGGTGACGGAATAAATTTTCCAAGTCCGAGTTTATCCCAAAGCGTATCAATCTGCTTAATGGTTGCATCATCCATGACAAGCACATTAGGCCATTGACGTTTAAATCCGTCAGCTTCAAGTGATTTACCAGTTCCGTCAATAGCCATTGGAAAAACCTGTAAACCAGTATCAGCTTTAACATAGAAACAATCGCGTATTGGGTCTATATTATTGGCAACCAGCCAGATAATATCCTGTATCCTGATTCCAACAGCCTCCGGATCAACATAGATCACCCAATGGATTCCCGTCAGGGCGCCTTTGTCAAAAAGTCGCTGGTGCATTTCGCGAAGTTTGGTCTTAGTTTTGTCAATTCCGATAATGAGAACCGGGAATTTTTCGTTTGTAAGCTTGAAATTACAATTTAAATCTTCTAACTCCGGATGCTTTTCGTTGAAAGAGAATACCGGAGCCTTTGTAAATTCAGGTTCACCTGTCAATTTCAGGGTTGCATCAATACCCAATTTACTTCCCAGTGCAAACCGGCTGCTCGAATGATCGAGCACATCAACCGGACCCCGGTTAAATATGATATTATCAAACGGGTGAACCTGGTCACATACAAGCCGCGCCACAGCTTTGCTGTTATTAAGATCAATATCGGCATCCGTAACAATCAAAATTTTGTTAAACATCATCTGTCCTGCTCCCCACAATGAGTTCATAACCTTTTGAGCCTGGCCGGGATATGTTTTCCTGATTTTTACCAGTACAATATTATGAAACACCCCTTCATCAGGCATAACCATATCCACGATCTCGGGTAACATGCTTAACTTAATAAGTGGCAGAAATATCCGTTCGGTAGCTTTGCCCAGCCACTTGTCCTCCTGGGGCGGGATGCCCACGACGGTAGTTGGATAAACAGCATCTTTCCTATGCGTGATACATGTAACGTGAAAAACCGGATAGTCATCCGCCAGTGAATAAAACCCCGTGTGGTCGCCAAACGGGCCTTCAAGAATAAGATCTTCAGCCGGATCAACATATCCTTCAATGATAAAGTCAGCATCAGCCGGCACTTCAATATCCGAAGTAAGGCATTTTACCAGTTCAACTTTCTTTTTACGTAAAAATCCCGCGAGCATATACTCATCAATATTCTCGGGCATTGGAGCCGTGGCACAATATGTATAAACCGGATCGCCACCCAGGGCAACCGCGACAGGCATTTTCAAACCCAAACGTTTGTATTCGCGATAATGAGCCGCCGAGTTCTTATGGAGATGCCAGTGCATGCCTGTTTTGTCGGAACCAAACACTTGCATACGGTACATTCCGACATTGCGTACCCCGGTTTCGGGATGGTGAGTGTGGACAACCGGCAGCGTAATAAAAGGGCCTCCATCGAAGGGCCAGCAGGTCAGGACCGGCAATTGGCTCAGATCGGGGGTTTCCATCACAACTTCCTGGCAGGCGCCTTTCCCCTTCCGGTGGCCAGGCATAAATTTTGCAACTTCAGCCAGCGTTGGCAACAGAGCCAGTTTGCTTAAAAAAGAATCGCGTGGCGTCATTAATCCGGCCATCAGTTCCTCTATCTGTTTTGCTGTATCATCAAGTGTCCGAACGCCAAGCGCCAGGCATATCCGCCTTTCGCTCCCCATCGAGTTAATCAGTAAGGGAAACTTTGTGCCATTGTTTTCGAAAAGTAAGGCTTTGCCATTATTTTTACTCATCCGATCAGCAATTTCAGTGATCTGAAGATGAGGTGAAACATAATCCTTTATTCGGATCAACTCACCCTCGCGTTCAAGTGATTGGATAAATGCCTGCAAGTTAGGGTACGACATTTGGGTTCTGGTTTTAAGGCAGAAATTTAGCTATTTCTGATTAAACAACAAAAAAATACTATCCGGAAAACAGGATATCCCCAATAATGATTTGCGTAAAATCATAAAGTAAATCAATTTCGAATAACGAATTTCTCTGATAAGAAAAAAGAGAAGGTTTTTCAGGCCTTCTCTTTTTTATTTCCCTTCAGCTTCAGCTTCTCCGAATTTCTTATCACTAAATGAATCCGGCTTCTTTTCGTCATTATATTTTGATGGACATTTTAGCAACAGGCTGCTTGCCAGAAAATCATCATTCACAATTTTACCGATGACCACTACCTGTTCTGATTTTTCGAAATCCTGTGGTTTTGCACCATTATAGGTAACAAGACGTTCGACATTTTTTTGATCGGTCATGTAAAATGTGAATTTATTGGCATCCAATTTAGTATCGTAAACAATTGGTTTATCTTTTACCAATTTCCCGATTATATGAAATTCTTTCCCGGGATTTTCAACGGCAGCAGAAAAATCAGTATAGGTACTTGTATTTGCAAACAAACTGAGAATCACGCCAATAGCTATAACTACAAATACAAGAATGAATATATGGGTCTTTTTCATCTGTTATTAATTTGTTTCTTAAAGGTCAGATGGAATACGCCAGATTGATCTTAATATCATCTTCCCTGCTTGCAGCAGGCAAGGGTTGGTGATTATTTCCAATCATGGCTATTTCATGCTTACCTTTTATTTTCGTTAATTTCCTTTTCCATTTTCGTAACACGCCTGTCGAGCCAGAAAAGATATACGGCCAGTCCGATCAGAACGGTTGAAAGAACTGTGATCACTACAAATATTTTAGTCTCTTCCATTTTATTATTGGTATTTATTTAAACAAGCAACTGCTATTATTGTTTTGAAATGATGCTTAAAATGTGCTGAAATGATTTATTCCGGGTTATCGAGGTACTGCCTGATGTTGGCCATTTTCACCCTGATTCCGGTAAGCCAGTATCCGATGATGATCCATCCGGCAATGGCTGGATAGAATACCAGGCGCATGGTAAAATCAAGATTTGTTACAGTCATCGGGCTTCCGCCTTTCCCCGGATGCAAAGAACCCTGAGCTAAGCGGGGCAATATCCCGATAAAAACGATCAGCATAACGAAGGCAAACACATTATAAACAGCCGCTATTCGCGCGCGCTTGTTTTCTTCGTCAATCGACCGTCTGAGCACCAGGTATGCAAAATAAGCAAGGATGGTTATTGCCGCACCGTTTAGCTGGGGGTCGTTTGTCCAGGGAGTGCCCCAGGTGAAATTGGCCCATTCCATTCCCGTGGTAATTCCCAGTATGCCAAAAAACAAACCAACATTTACTGATTGAATCGCGTAAACATCATGCTTTATATCGAAAGTTGAAAGGTAACGCAGGCTGCGTACCAGCGATGTGCCAAACATTACCATCATGGAGAACCACATTACTACATGGAAAAACAAGTTTCGAATAGATTCCCTTATAATTGGAAGCTCAGGAATATGTATCAGGAAACCGGCGATAATACTGTATAGTATCAACAAAACGCCGAGTAATTTCCACCAGTTATTTTTAAAGAAATTGTTCATTTATAGCTTTTCCTTGTTAATCAATTCTATATTTTACAAACGTTTTAAGTCGTATAAAGTTGAATGAAATTTTAATTTAACCCCGTTCATCTTTATTAATCACGCCACAGGTATGGAAACAATACATACGACATTGCTATTACAATAGCATTAAGCATAAATAAGGCAGCCAGGTATTTCATATGACCTGCAACCGTCCCAACGCTTAAAGCGGCAGCTGAAACTTTCATCAGGATAAGAAGCAAAGGCATAACAACAGGAAAACTGAGTATTGCCATAAGAGCAAAATTATTATTGGTGCGCGAAGCAATGGCCGCAATCATTGTAAGAGCAGCTGCAAAACCAAAACTCCCCAATAACAAAGCACTGATAAACAACGGGTAATTAACTACAAACTCTCCCATTAATCCTGTAAATACGAGCAGGCACAGTAAAGAGAGTACTCCCATCAACATAAAATTATAAATCATTTTCGAAAGAATGATTGCCTGTGGGCTGGCTACTGTGTAATAATACAATTGCCTGGACGGGTTTTCCTGAACGAAACTTTTTGAAACTGCGTTAACGGCAGCAAAGAGCATAATGATCCAGAAAAGGCTGTTCCAGGTTGCCGGGTCGATAATCCTTGCAAACGAAAGGTAACTGACAAATATCGTCGAAACTACATACAACAATATACCATTAATGGCGTATCGCTGTTTGAATTCAAGCTTAATATCTTTCAGTACCAGGTATTTTATTTCGTGCAGAAGCATTTCTAAGTTTAAAGTGTACAAAGATATAAAAAGCGATATACGCAAAGTACTTAATCTTTGAATTGAAATTGATTTTCAGAATTAAAGTGTCAAGATTCAAATTTCAAGTCGCAAATTCCAAGGCCTTTCTTGTCAAGGCTTGTGATCCGGGATATATTACCCCTTTGAGCCTTAATTCGTGGAACTTGGTTCTTGGAATTTGGAATTTTGGTTTTTAGCCCTTGTTACTTTTATCACTCCTGGCTAACAATTTTCTCACGTGTATTTACCGGAATAATTGTAGATCTTCCGGCTTCGGATATTTCGTTAAAATATTTCCGATACGTGATATGCCTTTTCGAAAATTTACCACCCACGGCTTCATGAAGCATCCGCATTTTAGGATTAAAATCGCCCACCCACGAGAGTTCCACTTCTGTATATTGTGGATTCTTTTTCATAACCGTATTCATGTGCCAGAAGATTGCGGATTCGATCCCTGATTTCTGGAAGTGCGGCTTAACACCCATTATTACAATGCGAGTACGCGTAAAAATTCGTTTTTTACCGATGAGTCCGACTTTCAGTTTCCCCCATAAATTGAGCTTACCATTAAAATACCGTAACATCTGGTTTATATCAGGAAGCATAAGCTCGAAAGCTATAGGTTCGTCTCCATGATAGGCAAACCAGATAAATTCGGGTACCATTAATGATTTTAAATCAACCAGCATTGAACGTACAGCTTCGGGTTCGGCAGGAGTAAAATTTTCGTGAAACTGCCAGGCATCATTATAGATTTCGATAAAATCGGCAATAAACTTTTCGGATTCGTTGTACGAAAAATGCCTGAAGTTATATTCAGGTTTCTGCCTCACCCAATCGGCAATTTTCCAGAACCGTTCAGGGAAGGGTTTTGTTAAGTCGATTAAATTGGTAACTTGTTCGAAATATAGCGCAAAGCCATATTTTTCGAAGAACTCCTTATAATAAGGCGGGTTATAATTCATTCCAAAAGATTGCGGGATAAAACCCTCCACCAGCAGCCCCCAGAAATTGTCGTTTTCGCCAAAGTTTATTGGTCCATCCATGGCTTCCATACCACGCTCCGTTAACCATGTATGGCAGATATCAAACAGTATTTCAGCAGCTTTGTAATCGTTGATACATTCAAAAAAACCCATCCCTCCGGTTGGAACCTGGAAAGTAAACGCCTTTTTTTGGTTAATAAATGCAGCAACCCTTCCAACCAGGTTATTATTTTCATCTACCAGTATCCAGCGGTTTGCTTCCCCATGATTAAAAAAAACGTTTTTCCCTGGGGTGAAGATTCCTTCGATCATATTATCGGGCGGACACACAAAATTCTTGTCATTTCTATAAATAGTGCGCATCACCTCGTGAAAGAGATTTTGGGTGCGCATGTCGTTAACTCTGATTAAATGATAATCCATACTTGTTTGGCAGCTATATTGGGCAAAGATAGGAAAGTTAACAGTTGGTTTTAAATGTCATTCATAGTCATCAACCCTGTAGATTTTCTATTAACCAATATCCATTAACTAAAAATACAAACTGTTTAAAACTTCTGGATTGAACCTGCTATTGCATATAAACTCAAATTGTACCTTTGGGCCGGAGAGAATTAAAATGGCAAAGGTTTATTTTTCATTGGGCAGCAACCAGGGCGAAAGATTAAATTCGTTGGTTATGGCGACCAAACTGATTGGTAACAAGATCGGTAAGGTGCTCAACTATTCACCTGTTGTTGAATCAGAGCCATGGGGCTTTAAAGCAGAAACTACTTTTTATAACCAGATTCTCCTGGTTAAAACGGAGTTCTCCCCTCAAACGGTCCTAACCAAAATACTAGAAATAGAGAATACATTAGGCAGAAAAAGAATCGGGAAAGAATACAGCAGCAGGAGTATTGATATCGATATTTTGTTTTACGATGAAATGCAGATACATGAAGATAACCTGGTTATTCCTCATCCATTGTTACATAAGCGTAAATTTATACTTGAACCACTTTCAACAATTGCAGCAGAATTAATTCATCCGGCCTTACATTTAACCGTTACTGAAATACTTCAACAAGTAAAGGATAATAGTCGGGTTTTCAACGTTATTGAGAAAGATGAGTTTGCTAAATTATTAAACCAACAAACCTGAGTGAACATACATATTTATGAATATCCCATACAATTATATTGCCATTGAAGGAAATATCGGAGCTGGAAAAACAACCCTTGCTACCCGGATGTCGCAGCAATTTAATACCCGGCTTATACTCGAACAGTTTGAGGATAACTCTTTTCTCCCGAAGTTTTATGAAGATCCATCCCGATATGCGTTTCCGCTTGAGTTATCCTTTCTGGCTGACAGGTTTCAACAACTGAAAACCCAGATTGCAGTCCACGACATGTTTCACCCGGTAACCATCGCCGATTATTTTATACTCAAATCATTGATTTTTGCAAGAAAAACGCTGAACAGCGAGGAGTTCGCCCTCTATACACGCCTTTTTTCAATTATCGAAAATGCATTGCCCAAGCCCGATTTACTGGTTTATCTCTATCTTGATATCAGCAGGCTTCAATCGAATATTCGTTTGCGGGGCCGTGTGTATGAGCAAAAAATTGAGGATGATTACCTGCAGCGGATCCAGGAAGGATATCTCGATTATATCAAGCAGCAACAAGGATTAAGAGTTCTACTCATCGATACAAATAAACTTGATTTTGTTGCACATCAAAACGACTACGACAAACTGATCGAAATTATCCTGCAAGATTATCCTGCCGGCATTCACCGTATAACTCCCTGATTTTCACAAAACAGTTTTTCGTAAGCCTATCCTAATGAAAGTGTTTGATGTTAAAGGATTTATTCCGACCTTTACCCTGATTAAATTACCTTATAAAATGAATGTAGCCATCGATTTAGCTTTTATTATTATTATCGGATTATCTGTTGCGATTTACATTATTTTGTCGCGCTCTTCGCGGAAACTATCAGAACTCCGAAAAACCATAAATTCTTGTAATGAGGAGAATGAACAACTGGTTGATGAAATTGAAAGGGTAAAAGAAGAACTACAGCTCATCAGGCTAAAAGCCGGTGAATCCGACAGGCTTAAATCGGCTTTCCTTTGCAATATGTCGCACGAACTGCGCACACCTTTACATGCCATTATGGGTTTTGCAGGTTTAATATCAAACCCTTCGATGCCTGAAGACGATAAAGTTACGTATGCCAATATCATTAACCGGAATGTTGATTCGTTGCTCGAAATCATTAATGATATTTTTGATATCTCCCAATTCGAATCTGGTGTTACAGGTGTGGATATTGAATCTGTAAATGTAAATGAATTGCTGAATTCACTTCAGACCTGGGTTAACCTGGAAAAAGCAAATGTTGGCAAGGAGGATATTGTAGTAAAAGTGAAAAAAGCGAATAAAGACAATAGTTTTAGCATTCGAACCGATGGATATAAACTTAAAAGAGCATTGAACCACCTGGTTTATAATGCTTTGAAATATTCAGAAGAAGGGTTTATTGAAATTGGTTACACGTTCAGCGGAAACAATATCATTGATTTCTATGTAAAAGATGAAGGCATTGGTTTCTCCAATGATAAGCTTGAAATTATGTTTTCGCAATTCCGGCAAGTAGATGAAACACCAACAAGGCAATATGGAGGCCTGGGACTAGGGCTTACGGTAGCTCAGAAATTTGCGTCATTCCTCAATGGAAGGCTTTGGGCTGAAAGCGAACCGGGAAAAGGATCTACATTTTATATTTCGTTACCGTATGTTATCGAATAATAAGCATAAGAGGGATTTTCAATTGTTCTTATTAGAATTAATTTTCTTTTGTTTAACTATTGAACTGGAAAATACTTACTTTTGCAGCCGCATTGATCGGGGTGTGGCGCAGTTGGCTAGCGTATGGCGCTGAAGGCGCCATGGCCGTCAAGACAAAAAAATAGTTCTTTAAAAATAATATTCGGGGTGTGGCGCAGTTGGCTAGCGTACTTGCATGGGGTGCAAGTGGTCGTCAGTTCGAGTCTGACCACTCCGACCAACAAAATAAAGGCTTTCAGGTTTTATCTGAAAGCCTTTTTTGTTCAGGTATACATAAAAGTATACATAATCTGAAAACAATCTTTTGTTCCTGGCTGCAGCTGAACATCCAGAATCCAGTTAAAACAACCTGTTTAAACTTCACTTGCCATAACACCAGTATCTGATGCATTCCCGGTCCAGAATGAAGTAATTTGTTCTGTTTTTAAGGTTTTTAAAAATAAATCAAAAATCAGGTAATAAATATATTACTTTTGCAGGTATGAAATACAGTGAGCTATTCAGAATACTAACTAAACACGGTTGGTTTATTATCAGGCAAACAGGTAGTCATGTAATTATGAAACATAATGATAAGCCCGGCCAGCTGATTGTACCTAATCATAATTCTAAAGAAGTAAAAAAAGGATTGCTTACAGCTCTTCTAAAGCAAGCTGAAATTAAAACTGCAAAGAGATGAAAAAACCACAAATAACAATGACTGTCATTAAAGAAGATACAGGGTACAGTGCCACTGCTACCAATGGAGACAGGCATATATTTACTGAAGGTGATACATTTAATGAACTTAAAGCTAATATCCTGGATGCTGTTAACCTTGCTTTTGAAGATCTTCATTTTATCTATTCAATAGATGAAATAAAATTAACATTGGATCTGCAAAGCTTTTTTGACTTCTATAAAGTTATCAATGCCAAAGCACTTTCAGCCCGTATTGGTATGAACCAAAGTTTATTGGCTCAATATATCAGTGGAAGTAAAAAACCTTCAAGCATTCAACGAAAACGTATCCTGAAGGGAGTACAACAGATAGGACGTGAATTATCAGAAATTCAGTTTCTACTATAACATTGCCACTTCATAGTTTCAGTATCCAGTTAAAACAATCAGGAACTGATCACCTGGCCAAAGCTTCATTCCTGATGCATCCAGTCGTCCATGAAATAATCTTTTATTCGTGGCTACAGTTGATCACTCAGGAAGCCGGTCGAGAACCTGTTAAACAAATCTGGAACTGATCACTAGCCAAAGTTCCATTCCTGATGCATTCCCAGTCCTGGAAACAATCTTTTATGTCTGGTGCAAGTGGTCGTCAGTTCGGGTCTGACCACTCCTATATTAATAGGTGCTTTGTTACACCTTTTTTCATTTATAATAAGTCCTGATCCCGCAGCCTTATCCGCCAATCTGTCATATCCATGTCATCTTTTTTATTGAGTAAGTTATAGTTTTTGAGAGTGGTACAATTTATGTCATTCCATTTGAAAACATTACTTTTGCACCCGTATTAAAACAAAAATCATATCATGACATCCCCTGAATCCGAAAAAGTTGAATGCCTGATTATAGGCTCCGGTCCTGCCGGATATACCGCTGCTATTTATGCAGCACGTGCCGACCTGAAACCAGTTGTTTACACCGGTTTGCAAATGGGCGGACAACTTACCACCACTACCGAAGTTGATAATTTCCCAGGCTATCCCAAAGGTATAACCGGTCCTGTCATGATGGAAGATCTTCAGCACCAGGCCGAACGCTTTGGTACCGATGTACGCTTTGGGATTATTGATAAAGTTGATTTTCAGCAATATCCCTTCAAAGCTGTTGCCGATAACGGAAAAGTAATTGAAGCAGAAACTGTTATTATTTCAACCGGTGCAACTGCACGCTGGATGGGTCTTGAATCCGAAAAAAGATACAACGGGCATGGAGTTTCAGCATGTGCTACCTGCGACGGATTTTTCTTCCGGGGTATGGATGTAGCTGTAGTTGGTGGTGGTGATACCGCCTGCGAAGAAGCAGCATACCTGGCAAAACTTTGCAAAAAGGTTTACATGATAGTCCGCCGTGATGAACTGCGAGCTTCTAAAGCCATGCAGCACAGGGTTATGAATACGCCTAATATCGAAATCCTCTGGAATTCACTTCCTGAAGAAATAACAGGAGACAACAAAGTTGTTACCGGCGCCCGTTTAAAAAATACAAAAACCGGCGAAATCAAAAACATTGAAATACAGGGATTCTTTGTTGCTATTGGTCATTCTCCAAATACCGAAATCTTTAAAGGACAAATTGACCTGGATGAACAAGGGTATGTTAAAACCATTCCCGGAAGCACACGCACCAATATTCCAGGTGTTTTTGCCGCCGGAGATGTGCAGGATCATGTGTATCGCCAGGCTGTAACTGCAGCCGGTACCGGCTGCATGGCTGCCATCGAAGCAGAACGCTGGCTGGGAGCCAGGGAGTAGTTAATAGGTAAAAGAAAATAGTAAATAGTATCTTAAGCTGGATTATTCCTTTTATTTTATTAGGTGAGAAGTTTAAAAAAAAACGCCCCGGAATCGAGGCGTTTTTTTTATTCTTCATCATTGCATTTACTAGATATCGGACTACCTTTTACGAATTGTGTACAAAACTGTGATCTTATAATTTAGCACATTTGATCGCCCTTCTCTTCTAGGAGAAGGGTAAGGGGATGAGGTTTATAAAAAAAAACGCCCCGGAATCGAGGCGTTTTTTTTATGTATTAAAGTTTGTAGTTTTCAATTCGCTTTGTCTCCCCTTCTCTCCTTCTCTCCATCTCCCGCCCTCCTGGTCACCTCTGTCCACTAAAACCTCTTCTTCTTCTTACCTGGTTTTCCGGCTTGTTCCTTATACCACGGTTCTCCGCCTGAAGGCCTGCTGCCACCTCTGTCCGAATCAGGACGGGTTGCCGAACGGCTTGAATCGCTTCGGCGATCTCCGCCACCTTTGTAAGCTGGCTTGTCGCTTGATCCGCCATAGCTTTTTTTGTATCCGCCGCCGCCTGAGCCGCCACGATCACCACCGCTATAACCGCCACGATCACCACGCTTGCTACGTCCACTACCATAACCGCCAAAATCTCCGCCACGATTTCCGCCACGATCTCCGCCACGATCTCCGCCTCTTCCTCCTCCATACGAAGAACGACCTGGCCGTTCCGACGAAGTCTGATCTTCTGCAACATCCACTTTAATTGGTCTTTCGTTCATAGTTTTATCTTTAAAAGACGCCATAAACAAAGGCAAATACTTGGTATCTACTTCTATAAAGGTAAAAGTGTCGCCCAACTCAATCCTTCCGACTTTTAAATCACGGCTCTGGGTAAATTCGTTAACCATACCAAGAAGCTTTGGAACTGTCAATCCATCTTTGCGGCCAATACTCATGAAAAGCCTGGTGAATGAACCACTATCAGAGCGTTCACCACGCTCACGCGATTCGTCAACATTCAGATCTTTTGCATCACGGTAATATTCGAGGAAACTATTGAATTCAATGGAAACAAAGCGTTTGATAATTTCTTCTTTGCTCATCCCTTCTAGTTTCTTGTAAATGACAGGAAGGAAATCATTGATTTCGTCTTCAATTACAGTTACATTTTCCATACGGTCGATCAGGTGATAAAGCTGTTTTTCACAAACCTGGCGTCCCAAAGGTATTTTACCTGCGCTGAAAGCCTTACCGATCTGCCTTTCAAGCATTTTGATACGACCTTTTTCCTTCATATTGATGATGGAAATACTGACTCCGTCCTTCCCAGCACGGCCTGTACGACCAGAGCGGTGAATGTAGTTATCGGTATCATCAGGCAGTTGGTAATTAATCACATGAGTAAGGTCGCTCACATCAATTCCACGTGCCGCGACATCAGTAGCTACAAGCATGTTCAGGTGTTTTTCGCGGAATTTTTTCATAACATGATCACGCTGCGATTGCGATAAATCGCCGTGCAGTGCATCAGCATCGTAACCATCGCGAATAAGCGAATCTGCAATTTCCTGTGTTTCCTGGCGTGTTCGGCAAAAAATGATGGCATACATCTCAGGATGAAAATCGGCAACACGCTTCAAAACCGTGTAACGGTCCCTGGCATGAGTAAGGTAATACATGTGCTTCACGTTAGTTGCACCAATATTACGTTGACCCATACTTAATGTTTCAGGGTTCTTCATATACCGCCGGGCAATTTTTTCGACATCCGTCGGCATGGTAGCCGAGAAAAGGAATGTGTGACGGTCTTTGGGAGTACTTTCAATAATTGATTGAACATCTTCCTCAAAACCCATATCCAGCATTTCGTCTGCTTCATCGAGAACAAGGAAACGTACTTCCGACAAATCAGCGTATTTACGCATGATCATGTCGAGCATACGGCCCGGGGTGGCGGCGATAATCTGCGTGCCGGCTCTCAGCTGTTTTGCTTGTGCCTCAATACTTGCACCACCGTAAACGGCAGTAACTTTAATATTAGGCATATATTTTGAGTAAGAATTCAGGTCGCTTGCTATCTGCATACACAATTCGCGTGTAGGGCTCAGAATGAGTGCCTGTGTTTTTTTGTTGTCAGGATCGATAAGCTGAAGCAGCGGTAATCCAAAAGCTGCGGTTTTTCCTGTTCCGGTTTGTGCCAGGGCAACAATGTCAGTGTTGTTTTCAATTATTCGCGGGATAACGGCCTCCTGCACGGGCATAGGGTTTTCGAACCCCAGTTCTTTGATTGCTTTCAGGATGTTTTCCTGAAGGCCCAATTGGTCAAATGTATTCATTAAAAGGTTTAAGATTAAGGCGGCAAAGGTACTCTTTTAAAGCGACCAAATAACATGAAGTGGTTAATAATGTGGAGTTTATTGATTTCCCGAGTTGAGAATTTCAATTTAACTAGCCATTTTAACAGGATAATGATAAGAGAAGAAGTTTAAAATACAATATATATATTAGCTGGTTATGCAGGAATGGAACAGAAATCATAACAATTTTGGAGTATAATCGGTAATTATTATAATAATTTAGGATTAGCCCATCTGAATTAAACTAATTGGAGCTAAAGTCCAGGAGAACTTTTTTTCATTTTGATCACATACAACAATATGGTTAATAATCCGTAAAAAGTAGTTTGTTTTTGTCTCTTTTGGATTTCATATCTTTGCACCTGAAAAACATATTCGGCATGATTCACTTCTTTCGTAAGGACAAAACGGTGTACACGGTACATCATCAATCAGAAATAACAAGGAACGATATCCCAAAGCTGGAATGGCTTTTTGGTGGGGCCCGGCAGGTGAGCGAAAGCAAAATGGCCGGGTTTTTTGTTGGCCCGCGCCGCGAAATGATCACTCCATGGAGCACAAACGCCGTTGAAATTTCTCAGAATATGGGCATTGAAGACATTCTTCGGATTGAGGAATTTGCAGAAGTTTCCAATGAAATCGCGATATACGATCATATGTTGCAGCGTTTATATACCGGCCTCGACCAGGATATGTTCACTATTCTGAAACAACCTGAACCCATTATTGAAATTGAAAATATTGCTGAGTACAATAAAAGAGAAGGACTTGCACTGAGCAGCGATGAAATCGAATATCTGGACGAAGTTAGCCTGAAACTTGGCCGCAAGCTCACCGATAGCGAAGTGTTTGGGTTTTCGCAAGTAAACTCCGAACATTGCAGGCATAAAATTTTCAACGGTACTTTTGTTATTGATGGCGTTGAACAAACCGAAAGTCTTTTCCAGTTAATAAAGAAAACCTCAAAAGAACATCCCGGACGGATTGTATCAGCATACACTGATAATGTTGCCTTTGTTGAAGGTCCTGTAGCTGAACAGTTTGCACCTGCCACCCAGGATAAACCCGATTATTTTGAAACCCGCGATATAGAAACTGTTATTTCGCTTAAAGCGGAAACACATAATTTCCCGACTACTGTTGAACCATTTAATGGCGCCGCAACCGGTTCCGGTGGCGAAATACGCGACCGTATGGCTGGAGGAAAAGGCTCCATGCCAATTGCAGGAACGGCAGTTTATATGACTTCTTATCCGCGCACCGGCGAAGGCCGCGAATGGGAAGCCGAAAATGAACCCCGTCCCTGGTTGTATCAAACACCTGAGGAAATCCTCATCAAAGCATCGAACGGCGCGAGTGATTTTGGTAATAAATTTGGGCAACCTTTGATTTGTGGTTCAGTTCTCACTTTCGAGCATTCCGAAAATGATAAAAGATACGGATATGATAAAGTAATTATGCAGGCCGGAGGCATTGGCTATGGAAATAGGATTGACAGCTTAAAAGGCCATCCGCAGCCCGGCGATAAAGTAATAGTGATGGGTGGTGATAATTACCGCATCGGGATGGGTGGAGGAGCTGTTTCATCTGTTGCTACCGGCGAGTATCACAGTAGTATTGAGATAAATGCCGTGCAGCGCTCCAATCCCGAAATGCAGAAACGCGTTTACAATGCTATTCGGGCAATGGCGGAAATGGCTGATAACCCGATTATTTCGGTTCATGATCATGGTGCCGGTGGACATTTGAATTCATTATCCGAATTGGTAGAAGAGCAAGGTGGCGCAATTGACATCACTAAACTTCCGGTTGGCGATCCGACTTTATCAGGTAAAGAAATTATTGGCAACGAATCACAGGAACGCATGGGGCTGGTGTTGCATGCTGATGATGCTGCCAAAATGCAAAGGGTAGCCGAGCGCGAACGTGCCCCGTTTTATGTTGCCGGTGACATTACCGGGGATATGAATTTCTCATTTAAAAACCCGCTTACAGGCGAAGCACCTATTGATCTTCCGTTAAAATACTTTTTCGGAAAACCGCCACGTACTGTTATGCAGGACGAAACTGTTGCATTCGTTTTTCAACAACCGGAATACGATCAGTTGCAATTAACTCATTATATTGAGCAGGTTTTGCAACTCGAAGCAGTAGCTTGCAAAGACTGGCTTACCAACAAAGTTGACCGTTCGGTTACCGGCCGCATTGCACATCAGCAAACAGCTGGTCCGCTGCAACTTCCGCTGAATAACCTCGGCGTTGTTGCACTCGATTTTCAAGGTGTGAAAGGTATTGCAACTTCAATCGGTCATTCGCCGGTTGCGGGATTAATTGACCCGGAAGCAGGCTCTGTACTTTCAGTTGCCGAAGCGTTGACCAACCTGGTTTGGGCTCCCATTGAGCAGGGTCTCAGTGGCGTTTCGCTCAGCGCCAACTGGATGTGGCCCAGCAGAAACGAAGGCGAAGATGCCCGGTTATACAAAGCCGTGAAAGCGGTTAGTGATTTTGCCATTGAACTGGATATCAATATTCCAACCGGGAAAGATTCCCTTTCGATGACACAGAAATATCCAGGTGGCGACACCGTAATGGCTCCCGGTACAGTGATAATCTCAACAGTTGGCGAAGTAACTGATATCAGGAAAGTTATAAGCCCGGTTTTAAAAGAAAGGTTTACTTCATCGCTGGTATATATCGATTTCTCAAAAAGCGGTTTCAACCTTGGCGGAAGCTCATTTGCACAGGCTTTGAATAAAATCGGTGGCAGTACTCCGGAAATAAGGGATACCGCATATTTCCGCTTATGCTTTGAATCTGTTCAGGAACTTATTCATAAAGATATGATCCTTGCCGGACATGATGTATCGGCAGGAGGATTGATTACAACCTTACTGGAAATGACTTTCAGTCATAATTCGACAGGAATGAATCTGAATCTTGACGAGTTGGGCGAGATTGATATTATCAGATTACTTTTCAGTGAAAAACCCGGGGTGGTGATCCAGGTTAACGATCTTGATTTCGTGAGTATCTTCCTTCATGAAAAAGGAATTAATTATAGCTTTATCGGCAAACCCGTCGCAGGAAAAACGCTGAATATTTCACATCAAAAAAATAATTATTCCTTCGATATTCCTGGTTTCCGTAATAAATGGTTCCGCACATCGTACCTGCTTGATTGTAAACAAAGCGGTGAACTGAAAGCAAAAGAACGGTTTGATAATTACGCGGTACAGGGAAGAAAGTTTTTATTTCCTGAAACATTTACAGGAAAATACAGCCAGTTTGGAATTAATCCCAACCGTAAAAATCGTTCAGGAATAAAAACTGCCATTATACGCGAAAAAGGCGTAAACGGCGACCGCGAAATGGCCTGGAGCATGCACCTGGCCGGTCTGGATGTAAAAGATGTTCATATGACGGACCTGATGAGCGGACGCGAGACCCTCGAAGATA
This sequence comes from Lentimicrobiaceae bacterium, assembly GCA_041660125.1. Taxonomy (GTDB): domain Bacteria; phylum Bacteroidota; class Bacteroidia; order Bacteroidales; family UBA4417; genus UBA4417. The sequence goes on from JBAZWY010000034.1 coordinate 18,907, forward strand.
TCCGGATGATCGTTTTTGTAGGTGGTTTCTCTAATTCGGATGTGCTGGGTTCCGCTAAAGGATGGGCCGGAGCTTTTAAGTACAATGACAATGCCCGCATTGCCTTAGAAAAATTTTATACACGTAAAGATACGCTGAGCCTGGGTGTTTGTAACGGCTGCCAGGTGATGATTGAGCTGGGGCTTGTAAATCCTGATCATCAGGAGAAAACAAAAATGCTGCATAATGCATCTGGAAAGTTCGAATCCAGTTTCCTTACGGTTGATATTCTTGAGAATGAATCTGTAATGCTGAAGTCACTCTCAGGAAGTAAACTGGGCATTTGGGTAGCTCATGGCGAAGGACAATTCAGCTTTCCATATGCTGAAGAAAAATATAATATCGCTGCCAAATATTCCTACTGCGGTTATCCCGGAAATCCAAACGGATCGATGTACGATGCAGCCTGCATTTCGAGCGATGATGGCCGCCATTTGGTAATGATGCCGCATCTGGAACGTTCTCTTTTACCTTGGCAATGGCCTTTGTATCCGGATGCTCGTAATTCCGACCAGCTCACACCATGGATTGAAGCGTTTGTGAATGCAAGGGAATGGTTGAAAGGAACATCGGAATAAAGTGTTTCAACATCAGAGTATTTTTCCAGTGTTCAGATTGAAATCAATAAGCTATTCAAAATAATCTATTCTACATGGTTGGCAAGCATTGTTTTTCGTGGAGTTCGTTGTTGGTATTTGAAAGTTTATGATGTAATAAATCAGTTTATTATGATGTAAAATAATGCCGGCACACATCTGAATTAAAGACAAGTGCCGGCAGTGATTGAATTGGTATTCCTTCCTTAGTTAAATCTATTGCAGAATACCAATGCCTTACAGTCCTAACTTTTTCCTGATATCGGTCGGTATAGCGGCTTTATTTACCATTATATCCATTGTTTTCAGCTTCACATATGATTCCGAGGCATAAAAATATCCCTTATAGGGACTGCCATCCATACCCCACGAATTCTTCACCAGGTAATATTTAGTTCCGTTCTGATCCTTGGCTATGCCTGTAATATGCATGCCGTGGTCGTCTGTAGTCTGGTAATTATCGAATTCCTTTTGTCGCATCTCCTGGGTGATCACCTTTTCGGGCATAGGCTTATTAAACTTTAAAAGCAGTTTATCCTTTTCTGTATCCGTCATTTTCTCCCATTTGGCTTTTTCGAGTCCCGCGACCTCCGGGGCACTTCTATCAGGTATTACAGCAACACCATTTTTCCATGAAAACCCTTTTTCACTTACATCTGCACCCCAAACAACCGTATATCCTTGATTAATAGAATTATCGAGAATCCGGACCAGGTCTTCTATCGGGACATTATAATCCTCTTTCATCAGCCAGTTATCTTCAATTTCAATAATGAATTTTGAGTAAAAAGGATGATGAGTGAACGAAGTTAATTCAATATAATCATCCGGGTTCAGACCCATCATACCGGCAAAAGATTTCGGAGAATACTCTTTCCCTTTATAGGTAAATTTTTCGGGAACTTTTCCCAGGTATGCATCAGCCAATCCATCGAAACCCTGGCGCCAAACAGGCGTGAGTTTACTATTGGGATTCTTGATCACGGCATCCACATCAGCATTCAGTACGGCATCCATTTCCCCATGAACCGGTTTGTCTTCGCCTGGTAAATTGCCTGTATAAATTTCATCAGGAACCATACCATAATTTTTCAGCACGTATGTAACGTCATGCGCCTCACCTCCTGAACCAAAATTATGCTTTCCATGGAAACGGACATACATATCCGCTTTATCGGAATAGCATTCCCTTACGCAATACATTTCGGAAAGGTCGAAAGTATCCTTTCGGGTACGCAGGAGTTCCGATTCGAGGAATGAAATGGCTGAATAGCTCCAGCAAGTGCCGGACCGGTATTGGTTCTTGACGGAGGTTGCAGGTAATTGTTTCACATTAGTGAAAACATAACCCGAATCAGCTTTTTTTTCCTGGACCTGGCTGAAAGCAACTGATGATAAAACCATTAAAAGGGTGATCATCCAAGCAGTTAAACGATGTTTCATGGATTTTTATTAATGAATTAAATTTGTTGAAATATGAAGGCCCTAAATGTATAGAAGATAGAATGATTGAACAAATCTTTTCTGTGAAATTGAATGCCTGCCTTCTGAATGACCAGGTTTAATCGCCAAAAGATGATAAAACTAAATTCCGGTTAACTGCTGTCTCCGGGAGGAATAATCTAATGTCTCAGTTGGTTTTTCCCTTACATATATTTGTACGTAACAGTAAGCAATATCAGCCGGCTAAGTTATGAATCGCGACGTAGAATGCAAATATTTACTAGACCATAGTGATTTGTTTTTATCTTTGCCTCTATATTTTTACATAATGAGTATACATATTGAAGCTAAACAAGGCGAAATTGCAGATTTCGTTCTACTTCCCGGGGACCCTTTACGGGCAAAATACATTGCTGACAACCTGCTCACAGAAGCTGTTTGTTATAATAACGTCCGCGGAATGCTCGGCTATACCGGATATTTCAACGGGAAACGGGTTTCAGTACAGGGAACAGGCATGGGCCTGCCCTCACATATGATATATGCCACGGAACTTATAAACGATTACAAGGTGAAAACTCTTATACGGATAGGAACCTGTGGCGGATTGCTTGAAGAAATCAAATTGCGTGATGTTGTCATTGCAATCAGCGCTTCAACCGATTCATCAGCAGTAGGTAGGTATTTTCAGGGTATGACTTTTGCTCCGACTGCGAGTTTCAGATTGGTTCAGCTTGCTGTTGCAAATGCTGCAAAAATGAACATGCCTGTTGAAGTTGGCAATATCCTGTCATCCGATCTTTTTTATCATTTCCCTGAAGAAGGTGATGCTTATGAACTCTGGCGACGTCACGGAACTCTGGCTGTAGAAATGGAATCAGCCGGATTATATATGCTTGCTTCACGCCTGGGAATTGAGGCGCTATCGCTGTTAACCGTGAGTGACCACCTGCTTACCGGTGAACATGTAAGTGCTGAGGAAAGGCAACTCAATTTTACTAATATGACTAAACTGGCACTTTCGCTGGCGGAGTAAATAATGTGCGATGTGCGATGTGCAATGTGCGATGTATGGAATAGTTAAAATGTAACTTCATGATTCCGACATCTCACATCCGACATCCGACATCCAACATCTCACATCCGACATCCAACATCCAACATCCAACATTAAAAACCCAACATCCCTTGTCCTGGTTCATCCTCTTTATTGCCGGATTATTCGAAGTAGTTTGGGCTGTCGGTATTAAATATACTGAAGGCTGGACGCGGCTATGGCCGGCAGTTATCACAGTAATTGCCATGGCCGCATCATTTTACTTCCTCTCAATGGCATTAAAACAAATTCCGATGGGAACTGCGTATGCTGTATGGACTGGCATTGGAACCATCGGAACCGTTATTTATGGTATCATTTATTTTAAAGAACCCACGGATATTCTCCGGATCATTTGTATCTTGCTCATCATAAGTGGCATTGTCGGACTACGGATCCTGGCAAAGTAGTTCAGCTATTACAGTAAAAAGCTAATTTAAATCATTAAGTAACATTATATGCAAAAAACCATTTTTATCACAGGGGCAACGAGCGGATTTGGTAAAGCTTGTGCTCACTCGTTTGCCAAAGATCATCATCGTTTAATACTAACAGGACGGCGATCGGAAAGACTAAATAATGAAGCCGTAATTCTTCGCGAAAAATATAACGTCGAAGTCCTGACCTTGCTTTTTGATGTCCGCGATCGGGATGCCGTAAAAGCAGCTGTTGAAAGCATCCCGCTTAACTGGCGGAATATTGATATTCTGATAAACAACGCAGGACTTGCTGCAGGTAGCACTTCAATACAGGATGGCAACCTGGATGATTGGGACATTATGATCGATACCAATGTAAAAGGATTGCTTTATATTACAAAAAATATTTTTCCACTGATGCTTCAAAGCAAATATCCTCATATAGTGAATATTGGATCTGTTGCAGGCAAGGAAGTTTATGCTAAAGGGAATGTATATTGCGCTACAAAATTTGCCGTTGATGCACTGACCCGTGCCATGCGGATTGATATGCTCAGCCAGGGGATTAAAGTCTCGCAGATTGCGCCCGGAGCAGTTGAAACAGAGTTTTCTTTGGTCCGGTTTAAAGGTGACGCTGATGCCGCGGCTAATGTATATAAAGGATTTACGCCCTTACAGGCTGAAGATATCGCAGCCGCAGTTATATGGGTGACTAGTCTTCCTGCCCATGTCAATATCAATGATTTGGTCATCATGCCAACAGCTCAGGCAAGCCCGGGGTACATCCATAAAATACTGTAAACAAGCTATATTACAGGGTAATTGGACTCATTTATCCTTTCCTCAAAACCATCTGCAATTCATAAAAACTTTTTAATCAGATATGTTGCATATTAAATATTAATTTATCTTTACAAACCATCGTTAACTCAAAGTTACTTTATGCCAGACGTTACTCGCTTATTTGACATCCTGCCACACTACGCCGAATCCTTTAAACCCAAGGATGACGTACTTGCAGGTAAAGATAATGGTAAATGGATCAAATACTCAATTTCGGACTATATTTCCAATGCTGATAATATCAGCTATGGATTAATGAAATTAGGCATTAAGCCGGGAGATAACATAGCCACCATTTCAGGGAGCCGCCCCGAATGGAACCTGGTTGATATGGGGATACAGCAGGTCGGAGCTATTCACGTTCCCATATATCCAACCATTAGCGAAAGCGATTACAAATATATCCTTGAACATGCTGAAGTTAAAGTCATTTTTATTACAGGACGCGAAATTTACCGCAAGATTGAACACCTGGTTGTTGATCTGAAAGGATTACTTGGCGTATATTCATTTAAAGAAACGGATGGAGTTAAACACCTCGATGAACTTATTTTATTGGGCAAAGAAAATGCCGAACCTGTGCGGATCAAGGAAATTAAAGATGCAATTAAACCAAATGACCTGGCAACGATTATTTACACATCCGGCACCACTGGTAATCCGAAAGGTGTAATGCTTACACATTTTAACATTATTTCCAATATCTTATCAGTAAAGGATATCCCCCCGGTTGGCGAAGAAGGAAGAGCTATCAGCTATTTGCCATTATGTCATATTTATGAGCGTGTGCTGGTTTACCTTTACCAATACGTCGGAATATCCGTGTATTATGCCGAAAGCCCAGCCACTGTTGCCGATAATCTGCGTGAAATAAAACCTGATATTTTTAGTACTGTTCCCCGCTTGCTCGAGAAAGTTTACGAGCGTATCATAAATTCAGGACGTAAACTTACCGGTATTAAAAAAATTATTTTCTTCTGGGCCGTAAACGTGGGTATGCGTTATGAATTAAACGGTGCCCGCGGACCCTATTACACATTAAAATTGAATATTGCCCGCAAACTGGTCTTCAGCAAATGGCAGGAAGCACTTGGGGGTAACCTGAAAGTAATTGTGAGCGCTGGTGCAGCCTTGCAACCCAGGCTTGCACATATCTTTTGGGCGGCAGGAATTCCGGTACTGGAGGGATATGGCCTTACAGAGACTTCACCGGTGATCGCGGTGAGCACATTCGAAAAAGACGGAGTCAAATTCGGAACTGTTGGACCAATAATAAACAATGTGACAGTAAAGATTGCTGAAGATCATGAAATACTCTGTAAAGGTCCGGGGGTGATGCAGGGATATTATAAAGAACCTGCACTCACTGATCTAGCTATCGATACTGATGGGTGGTTTCACACAGGCGACCTCGGACAGATTGAACCGGAAGGTCAGCTTAAAATTACCGGCAGGAAAAAGGAAATCTTTAAAACCTCCTTTGGCAAGTATGTAAGCCCTGAAATGGTTGAAAACAGAATGAAGGAGTCGGAATTTATTGATGTATTGATGGTTGTGGGTGAAAACCAGAAATATGCTGCAGCTATTATTGTTCCCGATTTTATCCATTTGCGTACCTGGTGCGAGATTAAAGGCATATCATATACCACTAATAAGGAAATGATTGCACTTGAGCGTATCCAGAGAAGATATCTTAAAGAGATACATAAATACAACAAGCAACTGGGTGCAACTGAACAAATTAAAGCCTTTGAATTATTAGACAAGGAATGGACTGTTGATTCAGGCGAACTTACTGCAACGCTAAAACTCCGTAGGTCGTTAATAAACGAAAGATATAAACCAGTGATTGAGAAGCTATTTTAGTAATCAGGAAGAGTAACAGCATATAGAAAGTTTTCATTCCTGGTTGCAAAAATCTTTGTAATATCTGTCGGAATTTATCTCTTCGGATTGTTATCCTGATATCGATATAAATTGTGACATTCGGTTTACATTTTTCATATTTCAATATTCAGGATAAATCTCAAGTGTAAATTCATAAGTTGTACATCTAGTTTCATATTTCCAACACCCAACCTAAGAAAATCTCATTCAACACTCATGGAAATAAAAAGCCGGATCACTTCTCAGTAACCCGGCTCTGATTATTCAATTAAATTACTGGATTTATTTACTAAAATCCATTGCTGCCAATCGTTTATAATTATTATAACGCCATTTTGCATTTTCCTGTGCTGCCTCGAATAATTCAACAGCTTCTTCAGGGAATGATTTCATGAGCGAAGTATAACGCATTTCTGATTTCAGGAAGTCCTGGAATAAGGTGAAGTCAGGCTCTTTGCTGTCGAGTTGGAAAGGATTTTTCCCTTCTGCTTCGAGCAATGGATTAAAACGATAGTTATGCCAGTAACCTGCTTTAACTGCGTCTTCCTGTTGTTGCTGAGCTTTTCCCATGCCTGCATGTAAACCGTGGTTAATACAGGTTGAATATGCAATGATAAGTGATGGTCCCGGATAAGCTTCGGCTTCACGAAGCGCTTTCAGGTATTGGGTCTGATTTGAACCCATAGCTACCTGTGCTACATAAACATAACCATAACTCATGGCCATCATACCAAGGTCTTTTTTACGAACCCTCTTACCTGAAGTTGCAAATTTGGCAACTGCTCCGATAGGAGTTGATTTTGAAGCCTGTCCACCTGTATTTGAATATACTTCGGTATCCACAACAAGTACATTTACATCTTCACCCGAAGCGAGTACGTGGTCGAGGCCACCGTATCCGATATCATAAGCCCAGCCATCTCCGCCAAACATCCATACCGACTTCTTAATGAAATATTGTTTCAGAGCAAGCAATTCCTTGGCAGCATTAGTTTTTGAAGCTTCAAGCAATGGAATAACCTGTGCAGTAGCTTCTTTCGACAATTGAGCGTTGTCCTTACCGGCTAGCCAAAGATTACAAGCCTCTTTAAGTTCAGCGCTAAAATCACCGTCAATAATTGCTTGCATTTTTTCAGCAACGCGGGTACGAAGCTTATCAACACCCATTGCCATACCAAATCCATACTCGGCATTATCTTCAAAAAGTGAGTTTGCCCATGATGGACCACAACCCTGAGCATTGGTTGTATAAGGAGTTGATGGAGCCGATCCGCCATAGATGGAAGAACAACCTGTTGCATTAGCTACCATCATGCGATCGCCGAAGAGCTGAGTTATAAGTTTGATATAAGGTGTCTCACCGCAACCTGCACAAGCTCCTGAGAACTCGAAAAGTGGCTGTGCGAACTGGCTGTTTTTAACGTTTTGCTCTTTTGGAGCCAGCGTGTCTTTATAAGTAACGTTGGCAGCAACATAATCCCAGGCTTCAGCCTGGTGCATCTGTGTATCCAGCGGTTTCATAACCAAAGCTTTTGTTTTGGCTGGGCAAACATCGGCACAGTTACCGCAACCGGTACAATCCAATGGGCTGATCTGGATACGGAATTGAAGTCCGTCGAAAGTTTTAGGAATTGCTTTCAGAGTAGCAGTGCCTTCAGGTAAACCTTTCATTTCGGCCTCGTTCAGAAGGAAAGGACGGATAACAGCGTGAGGACAAACAAAAGCACATTGGTTACACTGAATACAATTATCCGAAATCCACTCAGGAACATTTACAGCGATACCACGTTTTTCGTAAGCAGCGGTTCCGGCTGGGAATGTCCCGTCTTCGCGACCTAAGAAAGCGCTAACAGGTAAATCATCACCTTTCATGCTGTTGATAGGCTCAACCATATTCTTAATAAAATCAGGAATATTGCGTGTATCCTTTGTGGCAGTTACTTCAAGATTCTTCCACTCTTTTGGAATGCTTACTTCAACAACATCTGCACCTCTTTCGATAGCAGCAATATTCATACTAACAATCTCTTCGCCTTTACGGCCAAAAGTCTTTTTAACAGCGGTCTTCATGGCTGTAAGCGCCAGGTCGTAAGGTATTACACCTGAGATCTTAAAAAATGCAGCCTGAAGAATTGTGTTGGTTCGGTTTCCAAGACCAATTTCTTCAGCAATATTTGTAGCGTTGATGGTGTAGAACCTGATTTCGTTCTCAGCCATGTATTTCTTCATGTGATCCGGAAGGCGGTTACGACTTTCGTCAGCATCCCAGATACTATTCAGAAGGAATGTTCCGCCTTTTTTCAAACCTTTTAACATGTCGTATTTGGTAAGATAAGCAGGAACGTGACAAGCAACAAAGTCGGGACTGTTAACCAGGTAAGGCGAACGAATAGGAGAATCGCCGAAACGAAGGTGTGAAGTAGTTATACCTCCCGATTTTTTCGAGTCATATGCAAAATATGCCTGCGCATATTTGTCGGTGTTTTCACCGATAATTTTGATTGAGTTTTTATTGGCGCCAACAGTTCCATCCGAACCCAAACCATAGAATTTAGCCTGGAAGGTTCCTTTATCCGAAAAGTCTATTTCAGGAAGTACCGGAAGTGAAGTGAACGAAACATCATCAACGATACCAACGGTAAAATGATTTTTAGGTTCATTCAATTTCAGGTTGTTAAACACTGAAATCATCATAGCGGGAGTAGTATCCTTTGAGCTGAGACCATAACGTCCGCCAACGATAATCGGTTTGTTAGTCCTTTCATAGAAAATATCGCGGATATCGAGGTACAAAGGATCGCCTGTTGCACCAGGTTCCTTGGTGCGATCAAGAACGCATATGCGTTTTACTGATTCAGGAAGAACGTTGAAGAAATATTTTGCTGAGAACGGACGATATAAATGAACGCTGATCAAACCAATTTTTTCGCCTTGAGCATTCAGATAATCGATAACCTCTTTAATGGTTTCAGTGATTGAACCCATGGCGACAACGATATTTTCAGCATCTTTTGCGCCATAATAAGTAAATGGATGATATTCGCGCCCAACAGCTTTGCTGATTTGCTGCATGTAATTTTCTACGATATCAGGAACCGCATCATAGTAAAGGTTAGCTGCTTCGCGACTCTGGAAATAAATATCAGGATTCTGAGCTGTACCACGGGTAACAGGATGCTCAGGATTGAGAGCACGTTCACGGAATTCCTTTAATGCATCATAATCAAGCAGTTTGGCAAGATCAGCTGTTTCAAGATATTCCACTTTCTGAATTTCATGTGAAGTACGGAAACCATCGAAGAAATGCATAAAAGGCACTCTTGAGCGGATGGCTGCCAGGTGGGCAATGCCGGCAATATCCATAATTTCCTGAACACTTCCGGTTGCGAGCATAGCAAACCCGGTTTGACGAGTGGCGTAAATATCGCTGTGATCGCCAAAAATCGAAAGAGCCTGTGCCGCAAGGCTGCGGGCCGAAACATGAAAAACTGCAGGTAATAATTCACCGGCAATCTTGTACATGTTTGGAATCATAAGCAACAAACCTTGCGAAGCGGTATAGGTTGTAGTAAGTGCACCTGCCTGCATCGAACCGTGTAAAGTTCCTGCGGCACCTCCTTCACTTTGCATTTCAACAACGCGGACTGTTTCGCCAAATATATTTTTTCGTCCGTAAGCTGCCCATTCATCAACGTATTCGGCCATTGTTGATGAAGGTGTTATGGGATAAATTGCAGCTACTTCACTAAACATGTATGCAATATGCGCGGCAGCATAATTACCGTCACAGGTCACATATTTCTTTTTTTCACTCATATGTTTGAATATTAAATTATTGACTTAAAAATCTTAGTTTACTGCCTTTTCTAAAAGCGGTGCAAAATTACTTTTTTATAAGGAATTCGGAGGTGATAGTTGCAGAAAATACGTTCGGGAGTGCTAATTTAAAATGATTATAGATTAGTTTTACTATATGCATCAGGATATTACTCTCAAAACAACGTTAACTTTCCTTGTAAAAATTCTTCAATTTAAGAAATATTAAGGTATTGCAATACCTATATATCCGAAAATTTAATAACTTTCCGCTTTCAAACCAGGAACAATAGTTTTCAATTAATAATCATAAAATCAGGAGGAATACGTATGATCAACCTCGCCACGAATTATATGGGAATTGCGCTAAAAAATCCCATTATTGCAGGTGCAAGCAGTATGTCAACAGATTTGAGCATATTGAAAAAGATAGAGCAAGCAGGAGCAGCAGCTATTGTTTATAAAACTTTGTTCGAAGAACAAATAAACCTTGAAAGTGCTCAGTTCGATGATCAGATGGAAGCTAATGCCGGCCTGAATGCCGAAATGCTAAGTCTTCGTCCAAAACTTCAATACGCTGGCCCCGAAGCCCACCTTGTGCATTTGCGTAAAGCGAAAGAGGCACTCGGGATTCCGGTAATTGCCAGCCTCAACTGCCTTATTGATAATACCTGGATTGAGTATGCCCGGCTTATTGAAAAAACCGGGGTTGATGGCATTGAATTAAATTTCTATTTCGTACAGGGCGATTTTGAAGCCGACGGGCGTTCAATCGAAGATGTGCAACTTGACCTGGTGAAAACGATAAAATCAAAAATAACTATTCCTGTAAGTGTAAAACTAAGTTCCTTTTACTCGAACCCGCTGAATTTTATCTCACGGCTTGATAAAGCCGGTGTAAATGCGGTAGTGATTTTTAACCGGATGTTTGAACCTGAAATTAATGTACAGGATATGAAACATAGCGTTCCGTTTAATCTGAGCCATGAAGGTGATTACAGGCTTGTGCTCCGGTATGCAGGTTTGCTGTATGGCAATCTTAAAGCCCAGGTGTGTGGCAATACAGGAATTTACCAGGGCAATGATGTAATTAAAATGGTATTGGCCGGAGCCGATTGTGTACAGGTAGTTAGCACTTTATATAAACATAAACCGGAACATATTGCAACCATGTTAAGTGATATTGAGGCATGGATGGATTCGAAAAATTACAATTCATTAAGTGATTTCAAAGGAAAACTCTCGAAAAAGGAATTGAAGGATCCGTTTATCTACAAGCGTGGACAATATGTTGACTTATTGCTTGGTTCCGATCAATTAATAAAATAGGTCAAACTGATTTTCACTCTTTAACCTTGGCATTGCTTAAAACCCTGTCAAGGTTAAAAATAAAAAAAACCGGCGGGCGCCGGTTTTTTCGTAACAGGGTGTGGGAAAGTGTTTATTTGAGCTGCAATTTTTCTAAAATATCTTTAGCTTCCTGGCGGTGAAAATTGTCAGGATTGGAGGCAACAATACCAAACTGGTCGATTGCTTTCTCTTTCTGGTTGCTCTTGAGGTAACATAAGCCCAGGTACCATTCGGCATGTTCGATATAAAGGTTATCGTTTTGGTTGATTATGGTGGTGAATGCCTTTATCGAATTATCATAGTTTCTGGTCTCTATATTTGAAATCCCATAATAAAACCAAACGGCTATATTTGAATTATCATTATCGAGTATGCTTTTAAACAATTCAGATGCCGTAGCAAAATCTTTTTGCTGGAACTTCATCACAGCTTCAACGATATTCTGATCACCACGGGTTTGATCCACAATATTTTCAGCATTATAATACTGAGTAAAAAGTTTATCATTGGAAATTGGATGGTTGGTCTGCAGGTACAAAGTCGTGGCAACGGCAAACAAGGCAAGCAGCGATGCAGCAGCATACCACCATCTGCGTGCGTGCATGCGAATAACAGGAACTTCTGCTTTTACTTCACGGTTAGCAATAATCGCAGCGATCAGTTTTTGTCGTAACTCTATAATATCACCCCTTAACAGGGCTGAATCGATGCTCTTCGAAAGCTTCAATTCTTCAGCTAATTCCGGGTTGGATCGTAACTCCTTTTTAAAAGCAGTTCGTTCGGCCGGTGCCATTTCATTAGCAAGATACTGCTCAATGCTGGCTGAATGTTTAAAATTAGTTGTCATCTTTATACTATTTTCGACCCTTTGGTCAGAATAATTGAATATCTTTATGCTACTATATCCAGATTTTTGAAAAAGGAAATACCATTTTTGCATTTTTTTTCATTATTTTTGATAATAATATCTATAATATTGATTTACAGTATATTAAAACAAGACAAATTTATTAACAATTTCAGCACATTTCAGCCTTTCCAGGTTAAGCCCGAAATAATTGTTCGTTGGTTTGAAAAATAGCTCAAATGATTTTACTCGGGTAATCCCCATACAAAAAATGCTGGAAGTATTTTAATAAAAGGCTGACTTACATTTTCTTATTCGGATACACGATTCCATTGTATAATTTGGGGTCAAAAAAAAGAACCGGCGGTGGCCGGTTCTTTCACTAAAAGGTACGTGTAAGTGTTTATTTGAGTTGTAATTTTTCTAAAATATCTTTTGCTTCCTGGCGGTGGAAATTATCCGGATTGGAGGCAACAGCGTTAAACTGGGCGATGGCTTTATCTTTCTGATTGCTTTTAAGGTAGCACAGGCCTAAATACCATTCGGCGTGCTCAATATAAAGATTGTCATTCTGATTGATTATGGTAGTGAATGCTTTTATCGAATTATCATAGTTTTTAGTCTCGATGTTTGATATCCCATAATAAAACCAAACGGCTATATTCGAATTATCTTTATCGAGTATGCTTTTAAACAATTCAGATGCCGATGTAAAATCCTTTTGCTGGAACTTGATCACTGCTTCTACAATATTCCTGTCTCCACGGGTTTGATCCACAATATTCTCAGCATTATAATACTGAGAAAAAAGTTTATCACTGGAAATTGCCCGGTTTGTTTGCAAATACAAGGTAGTAGCAACGGCAAACAAGGCCAGCAGCGAGGCTGCAGCATACCACCATTTACGGGTGTACATACGAATAACCGGGACTTCAGCTTTGGCTTCACGGTTAGCAATGATCGCAGCTATCAGTTTTCGCCTTAAATCGATAATATCATCCCTTAACAGGGCCGAATCGATACTTTGTGAAAGTTTCAATTCTTCAGCTAAATCCGGATTTGATCGTAACTCCTTTTTGAAAGCAGCCCGTTCGGCCGGTGCCATTTCATTGGCAAGATATTGCTCAATACTGGCTGAATGTTTAAAATTAGTTGTCATTTTTTAAAATTTTTTGACTTCGAGGGTCATTTGCAATACGTTTTTTCAATTCTTCCTTACAAAGGTACTTCCTGGTTTTGGCATATTTTTCGGTTTTAAAACCAAGGATTGAAGCAATTTCGCGCAAAGGAATATTTTTTATAAAGAGTCTCAACAATTTCTGACAGTCATCGGCCAACGACAGAAAATGTATTTGAATAATCCTGTGCAGCTCGGTCTGTTCTATACTTGTTTCCTGAAGCATGTCTTGTGGCAGATCGATATACTCTTCTACATCTGTCAGTCTGTCAAAAATAGCTTTACGCTTATTTAGCTTTTGGAGCCAAAGATTCCGGCAAACCGAATACATGTATGTTTTAAAAGAACTGGTTAATGTTAATTGGTTTAAACTGATCTTATTATAGATTATAATTATCCCATCCTGGAATATATCCTCAGCATCTTCCCCTAATCCCCCATTCTCTGTTACAAGGAATTTGATTAATGGAAAAAACTCCTTGTAGATGAAATTAATGATGTAATCACTTCTTAACCTCAATCCTTCCAGAATAGCTTCATCAGAATAATGGATCATCTTTACGTTATATTATCCGGATTTTAAAAAAAGGAAATACCATTTTTAAAACTTTTTTCAATTTATTTTAAGAAAATTATTTAATAAATTGATAATCATAGCTTTAAAACAAATCAAACTTATTAACATTTTGCACCTCTGGTCCTGAATTCATAAAACAAAACTAATTTTCTGTGTTAATTCATATGCAAAGATGGCACAAATTTGAAATTATTAACAATTATTTTACAAATTCCGTATTACCTTTTTTAAAATTGTGGATAAAGACATATACCGCATTAAGGAGTAGTGTTGCTAAAATAATCTTTATCCCAAAAATCTTGACTAAAAATTTCGCATAATACTAATTGCAGATAAAACTCACGAAAATATTAAACACGACTAATTCAAAAACGCCATGAAAATTAAATTTACCTACTTATCGCTTTTATTAATTGCATTTATTGCGTCCCCAACTTTGAAAGCTGCCGACATTAGTGGGAAAGCTCTCTACCAGGATAATATTAACCGGCCAATTGGTTATGTAACAGTTGTTTTAAAGAATATTGACAACAACTCTACTCAAACATACAAAACCGGGGCTGATGGTTCTTATCATTTCACTAATGTACCTAACGGGAATTATACACTCACAGGCACAACAGCTATTACTGGTGGCGGGGGAACATTTTATGACGCCGTGTTGGTATTTCTTTATTTGGCAAATCGAGTTGATCTTGCACCCATCCAATTGTTGGCTGCCGATGTAAATGGAAACCAAAAAGTTGAAATGGGCGACTTTAACCTTATACTAAACCATATACTTCGCAACATGCCATTCCCGGCTGGCCCATGGAGATTTGAAACATCGACCTTTACTGTTTCAAATCTTAAAGATGCTCCTCCTACTGGTCTTGGCGGCACATGTTCAGGTGATGTCGGAGGCGTATTTATTCCAACCGCCTACAGTACTCCTGCATTGCCGGTAGCCCAGGAAGGCGCAATAAATGTAAGCAGCGGCGAAGCTTTTACAACCCAAATACTTACACATAACGAACTTTCCATAAACGGAGCTGGGTTAATAATAAACTACCCTTTAGAGTTGCTGCAAATTGAATCCGTTGAATTTAAAGGTGCTGATTACGAATACAATATTGAAA
Source organism: Lentimicrobiaceae bacterium (assembly GCA_041660125.1). Classification (GTDB taxonomy): domain Bacteria; phylum Bacteroidota; class Bacteroidia; order Bacteroidales; family UBA4417; genus UBA4417. The sequence continues at coordinate 34,115 of JBAZWY010000034.1, forward strand.
ACGGGCAAATCAGGCTTGTTTGGGGTAACCCTGATATGATGCCAATCAGTTTCGAAGATGGGGAAGCTCTGATTACCATTCATGGTACAAGCACATCGGCTTTTACAGAAGGAATGACTGCTGCTCTGAGTATGGATGGGAACACCAGCATCATAAACTCTACAAATAATGCGATAACCGACCTTAAACTTTCATCCCCGCTTATTAAATTTGGCAAACCATCCCTGAAACTCAGCAACTATCCCAATCCATTTAAAAATTCGACTAAATTAAACATCTATACTCCTGAATCAGGGAATGCGATCATAGAGGTTTACAATACAAACGGAAGGCTGGTAAAAAAGATTTCAGCAGGTAACTTGAATGCCGGTTACCAGGAAGTAAACCTCGATGCTTCACTACTGGCCAAGGGATACTACATTTGCAAGATCCGGATCCAGGCTAAGACCGCCGAATTTACTGATACAATACGATTATTGAAAGCTGAATAATCCTGAAAATTAATAATGCAAAAAAGGAGCTTCATGCTCCTTTTTTTTATGTCTTGACGATAAACTTTATTCTATCTTTGCCATTCCCCGTAAACAAGCATAACACCATTGTCCGGATATACACAAAATCATGCCCTATGAAAAGCCCTTTGGCATTATTTTGCTTTAGATTTCTATTGCTGGCATCGTTTTTTGCAATGTGGGCGTGTAATAAAAATAGCCCAGAGAGTTCCATGGTTAAAGGAGAATCGTACTTGTCACAAGCCGATCAACTAAAAGCCAGGGGTAGTTATGATTCAGCCATCCAGTTTTACAGTAAAGCAAGTGATTATAATCTTTCGTTAAAGCATTATGCAGAATGGGGGGAAAGTGAATCCGGACGGATTGATTGTTTCAGATCAAAAGGGGACCTGGATAAAGCGATGCGGCTAACCGACCAGGCTTTGCAAATTGCAAGGAAAAAGGTTGACACTACCGATGGGCTCTATAACAATTTAATTCATAAGAAAGCTTTGCTTTTTTCCGATAAACGACAATTTGAGCAAGCAACGGTACTCTATGCCCGGAATATCAAAACTTACCTATCGAAACCGGCCATTCCTGACACCGGTCTCGCACTTTCGTACAATGGAATGGGGACAGTGTATCTACAGCAAAACAAATTTGATGAAGCCCTCAATGAATACCAGAAAGCCCTTGCAACGTACGAAAAATCGAAACACACCAGGAACTCCAATTATGCCAGTACATTACAGAATATTGGAATTGTATATTCAATGACAGGCAATTACGAAAAAGCTGAAGAGTATTTCTTAAAATCACTTAAAGTTAACCAGGACGTATTACAGCCTAATGACCCTAAACTGGCTTCCTTCTACGTAAATATGGGCCGGTTCTACCAGATTGTGCGTAACGATGCAAAAGCCTTGGAATATCTGAATCGGGCCGAAGATTTTTATACTTCTCAGGATCAATCCAATTCGATCAATGCTGGGTTACTTTTCCTGAACATGGGTATAATCTACATATACACAGCCGACTACGAAAAGGCCCAAAGTTACCTGGATAAGTCACTTGAAATTATTTCGGTTAAAACCCCTGACAATCAGGAAGCACTACTCACTATATTCCTCAATATGGGTTTTATAGCCGAAAAAAAGGGGGAATATACAATTGCCAAAGACTATTATCTGAAAGGATTATCCATAGGTGAGAAACTTCCAAATTCTGTAAAAGTATTAAGAGGCCTGGCAAATGTATCCTATAAAATGTCGGACAAAACCAGTGCAAAGCTTTATTATGAGAAGGCACTGCAAAAAAGCATCGAAATTTATGGTGAGCAGCACCCTGAAACGGCGTTAACCTACCTGAGATATGGTGATTTTCTGTCTGATATCGGTGAAAAGAAAGCTCTTTTATACCTCAATAAATCGTTAGACCTTTATAAAAAATCATTCGGTAATATCAGCATAGATGTTTCAACTGCATACAATTACATTGGCAGATCCTATTACAGGGCAAAAAACTATGGTTTCGCTTTAAACTTTTTTCAACACTCGCTGATTGCCGGATCCCCGGGTTTTACAAATCCCAACATTGCCAAAAACCCTTCAATCTCAAAGGATAACCTGAATAATATCCTTTTAAATTCCCTTACATATAAAGCCATGGCATTGCTTATGCTTTACAAATCGGACACCACCCGGGTTGATTATTTAAAAAACAGTACAGCCTGCTTCAGTATCTGCCTGAATATGATCGATATGTTCAGGTCAACTTACCAGGATGAAAACAGCAAGTTATTTCTCTCAGGAAATGAAAAAAGCACTTTCTCAAATGCTCTTCTTGCGCAGGTAAAATTATATAATAAAACTAAAAGCCCGGCAGATCTCGAACAAGCCTTTAGTTTATCTGAAAAAGGAAAATCTGCCGTATTGCTCTCACACCTTCGCAATAAGGAGGCACAGAATATTGGTCGTATCCCTGAAGATCTTCTTGCCCAGGATGCCAGCCTGAAATCGGAGATTTATTTTTATAACAAACAAGTTCATGATCAGAAACTTTCCCAAACTCCCGATGAAGCTAAAATTAAATTATGGAACAGCAGGCTTTTTGATCTGAGCCACAAGCAGGATGAACTTATTAAATCCATCGAAAAAAACTACCCGGTTTACTATAATCTTAAATATGATAATTCGGTAATTTCTATTGATGAAATCCAGAAAAAACTTACCCCGCGACAAGCCATCGTTGAATTCACACTATCCGATTCGATACTATATACTTTTGCCGTTACCAAAAATAATAAGCAACTTTTCACTGCATCAATTGATACATCTTTTTTTAACAACCTTCAAACATTAAGGACAGAGTTAAGTGGTAAGGAATTCAACAATTATTCCGGTACTGATTTCAAAGTATTTGTTGAAGCATCTTATGGCTTATACCGATCGTTGCTATTGCCAATAGAATCAGCAATTAAAGGAAAAGACCTTATTATTATTCCTGATGGTGAACTTGGATACCTGTCATTTGATGTACTGCTCACCCAAATGCCTGATACTACGAAAAATTTGTACGGAAAACTGCCATACCTTATCAAAGAGTCAGCATTGAGTTATGCTCCTTCGGTTACCACTTTCTTTGATGAATTAAATAAAAAGGGCGCTGATAACAATGGTCGAATACTCGCTTTCGGACCTGATTATGGGCCTGATAACACCGCCCTCGATCAAAAAGACGAGAATGGTAAATTATTCCGGAATTCTCTTCCGGTTCTGGCAAATATTCAGGATGAAATCAATAGCCTGAAAAAGTACTTTAATGTTAAAGTCTTCTTGGGGGAAAATGCCACCGAAACAGCTTTTAAAAAGAATGCAGCCGATTACAAGGTATTGCATCTGGCTATGCATACTATCATCAATAATGAAAACCCTCTATACTCAAAATTAATTTTTTTCAAACCCAAAGGCGATACACTTGATGATGGAATGCTCAATGCTTCGGAACTTATTAATATGGAGTTGCATGCCGACATGGCAGTGTTGAGTGCCTGCAACACAGGTTCAGGTAAGATGCGGAAAGGCGAAGGCATAATGAGCCTTTCGCGCGACTTCTTTTATGCCGGTGTGCCTGGTATAATTATGACTGCCTGGGCAGTTGAAGATCGTTCGGGGGTAAAACTTATGGAAAATTTTTATAAGTATATCGCCCAGGGCAAACCCCGCCACGAAGCATTACGCATGGCTAAAATTGAATACCTCGAAAATTGCGATAAACTTACAGCGCATCCACACTACTGGGCTTCGTATATGAATGTTGGCGACATAAGCCCCCTTGAAGGCTTCAGTAAAAAGTCAACCCCTTTATCTGTTTATATTGCTGCAGCTTCTTTGTTTGCTATTGCATTCTTGGTCCTTATCCGCTTGCTTAAAAAACAGCACAGCACAAGGCCTGACAGTAAACCATAGGCTGATTTTGCCTATTTTTGCAAAAAAAAAACCGTGATCTCTCTCGCTAATTTCGAAGAAAAAACCGGATTCGACATAATCAGACGTATGCTTGCCGGTTATTGTTTGGGTGAAGGGGGGAAATTACGCGTTACCAACATTTGTTTCAGTAACAATCCTGCTGAATTACATGCTGAACTCAATCTTACAGATGAATTCCGCACCATGTTACTTACCGTGTTCGGGTACCCTGCATCCGAATATTTCGATCTTGAGGAAGAACTCAATCACATCCTTATTCCTGGCACATTTCTTCCTGCAGAGTCATTACTTCTTTTACGTACCTCATACACAGGTTATTGTAACTGCAAAACCTTTATTTCAGATACATCAGCCAATAGCTTCCCATACCTGCATTCACTTTTAGCAGGACAGTTTATCGAGCCTGGAATTATTTCAGGCATCAACCGCGTGCTTGACGCCGAAGGAAACGTCCGCGACAATGCCTCTCCTGCCCTGCTCGAAATCAGGAAAAGCCTTTCGCAGATGATTCATCAGATTGATAAGAAAATTGCTCAGGCGCTTACCCAGGCAAAGCTCAACAAGTATATCCCGGCTGACACCGAAATTGCTATCCGCGATGGGCGTGCCGTAATCCCTGTTAATTCATCAAATAAACGCAAAATTGGCGGAGTGATCATTGATGAATCGGCGACCGGCCAAACATCCTACATCGAGCCAACCGAGGTTTTTGAACTCCGCAACAGCATCCGCGAACTTGAACTGGCCGAAAGACGTGAAATCGTAAAAATACTCATCGAACTTGCAGATGCATTACGCCCTTATATTCAATTACTGAAGCAATCCCTTGATTTTTTGGGCCGACTTGATTTTCTCAGGGCTAAAGCGCTCCTGGCGATCGAAACCGGCTCGTTGAAACCTGTATTGCGTGAACAACAGTCGTTCAACTGGATACAAGCACGTCATCCTTTACTGATGCTCTCGCTGAAAAAGCAGAATCGCGAAATAATACCTTCCGATATTTCGTTGGATGAAAACAACAGGATACTGATTATTTCCGGTCCGAATGCGGGAGGGAAATCGGTATTGCTTAAAACTGTCGGATTGCTTCAGTACATGCTTCAATGTGGATTACTTATACCAGTACTCGACACATCCGAAACGGGTATTTTCGACCATCTCTTTATTGATATCGGCGATCAGCAGTCGATTGAAAACGATTTAAGCACTTACAGCAGTCATTTGCTGAATATTAAAAACCTCTTGGATATTGCAGATAAATCCACTTTATTCCTTATCGATGAATTTGGAGCCGGCACTGAACCTCAGTCAGGAGGTGCCATTGCCGAGGCAGTGCTCGAAACACTCAATGATAAAAAGGCATTCGGAGTTGTTACAACCCACTATGCCAACCTGAAGTTGCTTGCTTCCAATCATGCTGGCTTTATCAACGGGGCCATGCTTTATGATACAAAAAATATGAAACCGCTTTTTGTACTGAAAACAGGAAGACCGGGAAGTTCTTTTGCTTTCGAAATAGCATTAAATATTTCATTCCCTAAAGAAGTACTTGAAAAAGCAGGAGAAAAAGTAGGACATGCAAAACTTGACTTCGACAAACAGATGCAGGACCTCGAAGCTGAGAAACTGGAACTTGCCCTTAAAGAGAAACAACTCCAGCAAGCGGACGAAATGCTCACGGGATTGATAGCCCGTTATACCTCAATGAAAGGAGCCCTGGACAAAAAGCAAAAAGAGATTCTTGAAAAAGCCACTGATGAAGCCAAAGCAATCCTTAATAAATCGAACCAGATCATTGAAAAAACTATCCGCGAAATCAAGCAATCGCAGGCAGATGCGAACCAGACTAAAAAATTAAGATCCGAAATCAAAGAATTTACTGAAAAGATTGCCGAAATCCCTGCAATTGAACCAGAAGCTGAAAAGGAAGAATTGCTGCCACCCGAAAAAGCAACCGGAAGCCCTGTTTTGATAGGCAGCCGCGTGCGGATGAAAGGCCAGCATGAGTCCGGCGAAGTTGTCGATATCCATGGTAATGATGCCACTGTAGCTTTTAACACAATTACATTAAAGGTCAAAACCGGGAACCTGGAAGTACTTCAGGCAAACACACCTGTTAAAAAATCCGTTAACCGAGGTGTAGCATACCAGAACATGGTAAATGATATGAATGCCAGGATGGCCAATTTCCGCATTACCATTGATGTCAGGGGAAAACGGGCTGAAGAAATCGAATTGCTCATTCAGCGTTACATTGATGAAGCAATCATGCTGCATGTTTCCGAAGTCAGCATTCTACATGGTAAAGGAAACGGTGTATTACGTAGCATTATCCGTAATTACATTTCCGGAATACCGGAAGTAATACATTTTGCCGATGCTTCTCTCGAAACCGGAGGATCAGGAATTACACAAGTAACTTTAAAATAAACTTTTTGCAAAATATATTGTTTTATCCTGTAAATACATAAAAATGAAAAAAATCGCGATCCTCACCCTAATTATTACTACTGTATCATTAAACCTGCTCTCCTGTAAATCAGGCTCATCTGATAATAACATAACCACACTTACCACGGCAAATTTCGTTGACGAAACCGGCAAAGGCATTGTTATGGTTGATTTTTGGGCAACCTGGTGTATGCCCTGTAAAGCCATGGCCCCTATAATTGAGGAAATGGCCAGTCAAACCAAAGGAAAAGTTAAAGTTGGCAAGGTTGATATAGATCAAAACGGACCACTTGCCAATCAATTCGGGATACAGGCTATACCTACAATCATCATCTTTAAAGATGGACAACCTATGGAAACTCTGGTAGGTATGCAATCGAAAGAAGCAATCGTTAATGCGCTTTCAAAATATGTTTCGCTGCAGTAATCAAATTATACCGGCTAATGAAGCATAAAGTACTTTCTCTTTACCCGAAAACCCGGAAATAATGAGATCGTATGATTCATCGATCCATTGTTTCAGCATGGTGTCTGTAATCGTTCCGTCAATCATTACGGTGACCCAATATTTCTTATTCATATGATACCCGGGCCGAACACAGGGATATTGTTCTTTCAGTTCCATTACTTTTTCAGGAGTATTTTTTATGTTTATTGAAAAAGCATCTACCAGGTCTGTCAAAAGAAACATCTTTCCGGCAACTTTAAACACGAGAGTTGATTCATCGAATGGAAAACTTTCACTAACTACAGGTTTTGTGATACAGTAATCCCGTAATTCTTCTATATTCATTACATCGGTTTAAAGCCTCAAAATTAAGCAATTATACCAACTTTGCACAGTTTTGTTTACACTAATTAGAGTAGGGATGTATCAATCAACGATTAATTAATTGTATCTTTGCTACTTCTAGTTCTAGAAGAATTCGCCAGAGTGCGAAACAAAATATTATATACTAACCAAAATTTTATGTCATTAAGCTCCAAATCTTCTGATCTGAAACGCAGAATGCATGTAGCATTGCGTGGTGGTGGTGATAAAGCCATCGAAAAACAAAAAGCTACCGGAAAGCTTACAGCCCGCGAACGGATACTCGCATTGGTTGATGCAAAGTCGTTTCACGAATACGACCTGTTTGTTGAACACGCTGGCCGTGATTTTGAAATGAGCGACAAATACCTTCCCGGCGATGGTGTTATTACCGGAACAGGAAGTATCAATAATTATCCTGTATGTATTTTTGCCCAGGATTTTACAGTTGCTGGTGGTTCGCTTGGTTACATGCATGCCAAAAAAATTACCAAGATCATGGATCACGCTATGAAACTCAAAATCCCTCTGATCGGGATCAATGATTCAGGCGGTGCCCGGATCCAGGAAGGCGTGAACTCACTGGCAGGATATGGTGAAATCTTTTATCGTAACACACAAGCTTCAGGAGTCATTCCTCAGATTTCAGTAATCTTGGGACCATGTGCAGGGGGTGCAGTTTATTCACCGGCTTTGACTGATTTTGTTTTTGTGGTTGATAAAATTTCCAAGATGTTTATTACCGGCCCTGAAGTTATTAAAACAGTTCTGGGCGAGGATATATCGATGGAAGAGCTAGGTGGCGCACGCGTACAGGCTGAAATAACCGGTAACGTTCATTTCTTTGCCGAAAGTGAAATTGAATGTTTTACACAAATTAAAAAACTCTGTAGTTTTATTCCATGGAATAACCTTAAAAAAGCTGATCCATTCCCTAAGAAACCACCCAGGGTTCGCCAATACAGCCTCGACAAGGTATTTCCCACGAATCCCCGTCAGCCTTATGATGTAAAAGATGTAATCCGAGGTATTTGCGATGATTCCGATTTCCTTGAAGTCATGGATTTATTCGCCCAGAATATCGTTATCGGCTTTGCCCGCATGAATGGTTATACAGTTGGATTTGTTGCAAATCAACCGCTGGTGTTGGCTGGTGTTCTCGATGTGGATTCAAGTGACAAAGCTGCCCGCTTTATTCGCTACTGCGATGCTTTCAGCATTCCTTTGGTTACTTTGGTTGATTTGCCTGGCTATTTGCCTGGCGTTGACCAGGAACATGCCGGCGTAATCCGACACGGCGCAAAAGTGCTTTATGCTTACAGCGAAGCAACCGTGCCCAAAATCACAGTTATCACTCGTAAAGCCTATGGCGGAGGTTATATAGCCATGTGTTCGAGTCATTTACGTGCTGACTTTGTTTTTGCATGGCCAACTGCTGAAATCGCGGTAATGGGCCCCGAAGGTGCTGCAAATATTATTTTCAGAAAAGAAATCACTGAAGCTGCAAATCCGGATGAAGTGCGTAAACTTAAGATCAAAGAATACAAAGAAAAGTTTGCTAATCCATACGTTGCAGCTGCATACGGATATGTTGATGCCGTAATCAGTCCCGAAGAAACACGCGATATGGTTATACATGCTCTTGCCATTTCGATTGATAAAAAAGTCGATGTTCCACTGAAAAAACATGGCATCCCTCCATTTTAATTTGCCGGAATTCATGTTCCTTTCCTGATAAACCATTCTGACATTGATCAGATTTACTTGACATTACATCCTAATGACAACGTAATTACACCAGTCCATTTTTCAATAGTTATTTTAACTTAAAAAAATGATTATGTCAACAAGAAATAATTCCAAAAGTCTGAATTTAAAAGGCATGCCATCAACAGATGAGGCGATAGTTAACCCTGAAGTTGAAGTGTTTCAAACCTTGATAATTGAGGATGTTAAATATAAAACAAGGTTAACCAAGAAGTTTCTTAAGCGGAAATTCTACGAACCGATCGACCCTAAAAAAGTACTTTCATTTATTCCAGGGACGATAAAGAAAGTTTATACCGCTAAAGGGAAGAAAGTAAAAACAGGAGATAAACTGGTGGATCTGGAAGCCATGAAAATGCTTAATACCATTTTTGCTCATGACAACGCCACGGTAGCTGAAGTTTATATAAAAGAAGGTGATATGGTTCCTAAAAACCAGTTACTGATTTTGTATAAATAGAAACCATCCTAATTTGAGAGTTCTATAAATTTGTTTTTAAGGTTTGCCAGTAAAACAGTTTTCAGAGCTCTCTTATTTTTTTTGTTCAATTTGTGAAGCATACTCACTATTGGTAAGTGCAATAAAACTATTTATCTCACTTTTACCCTCCCCTGAATGGGAGGAAGTAATAAAAATGGGAGGAAGTTCCTCCCATTTTTCTGAGAGTACTTTTTTGTATTCATCCACATTTCTTTTTACCGCATTACGCGAAATTTTATCGGATTTGGTAAATATCAGGCAAAACGGCAAACCTTGTTCACCCATCCAGTTAATAAGTTCGAGATCGCTTTTCTGGGGCTCATGACGTGTATCAACCAAAATAAAGGTGTAAATCAAGGATTCGCGCTGCAACAAGTATTCGCGAATGATCTTTTCCCAGTTACGTCGCGATTTTTTTGAAACTTTCGCATAACCATATCCCGGAAGATCAACCAGATACCAGGTATCTTCATCAACCATGTAATAATTCAGCAACTGGGTTTTACCCGGTGTCGACGATGTACGAGCCAGGTTTTTTACGCCGGTAATCATATTAATGAGTGATGATTTTCCTACATTCGACCGGCCGAAAAATGCATATTCAGGTAATCGCGAATGAGGACAGCCTACTACATCGGCGGCACTTATCATAAAAGCAGCCCTGCGATTGTTCATAATTTTCCAATGGGTTATGTTTGATTTTAATGGAGACTATTATTAAACAGAAGGTTCCAAGTGCCAGGTGCCGTGTGCCGGAACCCTGAACTTTAAACTATTCCATTTATGATCTGGTTCTTAACCTAGTCTCAAAAAGCACGTTTCAGATCAGATTATCGGTGACACGCTCAAATGCCTGTCTTTCTTAAAATCGTAAACATCATCCAGGGTAACCAGTATCCCCGATTCCTCCACGTCTCCAAATCCCGGATTAAGTGAAGTACCGAAAAAGAGCATGGTTGATGATAAATTCATATAGGCATTTACCAAAGGGGGGATATTTTCGTGACGCTGACGAACCTGTTGAACCAGGATCTTATAGTCTTTTTCGTATGAACCACCTGTAAATTGTTCAGATAGAAACGCTATCGGGGTCTCTAATTCCAGTGGCTCGTGCGGATAAACAAGATTTTTCTTGTCACCAAAATATTTCCTGAGAAAATAGAGTATCATATCCCGCGCTTCAATATTATATTGAGGATACATGGTAATTTTCCCGAAATAATATTTTACATCCGGATTCTGAACAAGGATAGCGCCTAAGCCATTCCAGATATTATCAAGTGCGTACATCCCTTTTCGCAGATTCACGGTTGGCTGGTAGTTGGGCTGAACAAATGATCGTCCGAGTTCAATTGTATAAGGCAGATATTCTTTGATAAATTTATCGGACAAATGGAAAAGTTCACTGGTAGGTGTATTGATATGTCCGTCTTTATGTCTGGTAAGCGTTTTACCATGAATAAATCTGTATCCACCTATTATTTCCTTTTCACGCGGATCCCAAACAAATAACTGAAGAAACGGGTTTTCCTCATCAATATCAAATTCATCCAGGTCACAATCCAGTCCGGTTCCGCCACCTGCATCACGAAATGTAATTTCGCGCAGGCGGCCTATTTCCCTGGTTGTATTAGGCGAATTAAGATACGAAACAATATATATATCATTGTTCCCGCTGTTTGTTTGTTTTACAAATCTTTCGGGAGTGAGTTCTTTCTCAATTAAACTACGGTCAACTGCATCAATTATCTCCTGCATCGTATTACTATTTTTTTATTCAGCTATAAATGAGCTGTTTTTATTTTTTCCCAACGAATACACATGGTTTTTCAGTATCTGGGCCCAGCTTACATCCGTTTTCTTCTTATCAAAGATAGTATAAGAAATTGGTTTCCCAAAAGTAATCACAATTTCTTTATCATGTTGCTTGAACATTTCATCAACAAGGTAAAGCATCTCAATGTTTGACTTGATTTTCAGAAAAGCACGGAATCGGGCCAGGTTATAAAACCAATTGGAATTCCTCCCACTAATATAACAAGGTATAATATCCCGCTTATAAGTCCTTGCTTTGGTTATAAAGCTTTTTTTCCATTCCAGGTCGCAAATTCCGTCTTTTTGTTTCCGTGAGCATAATCCGGCAGGAAAATATAGCATCGCTTTATCCGAAGCAAATGAATCTTCAATTACCCTGACATTACCAACATTGGATCCATGTTTATTAATGGGTATAAAAAGATCTTTCAGATTAGGAATATTCATGAGCAGGTCATTTACCGGGAATACTATATCCTTTCGTATTTTCCCGATCACCCATATCAATGCTATTCCATCCAGACCACCAAGCGGATGATTTGAAGCCACAATCCAGCGTCCATCTGCCGGAACATTTTCAAGTCCATGATATCTGATCTTGACACCGAATCCTTTAATGCAGGCATCCAAAAACTCAATGCCATCGAGATGCCGGTTATTCAATACTATTTCATTCAAATCATCCTGATGAATCACCTTTTTCAGGTAACTCAATACAAATCGCGGCAGAATCCTGAGTAATCGTGGGTTCTTGGCAGCAATCACACTATCAAGGTCAAGAAATAAATCAACTTTTTGATTACTATCAGGCTGATCTTCCATATTATGACTTAACTATAAACAATACGGCATTATACTGTGTAATGCAAAATTAATGATTTTTTGGACATATTAATTCCAATGTGAGCATCATTCTCATTATTGATAAAGTTAATTAAGGCCTGAACCCATTGTAAATATTGAAATATAATTTTATTTCTTAATATTATCAACTATTCCAGGAAATAATTATATCTAATCCCTTTATTTACGGTGCCTCTGTGTATTGTTAATAAAATTTTTGTGGTAAAATGTGGGTAAAAGTGGTAAATAGATGTACATTTACACCAAAATAAATACATCCATGATATCCTTACAGGGAGAGCATACATGCCGGGTTGATGCAAAAGGAAGGTTTATGCTTCCTGTTGCATTAAAAAACCAGTTTAATGCTTTATTAAATGAAGGATTTGTGGTAAAGCGCAGCATTTTTGGCTCATGCCTCGAACTCTATCCAAAATCTAACTGGGACGAACTAATCCGTAAAATAACCAGCAAGTTAAACAGGTTTGTGAAAAGAGACAACGATTTTATCAGGGCTTATAATGCTGGTTTAAAAGAGATTGAGATTGACAGTACTGGCAGAATATTGATACCTCGTGATCTGGCTGTGAATGCAGGGATTACCGGCGATATAGTATTAGCTGCCAAAATGGAATGCATTGAAATCTGGGATAAAGCTAAATACGATGAAATAGTTAGCGAAACCCAGACTAATATATCCGCCTTAGCCGAGGAAATATTAGGGAATATTAACCTCAACGAATGAAAACCGAATGTACCACCAACCCGCATTATTACACGAATGTATTGAAGGCCTCAGCATCAATCCGTCAGGGATTTATGCTGATCTTACATTTGGTGGCGGAGGGCATTCGCGCGAGATATTAAGCAAACTTAATGCTGACGGCAGGTTGATAGCATTCGATCAGGATGAAGATGCACTTCAGAATGCAATCGACGATGAACGTTTCACCTTGGTAACCGAAAACTTCCGTTACCTTAAAAACTTCCTGCGACTTCACAAAGCATTTCCACTGGATGGTTTACTGGCTGACCTTGGGATTTCGTCGTACCAAATCGATACACCTGAGCGGGGATTTGCCACCCGTTTCGAAGGGCCATTAGATATGCGCATGGCCCGCAGCCAAGGAATTACAGCCGCTCAAATGGTAAATACATACCCGGAAGAAAAACTCCGATCCGTATTCAAATTGTATGGGGAAATTTCAAATGCCCGCCAACTGGCAAATAAGATTTCTGAGACACGGACAAATCCTATAACTACAACAGGTGAGTTGAAAGAAGCTATAAAGTCATGTATGCCTTCCGGCTACGAAAATAAATACCTGGCCCAGGTTTTTCAGGCCATACGTATCGAAATCAATGATGAGATGGGAGCCTTGCAGGCAATGCTTAAACAATGTGCTGATGTTTTAAAACCTGGCGGAAGACTTGTGATCATTTCCTATCATTCGCTCGAGGACAGGTTAGTGAAAAACTATATCAAAGCCGGAAACCTGGAGGGAATACTGGAAAAGGATTTTTATGGAAATATCATTGCGCCACTCAAATCTATAACCCGTAAGCCTATTACTCCTTCTTCATCTGAAATAGCCGGTAATCCACGTTCCCGCAGTGCAAAATTGCGCATTGCTCAAAAAATATAAATATGGCCGAACTACGCAATTTAATAAATAGTGAAGCTGAAGATGCAGTTGCCGAACCTAAACCAGCCAAACAAGCTAAAAGCTCGGGAAAACCTGCAGGTGGTAAGATTAAAAGCGTGCTTGAAGGCTCGTTCCTGGCGCGTGAAAAAGTAATAAGACTTCTGCCCTTTCTTTTATTTCTTACAGGGATCGGGCTGCTTTATATTTTTAACTCAAATTATGCTAACCGGACCATAATCAGTATAAGTAAAACTAAAAAACAAATTGAAGAACAACGTTTCGAATATATAAACACCAAATCAAAGCTGGTGCAAATAACCAGGCAAACTGAAATAGCTAAGAGACTACAAAACAGCGGGTTAAAAGAGTCAAAAACTCCGCCACGTAAAATACTGATTGAACAGACAAAATAATATCTACTAAAGCAGAAAAATTACAATGGATTCAAGAAAATCGATACTTACGCGTGTGTACCTGGTTTATGGCTTTCTTTTTGCCATCAGCCTTGCTATTATCGGTAAGATCTTTTACATCCAACTTGTTGAAGGCGATATGTGGAAAGCTAAAGCAGAAAAACTTTCTCTTAAATATTTTACTATTGAACCCAACCGCGGGAATATATATGATGTAAACGGAGAAATGCTGGCAACTTCAGTACCTCTTTTTGAAGTTCGCATGGATGCTGCTTCTCCTCTTATTCCGGATTCGACTTTCAACAAAGAAGTTGACTCCCTTTCTATTTGCCTTTCTAAATATTTTAAGGATAGAAGCATTTACGGGTACAAAACCATATTGATAAACGGGCGCAAGCATAAGAACCGTTACCTGCTTATCAAGCGAAAAGTAACTTTTGATGAACTCAAAGCTTTAAAGACATTCCCAATTTTCAGGTTAGGGAAAAACAGCGGGGGACTTATTACAACTGTTCAGAACAAGAGAGTTTATCCTTTCGATAACTTAGGTTATCGCACATTAGGCTGGTACAAAGAAGGAAATCCGAATAATGTTGGAATCGAAAATGCTTTTAATAGTGAGATGCAAGGTATAGCAGGGAATAGACTGTTCCAGCGTATTCCGGATGGAAATTGGCGCCCGATGAACAGGGGCAATGAAATAGATCCTGTTAATGGTGCCGATATTCTCACAACTATTGATATAAATATACAGGATGTTGCTGAAGAAGCCCTGCTCCAGCAACTTGAATTAAACCAGGCTGACCACGGTTGTGCAATACTGATGGAAGTTAAAACCGGCGAAATTAGAGCCATCGCTAACCTGGGACGAACAAAAACAGGTACATACGAAGAACTTTATAACTATGCAATAGGAGAAAGCACCGAACCGGGATCAACCTTTAAATTGTTTTCGTTACTGGCTGCATTCGAAGACGGCAAAGTTAAACTTACTGATCTGGTTGATGTTACAGGCGGAGTGACCCAATATGGCCGACGGACTATGAGAGATTCGCATATGGGTGGAGGAGTAATGACCGTGCAACAGGCTTTCGAAAAATCATCGAATGTTGGGATTTCAAAAATAATTTACAGGTCATATGTTTCAAATCCACAGGCTTTTATCGACAGGCTGCATAGCTTTAGTGTAAACAAAAAACTCGGACTCGAAATCAGGGGTGAAGGTAAGCCGCAAATACTCGGAACCAAAGATGGGTTATGGTCAAATTCATCCTTACCCTGGATGTCGATCGGGTACGAAGTTGCACTTACGCCTCTCCAAATACTCACCTTTTATAACGCTGTTGCAAATGACGGCGTGATGGTAAAACCGCACTTTGTAAAAGAAATCCGGATGGCGGGTATGCCGGTTACAACCTTTGGAACCCAGGTAATAAATCCAAAAATTGCTTCGAAAAAATCGATTGCAATGGCCAAGACCATGCTTGAAGCGGTTGTGGATCATGGGACAGGCTCAGCCTTGAAAAATCCGATTTACAAAGTTGCAGGTAAAACCGGAACTGCACAGGTCGCCCAGAATAGTGGCGGATATAACAAAACAAATTACAAAGGATCATTCGTAGGCTACTTCCCTGCCGACAATCCGAAATATTCATGTATCGTCGTAATCAACAATCCAACTGTAGGAGGCTATTATGGCGGGGCCATATCAGCGCCTGTATTCCGCGAAATTGCCGACCGCATTTATGCAACAGATCCTGAAGTTGGAATGAACTGGATTGATACAACATATACAACACGAACTAATCCTTTGCAGGCTGGCAACACACATGATATCCGTTACCTGAGTAACTGGCTGGGATATTCTATGGGAATTCCCAATACAGGCGAATGGATAACACAGGTTTCGGACAGTTACGGAACCCGGTTTGCTCCTGTGGATGCTGACAATAAAACGATACCAAGTGTAATTGGGATGGGTGCCAGCGATGCCGTTTTCAGGCTTGAAAAACTCGGTGTAAAAGTTCAGCTTAATGGGGTCGGGCTAGTAAAACAGCAATCGCTCCCTGCGGGGAGTAAAATATCACCTGGTACTCCGATACTGCTTAGCCTTGGATTTAAGAAATAAACAATACAAAAAGACATATTCATAAACATAAATGAAAGCACTGGCCGATTTACTTCTCAATGTTAATGTTACGCAAATACAAGGCGCTACTGGTATTTTTATCAGCGGAATAACCTATGATTCGCGCGAAGTTAAGGCCGGAAGTATGTTTTTTGCTGTAAAAGGAACCAGGGTCGATGGTCACAGTTTTATTACACAGGTAATTCAAAACGGTGCCGTTGCCATCGTCTGTGAAACCCTTCCTGAGAGTGCAAATTCAAATGTAACTTATATTCAGGTTGCTGACAGCAGTTATGCATCAGGTGTGATTACTTCGAACTGGTTCGGCAATCCATCGAAAAAACTTAAGCTCATTGGAATCACCGGCACGAATGGTAAAACGACCACCGTAACCCTGCTTTTTAACCTTTTCAGGGAACTTGGATTTCATACCGGCTTGCTTTCGACCATTCAAAACCAGATTGACGATGAAATTATCCCTTCAACACATACTACTCCTGATGCCATACAGCTGAATAACCTCCTAAACCAAATGGTTGACAAGGGATGCAGCTACTGTTTTATAGAAGTCAGCTCACATGCTATCGTTCAGAACAGGATTGCCGGCTTGACTTTCGCCGGAGGTATATTCTCCAATATCACTCACGATCATCTTGATTTCCACATAACTTTTGATGAATACCTGAAAGCGAAGAAACGTTTCTTCGACGAATTGGAGGCCACAGCTTTTGCACTGACCAATGTTGACGATCGTAATGGCCTGGTGATGCTGCAAAACACAAAAGCTTCACGGCATACTTACAGTTTTCAGAAAATGGCTGACTTTAAAGGCCGGATCATTGAGGCTCCGCTCGATGGGTTGCACCTTGATCTGGACGGCAATGAACTTTGGTGTCGCCTGGTAGGCCGGTTCAATGCATATAACCTGATAGCAGTATATGCAGCCAGCGTCTTGCTCGAACAAGATCCGCTGGAAGTATTGACCATACTAAGTAATCTCGAAAACGTCGAAGGCCGTTTCGACTATATCAAATCACCACAAGGCATTATCGGAATTGTTGACTACGCGCACACACCCGATGCATTGCAGAATGTACTGGAAACCATCAACCAGCTTCGCACAGGTAATGAAATGCTGATTACAGTTGTAGGATGCGGAGGCGACAGGGACAAAGCCAAGCGCCCGGTGATGGCACGTATTGCAGCCAGGCTTAGCGACAAGGTAATACTTACTTCGGATAATCCACGCGGCGAAGTGCCTGAACAAATAATTGCCGAAATGCTTTCCGGCGTCGAAAAAGAGTTTGCACGCAATGTTCAGACTATTACCGACAGGCACGATGCCATCCGCATTGCATGCGCAATGACACGGGATAATGATGTAATTCTGCTTGCAGGGAAAGGGCATGAAAAATACCAGGAGATCAAAGGGGTGAAACATCACTTTGATGATAAAGAAATACTTAAAAAATATTTACTCTGAATTAATTAATAACGAGTTCTAACTGATAAAAGAGACAGATGCTATATTATCTTTTTACATTTCTTGATAAAGCGTACAATGTACCGGGAGCCGGAATGTTTCAATACATTTCGTTCCGTGCTGCCATGGCAACGATATTCTCACTCTTTATTTCTCTTATTTACGGTAAAAGGATCATTAATTATCTGAGTGCAAAACAAATCGGTGAAACCGTAAGAGAACTCGGGCTCGAAGGGCAGATGGCCAAAACCGGAACGCCTACCATGGGAGGACTTATTATTCTTGGAGCTATCCTGATTCCGACATTACTGTTTGCCAAGATCCTGAATATATATATTTTACTCATGCTTTTTGTTACCATCTGGCTTGGTTTGATTGGTTTCCTGGATGATTATATTAAAGTTTTTAAGAAGAATAAAGAAGGGCTGGCCGGTAAGTTTAAGATTATAGGGCAAGTAGTGGCAGGACTGGTAGTTGGTTCAGTATTGTATTTCAATCAGGGAATTGTAATACGTGAACGTGTTCCCGAAAGAAAGACAGAAATAAAGGCTAGTTCCCTTACTGACTTCGAACAGGTGAAAGACCATAATAAAAAATTTAAATCTACCCCTGAAAAATCGACTAAAACCACGATTCCATTCTTAAAAAATAATGAGTTCGATTATGCTATCCTGTTGAAATGGGTTGGCAATGATTACAGGAAATACGCCTGGTTAATCTTTATCCCAATGGTGATACTGATTATTACAGCTATATCAAACGGGGCTAACCTTACTGATGGCATGGATGGACTGGCGACAGGCACTTCGGCAGTAATAGCCATTACACTTGGTTTATTGGCATGGGTAAGCGGCAATATAGTATTCGCTGATTATCTAAATATCATGTATATCCCTAATACCGGCGAGCTGGTGATTTTCATCAGTGCACTGGTAGGAGCATGTGTTGGCTTTCTTTGGTATAACTCATTCCCGGCCCAGGTTTTCATGGGCGATACGGGTAGCCTTGCATTGGGCGGCATTATTGCTGTTTTTGCCATTATGATCCGGAAAGAATTACTTATTCCTGTGTTATGCGGAATATTTTTAGCTGAAAATCTTTCGGTCGTAATTCAAGTCTTCTACTTTAAATACACACGCAAAAGAACTGGCGAAGGGAAAAGAGTTTTTCTGATGGCGCCGCTCCATCACCATTATCAAAAGAAAGGCTACGCCGAACCCAAAATTGTAATGCGTTTCCTGATCATAGGTATTGCTTTAGCCCTGATCTCGATTATGACCTTAAAAATCAGGTAACCGTGTTAAGATGAATAAAAAGATAGCCATACTGGGTGCAGGCGAAAGCGGGACAGGAGCAGCAGTGCTGGCTAAAAAGCAAGGATTCGGGGTTTGGTTATCCGATTCCGGAAAGATTAAAGAGAAATACAAAAACGTTCTTTCACACTATGAAATAGCATTCGAAGAGGGCAAACATACGGAGGAACAGGTCCTCGCTGCTGATGAAATTATTATCAGCCCGGGAATTCCTTTAACAGCGCCCCTAGTTAAAAAAATCAAGGAAAATCTGATACCGGTAATATCTGAGATAGAATTTGCCGCAAGATTCACTAAAGCACGTAAAATATGCATCACCGGGTCGAATGGGAAAACCACTACAACACTGCTCATTTATCATATCCTTAAAAATGCAGGCATACATGTTGGCCTGGCCGGAAATGTCGGAGCAAGTTTCGCAATGCAGGTCGCGACCAATGAATTCGATTGGTACGTATTGGAAATAAGCTCATTTCAACTCGACAGTATGTTCGACTTTAAAGCTGACATCGCAGTATTGACCAATATTACTCCTGATCACATGGATCGCTATGATTACAAATTTGAAAATTACATTGATTCAAAATTCAGAATTGCACAGAATCAAACACATAAAGATGCCTTTATCTATTGCCTGGATGACGAAGTAAGTGCCGGAGAAGTAAGCAAGCGTAAGCTGAAAGCCCAGATTTATATAACTACCTGTCAGCCGGGAAACACCACAGCGAATGCTTATTGTTTTGAAAATAAAATACATATAAACTTAAATAATAACCCCTTTACCATGACATTGGAAGAACTAGCCTTACAAGGCAAACACAATGTGTACAATTCGATGGCTGCTTCAATAGCCTCAAAACTGGTCGATATCCGTAGTGAAAGTATCCGCCAGTCGCTGAGTGCTTTTGAAAATGTTCCGCACCGCCTCGAATTTGTTGCACGCATCCATGGCATTGATTTTATCAATGATTCCAAGGCTACCAATGTTAACAGCGTTTGGTATGCTCTCGAAACAGCAGCCGCACCAGTAATCTGGATTGCCGGAGGTATGGATAAAGGCAATGATTACACAAAAATTGAAGAGCTTGTTGCTCAAAAAGTAAAAGCAATTATATGCCTTGGAGTTGATAACCGTAAGCTCATTGCGCTTTTCGCTGACAAGGTAGAAGCTATTTATGAAACCCAATCTCCCGAACAAGCAGTGCTTACAGCCTATACCATTGGTAAAAAAGGAGATACCGTATTATTATCACCGGCCTGTGCCAGTTACGATTTGTTTGAAAGTTATGAAGAACGAGGCGATAAATTCAAGCAAGCTGTCCGAAATTTATAATAAAAATCACTTTACAATCATACCGAAAAATGATTCAGATAGTTCCGAAAATACGTGGGGATAAAGTAATATGGGGAGTTGTAATTATTCTCTCGGTATTCTCTATACTGGCTGTTTACAGCTCAACCACCACGCTTGCCTACCGCACCAGGCATGGCGACACTGAGTACTATCTAATGAAGCATCTCGGCCTGTTGCTTTTTGGATTTATCCTGATGTATGCAGCTCACAAAGTGAAATACGTGTACTATGCACGGATATCAATGCTCGCAGTATTGGTAGCCGCCCCCTTGCTGTTATACACGCTTATCTTTGGCGAAGTACGTAATGAGGCTGCCCGCTGGACCACGTTACCTGTAATAAACGTTATGTTTCAGCCTTCTGATCTGGCAAAACTGGCTCTGATTATGTTTGTAGCTTTCATGCTGGCAAAAAAACAAGGGAACATCAAAGATTTTAAAGGTTCTTTTATTCCGATACTTCTACCTGTAATAATCATTTGCGGACTTATTCTGCCGGCAAACCTTTCAACAGCAGCCATACTTTTTGCTACCTGCATCGTTTTGATGTTTATCGGGGGGGTGAAATTCAAATACCTGCTCGCTCTTGCCGGTATTGGCATTACAGCTTTGGCGCTTTTTCTCACTTTCCTTTTGGTATCGCCTAAATCAAGTGGTCGTTTGGGCACATGGCAGAATCGTATCGAGCACTTCGGAGGAAAAGGTAGCAGCGATGAAAATTTCCAGGTTGAACAGTCAAAAATTGCTATTGCAAATGGTGGTCTGGTAGGAAAATTCCCGGGAAACAGTATGCAGAAGAATTTTCTTCCAAATCCATTTAACGATTTCATTTTTGCCATCATTATTGAGGAATATGGGGCAATAGGTGCTATTATAATCATACTTATGTATCTTATCCTTTTATATCGGGGCATCCGGATAGCTATTAAAGCGCCAGGTAATTTCGGGGCTCTGCTGGCTATCGGGGTTACCATAAGTCTTGTCATACAGGCATTTGCGAATATGGCGGTCGCGGTTCATCTGGTTCCTGTAACCGGGCAACCACTTCCTCTGGTTAGCATGGGCGGAACCAGTATCTGGTTTACCAGCATTGCGATCGGGATAATACTCAGTGTGAGTAAAGAAATGGATGAGGCTGAAGAAACAACCAGAGAAACAACTGAATTAGAACATGCAGAAGTCTGACAACATACGGGTAATTCTGAGCGGTGGAGGCACAGGCGGGCACATATTCCCGGCAGTGGCTATTGCCAATGCAATCAGGGAAACAGCTCCTAATTCCGATATTTTGTTTGTTGGTGCTAAAGGCCGTATGGAAATGGAGAAAGTACCTGCAGCAGGATACCCCATTATAGGACTGTGGATCAATGGGTTGCAACGCAGGCTTACAGCCGACAATCTCATGTTCCCCTTCAAAGTGATTTCAAGTTTATACAACGCACGTAAAATCATAAAATCCTTTAAACCTGACGTTGTAGTAGGCACAGGCGGTTTTGCTTCTGGGCCAACACTCCGGATGGCATCGTGGTTAGGGATTCCAACGCTTATCCAGGAACAAAATTCATTTCCGGGTATCACCAATAAAATGCTGGCCTCGAAAGCGGATATTATTTGTGTGGCTTACCAGCATATGGACAAGTTCTTTCCTGCCTCAAAAATAAGACTTACAGGAAACCCGGTTAGGCATGATATAGAGTTTAACACTAACACCAGGAAAGAAGCTTTAAAACATTTTGGCCTCAGCGAAAGCAAAACTACTTTGCTTGTGGTTGGCGGAAGTCTGGGAGCCAGGACTATAAACCATAGTATTCATGACGGATTAAGCGAACTTGCATCCAGCAACATTCAACTGATCTGGCAAACAGGAATACACTTTGTTATACCGGCAGCTAAAGCTGCTGCTGAATTCAAGAGCAAAGGAATAATAACTATGGCATTTATCAAAGAGATGGATAAAGCTTATGCCGCAGCAGATATTGTAGTTTCAAGGGCGGGCGCCATTGCTATTTCGGAGTTATGTATCACCGGGAAACCTTCCATTCTAGTGCCATCACCAAATGTTGCAGAAGACCATCAGACTAAAAATGCACTTTCACTTTCTTTACAAAATGCAGCCATCCTGGTAAAAGATACTGAAGCACCAACCAGTTTGATCCATACTATTAAAGCATTGGCATTAAACATTGAAGAACAGAAAATACTAAGTAATAACATCAGCTCAATGGCCAACCGTAATTCAGCAAAACAAATAGCTGAATATGTATTTGAACTTGCATTAAGCATAAAGAAATAAAAGAGTAAGACATGTCGTTAAGAATTGAAGAACATAGCATTTATTTCCTTGGCATAGGAGGAATCGGCATGAGTGCTCTGGCTCGTTATTTTATTATCAAAGGCTACAAGGTACATGGGTACGATCGTACACCAACCAGCCTGACGGCAAGCCTTGAGAAAGAAGGAATGATTATCCATTATAAAGAAAACAGTGACCTTATTCCTGCCGAGACCGGGTTAGTAATATACACACCTGCCATTCCTGCTTCGAACTCCGAACTGCAATACCTTCAAAAAAGCGGTGTAAGAATGATGAAACGGGCTGAAGTGCTTGGCATGCTTTCATCCGAATACCAGACCATAGCATGTGCCGGAACCCATGGAAAAACAACTACTTCGAGTATGGTTTCGTACCTGTTGCAGCAATCACACGTAGGATGCCAGGCATTCCTGGGAGGAATTTCGAGGAATTTCGACAGCAACCTGGTGATTTCCGAAACCTCCCGATTTATGGTAGTGGAGGCTGATGAATACGACCGGTCCTTCCATCAGTTGCATCCTTTTATTGCCATAATTACAAGCATCGATTCCGACCACCTCGACATTTATAATAACCTGGCAGCCGTACATGAAGCTTTCAGCATTTTTACCGGAAAGATTGTCTCCCAAGGTTCACTGATCATTAAGAAAGGTCTTAGGTTGCCTTTGGATTTACCTGCCGATGGTAATGTTTACCGCTATGCAGTAAATGAGGAAGCCGACTTTTACGCAACTGATCTCCGGCTGATTAATAATCTTTATCATTTCGATCTAACTTATCCAAACGGAAAAATAAACAATCTGGTTCTTGGAATTCCGGGATTATATAATGTGGAAAACGCTGTAGCAGCCATGGCAGCAGCTATTCTTGCAGGTGCAACACCTGAAGAAATAAGCAAAGGACTCGCTGAATTTACCGGGGTGAAACGCAGGTTCGACATCAGGGTGAATGGCAACAACATTGTTTATATCGACGATTATGCACACCATCCGGAAGAGATGAAAGCTTGTATCAGTTCAGCCAGGGACATGTTCCCGGACCGTAAGCTCACCGGTATTTTTCAGCCTCATTTATACTCACGTACCCGCGATTTTGCTGCTGAGTTCGCCCAAAGTTTGTCACTTCTTGATGAAGTCCTTCTTTTGCCGGTATATGCTGCCCGTGAACTTCCTATACCTGGAATTGACTCAGAAATGCTCCTTTCGTTAATGAACCACCCTAACAAACACCTGGTTCAGAAAGCAGATATTCCAGCTTATTTTGCAGATAAACATACCGAAGTACTTATAACCATGGGAGCCGGTGATATTGACACACTAGTTGAACCCATTGAAAACTTCTTTATGACAACTAATATTCAGTAATATGAAAATGTTGGTAAAAACAGTACTGATTACTTTTTGGATTGCCATATCTGCAGGTGTTGTGGTGATAATGAGTTTTGCCAATGAAACACATCAAACAAAACTATGTCGTGGAATTACCTGCAGGATTGATTACAAAGGAGTACAACCCTTGATGAGCGGAAACGATCTGATAACTGGAATTAATAGAAAGTATGGAAAGCTACAATCAAAATCTATTGGCGAAATTGACATAGCCGGAATAGCAGAACTTGTAAAAAGCAACCCTTACCTTGAAAACACCGATGTTCTGGTAACCATTGAAGGAGATATCCTCATCAGAGCCGACCAGTGTATTCCAATGATCCGATATTATTCCTCAGCCGGATACCCTCATTATATTGACAGAAAAGGCCGGATAATGCCGGTAAATACTGCCTTTCCTTACAAAGTGCTTATTGCCAGCGGTCAAATTGAAAGCCCTCTAAAAGACGGCAGCAATATTTTTACCATTCCTGAATCAAATCACTTATTGCAGGCCAAACTCAAAAACCTATATGATATTCACTTACTTGCAGGAATTATAAATACCGACAGTACATTGAAAGCGCTTATCGAACAAATATATATAACTTCAAGCGGTAATATACTACTGGTGACAAAAGTAGGATCACACATTGTTTATATGGGTGATACAACTGATGCTGCCGAAAAACTGGAAAACTTAACCTATTTCTACAAATATGGCCTTGTAAAAACCGGTTGGAACAAATACAGTAAAGTGAATCTTGAATATAAAAATCAAATAGTTTGTACAAAATAAATTTAAAGCTATGCAATCGGAAATCGTAGTCGGATTAGATATTGGAACAACAAAAATTGCTGCTATTGCAGGGCGTCGCAACGAATTCGGCAAGATTGAAGTATTGGGTTATGGCCATACTGAATCAATCGGTGTGCGTCGTGGAGTTATCACCAATATCGAAAACACAGTAAATTCAATTCAAACTGCCATAAAAGAGGCTCAGACCCATTCCAAAGTCACTATTCGTACTGTGAATGTGGGAATCGCCGGGCAGCATATCCGCAGTATCCAGCATAGAGCAAGTACCATCCGGCCTGATCCTGAAACAGAAATCAGCCAGGAAGACATCGATCGGTTTACATCCAGCATTTACAACATTGCCATGAATCCCGGTGAAAAAATAATAGATGTGCTTCCACAGGAGTTTATTATTGATGGAGAAGCGGGCGTTAAAGATCCCAAAGGAATGCTTGGCCACCAAATGGGAGCTAGCTTCCATATTGTCACCGCGCAAACTTCGGCAGCGCAGAATATCATGAAATGCATCGAAAAATCGGGATATAATCTCCAGCATATGATCCTTCAGCCTCTAGCCTCAGCGGAAGCTGTTCTATCGCTGGATGAGAAAGAAGCCGGAGTTGTTCTGGTTGATATAGGCGGCGGAACTACGGATGTAGCTATTTTTCTTGATGGAATTATCAGGCATACCGCTGTTATACCTTTTGGAGGAGAAATTATTACAGAAGATATCAAGGCAGGTTGCAGCATAATAAAAAAGCATGCGGAGGACCTGAAAGTAAAATTCGGTTCAGCGCTGGCCAGTGAAAACCGTGCTGAAGAAGTTGTTGCCATTCCCGGGTTAAGGGGCCGCGCTCCAAAAGAAATTACACTTAAAAATCTTGCAAAGATCATTCAGGCAAGGATGGAAGAAATTATTGAAGCTGTTTACCAGGAAATCAAGACCACAGGACTTGAGAAAAGATTAATTGCAGGGATTGTATTAACAGGAGGAGGCGCCATGCTTAATCATATAGAACAACTGACCCAGTTTATTACTGGAATGGATACCCGGATCGGTTATCCGAACGAACATCTTGCCAGTAATTCAGCCGAAGAAATGACAAGTCCCATGTATGCAACCGGGTTGGGCCTAGTACTTTTAGGTATGCAACGCACTGATATTTCGCGTATTAAAAATGATGTTACCAGGCCGGAGGAGAAGGAGAAGGAACCTAAAAAACCGGTCTCTAAACCAAACAAAGTGTCCGAGTGGCTCGACAGGTTTTTCGGAGACGGGATCAGTTAGTAATTAACAATCATTTTGTTAGTAAATTTTTAAACAAACAAAAGAACACGAATATTAAACATTTAATTTTAGGGGGAGAAAAATGACTGAAATGCTAAAATTCGACAAGCCTGATGATCAGGCTCCAATCATAAAAGTAATAGGTGTAGGTGGCGGCGGAAGCAATGCTGTTTCGTACATGTACACGCAAGGCATAAAAGGTGTTGATTTTTATATCTGCAATACCGACTCTCAATCACTTAACAAATGTGAAGTTCCGAATAAAATACGGCTTGGCAATAGCGGGTTAGGGGCTGGAGCCAACCCTATAGTAGGACGCGATGCAGCCATTCTGATTGCGGATGAAATACGGGAAATCCTGTCGCATAATACATCCATGCTATTTATTACCGCAGGAATGGGTGGTGGAACCGGGACTGGTGCAACACCGATCATAGCCCAAATTGCAAAGGAATTGGGGATACTCACTGTAGGTATAATAACCAAACCTTTCAGTTTCGAAGGCCGTAAACGCGAGCAACAGGCTATTGCCGGCATCGAAGAATTAAAAAAACATGTTGACACCACGCTTGTGATATGCAATGATAAGTTGCTTGATATGCAGGGCGATATGAAACTCAGTCAGGCATTTGGCAAAGCGGATAACGTTCTGACCATTGCCGCTAAAGGTATTGCTGAAATCATCACCGTAACCGGCCGTATCAATGTCGATTTCGAGGATGTGAAAACGGTCATGCAGGGAAGCGGTAAAGCCATCATGGGTGCAGGTATGGCCAGCGGACCTGATCGTGCAGTTAAAGCCGTTGAAATGGCATTGAATTCTCCCCTGCTTGATGATACGGATATCAAAGGAGCAGCAAATGTATTGCTCTATATCACTTCAGGGAAAAATGAAATTTCGCTGGAAGAACTCAATGATATAACCGGCTATATTACATCCCGGACAGGCCAGGATGCCAATGTTATCTGGGGTGATGGAGTTGATGACAACCTGGATGAAGAAATCTCTATAACTCTTATAGCGACTGGATTCAACAAGCCCGTTGTCACAAAACACAACCTGGATGAGGTGAAAAATACCTTATATGCGCCACAGGCAATAAAGGTTGAGCCCATTACTGAAGTGCAGTTGGTGGTTGAACCGGTTATCCCAGAAAGAAATGCTGAGGAACTGGTAAGGATAACCCCTGAGGTATCGGAAAGCAATACACACTCCACACTTTTTAGCGACAGCGCTTTTGCCAAATCCGACAAACCTGCCGAGAAAAGCATTCAGGAAACTGAGCCAATGGAGATAAAATCCTATTTTCGCCAGGAACCTGAATTTGAAATCGTGAATCAGGTCGTAAAACCTGAAGCCAATACGCCTGCAAATGTTTATCCTTCTGTCGAAAAACAAAATATTGAACAGGAAGATCAGCGACAGGACCGCATCAGCAAACTCAAAAGCCTCAGCCACAAAACACTGAGCCCATCCAATGTGGAAGAAATGGAGAGAGTGCCGGCCTATATGCGTCGTAATGTAGATATACCTGAATCGAGCCAGGCGAACGACAGCAATGTATCGCGTTATACCCTAGGTACCGATGCCAATAATAAAACAGGTTTGAGGGAGAATAATTCGTTCCTGCATGATAATGTCGATTAAGACTGTTTAAATTACTGATTTTGAGCTTTTATTAACGTTTTTTTGCAGTTAAGAGGGGCGAGGGGCGACATGGAGAGAGGCGATTGGAAAGCTGTTTGTCATTACACACCTTGCTACTTTTAATTAGTTAAATGCAATTTTTACAATTTAAAAAAGTATCAAAATAAAATTATATATGGAACTGGAAAAACTCATTAATGAGGACATAAAGCAGGCAATGATCCATAAGGACAAGGAGAAACTTGAAGCCTTGCGGTCCATTAAAGCTGCTTTGCTGCTCGAAAAAACAGGTAAAGATGTTACAGGCGGAATAATTCCTGAAACCGTAGAGTTGAAGATGCTTCAACGTCTGGTAAAACAACGCCGCGAAAGTGCCGAGATTTATAAGGCACAGGGCCGTCCCGACCTCGCCGAGCCGGAAATCTTCCAGGCTTCGATTATCGAGAAATACCTTCCCGAGCAATTAAGCGATGATGAGGTTATTGCTATTGTAAAAAAAGTAATTGCCGATACCGGTGCGACAGGTATTAAAGATATGGGAAAAGTGATGGGCATGGCAACCAAAATGGTAGCCGGTAAGGCAGATAATAAAATGATTTCGGAAATTATTAAAAAGTTACTCCCTTAATCTAACGTGAGTTATGGATTACAATTAACAATAAAGTGTTGAAAACAAAATAGATACAAAGAAAAAACCAAAGGACTTTTAGTGTAAAATAGTATTTGCAAACCAAAATACAAAAGTCCAATGATTTTT
>JBAZWY010000035.1:0-58250 GCA_041660125.1 Lentimicrobiaceae bacterium
CTGTTATGATTAGCCGGTCGTAACATGAAAGTACACAGGATATTTCGCTTTTGTATGTTTCTGTTAATAGTTCCATGCTATAAAGTTACGCTTTTTACCTTTTTGGTTCTGGCTTGTCCAGGTTAGGGTTTTAAAACACATAATCCATGTAGTCATAAAACGTCTATGTATTTTACAATCAGATTATTATGAAAACATGCAGATTTCAATATTTTGACAAAGGTAAATGTTTTCCTACAAAGAGAAATTAAAAATAATTTGAATACCAGGGGCAATGAATTAAATTTTCAATATTTTCAAAAGGAATGTGTTATCCCTACCATCTTTAAGTTTCCTGTCCGGAGACTCAACTTTACAGAGTCTTCTTGTTTAAGAAGGTTCAAGGCTATTTTTCTGACTATGATAAAATTTCGAGCGGAATTTTTATTCTCTTCCTTTGTCCATCTTCCCTAAAGGTTGTATCCAAAATCCAATGCAAATTGTTTTCAACGCCCAAGAGCAAGCGTATAAAATTATTAAATGCGTTTGCATGACCCAGGAAACTACATATATATAGCCGTATCATGTTTGTTTTCTTTTTGTGAATTTCTATTTCAGATGTGATTTGCATCATCAATTTAGGTCCTTTCCACTTTTCTGCATCTTCAAACAATTGAATTTGCCGGAACACCTTGCAGTTTGTGGTTTCAATTCTGCCATGCCCTTTTTCAACTACTTCATTCTCCGAATCTGGCCTCATACGCTTGCATGGACTTTCGACATCTTCGTTCAAATAAGATTGGTTCCCTTTTAATGCAAGAATGTAATTAGCTTGGTTATCAATAATGGTTTCTGCTATTTTTGTCTGTGTTCCCATGGCTAACTGCGAAAAATAATCATATTATTTTGTTCGTGTCGTGGTATTGGAATTATAAGTTCCAACAAAATTTCAATAAATTATCGATATAACGATTCTATGCACCCCAGTATTAATTAACAGATTTACAATAATATAGAGACAAATTGTTAACAACCAACTATTCTATCGACAGACCGAAATTACCTGTTGATAGCTCGCAACAACATGGTAACAATCCTCACATTTTTCAAATTCTTTGTGCGTTGACCCTGCTTATGAGTGTCAGGAATGCCAGATTGTTAGTCATCGCAATTAAATTTGCTACGCAAAAAGAATTAGATCTTTTTATGTACCAAATCCAGGCAAGACATAAGTAGAGACGGGCTGAAATTGGCAGGAATTATAAGTGAAATCTATTTTAGTAAAGTAGAATTAAAGAATTTGATTTTACTTAAGTTTTTTATTCCTTGGGCAGGAAGAAAATTTATCATTTCTAAAAGATAAAAGCTTTTTAGAATTCTTAACTCCTGTCCGCAAAAGCAAAAAAAATACCCGGTACAATAATACCGGGTAATGGTAAAAACAAAAACTTATGGAAAGTTCTATATATTAATTTATTGTTAATCAGATGAATATGTCCAATTTCTTGCTAAGTAATTAATTATTTAACAATTTCAATATCCACTCTACGATTATTCGCTCTACCTTGACTGGTAGCATTCGTATCTATAGGTCGAGTTTCTCCATATCCTTTTGAAGTTAAATTAGCAGCATCTATACCGTTGGTTACGAAATAATTTCTAACAGCATTAGCTCTATCTTCTGATAATTTTTGATTGTAACTTGTTGAACCTATATTATCAGTAAAGCCTTTAATACTAAATTTAACGGCACTATATTGTTTCATAACAGAAACAATACCGACTAATTTAGCATTGGCATCATCACTAATACGTGATTTGCCAAAATCAAACAAAATTGTTTCCGCAAAATCTCCTATTTGTTTTTCAACCACTGCAGAGATTGTTTCCGGGCAACCATTATTAGAAACAGTTCCAACTTCAGTTGGACATTTATCATCTTTATCTAAAACACCATCTCCATCTGTATCGGGCCAAGGACAACCTTTATTAGCTGCTATGCCGGCAATTTGAGGACAAGCGTCATCTTTATCAGCAATACCGTCACCATCTGTGTCAGGACAACCTTTTAAGGCAGCTAAACCAGCCAGGTTAGGACAAGCATCATCTTTATCAGCAATACCGTCACCATCTGTGTCAGGACAACCTTTTAAGGCAACTAAACCTGCCAGGTTAGGACAAGTGTCATCTTTATCAGCAATACCGTCACCATCTGTGTCAGGACAACCTTTTAAGGCAACTAAACCTGTAATATTAGGACAAGCATCATCTTTGTCATAAATACCGTCACCATCCGTGTCTTTTCCGCCAAATTTAAAAACTAAACCTATAGAATGTTGCCAATGATTGTTATGTAAAGGGAAATCGACAAATACGTGTTTTCCAACAGTTTGAAAATTCAAACCGAGCTTTTCATTAAACCAAATATTAAATCCAGCGCCACTGTTAAGAGTACCTGTTCCTTTACTATCAACCCAATTGTATCCTCCGCCAAGGAGCAAATATGGGTCAAAAAAACCTGTTTGACCAAAAATGTTATTTAAATCATATTTAAAATTTACATCTAAAGCTACATAAGAAAGTCCTGCAACATCCAATCCGGCATTTTTAGTAATTTCATTTAATGAAGCAGCGGATTCAATTGAAAATCCTTTAGCAATATATTTCCCTAAATTTATTTTTGAAATGAATGGACCTACATTCCATTCATTGGTTTTAAATAATTGTTTCTTGTTATCTGGACTATGAACAAAGTTTGTTCCAAGTCCTATTATCCAAGGATTGTTAGCGTCCTGTGCCTGTAAATTCGTTGCGCCAAAAATCAGCAAGCCAATAATAAATAATGTTGTTTTTTTCATTTACTTATATTTTGATTTTTAAAAACGGCAAAAATAAAGCGGATTTTTATACATAGCAAACACAAATCTGATAAAACTCACCAAAATATACAGAAATATTACAATTATTGACTAAGTTCTGGTTATGGCAGCAAAATATTCATATTTACACATGAAAACAAAAGCCGGGATTATGAAGCAATTCCTGGAATTATACAGGAAAATCATCAGGAACTAAAACAACCATCTGAATGTTGCTTATAGCAATACTAGCATCTTCACAAACGTATGAGTTGTTCTGACAGTTTAAGGAGAATGCTGTATATATTAGAAATTAGCCAATAATTCTTAATGTAAATTCGGATTCATTACCGATTTATGGTAAAATGCTTTCTCAGTGGTGGCACCAATAGCTTATTTCAATATAACACCCCATTCTGTCACAAAATAGCCATTCCTTTCAAATAATTTTGCACTTCCTGGCTCTTCTAATATAATGTTATTCAATACATTAACTTCCTTTATAACATAAAACAATCTTAGTATTTCATTTGGTTCTTTTGAAAATTTAAGTTCAATTACTTTATTTATAATTGTAGCATCCTGAGGATAAATGGCGTATAAGTCAGAACCTGATAGTCTTGGAATCCAATAATCAGTAAAATCCAGAATTTCGTTTCCCCGAAAACCATAGCCATTCATGTTCTCGTTAAAAAATTTCGTTAAATCAGCTCTTTTTATAATCCAACCTTCATTTTCTTGCCAAACATCTGGTTGTTTACTTTCATAAAACAAATAATTGTATTTATCATTGATCCGTCCATTTGTATCCACGTTAATATCCCATCCCCTGCCATACTCAGGAATTGATTTTACAATAATTCCTCCCAAGGGGAAAATTAAATTTACAATCAATTGTGATTTTGCTTCCGGATAAATGTAAATATTGGGTTTATATACAACCAAACAAGTATCGCAAATTTCGCAGGTATCACATATTGAATCTTCCTCTTCGGGTTCACAACTTTGAAAAGGGACAATACTCACTAAAAACAGGCTAACAAATAATGGGAATCCTAATAATCTGATTGCTTTCATACTAAATTTTCAGGTTTCTTTAGTTATACGATTTGAGAAATTAATATGATTCATTGTGGCTACCAACGTTTGGGTTTACAGTTTTTTTACAACTTTATAAATTCGGATTCATCACCGTTCCGATAAATAAAATCGTTCCCGTTGATTTTTCCCGGATAAAGTAAATAAAAGGCCTGTTGATCGTAAAATAATAAGGCTGATCAGGATCGACCGAAGTATAACTTATTTCTACAACTGTTGCTGCCGCAGCTTCACTTCCATCTTCGTTAGTTTCGATATAAGTCTTGTGCAACACACGTGAAATATAGAGATCTCCCCCTGAATTTATTCGTGTAAAATCAGCATTAACAGGATTAAAAGCTACTCCCATTCCCATATCGGAAAGGATGGGTATCATCTTTTTTTCCTCAGAAGCATATTTGAATTTTGGCAGTTGCAGCTGAATATCTCTGTTGGAAAACAAAGTGCTCCACGAATTCCAGTTTTCCTGCGAAAGCAGTGGAATAATATCATTCACCGTTTTATCTGCATCAGGTAAAAGTATTGACATCACAAAATTCCCCTGGTTGTAAGGAAGTTCAATAGCTTCAAATCCTGAACCTTTATAATAAGGCAAGGATTCATGCTGAACCATACTTGGAACCTGTACTTCAGTTCCTTCAACCAGATAAAATGGTTTTTGTTGAGTTTTGTTCTTATCAAACTGGAATCTCCATAGTCCCTTAAAATACACAGCGTTAACAAGATACATCACCGCCTCAGCCGGAATTTGATCAAGAATTTCAGGTATCAGTTTATTGGTTTTTTCGTTAACCCAGTTATTTATTGTTTGAACAGCTGTGGGGCTTGAAAAATCCAACGGGGTGACACTGGCATCAAAGTATTGCTGGTTTGTCACAATAAAAGGCTGTTCAACGCTAAAGGTATTACGGTACCATATCGAATTAGCAATCTGAAGCTTAACCTTTGGATCGAGGCCAGTAAATGTTTCTATAATATATTTATACGATTCGTTGATATCCGTATCACTCATGCCAGCGAAACCAAGTGTATTGGTCATGGCTTCGAGCGTGCCTCCCGCGGCGCCGTTCCTTGTCATTCCCAACGCCATACTTACACTCAACGGCGAAACCATCATGTTTGCATCACTTCCAGATATCTCATTGACTTTTTTGAAGAACTCAAATCCAAAAATATTGCTGGTATTGATCAGCTGTTGTTGCTTCTCAGTGAGATTTACCTGCTTGAATTCACCGGGAGTATTGTCTGTTTTCTCTTTTTTGCACGAGAAAATGAGAGTTGAAATACCAATAATTGAGATTATTAAAAGTAGCTGTTTCATTGGAGTAGAATTATTGTTTACTTGATAAAGGGACAATTCAGAATAAAAAGGTTGCATAACCGCCACGCTAAACTCAATTTGAATTTCCTTTCGGGTGCAGCGATTTCCAATCGCTGTATTATTTTTTACCGATTAAAAATCCCTCATATAATTTTGTAAATTGCATTACTATTTCAGGTTTATTATGGAGAAAAAAGAATCATACAGACATATTTTACCCCATTTCCAACAGCCAGGTCAATCCTATTTCGTGACATGGAGTTTACATGAAGCAATTCCTCTAAAAGCATTAGCACGTTATACTTCAGAATTGGCTACGCTTAAATCGCAAATGAAGTTACTCGAACAACAAAAACCTGATCTTTCTGAAATTGAAAAAATCAAACAGGAGTATTACTCGATAAGGAGACAATATATCAAAGCTTACGATGATCTTTTAGACTCAGACAGGAATCCGAAAATCGATTTATCAAAACCTGAAAATCTTGAGATTATGTTCAGTTCGTTACAATTCTGGGAAGGAAAGAGATTACAAAATATTGCTTTCACTATTATGCCTAATCATGTTCATTGGGTTGTTAAACTTTTTGATAAAGACAGTGCCGAAAATCCTGTGTACCTACAGGATATTTTACAATCGGTTAAACGGCATTCATCAAATAAAATTAACAAGGCTGAAAACAGACTGGGTACGCTATGGCAAAAAGAAAGCTTCGATACTACTATCAGGAACGATAAACATTTGTATTATGCTATAAAGTACACTCTGAACAATCCTGTAAAAGCAGGCCTGGTATCCGATTGGAAAGACTGGAAAGGCACCTGGATGCAGCGATTTCCAATCGCTGATCCAGGGTGCTGCGATTTCTAATCGCTGCAAGAATGCGATTGAAAATCGCATCACCCAAAGGCGACCTACATCCTTTCCGGCACCTCAATTCCCAGCATCCACAATGCATTGGCAATTACCTTTGCAGTAAAATGCGACAAGGATAACCTCAGTCCACGACTCGAATGGTTTTCTTCCTTCAGAATTGTGAGTTCATGATAAAAGCGGTTATACTCCGAAGCCAATTCAAAAGCATAATTGGCAATAACCGCCGGGCTATGCATCTCAGCAGCCTGTAAAACCAAAGCAGGAAAATCATGTAGTTTTCTGAGTAATTCTTTTTCTTCAGGATGTAATTCTACTGTATGATCAGATGAAAGCGAAACATCATATCCGGCTTCATCTGCTTTGCGAAGAACTGATTTTATCCTGGCATAAGTATATTGAATAAATGGCCCGGTATTCCCGTTAAAATCAACAGATTCAGCCGGGTTGAACAGCATATTTTTTTTGGGGTCCACCTTAAGAATAAAATATTTTAAAGCGCCGAGCCCAATGGTACGATACAGGTTTCGCGCTTCGTCATTATCGAAAGTTTCAATTTTACCCAGTTCACGAGCCATAGCTTCCGAAGTGTCGAACATTTCCTGCATCAGGTCGTCGGCATCCACAACAGTACCTTCGCGCGATTTCATTTTACCGGCAGGCAGTTCAACCATTCCATACGAAAGATGATAAATGGAATCAGCCCAGGTGCATCCCAGGTGCCGCAGAACAACTTTCAATACATTAAAATGGTATTCCTGCTCATTTCCAACCACATAAATAAGTTGTTCAGGGTTATATTCTTCGTAACGCTGCATGGCTGTCCCCAGGTCCTGCGTCATATAAACCGATGTTCCATCGCTACGGAGAAGAAGTTTCTCGTCCATTCCGTCAGCAATCAGATCAATCCAAACTGAACCGTCTTCGCGACGAATATATACACCCTGCTGCACACCTTTTTCAACTAATTCTTTTCCGAGAAGGTATGTCTGCGACTCATAATAGGTTTTATCAAATTCAATACCGAGAGTTTGATAGGTTTTCGCAAACCCGTCGTACACCCAGCCATTCATCATTTTCCATAAATTGATCACTTCTTCGTCACCTGCTTCCCACTTCTGAAGGATTTGCTGGGCTTCAAGAATTAAGGGCGCTTTTTTGGAAGCTTCTTCAGCATTCATGCCTTCTGCAACTAAAACAGCAATCTCTTCTTTATAATACTTATCAAAAATCACATAATATTTTCCAACAAGGTGATCGCCTTTCAAACCGCTGCTTTCGGGAGTTTCGCCATTTCCCCACCGCTGCCATGCAAGCATGCTTTTGCAGATATGAATTCCGCGGTCGTTAACCAGGTTTACTTTCACCACATTTTTACCGGCAGCCTGCAATATCCGCGAAAGTGAAAATCCCAGAAGGTTATTGCGGATATGTCCTAAATGTAGCGGCTTATTAGTATTAGGTGAAGAATATTCAACCACAACAGGCTGATTATTCCGGGTATTCTGAAATCCAAATTTCTCTACCTGGCAATTTTCTGATAGAAATGAAAGCCAGTATTCCTTTATAACGGAGATATTGAGAAAACCTTTGATAACGTTATAACTTTCAACCTCAGCCAGATAAGCCTGCAGGTATTCACCAATTTCGGCAGCAGTAGCTTCGGGCGACTTACGCGAAACTCTTGTAAATGGAAAGACAACAAGTGTAATATCACCTTCAAATTCCCTGCGTGTATTCTGCAATTGAATCTGCGAAGGATTTGCTTCAAGCTGGTATAGATTCTTAACGGCTTCGGTTATTTTACCGGTCAATATCTGCTCTATCATCAGGGAGGAAAATTAAGTTTACAAAAATAGGTTTTTTAGGTGGAATACGGATTTTTTTTTGAACCCATTATCAATATATGATGATCGCAACCATTGCTATGATTGATTTATATGAGCTTATAAATTTGTAAGCCAACAGTACCAACGCATTCAGAAATAAAATTTACTATAAGTATTTATTGACAATGGTTTAAGAAGCTTGCAAAATATTTTGCCAGCAAGTTTAAACCTCTATCTTTGTAGCCGTCACATGGATTTTAACTAACATAAAACATACTGTTAAACTTTAAACAATCCTTTATGCAACGTAATGTAATTATTATCGGAGCTGCAGGGCGCGACTTTCACAATTTCAACACATTTTTCAGGGGAAAAGCTGAATACAATGTAGTTGCTTTTACTGCAGCCCAGATTCCTGACATTGATGGCCGTAAGTATCCAAAAGAACTGGCTGGTGTTGATCTGTATCCAAATGGAATTCCTATTTATGCTGAGCAAGATCTGCCAAAACTTATCAAAGAATTTAATGTGGTTGACTGTGTATTCGCTTACAGCGATGTTCCATATCCACGTGTTATGAATGTAAGCGCTCTGGTAAATGCCTGTGGCGCTAATTTTATTCTTCTCGGTCCTGGCGAAACCATGATCAGGAGCACAAAACCTGTTATTGCTGTTGGCGCCACCCGCACCGGTTGTGGAAAAAGTCAGACTTCGCGTCGTATTATCGAAATTTTGATGGCCAAAGGACTCAAAGTTGTTGCTGTTCGTCACCCAATGCCTTATGGTGACCTTAACGAGCAAAGAGTACAGCGTTTTGCAACTATTGAAGACCTGAAGAAACACAAATGCACCATTGAAGAAATGGAAGAATATGAACCACATGTAGTCCGTGGTAATGTTATTTATGCCGGTGTTGATTACCTCGATATTCTCCGTGCAGCTGAAAAAGACCCTGACGGCTGCGATGTAATTCTGTGGGATGGTGGAAATAATGATTTCCCGTTCTATAAACCTGATCTTACTGTCGGGGTTGCCGATCCTCACCGTCCTGGTGCTGAAGTTGGTTACTATCCCGGCGAAGTTGTTGCACGCATTTCGGATGTTATCGTAATCAATAAGATAGATACCGCTGATATGGCAAATATTCAGATTGTGCGTGATAATATCGCGAAAATCAATCCAAATGCTATAGTTATTGACGGAGCCTCGCCGGTTACTGTTGATAGACCTGAACTGATCCGTGGCAAACGCGTATTAGTGGTTGAAGACGGGCCAACACTTACGCATGGCGAAATGAAAATCGGAGCTGGTACAGTTGCAGCTCAGAAATTTGGAGCTGCCGAATTAGTTGACCCACGGCCCTATGCTGTTGGTAAATTAGCTGAAACTTTCCGTATCTATCCCAATATCGGTACTCTGCTACCTGCAATGGGTTATGGAGAAGAACAAACCCGCGACCTGGAGAAAACTATTGAGAACACTCCATGTGATGCAGTGGTTATCGCTACTCCGATCGACCTTAACCGAATTGTAAAAATCAACAAGCCTTATGTAAAAGTGGGATATGACCTTCAGGAAATCGGGAAACCCGACCTGGCTGGCATTCTCGATGAGTTTGTTAAAAAACATAATCTCGTTAAATAGCATTTTAAAAAAGCGGCCAGCATTGACCGCTTTTTTTATGACAAAGTATTAACAATTGCACCCAGCTAACTGTTGATAATTTGTATTTTTATAACCTCAAAAAAATCAAGCACAATGAAAGGGAAAAACCTGGTTTCAATCACCGATTTCAATAAAGATGAATATTTGCGCATATTAGAAATTGCAGCCGGCTTCGAGAAAAACCCCAACCAGAAATTATTGAACGATCATGTGGTAGCATCGCTCTTCTTTGAACCTTCAACCCGCACACGCCTCAGTTTCGAAACAGCCGCAAACCGCTTAGGTGCGCGCGTAGTCGGTTTCAGCGACAGTGGTTCAACCAGTGTCAAAAAAGGAGAAACACTCAAGGATACAATCAGGATGGTGAGCGGATATGCCGACATCATTGTGATGCGTCATCCACGCGATGGAGCGGCGCGCTGGGCCAGCGAAGTTTCATCGGTGCCGGTAATCAATGCCGGCGATGGAGCCAACCAGCATCCGACACAATGTTTGCTCGATATGTACAGCATCATGCAAACACAGGGCACACTCGATAACCTGAATATTGCATTTGTCGGCGATCTCAAATACGGACGTACTGTGCATTCATTGGTGCAGGCCATGTGTAACTTCAACACAACTTTTCACCTGGTTTCGCCCGAACAGTTAAAACTGCCGAGTGCAAGTAAGATGCATATTAAAGCCAATAACCTTGCTTATTATCAATACACTGAGCTGGCTGATATAATAGCCGTTGCTGATATTGTTTACATGACCCGCATACAACAGGAGCGTTTCAGCGATCCACTTGAATACGAGAAAGTTAAAAACAGTTATGTATTAACAAAATCAATGCTCGAAGGATGCAAACCCAACATGAAAATACTCCATCCGCTTCCACGAGTCAACGAAATAAGTGAAGATGTGGATGAAACACCACAGGCTTTCTATTTCAAACAGGCAGAAAACGGAGTTTATGTCCGCCAGGCCTTACTTGCAGCCATAGCAGGTGTTAAATAATATATGTCAGAAACCAGGAAAATATTTCATAAAAATGAATAAAGATCAACGTCATCTGAATGTTACGGCTATCGAAAACGGTACTGTAATCGACCATATTCCAGCTAATAATGTCTTTAAGGTATTGCATATCCTCAACCTTGAGAACAATAAAAACCAGGTCCTTTTTGGCGATAATCTCGACAGCCGGAAATATGGCAAAAAAGGCATAATAAAGGTTAGCAATACGTATTTCGATGCCAATGAAATCAACAAGATTGCGCTCGTTGCACCAACAGCTACTTTTATCGGAATCAAGAACTTTGAAGTAGTTTCAAAAAAGCAGGTCGAAGTTCCCGATCAGATTAAGAGTATTGTCAAATGCTTTAATCCCAATTGCATTACCAACGTCGAAAATGTTGCAAGCCAGTTTACAGTGGTTGATAAAGAGCAAATGAGACTTCTTTGCCACTATTGCGAAAAAATAACCGGGAAAAACAATATTGTTTTTGTGTAACTCAATTTTAAGCAAATGCTTCATTAAGCAAGACTTTGATAATAGACTCAGAGCCATTTAATTATCCATAAATACTAAATACCATGAAAAAAACAATCCTGATTATTGCTATAAGCATCTGGGGTTCAGTATCATTTGCTCAAAATCTGATCAAAGATAAAGGCACCTTTAAAACCTATGAACCGGGATATTTTCAAAATACCATTTTGAAAGGTATTGAAGAATTTGAGTCTCAAAAGGTTGCTCCTAAACAATCAAAATCTTTTAAAGTTGATCCTTCATCTTTTAATATCCCAACTTCAAAGGACGAATTTAAGACATACTGGCACAACGAGCCTGTTTCGCAAGGCAACACAAATACCTGCTGGTCTTTTTCAACTACTTCGTACTTCGAATCGGAAGTTTATCGCACTACCGGTCAGAAAGTCCGCCTCTCCGAAATTTACACTGTTTATTACGAATATATTGAACGTGCCGAAAACTGGGTAAAAACCCGAGGGAATATGTATTTCGGCGAAGGGTCAGAAGGCAATGCCGTTACCAAAATCTGGAAAAAATACGGGATTGTTCCACTAGACGCTTATACGGGATTAAAACCAGGACAAACGTTTCACAACCATTCTAAAATGTTTGATGAGTTAAAGAACTATGCCGACTTCGTTAAACAAAATAATTTATGGGACGAGGCTGCTGTTATCAGCAATTTTAAGAGTATCCTGAATTATTACATTGGTGAGCCTCCTACAAAAGTTACAATCAATGGCAAGGAGATGACCCCACAAGAATATATGACCAATGTGCTCAAATTCAATCCAAACGATTATTGCGATGTACTTTCATATATGCAGCAACCCTATTGGAAACAGGTGGAATACCAGGTGCCGGATAACTGGTGGCATAATGCTGATTATTACAATATTCCGCTCGATGACTTTATGAATGTGTTCAAAAAGGCAATCAAAGCTGGCTATACAATGGCAATTGGAGGCGACGTTTCCGAAGCCGGATTCCTGGCCAGCGAAGCCAATGCTGCTGTAATTCCATCATTCGATATTCCATCGGCTGCCATCGACGAAAATGCCCGTCAATTCCGTTTCAGCAACGAAACCACTACCGACGACCATGGCATGCATGCAGTGGGTTACATGGAAAAAGACGGTGTAACCTGGTTCCTGGTTAAAGATTCGGGTTCAGGAAGCCGTACTGGCGGAATCGAAAAGAATAAAAACTTCGGATACTACTTCTTTCATGAAGACTATATAAAACTGAAAATAATGGACTTCATGGTTCATAAGGATATGATGAAGGACCTGCTTCCTAAATTCAAGTAGAATCTGAAATTGAGGTTTTAGGTTTTAGGATTTGGGGTTTAGGGCTATAATCCAAATTTGTATCACCTGAACGAGATTAAAATCTGGCTTCCATTTATAAATTTCCCCACCCCTAACCCCTAAAACCTAACCCCAAAACCCTCAACCATGCAACAACACGCCCGCATACAACACGAAGCCGAACCTGCTGAAGGATACATCAGGAAACTGATAGCCGAAGGCGAGCATCAACAACTCGATTTCAAATTCGGAATCAACGACTCGCGCAAAATCGCCCGTACCCTTGCTGCTTTTGCCAATACCGACGGAGGCCGCCTGCTTATCGGCGTTAAGGACAATGGTTCAATCGCCGGCGTGAGGTCCGAAGAAGAGTTCTATATGATACAGGCTGCTTCCGAGATGTTTACACGGCCAGTTGTTCCTTTTGAAGTCAAAGAATGGACGGTGAACCAGAAACGTGTCCTCGAAATCATTGTCCCGGCCATGAAAGATACATTGCATTCAGCTCCGGTAGAAAAAGATAATTACCTGATTTATATTCGCGTAAAGGATGAGAATTATCCGGTAAACAGCGTTTGGCTTAAAGCCTATAAATGGAAAAATTCCAAATCAGGGACATTTATCAGGTTCTCCGAAAGCGAGAAATTCCTGCTCGATTATCTTGAAAAGGAGTCAACCATTACCCAATCGAGGTACTGTAAACTGGCTAAAATCAACAGCCGAACGGCTGAAAATATTATTGCCGGATTTGTTGCAATAGATATGGTGAGTATTGAGTTTACAAAAAATGGCGTTTTATACAAACTGAGCGATCAATACACAAAACTTACGCCAGAACAACGTTTGATGGAAATCAAGATTCATATTGCCAAATAATATTTCAAATGATTGCAGTTATTTCACCGGCTAAATCGCTCGATTTTATAAACAAAGCACCCTATGATATTCATAGCGTGCCTCATTTTCAGAAGGATGCTGACTACCTTGCCGGTAAATTGGGCAAACTCAAATCGTTGGAACTTGGATCCCTTCTAGGAATTTCATCCAAGCTGGCACAATTGAATGCTGAGCGTTATGCAACATGGAAAACTGCAACGGTTAAACAAGCAATATTTGCATACAACGGCGATGTTTACGATGGGTTGGATGCAAATAATTTTTCCAGCCGGGAAATCGAATTTACTCAAAGCCACCTACGTATAATCTCCGGTTTGTATGGCCTTCTTCGCCCACTTGATAACATAAAACCCTATCGTATAGATATGGGCACATCGTTTGCCACTCCAAAAGGCAAAAATTTATATGCGTATTGGGGTGATCGCATTACAGATCAGTTGAAGAAAAGTCTTAAGGAATCAGGAAGTAATGTGATGGTTAATCTTGCTTCGCAGGAATATTTCGCAGTTGTAAACACAAAAAAACTGAAGGCAAGGATAATCACCCCTGCCTTTAAGGATAAAAGCAATGGCAGTTATGCAATGATTTCATTTTTTGCCAAAAAAGCCCGGGGAATGATGAGTCGGTTTATTATTGAGAATTCCATCACCGATCATGAAATGCTGGTAGGTTTCGATGCAGGGGGGTATCATTTTAATCATGGTTTGTCGAAAGGAGATAACTGGGTATTTACGAGGGGGTAATTACGAACTGTTAATAAATATTTATAAAACATCAGGATCTGTGCGAAAGTTAATAAAGAGTTTCTCAAACGCATTACGCGGTATCATATTTCTTTTTAATAGCCAGCCCAATGCCCGTATTGAATTGATTATCACTGGCATTGTTATCATTACCGGAATATTTTTCAGTATCAGCATTGCCGAATGGATCATCATTCTGCTGTGTATTGCACTGGTATTAAGTTTGGAAGGTATCAACACTGCAATTGAAATCTTTGCTGACAAGCTTCATCCTGATTTTGATAAGGAGATAGGTAAAGCTAAAGACGTAGCTGCCGGAGCAGTGCTGATCGCCTCTATAGTTGCTGCCATCATTGGATTTATTATTTTTATGCCCCGGTTACTTGGCTTGTTTTCATTCAATGCCTGATCTAATTTGAAAATAGAAAATAGTAAAATAGTAAAGAAGTCATTAATCATCTGCCTGTAGCAGGCTCGCATTGACTATTTTTCAGACCATTTTCCATTAACTATTTTCTATTAACTAACAACCATTCCACACTATGATACTAATAGCCGACGGAGGCTCCACAAAAACAGACTGGCGCCTGATAAAAGAAGGAAGAGAGTACAAAAAGGTTCAAACTTCAGGATTTAATCCATACCTCGTTGGAAGCGACGAAATAGAAGAAATTCTCTGGAAAGAACTCCAGCCCTATATTGACAATACTTCTGTCAGCATTGTTTATTATTATGGCGCCGGTTGCTCAACGCCTGTAAAAAATATGATTGTTGAAACAGCTTTTGAGAAGGTATTCCCGAATGCCAGATTAAATATCAATCATGATTTATTAGCCGCAGCACATGCATTATGCGGTGATGAAGAAGGAATTGCAGCT
This sequence comes from Lentimicrobiaceae bacterium, assembly GCA_041660125.1. Lineage (GTDB taxonomy): Bacteria > Bacteroidota > Bacteroidia > Bacteroidales > UBA4417 > UBA4417. Next base: position 14,972 of record JBAZWY010000035.1, read on the forward strand.
ATATTGGGAACAGGCTCTAATTCATGCTATTACGATGGAAAAGACATTAGAGATGGGATTTTCTCACTTGGATACTTTTTTGGCGACGAAGGAAGTGGAGCTTACCTCGGTAAACAGTTGCTAATAGCTTACCTGCACAAAGAATTACCGGAAGAAATTGATGCAAAATTCAGGAAAGAATATGTTTTGAGCAATGAGAATATCCTCGACGCTGTGTATTCCAAAGCTGCGCCAAGCCGTTTTTTAGCTTCATTTAGCAGGTTTATCAACGAAAACCGCGAACATCCGTATATCTATAATCTTCTCACAGAAGCTTTCAGGGCATTTTATAAATATCAGGTTTGCTGCTATGCAAGACACAAAGAAATCCCGGTGCATTTTGTCGGCTCAGTTGCTTTTCACTATAATGATATTCTCACTGAGGTTGGTTTGGAATTCGGTGTGAAAACCGGGAAATTTATAGAGGCTCCAATAGATGGGCTGGTGGAATATCACAAGGATAACCAATAATAGAAATACAATATTTTTTTACCATAAAAGGTACGAAAGAATTTCCAAGCTCTTTTGTGCCTTTTACTTTTCCCTTTTGACTCTTTTGTGGTTCAAACACTTATTTATTTTTAATATCCCCCATACATTATTCACTATTCTCTATTCACTGTCATCCTGAGCGAAGCGAAAGGACACTATTCACTTCTTCTTCCCCCCCTCAAATCTCAATGCTCCGGAGTTAATACAATAACGCAAACCGGTTGGCTTAGGGCCATCTTCAAATATATGTCCTAAATGCCCGCCGCATTTGGCGCAAAGAACTTCGATACGCACCATTCCATGACTTGAATCCTTTTTCTCAACAATATTCTTATTTACTGAGGGTTCATAAAAAGCCGGCCATCCACAACCTGAATTGTATTTGGTTTTAGATGTGAAAAGTTCGGCGCCACAGGCAGCACAATAATACGTACCTTCTTCGTAAAACTTGTCGTATTCGCCGGTATAAGGTCTTTCTGTTCCCTTTTCACGAAGAATATTATATTGTACTGGACTAAGCTGCTTTCGCCATTCGTCATCGGTTTTCTTTATTTGAAAAGTGTCCATGGTCGTTAATGTTATTTTCTTAAGGTTTTTATTGTCTGATATTTGTGCACAGGAAGTAATTGAGAAACATAACAGTATCACAATCCAAATATTTCCGGAAAAAATTTTCATTTGATTAATTCTTTATTTCTTTTATACAACAATTAACAATTCGAGTGCATGTTAGGTTTAACGTCCCTTTCATAAAAATGCTTAATTTTATTCAAAAATACTATTAGTGGATACTTTTCTCATCGTAACCGGATTCATATTACTACTCGCAGGAATTGCAGGCTGTTTTATACCATTTTTACCTGGCCCTCCATTAGCCTATGGAAGCCTGATACTGCTACAGCTATCATCATTTAAACCTTATACTGAAAAGTTTCTGATTATCTGGGCGTTAGTAACTTTTGCAGTGGTGATAGCTGATTCTTACATTCCGATTTGGGCAACTAAAAAATCAGGTGGAACAAAAAGCGGTGTACGGGGTGCAACCATCGGGCTGATCATCGGGATTTTCTTCTTCCCTCCCTTAGGATTGATAATAGGTCCTTTAATAGGGGCATTCGCCGGAGAAATGATAAATAACCAGGACAGCAACAAAGCCTTTCGCTCGGCAATCGGCTCATTCATTGGATTTGTTACCGGAACCCTTATGAAACTTGGGGTCAGTATAGTAATGGGATATTATTTTTTCACCGCTGTCTGGTAAGAAAAACACTGGATTACCAGAAAATATTTCATCAGGATATCCTACTCCGGTTAATGTAAGACCTTTGGCAGGGACCGAATATCCGGCCTCACTCCTGTTGCGGCTGTCGATTATACCCTGAAATTCCTTAATTGATATCTTACCTCTCCCAACATCGAGCAATGTCCCGACAATAGCCCGAACCATGTTTCGCAAAAAGCGATCGGCTCTTATAGTAAATTTAAGTTTGTGCTTATCATCAGTCCAAAAAGCTTTACTAACATCGCAAAAGTAATTATTCACCTGAGTATTAACTTTGCTGAAACATTGAAAATCGTGTCTTCCTAAAAGCAAAGTTGCACAATCATTCATCTTATCAATATCCAACTCACCGTGCACAAAATAGGCACGCTGAAAACTAAATGGATCTTTTTGTCTGATGATGATATATTCATATTCGCGCCACAAAGCACTGTAGCGGGCATGTGCACCGGGTATTACAGGCAGAATTTCTAAAATGGATATATCATGAGGGAGAAACCTGTTCAGATTGAAACAGAGTTGAGTTAATGTTTCAGGTGAGAAGGCTTCCTCCTGATCAAAATGAGCATAAAATTCACTTGCGTGAACCCCCGAATCGGTTCGTCCACAACCAGTAACACAACTCTGAGTACCTGCAATCAGCTTCAATCCTTTCTCAATAAATTGCTGCACAGTGGCCGAATTGGGCTGAATTTGCCAGCCTCCATACGCCAATCCGTTATAAGATAATTTTATAAAATACCTGTATGCCATGTTTCCTCCGGAATGCAAAAGTAACTTATAAAAAGAAAATTCTATATATTTTTATATCTATATATCAGCCTATCAAATGAATATCATTGCTTTAGATATGTTTTTTAGAAAGGTTATAAATTGCAATTATTAGATGAAAATAAGTCCAGAACATGGTGTAAGAATAGATAAGATATATATCTTTGCAGCCTCTATTGTGAATCGATTAACAATACATGATAATATTAATCAGTAAATTACAACCAAATTAAATCGAAATGACAAACACTGAAGTACTAATTCATGAACTGGTTGAAAAGCACGGCAGAACCCGTAATGCTTTAATGCCCGTATTACAGGGAGTGGTAACCCGCGAAAAATTTCTTTCGGAAGAAGCCATGATTGCCATAGCGCACGAACTGGACCTTTCGGCTGCTGATGTATATGGCACTGCTTCATTTTACACCTTCCTTGATATCAAGCCCCGTGGGAAAAACATTATACGGGTTTGTAAAACTATTTCATGTCATATGCAGGGCAAGGATGCAATTATCAAGGCAATCGAAGAACACCTGATGGTAAAAATCGGGGAAACCTCGCCTAACAAGAAATTCACCTTGCTAACTGCCAATTGTTTGGGATGGTGCCATAAAGGGCCGGTCATGTTAATTAACGATGATGTATTCCCCTCTATCACCCCTGAAAAGGCTATTGAAATAATCGAAGAATTTGCTAAGAAAACCAATTAGTGTTAAAGGAAGAAATCCCTGATAAAATGGAACAGAAACAATTAAAAAAAATCGATATAATCTTTGGTTGGGACGAGAAATGTACCCCCATACAGGTTGTTGAAAAAACCATAAAAAAAACACCTGAAAGCATAATACTGGATATGATAGATTCGGGATTGAAAGGACGTGGAGGCGCGGGATTCCCAACCGGGCTGAAATGGAAATTTGCCCGCAACGAAGAATCTGATATGAAGTATGTGATCTGTAATGCAGATGAAGGGGAGCCTGGAACATTTAAGGACCGTGAAATTCTGGATAAGGTATCTGAGAAAGTGTTTGCCGGTATGGCAATATGCGGCTATGTGATCGGAGCCCGCGAAGGTTATATCTATATTAGAGGTGAGTATAATTTTATGCTCACAACACTACAGAAAAAGATTGATATTTTCAATCAACAGTTGCAAGATTTGAAGGTTGATTTCCATGTTTTTCTACGTTCGGGAAGCGGTGCCTATGTGTGCGGTGAAGAATCGGCTCTGTTCGAATCAATGGAGGGCAAACGCGGTGAGCCACGGAACAAACCTCCTTATCCGACAGTTGCAGGGTATAATAACAAACCCACTGTGATCAACAACGTTGAAACCCTGGTTTATACTTCTGAAATCTGCCGCATGGGACCTGAACAGTTTAAAGCACTGGGAACCAATAACTCACGTGGATCAAAAGTATTTTCAGTTTCAGGTGATACACCTATTGCAGGAATTTATGAACTTGAATTAGGTATGTCATTAAAAGCTTTTGTTGATGATTTTGGTGATGGGGATACCAAATCAGTACAGGTCGGAGGAGCTTCCGGCCACTGTGTTCCACGTAAAAAATTCAACGAAACTATCATTGGTTTTGAGGGTATTCCTACTGGTGGGTCTATGATGATATTCAACTCAAGCCGCTCCATGTATAATGTACTTCACGATTACCTTGAATTCTTTACCGAAGAATCATGCGGGCAATGCACACCATGCCGTATCGGATGTCAGCAACTACTCAAAGGGATTGAAGCAGTAAAAAAAGGGGAAAGGCCACCATCATATCTTGACGATCTTAAAAAGCTAACTGCCACCATGAAAATTGCCGCCAAATGCGGTCTTGGACAATCTGTTGCAAATCCTTTCACTTCTATCGTAGATAATTTCCGCGAAGAAATCATTTACTAATCAAGCTTTTTATAAACTCAACAAAAAGGAGAATCAGACTATGAGCAAATATATGGTAAATCTGAAAATAAATAACACGCCGATACAGGTAGAAGAAGGCACTACCATCCTGGAAGCGGCCAAGCACCTGAATTTTAAAATACCAACTCTATGCAACCACCCTGACCTAAGCGTAGCCGGCAATTGCCGAGTTTGCGTTGTTGAAGTAAAAGGAGCGCGACTGTTGGCTGCGTCCTGTGCAACCCCTGTCTCGGAAGGCATGGAAGTGAATACCAATAGTGAGAAAGTACGTATTGCGCGTAAACACATAGTAGAACTCTTGTTGTCGGAGCACAATGTCGATTGTACAAAATGTTTTAAAAACGGGCATTGTGAATTGCAGGAACTCGCCTCTGAATATCGCTTTGGAGATCATGTTTTCATTGACCTTGTTAAAGACCGGGATAAGATACGCGACATTTCTTCGCCATCGATTACAAGGGATGCAAGCAAATGTATCCGATGCCAGCGTTGTGTGCGAACGTGCTCCGAACTGCAATCAGTCAGCGCTCTCGCTGTTGTAAATAAAGGTGACCACCAAACAATCTCATCTTTCCTGAATAAACCACTCAATGATGTAGTTTGCACTAATTGCGGACAGTGTATCAACCGTTGCCCCACGGGAGCTTTATACGAAAGGAATTACATGGAAGAAGTGTGGGATGCCATTTATGATCCCAATAAATTTGTTGTTGTTGAAACAGCTCCTGCAACCCGCGTTGCTCTGGGTGAAGACTTAGGGCTTGAACCCGGAATAAGGGTTACAGGCAAAATGGTATCAGCTTTACGGAAAATGGGATTCAGTAAAGTTCTGGATACTGATTTTACTGCTGATTTAACCATCATGGAAGAAGGTACCGAATTGCTTACCCGCCTCAAAAGAGCCATCGTCGATAAAGACGAAACTGTCAAACTTCCCATGATGACATCCTGTTCACCTGGCTGGATTAAATTTCAAGAGCATATGTTCCCCGACCTCCTCGACAATCTATCATCGTGTAAATCACCGCAACAGATGTTTGGCGCGTTAGCTAAAACTTATTATGCTGACAAAATAAACATCAAAGCTGAAAATATGGTGGTTGTATCGATTATGCCCTGTACTGCCAAAAAATTTGAATGCAACCGTTCCGAAATGCGTGACTCCGGTTTCAAGGATGTTGATTTCGTTCTTACAACCCGCGAGCTGGCTATGATGATTAAACAGGCAGGTATCGAGTTCGATAAGCTTGAAGATGAATCCTATGATAGTATTTTAGGCGAATCAAGCGGAGCAGCGGTAATCTTCGGAACTACCGGTGGAGTAATGGAAGCAGCTCTTCGCACCGCTTATGAAATTATCACAGGTAATGAGGTTCCATTTACCAATCTCAATATCAAACCGGTACGTGGAATGGAAGGAGTAAAAGAAGCAAGCATAAAAATAAAAAACACCAAACCCGAATGGAGTTTCCTCGAAGGTGTTGAGCTTAATGTAGCTGTAGCTCATGGACTGGCTAACGCAAAAAAACTGATGGAATCAGTTAAGTCGGGTAAAACAAATTATCATTTCATTGAAGTTATGGGATGCCCCGGAGGATGTATAGGTGGTGGTGGACAGCCAATTCCAACTTCGGAGGAAATACGTAAACGCAGAGCTGAGGCAATTTATGCTGAAGATATGGGTAAACCAATTCGTAAATCGCATGAAAACCCTGAAGTAGTTGAGGTGTACAAGGAATACCTTACTCATCCCCTTGGGCACAAATCGCATGAACTTTTACATACACATTATCAGGCAAGAAAACGTTATTAGTAATAATCCAAAATCTGTTAAGGCCACTCTCTTTCGGGTGGCTTTTTCTTTTTTATGCTATTCAACTTCTGCATTTTAATCTGTTTAATTACTCAGGAAAGTGAGAGAAGAATTGATATATCAAGGGTTAAATTCCTGTTATTTAGACTAACTATAAATTCGATGTTATTTAATTAACATTGTGAATTAATTAACAATGATCTTGTTTATAAATTTTTATACTTGTAATTTTGCGGCCTCAATACGAGCATGTGACTTTATAAATCAAGTACCTTTAATTCAAAAAACAAGACTACATTTGATACATATCTCCAACAAATGGCATCATATATTCCCTGAATCCCGTTTTTATGAGAGTTTATTTCGCACGATAACCTTGAAGAAATAAAAGCATCATAAAAATAATTTTCGTTCTTCTGATAATTTAATGAGAATAGGAGTTTTAGAGACATGAGTCGGAAGTCAGAAGTCTGAAGCAACAAATGATAAATAATAATCGTCAATGAACAAGAACTTAGGCTAAAACAACCATAGAATGAATGAAGTAGCAGATTCCGAAATTCTCTGACTTCCGTCTTCCGACTTCCGACAAAAAAGATGAAATAAAAAATGCTTACCCATAATTTTAAAGAGATTAACTAATCATTGTTAAAACATAATCAAATGACCAAGATCACATCACTGGCTGATTTAAAAAAGATTAAAGCCGACGTTGAAACGAAAATGAGTCTTCGCGCACGGAGTGAAACCCCTGAAAGCATGGTACAGATAAGAGTAGCCATGGCGACATGCGGTATTGCATCAGGAGCAAAAATAGTAATGGACTATTTTATAGATGAACTTGACAAACGCAACATTCCGGGAATTGTTACTCAAACAGGCTGCATGGGTTATTGCTATGCTGAACCTACTGTTGAAGTAACACGTCCCGGCCACCAGCCCTTAGTATTTGGGTATGTTGATTCAAAAAAGGCCGACCAGATTATCGAAAAATACATTAAAAACGGTGAACTGCTTGATGGCATTATCCCTGTTAACTACGAAAATATTGAAGGCAAGTAATAAAAACCGGAGGAATTAACTATGACACAATTCAAAATGCACCTGCTGGTGTGCGGAGGGACCGGCTGCAGAGCATCGGAAAGCGAACAGCTATTTCACAACCTCAAGCAAGAAATCAATGTAAAAGGGCTGGAAAATGAAGTTCAGGTAATCACTACCGGTTGCTTCGGATTCTGCGAAAAAGGGCCAATCGTAAAGGTGATGCCTGATAATACATTTTATACCCAGGTTAAACCTGAAGACGCCATCGAAATAATTGCGGAACATGTAATTAAAGGCCGCAAAATTCAACGTTTACTTTACATTAATCCTGAAACAGAAGAAGCCGTTTCCGATTCGAAACATATGGGATTTTATCGCAAACAGTTGCGTATAGCCTTGCGTAATTGCGGTTTTATTGATCCCGAAAATATAGAGGAATACATTTCGCGTGACGGATATGCTGCTTTGGCAAAATGTTTGACCGAAATGACTCCTGCTCAGGTGATCGAAGAAATGAAAAAAAGTGGTTTGCGCGGACGAGGCGGAGGAGGTTTCCCAACAGGACTCAAGTGGGAAATTACAAGTAAAAGCCATGCCGATCAGAAATACGTGGTTTGTAATGCAGATGAGGGTGATCCGGGTGCTTTTATGGACCGTTCCATTCTCGAGGGCGATCCTCATTCGGTGATCGAAGCCATGGCTATTTGCGGTTATTGTATAGGTGCATCAAAAGGTATTGTATATATCCGCGCTGAATATCCTCTGGCTGTTGAGCGACTTAAAATAGCCATGAAACAATCCGTAGAATATGGCTTACTTGGAAAAAATATTTTCGGAACTGATTTCGGATTCGAGATTGATATTCGCTACGGTGCCGGAGCTTTTGTTTGTGGTGAAGAAACCGCGCTTATTCACTCCATGGAAGGCTTGAGAGGTGAACCAACCATCAAACCTCCGTTTCCAAGTGTTTCAGGCTATCTCGAAAAACCTACTAATGTTAACAATGTTGAGACTTTTGCCAATGTACCGGTAATTATAAACAAAGGAGCCGACTGGTTTGCTTCCATCGGAAGTGAGAAATCGAAAGGCACAAAAGTTTTTGCCTTAGCCGGAAAAATAAACAATGTAGGACTTATTGAAGTTCCGATGGGAACTACCCTTCGCGATATCATTTTTGAAATCGGCGGTGGCATTAAAGATGGGAAAAAATTCAAAGCCGTTCAAACTGGTGGACCTTCAGGCGGATGTTTAACCGAAAAGCATCTTGATATAAAAATTGACTTTGATTCACTCACAGCAGCAGGTTCCATGATGGGATCGGGCGGTATGATTGTGTTGGATGAAGATGACTGTATGGTTTCCATTGCTAAATTCTACCTCGATTTTACGGTTGAAGAATCATGCGGAAAATGTGCGCCCTGCCGTATCGGTAACAAACGGCTGAATGAAATGCTCGGAAAAATTTGTGACGGCAAAGGAACCATGAAAGATCTTGATCTGCTGCGCAACCTGAGCCATGTAATCAAAGATACATCACTTTGCGGTTTAGGACAAACGTCGCCGAACCCGGTACTCTCAACCATGGACAATTTCTATGACGAATATTTGGCTCATATTATTGATCATAAATGCCCGAGTGGTCAGTGTAAAGCGCTGCTTCAATATGTAATTGATGCTGAAAACTGTGTCGGATGTACTGCATGTGCCCGCAACTGCCCGGTAAATGCTATTGCAGGAGAGCGAAAAGGTATCCATGTGATTGACCAGGAGACCTGTATAAAATGTGGTGCCTGCCTGGAAAAATGTAAGTTCAACGCAGTGTTTATCAAGTAACGAAAGGGGAATAAACCATGGAAATGATTAATGTAAAAATAGATAATAAAGATTTAAGTGTAGCCCCCGGGACTACAATATTGGATGCTGCAAAATCAGTTGGAATTAATATCCCGACACTTTGTTACCTCCACCTGCATGACTTCGATATTACCAACAAACCGGCAGGCTGCCGTGGATGCGTTGTTGAAGTAAAAGGCAGGCGGAACCTCGCTCCGGCATGTGCCACGGATTGTTACGAAGGTATGGAAGTAAGCACACACAACATCCGTGTACTTAACAGCCGCAAAACGGTACTGGAACTCATTTTGAGTGATCACCCCACTGATTGCCTTGTCTGTGCCAAGAGTGGGAGCTGTGAATTGCAATCACTGGCCCAGGAAATGGGTATCCGCCAGATAGAATACCAGGGTGAGCAATCACATTATCGGGAAGATACTTCACCTGCTATTATCCGGGATGTTGACAAATGTATCATGTGCCGTCGATGCGAAGTAATGTGCAACGAGGTACAAACTGTCGGTGTACTTTCGGCTGTGAACCGTGGCTTCATGTCGGTAGTGGCTCCTGCATTCGAAATGAATCTTGATCATAGCGTTTGTACTTATTGCGGGCAATGTGTCGCGGTTTGCCCAACCGGCGCACTCACCGAAGTAGATCATACCAACCAGGTTATCAGGGCATTGGCAGATCCTTCGAAAACCGTTATTGTTCAAACTGCACCTGCGGTAAGAGTTGCTTTAGGTGAAGAATTCGGAATGGCGCCAGGCACATCCGTGACCGGTAAAATGGTAACCGCTTTACGTCAGCTCGGTTTTAATTATGTATTTGATACCGACTTTGCTGCCGATCTTACCATTATGGAAGAAGGCACTGAGTTACTCGATCGTATCACACGCCATCTGAATGGTGATAAAACTGTTAAACTACCAATTCTTACTTCATGTTGCCCCGCCTGGGTAAATTTCTTCGAACACCAGTTCCCCGAAATGAGCGATATTCCATCTACAGCGCGTTCGCCACAGCAAATGTTCGGCGCTATTGCAAAAACTTATTTTGCCGATAAACTTGGAATAAAACGCGAGAACCTGGTAGTAGTTTCCATAATGCCTTGCCTGGCGAAAAAGTATGAGTGCCAGCGCGATGAATTTGCAACAGATGGAAATCCGGATGTGGATTATGCCGTTTCCACACGTGAACTTGCTCACCTGATCAAACAGGCTAATATTGATTTTAACTTGTTACCTGATCAGGAATTTGATAAACCTATGGGCGAATCAACAGGAGCAGCCGTAATTTTCGGCACAACCGGCGGCGTAATCGAAGCTGCAGCACGGACAGCCTATGAAATTTTCACCGGGAAAACGCTGGAAAAAGTTGATTTCAAACAACTTAGAGGGATGGAATGGATACGTGAAGCCACCGTTGATTTTGACGGAACTCCCATTAAAATAGGCATTGCACATGGATTAGGTAACGCCCGTAAACTTCTGCAGGATATAAAAGATGGTAAATCAGAGTATCATGCTATTGAAATTATGGCATGCCCTGGCGGATGTATCGGTGGCGGCGGGCAACCGCTTCACCATGGAGATACAAGTATTTTGATGGCCCGCCAGAAAGCAATTTATAGTGAAGATTCAGGTAAAACAATCCGCAAATCACACGAAAACCCATATATTCAGACCTTATATGCTGAGTTTCTCGGTAAACCGATGAGCGAAAAGTCGCATCATTTGCTTCATACGCAATATTTTGACAAAAGCAAACCGGTCGAAATAGCTGAATAAACCAGGATGAGAAGGTAAATAATTTTAAAGAGAAACCGTTATGGCAAATATTAAAATAAGCGAGCAGAAGGTTCTACAGATAGAAGCCATCTGCAAAGAGTTCAACCACGAGAAAGGTGAGCTCATCAATGTTCTGCATAAAACACAAAGCCTGGTTGGCTATTTACCGGCAGAAGTTCAGGAAATTATATCAAAAAACCTGAATTGTTCTGTTGCTCATGTTTATGGGGTAGTTACATTTTATTCCTTTTTCACTATGATCCCGAAAGGCGAATTCCCTATCAGTATTTGTATGGGAACAGCCTGCTATGTTCGTGGTGCCGAAAAAGTACTCGATGAATTTAAGCGAATCCTTAATGTTCCTGTCGGACAAACCACTCCCGATGGTAAATTTTCTCTCAGCTGCCTGCGGTGTGTTGGTGCCTGTGGACTTGCTCCTGTAGTAATGGTCGGCGAAAAAGTTTACGGACGGGTATCACCTGATGGAGTAAAAGACATCATCAAGGAATACAAGCAAGTATAACAATATCAGTATTCAGAGTAACAATTGTATATTGTTGGTACCTTTTAAAAAACTGCTTCAATAAAAGGAACCAGTTTTTTTTATTTCTGAAAATGTTACGAATACGATAAGTAAGTCAGAATATTTTATCAATAAAAACTAAAGACATAATTTTATCGTTATATTTGCTTGATTTATTAACACGATGCACCAATATGAATTTGGATTCGAATGATATTAACTCACTGCGCCAGGAGATCGAACAACTAAAATCAGAAAATTCCAGGATTCAAACCGACCTCCTGAAACAAAAAGATTTTGAAAAACTTGAGCTGGAAGCAGAAGAAATAAAACAGCAGGCTGAAAAAGCCAATCGAATTAAGTCCGACTTCCTTTCGATGATGAGTCATGAAATCCGCACTCCTATGAACGGAATTGTGGGCATGACGAGTTTGCTACTTGACACCAAAATAACACCTGAACAGCATAATTACCTCGAAACGCTGCGTATCAGTGCGGATAACCTGATGTCGATCATAAACGATATTCTTGATTTCTCAAAAATTGAAGCCGACAAACTTATACTTGAGGAGAGTTCGTTCGAACTACGCAAATGTATTGAAGAGGCGTTAGATGTTTATGCCATGAAGGCAATTGAGAAAGGGATCGACTTGCTCTATATGCTTCAACCAGAGGCTCCTCCATATCTTATAGGAGACATGAAAAGAATCAGGCAAATCCTTGGAAACCTCATTAATAACGCCATAAAATTTACCGACGAAGGCGAGATATTTATCTCGGTTGAAAAACAATCACAAACCACTGAATATTGTGAATTGCTCTTTTCAGTTAAAGATAGTGGTATAGGAATACAAAAAGAGAAATTATCGTTGATTTTTGAAGCCTTCACGCAAGGGGAAACCTTTGTTTCACGCCGTTATGGAGGCACCGGATTGGGATTGGCCATTGCACGCCATCTCGTTGGATTGATGGGCGGGAAAATATGGGCCGAGAGCACACCTGGTAAAGGAGCCACCTTTTACTTTACTGCAAAACTTAAAATAGCCGACACTCCGACCACCAAGCTATATATTCGCGGTCAAATACCCGAACTCAAAGGCAGCAAGGTACTTATTGTTGACAGCGATCATACTTCCAGGCAAATATTTACAGTTCAGTTCGAAGCCTGGGGAATGAAAGCTTATACAGCCTCAAGTGCAAAAGAAGCCTTGCGTATTATCGAGAATGAGGATACCTATTTTGATCTTGGAATTCTTGACATGCAGGCTTCCGGATTAAATGGTATAGAATTGGCACAAACCATCCGCGAAATACCTTTTAAAGGTGACATGCCTTTCATTTTGGTTTCCTCGGTAGGCAAAGTAAATGATCTGCCCAAAGGGCTTTTCGATGCGCAGCTTTCGAAACCGGTTAAACTTACCGACCTTTTTGAGCTTGTTTTAGGTGTGATGTCGGAAAACAGGAACCGTAAAAAGAATATTGCCGATCACAGCGTTGATAAAAAACTTTCGGATAAGCTACCATTAAGTATTCTGCTTGCTGAAGACAATTTCACCAACCAGGAACTGGTTGTAACACTCATGCGAAAAATGGGTTACACCATTGATGCCGTAGAGAATGGCCGCAAAGCGCTTGAAATTATGGAACACAAATCCTTTGATATAATCCTTATGGATGTGCAAATGCCCGTAATGAACGGCCTGGAAGCTACACAAGCTATCATTGAAAAATATCCCAAAGAAATCCGGCCTTATATCATTGCCATCACAGCAAATGCAATGCCAGGCGACCGGGAAAGATTTATTGAAGCCGGGATGGTTGATTATTTATCAAAACCAATTCGCTTTAAAGATGTGCAGGACGTTTTAATCCGCTGGGGAAGGAAGAAACAAAATAATTAGAAAACCAGAATAAAATTAAAACCGGTTTATACCGGTTTTTTCGTTAAAAATGTGATGACTTATTTTAAGATTCACATCCAATTCATGAAAGAATAAATTAGATTTAGCTGGTATTGGAAATCGTATCAAGAACATGCTTGCAAGTTTTGAAAGCATAAGCAGTTTTGATTTCAGTATTTGCGGGGCAATTTCTGAACTTTTATAAATGAAGTTTGTTTTTACTAAGAATGATTTTGTAAAGTATAAAAACGGCTTTAAAATAATTGGTTTATGAAAAAATGATTCTTTACTATTTATAGCAATTATAATTGCATCAAAGCATTAAGAAGTAACTATCAAACCGGATGCTATAATAAACCAAACAATGCATTAATTCAAGTAATTTCGATAAACTTTAAAGTGAACTACAAAATATGAAAGGCACTATTTACAGCGTGATTACTGGAACCGGAAGCTACATTCCGTCAAGAAAGATTAAAAATGAACAATTTCTTTCCACTGAATTTTATGACAGTGACGGAACGAAACTAGAAAAAACAAACCAGGAAATAATCGATAAGTTCCTGGAAATTACCACTATTGCAGAAAGACATTATATTAGCGACCACAAGGTTACCTCTGATATTGCATATATTGCTGCTGTTGAGGCCATTAAGTCGGCAAGTATCGACAAAGAAGAATTGGATTACGTTATAGTTGCCCATAATTTCGGGGATGTGAAACATGATAGCAACAGGTCCGATTTTGTACCGAGCCTGGCAGCCCGGGTAAAGCATAAATTAGAAATTAAAAATCCCGGTACTATAGCTTATGACATTGTATTTGGATGTCCGGGTTGGTTGCAGGCAGTTATTCAAGCGGATTATTTTATTAAATCGGGTGATGCCAAAAAGATACTGGTTATCGGAGCAGAGGCACTTTCACGAATTTCGGATCCGCACGACAGGGACAGCATGCTCTATGCCGACGGGGCCGGAGCTGTGGTTATGGAAGCGAAGGTAAGTGAAACTCCAATTGGAATACTGGCACATAAAACCCGTTCAGATACATTTCTATATTCAAAAATGTTACATATGGATAAATCATTCAACCCTGAACATCAAAGCAAGAATGATTTATTTTTAAAAATGAACGGGCGAAAATTATATCAATACGCACTCGAAACCGTACCCCAGGCCATAAAAGACAGCCTGGATAAAGGCAATATACAACTCAGTGAAATCAGCAAAGTACTGATCCACCAGGCAAATGGGAAAATGGATGATGCTATACTGAAAAGGCTCTATGGCTTGTATAATATCGTTGATTTGCCAGAAAATGTTATGCCTATGACCATTTCGTTCCTGGGTAATACCTCAGTGGCAACTTTACCGACCTTGCTGGATCTGATATTAAATAATAAACTTGAACCCCATAAAATAAATGAAGGAGACTTGCTGGTTTTTGCATCTGTTGGGGCAGGGATGAATATTAATGCGCTGGTTTACAAGATGGGATAGCAAGATGTAACTTTTTAAGTCACGGGTTGCATCATTTACTTCTTTTGATTCGCCTAAGCATGGAATAATAATTACCTTTATCCAGGGCTTGATGAAAAACATATATCATACATATAATCAGCAGAATAGGATGTGACATATATGTATCAGATGCAAGGCAAATGCACAATATGTGTCAAAATACGTGCATTATAGATTTCGGTGCGCTGCACCTTATATGATATTTCTCCATATTCCTACAAATATTGCGGTGCTCTGCACCTTTATTTATTGAATCTACGGAGGTGATAAGAAGCCACAGAGTGGCGAAATATTTGTAGTCTGGCGAACAGGAGTTGCAATTTAAGGTGCAGAGCACCGGAATCTAAAACCAATTATTATTCAGATTGAGTTTTTCAGCAGACCCTATCTAATTCATGTAATATACGGAAAAGACCGGTTAAATCGGTCTTTTTGGTATTTAGAGATTGTCAGCAACTTATTAAGCTTTTTTAACCCCTCTGTCTCCCCCTGTTGCTTCACTTCATTCGCAATGACCAGGGGGAGGATATGCTAAGAAAGTTTTTTGTATTGTTCTGAAACTCCAATAGGGTCTGCGGAATAATTCGTATTGTTCATTATTACAACAGATTACGCTAATTTATTTCGTTTTATATGCAAGAGAAATCACAGAATTTCTTTAAAAACCTTGCACTTTATCAGAATAGCCTATTTCGGTGCGATGCACCTTTTTTTAATTTATTCATTTTTTTTACAACTATATCGGTGCGCTGCACCTCAGTTTACAAGAAAAATAATGCTGTAAGCATAGCCACAGAGTGGCGGAACATTTGTAGAATTCTGATGTTGATACAATTCAGGTGCATAGCACCGTAATATTTTTAAATAAAATGGTATGATTTAGTTTTTAAGCAGACCCTACAATCACCAAATGCCAGGCAGACTTCATCAAGTAGATGGTACATTTCACCAAATGCACAGAAGAAATCACCAAGTGCCGCGTAAACTTCAACTGGTGGCAAACACATTTCACCAAGTGGCAAATTCATTCCACCAAGTGATCTGCATAATTCACAAAATGGCAAACATATTTCACCAGGTAGCATACATATTTCTTCAAGCGACACTCACATTTCGTCAAGTGAGCTACACATTTCTCCAAGTGCCAAATACATTTCACCAAGCGGTACGCACATTTTACAAAGTGGCAAAAACATTCCACTAAGTGGCAGGCACAAACAAAAAGTATAATTTCGATTAACATGCTATTTACGGTACCACCCAGGCTGAAATAGGCCAAGTATTGGATTATTAACAATTTATGTTCATAACTTTTGCCCATTTTGTCAAAATTCGAGCATCAATCGTATAATATCTTCGTATCTTTGCTATTCAGAAATGAAAGCATATCTCAGTAGAACTGAAAAGTTGCTTCTGTTTCTTACTCATACTACTTGTAAACTTGTTACCGCCTGGACTACTATGAATACCTCTTTTGCATCATTCTTTACACGCATACTCCCTGATATTCCGAGGTGGATTGCCTTTGCAGGCTGGTACTGCAACGGATACTTTTTGCGTAAAGAAAAGGTAGTCTTTAGTTTTACACTTATCATAGAATATAGCCATTTCCTGGCAAGGCAAATTCACCACAATACACTATCTTATTATACTTATTTACCTGACCAACGGATACAAATCCTGAGGCTGCTCGGTAATCTGACAACCGGATTATCACTACCTGCGGCGGGATGCTGGTCGAAGGCATATCCCAATTGCCGCAACTCCTGGTTATATTATCGGAAACACGACCACTTATTTTGACCAAAGCCTTTAAAAGTCCAAAAACCACTGGAATAAATACAACTCCGAATCAGGGCCTGGCGGCCCGAAGTTCACATCTTGTTTTACTAATTTTTTTCAACACAAATGAAAAAGTTTATTTCAAATCATCTCCGCTATAAGGCGATACTAAGGGTAATTGAAAAATACCCCGCCCGGTTCGACGGAAAAACAGAAGTTCAGGCAGCAATTGAATCTTTTGCTGCAAATACCAACCGCATTGGCGAACTACTTGCCGGACTTGCCCGCCCACGAAAAATTCTAAGCGGGCCGAAGATCGATAAAGAGTTAAAACTGCGAAAATCGTTCTTTTCCATGGCCGATCTCGGCATACTCATGGGTACACGACGGCAGGATACGCCCCAGGTAAACCTCTTTAAGGAATACAGGAAGGGTAGCTGGAAGTACACTGCCTGGGCGATGCACAAAGCAGCAGAACTGGCCTATGCCGAATTAGCTGCCTATCCGGAAGTGGCTGCAAATATAGGCGTCACCGCTGAAATACTTGAAGCCTTCCAGCTACAGGTGCAGGAGTTTGGCGAAACACTTGAGATCACCGATGCCCGGTATAAGGATCGCAAATCGGATCGAGGGGAACTTCGCGCCTTGTTTTCGGCCAACTCAGCCTTACTTAAAGAGCAGATAGAGCCGGTTATCCGGTTCGAAGGTGTAGCTAACCCGGGCCTGTACCGCGAGTATTTAATTGCCCGCCGGATAGGAGCCCGCAAAAAGCCGGAAACCAATGTCAACTTGCTTATGGATATCTCGGGCACGGTTACCGATATCACCACCGATGAACCGGTTGCCAATGCCACGGTTGATATTGCTGCCAGTGAACTGCTTACCACCACAGATGCCGACGGGTATTACCTGTTTGAGGAACTGCCTGCAGGTGATTATACCCTAAGCTGCCACGCTACTGGATACCGCCTGCCTGAAAAGGTAACGGTGAAAGCCGCAGATGGCGAAAGCCTGCAGATTGATTTCAACCTGCAACCCGAAGCAGGGGAACAAACTGCTTAAGCATACCTAGCCTGAATTGCCGGCCGGGGATAAACCGGCCGGTGATTTTTCGACAAAAACGCCCCTGAATAGATCGGGGGCGCTTTTATTTAAATCTAGTCAAATTAACGTTCTACCAGCCGATGGACTGGCTTTTAATGATTTTTTTAACAATTCTTATTTCATCAACTTTTAGCGCTATTAAATAAACGCCAACCGGTAATTCATGTCCTGTGAATTCAATAGTGTGCTTTCCAGGTTGATAAAATTTACTTTCTACCAATTTAGTAACACTTCTCCCATAGATATCAAATAAATCAATAGAAATCTGGCTTCGTTTCGTTAATTCAAATTGTATATATAAATTCGAGGAGAAGGGATTAGGAGATAACTTTAACACAAGATTCTCGAATAAAGCATCAGATTCAAAGCCAACTGTACTTAGAAAGTTGGCAACCAAACTTCTTCCTGTTTCAACTTTAAATTTATATTTTGAACTATCAGAAACCTTAACTCCATTTTCGGTCCAGTTATTGAATTTGTAATTCGAATTTCCAATAGCTTCCACTGCATAGTCTGATCCACATAATACCTGTTCATCTGTCGGAGTTATTGAAATTACGCCGATATTTTCTGGCTTATAGGAAGTTTCTATCTTATAGGTAATTTCTAAGAAATTAGCTACTAAATTTTGGTTAGCATTGGCAGTAAATGTATAGGATGCGTTTGATGAAACAACAGTTCCATTCTCCGTCCAGTTAGTAAACTGGTAGCAAGCATTAGGTGACGCAGTTACAGTGCAACTTAATCCGCAGGCTTTCTGACCACTGCCACTTGTACTTCCTCCTGCAACTGGATTGGAAGAAGTATTTATGGTATAATTGATGGCAGTGAAGTTAGCAACCAGGTTTCTGCTGGCATCGACAGTGAATGTATAGGATGCGTTTGATGAAACAACAGTTCCATTCTCCGTCCAGTTAGTAAACTGGTAGCAAGCATTCGGTGCCGCAGTTACAGTGCAACTTGACCCACAGGCTTTCTGACCACTGCCAGTTATGCTTCCTCCGGCAACTGGATTGGAAGAAGTATTTATGGTATAATTAACGGCAGTAAAGTTTGCTACCAGGTTCCT
Organism: Lentimicrobiaceae bacterium; assembly: GCA_041660125.1. Lineage (GTDB taxonomy): Bacteria > Bacteroidota > Bacteroidia > Bacteroidales > UBA4417 > UBA4417. Next base: position 33,862 of record JBAZWY010000035.1, read on the forward strand.
GTTGGCATTAACAGTGAATGTATAGGATGCATTTGATGAAACAACAGTTCCATTCTCTGTCCAGTTAGTAAACTGATAGCAAGCATTAGATGTCGCAGTTACAGTGCAACTTGACCCACAGGCTTTCTGACCACTGCCACTTATGCTTCCTCCGGCAACTGGATTGGAAGAAGTATTTATGGTATAATTACCGGCAGTAAAGTTTGCTACCAGGTTCCTGTTGGCATTAACAGTGAATGTATAGGATGCATTTGATGAAACAACAGTTCCATTCTCCGTCCAGTTAGTAAACTGGTAGCAAGCATTAGGTGTCGCGGTTAAAGTGCAACTTGACCCACAGGCTTTCTGGCCGCAGCCACTTGTGCTCCCTCCGGCAACTGGATTGGAAGAAGTATTTATAGTATAATTGATGGCAGTGAAGTTAGCAACCAGGTTTCTGCTGGCATCGACAGTGAATGTATAGGATGCGTTTGATGAAACAACAGTTCCATTCTCCGTCCAGTTAGTAAACTGGTAGCAAGCATTAGGTGTCGCAGTTACAGTGCAACTTGACCCACAGGCTTTCTGACCACTGCCACTTGTACTTCCTCCTGCAACTGGATTGGAAGAAGTATTTATGGTATAATTACCGGCATTAAAGTTGGCAACCAGGTTTCTGCTGGCATTAATAGTGAATGTATAGGATGCGTTTGATGAAACAACAGTTCCATTCTCCGTCCAGTTAGTAAACTGGTAGCAAGCATTAGGTGTCGCGGTTAAAGTGCAACTTGACCCACAGGCTTTCTGACCACTGCCACTTATGCTTCCTCCGGCAACTGGATTGGGAAAAGTATTTATAGTATAATTGATGGCAGTGAAGTTAGCAATCAGGTTTCTGCTGGCATCGACAGTGAATGTATAGGATGTGTTTGATGAAACAACAGTTCCATTCTCTGTCCAGTTAGTAAACTGGTAGCAAGCATTAGGTGTCGCAGTTACAGTGCAACTTGACCCACAGGCTTTCTGACCACTGCCACTTGTACTTCCTCCTGCAACTGGATTGGAAGAAGTATTTATGGTATAATTACCGGCATTAAAGTTTGCAACCAGGTTTCTGCTGGCATTAACAGTGAATGTATAGGATGCGTTTGATGAAACAACAGTTCCATTCTCCGTCCAGTTAGTAAACTGGTAGCAAGCATTAGGTGTCGCAGTTACAGTGCAACTTGATTCGCCGGCTTTCTGTCCACCGCCACCTGCAGTTCCTCCGCTTGCAGGATTGCAGGAAGTGTTTATGGTAAAGTTGGTAGCAGTAAACGCCTGGGTCCATACATACTGATCGGTGACAGTGAAAGTGCCTTTAACTTTGGTGTAAACAAAAGCAATCCAATAGTAAGTGCCTGTGATGGTAGGAGTATATGAAACAGGGAAATCTGAAGTGGAGGATGCATTGATTGTTTTATAAGTTGAACTGGTGTTTGAGGAATAATCCCATGGAATAGCCATATCCCTGTCAATCCATAACGCAACATAAGAATCAACCGGATAGTTCAATACATTCTTTATTGGGAAGCTGGCAGAAGTTTGTTGCCCGGTCATTACAGAAGCCGGGTTAAAGTTTGGTCCTAATGAAATATAGGGTTGGTTACGGGTAAAGTCAATAGAGGAGGAAGATCCGTTAATAGTGGTTGTTCCTCCTCCCCAAAATTCGGTATTAGGGTTTAGCGGAGGGTTCGTACCTGTGGGTGTATTATAAACCCCATAGTTATAACTCCCGTTGTTCAGACTGGTAAAGGTTACCTGCCCGGAAGCATTTGTGGTCAACGTGTTTATTAGTAATGTGTTATCACTATTGTAGAGCTTTACCTGGACACCACTATTAACATTGCCATCCACATTTCTAACCGTCAGGGTTAAATTATTAGCAGTTGTATTTACAGTAATAGTAACAGACCTGCAAGTTGTAGATGTTCCGCAGGCTGAAGCCTGGACATAATAAGTTGTAGTAACGGTTGGAGAAACCAATAAGGTGGAACCAGTTCCAATTTGGGAGCCTCCACAGCTTCCGGTGTACCATACCCAGTTTGGAGCAGAATTAAGTGCACCACCATTAACTTGCAGGGTTGTTGACTGACCAGAGGTTATCGTGGTTTGGCTAGCAATAGCGCTAGATGGTGAGATTGGCAATGTACAAACAGTTGTTCCGCAAGCCGAACTTGAAGCATTAAACCGGACATCACCATCATTGTTTCTTGCTTTTGCATAAAAGCAGTATTCCGTATTATTTAAAAGCCCGGTTACTGTTTTTGTGCCCCACGAACTTTTCGTTTGGAATACTTCAGTACTCGCCAATGTCCCGTTAGTCTGTATATATTGACTTATTGTTGCGCAATATATTGAGTAGGTAGTGATCGCAGGATTAGCAACCGGTGTTTCAGTATTTAACGTTATATTAAGAGAATTTGAAGTAGCTCCATTTACTGTAGGAATAGCAGCGTCATCACAGGCAGTATAAATTGGCTGAGGTGATGCATAAGTATAATTGCTGTATAATGCCGGATCGCACTTATAAGCTCTGACACGGTAATATCTAGATACATTAGGCTGGTCTCCCGGATTTCCTGAAATGAATTCATCAACGCCTTGAACCCAATTTACATTCCAATTTGCACCATCCGCAGAATATTCGAAGGAATATCCATCTGCACCAGGTACAACATCACAAGAAATATCTAAAATGTGGGTTAATCCATTTGCAGGATCTCCAATTGAAGTTGTACAAGTGGCAGGTGCAGAAGGGGAAATACAAGCACTAGATGAGACTGTTAGGTTGGCATTGTTGCTTTGGGCTTGATAACTATTGCTGCAATTAGTAATCAGACAATAATAATTATCGCCGTCATTTATAGCTGTGAGAGTTGGAGTAGTATAGGAGTTGCTTGTAGAAGAGGTATTGGTAGTATTAGTTTGGAAAACTCCATTTTTATACCAGAAGTAAGAAAAAGGCCCAGTTCCATTAACAGATATGCTGAATGTTGCTGTGCTTCCGGGATTTACCGATTGATTTTGCGGTTGGGTTGCGATAGTAACTGGGGTACATATCAGACTTCCAGTTCCACTAACTGAAACATACTTGGTCGTAGCACCTGCACTTGTGAGTGATATATTTCCAGATTGAAATCCGATACTTGTTGGACTGAATCTGGCATAAATCGTTGTGTTTGGAACCGAACCTCCAGATTGAGTCAACGTCAATGAGCTCCCAAATCCTGAACTGAAATTTGTTGATATTTGAAACCCGCTGGGTGCTGATAATGTAATGTTTGCCGTAAAGCTACTACCTGAAATTGTGTATGATTGTGGTGCCGAATTCTGACCAACTAAAATAGTCCCAAAATCTGGTAAAGAAGTTGTTGATATTGTTATTAAGGGAGTTGATGATGTTATAAAGTTTGCAACTAAGGTTCTATTCCCTGATAAAGTAAACGTATAGCTTGCATTTGTAGAAACTGAAGTGCCGTTTTCAGACCAGTTTGAAAAAGTGTAGCCACTACTGGCAGTTGCCGTAACAGTGCGAGATTGCTCGCTTTGATAAGTTCCGCTACCACTGGTCGTACCGCCTGCTGATGGGTTCGATGATGTGGAGATAGTGTAGTTTACAATATTCTGCGTAAAGTTAGCTACTAAGTTTCTATTCCCTGAAAGCGTAAAAGTATAACTTGCATTATCAGAAACAGGGGTTCCATTCTCGGTCCAATTTGAAAATGTATAGCCACTATTAGCAGTTGCAGTTACCGTACGTGATGCTCCACTCTGATATGTACCTCCACCACTTGTTGTACCACCTACTGAAGGATTAGAAGAAGTTGATATAGCATAGTTGGCAGTATTCTGGGTAAAGTTAGCTACTAAGTTTCTATTCCCGGAAAGCGTAAAAGTATAACTTGCATTATCAGAAACAGGGGTTCCATTCTCGGTCCAATTTGAAAATGTATAGCCACTATTAGCAATTGCAGTTACCGTACGTGATGCTCCACTCTGATATGTACCTCCACCACTTGTTGTACCACCTACTGAAGGGTTGGAAGAAGTTGATATAGCATAGTTGGCAGTATTCTGGGTAAAGTTAGCTACTAAGTTTCTATTCCCTGAAAGCGTAAAAGTATAACTTGCATTAGCAGAAACAGGGGTTCCATTCTCGGTCCAATTTGAAAATGTATAGCCACTATTAGCAGTTGCAGTTACCGTACGTGATGCTCCACTCTGATATGTACCTCCACCACTTGTTGTACCACCTACTGAAGGGTTGGAAGAAGTTGATATAGTATAGTTGGCAGTATTCTGGGTAAAGTTAGCTACTAAGTTTCTATTCCCTGAAAGCGTAAAAGTATAACTTGCATTATCAGAAACAGGGGTTCCATTCTCGGTCCAATTTGAAAATGTATAGCCACTATTAGCAGTTGCAACTACCGTACGTGTTTCGCCATTTTGATAATTTCCTCCTCCACTTGTAGTTCCACCAGCGGTTGGGTTCGAGGATGTAGAAATAGTATTGTAAAAATTTATTGGTACAAAAACTTGATTATTACTCTCAATACTCTCATTATTATCATCCAATGCATCGGCACCAAACATTATATACCAAGTTCCAGCGAAAGGACCTAAAGGCATGTAAATTTGTTTTGAAAGCAGAAGGCTTGTTACACCTGAATTTAAGGCAGGTACAGTAATATCACCTAAATTAATATCACCTCCCCAAGATTGATCAGACGATAACCATAATGCAGTAACAGAAGACAAAGCATTACCCAGTCCCTGATTTTTCATATAACATGACACAGTAATTTGTTGACCTATCTGAACTAGAGATGGGGTAATTGTTGGATTTTGGACTATTAAATCAGGTTTAGATATACTTGCCGTATGTGTTACGCTAATTTTAAATGTTGGATCACTTGGCGGATTACTATTCGAATTAAATGCAAATACTCGTACATAATAAGTTTTCCCAACAGTAAGGTTATCCCATGTACGGCTAACAGTAGAATGTATTCCTGGTTCATCATAGCAACTGATATAATTAGTTGTGCCCGAAGCGCATTCCTTCCTAAGTTCAATTACCGCATCAAAATTATTCAAATTTGAAATGGTTACTGTGTGGCTTGTTGCTTTGGCTTCAAAATTATAATAAACATCATTATCATCATCTGATGTACAATTGCAACCCAAACATTGGTTTGCTCCATAAGAACCTGTTGCACCAGCCACTGTACCATTCAATGTTGCACCGTTAGAGGTTATAGGTTTTCCGGGGCAATCATCATTTGGAGGTGCAGAAACACTTTCATAAACTAACAATGTATAATAGGGATAATAATATGACAGAAGTTGTTGCCAATTTTTACTAGGGTACCCATTTATTGTTCCCTTATTTGAGTTAGACGGAACAGTATATCCTGTAGCCCATCGAACAGTTCCTCTTTGACACATTCCTCGAGGATGCCCTTCCATATTTTTCCCAACGCATAACGGGTCTATCCCAGAAGTTGGATAACATCCACCTCCGTTTATAGTAGGCCCAGTTCCACTTTTTTGAAAATATCCATCTCCACATTGTCCATAAAATGGATAACTACTCTGGGCTGGTGTACTATTATCATTGGTTTCTGCAGCAAATTCAGCTTTAACAACATTCAATTTGGAATCTGCAAGAATATAATTTAGAGTATTAGCTACAGCATTAATTGCATAAGTAGAAGATGGATTAAGTTTATCATATGCTTGACAGCATTCGTTATCGCATATATCATTTATTCCGTGTGATGATAAGTGATTAGTAATTCTAAAAAGTGCAACGGATCTAATAGCAACAGCTCCTGCTTGAAGAGAATTCATACCTCCAGGCCATGAACCCCAAGAGCCCCATTCTTGAGTTAAAACATTCGCACAATAATCATCAAAATCTACTGGATCAGAATTAATGCAGCTATGACAATTACAACCTGAACCAACTTTTATTACTGCTGGAATTGTTTGTGCAATAATATTATAGGAAAATAAAAAGAAGCCAAAAATTGAAATTAAAGTTTTCATAATAATTTGAAGTTATATTTTGTTGATAACTTTTATCAAGTTAATGAAATTTAGTTTTTCCATTTTAATTACCCTTTTTCAGTTTATTTATTATCTCTCTATTAACTTCTCTATGTTTGAATAATTTTACTTTATTTATTCCTGAACCCTTTTTCATCCTTATTTTGAAAATAAGATCACCGTTGGGATACAAATCAAAATGTTCCCTTTCCTCAGTAACATAGCCATTTAATTTAAAATAGATAGTTCCTCTTGATTCAACTTGATTTTCTTCTTCTGCTAATGGGATTAAAAGTTGAAAATAACCACTTTCATTAGAATTTGTTTTTGCAATATTATCTTCAGTATAAAGTTCAACATTTTTCAAAGGTCTTCCTGTTGTATCATCCACAATAGTTCCGACGATGACCATAACATCATCCTGATGTAATGATTGAATAAATGGAACAGATAGTTCTTTAGGTCGATTGACTGGTACCAGACTAAAGTTAATGTTGACTTTTAGATCATTTAAATTATAGAATGTTTGCATTGGTTTATAACCTTCAGCATAAATTGTTATGTCATATCCCCCATTGGCTACTCGTATTAATACAGAACCATTCTTAGATATCTGAGTGTTCGAGATGCTTCTATTTGATTTACCATCTTCTCTTTGTTTAATTTCAACATACTCTGGTACTACAGCATAACCTGTTACTTCATCAAAAAAACGAAGATTAAGTTCATTCGCGTTTTCATTAATTTCAACCTGTTTAACTATTTTAATTTGAGTGGAATCTTTAGCTATTGTATCATTCATAGCATTTTTGTTATCAATGGAGTTTAGCCTAATTGTGTCTCCAATTATTTGGTCCTTACCAATAGCTTTATTTATCGTCGGAATTATGGTTTTTATTCCAATGGCAATAAAAACAAATACTGTTATAAGCAAAAGAACATATTTAGCTCTCTTCATTGGTGGTTTCCTTTAGGTTTATTATTTTAGTATTGGTTTCCTGAAGAATAATAGCTGTTTTGAGCCATATTTAAGTTTGATAGTATGTTTTTTGTAAGCTTGAAACTACAAATAATCGAGTATAAATGGCAGGCTATTTTATTGGTTTTTCTGGTTAATTAGCAAGGTACGTTTTTCAATATGAATGGTTTTCATTAAAATTAAGCTGTATCAAATGTTTTTCATTTGGTTCCATTATTATAAAACTACGCGATATAAATTGTATTCCGCAAGCTTAACTCTACGAAAATCTATATAGTGTTATCATCCATTGATTGTAACCCGGAGTAAAAATCCCTGCCTTCAAACAATTGCTTACCAGCTACAACGTCTTAAGGCATTAAGTGTAATAGAAAGAAGTCACTATTATTTTATCTTTTTGATTTTAATGTCAAAGGCTATATAAAATGTCTCAGCATTGAATAAAGAAATATAAAATTTGATGACTTCAGAATTACCAAACCTGTTTTGGCTAAAAAATTAAAGAATGTTAGAATTATTGTAAGCGTGATGTTTTTTTTAAGATTTCTTAATCAGGAGATTAATATTTTTATTAAAAAGTACTAGCTTAAATGAGCGTTACAATAATAAGAAGTGGAATAGTTATATGTAAAATTAGTGTAGAAATATTCATTTGGTACTACGAGTTCCTTTTTTTTTCGTAATTTTTATTCATTCTTAATAACACACTTACCTGTAATGCTTTCACTATCATTATTTATTCGGGAAATATAGTTTCAATAACATGGGAAAAACAGACAGTCAAAGACCCCAACTGCCGCGCGAACTTTCTCACCGTAGGTAATCCTTTCGCGTTCTACTCTTACCGGCACCAAAGCCAAAAGGTGGATAAATTCCGGAACTGAATTATCACGTATCATTTCAATGCGCAATCAATCGGAACTTTCGCAAATGGACAATACTACATCGTATTGTTGTAAGTCACCGCTGGCATTAGTATGGTTTACAATTTTATGATACGCCTGGTACAGGGCAGATAGGCTCCGTCATTCCTGCATCGAGGATCATAAAATTGGTATTCACCCCGTTTTGAATCAATAATACTTTCGAAATCAGGCTTCCATATTGTGCAACAACGGCTCGGTCAAGTTCATATTAGCCATTTTGTCCGGAATATTTATCAATCCGTTTTGGGTATTCTTACAGCATATACCTTAAAATAGAACTCACTACCAGTAAACACATCAGTTGGTTCCTTATCTATTTGCCATACTATTTTATGATTTTTACCAGAAAATATTCCTTTACCTATATCACCGGAAACGAACCTAGGATAATACCTAAAATTCGCTTCCGATTTCTTTTTAAAAACAATGCTGATATTCAGGGTATCTGTGTTTTGTGGCAGGTCATAAAATATTTCAATCCTCTGATCGATTATTCGATAATGAATATTTTTTACTTTCAAATTTTGTGAGAAAGAAAAACTTATCGAAATAAAAAATACTAAGGTAACAAGCGAGAACTTCATGAGTGAGATATTGTTTTTAGATTTCGCATTACCTCATTGGCAATATCCATGTTATAGTCTTTAATAAGGCCAGGTTGTCTGAACAAGTCAATAATCCACCAAATTCCTAATCCTCCAGCAGTAAACCAAAATAAGAATTGTAACCCCCATTTGTGTAGATAGCCATAATACAAGCAAAAACAGAGAGGTAACATCAAAAAATAAGCTAACGCAAGTGACTTTTTCTTTCTATTATATTCCTCAACAAATTCTTGTTGTCTTTGTGCAGAAAGTGTGGCTAGCTCATTTCTTACCATTGCTGGTAAACTATCACTTATTGATGCACTAATAAATAACTTATTTTCATTTTGAACTGGTTCCCTTTGTATATTTTGACCTGATCTTTGATCTGGTTGGTTGTTTTTATCAGATGTTCTATTTTCAGAATTTGGAGCTGTTGAATTTACATACAATTGCCAATTTAAAAATGCATTTGCACACTTTACTATATCACCCGGGTTTAAATAAAGCTCATTTATCTTATTCCCATTTACAAAAGTGCCATTTGTACTTCCTAAATCTTTAATCTGAACTCGTCCTTCTCCTAATACGATTAGTTGCGCGTGATTCCGACTGACCATATTATCATTTAAGACGATGTTATTTGATGCATCTCTGCCAATTGTTAGCGTTTTCATAATTACAACATTTTAAGAATATCAAACATGTTTTTATAGGCTACTGACATAAAGAAATATGTGAATACAATCTGCAAAAACAAATTTATAAAGAATGCTAATACAGTAAAGTGCAAACTAATCCCTTTAGTAATACCTATGGCTCTGAAATAATTAAATACATAAACAACCGTGGTAATTAACAGACAGACTAAAATTGGTAAAACTATTAGTAACAATATCAGTGTTTCTGTCGGTCCAATTTTTCCCATCTCCATGCCATTGGAAGCAGCAAAAGGAAGAAATATTAAAGTAGGTATAAATACAGTAATGAACATCAGAAAACTAAGAATTGAGGAAGCCAAAAGATTGTTTATTAATGTATTGATTCCCTTTAGTGAAAGTAAGCTGATTGTTAAGAATTGGGCAATGCCATAATAAAAAATAGTCATGGTTATGGGTATAATTACCTGATAGCCAAAACTTTTTTGAAAGAAAAAATTGTCATCTGCTTTCAAATAAATTATCATAAATCCGATAAATGAAAATATAATTGGAGTTAGACTATAAAACAGAATAGATTGTGTTTTATCCCATTCAGTTTTAAACAGGTCGCCAATGTTGAATATTTTTATTGTGAGATATTTCAATGATACACCCAATGAAAAATCTTGTTCAATATAACCCGGCCCATCTGAATAACTCAAATCCGGATTATTTAATTGTTGGGCATTATTATAATTTGGGATTACAGGAGCAAACGAGGAACTCTCATTAATGTATTGAGTCCATTTCACAAAAGTATTGCCACATTTAACAATGTCTCCTGCTTTCAGATTACATTCAGTAATTTTATTCCCATTAACGAAGGTTCCATTGCTGCTACCTAAGTCCTTTATAACAACTTGCCCATTATCCAGGATAATAAGTTGAGCATGTTGACGACTGACCATTTTATCATCTAAAATGACGCTGTTTGTGGCATTTCTGCCGATGTTTAAAGTTCGCATGGCTTTATTTGGTTAATTGTTTATAATAACGGTGTATAAATATGACATTATTTTGTTGTATATTACCTACTAATTTTCCTCTTTCATTAATAACAATGCTTCCTTCAGGTAATTCTGGTAACAACTTATTGATTAAGGCTGTATTCATTTTATATATATTGAACGAATCTCGTGCAGCATAAAAAGTATCTTGCAAGGTTGAAACAGGACTCATCAGATTCGCTTTACTGTAGTAATACATGGATGCCTTATTTATATTAACATCTCTTAATGTATCGAAATTCAAATCAACAACATTCGCATTCTCAGGAATTTCTTTTTTAATTGATTGGATAGTTGAACTGCTGCTATCTGTTAAGATGCAAGAGATTTTTGAAGTTGCTGCAATATAGTTCTGGTTATTATTTACTAATCCTTCGGCCAGCCATTTTAATTCTGCTGTTTCACCACATATTCGATATTCCTTATCTAAAGAAAACTTATTGATTGTTTTACTTCGTAATACTTCCTGTAACATTTCATTTCTCTCTGATTCATTTAACCAGGGATTTACAATGAAAACTGAAGTCAATATTGTACCGTCTTTATTGACAAAACATCCACTTCCTGAAGTTGAGTTATAAGGTAATAGATTTTCTTTACTGGTATTGGCTTCGGTGACTTTAAATGTCCTATTTTTCCCGACAAAATAAGTTTTACCTTCAAATTCGATTGTATAATAATAGTCATGCACAATGTGCACAATACTGTTTTTATTTTTCAAATAGATTTGTTGAGCAGTTAAATTGCATCCACAATCGAACCACTTGCATCTATTAAAAAAAATCAGGACTGAAGCTGCTATTATTATAATCAGTACGGCAGAAATCAGCCAGGCTTTCTTATGATCCCTGAATAAATGGGATTGAAGGTTTTTGTGTTGGAACCAGTTCTGGGGCAGATCTTCTGATGCGATTTTCACAATGTCTGTTTTAGTGAAATTCTTTGTTTTTACTTTGGTTCCGTTTATATAAGTCCCGTTGCTGCTTTCTAAATCGCAGATATAGTAATTACCATTTTTTAGAACTGAAATAGTTGCATGCCGATTGGAAACAAAGTCTTTGGATAATACTATGTCATTTTCTAAAGACGATCCTATCGAAATTGTTTTAACAATTTTTGCAAATGGCTCTTCCTGAATTATAGTTTCCGTTTTTGGAATAACTGGTTCATTAATAGCGACATACCAGTTCACCAAACAACTTGCAACTTCTACTTTGTCAGAAGCAGTAATTATTTTCTGAGTTATTCGCTCCCCATTCACGAAAGTACCGTTGGTACTTCCTAAATCCTTTATTTCATAAGTACCATCTCCTAAATCAGTAATAATTGCATGATTGCGACTTATTCGAGGTTCGTTAATTTGGATATCATTGCTTTTATCCCTTCCAATCTTGATAGTGGATTTCATAGGCTAATTTTTAAATATTAAAGTATTAGCAAGCAATTAGTAAAATAAAAATGTTTAAAACGGGTACACAAGTACAATAGTCAACCAGATTTTAATTAAATAATTTTAAGTCAAAACAGTGCAAAATATCCAAGTATATTCAAGAGTAATAAATAGCTTATTCAATCCATTTTATTTTTGAAGTTTTTGTTTTAAAGTATTTATTGTAGAATTGCGTTTGTTTATGTTCTCTTCCTTTTTACTTCATTCTGCTTTTTCTCTTTAGGCATTTTTGCTTTATTACCTTTGATCCCACTGTTAGTTGTATCTTCCGGATTAGTTATAGTTGTATTTTTAGGTGACCTAAGTATGGTTTTTTCATTGTGTGCGGGCCACCATTTATAGTAAATTACGTAACCTAACATAACAACAATTAATGAGATAATACTAAAACGAAGCAGTTTTTTTATAGGTCGCTTTTTACGTACAATCGATGATTTCCCTATATACTGAATTAACTGAACCGTAATATTATCAGTACCACCTCCATTGTTGGCTTTTTCGACCAATTTCAAAGAGGCTTCCTGCACATCAGTGTTAGCATTTATTATTTCTAATATTTCTTCATCACTAACATGAGCGGTTAATCCATCGCTGCACAACAAGATTTTATCATCATTCTTTAATCGAAATGCCTCCTTTGAAACAGTTGGTTCAACTTTCTCAAAAATACCGATTGCTTTAGTTATCTGGTTTCTTTTTTCACTTACTTTAGCTTCATCTTCAGTTAAAACTCCGGCATCGATTAAATTTTGAATGGTGGAATGATCTTTCGAAAGTTGTTTTATGCTCTTATCCCGAATCAAGTATAACCTGCTATCACCTGCATGGGCTACATACATTTCAGCATTGTTTATTAATGCCATAACACATGTAGTTCCCATGCCGGATAGCGCAGAATTTTGCTGTACAGTTTCACGCAGTTTATAATTTGCAAACTCAATAGCATTTTGAAGCGAATTGGGTGTATCAAGTTTTGTAACTTTTCCGTCCTGCAAATAGTGCCTTATTGCTTCAATGGCACCTTGAGATGCAACATCACCGGCAGCATGCCCGCCCATTCCATCACAAACGATGATGCAATAGCCATAAGTTGTGACAAAGTGTGCCAGGTAGTCTTCGTTGCACTCACGAACTTTACCTATGTCTGTAGCGTTACCAACGATAATATTAAAGGAGTCTATTTTCAATTAAAGGACTGTTTTAAATTTAAAAGAAGTATTCCCTAAAATAAGTTCATCACCATCCTTTAGTTTGCCTTCATCTGCGGTAATGCCATTTATTTTTGTTCCGTTAGTTGAGAAATTATCTTTTATTAAAAATTCATTTTCCCGAAATAGAATAATTGCATGTTCACCGGATACGGATGAATCATTGATTACCAAATCATTATTTATTCCTGAACCGATTTTATTTTTACCGACAAATAACCTGTAATCCTGCCCATATTCATCATTACTAAATGTAACAAGCCATCCAACAAGTTTTCTTTTCTCTGTTTGAGATAAAACAGTTTCACTTTTTGGATCGTTTTTAGTTACAATAGTTGTCCTGTTGAAAGGATGTTGATGAGAACCGGCTCCGCCGGATTGTGTTGTATTTAAGTCCATTGTTTCTTCATTAATTATTGTTTTGTCAAATTGATTGTTGCTAGCATCATTCATAAGTTGAGTTTTTTTGAACTCCTTCATAGTCTGATCGTAATCAGCATTTTGCGTGTTGCCTGGACAAAAGGGACAAACGCTGTTGATACTTGCATCGTAATTGTGTCCGTTGTTGCATGTTTTAAAGTTTGCCATAATCATTTGGTTTTTAATATGTTTATTAATTAAAGATTTAAAGGAATATTGAATCCAGCCATTAAATAGGGGCATTTCAATGCAAAATTGTATCCCCCTTCAATTTGGAAGACCGGAAACATCAGACTACCCCCAACTATTGGCATTATAACACTTTCACTTTCATTAATTGCATTATCATATTTATTTTTATTGATAGTATTATATTTTGCCAAACCAAGTTTAAAATAAAAGTATTTGCCTGGGGCAACATATACCCCTCCTTCAAAATAATTGTTCAGATATTTTATTGCATTGGTATCACTAGGAAAGGCATTCGTTCCAAAAGTTGTCTTTGTGCCGCCAAAGACTCCAATATGATGATAAATAAGGGACAAGTTCCAATAAAATATTTCCCCTGCAGTTGTATCATTTCCTACCATAAACTTTCCTTTGGGGGCAAAAGTTCCTACACTTAGTCCAAGGCGAGTCCAATACTTGTACTTCATATTAGCGGAATCAAGGTCAGGACCGTATGTAATATTATTTAAAATAGTAGTATTCAGTCTTACTTCATATTTTCCTTGCTTAGCTTTAGGATATTGCGAATGAAATTGATCTATGTTTTTATTCTCAGGAATTAGTTCTTTTCCCGACTTATGAATTTTTTTATTCCTTAAACTCCACTTTTCCCATTCCGACGTGGACACATATTTAAAAGGGTAAGTGTATGTAGTTGTCATCGGGATTTTTTTGTCACATAAATCCTTAACCTCCAATTGAACTTTAGTGAGAGCAGGTTTAAAAATCGAATCAGACTTATAATGCAATTCTACAATTGCCTGCTGTAATTGTTGGCATCGTAATAAATGATTTTTGGAAATTATATTATAGGGATCATCAGTACATATGGGTACAACTTCGTTTTCTAATGGAATATGTTTTATAAGTGTATCTATTTTCGCAAATTGCTGCGTACACCACCAACTTGTCAGGAAATCAGAAGGTTGTTTAATAATACTAATAGATTGATTTGGATTTACATAAAATTTATAGCTTCCTGTAAGTTCAATATTGGAGCACTGTGTCTCACTGAGATACTCTGAAAAAAATTTGTCCATCTGGTGGGTAAATAACCCTTGTGATTCTTCATTGGCTGTAGTATCTATTATTTTAATTGATTGTTGCTTCTGGTTCAGAATCCGAATCAGGCTATCTTTATCAGAATTTATTTTTAAAATTTCTAGATAAATTTTTTCTTGTAAACCAAAAATTTTAGCTTTATTTATTGAATCTCTTTTTCTAATAGCATCATTTTTCGCATTCTCCTGAATTATAAAAATCGAATCCTTTGCATGTCTATACCATTCCCAATAATCTCTTGAGTGGGACATATGTACTGTCAGGTCAGATTTTCTGAGTTTATCTAGATCAAATTTGTAATTACCATCAATGCTAATAAGCTGATTTAGTCGGATTGAAGGGTTTATTGTGTCAACAATAGTAAAAAGAAGTGATGCATTGTTATCCTTTGATAAGCTTAGGGTAGTATCATTAAAAATGTAATTCTTCACACAATATATGGGTTTGACATTCGATTTCTTGATAAAGGAGGAGAGTGGTTGGAAATTTATAGTTTTTGAATTAAATTCATTGGTTATCCCATCAAATTGGCTTATTTTAATTGAATTATTTGTTCTGTCAAAATTAAAATCTACACTATAGATTGTGTCAATTTTTGACGCCTTGAGCTTTCGGAAGATAGAAAATTGATTGAAGTAAATATTTTGTTTTGATGAAAATGAATAAGTATAATACACAGCCTCTGCTACATTTGTTTGTAAATTTTTTCGGGTTCCTGTATAAATATCTTGGGCATTGCTCCTGTTTGAGAAGAAAAAGAAAGAAGTCATTATTAAGCAGAATAATCTAATTCTCATTTTATTTTTTATTAAAGAACACAAATATTGATAATTCAGATTACAAGGAGGGGAAGAATGATCTTATCTTATTAATTCGTATTCATTCCCTGATTTCGAGTATTTTAAAATAATGGAGCAAGTCGTCGTTTCCAATTCATCGTCAACTGAAGCTATTGTATAATTAACAGTGTATGTAATTTTATTAGGCGGGTTATAAGAATTAAAGTTTGATTTTACAATATTGATTCCTGATATCTGATTATCATTTTCGAATTTAGTCCTGCACGCAATACCTCTTTGATGTAATTCATTCAAAAAATCATGTGCTATTTGACTGTTGGATGGCAACTTAACAGTTGGTTTCGGGACAAAAATATAATCATATTTGACGCTTAACTCAGTTGCAGATATTAAATGAGTAAGTGTCTGAATTTCGTTTTTTAAAAGCTCTATTTGACTAGTATTTAGTTTTGTGTTTGTTTCCTTCTGTTTTTTATCCAGATATGTATTCAACATAACCAAATTCTGATCCTGTACTGAAGTCGTCTTCGGAGGATTAATAGGCGCTTTATTATTGGTATCAACTACAGTAGTGACTTGAATGACTGAGGTGGAATCATGTCCTGATTCTGGCGGGAGTGTAGTCGAAGGATTTTTAGACATGTAAACAAATGCAAGAACAATAACAAGTAGGCCAGCAAGTCCGGCAATTAAATACATCAACCAGTTTAAGTTCTCTTTAGGCTGTTTTACAGCCAAAGGCTTCAGAGCAATCGTTGTCAAATTAAATGCTTCCTTATCCTGCAAATACATTTTAAACTCGTTGCAATTCTGAAATCTCTGTTCAGGTGCTTTTTGTGTAGCTTTTATTATGGCATTTTGTATTCTAATATTAACACCAGGATAATAATCGCTAGTGTGAGGCAAAGGTTCATTCACTATCTTAGATTGTAATTCAAATAAGCTAGTGATCTGATGATAAGGGCATTTACCGGTCACCATTTCAAAAAGGGTAACACCTAAAGAATATATATCACTCATTCTTGAATATGGAAGCCCCTTTATTTGTTCCGGGCTCATATAAAAAGGAGTGCCTAATTGAGTATTGGCATGAGTGGTTTTAAAGTTCTTGGAATCTGTTAGCTTTGCAATCCCAAAATCCATTATCCGGACTTTATTTCCGTCTTTGCTGATCATGATATTAGCGGGTTTGATATCCCGGTGATATACATTATGATCATGAGCATATTGTACAGCATCTAATATGGAACATATTATTGAAGATGCCTTAGCAGAAGGTAAAGGCCCTGATACTTTTGAAATATAATCATCTAAAGTATAACCATTGATGTATTCCATTATTAAGCAAGCGAAATTATCCTGCTCAACATAATCAAATATTTTAACAATGTTTGGATGATTTAATTTAATAAGGGCATTGGCTTCATTTTTAAATCTGTTGTGTATGTTTTCGTTAGAAAAAAGATGACTATGTAATACTTTAATTGCAACTTCCCGATCAACTTTATTGTGTTTGGCATAAAATACCTCACCCATACCTCCATCCCCGAGTTTGCGTTCAATTACATAATTATTTATTGTTTTTCCAATCATAAACAGTGAAATGTTTATTTTTTATTCGTTGATAATGAATGTGCTATAATATTCATCAAATATGTTTAAATTAATTTGAATCAGATATACGCAACAATTAGTTATTTACAACATACTTATTTTTTACTCAACTAATTTAAAGTTTCACTTGATTAATATTATCTTACTTCTACAGATATTTTATAGCGTTTTACTTGTACATAGTAAATCCTATAAGCAACATTGCCAAGATGAACTATTTCTATATAAGTATCTTGGTATATCATCTAATATTAAGGAAAGTAAAACGTAGTTTTTACTCAGCATCAAATATAATTAATAAACAAGCTTTTTATTCTTCAACTAGAAATTTAAAACGGTTCTAAATAAAATATATTCAGCAGTTAATTTAATTTATATGCTTATAGCCAATATGAATCAGAAAATAATTTCAAAAAAACTGCTTCACGAATTATAAGGAAAATGAGCGAACATGGTAATTGTTCCGACACATGATATATTAACGTGCTATCGGGTGTAGTTTTTGGTGGTTGTAGGGAAGCATTTTTTGGCGCGCCACGGTATATTTGCTTTTTAAAATTACCGTGACAAAAAATGCGCACCTGGAATACCGGCACTGGCTGGGCGGGGGAATGTAAAGGGTTTTTATGTGGATTATTACAGCTTCTAATCATTTTATGCACATGAAATGGCCTATCAGACTGATCCTAAATTATTTAGAAACATTTTAAATTGGTTTGGTGAAGTATCAAAAGCTTATTTATTAGGTATATTTGACATATTGCAAAAGTTAACTATTAATTCACGTACAAACCTTATTAAAGATTTACTTATAGCTAATCAAAAATAGAGAATTGTATTTGTAAGTAATTGAATAACAAATATTAATTAAATATATGTAATTATAATTAAGTAAGAAACAGATGCTATTATGGGAGTTATCCAGTTATTGGCTAGTTTAAAAAAGAAGACGATCTGCGAAAGCCAAAGGGCTGATCACCCAAATTGACCATTATAAAAAGAAATGTGAAAAGTGGAGGCCAGCGACCATTTGAAAAACGGGGCGAAACCGAAAAGCCATATGAGTAGGGGGAAAGAAAATTTATAAAAATGAAATATTTTAGATACATACCATTAATTTTGATAAGCATTGTGCTATTTTCTTGCAATAGCGCTAATCTTACCAGAGAAGAAGCTGCACAGCAAATTATTAAACATTCAAAATTTCCAGAACAGGTAACATTTACATTATACAATGGCGAAGAATTGTACCGAGCCCTCTTACAGCAAGGATTGGTTAAAGAAGATACCCCACGACAGGAAGAAAGCCATGAGAGTTCAGGGGGAGGGATTTATATACCACCGGTATACGCTGTGCTGGGTTATGAGCATGAACTATCTGATGAAGGTAAAAAGTACAAAGTGGGAGAAACGGATGATTATTATCGCATCGTTAAGGTCGCTGATCTCGTTTTTGGCGAAGTTACCGGAATTGCTGATGTTATTGATAATATAAAAGACGTTAAATATACCTTACGCTACGAAAATTTGACACCCTTTGGAAATATTACGCAAAAAACAGGTACAATATCAAAAACTGCAACATTCCGAAAATACGATGATGGATGGAGAATGGAGTAATTTAGCCTCATTAATAATACAATAATTTGTTTTAATAATTAGCTTGACGAATTGAATAAGAGCTGGAGACCAGAAACCACTTAAATAAACGGGGCGATACCGAAAAGCCATACAATTAGGATAAAACAATATAATAAGCAAGTTTATGAAGAATTCAAGCACTTATCTAACACGGTTTATTGTTACATTATTCATTTTATTCTTATGTAACTACAGCTATGGCCAACTTACCAGTTCAATTGCATTAAAAGCACTTAAGCTAGAATATCCAAGGTACAAAATATCAAATGTTCAAATCAATGATTTTAGCCTTAGTCCAAGTGTCCCCCAAGATTTAAAAATTCTTTCACAAAAAGGTTTGGCTCGTTATAATTATATTCCTCCAGGAACACACGGTTATGGCTGTTATGGAGAATTAACAGAAGTAGGTAGTCATTACCAAGTTGGAAATTTAGGTAATGAATATATAGTAATGGCAGTTGCGAGAGTAGATATTGATAGAATTACAGGAATACGAGAAATTCCAGCAATGAATTCTGCTGAAGTAGAATACACTGAAAGAATTGTTAAAATTACTCCTGTCGGAGAGATATATAGTGATATATTCGTCGGTAAAACATCCAAAGTTACTGCAACATTTATTAAATATAATGATGGCTGGAGATTAAAAGAATTGGCAACGAATACAAAAAAACTAAGTATACCAGACTATTCTTCTGATGCTCAATTATTGAAAGTATTTCAAAAAGAACAAGTGCGTCAGGATTCTATTCGCTTGGTGGATTCCCTAACGAAAGTTGCTATTAATGCAATAAATAAAAGTGAATCGCACACAAAATAATCTGAACGAAAATGCAGATAATCACTCTCTTTTTGATAATGAATAGAGAATTAACAATTTAAAAACTGAACTTAATTGGCTATAACAAATGGCGGGTTTGGATACATAATTAAGGTTACCTCAATCGATGGAAAATATTCGAATATTGAAAGCAGGTATAGTGCATTTTAGACTTATATTGCACGGAGGATTGCGTTAGGGAAGATTTTAACCGGCACAACCGGAGAATTGCATCAGAGGACAACTTTTGCAATTTTCTATGCAAATTTGCTAATTTTTTATCTAATATTCTGGAGTCAAACCGTTTCCCCAACTTTAAGTAATACCTTTACAATATTGAGATGCGTTTACATGTATATTAAATATTCATTGAATTAAGTTCGATACTACGAAAAATATGAAAATAATTTTTAGCCCTTGACTATTTCGTTACCATGGCTTGTTTGTTTGAGAAAATTTGATAACTTTGCACCCTCAAATACGGCGAGGTAGCTCAGTTGGTTAGAGCGTCGGATTCATAACCCGAAGGTCACGAGTTCAAATCTCGTTCTCGCTACTCTTAATATAATGTTATTAAAGCTTTCATAGCATCGAGTAACAGAAAAGTAACAAAAAGCCAGACTAGTCCAGCCTGGCTTTTTCGTTAAATTAGATTTTGCAAAGGATTGATATACTATTGGGCCCAAGTCCGGGCTCCTAATCCAAAATGACGTATAAGATACGTTTCTGAATATGACAATTTCAAATCAATTATCCAGAATAGTTACTTCATTCACAAAATATTCAAAACAGATTTTATATATCTTCAATAATTTCAAAATGTTCTAAACCTGGCAATACTGCTATAGCAACCAAAGTTTCTTAGTTATGATTTTGTATGTATTCAGTTCACAGATTATGTTTATCAACCAAATTCCACCAAACATCTATCTCAACTTATGCGTATTATTTCCTTGGGGGATATTAGATTATTATTCCAATAATACCAATCAACCATATTCATATTTTCCTTTACTTTGAATATAATATATCAACGTTGTCTGCACTGGGATTTATGGGATGATAGGATTTTGAGATTCCGGTGATTAATTTTAACTATTTATATAATAGTGCATAGATGAGTTAACGCTATGAAACATGAAGATATAACGAAAAGAATACTTGCCGCATCTTTCAAGGTTCACAGCCTTTTGGGCAATGGTTTTCAGGAAGTTATTTATCAAAGAGCACTCGAAATAGAATTTCCATATCACGATTTAGGCTTTCAAAGAGAAATGGAAATGCCAGTATTTTATCGGTATGTGCAAATTGGAACCCGAAGGGTCGATTTTTTTGTCGAAGAATTGATTATGGTAGAAATAAAGGCAGTTATTAAACTCGAAGATGTACACCTGGCACAGGCTTTAAACTACCTCGAAGCTTACAATATGGAAATCGGCATGCTTATAAACTTTGGCTCTCGTAGTCTCGAATATCACCGCCTGACGAATAAAAAATTTAACCCTGACACAGGGCACCCTAAAATCCAATAACGCAATAATCCCACAATCCTAAATCCCACAAATCCCAGTTCAGACATCCTTAATCCCAGTGCAGACATCCTTAATCCCAGTTCAGACATCTTTATGAATATCCAACTCGTCACTCCCCGCAAATCCCTTAACAAAGCTTTCCTGAAGCAGAAACCCCTGCGGAGCGAGATTGAATTGTTTAAAGCCAACCTGATTCGCCTGCTTGATAAAATGGATGAAATTGAACGCGAAGAGAACCAGAAAAACCATATCCGCGATTTCCTGCGCGATACCTTTTACAAGGAAACCAACGAAATAAATACCAAGGATACCAAGGACCTGGTGATCCACCTTGGCAAAACCAACAAGGATAAAGTCGGAGTAATTATCGAAGCCAAACGGCCCGGCAACAAAACCGAAATGATGTCGCTGGTCAAACCCAACGCCAAAGCTTTGCAGGAACTGGTGCTGTATTACCTGCGCGAACGCATCGAAGAAAACAATATCGACATCAAATACCTTATCGCTACCAATGTGTACGAATGGTATATTTTCGAAGCAGCTACCTTCGAGAAACTCTTTTACCGGAATAGGGCTTTTGTAAAACAATACGAACAATGGCGCGACGGGCAAAAAGTCACCTCCAATACTAACCTGTTTTACAACAATATTGCAAAGCCGTTTATCGACAGTTTAACCGATGAAATTGCCTGTACCCATTTCGATATCCGCAAGTACGAAACCATTCTCCGCAATGCCAATAAAGAAGACGACAAAAGCCTGATCGCTTTACAAAAACTGCTTTCGCCCTTTCACTTACTAAAAGTGCCGTTTACCAACGATAGCAACTCACTCAACGAGAAATTTTACAAAGAGCTGCTTCATATTATCGGCCTCGAAGAAGTTAAAGAAGGCTCCAAAAACATTATCCGGCGTAAAATCACCAACCGCCAATCCGGTTCGCTGCTCGAAAATACCATTAATATTCTGGAAACCGACGATTCGCTCCGGCGAATAAAGGAGAAAGCCGCGTTTGGCGAAACCCGTAACGACCAGCTTTTCAATATTGCACTCGAACTCTGCCTGACCTGGATCAATCGCGTACTTTTCCTGAAATTGCTAGAAGGTCAGTTGATCACCTATCACAAAGGCGATCCCGATTACCGTTTCCTGAACAGCGCCATGATTGTCGATTATGATGAGTTGTACAAACTCTTTCACCAGGTGCTGGCGCGTAACGTAAACGAGCGCACTCCGCTTATTCAGCAAAAATACAGCCGGGTGCCGTACCTCAACAGTTCGCTGTTCGAAATATCGGAGCTCGAAGACCTGACCATTAAAATCAATTCGCTCGACGATTCCGAAACCATCGAACTTACCGGCACATCCATTTTAAAGGAAGAACGAAAGAAAACCGCCATACTTCCAACTTTGCAGTACCTGTTCAAATTCCTCGATGCTTACGATTTTGCCAGCGAAGGAGGCGAAGATATAGCCGAGGACAACAAAACCATTATCAATGCCTCGGTGCTGGGAAAGGTTTTCGAAAAAATAAACGGCTACAAGGATGGCTCCATATTTACGCCCGGCTTTATTACCATGTATATGAGCCGGCAATCGCTGCGCCCTGCCGTGATACAGAAGTTTAACGAGCATTTTAAAACTACCGGAATTGCAGAAGTAACAACTTTCGATGAATTATACAACCGCACCGATAAAATAGACATTAAAACCGCCAACAGTATAGTAAACTCCCTGCGTGTCTGCGATCCGGCAGTAGGTTCCGGGCATTTCCTGGTTTCGGCGCTTAACGAACTTATCCTTATTAAATCCGAACTGGGCATACTGGCCGATGCAACCGGAAAACGACTGCGCGATTACGAATTTACCATCGAAAACGATGAACTTATCATTACCGACGAGTACGGACTTTTCATTTACAACCACCTCAATAAGGAAAGCCAGCGGGTGCAGGAAACCATTTTCGGCGAACGCCAAACGATTATCGAAAACTGCCTTTTTGGCGTGGATATCAATCCCAACTCCGTAAAAATATGCAGACTTCGACTATGGATAGAACTGCTCAAAAGCGCATATTACAAATCCAATCCGGCGGCGGCCGTACAGACGTTGCATGCAACGTCTCTGCCACCGCTGCATGCAATGCCGCTGCCAACACACGAATTGGAAACCCTTCCCAATATCGATATCAATATCAAATGCGGCAATTCCCTTATCAGCCGCTATGCGCTGGATGCCGATATTAAAAAAGCGCTGAAACGCAGCAAATGGAATATTAAAGACTATCAGATTGCGGTGATGAACTACCGCAACGCCCGCAGCAAGGACGAAAAACGGGCCATGGAAGACCTCATTGCCACCATTAAAACCGATTTCGAAACCGAAGTAAGCATTTCAGATAAACGTTTTATCCGCCTTAAAAAAGCAAAGGACGACCTCTTTAACCTTACCAACCAGGGCCAGTTGTTCGAGAAATCGAAAAAGGAAGTAGCCGAATGGAATAAAAAAGTGGCCGCGCTTTCGCCGGTTATTACAAAGCTGGAACAGGAAATTGAAGAAATAAAAAACAACGTAATTTATAAAAATGCGTTCGAATGGCGCTTCGAATTTCCCGAAGTACTAAACGATGAAGGCTATTTTATTGGTTTTGATGTGGTGATTGGAAATCCACCGTATATTTCATTGTCGAAAATGAAGGAACAGTCGCGACATTTTGAATCCGCAGGATATCTTACCTACAATAAGGGAGCTGATCTTTACTGCTTGTTTTATGAAAAAGGCGGTCAGATATTGAAATCCGGTGGCTTGTTGTCTTTTATTACTTCAAATTCATGGTTACGGGCAATTTATGGCGATCTGCTTAAAAAATATTTTGTCGAATATATGCAACCTGTAAGCCTTTTGAATATCGAAGATGTTCAGGTATTTGACGAAGCAACGGTTGAATCTAATCTGATCATGTTGCAGAAAGGAAAAATTACCAAACCATTTTTAGTTGCCAATCTTACAGATTCTTACGACGTAAATACTTCATTAAGTGATTATTTTACCCGCAATAGTTTTGTTTATGAAATACCTGAATCTTCTGAATGGATTATTGGTAATGAAGTTTCAGGTAATCTAAAGAAGAAAATAGAAACAGGATCAAAACTATTAAAAGAGTTTGATATTAATATCAATCGTGGATTTTTGACTGGATTAAATGCTGCTTTTATAATAGCAATACTCCGTTAAATTTTAAGCAGCAATTTTACCATAATCCAGTAGTTCTTTGACAAGTTTTTGATTTTTAGCAGAGTTAGGGTTAATAGCAAACACGCACATAAATCGTTCTATCATCAAAGT
>JBAZWY010000036.1:0-57550 GCA_041660125.1 Lentimicrobiaceae bacterium
CGGTTTGCAATATCTGCCTGCACAGCTATTGCGAAGGTTCATCCCTTTGTAGAGACCCCTTCATCATCTATACAGCATGTAAAAGAACTTTCTTTACTTAAATTCGTAATTTTACTTCAGGACACACTGCGCGCGAACGGAGACAGAGTTGAAGCCATAATAAACAAGTACCAAACAGGTAATTAAAATAAAACCTTGCTGCATTCCTTACCCTCGCCCGCCGACGTGTGTTCATAACGCGTAGCGGCATAATTTGCAAGATAGTATCAAATTTTATTCAGGAATAATACCCGGTTTCGGGATTTAATGACCTTTAATCTCAGAGATTTTCAGTAATTCTTCCAGGTATTTCCCCCAGATAGTAGGATTAGAATGTGTACCATGTCCGCTGGTTTTATCTGTTATCGGCAGCAGAATATATTTCCCGTTTTTTACTTTGGTGATCTCCTTTTCCATCAATCCAAGTTCAGGTGGGTTTACCTGGTCATCAGCTGAGTTAATAGCAAATAAAGGAGCAATTATTTTTGTCAGGTGCGGAGCTGGATTATAATCCCTGGAAGCATCAAAAGCATAGATCATATCATTGGCATCCAGTACCGATAAGTATCTCGCAACCATTTTATCCATCATCAGTTCAGCTGCTTCCCTGGTCGGGGCTCTTAATTGCCATTGCAGGGGGCTGCTTACCATAAACATCATTGCTAAAATAGCACCTGTAAGTCCTTCTTTGGGTTGCACGTTATACTCTCCACCTTTCCACTCTTTATCCATCTCGATAAGGTTAATTGCCATCTTCCTTTGAATGCGGTTTCTTCCGGCAATCTCAACAGGCAAGCTTGCTAAAGGCATTAAAGCATCCATAAAATCAGGATAGGTATATCCCCAAACCCAGGTATGCATTCCTCCCATTGAGGTTCCCATAACCAATCGTAAGTGATCTACTTTAAGATGCTCAGTAAGTAATTTATAATTGGCAAGAACCATATCGTCATAGTTGTACTTTGGAAATTTCATATGCATTCCGTTACTTGGTTTGCTCGACTTTCCATGGCCAATGTCATCGGTTAGTATGATAAAATATTTATTGGCATCCAATAACTGGCCTGGCCCGAATAAATTGCCTGCGAATAGTGGACTTAAAAATCCGGAACCGGAGCCGGTTGTGCCATGCATTATTAGTACGGCATTGTTTACTTTACCATCCTGGCCATAAGTAAGCTTACCAATAGTAGTATAATGAAGATTCAGCTTAGCTAAGTTTTCTCCGCTTTTAAACTGAAAATTGTCAATAACGTAATCGCCCTCAACAGGGGCGACATAGTTGATTTGTGCTGTTGTAACATGGGTAAATAGTGTTACCAGGATGATCAGAATTGATAGGCTTTTCATAGTAATAAGTTAGTTAAATTTAATTTTGTGCTCCATTTTTAAAATCAATAACCGGCAGCTTGTAAGTCCTGAGCTACAACCGAAGCAATCAGGAAAACAAGTATGATAACAATTATTTTTTTAATGTGTTATTAATAATTTTTAACGGGTCACATGGAATTGCTCATTCCTTGCTTATTTTTAAAAGTGTTCCCCGCTGTTAGCGGGGCAGGCAGTGAACTAAAGGTTCGCCATAATATCATTTTCGGTTGGTGTGAAAATTTTCTCATGGCTATTTCATCTGCTAAATCTTAAACTGCTCTTCTGCTTATGACAAGTTTTGTAACGATTTCATTTCCTAAAAAGAAAGCGATAATTATTAACATTAAGTTGCGATGTAACTTTCAGCCATCTTTCACAACCTAAAGTATCAAATAATTAGATTAAATGAGCTAACTTGTTTTCATGAGTAAAGCAGAAAAGCAGTTATAAGCGTACTTCTGGCAGATTTGAATTAGTACTTATCCCAGAACAGCTTGGTTTCTGTTTTATCCCCGCCGATCTTTGCAGCTGCATTGGTATAATTAGTCCCATTCAATTGCTGTTCATTTCCAGGATACCTGTACCTGTTTGGAAATCCCGAAATAGCGCCAACAGGCAATGGCATTTGTGGCTGATCCAATCTTCTCAGTTCAACCCAACCATCAAATGGTCTGTTGTATAATGCAATCCATTTCTGAAAACCAATTTTTTGTCTCCAATCTCCTGCTGCCGTGGTGTAATCTACATCAGATCTTAACAAATAAGTGTCAGCATCTGCTGATGTTCCTCCCCAATATACAATGGATGCCTTTATAGCATTATTGTAATGTTCCTGGGCAGTACCTGCAACATTAAAGCCTCGCTCTATTGCTTCAGCACGCAGGAATTCCATTTCCATATAGTCCATGAGTACAAAAGGAGCATCTGGTGCAGCAATCCTGGCACTCGGTTTTGACATGTCTGAATAATTACTTGCCTGTCCCACTACACCACCAGCATATTCTCCGTTTATATTCAAACCAAAAAAACCAGGTTTACGTGGATCTTCAAATGATATGAGCACATCCATTAGATCTTTTGCAGCAATGTAATCAGTACGACCGGCTAACACCAGGTCATTGTATAAAGGATTGTTATTGGGCACCGAACTCAGGTATTTAAATATGACATTATCGCTAATATTGCTTATGCCATTTGGCTCGGCTTGTTCAAAAGCAGTCTTTGCTGAATTATTATCCACATCAGCAATGATCATAGCCATCATCATTTGTACTGAATTTGCAAATGTTACCCACTTAGCAACTTTCCCTTGAAAGAAGACATCCTCTGTAGTAGTAAATCCAGCTGCAGAAGGCTTCAATTTCGTGATATCTTCAGCAAGCCTTCTCAACAGGTCACTATAAACTGTGTTAGCATCATCATATACAGGGAATAATTTTTCCGAATCCAATGCCTCAGAATAAGGTATATCGCCAAAAGTATTTACCAGTATGCTGTAGGTATAAACTTGCATGATATCAATAATTGCGAGTTGGTTTGCTTTGATATCCGGGTTTAAGGTGGCGTCATTCGATATTATGCGAGCACTCTCATTTAAATCATTCAGGACATCAACATACATCCTGGTCCACCAGCTTTGGTTACTAGCCCTGGTAATGTAATCATATTGTGCCTCTTCCTGAATTACTGCCTGCCCCCAATGCTTTACAATGTGTCTGTATATATTCACATTCACATTAGTAGAAACTAAACCATCGGTTAATGTTTTCACTGCGTTGGAAAATAGTGGCCCTGGTGGAATTTTTGAGGCTTTTTTGGACTCATCATTTAAGCTTGAAATATCCTTGGTACAGGATGCTATAATCAGAATTATAGGTAGGGCAATTATAAATAGTTTTTTCATGATCTTAAATTTAGAATTTCAATTTAACATTTACTCCCATTGTTCTTGTAGTAGGATAGGACCCACTTTGATATCCTTGAATGTTACCGGAAGAAAGGTTCTCTTCAGGATCTGCATAAGGAACGTTTTTATAGATGAGCCATAAGTTGCGGCCGATCAGTGAAAGTTCAATTTCTTTAGCAAATTTAGATATCAGTTTCTGTGGTAATGAGTAAGAAAATGCGACCTCTCTTAGCTTTACGTAGCTCGCATCATAGCTGAATTGAGATTGTGGGTACACAAAGCTATTGTTTGAAGTAATGGTTACCCTTTTTGTATTCGGTTTCCCGTCAGCAGTAACTCCCGGTAAAATAATTCCGCCTCCATCAGCAACTGCATCACGCACAGGATTTCCAAGATCATTTAAACCTACTGATTCAGGTTGTATGCCGGAAGCTTGTCCATAATACATGTCTAGCGAAAACAAATCTCCGCCTTTTTTAACATCTATTAAAAAGCTTAAAGTCATATTTTTGTAACGGAAACTGTTATTCATACCTCCAATCCAGTCAGGATTGATATTTCCTATCACATTCGAAGTTGTAGTAGTAAGCAGGTATAAACCATTGTCTTTTACAATTCTTTGGCCATCAAGCATTTGATAAGTATAACTCTGAAGTTCTCCATAAGGTTGCCCTATTGAAGCGTTTAAACTGACACCTCCCTGGAAAGATCCGAGCTGTAAATTCTTGCTGTCGTTGTATAATGAGAGCACCTTATTTCTGTTGCGGGTATAGTTTATATTCATATTCCAGGTGAAATCTTCCTTTCTTACCGGAGCACCGTACAATGATAGTTCAATCCCTTTGTTCTCAATATTGCCGGCGTTGATAAATTTACTTGTATATCCTGTTGCCGATGAAACTGCAACCGGGATGATCTGGTCAACGGTATTGGTATGGTAATAGGATGCCTCAAACCCTAATCGGTTTTTAACAAACGCCATTTCTAATCCCACCTCCTTACTTCTGGTCTGTTCAGGCTTCAGATTATTGTTATTCTTGGTTGGAGGTAATGAGAATAATAAGGTTGATCCAAATGGATTAGGCTTATCATAAACATCTGCAATACTTCCCCATGGTGCATCATTACCGACAGTAGCATAATTTGCCCTCACTTTTCCGGATGAAATCCATTTCACATTTGGTAAATGATACGAAAAAAGGTAGCTGCCTGATATGGCATAATAATTATATGTATTGGCATTTTCTGGTAAAGTAGATGATTTATCTCTCCTCAAGGTACCATCCAATGACAAATACTCTTTGTAACTTAAGGTAACGCCTCCAAAGTAACCATCAACTGCTTTCGGTTGATAAGTTTCAATAGGTGCAGGTATGGTCCCGGTAGAGTTAGAAATGGAATAGAGCTCAGGAACGATCAACCCCCCTGATGTCGCTGAATAAACAGACGAAACCGTGTTTCTTCTGATATTAATTCCCGCAAGCGCATTGAGCTTAATATTTTCAGTTAAATCTTTATTTACAGTAGCAAGCAAATCATAATTTGTTTCACTATAACTCCTGTTAAAACGGGAATAGGATGATACGCCTATACTTCCAACAGCAATACGTTCTTCCTGAAACTCATTATAACTATCAATTGATACACGGCCAAGTAAGTTGAGCCATTCAGTTGCTTTGTAGTTTAATGAAATATTACCCAATATCCTGCTTCTTGTATCATTTTCATAGTTCTCATAAACCACCCAATAAAGGTTATTGTAAAATGCAGGTTTTATACCTCCTGGAGTGGATGGATCTGACCAATTCCAGGTGATATTTTTATGGTTCCTGAAATATGCTGCTTTTTGTTCCTGGATGTCAACATTTACCTGGTTGAAATGGCGAAAATTGCTATTGATATTACGCCCTGCATCGTACCCGGTACCATATCTTCCGCGACCATCAATTTGGGAGTAATTAGCCAGGGCACTTACAGTAAGTTTACTGGTAAGTTCATAGCTTGTACTAAAATTAACTATATTTTTCACCAGTTTACTGTTAGGTAATATGCCTTTTTCATCAGTTCTGGTATATCCGAGTTTAAACGAAACTTTGTTATCTATCATTCCATCAACCATAATATTGTTATTAGTAGATAGTGCTGTTTCGTAAAATGTCTCTGGTCCATTTTTAGGAGCCGTCCAGGGTTTAGGTTTTAAGTATGAAGGGGAACTTGGATCAAAAGCCTCCCAATCATATACCATAAGATTCGGATCATATTTTGGGCCCCATGATCTGGGTGCAAATGTTGGTACTACAAGGTCTTTTGTACCATCGCCATTAGCATCAAAATAAAGAAATCCGTCTTTGCCATATGGATCCGAGCGGCCGGCACCATATTCCTGTTGATACTTGATAAATGTCGATTTGTCTATTTTACCAATGGTTATACCTGAATTTATAGTTACTCCTAACCCACTTTTGGGCTTTTTGGTTGTAATCATAATTACGCCATTTGCAGCCCTCGATCCATATAATGCTGATGCTGCTGCACCTTTCAATACATTTATGGATAAAATATCGTCAGGATTAATATCAGCAGCTGCATTTCCATAATCATAGCCTCCGGCACCTGTTTTTTGTGTACTGGAATTTGTATTTGAGTTATCTACAGGTACCCCGTCAACTACGAATAACGCCTGGTTATTTCCGGTCAACGATTTTGATCCCCTCACCACGATATTTACAGATCCTCCTATTGCGTTTCCCTGGGTAATCTGAAGTCCGGAAATCTTACCTGAAAGCACACTGGTTACATTTCCTGATCTTGTTTTATTAATCTCATCTCCGCTAATCTGCTGGGCAGCGTATGGTAGAATGTTTTTTTGCCGTTGTATCCCAAAGGCTGTAACTACAACCCCCTCTAATCCAATGGCTTCATCAACCATTGCGACATTTATAATTGTTTGTGCACCAATTACAATTTCCTGACCAACATATCCTATAAACGTATATACCAGGATTACTGATTCATCAGCTACTTCTAAGGTATAATTGCCGTTAGCATCGGTAACTGTCCCAATAGTGGTCCCTTTAATAACAACACTTACCCCAGGTAATGTGGTTCCGGTTTTGGCATCGGTAACTATACCTTTTATAGTGATAGGTTGGGCGTTAATCCCCTTTTGGATAGTTGAAAAATTATTCCTGACAGGTTCAGTGGTTAATAATATTTTCCTGTCTAAAATTGCAAAACTTACATTGGTTCCTTTGAATAATTCTGGCAGTATACTGGTAATCAATTCATTATCTGCCTGTATATTAACAACCCTGTTAACATCTATCTGTTTCTGGTTAAAGATAAAATAATATTCACATTGCTTTTCGATTTCATCCAACACTTTTTCAATACTACTGTTCTTCATGTTCAGTGTCACCTTTGCTATTTGAGAATATCCAGATGTAGCAAAAACATTTGAAAAACTTGTGATAATAATCAGGATTAAAATGTTAAGTCTCATAATTAGTCCTTTTAGTTCAGGGTGTGAATATACCCATAATTCAAATTTTTTTTTCATAACTTTGAAAAGATTTTTGTTAGGTTATTATTTCATAGTAACTTAAGTTTATCGGCAGGAAAGTGCCTCTAACGCTTTCCTGCTTTTTTAAAGTATAAAATTTTCCATAGGCATATAACTTTTTTTTATTTTGTAATTTGATTAATGGGTTCTTGGTAATATTATCACTTTCTTTTTTGCATAGATTTCATTTGGTTTTAGATCCTGGATTTCAATCTTATAATCTATTGGCAAACTACGTTTTAATAAACCTAAAACCTCTTCAAGACTTTCATCTTTGAAGGTTGCCCGTAACCTTAGATCTTCTGTTAACGTTTTATCAACTTCAACATCAATATTATACCATCTTTCCAGTCTTCTGGCAATTACATCCAGCGGATCATTTCTAAACACAAGCATACCATCTGTCCATGACAAATATTTGTTTGGATCCACTACTTCCGTTGTAAAATCCTTATTGGTTTTGTTAAATGTTACCAAATCATTAGGATGCATTATATAGAATTTATTCCTTTTTGCTGTATTGAACAAGAGTTTTCCTTCCTCAAGAATCACTTCAACATCGTTCTCGTTATCATAGGAAGCTATATTAAACCTTGTTCCCAGTACCTCCACACTTATATCATTTGTTGTAACAACAAAAGGTCTATGTTTATCTTTAAACACATCAAAGAAAGCTTCACCGTTAAGAGCTATCTGTCGATCATGAATAAAGTCTTCCTTATATTTTATACTTGAACTACTGTTTAGCCAGCCGGTTGTACCATCAGGCAAGCTAAACTGAGCACGCGTCCATGCCGGTGCTTTAATTTCGACCCAGGCTTCTTTTTTTAATTGGGTTTCTTTATTCATGTGAAGTCCTATCAGGAATGCCAGGGGAAGTAGTAGCATGCCTGCTATTCTGTATGCCCATTTAACAATACTGGCATATTTGCCTTCTTTTTGTGCTTTGGATTTGGTATTTATCTCGTAATGAATTCGGTATAGGATGTGATCAAGATTTCTCTTTTCAATATACTCTTCTTTCAATAATTCATCAAATTGTCCTGATAACAAGGATTTTATTTCTTCCTCATGAAGTTCATCACAAAATATTTCAGTTATATACGATTTATCCTCTTCAGAGTGATCCCTGTTATAATAATTGATTATTTTTTCTTTATCGAAACCTGTAGTAGTCATAAATTATTTTCTCTGTTATATTATGTTTTACTTTATATATTAAACCATTTCTTTTCAAATTCTGTCTAAAATCATTTATCAGTTAAAGCAGTTCTCAGAAACTGAGAACCGCTTTGGTACTACCAATCAATCAACTTTAACTAACCAAAAGTTTTTTTAATTGAGTTATCTTGTAAAAATGAGTATCGATTATTTAAATCCATCTTTTTAGCAATATCTTTTATTTTGTAATTACTCAATGTCAAAGTAAGTCTGATTTTTCAGGCATAAAGGTTCAACTTTATTATGCAAGGATGACCTACTTTTTTACCTAAAAGAGCTTAACCATGACAAGTTATATATATAGTAATATCCATATGTGCTTGTTTACACCTATCAGAAAAATGAAATAAATAACAAATAATTTCTAAATTAATGATTATGAGATAAATAGCATAAAAAATAAAATAGCTGGCACATTCTCCCTGTTCAGATTTGTCCTTATGAATTTTAATGCTTCGGTCAATTGATTCTCCACAGTTTTGTGGCTAATCTTCATTTGTTCTGCAATTTCTTTTATACTCAACTCTTCAAGCCTGCTTTTCATAAATATTTCTTTGCGTCGCTCAGGTAATCGATTGGCTAGTTCAATTATATATTGATATAATGAATCATATGAAATTTTTTGCGAAGTATGCAAATCCAAATCGCTACTGCTTTTTGCATCAAAATATTTAGACAAATAGGATCTTGTCCTGAAATGTTTCTTGATAATATTGAAAGCGATAGTAAAAAGGAACGATTCAAAAGAGAGTTCCTTTTTAAGTTCAGCCCTCTTCTCCCAGATTATTGTAAAAACCTCCTGGATCAGCTCTTCTGACTCTTCTTCTGATTTTAAATAGCCAAATGCAAAACGATATAACTTACCACTATATTCATTGTACAAAGCATTAAAGGCTAATAAATTACCTTTTGATAGCAAGTGTACAAGCTGAGGTTTGTTTTCAAATATAAAATCTTGCATCTAATGGATTATTGCGAAAGTATTATTCCTTTTCAACCTGAAGCCAATATTGAAGATTCTGAAATGGAGTCGGGGGTCCTCCTGGTAGCTTCAATGTCAAATTTACATTAAAAATGACTACTCTTTTACAAATCACATAAAAAATGAATACAATAGTCCAAATATTGAATATTCACTAAGAGATTCACTGAATTCTAAGTTCTATAATTTGAAAATTCGCTGGCACAAATCTAACTACTGATTATATGAAATAAAACAGACTAATTAATCATTCATCAACTGAATTCCTGATTTGTTTCTTTCCCCCTATTTCTATTCCTATCACACACAGGCAGTGCCGGAAGGCACCATATACTATTTCCTGCCATGATTTGCAGTAAGATATTATAATTAATCCAAATCCCTCTCTATACTTCCCAGGGATGCTCCCATGAAGGTTCCCAGCCTGGGTTATTATCATTTTCCTGGTTAAGCCGGCGTTTTTGAGCAAAATCCCTGAGCATGGCAGAAATCACATCCGGGTTCATCTCTTCTTGTATGCGCTGTCGGTATGATATCCGCCTGTCTCCGTCATGAATGTGATTGTAAGTATTCGATCCAAGGTAGGCACTCATGGGTTGTACCGGGTCAAACTGCTGCAATTTAAAATTAGCCTGTACACAAATAGAGGTGGGGATATTCGGATCCTCACTATGAATAAAAAGTACAAGGGCATCCTCAATATGGGCAACCGCTTTCAAATCAGCAACTTCAAGCGAACGATCTCTCTTTTTCATAATTCTCTTGGGTATTAGCAAGAATAATTTTAATAATGATTGCTAATATACAAAATTTCCGACAAATTTGCAAAGGTTAATGGGACCCGCCCAGGCTGATTTGTAACTAAGCATAGGTGTGTCCTGAAGTAAAAGTGCGAATTAAGTAAAGATAGTTCTTTTACATGCTGTATAAAAGATGATGGGGTCTCTACAAAGGGATGATCCTTCGCAATAGCTGTGCAGGCAGATATTGTTAACCGCCTTGCGGTGCTGTAGCCAAAATCTATGGTATTGAACGGACAAGGAACCGAACGAAGTGAGCTCACGAATACCTTTAAAAATAGATAAGCCATGAGTAAAATGTGGAGTAAACCATCAGGTATAAATAACGGAGATGAACGCAAGTAAACCACTGATGACAAATTGAGATAGTAACCCGTTGTTAAAACTTCCATTTCTGCGCATGGGACTAAAGAGTAAAGCTGTTACCTGATTTATAGCCGACACACTGTATTCCAAGCTACAAGGCTGGTTAAACTACTATGGTAAGTTTAGGAAATGATTGTTTCTAAATGTCTTTAGGCAGTTAATCTTCCGGCTGATGCAATGGGCGCAGCACAAGTAAAAGTTATCAGGAATCAAGCAGAGCTACCAATGGTTAGAAAACTATCAAAGCGAGCATCCTAACCTGTTTGTTCATTGGCGATAGGGTTATAAAGAGTGATTGAAATAACAAGAGCCTTATGAATCGAGAGGTTCACAAACGGTTCTGTGAGAGGCTTGGACTGAAATGCCCTTGCCTGCTCCACCTGCCTACAACGGGATTACAATGGCGGGGTAAATAGCGTGTTCAACGCCTTGCAGCTAAGTCTGTAATGTGGGATAGTTACGTAGTTCCGAAGCCCGCCACGGCTCATATATGCGGACGTTGACATTAATTATAAAAAACCACTACAAAAAGAATAACTAATACCAGCAGAGGAGGTTATTATAAATGGAGGGCGAAGTACATAATTTGGTCCCGATTGCTACCGGGATTTGTCGCCTCCGCTTTTGTTGTCTTCTGACGAATGATGGAATAAAAAAGTTGCATCACAATGTCTTCAAAAATAGATAATTATACCGGCACGTGTCAGGAGAAGAACGACTTGGCGGGGCATTGTGCTCTTTCGACTGTTTCTGCCATTATATTATTTTTCTCGTGAATTTCTGATTGTATCAATAAAGCTCTTTATCCGATCAAAATGAGATCCTTCCCAATAAATACTCTGGCAGTCCAGACATCTGAAAAATGTATCGAAATATTCCCTGGTTAATGGCTCGAGCTTCTGAATTATTTTTTCTTTTTCAATCCGTTCCAATTTTCCATTGCATTTTATGCAGCGGCTAAAGGGATCAAAAGCCTGGTACAAATCAAAATGATTCAGCACTTCAGATAATTGCATTTTAGGCTGTTGGTTACGGACGAAATAGCCATGAGTTACGGATTTCACTTTCAGCATACTAATATCCCGGGTCAGAATTATGCGATGTTCAGCGATAGAAATACGGATAATTTCCCTATCGTCATAATCATTTTGATACATGGTATCGAAACCAAACGTTCTAAGATATTTTGCGAGCTTTCCAAGGTGTACATCCAGGATAAATTTAGTTTCTCTGAGTGGTTGATTCCGGAGATGTGAAACATCAGATATATCCAGGGTTTCAAAAACAGGGTAAACGGATACGAAGTCATTGTTTTGTAAAGTATATTTAAAATCAACAGAAATACTGTTAACCAGTATTAAATCAACTTCAACATGCGGGATGCCAAGGGCTTCAATAACGTCTTTAACGGAAGGCGTTCCAAAGAAAGAGTACAGAAAAGCTACCTTCTTTTTATACGAAGGAAGGAAGTCATTCAGCTCTTCATAGAAACGGAATGTAGCCTGCTTTGCCATAAAGAAAGAGTATAGTCAAAGATAAGAAGGTTTCTTAAGTTCGCGGTTAAAAGTTCCGACTCTGACTCAAGGAGAATTTTATAAATTCTGGTTGGCAAAACATAAAAAAAAGACTACTTTTATGTGTCAAATAAAGCAATTAATTTAAAATTCCAGAAAATGGCTACGCTAACACAGGAAATGAAAGACATGATTGCTACACAGCAATGTTTTATTGGTACTGCCGATGCTGAAGGCATGCCCAATGTGGCACCAAAACGGTCAACCCGCGTCTTATCTGATGATTCTCTTATTTTTACAGAAGGGACAGGCGGTATAACCTATTCAAATATTAAAAGAGGATCGAAGGTTGCTGTTGCGGTGGTAAACCGTGAAATTTTAGATGGCTACAGATTTATTGGAAATCCAACGTTGTACGACAGTGGTGAATTATTTGACCAGACCGTTGAAATATCAGCAAAAATGGGGTTTCCCAAACCACTGGCAGTTGTTGTAATTCAAATCAGCGAAATTCATTCGCTTAAACCAGGCCCTATGGCCGGTAAGAAAATAGGCTGAAATACATAAACAATAGTTCAGTATTTTTTTTAAAGACTAAAAATTGAGGGAGAGCAAGCCTGTAAAAATTTTAAAAAAGTCCGGCGGAAGCTGTTCCTGTCGCCGGATTTTTATTTTGTATAAGTATCGGAAATCAGTATAAAAAATGACAAAATAGATAAAACCGAAAATGACAAAACATATTCTTAAAGATACTTTAACGGCCCTATTCTATTCAACCTAAAGGAAATCTATACTTAAAATTAAGCAGCTATGAGCAGAGGATTTGTTAAAGAAGACGATCAGGAAGAAATTCCGATGGTACCACAGAGGGCTTATCTACCCGAAGGAGTAACAAACTATGTGACCCAAGCGGGTATGGATGAACTGATGGCTGAAAAACAGATGCTAGTCAATGAAAAAGACAATCTGGATAGTGGCAACGAAAATGAAAAACGGATAGCGTTGAACCATATCAATGCAAAATTACAACTGTTGAATAATAGAATTGGTGAAGCCAGAATAGTCAATTTAAACGAGCAACCCAAAAATGAAATAAGGTTCGGTGCGTTGATAACTCTCAAATTAGAAGGAACCAAAAACATTCAAACTTTTCAAATAGTAGGCGTTGATGAGGCAGATATTTCCAAAGGGAAAATCTCCTTTTTATCCCCTTTAGCCAAAGTATTATTAAATAAAAAAAATGGGGATAAAGCTATTTTGAAACGAACCAAGCAAGATAGTGTTTTTGAAATTATAGATATAGTCTATGGTTGAGAGCTAATTTAACGCCATAGTATAAAACAGGAAATGCCAGATTTTTCGAATACCCAATTATTAATAAAAAAAACCGGCAGAAATCATTTTCTGCCGGTTTTTCTCTCTAAGAATAAATTATACTACAAACTCTTGATCTCAGCAACCAATTTCTGTAGCGTTGCTTTTGCATCACCAAATAACATCCGGTTTTTCTGATGGTAGAACAGGTTATTCGGAATTGCTGCATAACCGGCGGCCATACTGCGTTTCATCACGATAACGTTTTTGGCATCCAGCGCTTTGATAATCGGCATACCATAAATCGGGCTCGAAGGATCGTCTTCAGCAGCAGGGTTTACAACGTCGTTGGCGCCGATAACAACAACTACATCGGTATTTGACATTTCGTTGTTGGCATCTTCCATTTCAACAAGTTTCTCATATGGAACATCGGCTTCGGCTAATAATACGTTCATATGCCCTGGCATACGGCCGGCAACAGGGTGAATGGCATATTTAACTTCGACGCCCTTACTTGCCAGCAGGTTGTCGAGTTCGTGGCAAAGGTGCTGAGCCTGGGCAACAGCAAGTCCATAACCGGGAACGATAAATACTTTTTGCGAATAGCTGAGCAAAACTGCTGCATCACTAAGTGAAATTTCCTTCACGGTTTTATCACCATCTTCGGTTCCGGCTGCGCCGGCAACTCCAAATGCCCCGATAATTACGTTAAGTAATGAGCGGTTCATGGCATTGCACATCAATATGGTAAGAATGGTTCCTGATGATCCAACCAGGATACCTCCGGTAAGCATAGCCGTGTTGCCATAAAGAAAACCTCCCATGGCTGCTGCAACGCCGGTAAATGAGTTGAGTAACGAAATTACCACCGGCATATCTGCACCACCAATCGGCATTACGAAGGTTACCCCGTAAATTAATGCTGCAATTGCAAACAGGTAAATTGGAAGGTTATTGCCTGCTTCAGGTTTCATAAACAGTATCAGTATTATCGAAACCAGCAGCAAAGCCAGGAAGCTAAGGTTGATAATACGTAGTATAGGGTGTTTTAAATCACCAATGCGTCCGTCGAGTTTGCCGAATGCGATCATACTGCCGGCAAACGAAACACCCCCGATCATTAATCCAAGCAAAATGGCAATTCCTTCGCCGCCAAGCATATTGGTTGCTCCGCCAGAGGCGAGATGATCCTGCATTTTAGGAAATTCCATCATCGAAATCAATGCGGCACAGGCACCGCCCATTCCGTTGAAAATTGAAACCATTTGAGGCATGGCAGTCATCTTTACTTTCATTGAGACATACCAGCCTATAAAACTTCCAATGGCAAGTGCTACAACGATCCAGATAACATTGCCGATGGGTTGCCCATCTTTCTGGTGAAAAAGTATAGTGAAAAGTATAGCGGCTGCCATACCTGCAGCAGCCCACAGGTTGCCTGAACGTGCCGTTGCCGGGTGACTCAGCTTCTTTAATCCAAGGATAAAAAGTATCGAGGCTATAAGATATGAAATCTCAAGAATGGAGATCTGACCGGTGAATTCAATAACTTTAGTAATTGTTTCCATGTTTTATCTCCTTATTTTTTCTTTTTCTTAAACATTTCGAGCATTCGGTCGGTCACCACAAATCCGCCGACAACATTCAGTGTGCCAAGTATTACGGCTATAAAACCGAGGATCATCGAAAGCGTATTTTCGGCATGGCCCATTACTATTATTGCCCCTATAATTACAACGCCGTGTATAGCATTACTCCCTGACATCAGGGGCGTGTGAAGCACCGCCGGTACATGCGATATCACTTCTATTCCTAAAAATACGGAGAGGACAATGATAAAAATCAGGTCCTTGTATTCCAGGAAAAATTTCAGGATTTCTTCCATAAGTTTTTTGTTAAGTTAGATTATTATATAAGGTTTAGTTTTTTAAGTTCTGGGTTTCGGGTTCCGGGTTCCGGGTTCCGGGTTCCGGGTTCCGGGTTCCAGGTTCCAGGTTCCAGGTTCCAGGTTCCGGGTTCCAGGTTCCGGAGTGCCGGGGAATGGGTTTAAGAGTCTGGGATTGGAGAGAAGTACCAGCTGTCACGTACATGGCACTCGGCACATGGCATTCGGTACTAGGTACTTTTTAAAGAGTATTCATAAGTCCCACAATTTCAGATTTAATTTTTATGCTCAGATTCCGGATTTCAATTGCTTTTTCTGAATCGATATAGTTGTAATCCTCAGCAAGATAGGTCATGCTCCGGACTTCACCGTTTGATGCCTTTGCGATCTGAAGAAATCGTTTGAAATCGGCTTTTGAAAATCTCTCGAATCCTTCGGCTGTATTATTCATTACCGATACCGCGGCACTATTGATCTGATTTTTAAAATCATAATCTTTTAGTTCAAGGAAGGTGAGATGTACAAGATTTGCAAGTTTTCTTGCATCCTGCCATATCACCAACTCTTCAAAACTTTTTGCCATACTCCCAATAATAAGGTATTCCGTTTTTAGACAATTATCTATTAATTAGCACAAACTTTCTATCTAGGCTTGCACCCGGCACCCGGCACACGGAACTTTTTCATAAGCACCCGGCACCACTAGTTTAACCTATCGCCGCTTTCACCCTCTCGTGAACAATCTCTTTTGCATGAGTCACAGCAGTCCCTTTCACAATATCATCCTCCCAGTTCAGATTCATAGCGCCTTCTTTGGTTATGATAAGTTTAAGAAAATTGATCATGTTTTTGCCATACATGCGGCTGGCATCGGTCGGCATATCTGTAGGGAATTGTGAATTGCCAATAATTTTCACCCCATTATGAATCAGGGTTTCATTGTCTTTGGTAAGTTCGCAGTTTCCTCCGGTCGAAGCTGCAAGGTCAATAATAACCGAGCCAGGTTTCATAGCTTCAACAGTTTCCTTTTTAAGCAGGAGAGGGGCGCGACGGCCAGGAATTTGAGCGGTACAAATAATAACATCCGATTTAACTGCCTGGTCATGAATGGTTTGTGCCTGGCGAGCTTTAAATTCATCGGTTTGTTCAACGGCATAGCCTCCGGCTGCTTTATCATCAATGGCACCTTCCACTTCTACGAATTTTCCGCCAAGACCGACAACTTCTTCTTTTACAGCTGCGCGAACATCAAACACATAAACCACAGCGCCTAGTTTGCGCGAAGTTGCAATGGCTTGTAATCCTGCAACGCCTGCTCCTAATATGAGCATATTGGCAGGCTTAATGGTTCCGGCGGCAGTCATAAACATAGGAAAAAACTTAGGCAATGTATTTGCTGCCGTGAGCACTGCTTTGTAACCGGCAACAGTAGCCATCGACGAAAGTATGTCCATCGCCTGGGCACGGCTGGTACGGGGTACCACATCCATACTGAACCCTGTGATGTTTTTGGCAGCCAGTTCTTTAACCAGGTCGGTGTTGAAATAAGGGTTCAACACTGCCATAATAACCTGCCCGTCTTTCATTAGGGCAATCTCATCGGGTGTGGGTGGCTGGATTTTAATTAGCAGGTCAGCTTCTGCAATAACTTTGGCTTTGGTTTCGATGTGTGCACCTGCCTCCTCATAATCTTTATCCAAAGCGAAGGCTGTTAGCCCGGCACCGGATTCAACAAGCATGGAAACATTCATCTTTACCAGCGTGGCGACACTTTCGGGAAGCATGGCAACCCGGTTTTCGCCTGTGGTTTCTTTAAGTATTCCTATTGTCATAACAGTAGGTTGTTTTAGGGATTTGTTCGGGGCAAATGTAAAGGATTTTAATCCATTACTAAAATGCTTTTTGAATACTTTTTTTTAACTTTCAGTATAATACTGAATTATATACTAATTTAGATTTGTTATTATTTGGAAAAGGAATCTTTACTCGTGTAGAATCTGTTTTGTTGTCTAATTGCAATTCATGCTTAAACTGGCTCGAAACACCGGAATTCACACTTTAGAAATTTTATTTCAGGTTATTTTGTACTATCCACCTTTACGTATCATTTCTGCGTATTACCGGCTTTCAATCTCTGTTAATGTCAGATTGCACAAAATAGTGTGTTAAGTCAGGCATTTTGAACAATGCGAATACATACATGTTAAAATATATAATTTTTCAAAACAGGTAACAAATAAACAGAGAGTATTAACACGAAAATAAATAAATATGACAACTTCTAAAATTTCAAAGACAAGAAAAATTGCTGCATGGATTATTGCCGGCTTGCTAACAGGACTTTATGCTTTCAGTGCAACAGGAAAATTGTTTTTACACCCTGAACAAATGGAACAAATGCACCTGGGAAACTGGCGTTTAATAATTGCAATTGGAGAAATAACATCGGCACTTCTGTTTTTGTTTCCAAAGACCAATATTTATGGCACCCTTTTATTAAGTGCATATATGGGTGGGGCAATTATCATTCATATGAC
The DNA here is from genome assembly GCA_041660125.1 of Lentimicrobiaceae bacterium. Classification (GTDB taxonomy): domain Bacteria; phylum Bacteroidota; class Bacteroidia; order Bacteroidales; family UBA4417; genus UBA4417. The sequence continues at coordinate 17,501 of JBAZWY010000036.1, forward strand.
AGGAGGACTTAGTATTGTACTTCCTTCAGTTGTGCTTATTCTAATCTGGGTAGTTGGATTTCTGCGCAACCCTGAACTTTTAAAGAAGTAATGAATGAGTAATGAGAAGAATGCAGAAGGACTTTAACGGAACGAATGCTACCATCTTAAAAAGAATTTCACGGTTTTTTATAGTGTAGGAAATCATTTATAAATACTTCCTGTTCTTTTTGCAAGATGAAGCCATCTCAGAGCATGAAGTGCATATAATTATGTATCTGAAATCGTTAAGTTAAACTAATCCCCTGGTACATTTTCGCCATTTTAGCCTTAACTTTGTTATACAACTACAGAAGCTTGTTTTTCAATAACAAGGCTATGAAAAAAAATAGTATCATTTTGGCAACACTGATGGTAGTGCCATTCATTAGGGTTATTAGCCAGAATCCTGTTATATCCAATCCGCCGGAGAGCAAAAAAGTACAGATTACCATCCCCGAAACTTCAACCGAATACAGCATTGCGAGTTACAAAAATGTGGATTTCCTGAAGACAGATCCGCTGCAACTAGAGGCTGCGGGTCTGCATCCCGAGATTTACATTTCCAATACGCACCGCGGAGTTATTATCATTTCGTCAGCCGAATCAAACAATGCCCTGGAGAATTTTCGTAAAACCCTGGAGCTCAATCCGGCATATTATGAAACACTTACCCGGCAGGATACCTCGGTTTTAGTATCCGGAAGCACCAAAAATATGTCATTTGATTTTACCAAAGCGTCTTCCATAAAGCACGATTATAAAAATGCCTTTAACTATGCGGTTGACTCACCCACAAGTGTAAGTTGGACCAAAGGAACGCATAAAGATATTCTCCACAATGATGCGCATGGCAAAGTGGTTTATGATCTGATAATTGTAATCCCCAAACCGTCCATAAAGTAACTTTTCCATTATACCTTGCCTTGTTGTAAACAGACTTCGCCATTTGTTTGCGAGAGACGACTATTTAAAGTTGTCAGATTATTTTCCCGGACTAAGACAATTACTCCAAAAGTTTATCCTCCTGGTATTTAGGGTAAGTGGTATTACCAGGATTATAGACTGATCGTTAAGGTCAGCCTGTTTTATTTTGGTAAAAATATCCTTTCTTTAAAGTAATTTCGTTATTCATACGTCTCCCTGAATATATGGTAGATTCAATTACACTATCGCCGATGGCAAAGCAGCAACGAATCCTGGATGCTGTCCGGAATTATGGAAAGCGTTTGTTCAGCTTTATACGCAGCCGCGTTAAAAGTGATGAAGATGCAGAGGATATTCTGCAGGATGTCTGGTACCAACTCAGCTCACTTGTTGACATCGAACCTATCGAACAACTGAGTTCCTGGTTATACAGGGTAAGCCGTAACCGTATCGTGGATAAACAACGGAAACTTAAACCACAATCACTCGATGCCCTTGCCTATGAAGAGGAGGATGGAGAAATGACGTATCCTGAAGCCTTGCTTGCTGATGATTCGAATCCTGAAAATGAACTTGAACGCGCTTTTTTCAGGGAAGAGTTTTTTGAAGCATTAGATAAGTTGCCTCAGAAACAAAGGGATGTGTTTGTTTGGAACGAGCTGGAGGATATGACCTTGCAGGAGATTGCCGATAAGACAGGCGAGAGTATTAAAACCATCATATCGCGGAAACACTACGCAGTTGCACAACTGAGGGAGTGGTTTCAAAATTTATATAACGAATACTAACATTTTAAAACGTAGAAATCATGATGTGTTACAGTGAAAAAAGAAGTAAAAATTTCTGGATTAAAAGAGCCATATTTATTCCAATAGCCATAGCAGCCGGTGTGTTTGTTTTCGGGACCCTGGTTATGTTCCTTTGGAACAGTATATTACCGGTAGTTTTTGGAATAGGCACGATAACATTTTGGCAGGCTTTGGGAATACTGGTATTATCCAAAATTCTCTTTGGGGGATTTGGTCCCGGACATGGTCACAGCAGTTCGTGGCACGACCGGCGAAGCAAAAGGATGCACCTTAATCCTGAAGAAAGGGAAAAAATGAGGGAAGAATGGAGAAACAGGTGTAGTACTCAGCCAAAAACTGAATAGTCCTAAAGAATCTCAAATTTCAATAAATAGCGCTTTGCAATTGGTAAGGCGCTATTTTATTTTCATTCCTCTCAAAACCTTTTCCACCTTTGTCATCATTTCATCCGTAATATCAAGGTGAGTAACAAAGCGTACCTGCTGCGGGGCTAATGCCATGGCATGGATATCGTTGTTGCGTAAGACCTGAAGGAAACTATCTACAGGCATTTCGGGTTTCAGGCTAAAAAATACGAGGTTGGTTTGTACAGGAATTACTGCTTCCACAAAAGGCAAAGAAAGTAAAATACGCTCAAGCTGTTTTGCCTTTTGATGATCCTCACGGAGACGTTCCACATTATTGTCAAGAGCATAGATACATGCTGCTGCCAGGTAACCGGCCTGCCTCATTCCACCGCCAAACACTTTGCGTATGCGTCGTGCACGGCTGATAAAATCCTTATTGCCGATAAGCACAGAGCCAACAGGAGCCCCCAGTCCTTTTGATATACATATTGAAATGCTATTGAACAAATGTCCGTAATCAGCCGGTGTTTCATTGGTTTCAACAAGGGCATTAAATAGCCTTGCCCCATCGAGATGGAATTTCAGGCCGTTTTCACTGCATACTTTTCCAATGGCTTTCAATTCGTTAAAATCGTAAATAGAACCTCCGCCTTTGTTCATGGTATTTTCAACAGATACTAACCGGGTCAAAGGGCGATGCACATCATCTGACGGGTTGATATGCGCTTCCACATCTGCGGAGGTAATCCTCCCCTGATCCCCTTCGAGAAGACAAACGGAAGCTCCTGAATTCATTGCAATTCCGCCCCCTTCGTAGTAATAAACGTGAGAAAGTTTGTGACAAATCACCTCATCGCCGGGTTGCGTATGTGCCTTGATGGCGATCTGGTTGGCCATGGTTCCCGATGCACAGAAAAGAGCTGCCTCCATACCAAACATAGTAGCAGTTTTCGTTTCGAGTGCATTTATGGTGGGATCGTCGCCGAATACATCATCGCCGACTTGAGCGGCAAACATGGCTTTTAACATTTCCGGAGTAGGGCGGGTTACGGTATCACTTCTGAAGTCTATCATTTTTTAGGGGTTGGGGTTTAGGGGTTGGGTTTTAGTGATTAGTGATGAAAAGCGGCAAGGCGAGGCAAGGGGAGAAAAAGGGATATAGAACACTTCTGCACGTTGAACTTTGCATTTAGATCTTTGACTCTTAAATTTCAAAATCAATGCAGACTTTATTAACAGAAAAATCCTTGTTAAATTCAATAAATTCCTGGTGTGCCGGATGAACAGTATAGGCATCAAGATCGGCCATATTCTCAAAATCCATTACCAGGACAATATCATATGACCAATTAAGTTTACGGATATCAATACCTGCATCATACTTTCGGATTACATCGATTTGTAAAGGTAATTCATCCAGGTGTTTCTTAACAACAAGGGCGGCAGCCACTTTTTCATTTTCATTCTCAAACTCTTTAAGTTTGAACATCACAATATGTCTTATCATAAAGGATTAGGTTTAGGTCTCAAGATTTAAAAGTAAAGAGATTCAAAATTTGCTTCAATAATTATAAATCAGTAAACGCATCTTTTATCTGGTTCAATCCTTGTAAAAGAGTAGCCTTCGGACACCCGATATTCATACGCATAAATCCTTCACCTCCCGGGCCAAACATAATTCCAGGATTGAATCCAACTTTGGCTTTGTGAAGGAAAAATTCGTTCAGATCTGTTTCATTCATCTCCATCCCTCGGCAATCGAGCCATACAAGGAATGTAGATTCCGGTCGGATCACTTTTATTTTCGGAAGATTTTCGGATACAAATGTTTCGAGGGTTTCAATATTACCGGCCAGGTATTCCATTAGTTCATCCACATAATTGTCGCCATGAGTGTAAGCTTCTTCCGAGGCAATATTCCCGAAAATATTTCCCCCTCCTATATGAAGGTGATCCAGTTGGGAATTGAATTTTCGGTGAAGGCTGTCATTTTCAATAATAACAGAGGAAGTTGAAAACCCTGAAAGGTTAAATGTCTTACTGGGCGCAACAGTGGTGATGGTTTGCATACTGATTTGCTGCGAAAGGCCGGCAACTGGAGTGTGTTTGAAAGGTTTATAAATCAGGTCGCAGTGAATTTCGTCAGAAATAATCAGTACATTGTATCTGAGGCATATATCAGCCATCTGTAATAGCTCCTCTTTTGTCCAAACGCTCCCGCCTGGGTTGTGCGGGTTCGATAGGATCAACATTTTTGCACCGTCTTTTGCCAATACTTCCAGGTTATCGAAATCCATACAAAGGCGACCATTTTGCATCACTAACTGATTATAAACCAGTGTTCGGTTATGATCGGTAACAGCGGTGAAAAAAGGGAAATATACAGGCGGCTGTACAATAATTTTATCGCCGGGAAGCGTATAGGCAAGAACAGCCATGTTTACAGCAGGCACAACCCCAGGACAGAAAGATATCCACTCGCGTTCCACTTTCCATTGATGGCGGCGATGAAGCCAAGCAATCAGCGAAGTATAATACCCTTCCTCGCGCAACGGATATCCAAAAACACCATGGTTTGCGCGTGCGATAATCGCTTCTGTTATAAATAGGGGGGTCTGAAAATCCATATCAGCCACCCACATAGGAAGTACATCCCCGGAACCCAGGAATTTTCCAATCCCGTCCCATTTTATGCACGAACTGCCTTTTCGTTCAATTATTTTGTCAAAATCAAAATCCATATTCAGTGTTAAGTGTTAAAAAGAGTGCCAAAGGTATTATTTTTTCAGAAGTGAAAGGAAGAAGTTCCGGATTCAACGTTTCATTTTATAAGTGCCAAATTCCAGGTTCCAAATCTCAGATTACAGCTATGAGACTCCTCCAATCAATATCACTCAGATTTCAACTATCAGAAACTTGAAACCTTGAAACCTTGAAACCCTGAAACCCTGAAACCCTGAAACTCTGAAACCCTGAAACTCTGAAACCCTGAAACTCTGAAACTCTGAAACCCTGAAACCCTGAGACTCTGAAACCCTGAAACTCTGAAACTCTGAAACTCTGAAACCTTGAAACCCTGAAACCCTGAAACCCTGAAACTCTGAAACCCTGGAACCCTGAAACCCTGAAACCCTGAAACCCTGAAACTCTGAAACTTTGAAACTTTGAAACTCTGAAACTCTGAAACTCTGAAACCCCCAATCATAATTCCCAAATCCTTAACCCTCACATTTGAATGTCAGGCTATAAATATCTATTTTTGTTGTCCTTAAGAATAAACCATGACTGAACATTTATTATCAAAGGTTTCAAGTAAGTATTATTTCGACGACACTCCTTTTATAAAACTCATGCGTAAGCGCATACACAAAGTATTGCTTATTGCCAGCAATTACGATTCATTTATACTTGAAAGCGACGGGCGTATTGATGAGCATATTTTTAACGAGTACACTTCCCTCAACCTGAGCAATCCGCCGGAGTTTATACAGGTTCCATCGGAAGAGGAGGCGTTTGTTGTGCTTGAATCTGATAATATTGACCTTGTCATTTGTATGCTTACACTCGAAGATATTGATTCATTCGATCTTGCTAAACATGTAAAACACAGCTATCCGGAAATTCCTATGGTGGTGCTGACACCATTTTCGCGTGAAGTTACCCTGCGCCTTTCCAACGAAGATCTGAGTATTATTGATTATATTTTCAGCTGGCTGGGAAATCCTGATCTACTGGTGGCAATCATCAAACTTCTTGAAGATAAAATGAATGTGGAAAACGATGCACTCGAAGTAGGTGTGCAGGTTGTTCTCCTTGTTGAAGATTCAATTCGTTTTTATTCGAGCTATCTGCCCAATATTTACAAAATTATATTTGAACAGACCAATTCCTTTATGACAGAAGGCCTGAATGAGCACCAGCGCATGATGCGCAAACGCGGCAGGCCGAAACTTATAATGGCGACAACGTATGATGAAGCTGTTATGCTATTCGATAAATATGAGAAAAACCTGTTAGGTATCATTTCTGATATAAGTTATAAACGTGGCGGACATGAAGATCCCGAAGCAGGTTTCAGGTTACTGAACCATGTTCGTTCAAAAACAGATTTCTTGCCTTTCGTATTGCAGTCGTCGGACACGAAATATGCAATAGTAGCTCATAACCTTGGGGCTGGATTCATTGACAAATACTCCAAAACAATGGCCAATGAGTTGCGCGATTTTATGAAGGAGTATTTCGCTTTTGGCGATTTTGTATTTATCGATCCTGAGACACACCAGGAAATTATGCGGGCCCAAGACTTGAAAGCTCTTCAGAAACGGATTTTCCAGGTTCCTGATGCTTCCCTTGAATATCATATATACAGGAACCATTTATCCCGGTGGCTATATGCGCGTGCTCTTTTCCCATTGGCTGAATTTTTCAGGGATGTAAGCCCTGGTGATTTTAATGATCTGGATGATATACGCAGATTCGTTTTCGAGTCTATCGCCGGATACAGGCTTAACAAAGCACGAGGAATTATAGCTCAGTTCGATCGTGAAACATTTGATGAGTATATCAGTTTTACACGTATAGGTGATGGTTCTATCGGCGGAAAAGCGCGTGGACTGGCCTTCCTGGATGCCATTGTAATGCGTAACAGGTTGTTCGATAAATTTGCTGATGTAAATATTAATATCCCGCAAACGGTGGTGCTTTGCACGGATATTTTTGATGAGTTCATGGAAGATAACGATTTGTATAAAGTCGGACTTTCGGATGTGAGTGATTCGGAGATACTTATCAATTTTGTAAATGCACGTTTGCCTTTGCGCCTGCATGATGATTTGCTCAAATTTATCCACCTTGGCAAAAAACCTATTGCTGTCCGTTCGTCAAGTTTACTCGAAGATTCACATTATCAGCCTTTTGCTGGCGTTTACTCTACCTACATGGTTCCGGTTATGATTGGCGATGATCGGTTTACACTGGAACTGGTAAGTAATGCTATAAAAAGTGTTTATGCCTCAGTTTTCTTTCACAATAGTAAAGCCTATATGGCTGCTACAAGTAACGTGATCGACCAGGAGAAAATGGCAGTAGTATTGCAGCGTGTTTCCGGATCGCAATATGACGATCGGTTTTATCCTTCGTTTTCAGGTGTAGCCCGATCAATTAATTTTTACCCGATTGCTCCCGAAAAGGCAGAAGATGGTATTGCAAGTATAGCGATGGGACTTGGCAAATATGTTGTGGATGGTGGAGTTTCCATTCGTTTTTCACCCAAATACCCGCGTAAGATCATGCAACTTTCGTCAGCCGATATGGCATTGCGTGAAACACAAAAATACTTTTACGCATTGGACATGGATCCATACAGTTTCCGTCCGTCGGTTGACGACAGTGTGAATATGAAAAAGCTCAAGATTGACATAGCTGCCGAAGATGCTTCGTTCAGGGACATGGTTTCGACCTTTGATTTTGAGAATAATGTGATACGCGAGGGAATTCTGTCGGAAGGAAAAAGAATTGTTACTTTCGGTAATATACTCAATCACAATAAGTTTCCGCTTTCCAAAATCCTATCTCTTTGCCTCGAAATGGGCGCTCGTGAAATTGGAAAACCAATTGAAATTGAGTTTGCTGTCGAACTCAACAAGATAAAAGGACAACCGGCTGTTTTTAACCTGCTGCAGATAAGACCTATTGTGGAGAGCAAAGAAAGGGTGGATGTGAAGATTGATGAAATTAAATATGAAGAAACAATACTTTATTCACATGCGGCATTAGGAAACGGAACTGTGAACGATTTACATGATATCATTTATGTAAAAACAGTTACGTTCGACCCTTCGCGCAACCCGGAAACCGTGTTGAACATTGCAGCTCTAAACGATAGGTTTCTGGCAGCCCATAAACAATATGTCCTTGTTGGTCCCGGCCGTTGGGGTTCGAGCGACCCCTGGTTGGGCATTCCGGTTAAATGGCCACAAATAGCAGGAGCCAGACTAATTGTAGAGTCAGGTCTTGAAAATTACCGTATCGATCCCAGCCAGGGAACCCATTTCTTCCAAAACCTGACTTCCTTCCGCGTAGGTTATTTTACCATTCATCCGTATATAAAGGATGGTTTTTTCGATGTTGATTACCTGGATAGCCTGCCGGCTGAATATGAAGACGAATTGATTCGCCACGTGCATTTTGATGATCCTTTAACCATGATCATAAATGGCCGTACAAACTCTGGCGTACTTCTGAAGCCAAAGTCAGAAAGCAAAGCAAAACCGGAAAAAACTGCAAAGAAATTACCGTAACTCTGAGTTACTTTTATCTATCAGTTGGATGTAACAGCCGTAGTACATCGCCATTCGATAGACACACAATCTTTATTTGTGTTTACTCATGGAAGATTAGTGTGAAATCGTGGTTATTCCCTTACTCAGAATACTATAAATCAGGAATTCATTGTTTCAAGTACCCTTCCATCCAGCATATAATAATCTCTCATTAAGGTTGCTGTCAGGCACGAGTGCACCGGCAAAACAGCCACCATGTCACCCGGTTTCAGGTTGCAACCTGCTTGTGTTAGCGAAAGTATCCCATGTTCCTGTGATAAAGCACTGACTTTGCCAAGCAAATTTGCCGTATCCCAGTTTTCCCCGTCCCAGCTTAATACCAGCCCGAAATTCGGAGAGGGATCGGGTGGGAGCAAGGCTTGTTCTTTCGAAAGATGGACTGCCCCGCCGTAAATTACGGCTTCCTGGCGGTTAAGGTGAACAGCCACTACCGGACAAATCAAAGCAACAGCAATTTCCTCAAGTGTGTTTGATCCCAACGCAAATTGCATTACATCGAAAAACACAAAATTGCCCGGCCGGATTTCATCAATCCCTGAAATAGCCGGCAATTGACTACATGTTGGAGTATCACCAACCGAAATTATACAATTGGGATAATGAAGATGATAATGCTTTTTCAGCCTGAGCATATTTTCTGAAGCAATCTGTTGTATCCGAATGAGTTCATTCCTGTCCTTTGCATGATATGCTTGCCCGCTGTGTGTAAGAAAACCTTCAAAATGTAATCTTGATGATTTAGCTGCGATTAAAATCCTGTCAATCAGCGGTACATTCGACGCTTCAATCCCTGTACGATGGTAGCCGGTATCAATTTTAATGAAGAAACCGCAGTCTGCAGTTAATCTTTCTGTGAGAAACAATGCAGTTTCTGCTGATTCGAGCAGCAGGTTCAGCTTTATTTTAGCGGCAATTTGGTTTATTTCTTCAATCTCATGCAGGTTAACAGGGAAAGCAACAGTGATATCCTTCCAGCCATGATTAGCAAAATATTCAGCCATACTCACCGACGAAACTGTAATAGCTGTAATGCCTTCTGCCCGAAACCATTCGCCTATAGCTGCTGATTGATGCGTTTTAAAATGAGGCCTGAAAATCACATTCGCCTCACGTGCTTTGGCGGACATAGTGCGGATATTTTTCCTGCAGATATCCTCGTTAAGAACAAGCGTTGGTTTTTTGATACTAAGCATATTGAACTGACGTTATAGATGCAAATTTGATACTTTTGCACATATAAACAGCAAACCATGAATAAATTCATTTTAATTGCTTTGATACTGGTATTATCGCTTTCCATGCCTTCGTGTAACCAAAGCGGAGGGAAAAACGTTGTCACAAAACGTATTCAATACGATGTGCCAATCCGTAATACTGAAACAGATATGGATTGGTGGGTGCAGAATATCGAAGGCAGTGAACGCGAGAAATTGGTGAAAGATATCCTGGCTCAGGTTACAAGTGGTGAAGTGAAGGCTTACGATTTTCTAACCTGTACACCTTTTACCGCCGATGAAATTAAAAAGATGATGAAACGTGTTGATTCTATTAGCGTCGAGCGGTCCACTCCGCCTTACGACCTGGTTGATACCGTTATGATAAGCGAGATCCGGCTAAGCGATATTACCAGACTGCGTTTTCTCGAAGAATGGAGCATGAATGAAAAAACACTTGCCTTTTCAAAAAAGGTGGCAGGTATTTGCCCCCTGGTGGAGCGCCGCTCCGATTCGGGCGAATTGCGTGGTTACAAGCCTCTTTTCTGGGTATTTTTTGATGACAAATACCCTGCGGAACTTGAGCAAAAGTAACTTGTTATGTGATCTGCGATGTCGGATTTTTGATGTCGGATTTTTAATAACTAGTCGCTATTCCCCCTGTTGAATAGCTTCGCTTAATTCCACCAGGTAAACTCTTCACTATTCGTTATTCACTCTTCGCCCCTCTCCCTCTCTCCCCTCTCTCCAACCCCCAACCCCAACCCCAACCCCAACCCCGACCAATGGCCTACCAATACTTCGAATTAAAAAATGGCATCCGGCTGGTGCACAGGCAACAATGCGGAAGTGTCGCACACCTGGGTGTGGTTGTAAATGCCGGCTCGCGCGATGAAAGCCCGGATCAGCAGGGACTTGCACATTTCATTGAACATCTTATTTTTAAAGGAACACAAAAAAGAAGTAATTACCAGGTTCTGAGCCGTCTCGAAAATGTAGGCGCCGATCTGAATGCATTTACCACCAAGGAAGATACCAGTGTGTATGCATCCATACAAGTCAGGTATTACCAGCGTGCTGCTGAATTGCTGGCGGATATCCTGTTTCAATCTTCTTTCCCTGAAAAGGAAATTGAAAAAGAAAAAGCTGTAGTGATGGATGAGATAAATTCATACATGGATAACCCGGCCGAATGGATCCATGATGAATTTGATGAACTTGTTTTCGGGGATCATCCTCTGGGACGGAATATTCTCGGAACAAAGCAAAAGCTGAAAAAATATACCCGCAAGGATGTGTTGCGTTTTCGTGATGCAAATTATATCCCGTCGCGGGTGGTGATAACCTCAGTTGCAAATATCAATTTCAGTAAGGCTATAGCCGTTGCTGAAAAATACTTTGGCGGTGTGGCAACTGATATTACACCTATTCAGCGTAAGCCTTTTTCGGGATATATTCCACAAACGCTAATCCGAAAGTACTCTAGGCACCAGGCTCATGTGATCATTGGGAATACTGCCTGTGATGTATACGACGAACGCAGGTTCGCCATGTCGTTGCTAAACAACATATTAGGCGGACCGGCCATGAACTCCAGGTTGAATATTTCGCTTCGTGAAAGGAATGGCATCGCTTACAATCTTGAATCGAACTACCAGCCGTTTTCTGATACAGGGTTATTCAGCATTTATTGCGGTACCGATGAGAATCTTATGCCAAGGGCCATGGAGCTGATTCATAAAGAATTGTACAAATTCAGAAATGTAAGCCTTACAACGGTCGGACTGCATACCGCCAAACTGCAACTCAAAGGGCAGCTTGCTATATCGCTCGAATCGCATCAGAACGAGATGCTTGCCATAGGTAAGAATTTACTTGTTTACGGAAAGGTTGATCCGGTTGAGGAAATTTACAGGAAAATTGACAACGTTACGGCAACTGGTCTTTTAGACCTTGCCAACGAAGTATTTGATCCTTCATGCTTAAGTACACTTATTTTTAACAATCAAAAACAAGCCAGCCGATGAATGAATTTGACGAAGGAATTATGATACCTGGCATTGAAAAGTATGCAAATGATCACACTTCCGATGAATTGCCCGTTCTGGCGAGGCTCTCGCGGGCAACGCACTTGCAAACGCATATGCCACAGATGCTTTCGGGCCACCTGCAGGGAGCTTTCCTGCAAATGATTAGCCGGATGATTAAGCCTTCAGCTATTCTCGAAATAGGTACTTTTACAGGGTATTCTGCTATTTGCCTGGCCCAGGGACTGCAATCAAAAGGTCGGCTTGTTACTATTGATTGTAATCCGGAAATGGAAGATTTCGCTAAACCGTATTTTATTGAAGCTGGTTTGGCAGAAAAAATCAGAATGATTGTTGGTGATGCTACCGAAATTATTGGTAAGCTGAAGGGTCCTTTCGACCTGGTTTTTATTGATGCGGATAAAGAGAACTATATCAAGTATTTCGATATGGTTTTTGCGTTAGTAGCTCCGGGAGGGTATATCCTTGCTGATAACACACTTTGGTATGGAAGGGTAATTCAGCCTGACGCTGAAACTGATCGCGAAACTGCCGGTATTGTTGGCTTTAATAAGTATATTCAACAACATAAAGGTGTTGATAATGTGCTTCTTCCAATAAGGGATGGGATCATGATTGTACGGAAAAAATCATAAGTTTTATAGACACAGTATAATTTCAGAAAAGCAATAATTTGGAAGATGTAAAAGAAGAATACCATAAAAGAATCTAAACCATACATGAGAATCGGATTTTATCATTTAAAGCAAATCGTGAAATGTATAATTTTAGAGGAAAATAATAAAATAAGAAAAATATTATTCTGATATAAATAAAAAATGTAATTTTACGATTACAAGTATAGTGTGTGCAAATATTATTCACAAATCAGAACTAAAAGGCCATTAGGTATCAGAAAATAAATATATTTTTAAAATCATTTGATACAGCCTTTTGATGCTTTTGGTAAACAGAAACTAGTGAAACATGCCGATGATAAGGTCCTATCACTTTATCAATAAAACATATTTTTCGTCATTTTTAAAACATCATAATTGATAATTAATTTCAAAACATTAAATTCCATGAAATACCCGGAAGTAAAGAATTACATCAACGGACAGTTCGTTCCGTGCGACAATAAAAGGATAGATGTTGATAGCCCATTAACAGGTAAAGTTATTTCTACAGTACCATTATCTACGTATAGCGATGTGGATGCTGCTGCCAAGGCTGCCAAAGATGCCTTTCCGGCATGGTCGGGAATGACTTCGAAAATGCGTTCACAAATTTTATACACTTACCGGCAGATTATTGAGCAAAATGTCGAAAATCTGGCTGCAATTATTCATGAAGAAAATGGGAAAACTATAGACGAAGCAATGGCCGAAGTCCGTAAAAGCATTGAACTTACAGAGTTTGCCTGTTCTGTTCCGCAAATTGCAGTTGGCGATGTGCTTGAAGTGAGTGTGGGTGTGGAATGTCGTACTGAGTATGCACCTCTTGGAGTTGTTGCCTGCATTAATCCGTTTAATTTCCCCCATATGGTGCCTCATTGGACTGTTCCGAATGCTCTTGCCCTGGGGAATTGCATTATCCTGAAACCATCAGAACTTGCTCCGATAACGGCTATGAAAATGGCAGAAATGCTGAAACAGGCAGGACTGCCGGATGGCGTTTTTAATATAGTAAACGGGGCAAAGGATGTGGTCGAAGCCATTTGTGATCATCCGGAAATCAAAGCTGTTTCATTTGTAGGATCAACACCTGTGGCACAAATTGTTTATCGCCGGGCTACTTCTAATTTAAAACGGTGCCTCGCACTTGGTGGTGCAAAAAATCATTTGATCGTGCTACCCGATGCAAACCTCGAACTATCAGCATCCGACATAGCTGCCTCCATGTGTGGTTCCGCCGGTCAACGTTGCATGGCCGCTTCGGTAATGATTGCGGTTGGAAATGTAAATCCGGTTATAGAAAAGCTCTGCACTGAAGTGACAAAATTTGTTCCCGGATCAAAAATGCCTCCGATTATTTCGCGGCAGTCCAGGGAAAATCTGATTAATTACATCGATGAAGCAGAAAATAAAGGAGCTAAATTATTGGTCGATGGTCGTAAAATTTCGAACGATTCAACTGCCGATCCAAACGGGTATTATTTAGGGCCCACAATTATCGATTGGCGTGAATCCGGTGCTAAAATGCCCGATAAAGAGGTTTTTGGTCCTGTATTCGAGATTATTTCAGCCAAAAGTGTTGAAGAAGCCATTTCAATTCAACACGAAAGTCCTTTTGGAAATGCAGCATCGGCTTTCACACAAAACGGGGCCATTGCTAGGATGGTCGCCCAGAACGCCAGTGCCGGCATGATCGGGATAAATATAGGGGTACCGGTTCCCCGTGAACCATTTTCATTTGGAGGTTGGAATGCATCAAAATTTGGTGCAGGCGATATTACAGGAAATAGCTCACTGGGATTTTGGTCGCAACTTAAAAAAGTAACATCCAAATGGGCAAAACAGGAAATTACCGATTGGATGAGCTAACTTAGTGAAGAGTGAATAGTGAATAGTGAAAACAAATAAATGCTTGTCTACAATAAGCCCCTCCGGGGTTTGGGGTCTCCTGTCAACTCAAAGTGAAGAGTGTTGATTCGCTCGCAATTACAGTGAATAGTGAATAGAGAATAGTGAATGGAGAATAGTGAATGGAGAATAGTGAATTGTTTGCAAACTTTTGAAATTGATCTGGTATTGGATTCAGTTGTCACAATATAATTACCATTTACGCAGAAAACTAAATTTATTGATCAAGATTTAAATCAGAAATATGACTGACAGAGAACAAATTGTAAAAAACAACCTCGACTATACATTTTTTTCATGGTCGAAGCAGGCTGGATTAAATCCTATTGCTGTAAAATCAGCTAAAGGTGTTTATTTCTATGATTATGACGGGAAAAAATACATTGATTTTTCGTCACAACTCATGAATGCTAATATAGGGCATCAGCACCCAAAAGTAATTGAAGCACTAAAAAAACAAGCCGAGCAACTTACTTTTATAACCTGTTCAATGGCCACTAACGTTCGTGGCGAACTAGGGAAAAAGCTTGCCGAGATCACTCCCGGAAGTCTGAAGAAAACACTTTTTACACTCGGTGGATCCGAAGCAATTGAAAATGCAATAAAATTGGCACGAATATACACGGGAAGGCACAAAATCATTTCTCATTACCGTTCGTATCACGGAGCAACTTATGGCGCTTTTTCGGTCGGTGGCGACCCGCGTAAATTCCAATTTGACAACCAGGGAGTTCCTAATATCGTTCATGTTGATAACCCCTATTTTTATCGCTGCCCTTGGAATAGCAGCACTATTGACGAATGTGGCGAGAACGCAGCTGCAAATCTTGAAAGAATTATTCAATACGAAAACCCGGGAAGTATTGCAGCAATCCTGTTTGAAGGCGAATCAGGAACTTCGGGTTGTATAAAATACCCGCCTTTTTACTGGAAAAAAGTGAAAGAAATAGCTGATCGTCACGGAATTTTATTGATTGACGACGAGGTAATGAGTGGGTTCGGACGCACAGGAAAATGGTTTGGAATCGATCATCATGAAGTTACTCCTGATATTATGTGTGTTGCAAAGGGACTCACATCGGGTTATGCCCCGCTTGGAGGAATAATTGTAAAAGAAGAAATTGCGGCCCATTTCAATGATATTCCGCTTCCGCTGGGTTTAACCTATTCTGCTCATGCGCTTGGCTGTGCAACTGCTTTGGCTTGTATCAGTGTTTACGAAGAAGAAAATTTAATTGAAAACGCAGCTTTGATGGGCAAATACATTGAAGAAAAAGTGCAAAAACTGGCTGAAAAACATCCTTCAATCGGCGACTTCCGGAATACGGGCCTGCTTGGTGCAATTGAACTGGTAAAAAACCGTGAAACAAAAGAACCGTTAACACCCTTCAATGCTGCTGCCAAAGACATGGAACCTACAAACCGCATGGCTGCAAAACTCAGGGAATTGGGCCTGTTCACCTTTGTTCGCTGGAATTGGATATTTATCGCTCCGCCATTGATTATTAACAAAAGCCAGATTGATGAAGGACTTGATATCATTGAAAAAGCAATTGAAATTGCTGATGAGTATTATAAACAATAGTAATTATCAAGAGATCAGGAAATGTAAAAAGGTATAAGGGGATAGAGGTATAGGGAATTGAAATACAACGGGTTTATAGAAAAAGTAAATTCAGACCTTGCTATAATTTGATCATCTCCATATACCTATAAACCCTGTAACTGAACAAATAAAATAATTGTTTCCAAATACAGGAGTAACAAAGGTAATCAAATAAGTAATTTTCACATTTAAACCGAATCCTATGTCGATACTTATAAAAAATGGCAGAATTATTACTGCCGCTGATGATTACACAGCTGATATCTTCATCGAAGGTGAAACAATTTCATTGATTGGTAAGAATTTAGGCATTGCTGCCGATACTATTATCGATGCTTCGGGGAAACTTGTAATTCCCGGTGGAATTGACCCTCATGTTCACCTGGAAATGCCTTTTATGGGCGCATTTTCCAGCGACAATTACGAAACCGGCACCTTGGCCGCACTTCATGGCGGCACTACCACTGTTATCGACTTTATAATTCAAAAGCAGGGAAAATCGCTTCATGCTGCATTACACGAATGGCAAGGGCGTGCAACGGGAAATACTTATGGAGATTATGGTTTTCACATGGCTGTCACCGATTTTAATCCTCAAACTCAAGGTGAAATCAAAGATTTGATTGAGAAAGAAGGGATTACATCTTTTAAAGCTTTTATGGCATATAAAGGTGCTTTAATGATTGACGACGGACAAATGGTTGGGTTGATGACTGAAATAAAAAAGTATGGGGGATTAATTTCTGTTCACGCTACAAATGGTGATATTATTGATTATTTAATTGCAAAAAATAAGGCTGCAGGAAATCTTTCAGCTCTTTATCATTATCTGTCTCAGCCTGAAATAACTGAAACTGAGGCTTCAGGCAGATTCATTGATATGGCCTATCAGACCGATTCAAATTCCTATATTGTTCACCTTACCTGCGAAGGAGCACTTAACAAAGTAAAAGAAGCAAACAAGCGAAATCAGAAAGTATTTGTAGAAACCTGTATTCAATACCTTGTTCTCGATGCATCCGTTTATGACCGTGGATTTGAAAGTGCAAAATGGGTCATGAGCCCGCCTATTCGCGAGAAAAAGGACCAGAATGCACTTTGGGCTGCAATCAACCAGGGAATTGTGCAAACCGTTGCTACCGATCATTGCCCGTTTATGTGGGACGATAAACTGAAAGGGAAAGATGATTTTACGAAAATTCCAAATGGCGCACCGGGAATTGAACATCGGATAGAATTGCTGTTTTCGGAAGGCGTTAACAAAGGTAAAATCAGTTTGAATAAAATGGTCGATCTTACTTCTACAGCTTCAGCTAAAATATTCGGAATGTTTCCTAAAAAAGGCACAATTGCAGTTGGTTCTGATGCCGATATCATAATTTTTGATACGGCAAAAAAACACATTATCTCCGCATCCACGCATCATCACCATTGCGATTATTCGGCCTATGAAGGACACGAAGTTACCGGGAAAGCCGAGACTGTAATCCTTCGTGGTACTGTTGCCATTGATAATGGAAGTGTGAAAATAAAGAAAGGCTACGGCGAATTTATAAAAAGGGCAAAATTGACAAATGTTTTGTAAATCTGGTTTCTGGTTACTGGTTTCTGGTTTATCTGAACCCATCAACCCATCAACCCCTCAACCAATATAAACCACTAAGAAATCCGTCAACTTGACTTTGAACGCGCGAAGCGCATTAAATGTTGAACCAGCAACTTGCAACCAGCAGCCAGCAGCCAGCAACCAGTAACCAGCAGCCAAATAACATTCAAATTAAACAATATAAATAAGACCAAATACTATGGCACGAAAAATTAAATCAGGTTTGATTCAGATGTCGGTTCCGATTTCGGAAGGCGAAGGCAGTATTGCTGAAATAAAAGAAGCAATGATTCAGAAACACATTCCTTTCATTGAAAATGCAGGCAAACAAGGTGTACAGATTCTGTGTTTACAGGAGATATTTAACGGGCCCTATTTTTGTCCCGGTCAGAGTAATGAATGGTACAAAGCCGCCGAATCCATTCCGGGGAAAACAACGGAACTTATGCAGGCACTGGCAAAGAAATACAATATGGTCATAATTGTTCCGATATATGAAGAGGAAATGCCAGGGATATTGTATAACACAGCCGTTGTGATTGATGCCGATGGTACAATTCTTGGGAAATACAGGAAAAATCATATTCCGCAGGTTGCTCCCGGTTTTTTTGAAAAATACTTCTTTAAACCCGGAAACCTCGGATATCCGGTATTTCAGACAAAATATGCAAAAGTTGGGGTTTATATATGCTACGACCGTCATTTCCCTGAAGGAGCCAGGGAACTAGGCTTGAATGGCGCCGAAATTGTTTACAATCCATCGGCAACTGTTGCAGGACTTTCGCAATATTTGTGGAAGCTGGAGCAACCAGCACATGCAGCAGCAAACGGATATTTTATGGGCTGCATCAACAGGGTGGGAGTTGAAAAACCATGGAATATCGGCAAGTTTTACGGATCATCATATTTTGTTGATCCGCGCGGACAAATCTTTGCACAGGCATCAGAAGACAACGATGAGCTCCTGGTAGCTGAATTTGATCTGGATATGATTAATGAGGTTCGTTCGGTTTGGCAATTCTACCGCGACAGGCGTCCTGAAACGTACAAACGAATTACAGAGTTTTAATGATTTTAATCGACAGTTGGTAAGTGCCTTTCAGAAAATGGCTGGAAGGTTGATGAGTTTTTAGTTGATGGGTTGATGAGTTTTTGGTTGAGGGGTTGATGGGTTTATAAGTTGAGGGGTTGATAGGTTTATAAGTTGAAGGGTTGAGGAGTTTATAAGTTGAAGGGTTGATAAGTTGATGATTGAAGGATTGATAGGTATAAAAGTTGAAAGGTTGAGTTGTTGATTCATTGGTTAGTTTTTTAAAAGTTGCTTTGTAAAAACAGTTTAAAAATAGAAGAACATGAATTACGCATTTGAAAATTTAGAAGTCTGGCAAAAATCAAGGAAGCTTGTTAAAAGTGTTTATCAATTAACCGGTACCTTTCCGAATGAAGAAAAATTCGGATTGACAAGTCAACTCCGGCGGGCAAGTATTTCTGTCAGCAGTAATATTGCTGAAGGAAGCACTCGTTGGAGCCGTAAGGATCAGGCAAGATTTTACGAAATCGCCTTCGGGAGTTTAATTGAAGTTTTGAACCAAATAATACTATCTAACGATCTGAATTTTTTATCTGGTGATTCATTGAAAAACATCAGGGTTGATATTGATTCTATTGGCCGTATGCTGAATTCATTATACCAATCAACCCAAAAACCCACCCCCCCAAAACCTATCAGCTAACTCCTCATCAACCTCATCAACCCCTCAACCCCTCAACCCCTCAACCTATCAACCCCTCAACCCCTCAACCCATCAACTCATCAACCCCTCAACGAAAAAAATCCCAAATATATGCTGGATAACGAAAAAAGATTCCCTCAGCTAAAACCCCTGATGAATAACTCAGAGGCGTATTACGAAAGTTCGAGATGTTTGTTCTGTTACAATGCACCCTGTATGTTGGCATGCCCCACTGCTATTGATATTCCGTTGTTTATCCGGCAAATAAACAACGGAAATTTAACAGGAGCGGCCAAAACGATTTACCAATCTAATTATTTGGGAAATACATGTGGAAAAGTCTGTCCTACCGAAGTTCTTTGCGAAGGGGCTTGCGTATTCAATAAAGTAAACATTAAAGCTTTGGAAATAGGACGGTTGCAAAATTTTGCAACTAATAATGCAATTCTGACCCATCAGAAGTTTTTCGAAATTCCTGGTTTTAATGGAAAATCTGTGGCGGTTATTGGAGCTGGTCCGGCTGGGATTTCGTGTGCCTGCGAATTAAGATTGGCTGGTTATAACGTCGATATTTTTGAGGCAAAGAGTAATCCTTCCGGTTTGGCCCTGCATGGTGTTGCTCCGTATAAAATTACCAACAAAGAAGCGCTCATGGAAGTGGAATTTCTCAGAGAGCAATTCGGATTTAAAATATTTTATAACAAACGGATAGCAAATAAAGAGGATATCAAACAGTTAGAGTCAAACTATGATGCAATATTTCTGGGTATTGGGCTGGGGAATTCGGCGGAAATAAAAATTAAAGGAGAAGATAAGCCTGGATGTATTGGTGCTACAGAGTTTATTGAGCAAATTAAAACCAAGCCTAGTGAAAAACCAATTGCAAAAAGAGTAATTGTTCTGGGCGGTGGTAATACAGCCATGGATGCTGCTTCGGAATCGGCAAGATTGGGTGCCGAAAAAGTAATAGTAGCTTACCGAAGGTCGGAAAGCGAAATGAAAGCCTACTATTTCGAATATGACCTGGCAAAAGTTACCGGAGTTGAGGGTATGTTTAATATAGCTCCGATCGAAATTGTTGGCGAAAGTGCTGTTGAAGGCGTCAAATTTATACGCACTGAACCTGTAAACGGAAAACTAATCAATATTCCAGGCAGTGAATTTGTACTTGATTGTGAACTGGTAATAAAAGCAACCGGACAGTTGAAACAAACTTCTATGATTGCTAATATTTCAGGGCTAACGATGGATGAAACCGGACGCGTTTCAATAAATCAATCTACAGGTCAAACCGCAAATCCCAAATATTTTGCCGGTGGAGATGCCGTAAATGGCGGGGCTGAGGTTGTAAATGCAGCAGCCGAAGGGAAAATAGCAGGGAAAGGAATTCATGAGTATTTATCTAAGTTAACCTAAAACAGTGTTCCTGGTTCCAAGTTCCAAACTCTTTATATTAAAGTAATAGACATATAACCTGGTGATTAATGCTTTAATTAATTAAACGATTTAGGTTACAAAAGGCACCCGGCACGCGGAACCCTGAACTTTTTGTATAAAATCATTACTGACACATTACCCAAAATATTAATAAGAGATTTTATGGCTGATCTAAAAATAAATTTTGCAGGCATTAAAGCGCCAAATCCATTTTGGTTGGCTTCCGGACCTCCCACAAATTCCGGGTATCAGATTATGAAAGCCTTCGATCAGGGCTGGGGCGGCGCTGTATGGAAAACGCTTGGAATTCCCGTTGTAAATGTATCGAGCCGCTATGGTGCCATTAATCATCGTGGAAACCGTGTAGTTGGCTTCAATAATATTGAACTCATAACGGATCGTCGTTTGAGCGATAATCTTCGCGAAATGGAAGAAGTAAAAAAATATTTTCCAGATCACGCGGTTATAGCTTCATTGATGGTTCAGACTAAAAAGGAATGGCAGCAAATTGTTCAGGATGTTCAAAATGCCGGAGCCGACGGAATTGAACTGAATTTTGGCTGTCCGCATGGCATGTGCGAAAGAGGAATGGGGTCAGCCGTTGGGCAGGAACCGGAAGTGCTTGAATTAATTGCCCGATGGGTGATGGAAGTTGCAAAAATTCCGGTAATTGTGAAACTCACACCAAATATTTCCGATATCACCGAACCCGCGCAGGCAGCCCGTCGGGCAGGCGCAAATGCAATTTCGTTAATTAATACTATACAAAGCCTGGTTGGTGTTGATATTGATAAATTTGTTACGTACCCGATTGTCGAAAATCACAGTTCCAATGGCGGATATTGCGGCCCTGCCGTTAAGCCGATAGCGCTAAATATGGTGAAGAATTGTGCCCAGCATCCATTGGTTCAACTACCAATTTCAGGAATCGGAGGAATTGAAAACTGGCGCGATGCTGTCGAATTTATGTTGCTTGGAGCATCTTCTGTGCAGGTTTGCACTGCTGTAATGCATTATGGATTTGGCATAATACGCGAAATGACAGTTGGTCTTGAGCAATATATGGATTCACATGGCTTTGCAACCATTGATCAGTTTGTAGGTAAAGCGCTGCCTAATATAAAACAATGGGAGGACCTCAATCTCAAATACAGTATTAAAGCAAGCATCGACGAAGAAAAATGTATTGGATGTCAATTGTGTTACATTGCATGTGAAGACGGAGCTCACCAGGCAATTGAGCTGAATGAGGATAAAAACAACAGAACTCCCCGTATTAATGAGGAAAATTGTGTTGGTTGCAACTTATGTGCCTTGATTTGCCCGGTTGAAAATTGCATTACCATGATCCGGAAAGACGATGGCAAAGAACATCTTACATGGAAACAACGCACCGAGGCTGACAATGTGCCAACTACTTTTGATGATGAAATGGCCGGAGGTCTCGCGCATAAGGTGCCAAATCCTACGGAAGCTCTTCGGAAATAAATTTATTCCCCGATGGGGCTTATTAGTACTCATGAATTCGGCCTCATTGGCCTGCTCCGCTGTCAGCTTGGTTTTTTGCAAATAAAACAGGCGCATTTGCAAATCTTTTGTAGAAGCTCAGAAGCATGCAGTAGCAACTGTGATCGCTCAGGCAATAAGGTATTCAGTTAATAAAATCCTATTTATCCAGTTTAGCCAAAGTCTTTTCTGCAGTAATATCAAATACAAGATTCATCATAAATTTCTTCTTCACTTTTACATTGCCTTCGTAAAGAGCATCAAGAGCGTAATTGTTTTTGAGGGTGTGTTCTTCCCATTTGCCTTCGTAATAGGCCAAATTTACAATACGTATAGTATGCATTCCACGGGGCAATGTTACTGAACATGAGTTTGGTTTTGATTGCACCAACTCTGATGTTTCACCAGCCAGATCACCATCAACATACACTAAAGTTTTGGTAATATAGTCATATCCATTGAGTATGCCCGAAAATTTGGTATTCACAGTCAAAGTTCCTTTTTTCTGAGCATAGGTACCGGATGCAAAAATGCAGATAATCAAAGAAATGAACAGTATAGTTTTTCTCATGCTTAAAATTTCTCTAATGGTTTAGAAATGAATTGCAATAGTGTTTTTGCGTTTTTAATTTTTTTAGAAACCATTCAGCCATTTAAACTTTGAATTCATACTTCACTTTTGTAAGCTCTTCATTAGCCTGAATAATTTTCTTCTTGAGGTCTTCCTTAAAAGCCACCAGCCTTTCAAAAAGCCCGGCATCGCCAATTGATAGCATCTGGGCAGCCAGAATCCCTGCATTTCGTGCACCATTCACGGCAACGGTTGCAACAGGAATCCCGGGAGGCATCTGCACTATAGCGAGAAGAGAATCCATCCCGTCGAAAGATGATTTTACAGGAACGCCAATAACCGGTAATGCAGTAAAAGCAGCAATAACACCGGGTAAATGAGCCGCCATGCCGGCGCCTGCAATAATTACTTTAATACCCCGGTTATGTGCATTGCGTGCAAATTCCTCCACTTTCTCAGGCGTGCGGTGTGCTGACAATGCATTCATTTCGAAAGGAATACGTAACTCATTCAATACTTTTGCCGCTTCTTCCATTACAGGCAGATCGCTGGTGCTTCCCATTATTATACTTACAAAAGGTGTCATCTGGATATTTTTTATTGCGAAATTAAAGAAAATATTAAGTTTTTGGATTGTCTTTTTGTGTTTAATGATTGCAGATTGACTGGTTTTGTAAAAAAGCACCCACATTTCATCTTTTTACTTGATATTTCGCGCTTTAACTGTAATTTTGTCGCAATTGCAATCGTAAAATATTCCGCTATGCCCAATATCTGGAAATTGAAGGATAAAAACTTCAGTAGATTTATACTTAACGATGATATACAGGCCAAAGTTGGCGAACTATCAGATCGTATTAATACCGACCTCGCCGGGAAAAAACCTCTCTTTGTAGTGGTTCTTAACGGTGCATTTATCTTTGCTTCCGATTTGCTTAAAAAAGTGACAATCGACTGTGAAAT
This sequence comes from Lentimicrobiaceae bacterium, assembly GCA_041660125.1. Taxonomy (GTDB): domain Bacteria; phylum Bacteroidota; class Bacteroidia; order Bacteroidales; family UBA4417; genus UBA4417. The sequence goes on from JBAZWY010000036.1 coordinate 41,191, forward strand.
AGCTTTTGTAAAACTGTCGTCTTACAAGGGAACACAAAGTACAGGTGTTGTGCAGCAGATAATTGGGCTTGATTTGGATATCAAAGGCCGTACGATTGTGATTGTTGAGGATATTGTTGATACCGGGCTTACGTTGGAACGTTTTCGTAAAACATTGAGTGAAATGGAACCCGATTCGGTTATGGTTGCTACTTGCCTGATTAAACCCGATGCCTTTAAAAATAAATTCCCGATCGACTATCATTGTTTCAGTATTCCTAACGAATTTGTGGTAGGATATGGTCTTGATTATGATGGATTGGGACGTAATTCAAGTGATATTTACAAGATTACTGAAGGATAATTCATATGATTTTTGATTTCCTTCATTGTATTAAAACAAATTTCAATTAAAACCAGGATTTCCTTTACCGGGAATCCATAATAAAAATAACTCAGATATGCTCAATATTGCAATCTTCGGACCTCCCGGAGCCGGGAAAGGTACTCAGTCGCAAATGCTGATTGAAAAATATAACCTGGCATATATTTCGACTGGTGACTTGCTTCGCCAGGAAATTGCCGAAGAAACCGAAATTGGTTTGCAGGTGAAAGACCTTATTAGTCGCGGGGGATTGGTTTCCGACGAAATCATGGTAGATCTCATTGAGAAGAAATTCATAACCAGTTCGGAGAAAAACGGGATTCTCTTCGATGGCTTTCCCCGTACACTGGTTCAGGCATATATCCTTGATGGATTATTGCTCAAACTTAATACTTCCATCTCCTGTATGCTCAGCCTCGAAGTTCCTGATGAAGAACTTACCCGAAGGCTTGTTGATCGAGGAAAAGTATCCGGTCGTGCTGATGATACGGAAGAAGTTATTAAGTTCAGGCTTACCGAGTACAAGAATAAAACTTCTCCGGTAATAGGATATTACCAGGAGCGTAACCTGTATGTTCCGATACAAGGTGTAGGCCCGATACCTGATGTTTTTGATGCGCTTTGCAATGCCATTGAATCCATGCTTGAAAAAGAATGGTTCAATCTGGTAGTATCAGGCCCTCCAGGAGTAGGAAAAGGTACACAGGGAAGGATGCTAGCCGAAAAACTAAATTTCTATTACATCTCCACAGGATCTTTATTGCGAAAAGAAATTAAAGCAGAAACAGAACTGGGACTTAGAGTAAAAGACACATATGAAAAAGGGGGCCTCGTTGCCGATGAGATTGTTATCCAAATTATTGAACGTGAAATTAAGGTTAACAATAATGTTAACGGATTTGTTTTCAAAGGGTTTCCCCGGACAATTCTGCAGGCTTATATCCTGGATGGACTGTTGCGCCGCATGAATATGGGTGTTTCCTATGTAGTTGAACTAAACGCCCCTACTATCGAACTAATCAAACGTCTTGATAAACGTGGACGGACAGATAAAGCGCGTATTTATGATGTTTCCACCGAACTTATTATACACCGTCTCGAGGAATATGATTCCAAAACAGCTCCTGTTATGGAATTATATAAAAAACAAAACAAGCATGTAGTGGTAAAAGCAATGGGCTCCAAAGAGGAAATTTTCGAGAATTTACTGGATACTGTTCAAACAGCTATGAAAACATCTAGATAAAAAGGCAGTGTAAAAACTAAATAGGTTTGAAATTGTTCTATAAAACAATGCTTTTAGATTTGTAAGTGTTTTAGTCGAATTTGACATTCCAGGCTTAAAGTGTATTGTAACTACTTTTACTTCAATAATATAAAATAAATAATGGCTAGTTCGAGTTTTGTTGATTATGTAAAGATATATTTGCGATCGGGCCAGGGAGGTGCAGGTTCTCATCATTATTTGCGTACCAAAGGAAATCCAAGAGGCGGTCCCGACGGTGGTGATGGAGGCCGGGGAGGTCATATCATTATAAAAGGGGATAAGCAATTGTGGACCATGCTGCATTTGCGTTACACCAAGCATATCATTGCCAGTGATGGGGAGGGTGGTTCAAAAGCCTTATCCACCGGTGCAAACGGTGAAGACAGGATTATAAAGGTTCCCTTGGGCACGGTTGTGCGTGATCCCGAAACAGGCGAAGTGGAATTTGAAGTAACAGAACACGACGAAACTCATATCATCGTGCCTGGAGGCCGTGGAGGTTTGGGTAACGATCATTTTAAAACATCCACCAACCAGGCACCCAAATTTGCACAGCCAGGTGAACCTTTTACTGAATGCTGGAAGATATTTGAGCTTAAAATACTGGCAGACGTTGGCCTTGTGGGATTTCCTAATGCCGGAAAATCTACACTGCTTTCGGTGCTTTCGGCTGCCAAACCCGAAATTGCAGACTATCCTTTCACCACACTCAGGCCTAATTTGGGCATAGTTCCTTACTACGATGACAAATCCTTCATTATGGCCGATATACCGGGTATAATCGAGGGCGCTCACGAAGGTAAAGGTCTTGGCGTGAGGTTTTTACGCCATATCGAAAGAAACTCAGTGCTCCTGTTTATGATCCCGGCTGATAGCAAGGATATTAAAAAGGAATACAAAATACTTCTCAATGAATTGAAACAATTCAATCCTGAATTGCTGAATAAAGGACGCTTGCTTGCCGTAACCAAATGTGATATGCTGGATGAAGAAATGATGAAACTCATGAAAAAGGAATTACCCCGGATTCCTTCTGTTTTTATCTCTTCACATACCACTCTGGGACTTACCCAACTCAAAGATATGCTTTGGACACAGTTGAATGCCTGATGTTATTTAATCAGTTTTTTTAAAATAAAAAATAACAGATGAATAAATTTGAAAACCTGAAGCCAGAGTATAAAATCTGGTTCTCTTCGCCTCAAGGTGAAGGTGTATTAGGTGATGGGAAATGGAAAATCTTAAAGCAGATCGACGAATGTGGTTCACTGGTTGGAGCATGTGAACAAATGGGGATCACTTATCGCCGTACCTGGAACGATTTACGTAAAATTGAGAAAATGCTTGGGTTTCACCTGCTCGAAACCATTCGTGGTGGGCAGGAAGGTGGTAGTACCAGGCTTTCTCCTGAAGGCCGCCAGTTGGTAAAATCTTTTGATGTTTTCCACCAGCGCATGGATAAAATCATGCAAAAGGAATTTATCCGCTTGCTCGGTAATCTCAATTCGTAGATACAACATTCCCAGCTTATTACAGATATGATAAATGTCCCCAATATGGTTATGATCGGAGGCAATTCGCGCAATTCCGGCAAAACCACCATGGCATGCAATATTATCAGCAGATTATCTGCTTCACAGGAAGTTATTGGGTTGAAAGTCACCAGCATCCGTCCGGGTGAATATGAAATGCATGGCAACCATTCAGAAGAAGATCCTGCCGGTTTTACAATATTTGAAGAACTTAATCCCGTTTCCCATAAGGATACTTCTAAAATGCTCAGTGCAGGTGCGACTCACGTTTATTATATCCGTGCAACGGAAGTTTTTATCGAAAAGGCAATATTACATTTCCTTGAACGGTACATTAATAAACAATTCATAGTGTGTGAAAGCAGGAGTTTGCGTGGGATAATTGTTCCGGGCTTGTTTCTTATGATGATGCGAATCCCGGAAGAAAACACAGTTAAAGAAAGTACAACCTATATTTCAAAAGCAGATCAGGTTTTTTATTTTGTTGATGATCAGACTGAGAAAATAGAATTTGTTGCTAATTTGCATTTTGCGAATGGCAAATTTATATGGAACAAATAATCCAGGGCTAATACTGATATCTCTTGATGCAATATTGGTTTATGCTTTTGCATAGATATTTGAAATGAGAAGGGTTTAATAGGGTTTTTCCTGGTCAAATTGAAGGCGGATTCCGGAGTATGCTGTTAAATGAATAATATATTAATAATTTATGCCTCAAACTCAGGTAGTTTGTTGGCAAAAATAAACAGTAAATCAATGAAAAAGTGTTTTATAAGCCTGATTACCTTATACTTGTTGTTGAATATTACAAGTGTTCAGGCTCAGGAGATGAGGTCATATTGGCTAAATGGTGTTGTCGGACTTAACAGCAATTTGATACTGAATCAGAACGCTTATGGCAATCCTGAGATGAAATATGCTTCCACATTTGCCCCGTCACTCGGAATGGGATTCAACTATTTCTTCAGCGGGAAATTGGGTTTCAATACATCAGTTTTCATGACAAAGATGGGGCAGAATTACACTGGAGAGCAAGCAGGTGGTCAAGCGAAACGCCAGGTAAATCTCACATACGTGGAAGTGCCTTTTTTGTTAATGTCGAAAATTCCTTATTCGAAGTACCCCACCTGGATTTCTTATGGCCCTGATGTTATGTTGCTGCTTAAGGCCAAACAGGGTTATAACCGTGTTGGCGGAAGCCCGCTGCAGAATCCGGAAGGAATGGCCGAGGGTAATATTACTAAAAGATTCAAACGGGGGGATGTTGCTCTGAACGTTTCTTTAAATCAATTATACAGCCTTAATTATTTCAATAATTTGATGTTGCTTTTCTCTATTAATTCTGCGGTGGGTCTAACTGATATCAATAAGTTGAAGACTCCTAATTTACATGATATTTATGGGAAGTCAAGTAATTTTTATATCGGGATAAAACTTGGGCTAATGTTTAAATTGGCATCAGGTAATTCAAAATGGTAAAGCTAATTAAATGCTTTATAAGAATCGATTAGCTAGCATAAGTAAGCGAGGAAAATTATGCAGGCATGCATAACAAACAGGCACCAGGAGGATCAGGCTGAAATAAAGCAATTTGCCTTAATCTGTATTTTATTAATTGTAAATTTGTACTGAGCAAATCATCCAGAACTATATCAAAAAGCTGTTGATGCAACATTGATTTAGGCTTTTATATAATCACTTTGATGTAGCCAAGGTTTAAAACGGTTTTTCCAGGTCACATGGAAAGCATGTTCCGGATTGTTCTATTAGATGCAAAATGTATTGATAATTTTTGCGTTAAAATCAGTTAGGGTGTCAAGAAAAACAATAAATTTATGAAAAATTCTTTTTTAAGTCTGATTACTATTTTTTTGTTGTTAAATTTTGCCACTGTTCAGGCCCAGCAGAGTCATTCGTATTGGATACACGGTGTAGCTGGTCTTAGCAGCAATTGGATTATAAATCAGAATGCCTACGGGAATCCTGAAATGGATTATTCTACAACGTTGGGTCTATCAGCAGAGGGGGGACTCAATTATTTTTTAACAGACAGATTGGGTCTGGAAGGTTCAATAATGATGATCAATCTGGGGCAGAATTACGCTGGGCTGCAGGCAGGTGGAAATGCAGAACGGAAAATTAAGTTAACATACTTTGATGTTCCTATATCTTTTATGATTAATATACCATATACCCATTTCCCAACCTGGTTGTCTTTCGGGCCTGACTTCATGGTGTTACTGAATGCCCATCAGGAATACAAACGTGTGGGAGGAAGCCTCTTGCCTTTTCCTGATAGAATGGCTACGGGTAATATTAATGATAGATATAACCAAACTGATGTTGCAGTTCATTTTGCTTTGAACAAAATGTTTCCGGTCAATAATTCAAGTCAGGTGATGATACTTTTATCAGTTAACTCCGCTTTTGGATTAACCGATATCAATAGCAAAGAGTGGCAAATCCCTAATAGTCAAGGCGATTATGGGAGTGCCCATAATTTTTATTTCGGTATTAAAGCTGGAGTTATGTACAAAATAAATAAATATATAAATACAATTTGGAATAATGAGCACCGTTAAGGGGATCAGAAACTAAAGATGTGGAGCAAAGAGAATTGGTATTAAAAGAAAATCCCCACTAAAGAGCGGGGATTTGGTCCAGTACCCGAAGCCGGAATCGAACCGGCACGGCCGCAATGGCCAAAGGATTTTAAGTCCTTCGTGTCTACCTATTTCACCATTCGGGCGCCTGAAAAAAAACCTCCTTGTTACGAACAGGAGGTCTTTTGGCTGAGCGGAAAACGAGACTCGAACTCGCGACCCCGACCTTGGCAAGGTCGTGCTCTACCAACTGAGCTACTTCCGCATGATTAACCGTTTTGGGTGTGCAAATATACACACATTTTCTTATTCCAAAAGCTTCTCTAGTATTTTTTAAGTAAATTTTTAACCTCGTTAAGCTTCATTAAGGCTTCAACGGGAGTTAAAGTGTTAATATCCAAAGCCATGATATCGTCGCGGATACGCTCCAGCAATGGATCATCGAGCTGAAAAAAACTTAATTGGATATCTTCCCCCTTTTTATCATTTTTAGTCGAATTATTGGCACTTTCCTGATCGTCCGTGACATGTTTCTTTTCGAGTTGTGAAAGAATATTGGTGGCACGTTGCAATACACTCCCCGGCATACCGGCCATTCGTGCTACATGGATACCAAAACTGTGCTCACTGCCACCTGGTGTTAGCTTGCGCAAAAAGATCACTTTTTTCCCGACTTCTTTTACAGCTACATGGTAATTGTGGATACGTGGTTTGCTTGTTGTCATTTCATTCAGCTCATGATAATGGGTGGCAAACAACACCTTGGCACGGTATAGCGGATGATCGTGTAAATATTCGGTAATAGCCCTGGCAATCGAAATCCCGTCATACGTGCTTGTCCCGCGACCGATTTCATCAAGCAATATGAGGCTGCGATTCGATATATTATTCAGGATGCTGGCAGTTTCGTTCATTTCGACCATAAAAGTTGATTCCCCCGAGGTAATATTATCCGAAGCGCCGACCCGTGTAAATATTTTATCAACCATACCGATTTTTGCAGCTTCAGCAGGCACAAAACTACCTATTTGTGCCATCAGTACGATCAGTGCGGTTTGTCTAAGTAATGCTGACTTTCCCGACATGTTAGGCCCGGTAAGAATTATGATTTGCTGACTGTCATTATCCAGCATCACATCATTTGCAATATATTCTTCGCCCGTTGGCAAATGCTTTTCAATTACCGGATGCCGGCCATTCCTGATATCTACTGTATATGAATCGTTGAGCTGCGGTTTTACATAATGGTTGGTAATGGCAACACGTGCAAATGATAAGAGGCAATCGAGGCGTGCAATAAGTTGTGCATTAAGCTGAACCGGTTGTACATATTCTGCCAGTTGAAGTATTAATTCGTTATAAAGCCTGTTTTCAATATCAAATATTTTTTCTTCTGCGCCAAGTATCTTCTGTTCATATTCCTTCAATTCCTCGGTAATGTATCGCTCAGCATTCACCAGCGTTTGCTTACGCATCCATTCGGGCGGAACTTTATCTTTATGGGAATTGGTAACTTCGAGGTAGTACCCGAAAACATTATTGAAACTTACTTTCAATGAAGTTATACCCGTTCGTTCAATCTCGCGTTGCTGAAGTTTAATCAGGTAATCTTTGCCCGAAAAAGCAAGATTTCTCAGTTCATCGAGTTCGTTTGATACACCGGGTGCAATTACCTGTCCTTTCGAAACCATGGTTGGCGGATCATCCTGTATGGTTTGCCCGATCTTATCCGCGATGAGCTCACATGAATTTATTTGCTCTCCCAGGTGATTGAGCGCTTCGTGCGTGGCCTGGAGGCAGGCATGTTTTATTGGTATAAGTGCTTGCAAGGCACGTCGTATCTGTAATACTTCTCTTGGATTTACCCTGCTTACTGCCACTTTTGATATCAGCCTTTCAAGGTCTCCAATCGTTTTGATATGCTGTTCAATGAGTGCCGTAAATGTTTCATGTTGAATATAATAGTCAACAATTTCATGGCGCTCGGTTACCGGGAGCCGGTCCTTTAACGGGAGTAAAATCCAGCGTCGGAGTAAACGTGCACCCATGGGCGAGATGGTACTGTCAATTGTTGAAAGAAGCGTATTTGCATTATCATTCGGCGATTGCAATAATTCCAGGTTTCTTACGGTAAATTTGTCGAGCCAAACAAAATGATCTTCTTCAATACGTGATATCTTGCAGATATGCTGCACTTTATCATGTTGCGTTTCGGACAGGTAATACAATGCTATACCTGCTGCAATTACACCGTTTTCCAATTCGCTGATCCCAAATCCCTTGAGTGAGGCCGTTCCGAATTGTTTGAGCAATAATTCTCTCGTGAATTCAATGGTGAAAACCCACTCGTCGAAATAGGAAAAATAGAATTTATCACCAAAGGTTTCAATAAACTGTTGACGCTTATTCTTCTGAACAATTACTTCTGATGGTCGGAAGGTTTGAAGAAGTTTTTCAATATAATCATTTGAACCCTGTGCCAATAAAAACTCTCCTGTGGATATGTCAAGGAATGCGATACCTGAAGCTTTAGGCAGAAGATGAATACAAGCAAGGAAATTGTTCTCCTTATTTTCGAGAATTTTATCGTTATAGGAAACTCCGGGCGTAACCAGTTCGGTAACCCCGCGCTTCACAATAGTCTTTGTGAGTTTTGGATCTTCCAACTGATCGCAGATAGCAACCCTGTACCCGGCCCTTACCAGTTTCGGAAGGTAAGTGTCGAGCGAATGATGAGGGAAACCGGCAAGTTCGATATATGCTGCTGAACCATTTGCACGACGGGTAAGAATGATTCCGAGTATTTCTGATGTTTTTATGGCATCAGAACCAAAGGTTTCGTAAAAATCGCCCACCCTGAACAATAACAGCGCATCAGGGTATTTAGCCTTGATAGTATTATATTGTTTCATTAGTGGTGTTACCACAATGTTTTCTGAATCTTTGCTTTTAACCACTTCCCTGAGTTGAAATTTGTATGGCAAATATAGGATTATCTGTCATGAATATTCTTTGCTTAGGCAAAGTGTTAATAAATTTTGCATTTGATTGCATTTGAAAACGATTAATTTTGCGGCTTAATTCCGGGAAATGCGTAAACTTACTATGGATGAACTGAACAGGATCAGCGTTGAAAAATTTAATCAGCTCGATAAGCTTCCGGTTATCTGTATTCTGGATAATATTCGAAGTCAGCACAATATAGGATCAATTTTCCGCACATCGGACGCATTCAGGATTGAGGAAATATATCTTTGTGGCATCACGGCAACTCCTCCCAACCGCGAAATTACCAAGTCCGCTTTGGGAGCTACCGAATCGGTTAAATGGCAATATGTTACCGACACTTATACGGCGGTTCAATCTTTACAAAAGGCAGGATATAAAGTAATTGCAGTTGAGCAGGCAACTGGCAGTATCGTTCTCGAAGAATTTATTCCTGAAGTATATGGTAAATTAGCTTTGGTGTTTGGTAACGAAGTAACCGGCGTGAGTGATAATGTAATGAATATTGTGGATGCCTGCATAGAAATTCCACAGTTCGGTACCAAGCATTCCTTTAATGTTTCGGTAACTGCGGCTATTGTTTTATACCAGTTTTATACAAGGTTAAAGAAATACCTTATATAATAGCCTGGAATTGTCTCATTTATTTGTATTAGCAGTATAGATTTAATGGTTAAGGGAAGTCGAATAATTTTATCAATCTTACGTATAAGATAGCTCATAAAAAGTTTAAAATAAAATATTTTTCTTATTTATTTATTTTTTTTAATAGTTTTACGTCTACTTTTACTATATTTGTAAAAAAAAAGATAACAATATTCTTAATCCCTGTTTTATGAATAATTTCTTACATCTAATACGTTCGGCAGCAGTTGTTTTATTAATTGTTGCATTACAGTGTTCTCCTTACAGTTCTTTCGCTCAGAAAGAAAAAACAAACATTCCTTTTAAAGGCTATTGGTACGTACAGCCAAGCATTGGCTTAAGCCAGTATTTTGGAGACCTCAATAAGAAGGACTACTGGAATCAGGACCCAAAATTTGCTTTCGGAGCTGCTTTAGGTTACCAACTTAGTCCTGTATTCGGTCTTCGGGGACAGTTTGTAAAAGATAATATATATAGTGTAAGGTCTGATCAGAATAAAAAATTAAGTTCTAACCTTTGGGATGGAGCGCTGCACCTGACTATAAATATCAATGATATTTTTGCACAGTACAATCAGAAAAGACTTTTAAATTTTTATCTCTTTACCGGTGCAGGTATTGCTTCTTTCAAATCCAAACTTGAAGATATTCCAACAGGAACAATTACTAATGAAAATACAAGCAGGCAAAGCACTTTCTTCCTTCCGATAGGTGCTGGAGCGTCTGTCAGATTGAATAATACATTTTCAATTAACCTGGAATATGCTGACCGCACGGTATTTGATGGAACGAAACTGGATTTTACTGATGGGGGCAAGGGGAATAACGATCATTACAGTTATGCATCATTGGGCTTGCAGATAAATTTTGGTGTTAAAGATACTGATGGTGACGGCGTATGGGATAAAAATGACGAGTGCCCTGATACCCCGGGTAAATACGCATTAGCTGGATGTCCTGATAAAGATAACGACGGAGTAGCCGATAAAGATGATGCTTGTCCGGATGTAGCAGGAAAAGCAGAATTTAAGGGTTGTCCTGATACAGATGGCGATGGTATAATCGATAGCCTGGATGCTTGCCCGACTGAAGCCGGCAAGAAAGAACTCAACGGATGCCCTGACAAAGATAATGATGGTGTAGCTGATAAAGACGATAAATGCCCGGATGTTGCAGGTTTAAAAGAACTCGCCGGCTGCCCTGACCGCGATGGCGACGGGATTGCCGACATTGACGATGCTTGTCCTGACGTAAAAGGCCTGGCCCAATTCAAAGGCTGCCCGGATACAGATGGAGACGGCATCCCTGATAATTTAGACAAATGCCCTGACGTTCCTGGTATTGCAGCTAACTTTGGATGTCCTGAGGTTAAAAAGATAGAATATTTTAAGGTTGTTTACTTTAACTTTGATAAATCTATTCTGATTACCAAATACATAAAGGATCTTGATGAAGTAGTTGCTATATTGAATGAGCACGCTGACTTAAGTTTATCCGTTGAAGGATATGCTGATTCTCAAGGACCTGCGGCATATAATATGAAATTGTCAGAAAAACGTGCTGATTTTGTGATCAGTGTTTTAGTTAAAAAAGGCATTTCAAAAGATCGTCTTGTTAAGAAGTTCTTCGGCGAAGCAAACCCCGCAGCTGATAATAAAACGAAAGCAGGCCGTGCACTTAACCGCAGAGTTGAAATTAAATCAATAAACTAGTTAGGGCAATTGCAGTTCTAAAAAAAAGACTGGTAGCTTTACCAGTCTTTTTTTTATGCAACGGGCATCACAGCAAGTCAATATATAATATTTGATCCGCAACTAATATTCCTTTTCCGGAATAATCTCTTACCTCTAACTCGAAGTATAATTTTGTATATTTGTTGCTGGCAATAAATACTATCAATTTATAAATTATGCAATTATGGGAATAGAAAAGTTCAGAGTTGTATTAATTTTAGTTTCAGTTTTTACTTTTAATCTTATTTCGAACCAATCCTTGGCTCAGGATTCTATTAAAAGTGAGGAAATAAATGGCTATATGTATTTTCAGCCAAATTTTGGAGTTAGTCAATACTTTGGTGACCTAAATAAAAATAATTACTGGAATCAAAACCCACAATTTGCTTTCGGCGCTGTTTTAGGATACCAACCAAGTCCTGTTTTCGGATTCAGGGGGCAGTTTTTGAAAGCTGATTTGTATAGCAAAAGATCAGATCAGAATGAAGAATTTTATTCTAACCTTTGGGATGCAGCATTGAATGTAACCATCAATGTAAATGCAATTTTTGCAAAGGCTCATAAAACACAATTTTTAAATTTCTATCTTTTTTCAGGAACAGGACTTGCATCTTATATATCAACACTGGAAAATATTAAACCTAGAGCAGTTGTTTATCAACATTCTGAAAGGCAAAATAAATTTTATTTTCCAATTGGTGGTGGCGTTTTTTATCGTTTAAACCAGCATGTGTCTATAAATCTGGAATATGGAGACCATATTATCTTCAAGAGCGGTAGTCTGGATTTTATTGCCGGAGGAAAAAAGAATGACCAGTACAGTTATACTTCACTAGGTATCCAGATAAAATACAATGGTATTGATACTGACGGCGATGGTATAAAAGACAAAAAGGATGCATGCCCGGATGTTCCGGGTAAGATTGATTTAGCTGGTTGTCCTGATAAGGACAATGACGGTATTGCTGATAATGATGATTTGTGTCCTGAAATAGCCGGAATATCCAAGTTTAAGGGTTGTCCTGATACGGACGGAGATGGTATTCCTGATGAGGATGATGCATGTCCCGATGTAAAAGGTTTGGCTCAATTTGCCGGTTGTCCTGATACCGATGGTGACGGAATACCTGATAAGGACGATGCGTGCCCTAACCAAGCAGGTAAAAAAGAACTTCACGGTTGTCTTGATACGGATGGCGATGGAATAATCGACAGCCAGGACGCTTGTCCAACTGAAGCTGGCAAGAAAGAACTTAACGGGTGCCCTGACAGAGATAACGATGGTGTAGCTGATAAAGATGATAAATGTCCGGATGTTGCAGGTATAAAAGAAGCCGCCGGCTGCCCTGACCGTGATGGCGACGGAATTAACGATAACGACGATGCATGTCCTGATGTAAAAGGATTGGCTCAATTTGCCGGTTGCCCTGATATTGATGGTGACGGAATACCTGATAAGGACGATGCGTGTCCTGAAGAAGCAGGAAAGAAAAAACTCAATGGATGTCCTGACAAAGATGGGGATGGTATTGCGGATAAAGACGATAAGTGTCCTGACGTTGCAGGTAGCATTGAATTTAATGGTTGTCCTGACAGCGATGGAGATGGAATTATCGACAACGAAGATCTTTGCCCATATGTAAAAGGCCTTGCCAAATATTCAGGGTGTCCTGATACCGACGGTGATGGCATTCCGGATAACAAAGATGAATGTCCTGATGTTGCGGGTAAAGCTGCCTTTAAAGGTTGCCCGATAGCTGCAAAAGATTTGCTGCTCGCTAAAACCGTATATTTCTATTTAGATGAAATATTTGTCATTGAAAAGTACATTGTCGATCTCGAAAATATAGCTGTCTTTATGAATGATCATCCCAATGCAACAATTTCAATTTCAGGTTATGCTGATGACAATGGAACGGCACAAAATAATTTTCGTTTATCACTGGATCGTGTAGATAATGTAATTAATTATTTGAAAACCAGAGGTATGAAATCTTCAAAAATACAAAAGTACTTTTTTGGCAATACCAAACCTGTACCCGATGCTAAATCTAATGGTGGAAGCAGTCTCAATAGAAGGGTTACAATAGTTATTACTGAATAAAGATGATGTTTCCATTTTTTCTTTTAGATGTCATTAGTGAGCAACTTGTGATAACATCTTTCTTATACTGAAAACGGGATAAATTTTTCGCATTCAATAAATCTCATCCCGCCACGGCTGGACCAAGCTCCAAAATCCAAGCGAAGTTGTAGAGTAGGTCTTGCTTGCCTGCTGCAAGCAGGGTTATTGTCCCGCCGCGGCGAGATGGGTCTTGGGATTTGGGTCTTTTTTTTTAATGCATTATATTATCGCACCCCAAGTATAGAACAGAAACTTTAGTAACACTTCCTCACTATGTGCTTCCTTTTTCGCACATTTTTTAAAACACACTTTCATTGAACCAGCTTGCTGGACTATCTAATTATACATTATAATATGTGTGATATCACCTGAACTCCAACTGGCTAAGCCTCAAATACACTTATAATGTACGGGGAATTATAGTTGTTATTCGATAGTTTCATAAAAATACGGAGTTTTGAAACAGAAATCCGAAAAGCAAGAAAATGCAATAATGGATTAATTGGCTCTGGAGTTATTCAATATCTAACTGTGAGTTTGGGGTGTAAAGCTTGGTTGATTCGTCCGCCAGATAAAATTTTACGTTTCTAAGGGTATGAAAAAAGTTATCGTATTAATGTAATAGTCCCAAAACCTTTTTGTTCCACATTTTGACGATAGTCAACATCAGCATTTGGCCAGATTGACCCATCTATAAAAGTGGCTGAAATTTTCCATGCATATGCTCCTGCTTGGCAAAGTTTTCCTTTGTATGTTCCATCCCAGCCTTCGGAAGGAACCCCGTTTGTTAATTTATCGGAACTCCATACTGTTTTGCCCGACCTGTCGTAAATATCTGCTTTGTAGGAGATGAGATTTACCCCGACAGGTTTCCAAAGACCAACGGATGTAGCGTTTCCAATAGCAAGTGCGTTTGGCACCCAAAGTCCTTTAAACAACATTTTATACATTATTGATGAAGAATCTACACAACCATAGCTATTCCTGGATATTAGCTTGATCAGAAAATCTCCGCCTTCTTTATAAGTAATCACAGGTGATTCAATGGTTGAGGTTTCAGAGTTTCCGAAATCCCATAAATAAGTATCTGCCTTAGTTGATTCGTTGATAAGTTGTATCTGTCCCTGTAAAATTTTATTATTATCCTGTACTTTGAATGCACTTGTAGGCGACGGATAAACTGTTATCTTGTAATTGATACTATCCATGCAGCCAGCAGAATTGGAAACGGTTTGAATTACAGAATATAATCCAAGTTGGCCGAAAGTATATGATGGATTCGGTCCACTCATAGTGCCTATTGTATGGATTGAGTCTTTAACAGTCCACTCCCAAAAAGTGAGAGGAGCTGAATATGAAACTGAATTATCGGTGAAATAGGTCGGATGGCCAAGGCAAGCCACACTGAAACTGAAATCAGCTTTCAGACCCGGAGCGGGTGAGATTACGACATTTGCTGAAGCTGGCGAAATACATCCATTTGCATTGGTAACGGAATACTTGTATGTTCCTGCTTCCAGACTTGAAAAGATAATAGTTGATCCTGTTCCTGTTATTGCTCCAGGATTAATTATCCAGTTTAAGGCTGGTAAACCGATCAATTCTATACTTCCTGTTGTATCTGTGCAGGAAGGTTGAGTGATTGTACCTACAATTGGCGCTTTTGGTGAACCTGGAGCTTCATAGATGATTACGTCGGTGGTAGGTGGTGAAATACATCCATCATTGTTTGTAATGGTAAAATTGTAAGTGCCTGCATCTAATCCGGAAATAGTTGTAGCTGAGCCTGTGCCTGTTATTGCTCCAGGATTAATAGTCCAGTTTAATAAAGGTAATCCTGTTAATACTACGCTACCTGAAGCAAGTGTGCACGAAGGTTGCGTGATTGTATCAATAACAGGTACTTCCACTGTGTTGGCATCCTGAATGATGGTAACAATTGTGTCGAGCGTACATCCATTAATATCCATTACCTGCACGTTATGTATTCCTGCTGCCAGCGGGGAATAGAATGTTGTCGCGGTAAAAGGTGAAGCGTCAACCGAAAAGGTATAGGGTGCAGAACCACCACTGACTGTACCAAGGGTAATAGTACCATTGCTCAGCCCACACTTTGCATTGGCAGGTAGAGCAGCAATTGCCGTAGGTCCGCTGGCATTACTAACGAAAACGCTTGTGGAAAATATACAACCATTCACATCCCTGACCTGTATGCTATGCGATCCTTCTGCCAGCGAGTCAAAGGATGTAGAAGCGATAAAATCGGAATCGTCAACCGAATAGGTATAGGGTGCAGAGCCACCGGTGACTGTACCAAAAGCGATAGTACCGTTGCTCAGCCCGCAAGTTGCCCCGGCAGGAGTGGCCTCAATAGCTGTGGGTCCGTTGGCATTACTTATTGAAACGCTTGTTGCGAATATGCAACCATTGGCATCCCTTACATATAAGCCATGCGATCCTGCTGCAAGCGAAGCGTAGAATGTTGAAGCGGTGAATGAAGAAGCATCAACCGAATAAGTAAAGGGTGCAGTGCCGCCTGTGACGGCCCCCAGTGTCATTGTACCATTGCTCAGCCCGCAAGTTGCATTAATAAGTGTGATATCAATGGCAGTTGGTCCGTTGGCATTACTAATGGTGACGGTTGTGGAGAAAATACAACCGTTGGCATCCCTAACCTGGATGCTATGCAAACCTGCTGCAAGAGAAGAGTAGTATGTTGAAGCGGTAAATGCTGAAGCATCTAAAGAATAGGTAAATGGAGGAGTACCTCCGGTGACGGCTCCAAGGATGATAGTGCCGTTGCTCTGCCCACAACTTGTAATGGTGGGTGTGGTAGCAATAGCCGTAGGCCCGCTTGCATTACTTATGGAAACGATTGTTGAGAAAATACAACCGTTGGCATCACTGACCTGGACGTTATATGGTCCTGCAGCCAATCCGGAATAGTATGTTAAACCGGTAAATGCAGAAGCATCTACCGAATAGGTATAGGGTGGAGTGCCACCGGTGACGGCACCCAGGGTAATGGATCCGTTGCTCAGCCCGCAAGTGGCATTGGCAGGAGTGGCAACAATGGCCGTGGG
>JBAZWY010000037.1:0-57198 GCA_041660125.1 Lentimicrobiaceae bacterium
ACTTTGATGATAGAACGATTTATGTGCGTGTTTGCTATTAACCCTAACTCTGCTAAAAATCAAAAACTTGTCAAAGAACTACTGGATTATGGTAAAATTGCTGCTTAAAATTTAACGGAGTATTGAAATTTAATGGGCACGTTTAAAAGGCTGATTAAGTTTATATCAAATTAATGATGGATAATTAGAGAAAGCGTGTTATTGCTTGATCTAACTAATTATTCCATTAAATAGCCAACTAAACACTTTTTACAGGTTTCATAATGGGAATTATTTACCAAAATGAACTCATAATTAACATGCAATTTTATTCAACAAAGTGTATGTTGCTGTTTATTAGCGTCTTGTAAGTTGATTTGCAATTGGTATAATTATAGTACAATCTTAGCATTTAACAATTTCGTTATTTCAATAATATGGCATATAACATCCCGATCTGTTTTGTTTTTCGATTAAATTCCTGCTCATCTTAGTCAGACCTATTCATAATATTCTTCGAAAGTTTTAATAGATCAGATTCTGAAATTCACTAAAGAACAGGATGTCAATTCAATATACAAAATTAGTTACAGTTAAAAGAACTGACTCAATTTCTTAAATTAAAACATTTAAAAATGAAAAAATATATTTGTGTAGTATTAAGTTTATTTATCTACTTCTCTGCTTATTCCCAGACATTGGTTGATTTCAGTACTATTCCTAAAAGCGGGACTATTATGATATTTGCGCACCAGGATGACGATGTTATCTGGATGCTTCCATTCTGGGGTAAAACCGAAAAATTTATTTTAGGAGCTTATCCAACCACTCCAGCCTTTAAAAAAATGATTCATAATCAGCAAACCTATTTAGATGCTAATAATTATAACATCAATTATGAAGAAAACTGGATATGTCCCTGGGACACTATTACCCAACAGCAATTACATGATTATTATTGGTGGAATGATACAACTTACAGCTATCTGGCTAATGATCATGTCACTGCTTTTTGGGATAATGACCAGGTTACTGTAAACGAGATAAAAAAAATTAAAGCCAAGATTGAACCTTATATTGCCAGTATAAGTACATCCCGTATCATTACGCATGATAACTGGGGGGAATACGGGCACCAGCATCATAGGGCTTTAAATAACGCTGTTAGAGAATTAGCAGTAAAGTATAAAAAAGATGTATGGATGTTGGGAAGCACCATTACTCTACCTTATATGGAGGGGGGTGTTACATATAATGATGTTGTTGTTCCTCCAGGTATAACTTATACAGTAGCAAATTTTAACGGCACCCTTTATACCGGGATTAAACAGATTTACTTAGACCCGACCAATGACTTATGGACCTGGGATGATGATTATGTTGCTACCGGTGACCACAAATTTATCAAGATTGTTGATGAAGGTATTGATAAATCGAATATATTAATCCCAGGTACACCTGTCACAACAACGGGTCCTACTCAAGATAAGCCCGGTGATTACATATTTGATGGCGTAGATGATTATTTAACGTTGCCGGGTAATAATTATTCATCGTTTACCATTGCAATGTGGGTAATGCCCGACCAGCTTAAATCAATGGATATTTCAAAAATGACAGAATACCCTTCGGCTAATGCATGTGATCGCAGTTTTTATATGAATAATGATGGCACAGTTACAGCTCGAATTTTTAATAATAACCAAAGCCAAACGATTACTTCAAATACTTCATTATCAGCAGGAAGTTGGACTCATATACTTATGACTGGCAATGGTAGCAGTTTAAGACTTTATATTAATGGATTATTTCAAAAAGAGATCACAACCGGGGCTTTATACTCCAGCTATAGTTCTCCTGAATTTGTAATCGGACAGGCCCAGGAAACTTCTTCTTTTTTTAAAGGACAAATCTCCGATGTAAGATTATATGATTATATACTTTCATCTGCTGAAATAGCAGCTCTTATCAACTCAAATCCACCAGTGATTCATACAATAACTGCCAGTTCGGGGCCTGGTGGCACCATTACTTCCCTTGGTGATGTGATAGTTAATGAAGGTACTGACCGTGTTTATACTATTACTCCAGATGATAATTATCAAATATCCGACGTAAAAGTTGACAACATTTCAGTTGGGGCAGTTTCAAGCTATACGTTTAGTAATATCACTGCAAATCATACCATTTCTGCAACATTTTCTTTGGCACTACCTAACATTGCATTAAACAAACCCGCTTCTTGCTCCAACAATGTAGGGGATATCGGGTATCAGCCTCCTTCAAAAGCCAATGATGCGGATGGAACAAATGGTAGTTACTGGCAAGCTATTCCTTATCCACAGTGGTGGATGGTTGACCTGGGTGCCAATTATGATATAGCAAAAGTAGTTATACGAAATTATGTTGATGGTAGCCGCTATTATCAATATGAAATCTGGGCTAGCACTGATAATTCTACCTTTATAAAAATTGCTGAGAAGACAAATACAAATTGGGCTACTGATGAAGGAGATACTTATAACGTAACTTCTACAGCACGGTATTTAAAAGTCATTATGACTAAGAATTCGGCCAACACTGGAGCTCATATCTCTGATTTCCGGGTTTATGGCTCACCGCACACTTCTACATGGACAGGAACTGCCAACAGTGACTGGTACAATACCGCCAACTGGTCAGGGGAAGTACCTGTTTCTACAAAGAACGTTATAATCCCCGCCGCTGTGACCAATGAACCTGTAATAAGCGCTTCAGCAGTATGTAATGATCTTACTATTAACGCTTCAGCAACACTGGAAATAGCACCCACAGGCAGCCTGACTGTTAACGGCACTCTCACGAATAATGCCGGAATTGCAGGTCTTGTAATTAAGAGCGATGAAACCGGAACAGGCTCGATTATTGAAAATTCGGGAGCTGAAGCTACTGTTGAACGTTATATCGCAAACAATTGGAATTGGCATCTGATTTCTTCACCCGTAGTAAGCCAGGATATTTGGCCACAATTTGCGCCTGCACCAAGTCCGAATGTTTTTGCAGCAACAGGGAATTGGTACTTTTATTATTTTAATCCGAACTCTCCTTCCGCAGATTTTTATTGGGTTAACCTTCGTAAAAACAATAACGGAGATTATAACGACGGCCCGATTGATGCAGGCAACAGCACAGCAGGGTTCAGCGATGGATCTAATACATTCCCTCCGAAGTTTTCACAAGGAAAGGGGTACCTGGTCGCTTATAATAGCGGATGGATTACCGGTTCTCCAGAAACACATTTGTTTTCAGGCACACTGAATAGCGGTCCGATCACCAGGACCCTATTCAATAATTCCAGTGGCAGTGCATTTAACCTTGTCGGCAATCCCTACCCATGTCCAATAGATTGGGATTTGGCAGACGGCGATTCACTATGGGGACGAAACGGCGCTTTGGCTTTTTCAGGGCAGGGATATGATTACTGGGTATGGGATGAGGCCTCCGAACAGTATCTGTATCGTAATTCATCTAGTCAAATCGGTAATGCAGGCCAATATATAGAACCGGGGCAGGGATTCTTTGTAAAAGCGGCAGAAAATCCGGCTACTCTCACTTTTGGTAAAGACATTCGTACACATAGTGCTGGTAAAGGGTGGTTTAAATCAGTCCCGACAGCTTTTAATAGCATCCGACTGAAACTCGCTAATAATACCAATTCATTATTTGATGAGATGTTTGTTGATTTCAATACCAATTATTCTGGTCTGGAAGGCACACAAAAATTCAGTAGTTTATACGCCGATGCGCCTGAAATATATTCGGTAAAAGCAGGAATCAATTATTCAATCGACCGCTATAATCAAATTGGCAATAACCTGACCGTAAATATCAGCACTAAGTGTGGCATCACGGGAATTTATACTCTCACTGCAATAACCATCAGCGGTTTTCAAGGCAGTAAAAATGTATATCTTGAAGACCTGAAAACCGGTAACATCATCAACCTGAAAGAAAGCCCTTCCTACTCCTTTCTTGCGGGCCCTGATGATGCAACGGAACGATTCCAACTGTCCTTTGACAAATCCATCAACGTGAATATTGAACCGGAAACAATTAAACAGGTTTATATCTACTCTTTCGGGAAAGATGTATTCCTCAACTCCAACATGTCCGACATCGGAAACTGCGATATATTAATTTACAATACCATTGGTATCTTGGTTTACCAGGGTCGATACATGCCCAACTCAGTTAAAAGTAAGATTGCCACACTGAACAACCCGGGCACTTACATCGTGAAAGTGATATCGCATACAGGTACCACTAATGCCAAGATAATAATTCTGTAATTACTAAGAAATATAACAGAATTATTAATTGATGACTTATTATCGATGGTTAATTGTTTTTAATTAATGATTCATTCAAATAAACTCAAATAGCGGCTGAGCACACAATAGATCGATAAACTGAAAGTTGTATGTTATTGTATTTCTACATATTATAATCATGTTGCCAGGCTATTTACTTCTTACCACTATTCTTATGGACCTATGCTTGCTTTCATGCTGGTATAAAATCCGCTATCATAATTAGAGCTAGAAACCAATTCAATCAAGTTCATTTGTTAATGACTTCATTTGCAGCATGTTCAACAATTATCATCATGTAATTATTGTGGTGTTTTGATTTCTATAGGTTTCTCGCTAGTCACGTCCTAACTCTAAACAGACTGGAAGTAACCAGTGGCAGGAAGTAAATACCCTAGTTATGTTAAAATGTAACTTTTATAAAAACTTTTATTTGCAGGTTGAATATACTGCACAATTTTGTATCTTTAATATCTAAATATAAGTTAACTATGAAAACGTGGACATTATTTTTTATCCTGGCTATTTTTAGTCTTACGGCATTTGCTCAAAATGCAAAATGCCTGGCTTTTTCTACCAAAATTGTTGAAAATGCGAAAGGAAAAATCCTGTGCGATTCTGAAGATGAAGATCTTTATTGTTTCAAGGCTGAATTCCCTATAACATATGATTTAGAATCTATAAAAACTATTTGCGATACTACGGCAAAAAACACAAAAGTATCTTTTAATTGGCGGCTTAATTATGATAAAAATTATGAGAAAGAATTTCTCATTACTGGCAAAAAATTATTGGTTACCATTTATTTTAGTGAAAAATTTCTTTATTTTGAATTTCCAAAAAATTAAATTGAATTCCACTATTACTGCCGGCTAAAGTATATTTATACCCGAAGCGTATTTCCCCGGGCGGAATCTTAAATTAAAAAAAAATCACTCTCTTTTACCTATTTCTTTAGCTCATTAAACCAATTTATGGTTTTAAGTCCCCATGGCAGCAAACTGGATCCATGATCGGTTCCCTGTAAACTTATAAGCTGGATTTTATCCTGGCCAACTCCCAGGTCTATGAAACTGTTATACATATTGAGCGATTGTGCAGGAGGAACATTGAGGTCGGCAGAACCATGGTAAAAATTAATTTTTGAGGTTGGTACCCATGCCGTTACACTATTCTTTATCAGCAGCGACCTTAGTTGTGCAAAATCAGCACTGCTGCTGAAATTCGTGATCATATTGCTTTTCAGGAGTACAGGAATCGTATCATTAAGTTGAGCGTTCACCTGGTCGTTGGAATAAGTTCCGTTGAAAAGTTCCGGGATACGGCTGGCATAGGGTTCGTTGAAAAATTTACTGAGCGGGTCATTATGCGCCCCGAACTCCTGCTGCGAATAGATGAAATACGGTAGGTACAGCGGGCCGGGAAAGACCTGTTGTGCCAGCACATAAGTTGACATGGCCATCATATCGTATGCCCCCGCACCACATGAAGTTGCTTTAACAGGTATAGTGGTTTTGTTGTTTGTTTCAATGTTTTTAAGTGCCGAAAGTGTTGCCCAGCCTCCCTGCGAGTATCCCATCAGGTAATGATCACCGTTGAATTTTGCTTGTATATCTTTTTCAGCTAGCAATTCGTGGCATGCCCTGATCAAATCAATCACAGCCCTGTCGGTGGTTTCCCTTTCATAATATGGGTGAAGGTACTGTGCCGATGCTCCGAATCCTATGTAGTCGGGGAAAGTTATTATATAACCGTTCCCTGCCATGTATTCCATCAGCGTGTAGTAATAATTGGTAGGATTCTCACTGGGGCAACCTGATTTCAGGGTATTGGTGCCGTTCTGGAAACTGATGATAGGGAACGGATCCTGGGATTGAGGCATGCATATCAACCCGGAAGCTAAAATAGATTCACCTTTATAAATTGTATTATAAGTGATTTTATAGACATCAACTCCATAGGCCGTATTGCTAACAATGGGAGCTGCATCAGGATATATACCCTGCAATGCTCCAATCAGTTGCTTGATGTTTTCAGCCTGGAAATTGAGAATCTTCTGGTACGAAACCAATACTTCATTTACCGGACCTTCATTCGTGCTTTCCTTTTTACATCCAGGTGTAACGAAAAGACCTACCGTCAGAACGAGTACCAGGCAGCAACCGAAAAATGTGTTTATCTTTTGTTTGTTTAAATATTCCATAGCTCTGTATTTAAAGCATAAAAGTATAACAATAATAGCTTGGTTTAAGCGGATTAAATCCAAATCCTGCGGAGAAAAAAATTTCAACAGGTAAAACTCATTAGTTTTTCGACACACAAACAAACGAGAGGTCGAAAATGACCTCTCGTTCTTACAGTCTAAATGTTCAGTTATTTTGCTATTTAACAGTCCATTGCAATACCAGGCAGGATTTTCAGATAACTTCTATTCCAAAGAATGACAATACGTTCGCGGCGTTTTCCTTAGTAACCGGCAAGTAGAACTTTCCATCCTTAAAAATGTAGTACTCCACCTGGAGATGTGCCTTTTTGTATGTATTATCCCACAGATTGCCACATTCCCCATATTCGTAATGTTTATAAAGACGGAACCCATTGCGGGATGTAATGTATTCCATCAATGCAGTACAATTTGCCGGGGCATCTTTGCACATTACGGGGAGCCTTTCGAACAAACGTCCTTTACACGAATAGGCATCCACTTTTTTTAATGGAACCTTCAGAATAGTTCCATCGTTCATTTTCAGGTTTATGTTCAATAATCCTGATTTCACTGATTGGCAGAAAATGGTTTTACCACCGACGGTAACATAACTGGTAGCTTCGCCCCCGGCTTTCAGCATAAGAACGGACATGACCAGTATCAGTAATACAGATAATTTTTTCATTGCTTGGTCCTCCTTATTTTTAGTGTTGATAAATATTGACACAAAGGTACATAACAACTTGATAGTGAATCAAATATATTCTATAAAACGTTAAAAAGAATCGACCAGAGGTTGATCGTCGTTTTAGGCCATTTCGTAGGGTGAAATGAACGGTTTACCGATGACCCGGCGAAGGTACAGGCAATTGGTTAATAAAACTCTGAAAATGCAAAGCCATGCCGGTGATCACTCAAAGCCCAATGATGCCTGGATTTAAATCAAAAATTGTTGGATAGAAGGATTTGAGAAAAAAAACAATCACCTTTTCTTTTCAATAATATCGAAGAAATTTTTCTGGTAAGTATCACCTATTGGGATGCGCTGATCAGCTATTTTTATATGCTTTCGTTCAATAGATTCAATTTTACCGATAGCCACAAAATAGGATCTGTGAACCCTGCAGAATTGATGTTCCGGTAAAACATCTTCAATACCACGGGCATTCATCAATGTCATAATACGCTTGTTTTTGGTAACGATCCGCCAATAGTCGCCCATTCCTTCAACATATAAAACCTCAGATGCAGTAACTTTTTCGATGTGCGTATCCGTTTTCACGAAAAAATAATCTTTTTCGGTCGTTTCGGTCGTATGGGTTGTTATTTGCTTTGCGGCGGGAATATTGGCTTCATTCTGCATCCGATCGTAAACTTTGTTTAAACCCTTCAGGAAACGTTCAAAAGAAATAGGTTTCAGCAGGTAATCAGTCACATCCAGGTCAAATCCCTGCCGGGCATAGGAATCATAGGCTGTTGTGAGGATCACGTGCGGCTTCACCTTCAAAGCATTGAGCAACTGAATGCCGGTAAGCTCCTCCATCTGAATATCCAGGAGAATAAGATCAACCGGGTGGTTACGCAGGTATTCCAGCGTTTCAATAGCATTATCAAATGTTTGAAGCAAGTTAATGAAAGGGACTTTTTCGCAGTAATCCCTAATGATATCGAGAGCCAGAGGCTCATCATCTATGGCTATGCAATTGATCTTCATCTTAGTAATTTTTAATTTTAATTATGGTAAGATGGGAATTATTAACGTAATATTTGATTTTAGGGGAATAATGAGCTAATGGTTTGCCATGATTTATCAAAGTTAATACTTCTTTATATAATTTCTACATAATGGCTAATAAACGTCAATTCTCAATTATAAGGTTAATACTGAATTTTTCTGCATCTTCGCTAATCAATAACTCATGTTTATTGGGATAAATAAGCTCAAGCCTTCTTTTGATGCTGGCCAGGCTTATTCCGCTTGAATTTTCATCCTGTCCATTTGTTGCTTTCTTCATATAATTGATGACTTCGAATTTTACCTGTTCCTCCAGAACAGATAGGTGAATAAGGATTCCGGGCGGGTGGTTTTTACTGCTGTGTTTGAATGCATTTTCGACAAAAGAGATCAGCAGCATGGGTGCAATAGTCCGGCCCTCGGTATTTCCTTCAATCTGGAGCGATACAAAATCAGTTTGTTTAATCCGGAGATTCTGCAGTTCGATATAACTTTTCAGGTATTCAATCTCCTTTTCGAGTGGAACCATTGGGGCAGCGGAATCATATAGCATATATCTCATGATGGATGATAGTTTCATGACGGCTTCGGGGGCTTCATCCGATTTCCTGTAAACCAGCGAATAGATATTGTTGAGCGTATTAAAAAGAAAATGCGGATTTATCTGTGAACGCATCAGGGCAAGCTCGCTTGCCTGCTGCCGATTGATGAGTTCGTCCCTGTGTTTCTGCGATTCAAACCAGTTAATCATAAAACGGATCAAAACTGCGTATATCCCAATAATGATTATCATCCGCAGGTTATTCCACATATAAGCTGTACTATAAATCATCTCTTTCCCAGGCTGGCTCATGAAAAGTTTCCAGATATAATGTTCAGCAGGTACCCGGAAAGCGGTGATCAAAGCTATTAATACCAGCCCGGTAAGTATAGCTGTAATCCTGCTGTTGAATTTTAGTAAACGTGGAAACAGTAAATAAATAGGGTAAAATGTGATTATATTCAGAATGGTAGAAATGCAAACATCTATCACATACTTGTTATTGATCAGCAATTTCTCATCAAGCTGCCCTATGTAAAGGGGGAAGAGGCTCTGGTTTATGATATAGAACCAGAAGAGTAAATGGATAAGAATAATGTTTCTCCGTTTCATTCTTTTTAACTTTTCGGCAGTTGTTTTCAATAATTAAAGTTACACAAAATAATGAAAAACAGACCTATAAGTCATAATCAAATCGATGAACTGCATTGAATTTCCGGCAAGTTGAAAAGTTGCATCTGCCAGCAGGGTAAAATACCCGTCGAAAGCAAAAGCATGTGTCCGAATCGCTTAATTATTATAATCTGATTAATAGCATTATGACCTATAAGCCATCATCCCGGTTTCCCGGAATAATTACCCTGAACTCACTTCCTTTCCCGGCTTCACTTTCGACTTCCAGTCGGCCACCATGTTTTTCAATAAACTCCTTACAAAGGATTAAACCTAATCCCGTTCCCGGTTCCTGATCAGTACCTTTTGTTTTATGTGCGGTGTCGATACTGAACAAGTGCTTTAACTTTTCTGCGGGTATGCCAATGCCATTATCCTTTATACTTAAAATGCAAAAACCATTATTTTGTGATATTCCAACCCGAACTTCACCATTTCTGGGGGTAAACTTCAATGCATTGGTCAGGAGGTTGCGCAAAATCGTATTCATCATGTTAATATCCCCGCTTATCAAAACCGGCGTATTGAAATCAGCAATAATGCTGATATTCTTACGGGCTGCCTGTACCGAGACAAGTTCAATACTTTCTTCCGCTTGCAGCTTAAGGTCAATCGTTTCAGGTCTGAACGATATCGTTCCTGTTTGAGATCGGGCCCATAACAATAAGTTTTCGAGAAGTTCATGGGCCTGCTGCGAGGAGCCTTTTATATTTTCCAGGGTCTTTTGTAGCTTTCGAATATCCACATTATCCAGGTTTATAAGCAGAATATCGGTAAGCCCGATAATGGCATTAAACGGATTCCGCAAATCATGGGCTATAATGGAAAAGAATTTATCTTTCGCCGTATTCAATTCATTGAGTTCTGAATTTTTGTTCAATATCTCTGATTTCTGTTCTTCTATCAGCTGGGTTCTCACCTTAACTTTTTCTTCCAGTATCTTGAGTTCCCTGATGTGGTTGCGTTCCCGGACTTTGATATACAGAAATATCAGAAAAATGCCCAACAGGAAATAAGCTACATAAGCGACTTTGCTTTTCCACCATGGAGGGTGAATAATTATGGAAAGGCTTACCCCGGTTTCATTCCAGCGTCCGTCGTTATTACAGCCTTTTACACGCATAGTGTAATTACCAGGCGGAAGGTTTGTAAAAGAAACAAAATTCCGCGAGCCGATATCATTCCAGTCGTCATCTGCACCTTCAAGCTTGTAAGCATAGCGGTTTTTGGCAGGGTTGGTAAACTCCAGTGCGGCAAATTCGATGGTGAATGTATTTTCGCTATGGTTAAGAATTATGGGGCCTTCTTGTTCCAGGTTAAGATATTCGCGGACACCCTTATTAAATTTATAGGCAGCAGTAATGGCAATTATAGGTATGTGTGGATTGTCGCTGAGCGAATCAGGATAAAACGAATTAAAACCGTTCATTCCACCGAAAAACATTTCGCCGTCAGCACTCCTGAATGAAGCTCCCAGGTTGAATTCCGGGCTTTGCAAACCATCTTCCACCGTATAAGTGCGGAATTTGTTGGTGGCTGTATCGAACCGGCACAATCCATTTCCCGTGGCAAACCACAGGAAATGGAGTTTGTCTTCGCGAATACTGTAAACCAGGTTGCTGGGGAAGCCCTGGTCACCCGAATAATATCGGAATGTTCCATTTTTCTTCGAATACCTGTTTACATATGAGTTTGTGCCGATCCAGATATCACCGTGCTGATCTTCACATAAAGCAGTAATAAAGTTATCCGACAGTGAATTTTCTTGCTTTTCGCTTTTCCTGAAATGAGTAATACCTCCTTTGATTGGATCAATGACATCCAACCCGTTAATAGTTCCAACCCAGATGGCTCCGTCACGGTCTTCGAGCACGGCATACACCAGGTTTGAGCTTATCCTGAAGCCGGGAATTGCCCCGGCATAAAAATGATCCGGACTTAACCCGCTTCGTTGCATTTTGTATAATCCATCATGGGTCGCAATCCAATAATTTCCTAAATGGTCCTGTATCATCCTGTTGATCCTCAGACCAGGAAAGTCAGGAAAACGTTTATGCTTAAAATGTTCCTCCGGTCGGACAAACCTTCTTCCCTGTTGTTCATAAACCAACAACCCATCACGTGTCCCGATCCAGATGGTATGCATCTTATCTTCAAAAATGCAATGAATATAATCATTGGGAATGCGATATTTACCCGCCTGCCTTGAAGAATAATGTTCAACTTCGCCGGTTGCCCGGTTGTAAAGATTCAGTCCCTGTCCCCAGTTCCCAATCCAGATCACGTTGTTTTCATCCTCATAAATCGAGGCTATAACATTACCGGCCAGATCAACAGAATATGGAGAATCACTTTTGCGATACAAGCTGAAATTCCGCTTTTTAAGATTGGTTTTGTTGATACCCGACAAGGTCCCAATCCAGAGGTTATCGGAGTTATCGATGGCTAGCGAAAGGTTAATGTTATGGTTTAGTCCGCTTTTTTCAGCAGAGAAGCGTTCGAAAAATACGCGATTATCCTTTCCTCGGCTCATCCTGTTAAGCCCTCCGCCTTCCGTCGCAACCCAAAGGGTACCCGACTTATCAGCAAGAATTGCCCTGATAAAATTATTGCTGAGTGAGAATTCGCTTCGCTTATCCTGAAAGTAATGTTCGAATCTTGTCCCTCCTGCTTTCAGGTGATTAAGACCCGAGGATGTTCCGATCCACAGCTCACCCTTTTTATCCTGGTATAAGGCTGTAATATTGTCGTCGGATAAGCTGGTAGGATCAGCGGAATTGTGATTGAAAACACTGAAGCTTTTTGTTACAGGATTAAAAGCAGCCAGGCCTTTCGTGGAAGCTACCCATATAGTACCTTTTGTGTCCTCAAGCAATGGGATGTTGTTGTCCTTAGCGCTACCGTCGAAAGTAAAAGGGCTGATAAAGTGTCTGAATTTCAATGTTTTCGGATCGTATTCCGAAAGAACCGGGGGCATATTAATAAGTATGTTCCCGTTTCGGGTACATTTCACATCATATATACAATCAGTAACCAGTGCATCAAATGGTGGAGAATAGTTTATTTTACTGAACCGTTTTTCTTTTCTGGTATATTTAACAAGTCCTCCTTTGGTTGCGATCCAAAGGTTCGCTTCTATATCTTCTGTAATTCCAATAATCCAGTTATTGGAAATAGAATTGGAATCATTGGGGTTATATGTAAAAACCTCGAAAGTGTATCCGTTGTATTTATTAAGCCCGTTTTGTGTTCCAAACCAGATGTATCCCTTTGAGTCCTGGAAAATGCAGTTGACAACACTCTGTGAAAGTCCGTCGCTGATGGAATATCCCGAAAAAAAATATTGTTGCGCATTGCCGGCAAAGCAATACAGGAAAAGAAATAGAATTAAAACAGTTTTTTTATACATCCTGAAAACATGATTACTGAAAGTCCGTTTTTGCTATTTATCCCGCCTTTGCATGATTAAATCAAAACAAGATAACAGTAGTGTGCATATTTAGGCAGTATCAAATTTACAAAACCTTTACAGGTATTCCAAATGAAGATGCGTTTTGAATAATTGTAAGCTGATGGACAACTGGTCGAAAAATCCTGGAGAGAGATCGGGCAAATCCTAATACCCTATGGATGAATTTTATCGATGAATGCCTGTAATTTTTCGACAAACATACAGTATTGCACTGTGATTGATATATCGTTTTTTATTGCCCGCTGATCGATTACATTTGCTTTACAGTCAATGCATTATGTAATTTTACATCGCAATTCAAGATCAGATTAACAAGTTAAAAACATAAAGCCATGAAAACATCAATTTTAATTTCGAGCCTTGCAGCACTCTGCCTCCTGATAACTTTTGCAGAAGCACCCCGTCGCAATAATGACAACAATATGAATGCAGCTTTAACAAAAGATATTTCAGTCATAACTGTGAACAGAGCGATCATGCTGCCGGGGGTAGTAATTACCCCAGAAAGAAAAAAGGACGCTGGGAGTATCGTTCCGGCTGTTCCTGCCGAGGATTTCAGCTACCTGAAATTTGATGTAACTGAATATACGGAAGCTGATGCCGTTAACCCGGGTGAGGCTGAAGTTTTGCCCGATGCAATAGTAGCTGACTACAGTTATCTGAAATTCAACATAAGCGACTATAGCACCAGCGACGAAATAACAGAATTGCCGGTAACCGAAAACAATGCTTCTGATATTTCTTCACTGGAGCCCGCTGTTAACGAATTTCAGTATCTCATGTTCGATGTTAATTATTACACCAACCCTACCGGGACTGAAGCTGGTGAAATCGGGGAACTGCCATTGAAAGAAGCCTCAACCGGCGATCAGGCTGCAATCATAGTACCGGTTGTAACTACAAGTGAATTCGGATACCTTAAATTCGATGTAAATAAATACAATAACGGAGGAAACCTGGGTTCCGATGAAGCGTTTGAATTACCAGTAAAATAAACCGGGAATAAAAGAATGACTGTTTGTGTTTTGATTTGTCCTTCACTAATCCCCGTTAGCACGCGTTTGTAGCGCGTGCGTTTTTTTTAATTTGGTTTTTATTCTGATGTGTAACTCCAAAGCGTTGTATCTACACATGTACCTTTTTTCTTATTTTTTCTCATTCTCGGTATTTGCCGAAAAGAGTTTACAGACCCAATCAATTTATTTAGCTTGATTATACAACTTCACTTTGTCATCCCTTCTGTTGCGTGTTTGTATTTTAAGATCTTACAATTCCCATCACATCCCAGGTTCTGCAATAACTTGTCTGTCAAGTCGTCATTTAATTGATTACTATTTCTGCTTATTCAATCCTGTAGCACATTCAACTGCAAATGTGTGAATAATGTAATCTTTTCAAGTAATTATGTAACACTTTCCGGAGTTAATGTACTCACCTTTGTTCTATTAGAAACTGATTTATGGTTACTTAATTTTAGTTTGGAATAGTCCTTACCGGTTTGCCAGGTTGGCTCAACGGCATCAGGAACATGGAAGTTTCCCAACCTTCTTTCCATGACCAACGAAAAGGTACGCGAACCTGATACCCGTTAACCGGTTTTTAAACTACATCCAAACAAAAAAAGCGTTTTAGCCTGTATTATTCGTGCAGAAGATAAAAGATAAAAGTAAAAAGATAAAAATCAGGCAGTTGCAAACCATTTTCATAATTTATTTTGTAAAGATGATTTTTATGATTGCCTTCATCATGTTTTGATCCTTTTGTCTTTATCCTTTTGTCTTTTGTCTTTTTTGAAGTTTATGAATTAATCGAGCTAGAAAAGTATTTGTAACAGGAATAGAAAACTATTACCCATAATTCAATTTCCAAATTTCCCATAAAATCAACATGGGCCAGGAAAATTACAATAATTTGGAAAATGGAACTTTTAAATAATCATTAACAGATTAATCTTAAAAAAATAAAACCAGCAATTTTATGAATATAACAGAAACCAATGTTACAACGATTATTAATAATCTATCAGTCAGTTATTCCGATGAAGGTCCAGTTGAAGCACTTGTTGTAATTTTCATTCATGGTTTCCCGCTTAATAAATCCATGTGGGATATACAGCTTGAAGCATTAAGGGATGAATACCGTGTTATTGCATATGATATTCGCGGGCATGGGGACTCTGATCCCGGAAATGAGGATTTTTCAATAGATCTTTTTGCCAACGACCTCATCTCATTCATGGATAGCCTTAAAATCAGAAAGGCAGTGGTTTGTGGTTTATCCATGGGTGGATACATTGCATTAAATGCTATTGGAAACTACCCGGAGCGATTTGAAGCACTTATACTGAGTGACACACAGTGTTTTGCCGATACACCCGAAGTTAGAGAAAATCGATTGGTGGCTATAGAAAACATCAAGAAAAACGGTTTGGAAGAATATGCTCATGAAAGCATAAAAAATCTGTTTGCACCTGTATCTCTTCTTTCAAAGGACACTGAAATTGCTTCGGTAAGAGAAATGATTGTGAACACATCCAAACTATCCATTTACAATTCATTGCATGCTTTGGCAATACGGAAAGAAACCTCCGGTATTTTATCTGACATAAAGATACCTGTGCTGATACTTGTTGGGAAGGAAGATAAAATTACGCCTCCTGAAATGGCAGAATCAATGCACAAAAAAATAAATGGTTCTCAGCTGAACATCATAGAACATGCAGGTCATTTAAGCAATATGGAGAATCCCTTCGAATTCAATTACCAGATCAGGAAGTTTATTTCATCGGTTTACTAAACAGTTACATTTTTAAGTTTTGTTAAAAAAAATGAATTTTAATGCTCTCACTTAAAATATGAAATTGAATATTGACAACGAGTACGAAAAGTATTTGAATCCGAAAATAATTGAAGGCAAACTGACGACAAATGATCTATATCATGACTTGTTCATGTATTTGAAAGAACTGCATGTAGAAATTCCTACTGAAAAGGATAAGGAGATGATTATGCAGAATATAGGTACATATTATGATTCCTTAAATACACTGCTTATAAAACATACTTTGGAACAGCCCAATAACTCAACACCTTAAAACCGGGCCTTTACAGACGGATTCTATGCCGCTTGTAATAACAAATTGTGATTCTTGCTTAACAAAAGCAGAACATGTGAATAATCTAATTCTTTCCGAAAATCAAATTACACTTGCAGTATCAAAGCTACTTAACTTTGTAATCTCAACATTCATTAGTACTAACAATCTGGAACGGACTGAAATGAAAGGGAATGAAAAAGAAAGGTAAAGATCATACTATCCGTGCCATCATCCGACTATTTACCAACTTCTACTTTATCTTTGTAGTGTTAATCTGATATATCAAACCTCCTGGCAAGTTCAATGACTTTAAACAAAGATAAAAGGGCGTATTTAAATATTCTGAAATGAACAACACGGATTTTGGATCAACGGAGGGTTCAGCTGTTGTAAAAGTCGCTGCATTAATAATCATTATGGCAGGTGTGATTTATGCAAAATCTTTAATCACTCCCTTGCTGCTTGCGCTTTTCATTAGTATCATTTGCGCACAGCCCATTTCCTGGCTTGAGAAAAAGAGAACGCCCAAATGGCTTGCGCTTATCATTGTAGTATTGGGATTGATTTTACTTTTTTCCGGATTTTCCTTCCTGATCGGAGGAACAATATCATCTTTTTCAGGCAATGTTTCAAAATACGTATCGACCCTTACAGCGATCATCAATTCATTTATTCAGTTTTTAAATGAGCATGGTTTAAATATCCCCAAAGATCAGATGTCAGCTCTTATTCAGCCGGCACGAATACTGGAATTTACAGCAAGCGCTTTGAATGGTCTGTTGAATATGATGGGGAATACTTTCCTGATCTTTCTTATTGTTTTATTTATTCTTATGGAATTCGGGAGTTTCCCGGTTAAAGCAAAAGCAATTCTGAGCGGATCAAATGAATCAATAGCTTATTTTTCAACCATCATACAAAGTATCCGTCAATACCTTTGGATTAAAACCTTAATAGGTTTATCAGAGGGAATTCTTATCTATACAGCATTATTGATCATAGGGGTTGACTATCCTCTTTTATGGGCCCTGATAGCATTTCTGATGAATTATATTCCGAATATCGGCTCCATCATAGCCTCTATTCCAACAGTTCTCTTTGCCTTGGTACAATTGGGATTAGGTGGTGCTCTGTGGACTTTGGCAATATTTATGCTTATCCACAATGTTATTGGAAACTTCCTCGAACCCAGGATCATGGGAAAAGGCCTGGGCTTGTCGACACTGGTAGTTTTCCTTTCTCTTCTTCTCTGGGGATTTATACTGGGAACAGTAGGTATGTTCCTGTCAGTTCCCATTACCATGACCATTAAAATCATCCTTGAACAGAATGCAAAAACACGATGGCTGGCAATACTTTTGGGAACCCCTGCTGAAGCTAAAAGCCATCTTCAACATAAAGAACAGATTAAAAAACAGCGAGATAAGAAATCCTTATAAAAGACAGGAAATTGAAATGCTTTTTTCAATTAATTATTCTTTAGCTTTATTACTTGTTCACTCAAAATAGATTTTATGATAGCATCACTTTCAATGCCGGTTCTGCTGCTCATATTTGGCGTGAGTGCGGTGGCAATCTGGTTTGCCGGAATTAAATTATCCGGTACTGCCGACATCCTTACCACGCATTTTAATTTGGGTGAAGCATTAGGCGGTATGATTCTGCTGGCAATTGTTACAAACCTTCCGGAAATTGCCATTACTGTTAGTGCGGCTTTACAAAACAACCTGGAACTTGCCATTGGAAATATTCTCGGCGGAATTGCCATACAAACTGTAGTACTTGTTATCCTGGATGTATTTGGGTTGGGCAAACAGGATCCCCTTACGTATCGTGCTGCATCACTGGTATTGGTGCTGGAAGGAATAATGGTAATTACTGTATTGACCTTAGTGGTGGTTGGCAATCAGTTGAGTACTTCTGTTATTTATCTGGGGGTATCGCCGATTGATGCGGCAATTGTATTGGTATGGCTGGTAGGTATTTACATGATTGGAAAAGCAAGAACCGATTTGCCCTGGCATAAATTAGGTGTACTTCCTGAAAGTCAAAAAGAAAAGAGAGGACACAGTATGAAAAAGAAATATGATTTGGCCATAAAGAAAGGGACGAGTATTCAAAAAGTTATTCTGATTTTCTCTATTTGCGCATTGATTACGTTAATTGCAGGTGTTGGGTTAGAAGTAAGCGGCGATGCCATTGCCAAACAAATAGGAATGACAGGCGTATTATTTGGTGCTACTATACTGGCTGCTGCTACTTCCCTGCCAGAAGTATCAACAGGTTTGGCTTCCATGAAATTGAAGGATTATCAAATGGCGATGAGTGATATTTTCGGGGGCAATGCATTTTTGCCAGTATTGTTTATAGTTGCAACTGCAATTTCCGGTAAATCCGTTCTGCCGCAAGCGCATAAAACAGATATTTATCTTACCGGGTTAGCCATACTGCTTACCATCATCTATATCTGCGGATTAATGTTCCGCCCACGAAAGCAAATCCTGTGGATGGGTATTGATTCTTTTATCGTATTGCTGGTTTATTTGATTGGATTGTTGGGATTATTTACTATTTCTTAGAATTATATTTTGAATCTAACAAAACAACATCTTCCTTTTCGGTGACCCTGAAGTATTTAATGAGTCAGAAAAATAAAATAATATCCAAAACCCTTGTTATATATTGCTCTGCAGAGTCTCTGGTTCGGTTCAACCTGTTCCTGAGTCGGTTTGGCAAATCAACAAATGCAAATTTCGTAAGTTATCTTCAACAATTTCTTAACACATTTTGAATGTGTGAATTATGTAACTTAATTAATAAATTAAGTAAAAAAAATCCATTGCTCATTATAATTTTATTTGCCTTTTTGTACACAGTATTTAGCTAAAATGCGCTGTAAGAAGGTCAACTAAAAAAAAGGAATCTTGTTTGCTTTGTTGATAACCATTTTCTTCTCCATTTAAGTATAAAACCGCCCTTCCCCCTTTATTAACAAATATCTAAATAATCATAAAAAATGGATACAATTATGAAAGTATTAATTGTCCTTACATCGCACAACGATTTGGGCAATACCGGCGAAAAAACCGGTTTCTGGATTGAGGAATTCGGAAGAGGAAGCTGTAAAATTAACCAAGGGAGTGCCCTTTTTATTGGAAGACGAAATCAAAAAGTTGGGCGGCCACTACAGCAGTGGGACTGATTGGGGTGTTTATGTAAAGAAAGACGGTTACTGATTACCGGGCAAAATCCCGCTTCGTCAGAAGCCTCTGTTAAAGAATTGTTAGAGGTATTATAGCAAAATCGATAACGAATTGAATAGTTTTAACCTAAAAAGCGGTTTTGATGGCTTGATCTAACGTCGGAATTACAAATCCTATTGTGAGAAATCAGTACTCTGAAATTAAGAATAAAAAAAATAACTACCTATGAACACAATATATTGGGCTATTTGATTCATTTCGAAGCATTCAGGTAATATATTATGTTTTCAAATGCCTCCCTTCGAAAAGGAAAATGTGTGTTGAAACATGTGAATTATGTAAATATTTTAAAAAATTATATAATACTTATCCGGTTACTGTTGACTAATTTGGTTTTTCCAAAACGTATAAATGCCTATGAACGAAAAGGACGATAATTTAAACCTACCTGGCCAGCAGGTAAGCCACAAAGAGAGATATAATCTTCAGGGATATCCGACCTATTTTACCAAAGAGAATATTTGAAGTATATCAGGAACAAAAGGCCAGCATCCATAAAACTGGCGACGAAGCGCAAAAGAAAAACCGATCAAAAGTTTTCTGAATTTCAATTTTTTTTAACTCACAGATTTTAAAAGTGTTAATCTTAAAATGGAGGATTGAAAAATGAACCAGTTATTGAAAAAACTAATTTGTTTCTGCATTTCGTTGATTTCAATAATCAATGTCGATGTCTCTTTCGCTCAGCAAGCGAAAGTCGTTTCTTCTTATGGCCCTATCAACCAGGATGTAGGGTTTGACCAAATCAAGGCCGATCGCATGAAAGTAAAACCGGACCGTGCCAAAGAACACAATGCTATGCTTAACGCCCGGTACGATCTCGCGAAAAAGACATCCCCGGACGGTTTAATGTCGGGAGGAAAAGCTTTACCCATTGGACCAACTGCCAAACTTCAAGGCATCAGTTGGGCCGATTTAGATAAGTTAACTCCTGAGCAGATTAAAACGAAGGGCTTTTTCCCTTACAAACCCCTTCCATTTGCCGATCATGCCGAGGGAGGTATGCTTTTTCCTCCCATGATTACCAATTTGCTTCCACGGCTTGTTCGCTTCGACTTGGATTTTGACCTCCCTGAGCATATTCTTCCCGATCCGGCACCTCCCATTTACCTTACCACGCGCCCTGATCTGGGTGATGTTTCGAAAGGCAAATTGATAACCATCGATAATTATTACGAAATTTTCAATGGGCTTTTAAACCCCAAACAACTCGAAGGATTACGCTTATTGGTAACCCAGTTTCCGCAACAACAGTTTAATGCTACCGAAGACCGGCGAACAGACCGACCCAGCCTTGGTGTTACTTGTTTTGATTGTCATGCCAACGGGCACACCAACGGGGCCAATCACCTGGTTGGGGATATCCGTCCGCAGGAGTTCAGGCACAGGATCGAAACACCATCTTTACGTGGAGTAAATATTCAGCGGCTCTTTGGTTCACAACGGGCACTGAAAACCGTCGAAGATTTCACTGAATTTGAACAACGGGCAGCCTACTTTGACGGTGATCAATGTATGGCCGCAAAAAAAGGGGTTAACATTCTCGAACGAGGCTCCCAAGTTCACTTTATGGCCGAATTCATGGCAATTTTAGATTTTCCGCCAGCGCCTAAACTCAATATATATGGTGAGTTGGATAAAACCAAAGCATCGCCGGCCGAATTGCAGGGAGAGGCAATTTTTAATGGCAAAGGCCGGTGTGTTTCATGTCACCCTGCACCCTATTTTACCGACAACAGCATGCACAATTTGAAGGCGGAACGTTTCTATAAACAGGAAATGGTTAATGGAATGATGATGGCGCATGACGGTATGATTAAAACCTTCCCATTAAGAGGCATCAAGGATTCACCTCCATATTTACATGATGGAAGATGTTTTACTTTGGAAGATATTGTGGAATACTTCAACCTGGTTCAGGAATTACATCTTACAGCCATCGAAAAGGCAAATTTGGTTGCATTTATGCGCGTATTGTAGAAAATAGGTTAAGAATTGGTACACTGAGGGTTCAAATAGTCAGAAGTCGGGAGTCCTAATTTTTCATCTTCCAGCTTCTGACTTCCTTTTTAAGCTCCAAATAAATTTCATAAAAACAATTCCCGGAGGTTCTTCCTCCGGATAAACATTAGGAGGACAAACTATGAGTAAACTAAATTTACTTGCAGGAATATTCATCGTCGGGCTTCTTGGTTTTCATTGTACTACAATGGCACAAACACCCGAGACACCTAAAAATCAAATAATAAATAATACCACTAAAATTTCATCTACTATGAAATCAATAAACAAATTCGAATTTCAAGCGCTGCCTTATCCTTATGATGCCCTTGAGCCATCCATTGATAAACTTACCGTAGAAATACATTACAGCAAACACCATAAAACTTATTATGACAATTTCATAAATGCCATTAAAGGCACTGATATGGAAACTATGGATATTAAGGATATTTTCAGGAATATAAGCAAATTTCCTGTGGCAGTCAGAAATAACGGTGGTGGTTATTTCAACCACACCTTTTATTGGGAAGGCATGAAAGCTCATGGGGGAGGTCAGCCTACAGGTAAGTTATCAGATGCCATTACAAAATCGTTTACCTCCTTTGATGAGTTTAAAAAGCAATTTTCGGATGCCGGTAAAACCAGGTTTGGTAGTGGATGGGCATGGCTAAGTTTGGATGATAAAGGCAAACTCTTTATCAGTTCAACACCAAATCAGGATAATCCATTGATGGATCTTGCTGAAAAAAAAGGAACACCTCTGCTTGTAATGGATGTTTGGGAACATGCTTACTATTTAAAATACCAGAACAAAAGACCAGATTATATTGAGGCATTCTGGAATGTTGTAAACTGGGATGAAGTAGCCAAGAGATATGAAAAGGCTTTAAAATGAATTATTCGAACAATTGAATTGCGACAATCTTAAAATTATAAAAAATGGAAAATGAAATAATTGCCATGCCACGCATTGGCGACAAAGCACCTGAATTTAAAGCGGTAACAACACAGGGAAATATTAATTTTCCTACCGATTATTCAGGAAAATGGATCATTCTTTTCAGCCATCCGGCTGATTTTACACCGGTTTGCACATCAGAATTCATGACGTTTGCGAGTATGCAGGATGAATTTACAGCCTTAAATACTCAATTAGTAGGTTTGTCAATTGACGGATTATACAGCCACATAGCCTGGTTGCGCACTATTAAAGAGAAAATTGAGTTCAAAGGCATGAAAAATGTGGATGTTACATTTCCATTGATCGAAGATATTACAATGGAAATAGCCCAAAAATACGGAATGATACAACCTGGCGAAAGTAACACCAAAGCAGTAAGAGCCGTTTTCTTTGTCGATCCCACAGGAACCATACGAGCCATTATTTATTATCCGCTTTCATTAGGCAGGAACTTTGACGAATTGAAAAGGGTAATAATCGCTCTTCAAACAGCTGACGCCTATGGCGTTGCTACTCCGGCCAATTGGAATCCCGGCGATGATGTAATCGTTTCAACAGCATCTTCGTGCGGGGCTGCAAAAGAACGTATGGAAAATAGAGATAAGAATATAACTTGCTATGATTGGTTCTTCTGCACTAAAAAATTATCCATCGAACAGGTAAAAAAACCACCTGTAAAAAAGTAGTTTAAACTATTTGGACTAATAAATCAATCAAGGTGCATTGTGAAAATTGACTTTTAGTCACTGAAGAAGAGAGGAATTGCTATGAAAAAATCAGAGCTATGGTTTGTGGTAATGGTGGTAATTGTATTCGCTATCATTGGATCTGCTGTTTCTCTTATTTTCGGCAGATTTATCGACTTCAGCAGTAGCCAGTCAAGTGAGACAACTGCACCCAAAACCAAACAGAACGACACAATTTCTTATAATCCGCCTATGCCGCAGCAATCTTCCCACGCTTCAGCCCAAGGTCAACAAAGTGATTACTTTCTAAGACCAGATCACGAATTGCACTCTAATTGGGCTTCAGGGCAAGCCAATAGACATGGTCGGGAAGCCGAAGTAACACAAGTTTGATACCCGGCTGCAAATCAGTACTGGCGATTGGGCAGGTTCAACATCTAATAGTGATAAAAATTAACGTTATGTTCAAAACTAAAGGAGAAATGTTATGAAAAATTTAATTAAAATGTTTTTTGTCATTTTGTTACTAATTGTTTGTTCAAAAAATTCTTATGCACAACAGTGGGAATACCCGGTAATTAAAGGGTATGGTCCTGTTCATCCATTGCCGGATGCAGCGGTACAGCCGGATAAATCTATTGAGTATAAAATTCTATTCGACATTACAATAGCAGCAAATAGCAAAGATAAAGTAAACCCGGGTCTAGACCATATTGCCCGCCTGATCAATGTATTTGCTTCCGCAGGTATGATGCCAGACAAGATGAAACTTGTGGCAGTTATCCATGCAAACTCAACTCCCATTGTATTAAATAATGATATTTTCAAATCGAAATATGGTTTGGATAATCCAAATATCAAATTATTGACCGATTTAAAAAAGAACGGGGTAGTGCTTTATGTATGCGGTCAGTCATTGGCAGATGAAAACTTCAAACACGAGTGGGTAAACTCAGATATTACCATTTCGCTTTCTGCGCTTAGTGTTGTTCCAACCTATCAATTAATGGGATACGCGTTGATGGCTTGGTAAGATCATAAAACGATTTAAGAAAATTTAATTCTGAGGAGAAATTATTATGAAAACAAGGATTTATTTAACCTTCGCTAACAATTTCGGGTTTTTGGTTATGATACTGCTAATTACCTCTTTCGCTTACGGACAAAAAACAGATCCGCCATGGTGCACTCCTCCGGCAGGGTTCAACTTCACTGTACCTGGAATCGAAAATGTGCCGGACCTTCATGGAGATATCGTCAATCCGGATCTGGTGGTGTTTTTCGCCGGTAACCAGTTTATGGTTGTACCTGAACTTATCGATTCTTTTCGAGCAGTCTATCCAAAATACCAGAGGATTTTCGTAGAGACTTTACCACCTGGAATCCTTGCTGAACAGATAGACAAAGGTTCTTTGGTTATCGGGAACATGAAAATTACGCTTACACCAGATGTTTTTACCGCCGGGGAGGCAAGGATTAATGAATCGAAGGCAAAAGGTTGGTTTGAAGAGACAGTTCCTTATGCTAAAAACCGACTTGCTATTATGGTTTATAAAGGAAATCCTAAAAAGGTCTATTCCCTGGAGGACCTGTCAAAGCCGGAAATACGCGTGAGTATGCCTAATCCCAAGTGGGAAGGGATAGGCGGGAATATTGTTAAAGCCTACAACAACGTTGGTGGGAAAGCGCTTGAAGAAAAGATTATGGTCAAGAAAGTAAAAGCGGGCACGACTTTTTTAACCCATATCCACCACAGGCAGACTCCGGTCCGTATTATGAAAGGTGAATCTGATGCAGGCCCTGTCTGGTACACGGAGGCATATTTTCAAAAAATGATTGGAAACCCCATTGACATGGTTGAAATCCCAACGAAAGATAACATTGTGGGAACTTATGTGGCTGGCAAAATGAAGAGTGCCCCCCATCAAGAGGCTGCAAAAGATTTTTTCAATTTTTTACAAAGCGAAAAAGCCGGGGCTATTTACAAAAAGTATGGTTTTTTACCCGTTAAATGAGTAAGGATATCCAATGAAAAAGTCAGAGATAAGGTTTGGAGTAATAATGCTAATTATATTTGCTGTCATTGGAGCTGCACTCTCTCTTATCTTCAGCAGATTTATCGTTTTCGGCAGCAGCAAGACAATCGAGACATCTGCCCCAAAAACAAAACCGGTGGGCGCCGTTTTTTATAATCCCCCTTTGTCGCAGGATGCGCCCGAAAACATAAAGTATGCGGTAATGCTCGGGTACAACATCATGACTGATACCCGGAAATATGCCGCCGGATATATAGGCAACAGGCTCGATTGTGATGACTGCCACTTCAAAGGAGGAATCACGGAAGGTGGCAAAAATGGAGGGCTTTCCCTGGTTGGCGTAGCAACAAAATACCCGGAATACAGAAAGCAGGCAAATGGAATTAGTGACCTGATTTCCCGCACCAATAGCTGCTTCGAAAAAAGCATGAATGGGAAACCTCTCCCGTCGGATAGCAAAGAGATGATTGCCCTTGTCACCTACTATCAATGGATTTCGAAAGGGTTGCCGATATATGAGGATATTCCGTGGTTGGGCATTAAACTTATCAAAATAGCTCATACTCCCGAACCGGGAAATGGAAAACAGATATTCTCCAGACAATGCGCTGTATGCCATGGCATTGACGGAGAGGGAACCTTGAGAGCGCCTCCCTTATGGGGCAGCGCCTCATTCAATGACGGTGCCGGGATGCACAAGTCGGAGAACCTCGCGTCCTTCGCCTTTTACAATATGCCAAAGACTAATCCCTACCTTACTGCTGAACAAGCACTTGACGTGGCGGCCTTTGTTTCTGCGCAACCGAGACCCCACTTTGCATCCAAAAAGAAATAGAAAGAGATTATGCAATTCCCGATCTACGAAGTACCCTATTTAGGCAACGGCATGACAATCGCACTGGATGCCGTGTTGCATGTAATTATCAGTCACGGGCTAGCAATAGGCGCCATAACACTTATCGTATTAAGCGAGTATTTCGGCTTCAGAAAGACATCAAAAGACTGGGAAAATTTCGCAAAGAATTTTCTGAAAGTTACCATTATAGTCATTACAGGAATCGGGGCAGTTACCGGCGTTGGAATATGGCTTATTACCAGCGCCCTGGCACCAACCGGGATTGGATCAATGTTACGAATATTTTTCTGGCCGTGGTTTATTGAATGGATAGTCTTCACATTAGAGGTAGTCGTACTTCTTATTTATTACTTTACCTGGGATAAGTGGTCAGGCGAACGAAAAAAACAGCACATATATCTGGGTGTAAGCTATATTATTTTATCTGTTTCCTCCGCCTTTCTGATTACCGGAATATTGGGATTTATGCTTACTTCAGATGGCTGGCCATGGGATAAAATTTTCCTTTCAGCATTTTTCAATCCGAGCTTTCTTCCTCAATTGTTTTTAAGAGCAGCCCTGGCATTTGCCCTCGGCGCCTTGTTCTCTATGGCATTTCTACTTATTACACACCATGTAAATGTTTTCCGGAAAGAGGCGCTTCGCCTTTTCGGAAAGGTTTTCTTCGTTTCATTCGCAGCAATGGTGGTATTTACATTTTGGTATTTCGCGGTAGTTCCAACAACATTCAAAACACATGCTATTGTCTCAATACTCACTCCCGGTTTTTCTCAGCAGCCCGAAATCTTCTATGCAATTAATGCCATTGGTGCATTTATCCTGTTCCTGATTGCTCTACTTGCAATTAAAGGTTCTGTTTCTTTTTCGAAGATTTTAATCGTTCCGGCACTCTTATTCTGTATGGGTTTTGTAACGGAATTTGAAAGAGTGCGGGAGTTTATCCGGGGACCCTATCTGATGCCAGGTTACATGTACGCCAATCAGGTATTACTGAACGAAAGTCTTTTTTTAGAAAAAGACAGTATGCTGAAAAATGACTACTGGTACTATGCAATTACTGATAAACCTGATATTATCAACCAAGGCGCATCTCTTTTTGGCCGCAACTGTTCCGCCTGCCACACCATAGGCGGGATTAACAGCATACAGGATGCGGTTAAAGGCAGAAGTGAAGATGGCATTTTTGTCATCCTCAATCATACGCATGAAATGGTGCCCTTCATGCCTCCTTTTTCGGGAACGGATCAGGAACGGCAGATTATGTCACGCTTTCTTTATCAACTGGCGAACGGGAAAATTACCATAAAAGCGCCTTCGCGTTTTGCCCCAATAAAGGAGGACGAAAAGAAATGAATAACCTCTATGACATCCCGCTTGAGAAACCCCTTTCCGAGGAATGGCTTAACGGCCTGCTTTTTACTTTTTTTACCCTTCATATGGTATTCGTTCTTTTAACTATTGGAACGGCCATACTTTCTGTTTACTATTTTCTCGATTCCCGGTGGGGAGGAAAAACAAATGAGTTGCGATTGGATAAAAGAATCATAAGAATATTCATGGCGCATAAAAGCCTCGCCGTAGTTTTAGGAATCGCTCCTTTACTGTTAATCCAGGTTGGCCATACTGTACCTTTTTTTACGGCGGTAAATCTGTTTGCGCCACTCTGGATACTGATTGTTATTCTTCTGATAGTTGCATTTATCTCATTTGATACCTTAGGCCATAAAATAAATGTCCATCCTGACCTCCATTTGATCTTTGGAATTATTGCACTTCTCACTCTCCTTGCCGTTCCGGCCATATTCGTTGCTGTTTTGGTGACAGCGGAGAATCCCGATAAGTGGATCGCAATAATCAATCATGGGTATAAATTACATGACTCACTTGCATTTCTATGGCTGTTCAGATACTTACATGTTCTTGGTGCAGCTCTTGTATTCGGCGCTGCATTTCATTATTTCTTCTCAACCAGGGATGATACAGAAAAGAAATCACTGCTCAAATGGATTGTGGGTGGTATTCTGCTTCAGATTTTCCTGGGCATAATCCTCTACACTTCTTTA
This sequence comes from Lentimicrobiaceae bacterium, assembly GCA_041660125.1. Lineage (GTDB taxonomy): Bacteria > Bacteroidota > Bacteroidia > Bacteroidales > UBA4417 > UBA4417. The sequence continues at coordinate 27,921 of JBAZWY010000037.1, forward strand.
TTGGGAAAGCCTGATTCCGTCGCGAATGTTTTTGTATTTATCGGCGTCATTGGAGCAGCTTTATTGTTGTGGGTAATTTATCTCGGTATGGATAGAAGGAGAACTTTAAATATCCGGACAATACTACCTCTTTTAATGCTCATCCTTGTTCCGATGCTTTTAACACGGCAGTTTATTCAGAATAAGAATTTTGTGCCATTTGAAAAAAAGTTGCAGGCAAATACTCAGGCATATCAAAAGGTGGTGCAACCTTATAACCATAAAGCCCTTGAAAAATATCAGTCCGAAATTAATGTCGTCTATGATAATGGAGAAACTATTTACAGGAAAAGTTGCGCTTTCTGCCATGGAGAAAATATGGACGGTAAAGGATCAGAAGCAAAAAATCTTGCCATCCTTCCTGAAGACATAACTGCTACCAGAACCACACGTCAATATTTGCATACAATTCTTACCAGCGGCATTTCCGGCTCTGCCATGCCTTATTTTACTGTTTTTGACAAGTATAAACTGGAAAGTCTGATTGATTATCTTGATAAAAAGCATCACGTTTTGAGCTTGCCTGGACCTCTTCCTGTTAGAATCTCGGACTCAGCTTTACAGCAGTCCATGAAAATTTATACTGAAACCTGCGCTAAATGCCATGGAACAGACGGTAAACTAACTGCGCTTTCAAAAGGATTTCAGCCTGCACCTCCGGACTTTTCTGCTTATAGCTTATCGCCACAAAGAGCATTTGATATTATAACAAATGGTTATCCGGGAACTGTAATGTATCCATTCAGTGACCTGCCGGAAGAAATCCGATGGGGATTAGTGAAAATTATAAATGACTTAAGAATAAAATGATAACCAAAACTTAAAAATCGAAAAGGCAATGAAAACAGGTAAAGTAATAAAGGTACTGTCTGCAATATTAATTGTACTCATGGTTCTGAATGCAACAGAAAATATTCAGGCCCAGGTAAAAAATGATTTTCCGCTTCCTATGCTGAAGGGTGGTCCGTTTGATGTGGTTTATTATCCCGAAAACATGCCTGACAGAAATGACGTATCATACTATCCGCATGAATGGGTTCAAAGTTATGGCAATGCTCAGCATAACGCGGCATTCACCATTGCCAAAGATGCACCGGACTGGATGGCAAAAGGTGTTTCGTGGCAATTTGCTGAAGCAAGGTCATGGCCTCTGTCAGAGGAAAAGGCATTTGCAGAAAGCGCTTATGGCGTAAAAGGAAGTCTGACAACAATAACTCAGTCTTACGGGAATGCATTGGGTGTGAGCGTTGTAGATGGAATTGTTTATGCGGAGAGTGACGACAATTTCATTTATGCGGTAAATGCGAAAACCGGCAAGCTTATTTGGCGGACAAGTCCGATAGGCAATACATACATGGGGAATCCCGTAGTTGTTGGTAATCTTGTCTATGTCACTCCCGGGAGCGTTGGTTTCAATTTTACCAATGTTCAGGATTATAAGAAAACCGGAATGGCAATCCGTGGTGGAGATATTAGCTACAACGGAGTGTTTGCGCTAAATAAGAATACCGGAGAACTCGTATGGTACTATTTAACCAAAGGAGGAACTATGCCTACCCCTGCTTTTGGAGAAGATAGAATATTCTTTTCTGCAGGTGATGGTACGGTGTATGCGCTGGATGCCAAAACCGGGAAAGAAATCTGGAAGAATGAAGTGGGTGGTATGGCCAACATGTCTAGCCCTGCTTATTCCGATGGCAAAGTGTATACAGCAATGTCGCTTAAAGCATTTATTTACTGTTTTGACGCAAAGACAGGCAAAGTTCTTTGGCAGGGTACCATTCCTAACGCAGAGAACACGGGTATGGGCGACGTTTCACCGGTTGTCGCTAACGGGGTTGTGGTTATGGATGCAGTTAGCATGGTTAAAAACAGTAGCGGTAAGGAAACCATGAATACAGGTATTCGCGCTTACGATGCTAATACAGGAAAAGTATTATGGACCCAATTGATGGGGGAAGGTCCGAAACCACCCGCTTTCAAAGGCGGAATGCCAATGATCCATGACAACGTTGTTTATATAGGTACGCCCGTAAACAGCGTCTATCAGGCATATGAACTAAAGACAGGCAAATTGTTATGGACCTGGCATGTGCCTGATGCAGGAGCGGCAGGAGCCGGGCGTGGGCCTGCAACTTATTATGAAGGAGTACTTTATATGTCAACAGGTCCATCGGTGTTTGCCGTTGATCCGAAAGACGGAAAACTGATTGGACAGAAACACATCGGAGGCCGTTTCGGCATAGTGAATCCTGCGATTATTGGGGGCACCATTTATCTCGGTAATTCATGGGATTGGGTAATCGCTGTACCGGTATCGGAAGTAAACCCAAACTATCGCCCTTAATCAATCTATTCAATTTCTTGGATGGTTAGTAATATGTCAGAAATAATTGAAGATAAGGAATCAGCAAAAGTTCGTAATCGCCGTGTTCACATGGCGAATGAACGAACATTTCTTGCATGGATCAGGACAAGCATTGGAATAATGGCATTCGGTTTTGTTGTCGAAAAATTTGCGCTGTTCATAAAGCAAATGTCATTGGTCTTGGGAAAAGCTAATATTGGAAATGCTTTGCCTCCTTCTCATGGATATTCGTCAATCGTTGGAATATTCCTTGTTGGTCTGGGAACGTTATTGGTCTTGCTCGCATTTGTCAGGTACAAAAAAGTTGAGAGACAAATAGACGCAGATACCTACCAACCCTCATCTATACTCGATATATTGCTTCTTCTGGCAGTCCTGGCGGTCGGAATCTTTCTTGTAATTTATCTGATTCATAGTACATAATGCAGATATCGAAATGGATTAAAAAGTTAGGGTAACATCTGAGTATAAAAATATCTCATCAGAAGAAACCTTTATTTATAAGGAGAAAAACAATGACAATTAAAAGATCGCTCACTATCGTTCAAATGAACGACACCCATGCTTATTTTGATATCCACCAGGAGATGTTTTGGCAGGGAGACCACGCAGAATACCGCCAGGCCGGAGGTTACGCCCGTATCGCCACAATTGTAAAACAAATTCGGAGTGAGAGCCAAGAGAATTGCCTTTTTTGCGATTGCGGTGATACTTTGCACGGCACCTATCCTGCTCTGGATACCCAGGGACAGGCTATGATCCCTATCTTAAATTCATTGGGGCTTGATGCCATGACTGCTCACTGGGAATTTGCATATGGGTCAACGATATTTAACCAGCGAGTTGCTGAGCTAAATTATCCGATGCTGGCAAGCAATGTTTACGATAAAGCAACAAAAAAACTAGTCTATCAACCATATACCGTAAAAGAGGTTGGTGGATTACGTATCGGACTGATAGGGATCGCCTCGAATATTGTGGACAAGACTATGCCGCCATCATACAGCGAAGGGATATACTTTAGCTTGGGTAAAGATGAACTTCCGCCAATTATTGATTTACTGCGCATTAAAGAAAAGGTTGACTTGATTGTCCTGATTTCACATCTGGGTTTTACTCAGGATATGAAGCTTTTATCCGAAGTTCAAGGCATAGATGTTTGTCTCAGCGGTCATACTCATAATCGGCTTTACAAACCGGTTCTTAATGGGAAAACTATTGTCATACAGTCAGGATGTCATGGTTCATTTTTGGGTCGCCTGGATTTGGAAATAGTTGACGGACAAATCACAGATTACCATCACCAGCTGGTTGAAGTTGAAGCAACCATTAAACCTGACCCCTTAGTAGAAGAACTGGTAAACAAGGCGCTCGAACCTTACAAGAATGAACTCTCAGAGGTTGTCGGTGAAACTGCCACAGCGCTCAACCGGGGAACTACACTTGAAACCACTATGGACAACTTACTCCTTCAGGCTTTACTCGAAAGCACCGATGCGCAATTGGCATTTTCGAATGGCTGGCGCTACGGCGCACCAATAGTTCCGGGTAAGATAACTTTGAATGACCTTTACAACATTATTCCCATGAATCCGCCTGTCTCAACTGTAGAGCTGACAGGAGAAGAAATCAAAACAATGTTGGAGGAGAATCTCGAAAGGACGTTTTCGTGCGATCCATACCAGCAGATGGGAGGTTATGTCAAGCGCTGTCTTGGCCTTAATGTCTACTTCAAGATAGAGAATCCACCGGGACACCGTATTCAAAAACTATTTGCAGGCAATGAAGAGGTGCAGCCCGACCGGTATTACACCGCGGCATTCGTCACTCCGCAAGGGGTCGCTCAGAAATACGGCCGCAATCGTGAAAACCGGTCAGAACGGATTATTGATGCGATGCAAAAATATCTCACGGCGCATAGTCCTATTCATGCAGAACTCAGGGACACCTTTGTTGTGGTATAAGAAGCCATAGTGCAGATAGGAATGAAACAACATTTATCATCAGAAAGGAGATAATACAATGAGCAAGGACAAAGGCAAGTCTCTGTTAGCGTCTGATACCAAAGACAAGAAAGGCGATCACAAAATTATAGTCGAGATTCCAGTAGTGCTTGAAAAGGCAGATGTAGTGTTCAATATGGATCATCTGGCATTTGCTGGTGACCTTCCTGTAGGTATCAACTACATGCACCTCTTGGCGAACCGATTCAAGGAATTGAAAACCAAAGGACAGATTATCGGCGTCTTTCATGGCGATACAGCATATATGACCTTGAATGACGAGGCTTACAATGTATATCGCAAAGTTACGACCGGCAATCCTTTCAAAGAACTCATTGCCGAATTGATAAAACAGGATGTGCAGATCGAAGAGTGTGTGGTTTCTATGCAAAATCATCAGTGGGGCAATGAAGACTTGCTGCCTGGTGTAAAGGTCAATAATGGTGCCTTGGGCAGGTTAATTCAACTGGTGCAGGAAGGTTATGTGCAAATTCAGCCATAGGTTTAAGCTAATAACAATTAAATCATTACAATTTATGAGTTTTAAAACTTTTTATAGTGCAGTAAAAAAAAGAGGGCTAAGCGTTTTGCTTATTAGCTTTCTTATTATCATTGTTTTCGTTCCGGATGCAAAGTCCTTTCTATTACAACAATTGGTTTCAGTTGGTTTATTTAGAGCAGAAATAAAGAAAAATGAGATAAATAATTTACCTGAAACGGCTTCCTTCTCCTTTACAAATTCAGCAGGTATAACTGCTACTACAGCCGGGTTAAAAGGTAAGGTTGTATTCATTAATTTTTGGGCATCCTGGTGTCCGCCTTGCCGGGCAGAAATGCCTTCTTTAGAATTGCTGTATAAGAAACTACAAAATGATGACAGGTTTGTTTTCCTGTTTATTAACGAAGATGAAGACAAGTCAAAAGCGATAAAGTATCTTGAAAAAAATCATTTTACGATTCCTTTATACAGCCGCTCAGGAGACGTGCCCAATGAAATTTTCAGCGGAACTTTACCCACCACGGTTGTTATTAACAAAGACGGGAAAGTAGTATTAAAGCATGAAGGCCTGGCGGGTTATAATACCGATGCATTTATAAGGCAGTTAAAAGACCTGTTATAAATAGTGAAATCTTTCATTCACAAAAAAAAGAAGGGGTATTTACTTCCTCATCGGTTCTGAAAATGTTGATTGTCTCCTGGAACATAAGTTGCATTTATAAGTTTAATTTACGACATAAAACATAAAAGTGATGAATAATCAAAATTTAATTCAGCCATTTAACATGGCAGGACTTTTTACATTATCTCTACGTTTGGTTGTAGGTTGGACATATTTTTCAGCTTTCTGGCGTAGGTTAATTTTAGAGAATAAATTAGACCCGGAGGCAGCTGGCTATATCGGTGAAAAATTCAATCATTTCTTACCTAACGCATTAGGCATAAAACCAATTATCGAATACCTTGTTTCCACTCCCGATATTCTATGGTGGGCGATGGCGGTATTTACAGTTGTAGAAGCAATTGTCGGCCTGTTTATTATGCTGGGATTATTTACCAGGATCATGAGTATTGGTGTATTTAGCCTGGCAATGGGTATTTTATTAGGTTCCGGCTGGTTAGGAACTACGTGTTTAGATGAATGGCAAATCGGAATTCTTGGAATTACTGCCGGCTTTACCATTTTTTTATCGGGTAGCGGTAAATTATCTATTGATTATTTCCTTATCAACAGGCAGTATAAAATCACCCAATACAAATGGTTTAGTTGGTTAGGATCAGGCGTTTTGCCAGTTAAATTGAATGTGTTGCACAGAATAGTGTTTACAGGTTCAATTGTAATTCTATTTATTACTTTGTATACCAATCAATATTTTCATGGTGGTGTGTGGGGAGATTTACATAACAAATCAATAAAACCTAAGATTGAAATTGAACACGCAAAAATATCAGATAATTCACTTTCATTTCAAGTGTTTCGTGTTGAAGGTGTAGATGTTTATGGTTCATTTTTAATAGGGATAGAGTTAACAAACAAAGATGGTAAAAGCATTCTTAAACTAAATGGAGAAGATTTGGCAGATTTTCTCCAGGAAAACATTGTAAATAGCTATGTTGCGAAAGTAACGCCTGGTAAGCATAGTATGATAATACCTTTAGGGGCAAAAGCAAAGATTTCAATTAAAAACAAATCTTTGAATGAACTGCCTCCCGGAAACTACCAATTAACTTTAACAGATATAAGTGGTACAACATGGACAAGTAATGTAATTAAATAAAGCTATGCTCAACAAGGCATGAACAATTTCTAAAAGTTACATCGCGGTCAAAATTTGGGCTGGCCCCCAACATATCAATATGAAACAACTTTAATTATTAAAAAGGAGGTTTACAATGAACAAGAAAAAATGGATGAAAATTCTATTCCTATCGTTTTTGGTTGTCTGTGTCGGACAAGCAAAGTCTCAGATTGCGTCTGATACCAAAAGCAAGCTAGACGAGCACAAGATCGTTATCGATATTCCAGTAGACCTGGGAAAGGCGAATGTTGTATTTAACATGGATCATCTGGCATTTGCTGGTGACCTGCCTGTGGGTATCAATTACATGCATCTTTTGGCAAACCGATTTCAGGAAATGAAAACCAAAGGACAGATTATCGGTGTTTTTCAAGGCGATGCAGCTTATATGACCTTGAATGACGAGACTTACAATATATACCGTAAAGTTACAACCGGCAATCCTTACAAAGGACTCATAGCTGAACTGATAAAACAGGGTGTGCAGATCGAAGAGTGTGCTGTTTCTATGAAGGGCCATGCGTGGGGCAATGAAAACTTGTTGTCGGGGGTAAAGGTTAACTCAGGAGCTGTTAGTCGTTTAATCCAACTGATGCAGGACGGTTACGTACAGATTCAGCCGTAAAACGGGAGAACAACGACATTAACCCTCGTTGTTCTCCTCTTGGGTTTCGTACGTGCTATTTTTAGAGACCCTTTGGGCAGAATTACTCCGCTAAAGACCATTGGAATTGTAGGAAATCGAGCGAAAAGGTTGTTCCCACTGATATGGATAATTCACAGGAAGTAATGAAAAATAGGTTTATCCAATTCAAATTTCAACAACAATTTTTAAAAAAACATTTATGAAAACTACAAATTTTAAATCAATTTTAGCCTTCAGCTTGTTTGCCATTTTGATAACATTCAATCAAACTGATGTCGTGGCCCAAACAACTGAGAACACAAAACCACCTTTGGAAATTTCCAATCGAACCGGAATTAAGATAGTTGTTCAGGTTAATAATTACGGCACAATGCCGAATGGAATAAACAAACAGGTTATGGCAACTAAAAATCTTTACGATCAGTATTCTGCTCTTGGCATGAAACCAGGAGTTGACTATGAGATTGTGATGGTGTTTAGGGCTGATGGAGCACAGTTCCTGTTGACAGACGAAGCATATAATGTGAAAGTGAAAGAGTCGCATCCAAAAGGCAATCCGTCTAAAGCTCTCATCGAAGAAATGCAACAAGGCGGTGTAAAAATGTACGAGTGTCATGTTGCGATGACCTTAAAGGGCTATAAACCTGAGGACATTTTCGCTTTCAGCCGAGTTGTGACCTCTGGTATCGGCGCTGTAGTTGATTTTGAAAAGTCAGGCTACCTATCAATAACCCCATAATAAAGAGAAGCGTATTTCATGGAAAAGTATAAAGTAGTGTTTCACCTCGACGAAAGCGTTAAAGCCCGCGCCGATTTGGTTTTAGGCAATATTACCAACCTCATAGACGACTTAGGCGAAGACAATGTGACGATTGAATTAGTAGCTAATTCGGAAGGAGTAATTGCTTTTCTAAAAGAACCCGGATGGCATCTGTCTAAGATCGAAGGATTAATGGCAAAAGGAGTTCGCTTTATTGTATGTGCTAATTCTATGCATCAAGCTGGTCTTACCATCGATTCATTTATGGCTCAAATAAACGTTGTGCCCGCCGGAGTTAGTGAAATAGTAAAAAAGCAGTCTGAAGGGTGGGCATACATAAGGCCATAGAAATTTAACAGAGAATTTACATAATTTGTTAACCACTAATTAAAAAGGAGGCTACATCATGAATGAATTTGAACGTTTTAAATCAATCTATGCCCAACAAACAATGCACACATTAGATTTCCTGAATATGCTAAGTCAGGAACAGTGGCAAGCTATTCCACACAATTCTGACGCACTTTTTCTAGGTACGCGTGTAAATAAAATAACTGTTAGTGCACTTGTAAAGCATCTCATTATTACTGGGCGGCACTGGATAAACTCAGTTAATTCATTGCCAGTTGGTTCAACCATTCCTATACCTGGCAACACCGCATTGCTTGATAAAGTGCCCGATGGTACAGAATTGATGGAATCTTATCGTATAGCACTTGAAGATAACAAGCAATTATTATCAGGCTTAACTGATGGAAATCTCGAAAAGGAATTAATATTCGCAGGAAGGCATTACACAGGTATGGGGATTTTATGGGCGATGTTTGGCCATCATGCTTACCATCTTGGTCAGCTTGATTTGCTGATGCGTCAGATGAATATTACAGCACCGGAATATATGGAATGGTCGGAAACTAAAAAAGTAATTGCATAATGGATACGAAATTATCAGAACGTTACCAGTCTCTTTTAGGTTTTGTACCGGAGAATATAAAGAGACGCCTTGCCCTGGCGGAATTGACCGGGCAAGAGGAATCTATTGAAGCAGTAGAACACATGCGAGAAATATTGATACACAACAATCCTCTGGGTGCAAAAATCCAGCAGGTGGTTCATTTCGCTATGTTGGTTGCAATTGGTGAGGTTGAACCCGCCAGATTACACGTGCGTGGTGCTTTGAAGGCGGGCGCTACTCCAGGCGATTTATACGGTGTCTGTGAAACGGCAGCTATTGTAGGTGGTATGCCTGCGTTCAGTCTCGCGGTAGATATTGTTTATGAAGCGCTTGATGAAAACGGGCTAATTGTTCAGAACCCAAAATCAAAGAAGTAAACAAATTGTAACATAACTGACAATGCATTACACACAAAAAATTGAGGACATTTCCAAAAGGTTCAGTGTAATGTTTCGTACATTGAAGTACATAAACTTCAGGCTGTTTGTAGGCGGACAAAGCTTATCGCTTATTGGCACATTTATACAGATGGTTGCCACAACGTGGCTGGTTTATAAGATTACAAACTCAGCATTTATGCTGGGAGTTGTTGGTTTTTCAGGACAGATACCCCTTTTTATATTAGCCCCTATTGCCGGTGTTATTGCAGATCGATGGGATAAAAAACGGATATTACTTATCACACAATCGCTTGCTTTAGTTCAAGCGTTGGTACTGTCCGTAATTGTATTTGCAGGCATAGTCCAAGTCTGGCACTTAATTGTGCTTAGTATTATTCTTGGAATTATTAACGCATTTGACATGCCTATTCGTCAGGCATTTGTTATAGACATGCTCGACAATCAGAAGCAGGATTTGAACAACGCCATAGCATTGAATTCTTCAATGGTTAATGGTGCAAGATTGATAGGGCCATCCATTGCCGGAATCCTGATAGCAACTGTTGGCGATGGCTGGTGCTTTGCAATAAACTGTTTAAGCTACGGGGCGGTTATCATCTCATTATTGAGAATGAATATTATCATTTCAAAACCCAAAACTCAAAGTCCGGCACGTGTTCTGACAGAAATAAAGGAAGGCTTTTCATATACATTCGGCTTCAAACCTATTAGATATCTTATTTTACTTTTGGCACTTGTAAGCCTTGCGGGTACACCAATAACCCTTCTTGCACCGGTTTTTGCAAAAGATTTTCTGCACGGCAATTCAAGTACTTTCGGTTTTCTAATGAGTGCCTATGGAGCCGGTGCGCTAATAGGCGCTATTTATCTGTTAAATAAAAAAAGCGTATTGGGTCTTGGAAAACTTATTGCCTTTTCGGTTCTGATTTTTGGAATGGGGCTGATTGTTTTCTCTGTGTCCAGGGTTTTGTGGCTCTCTGTTATTGTTATGATTATCTCAGGAATGGGTATGATGTTGCATGTAGCTTCTACCAATACATTGCTTCAGACAATTACTGAGGAGAATAAAAGAGGACGGGTAATGAGTTTTTACTCAATGGCATTTATGGGAATGGCTCCCTTCGGAAGTCTGTTAAGTGGAAGTTTGGCTGGTTTAATAGGCGCATCAGGAACATTAATCTTAGGAGGGGTTATCTGCATTATAGGTGTTTCATTTTATTATAAAAAGTTGCCTTCTGTTCGCCCATTTGTACGACCTATATTCGAACGGATGGGTATCTTACCAGAAATTGCAACCGGAATTGAAAAGGCATCTGAAGTTCGTATTTGCGGTTAGATTTGAAATTGAAACAAGAGTATTCATTGTATATTGTAGATATCAAAATGGATTTAAAAGTTAGAATGACATCTGAGTATAAAAATATCTCATTGGAAGAGACCTTTATTTATAAAGAGAAAAGCAATGGCAACTAAAAGATCGCTCACTATCGTTCAAATGAATGACACTCATGCTTACTTTGATTTGCACCAGGAGATGTTCTGGCAGGGCGACCATGCCGTTTACCGCCAGGCTGGAGGTTATGCACGCATCGCCACAATTGTAAAACAGATTCGGAGTGAGAGCCAGGAGAATTGCCTTTTTTGCGACTGCGGTGATACCTTGCATGGCACTTATCCTGCCCTCGCCACACAAGGAAAGGCTATGATCCCGATCTTAAATTCATTGGGGATTAATGCCATGACCGCTCATTGGGAATTTGCTTATGGTCCAACGATATTTAGCCAGCGGGTTGCTGAACTTAACTATCCAATGCTGGCAAATAATATCTTTGATAAAGTGACTAAGAAGCCGATTTATCAGCCATATTCCATTAAAGAGATTGGAGGATTAAGAATTGGACTTATAGGGATTGCCTCAAACATTGTTGACAAGACGATGCCGCTATCGTATAGCGAAGGCATATACTTTACATTGGGTAAAGATGAACTTCCGCCAATTATTGATTTGTTGCGAATTAAGGAAAAAGTTGACTTGATTGTCCTGATTTCACATCTGGGTTTCACTCAGGATATGAAGCTTTTATCTGAAGTACATGGCATAGATGTTTGTCTCATTGGACATACCCATAATCGGCATTACAAACCGGTTCTCATTGGGAAAACAATTTTAATACAATCAGGATGCCATGGTTCTTTTTTGGGCCGTCTGGATTTGGAGTTAGCTAATGGACAAATTACAGTTTATAAACATCAGCTGATTGAAGTTGAAGCATCAATACAACCTGATCCCATAGTTGATGAACTAGTATTTCAGGCACTCAAGCCTTCCAAGAAACAACTCTCAGAGGTTGTCGGTGAAACTGCTACAGCACTCAACCGGGGAACAACCCTGGAAACGATTATGGACAATTTCCTTCTTCTGGCATTGCTCGAAAGCACCAGAGCACAAATGGTATTTTCGAATAGTTGGCGCTACGGCGCACCAATAGTTCCGGGGAAAATCACCTTGAACGACCTTTACAATATTATTCCCATGAATCCACCTGTATCAACTGTGGAATTAACCGGAGAGGAAATCAGGGAAATGTTGGAAGATAATCTCGAAAGGACGTTTTCATGTGATCCCTACCAGCAGATGGGAGGATATGTGAAACGTTATCTTGGACTTTCTGTCTATTTTAAGATAGAAAATCAATCAGGCCACCGGATTCAAAAATTATTTACAGGCAATGAAGAGGTTCAGTTCAACCAGAATTATACGACAGCATTCGTAACAATGCAAGGGGTTCCTCAGAAATACGGATACAATCGGGAAAACCAGTCGGAACGGATTATAGATACAATAAGAAAGTATCTGACAAAGCATCGTCCTATTCATGCAGAACTAAGGGGAACTTATATAGCAGTGTAAGAAGTCTCTTAACATTTTTGTGTTTCGAAAGTGTTATGCATGAGATTATTCAATTATTGAAAGCAATTCTTAAAGAGTAATTTAATAATCAAATACCAAACAAAATGGATACAATTATGAAAGTATTAATCGTCCTGACATCGCACAGCGATTTGGGCAATACCGGCGAAAAAACCGGTTTCTGGATTGAGGAATTCGCCGCACCTTATTATGTGCTGGCTGATGCAGGGGCCGAATTAACCATAGCATCTCCCAAAGGAGGCCAGCCACCGGTTGACCCCAAAAGTGAAGCGCCTGATGCGCAGACCGCTGCCACTAAAAGGTTTTATGGTGATTATGAATTAATAGACAAAGTGGCTCATACTGTAAAACTAAGCGAAGTAAATGAGGCGGATTATGATGCGGTTTTTTATCCGGGAGGCCATGGTCCATTATGGGATTTAGCCACCGATGAACAATCCATCGCATTAATCGAAAATTTCTATAAACACAATAAACCTGTGGCTTTTGTATGTCATGCACCGGCAGCTCTGGTCAACGTGAAAGCGCCAAATGGTGAGCCATTGGTAAAAGACAAAGAAGTAACCGGGTTTTCGAATTCGGAAGAGGATGCCGTAAAATTAACCAAAGTAGTGCCCTTTTTATTGGAAGACGAAATCAAAAAGCTGGGCGGCCATTACAGCAGTGGGCCTGATTGGGGCGTTTATGTAAAGAAAGACGGCTTATTGATTACCGGACAAAATCCCGCTTCGTCAGAAGCCGCTGCGAAAGAATTGTTGGATGCATTACAACATAATCAATAATGCATTATATCGATTTAGCTTAAGAAGCAGCCTTGATTGACTGATCTGATGCCGGGATTTCAAAATCCGACATTAGAATTCAAATCTTTTAAATCATTTGAATAAAAACCTATTTATGAGTAAAAATATATCGGACCAACTGGTGGAAACATTGGTTGATGCAGGTATCCAAAGGATATATGCAGTAACAGGTGATAGTCTCAATCATGTAAATGCTGCAGTTCATCGTAACGGCAAAATCAGATGGATCCATGTACGGCACGAAGAAACGGCTGCATATGCTGCAGGAGCAGAGGCTCAGCTAAACGGCCTGGCATGTTGTGCAGGCAGCAGCGGCCCCGGGCATGTCCACCTGATAAACGGGTTGTATGATGCACACCGTTCATCGGCTTCCGTATTGGCCATTGCTTCTACCATCCCAACCAAAGAATTTGGAACAGGTTTTTTTCAGGAAACAAACACCATCAGACTTTTTGACGATTGCAGTTGTTACAACCAGGTGGCCACAATACCTGCACAATTGCCACGAATGTTACAGGCAGCTCTCCAAAATGCCGTACATAAAAAAGGCGTAGCGGTACTTGGATTACCTGGTGATATTACCGATCTTCCCGCAGTAGCGGCTGAAACCACTACCCTACTCTACAGAAACCAGCCTGTTGTCAGGCCATCGGAAGATGAGCTATTGCAACTGGCAGAATTATTAAACTCGAATAAAAAGGTCACTATTTACTGCGGACTGGGTGCTGCTGAGTCACACAAAGAAGTTATTCAACTGGCCGAAAAGCTCAAGTCACCGGTGGCATATTCTTATAAAGCCAAGATGGCGATCCAGTATGATAATCCCTATGAAGTTGGTCTCACCGGATTGCTGGGGATTCCATCGGCCTATCACGCTATGCACGAATGTGAAGTGCTGGTATTATTGGGGACCGATTTTCCATACACACCTTTCATGCCCGATCAGAACAAAATCGTTCAAATTGACATTAAACCCGAAAACCTCGGCCGAAGGGCTAAACTCGATCTGGGACTTTGCGGAGACGTAAAAGATACCTTGCAGGCACTCCTGCCTCTATTAGAAATAAAGGAAGATGCCACTTTTCTTGATCAGCAATTGGAATTTTATCAGGAAGTAAAAAAGAATTTACAGTCCTATGTAAAGGATACCGGGAAACCCAATGAAATTCATCCTGAATTTGTTGCTTCTGTGATTAATGAGCTGGCTGCCAATAATGCCATTTTCACGGTTGATACCGGTATGTCTTGTGTATGGGCTGCACGCTATATTGATGGAACAGGCGGGCGCAAAATGCTGGGTTCGTTCAATCATGGTTCAATGGCAAATGCGATGCCACAGGCCATTGGTGCAGCGTTTGCCCGTCCTGACCAACAGGTGATTGCCTTCTGCGGCGACGGAGGTATTTCGATGATGTTGGGCGATCTTATGACCATTGTGCAATATCAATTACCCGTGAAGATCATTGTTTTTAATAACCGATCGTTGGGAATGGTGAAACTGGAAATGGAAGTAGCCGGGATTCCTGATCTGGAAACTGATATGCTGAATCCTGACTTCGTAAAAATAGCGGAAGCAATGGGAATGACTGGTATTGGGATTAATGATCCTGATGATGTGAAATCAGGATTAGAAAAAGCATTTCTGCAGGAAGGTCCAGTATTGGTTTCAATCCAGACAGATCCGAATGCCCTCGCCATGCCTCCCAAACTGGAATTTGACCAGATGAAAGGTGTTGCTTTGTACATGGGGAAAATGATGTTAAGCGGGCGTATGGATGAAGTATTTAAAATTATTACATCCAATTATAAGCATTTGGGTGAGGTATTATAATTTTAAATGTTTCCTTTATAATTGGGGACTATATGATTCATGTTGGAAGTGCAGTAAAAAAAATATGTGAATTATATAATTCTTTTCAATAATTCTGTAACAGTTTCTTTGCCTGAGTTAACCAATTTTGCTTGTACAAATTTCATTCACCCAAATTCTTAAAAATTTACTATATGAAAGGAAATAAAGATTTAATTACCGTTTTAAATTCGCTTCTGGCAGATGAACTTACTGCCATAAACCAGTACATGGTACACTCCGAAATGTGCGAAAATTGGGGTTATGGAAAGCTTCACATGGCTATTCGTAGTCAGGCAATGGACGAAATGCACCATGCCGAGTGGCTTATTGAGCGAATCATTTTCTTCGAGGGTGCTCCTACCGTTTCCAAACTTAATGCCATAAGGATTGGTAAAACCGTTTCGGAAATGATCAGTAACGATAATGGCGACGAACTTAATGCTATTCATGCTTATAACAGTGCCATCAAACTCGCCCGTGAAGTTGATGATCAGGGCACCGTTGACCTGCTGACCAAAATACTTAAAATGGAAGAAGGCCACGTGGATTGGGCCGAAATACAACGTGCGCAAATTGAGCAAATGGGTATGGAGAATTACCTGGTTAGTCAAACGGAAGGTTAAGAACTCTGATTAACCTGTATTTTGTGAAAAGATTTTTCAAATCTGGTATAACCAGATTTGAAATATGTTGTTATAATTATAATCATGAGTGAACGACTAAAAAATCCAGTATTTTGCTGAAAGGCATAGCTGACGGGAGATGTAGCCCCTCTCCTCAAGGAGAGGGGTTGGGGTGAGGTATTACTTGGATTTCAATCTTTTAACTCGTTTTGTCGTTTAGTAGTGAATTATAATATAATGGTTTAGTTAACCTGTGTATAATCCGAAAATAATTTTTCTCATGAAAGAGCAAGTTGTTAAAATAAAATCAATTCAGCATATCACCCACGATGTACTGCAAATTGTTACTGAGAAACCTGAACATTTCAACTTTACACCTGGTCAAGCCACAGAAATTTCCATAAATCAGGACGGCTGGAAAGACGAAAAAAGACCTTTCACTTTTACCAGTCTGCCCGAAAACGATTTCCTTGAATTTACGATCAAGACCTATCCTTCGAGGAACAGCGTCACAAATAAATTAATTGAACTTGCTGTGAACGACGAATTGGTTTTGCATGATGTATTTGGCGATATTTCATACAAAAAGGAAGGCGTTTTTATTGCCGGAGGTGCTGGCATAACTCCATTTATCAGCATTTTCAGGTATTTGCAGTCAACGCAGAAAATTGGTAATAACAAACTCATTTTTGCCAACAACACAAAAGCTGATATTATACTTGAACAAGAATTCAAAGAGTTGTTAGGCGCAAATTTCATCAACATCCTGGCAAATGATATTGTTGAGGGATATGCCCATGGGCAAATCACGGAAGATTTTCTCAGGAATTATATTACTGATACTGGTAAACAAGTTTATTTATGCGGCCCTCCTCCAATGATGGAAGCTGTTGAAAAACATCTTGTTGCATTGAATATTGATAAAAAACTAATTGTGAAAGAAGATTTTTGATTGTGAAAACTAGTATGAAAAGCATATACAGGCATACTGAAAATGGCTTTGAAAAACTTGCTACCGTTGCCATTGCTGTACTCGGTAATTCAATCACCTTTATCATTGCATTATGCATGGTAATTTACTGGTTCACAAACAAACAGTTTTACAGTCAGGATATTCATTCCAGCATTGGAGATGTAATACTCGGAATTGCTTTCCTGAGTCTGTTTATTATTCAGAAATCCTTCAACAGGGTTTCCACTGCGTTGCATCTAAAAGTGAATGAATTGCTGGCATCGCATGAACCTGCCAAAAATGAGGTCATTAATCTGGAAAAGAAAACTGAACGCGAATTAACAGAACTTTCAAAAGAATATGCCGAACTGGCAGAGCAAATAAAAGAGGAAACAGATATTAAATAACAAAAATCAGTAAGAATGAAAAATCTGAAAACAAAGTATATGGGAATCGAAATAGATAACCCCATAATTATCGGCGCGTCAAACCTGGTAACCGACCTCGACAGGCTGAAAAAGGCCGAAGAACTGGGCGCTGCCGCAATTGTATATAAATCGTTGTTCGAGGAACAAATGCAACTCGAAGAGTTTCAGATGGATGAAAAACTCACCGAATTCAACGATATGAACGCGGAAATGCTTACCACACATCCAAAATTGGAATTTGCCGGGCCGGATGAACATCTGCTCAATTTACGAAAAGCAAAAGAGAGTTTATCTATTCCGCTAATAGCCAGCCTGAATGCCGTAAATACTGAAACCTGGATTAGTTACGCAAAGTTAATAGCCGAAACCGGGGTTGATGCCATCGAGCTGAATTTTTACCATACGCCATCGGATTTTAAAAAAGAAGCAAAACAAATAGAAGACGATCAGATAAATATTGTAAAAGAGATCAGGAAAAACATATCTATTCCGGTTAGCGTCAAATTAAGTCCCGACTATTCAAATATCCTGAATTTCATTCAAAAACTTGACAAAGCCGGGGTTGCCGGAGTAGTTCTTTTCAATTCGTTTTACCAGCCTGATATTGACATCAAAACCGAGAAACATGTTAAACTATACAATTTCAGTAATGAAGGCGATTACAAGAAATCTTTGAGATTCGCCGGCTTATTATTTGAAAACGTTAAAGCCGACATCTGCAGCAGTCATGGTGTATTTTCAGGTGCCGATGTAATTAAACTGATTTTAGCCGGATCAACCTGTGTTCAGGTGGTGAGCACATTATATAAAAATGGCATGCCACAGATTGAAAAAATCAAGAAAGAACTGGCTGACTGGATGGATAGCAAAAACTATAAAAGCCTTGATGAGTTCAGGGGCAAACTATCGAAAAACAAGCTCGGGAATGATCCCTTTGTTTACAAAAGAGCCCAGTATGTCGATCTGCTTATAAATTCAGAGGAAATATTTGGTGTTCCAAAGTAAAGTGTGATTTAATATTCAGGATTTCCTGGCATTGCAAACTCGTTCTGCTCAAATGACTTGAGGATTTTTAAACAACAATAATTTAATAATCAAAACAATGGAAACCATAATTAAAAAAACAACTACTGTAACAATACCCAGGGCCGAATACATTGAAGTAGAACCCAATGTCCGCCTTCATGTTACAGATGCCGGCGAAGGCAGACCCATAGTGCTGATCCCCGGTTGGCCGCTAAGCGACGAAATGTACGAATATCAATACAACGACCTGATAAACAATAATTTTCGTGTAATCGGAATTACCTTACGGGGATTTGGTAAATCGGATAAGCCTTACGGAAAGTACGATTACGATATACATGCCGCAGATATCAGGAGGATTTTATACCAGCTAAAAATCAAGGATGCCGTTTTGGGTGGTTTCTCCATGGGTGGCGCAATTGCAATCCGGGTAGCTGCAACTGATGAAGGAGCTGTTATTTCGAAACTTGCTTTGTTCGGAGCTGCTGCACCAATTTGGACAAAACGTGATGATTTTCCTTATAATCTTCCCAAAAGTGCTGTTGATGAATTAATTGCCTTGAACTCTAAAGACAGGCCGAAACTGTTAGCCAATTTTGGAAAAATATTCTCAGCCACCGAAACGGCGTTGAACGAAGGCATCGCCGGTTGGTTAAACGGAATTAACATCAGTTCCTCTTCCTTTGCAATGGCACAGTGTCTGATTGCTTTACGCGATACTGACCTGAGAAAAGATCTCACGAAAATTAAAATCCCAACCTTAATTATGCACGGCAAAAAGGACAAAATCTGTTCTTTCGACCTGGCTGAGCAGATGAAAGCCGGGATCGCAAATTCGCATATTGTTGCTTTCGAAAACAGCGGGCACAGTTTATTCCTGGAGGAAACCCGGAAGTTTAATGATGAGTTGTTAAAATTTGCGAAAGAATAGCTTGTATCTGACGAACTTATTAAATCAGAATTATAATCTTCTGTTTCTCCTATAAACACACACCACAAATTTTGAATGTGTGAATAATGTAATTTTTTTCAAAAGTTATGTAACATACACACTGCGATAGAGTTGTACTTTTATACTATGAAATCATTCATATTGAATACAAATAAATAGTTAAATCTTCAATGAAATCAATTTTTGTAATTCCCCGTCATGATCTGGAAGAGGTTGAAACATAACTAAACACGCTTTTATATTATAAATGAGTCTTCGCAATTTGACTTTTTCATTATCATTTATAATCACAGCTGGTACTTCCGTTTATGTTTTGCCGCAAAATGATTCAACAATGTATCATAGATTTCATTGACAAAACTTTTGCTAATTCACTATCTTTGTTTATCCGTTTGTTACAATTTAATTCAGCATGGATCAAAAGAATAAAAAATCAAAATCTGAAGCCCTTCGCCAGAAAGCTGAAGATTCATTGAAAAAGAATAATTCAAACATTAATATCCCTTATTCTGAATTCGATAAGATTAAACTCATTCATGAGCTTCAGGTGCATCAGATAGAACTGGAACTTCAGAAGGAAGAACTTGAACAGGCAACTGAAAGGGCAGAAACCGCTTCTGATAAGTATAGTGAGTTATACGATTTTGCACCAATCGGGTATTTTACTCTCTCCAAAGAGGGTTACATACATGAACTAAACTTTATGGGAGCATCCATGCTGCGGAAAGAACGCTCACAATTAATTAACAGAATGTTTGCTGTTTTTGTATCAAATGACACAAAACCAGTTTTCAATCTTTTTCGTGAGAAAATATTTAGCAGTCTTGTGCTGGAATCCTGCGAAATAGTCCTTTCAACAGATGAATCATTTCCAATACATGTTAACTTAACCGGCATTGTTACTAAAGATGGTGACCATTGCATGGTAACAGCAGCTGATATTACCAGACAAAAACAAGCGGATACCGACCTAAGACTAAAAAACCAGGAACTCGAAAAACTAAATATCCAAAAAGATAAATTCTTTTCAATTATGGCCCATGACCTTCGTGGGCCATTTAATGGATTTCTTGGGTTGACTGAAATTATTGCAATGGAGTTGTCTTCACTTGAAACTGATGAAATTCAAAAGATGGGAGAAACTATGTGGCGTTCTGCGACTAACCTCTTCAAACTTTTAGAAAATCTGCTGCAATGGTCTCAGATGGAACAAGGATTAATTCCTTATAACCCTGTAGTATTCCGTTTACTTTCATTCGCAGAAGAAAGTTTAACATCAGCGTTTCAAACAGCTGAAAACAAAGATATTGATGTGACCTTTGATATTCCAAAAGATATTTATGTTTTGGCTGATGCCCAAATGCTAAGGTCAATACTTAGCAATTTATTCTCCAATGCTACGAAATTTACACCTAAGGGAGGAAATATTACTATCTCAGCAAGATATTCAAGTAATGACAGAGTAGAAATAGCTATAAAAGATAAAGGTATCGGTATGAGTATAGATATACAAAACACGCTCTTCCATCTCGATGAGCAAATAAACCGACAAGGTACTGATGGCGAATTAAGCACAGGCTTGGGATTGTTCCTTTGTAAAGAGTTTATAGAAAAGCATAATGGCATTATTTGGGTTGAGAGCGAAGAAGGAAAAGGAAGTACATTCAGCTTTACTATTCCCAGCATCCCTTAGTTTTATTCTCATCAAATCAGATGTTTTTTCAGGGTGTGACCTGGCGTTAAGCCCTAACTATGTTTGACATTACCTGTTCCCTTTGGCCCTATCATGTGCCTAGCTGAGCGGGATTTGCAACTTAGCGCAGCGTTCTCATTCCGCGAAGCGGAATAATCCCGCTCCACGGAAATACAGAATTTGTAATTCTGTTATTAGAGCGGGCAGCACGCATCCAAAAATATGACGCGAGCGAACGGGGTGAACTGGGGGTCTATTACCTGTTCCCTTTTGCCCTGTTATGTGTCTTACACAACATCTGACAGTTCTTTGATTCTGTTGCGCCACCTTTGCTCCATGCCGCTACATGGTCGGCGTCCATTTCAGCCAACTTCCAGATCTTACTCTTGTTGGCATCATGTCCAAGGGCACAAAGCGGGCAGTTCGATTCGCCTTTGGTTTCAACTGTGGCAGTCTGCGTGGTGTAAACTGATTTCTTGGTTGCCTCGTCAAAAACCCTGACATCAAGCAATTTAGTATCTACTGAACCGCCAAGGATATACTCAAAAATACCTCTACGGTTTTTTACATACGGATCACCGTAAAGCTTCAGAACTTCTTCACTCACTTTAGCCGGATCATACGCTTTGCCGTGATACGTTTCGTACAATTGCCCCCACTCCAAGCCGCACATCTCTTTTTCCACATCTTTAAACACGCCCGAAACCCAATCAAGTACCGTATTGAAATACGTTTTTAATCCGGTAATGTTGGTGTCAAACCTGTCTGATAGGGAATTTTATAGTTCTTACTTTCGGCCGCATAACTGGTACTGATAAGTTTTTTAAGCCCGAACCGCACAAAGTTTTGAGCAAAAAACTTGGTAAAGTTGCTCCACTCCGGGTCATCGCAGGGCAATAGCACCGTTTTATCCCGGAACACATCAGGGTTGAAATCTAAATAGGCATTGATTTCTTTTTCGATATCGTGATACTGTGTATAAAACTCGTCGTTTTTTGCATTTTTAGCGCTTGAGAGGTTGGTGTTGGCCATGTATTATTAAGTTATAAACTTGAGAACTATTAATTTCTCTTCAAAAATATGAAAACATTTTAAAAAAGAGCCGAGACGCATGAACTGGCAGGGAGAGTTTATACCACCACACGAAAGGATTCGTTCGGAAGCGGGGTGTTGGCAACTGTGCTTCATCTTTTGCTATTCCATATAATTGCATAATAATTTCCTAGCAAATCTTCATACCAAAGGGCTACCATATCAAAAGGTGAAATACTTACTGGAGTACCTGGTATAATAGCACCAAAACCTGTTTCAATTGATAATCTTGAGGTTGGGCCAGCTGCTGTGCTTCCATTCCAAATATCATAGCCTTGTCCTGTTTTTTGATTGACAATTTGAGCTGTTACATTTGTCACCATATTTGATGGATTATCCAAAACTGTTCCGTTCATAAGTTGATAGTCCAATGAAATGGATGTAAGTAACCCTTCTTTATTAGTGTGTAAAGTTGGCACTATCATTACTAGGTTTGAAAAAGCATCAATATTTGCATAGTTCAAAGTATAATTTTTATTATCAAGTGATAAAGTATAAATACCCTTTTTAAAGGGCAATAAAATCTCTCCTTGTTGAAAACCAACCGGTACATTTGATGATGGCCTGCGAATCGATGCATTAAATCCCCCTTCATCATGATTTTGTGCCGCTGTAACAATATCGGAATAGGGCTCACCAGATGGTCCAATAAAAGAAATATTATTATCGGTGTACGATAGATTTTTTCCACCATCGATATTTATTTGATAGTTTACAAAAATATCGCTGCTATCATTGATTACCGGAATTGTATCATTGTGACCCCAGCGACCACAATTTGTAAAACCAAATGTTGAATATACAACCAATTGTTTCATAGATAGAATATCGGGAACACTATCGTTATCGGCATCCATATTCTTTGCAATTGATTCGTAATACTCTCCAACAACTTTCAGACTATTGATTTCAGAGGTCGAAATCACAATCTCGTTTCCAAGTGGGTCATGTGAAGGAATAACATTTGTTCCTTCCAACATGAGTGTTGACAAATCGATGGTTGTATTTTCTCCGTTTGATAAATTTCCGAGTGGAAACATATTTAAACCTTTCGAAGAGAGATTTCCAATATATCGATTATTGGCATCCAAAAAAAGCAGTGCTACACCAGTTCCCATCTGCGCCGAAACAGAAAAAGAGCTATCATCGATATTGGAAAGAGTCATGTAATTTCTATTGTATACCATAACTCTTTTAGCATCGGATAGTGATAATACATTAGCCGATTTGATATTGGCACTTTTATAGTGGCTCCCAGAAATTTTACCTTTTATGATAATGCCGGAATTATCTGGAATTATGACAGAATCATTTTTTTTACTACAACTAACAATCAGTATTGAAATTGTAAAAACTAAAATTAGATTTTTCATAATTTGTTTTGTCTTTTTATACGTTTACCAGTAGGATTAATTTAATAAGATTACCAGTTTGTTTGCATTGTTGCCAACGGCCGACGAGTTGACAAGTGCGGGACTAAATTGCTTTTAATTGTCTGCCAGTACAAATGTATGTAAAGATTTCAAATGTTTCAACGAACACGCGAAACCCGCATTTGTTATAGCGTTTGTAGCCAGTACTTTATTTTACAGCATCAGTTTTCCGTGCATCATTATAGCCTTCTTTAATACTTTTGATATTATTATCCCAATCCCAAACCAAGTCAATAAGAATGATTGTGAGAACACCCAAAAAGAAAAATTTCAAATCTCTACCAGTAATCTTAGTCTTCATTTTGCTAGTTTTTAACATACACCATAGTCGTAAAGTGCATAGGAAATCCGCCACCATTGGTATTTAGTTCAACGTGGACTTCATAGCCTGTCCCGCCTTTTCGGCGGGGCTGGGTCGTGCCGACCACATGAAGTCCTATTTATTAGGGGCAAGTTTATTTATAAAAATATCTTATATCTGGAATTGAGAAATCTCCGGAAACATCATAAGTGTTACCTCCACCACAACATTCTTTCCATGTCGTGTGGAAAATTCCATTCAGTCGATTATATCCAATATATGTTATTTCAAAATAAGATTTAGATGAATTTGTGCCAAGATACATATATTTAGTACTTGGATCAGAATTATTAACTGGCTTGAAATAATGGATATTTGCACCAGCAACATTTCTCCAAGGATCGGAAAAAAAGTAATTTGCATAACATATATTAAAGGTATTATCGATGTTTGTATTAAAATAAAAAGATATTTCTAACTGCTCCGAAGTTTCTGAATCACTAAAAATTACCCCTTGAATTGACATTCCAAGTCCAGCATCTGATGGGGTATACCATGGTGTTATGTTTTGATTCATTATGGAAAATGTCAATTCATTCTTTTCTGAAGTGCTTAAATTTCTGAAATCGACATGAATATAATAGTTTCCATTGTATGGAGGTTTGGTGTCGGGTAAAATTAAATTTTTAATATACGGTTCTAGAGAAATATTTACAATTGGTTCATTTTCATCCTTTTTGCAACCGAACATCAGAAATATTAAAAACAAAATGAGCAGATTCTTTTTCATAATTTCAAGTTTAAGTTTTATTTATAAGATTAATCAATTTCAAAAGCTCTATCTATTTGGAATATTTAAATTTGCCATAACGGATTACGATATGGCAAGTGCGGGATTAAATTGTTGCTCAACTGTCTGCCAGCACTACTTGTCCCGATTTTTCAGGAAATGTATGCAAAGATTTCAAATGTTTCAACAAACACTGCCTGTCCCGATGAAATCGGGGCAAACCCGCATTTGCTATAGCGTTTGTTACCACCAGTGTTTCCTTCAAAGGAATAAAATTAGTCATATAACAAATTTGGCACTAATTCATATTTTTCTAAAATGTTTGAAATAACCTTCAACTGTCAAATTTCTGTTGTTTATTTAACTTGTCCTGATTTGATTGGGTTTCCAGGTGTCATGTTAATAGCGCTACTTATGATTTTTATATTGCTCTTGTCTTTAGATAATTCAACTTTAACCCATCCGTAATTGTAAACTTTATTATCAGAATTTATTGGTGGACCTGATCGGAATCCAATGTACAATTCACCATTGCCGGCAAATTTGATTAAATTACAATCTAAGGGTTCGTTCCATTTACCAGTATCATCAATTAGAAAGTTCTCACCTAAAGGTAAGGCATTTAGTCCTGAATCATCTGTGAGAATTTCCTGAAATCCTTGATTACATGCTAAACAAACATATTGGGTAATAGCAGCATTAAAACCGCTAATGTTATCTCCCCCTAAATTAAAGTATAAATAATTGTATAAAGTTGGGATGCCTACTCTCTGCTCTGACGGTTGGGTTTTGGAAATGTTTGAAAAAACAATTGAATCCGCCGATCCAACAGTTAAATTATCAGTGTCTGTTTTTCTGCAAGCAAATACAAGTACCAAATATAAAAAGCCTATCAGTATAATCGCCTTTTTCATACACAATTTAGATTAATAATTTTTCATCCTGATGAAGGTCAAATGCTATTTCCTGTTTTATTTGAAGATTATAATTTCAAGGATTATATTTTTAAAGGGGGGAAAAGAGTAAAAAAGGTTGTATCGGCTTAACATGGTGGCAACGGATTACGCTATGCCAAGTGCAGGATTAAATTGTCGCTCAACCGTCAGCCAGCATAACTTGTCCCGATTTTTCGGGAACCTGTCCCGATTTTTCGGGAAATGTATGTAAAGATTCCTAATGTTTCAACGAACACTGCCTGTCCCGATGAAATCGGGGCAAACCCGCATTTGCTATAGCGTTTGTTGGCCACCGTAATTTTTTATTTACAAGACCTATTATATTCATCAATTATTTGTTCAATATCATCACTTCGGTAAATCTTATCTTCAATTTTTTTTGCTAAATCAGGACAATCAGACAAATAATTTACCATATCTTTTCTAAAGGATAACCAACGGGTTTTAAAAAGTGCGTCATTACCTTTTTGCATAATATATTTTTCAACTGTATAAGAGGCACCACCAGTAGTCATACCTGTTGAAGCATTGTACATTCCTGGAGAATTATTCGTTTTATAATACTTAAACAGTTTTAGTTTACCATCTTTAATAAGTTGTAAAAACAAACTATTATTGTCTATAAAAAAAGAACCTATTAAATCTAAATTATTTTGCCGAGAAAGCATTCTGATTTTTTCACCATCATAATCAAATATAATTTCATTTGCCATATCAGGCTTTAAAATTTTTTTCTGATTAGTAGAATCATAATACTTAATCTTCCATTGTAACCTTTCATAATTAGGTTCTTGTGAAAAAAACTTTATTGGAACATTAAATGTCACTGTCAAAGTATCGTTTGTTTTTGATATATAGTAACCAATAATTTTTTTTGCTTCTATATTATTTAAACAAATCAATCCAATGGTTAAAATTAAAAATACTTTCTTCATATTGTTCGTGTTTTTGTTTTTATTATGGTGGCCAATGGTTGACGCTATGCCAAGTGCGGGAATAAATTGTTTCTCAACTGTCTGCCAGCACGACCTGTCCCGATTTTTCGGGAAATTTATGTAAAGATTCCAAATGTATCAACGAACATGCAAACCCGCATTTGCTACAGCGTTTGTTGGCGTTAGTTATTTATTTTCACGATTTTCTTGATAATTGTTTTTTTGTTTTTGACTTCTATTCTCAGAAAATATACTCCATCTTTTAAAAGAGATAAGTCTACTTCATTTGTCATTAAGTGTTTAGAATAAACCTCTTTCCCTGTGATTGTAAATACTCTAATAAATAACTCTGAGTTTGATTCTCTTGAAATGTACAGATTCCCTTTTGTCGGTATTGGATAAACTGTAAAAGATTGCTCAATTTCAGGAATACCAATTGTTAGTAAATACTCGCAATCCTTATTTGTAACATTATAGAGAGGGAAACTATCATCCTGAAAACAACTGAAAGTATGCCAATCAAAATCAATAGCAACATTAGGATCACAGTTAAAATAAGTAGGAAACAAGTAATCATCTACTGATCCAAATCGCTCAACGATTTTGCCACGTAATCCCATACTTGAATTTGGATTGGGACTCACAGATATCCATCTGTAGGATTTATTGTTTATTAGAATAGTTCCAATACTATCAACAGTTACAAAAGACTTTGAACACTTAAATATGTTGGTATCAGTTCCTATTTCCCAAGAATCTCCGGGTTTAGCACCAAAATTGTATAAAACATAAAACTTCCCGTCTAAAAGTTGAAAGACTGTATCACCACTAACACAAGTAAAACGACTTTCCAGAGTATCTACTCTTAACAATACAATTTCATGGTTTTGGGTTCCCACAAAATGATACTTGAACGGGACTAATTTGTTACATAATTTATCGTTAATCACCGTATCTTTCACATATTCAATTCTTTCAAATCCCCCATATCCAACATTTGACCATTCATAATGCCATATAGCACCTTTACTAATCCACACTTGGGAATTTGCAATAAATGAAAAAGATAAAAACAAAATAATAAATGCTTTTCTCATAGATTGAGGATTTTTTATAACGTTTGTTAGACGCAGTGCTTCTCTTTTGTTTGTCGCGTCAGTTGTCTGTGATGATTAGTTTGCCAGTTGCAATAGTGTGATTGTTCTGGATAAACATTAGGTAATACAAACCACTTGATAAGTTGTCGCGCTGTAAAGTAAAAGTCTGCCCGGTTATATTATTTATTTGTTTTGTTTGTTGTCCTAATGAGTTATAAATTGTCAGTTTCGCGTTTTTTAAAAACATATCTGTCTGTATGGTTGACTGCCTGATTAATGGATTAGGAAAAACAGAAATATGATTTTCTTTTGATAGTTCATTAATGCCTGAACAAGATCCCGGATCGGCTGCGTTTACGAGTATATCATCAATCATCCATCCATCCTTATTTTTAATTATAGAATCGGAAATAAATGTGAAACGGATCATCAGGCTATCAGGTGATGTAATTATAGTATCAGCTTTTTTTACTAACATTTGCCAGATCCAGCAAAATTTCGATTGAATCCAACCATCAGATTGCCCTGAAGTAATTAATTTATGTTGCGAATAATAGCCATTACTTTCATGGTAATCCGAACTCCAATAAAAATAATAAGAATAATTATTAGTATCATTAACCAAAACCCAGGAATTGCCCCCGTCGTAAGATGCGTCAATTATACCTTTGTCTGTTAAAGTATCCATATCGTATTTATGCCAAAACTCCATACAAGTATTACATGTTTGTGTAAATGGATTGCGGATAATATATACAAAAGAAGAAGTATCGTTTTGCGGATAATTATTAATTGTATCAGTAAGTATTGCATTAGTTCCAGAATGGGAACTATTAAAAAAGGATTTATGAGGTTTCCCTATCTGCCACAAATTACCGGGCAACGTATCTATTACAATATTCGTGGAAGGTTTTTCGAAGGAAATAGTATCACAACACGACCACTGCGCATATGATTGTTGATTACATACAATAAGTACAAATAGAAAAATAATAGAGATTTTTTTCATTGTTATCTTTTATTAAATACTACAATTTTCAAAAATGTCTTACTAGTCGATTTTCGTTCGTTTTTTTATAATTAACGCCAATGGTTGACGCTATGCCATGTGCGGGAATAAATTGTTTCTCAACTGTCTGCCAGCACAACCTGTCCCGATTTTTCGGGAAATGTATGTAAAGATTTCAAATGTTTCAACGAACACGCAAACCCGCATTTGGTATAGCGTTTGTTGGGCACAGTTTTTATTAAAATCCATTGATTGTTATTGCTAAATATGTCAATAATAGTAGACAAGTTACAATCCGGATATAAAAAATCGAATTGTAAATTCTTGTCCGGTCATTCAGTTTAGTTATTAAGCTTAGAAACAGGACGATAAACAAAGTTAAACCACCAGTTATTATAAGAGAGTTGGTGTTATTAAATGATATTACTAATCCTAGAATAGCTATTGCTGAAATGGATATTGAGAAATACATTAATTTGTACAGGAAATTAATCATCCCCTTCGAATTAAGCAGACCAGTTGTCTCAATGTTTTGAGTTTCGACAATCTTAAATGCAAAGAGAAAGTAACTTATGGCTGTCAAGATTGACCCAATGATTAAGATAATATTATTATTTGGTAGCTTCAAATAATAAAATACAAATCCGAGAGCAAAGGTTAGAATCGCGATTTTCTCAAGCACATTAATCCTACTTTCATTTTTGCGTACTAATTCTGTTAAGGCTATTTGATTCTGGTTGTTGTCCA
Source organism: Lentimicrobiaceae bacterium (assembly GCA_041660125.1). GTDB lineage: Bacteria > Bacteroidota > Bacteroidia > Bacteroidales > UBA4417 > UBA4417. The sequence goes on from JBAZWY010000037.1 coordinate 57,012, forward strand.
TGTTATTCAGTTTATTGCGTTAGATTTTTGAACTCAGTCGGTTTCTGCAAAATTGTGCCCAACGGCAGTCTGTCTAATAACCACTTGCAAAGGTAATTCTCAGTCCGAAAGTTGGATTAAAATTAGGTAAAAGGATTGATATAAGCATGGTGTATTTGAGAAGTATTTTCTGCGGGTTGAAAAAGCT
>JBAZWY010000038.1:0-52043 GCA_041660125.1 Lentimicrobiaceae bacterium
AGTCCCGTAGGCCTTATGTTTGCAAATTAATAAATCAAAGCTTCTGTATAATTAGTTAATTTAGTTTTTGAGAGAACCTTATAACTAATAAACAGAAGCTTATGGAAAGTAAAGTTAGTAATTTAGATTATAGTGGACACAAAATATTTATTGGACTTGATGTTCATTTAACAAACTGGAAAGCCACAATTATGTTGGAAGAAACATCTTTCAAGACCTTTTCACTTGATCCAAGCCCTGCATTATTAAGGCACTACTTGGAAAAACATTTTCCTGGGGGGGAGTATTTTTCTGCTTATGAAGCTGGGTTTACTGGCTTCAGTACACACCGCAGTCTAGAACAAAACGGCATTAATAACATTGTAGTTAACCCTGCTGATATTCCTACAACGGATAAAGAAAGGAAACAAAAAGAAGATAAACGCGATAGTAGAAAAATAGCAAATTCACTCAGAAATGGACAGCTACAGGCAATCTACATTCCAAAAGTAGAAATGGAGGAGCTAAGAAGTTTAGTGAGATATAGAAAGACGTTGGTAAAAGAGATCAGCCGCAATAAAGCCAGAGTAAAATCATTTTTGTATCGGAATGGTATTTCAATTCCGCTGGAACTATCAGGTGCTTCAAAATACTGGTCCCATAATTTTACAAATTGGTTGAAAACTGTAAAACTAACAACAGATTTTGGGCATATAGTATTGATGAAAACATTAGACATTGTAATTCATTTACGAACAACACTTTTAAGCATAACCAAAGACATTAAAAGGATTGTAAAGGGTGATGCCCAATATACTAAAGCAATTGCAGACTTGAAAAGTATTCCAGGAATTGGATTTATTGTGGCAGTAACTTTACTAACTGAGATTGAAGAGATTTGTAGATTTAAAGATCTGGATCACTTGTGCTCATTCATAGGATTAGTCCCATCAACAAATTCTACTGGTGATAAAGACAGAACAAGGGGCATTACTCCTCGCAGTAATAAACCTTTAAGGGAGGTGCTTATTGAAAGCGCCTGGGTTGCAATCAGGAACGACTCCTCAATGACTTTAGCTTACAGCAATTTATGCAGAAGAATGGAACCGAATAAAGCAATCATACGAATAGCTAAAAAGCTTTTGAATAGGATAAGATATGTACTGAAAAATAACACAACATATGAAATTAAATCAGTTTAGACAATCATACAATTTAAACACCCTTCAATTTGAATAGCAGTTATGCGTCCCTTGCGATTTCTGAAAAGATATTCGTTTCCCGTAGGCTACTGCTTTCATAAATAGAAATTAAACAAGGATATGCGACAAGAATATTTGTTCGTTGATAGAAGGATGTTTTTATTGTATTTTTGAATTGGAAACCAAAAAACTCTTTTCAACAGGAAGCGGGCAGCTTTTGCCTGCTTCTTTGAAAAGAATCATAAAAGTGTTCAAATGGAAATTTATCTATTCCCATTGTGTGGTTATGCAGAAAATTTTGGATTGCAACATAGAAGGGACGAAATAGAATTTTACCCGGACACCAATGTAAAATTATATGGAAAACAAACAATATATCGGAAATGAAGTTCATTTACAGCTCCAGAAATGTCAAGATTCAAAATAAATGACGATGGCCGGCATAAAAAAAACAATTCCTATTTATCTTGCACCCTGATTACCAATAATAGCCAATATTTTGCTAATTTTGACTGAACATATTTAATCAATAAACGTTTCTGATAAAAAACATATATGGATGAGTTATCCTTTCTGAGTAATGCCGACAGCGAAACGATTGAGGAATTATACCGGCAGTACAAACAGGATCCTGAAAGCGTAGAAACAGGCTGGCGACAATTCTTCCAGGGGTTCGAATTCAGTGGCAAACAAATGCCACAGGATGAAATGAAACCTGATGAGTTTAAAGTAATCGACCTGATAAACGAATATCGAAAACGCGGCCATTTATTTACAAAAACCAACCCGGTGCGTGCTCGGCGTACCTACTCTCCTACCCTGCATATTGAAAATTTCGGTCTTACAGAAGCGGATCGCGAACAGGTCTTTAAAGCCGGTAGTGAAATTGGTATCGGCGATGCCACGCTCAGCAACATTATCGAACATCTTGAAAAAACTTACTGTCAAAGCGTTGGTGTTGAATATGCCTATATCCGACGTCCTGAGATTCACGAATGGCTTATGGCCCGGATGGAGCATACACAAAACACACCTGTTTTCAGCCGTGAAAAGAAACTGCATATTCTGAAAGAACTCAGCCGCGCTGTACTTTTCGAAAAGTTTTTACATAAAAAATATATTGGGCAGAAACGGTTTTCACTCGAAGGCTGCGAATCACTTATTCCTGCTATCGATGCTATTATTAACAAAGGAGCCAAAGTTGGTATCAGCGAATTTATTATTGGGATGCCACATCGCGGCAGGCTCAATGTGCTGGCAAATACTTTAGGAAAACCATACCAGGATATTTTTAATGAATTTGAAGGTAAGCAGATGGAAGATGAATACCTGATGGGAGATGTTAAGTATCATCTCGGGTATTCGTCCGAACGCACGACCTCAGATGGAAAAATTATCCAGCTTTCACTGGCTCCTAACCCTTCCCACCTCGAAGCAGTTGGCCCTGTAGTTGAAGGTATTACACGCAGTAAAATTGATACCGAATACAAAGGCGACTCCAAACATATTGTGCCGATCCTGATTCATGGTGATGCATCAATAGCCGGTCAGGGTGTGGTTTATGAGACCCTGCAGATGTCGGAACTCAAAGGCTATACAACCGGTGGTACTATTCACCTTGTCGTAAACAATCAAATAGGATTTACCACCAATTACCTTGATGCCCGGAGTTCAACCTATTGCACAGATGTTGCCAAAACCACTCAATGTCCTGTTTTTCATGTAAATGCCGATGATGTTGAAGCTGTGGTTTATTGCATGGAACTTGCCATTGAATTTCAGCAGCATTTTCACAAAGATGTTTTTATTGATTTACTTGGCTACCGGAAATATGGCCACAACGAAGGCGACGAACCACGTTTTACACAACCTATTTTATATAAGATCATCGAAAAACATGATGATCCACATGTGATTTATATCAACAAACTCGTTGAGCAAGGCTCTATCACTGCTGAAGAAGCCTCTGACATTGAAAAATCATTCCTGGCAGAACTGGAGCAGGAATTACTTGAATCAAAGGAAGATGAAAAAGCAAGGGTAATAACTTTCCTCGAAGACGCATGGCACACACTGCGTCCTGCTACAGAAGAAGATTTCCTTAAATCTGTTGACACCAGCGTAAAATTCGATCTGCTGCTGGAACTCACTCAAAAGATAACAGAAGTTCCTCACGGTAAACCATTTTTCAAAAAAATTGTCAGGCTGATGAACGAACGCAGAACCATGTTTACTGAAAATGGAACTGTGGATTGGGCCATGGGCGAATTGCTTGCATATGCTTCATTACTTGAAGAAGGGATTCCGGTACGCATGAGCGGGCAGGATTCGGAGCGTGGTACTTTTTCGCATCGGCATGCGGTGCTGACTATGGAAGATTCGGAAGAGAAATACACCCCTCTGCAAAATATAAGCGAAAAGCAAGCTCCGTTCCAGATTTACAATTCACCGCTTTCGGAATATGGCGTGTTGGGTTTTGAATACGGGTATTCACTCGCTTCACCTTTTTCGCTTACCATTTGGGAAGCTCAGTTTGGTGACTTTATGAACGGAGCCCAGATTATTATTGACCAATATATTGTGAGTGCCGAAGAGAAATGGCGCGTAATGAATTCGCTGGTAATGTTACTTCCTCACGGTTACGAAGGCCAGGGCCCCGAACATTCGAGCGGCCGCATGGAACGCTTCCTGCAACAATGTGCCGATAATAACATACAAGTTGCTAATTGCACTACTCCAGCCAACTTTTTCCACTTGCTTCGACGACAGGTACACCGTGATTTCCGCAAACCGTTAATAGTTTTTACACCAAAGAGCCTGCTGAGACATCCCGAATGTATTTCTCCGGTTGCGGCCCTTTCGCAAGGTTCATTCCAGGAAGTAATTGATGATGATACTGCCAATCCTTCGGAGGTTACACGTATAAATTTCTGTAATGGGAAGGTTTATTACGACCTGATTGATGAACGCCGCAAACGCGAACATAATAATATTGCCTTTGTTCGTATTGAACAACTGTATCCGTTCCCACTGCAACAGGTTTTGGATATTATAAAAAGGTATCCTAATGCAACCAAATTTGCCTGGGTACAGGAAGAGCCTGCCAATATGGGTGCATGGTCGTTTATACTCCGTCATTTTAAAGGTGTGAAACTATTACTGGTAGCGCGTCCTGAAACTGGAAGCCCTGCAACCGGATCGTCTAAGCTACATATTCTCCGACAGGCTAAAATTATCGACAAAGCCTTTGGCGACTGCACTTGCGAAAACCGGAATATTACCTGCAAAATGCTATGTGCTCCTAAGGAATGGAAGACATAGTTATAGTGAATAGTGAAAAGTGAATAGTGAATAGACTTACACGGTCAACAAATCGTGCTAATTGGAACTAACCGTAGTAAAAATTACTATTAGAAAGGTTGAAAAATGGTCTTTGTAATAGCTTCATATACAGTTGTTTATTTTTAGTTAGATGAAAGTGAATATTTGTGGATTCAGAAAAATTTATCTGAGATACGGAGAAAGGGGATTAGTGAACATATGAACAATTGAACTATTGAATGGCGAAGCCAATTGAACTCTTGTACGCGATGCATTTGAACGGCGAAGCCTTTTAAACCTTGAACGACGAAGCCTTTTAAACCTTGAACGCCGAAGCATTTGAACGGCAAAGCCATTTGAACAAAAGAAAACAAATAAAATATGATTATAGATATTAAAGCTCCTACCCCGGGCGAATCGATTACAGAAGTTCAGATTGCCAACTGGCTGGTAAAAAATGGCGACTATGTGGCAAAAGATACTGAAATTGCTGAAATAGATTCCGATAAGGCTACTCTTACCGTAAATGCTGAAGTTGCCGGTGCCGTTACCATTCTTATTGAAGAAGGCGAAACTGTGAGCATCGGGACTGTAATTGCACAAATCGACAGTGAAGCCAAAGCCCCGGAAGGGATTAAGGCAGTTGTTCCGGAAATAAAGCCGGAAGTTGTTAAACCAGTACCAGCAGAATCTAAAACTATTACATCCCAGGTTTCAGTTGATTCTGATGTTAAAATCACTCCGCTTGCACGTAAAATTATGGAGGAGAAGCATCTCACCGGCCGTGAAGTCCTCGAACAACTAGGCCATACCAGGATTACCCGCCAGGATGTGCTGAATGCCAGTTCAGTACAGGTTGCAACTTCCCCTGTTTTTCAACAGGCTGCTATTGAAAATTCGCGTGAAGTTGAAAGTAAAAAGATGTCAACACTCCGCATCAAGCTTGCCCAACGTTTAGTAAGCGTTAAAAACGAAACTGCTATGCTCACCACCTTCAACGAGGTGAATATGAACCAGATCATGAGCCTGAAAAAGCAATACAACGAAAAATTCAAGGAACAATATGGCGTAGGAATCGGCTTTATGTCATTCTTTACAAAAGCAATAACTATTGCTTTGGCTAAATTCCCGCAGGTAAATGCCATGATCAATGGAGACGAACTTATTTTCCATAAATATGCTGATATTGGAATTGCCGTTAGCGCTCCCAAAGGGCTTGTGGTACCTGTAATCCGCAACGCTGAATCACTTTCGCTTGCGCAGATCGAACTCCGGATTAAGGAACTTGCCGGCAAAGCCCGTGAAAACAAGATCACGCTTGAAGAAATGACCGGCGGCACTTTTACCATTACCAATGGCGGCGTTTTTGGCTCGATGATGTCGACGCCTATTCTGAATCCACCGCAAAGCGCCATACTTGGCATGCATAATATTATCGAAAGACCTATCGCTGTAAACGGTCAGGTTGTTATAGCTCCTATGATGTATGTAGCTTTATCCTACGATCATCGTGTAATCGATGGCAAAGAGTCTGTAAGTTTCCTTGTAATGGTAAAGGAATTGCTTGAGAACCCGGTTAAAATGCTTTTCGAAGGAAATGAACCGGTGAAAGTACTGCTAGGATTATAATAATCAGAATACGACTCCAAATCGCTCCGTGAATATAAGAAAGCCCTGTCGGAATTCAACTTCCGGCAGGGCTTTCTCGTTAAATTAATTGATTTTTATTCTTCCGGTTCAATATTGTCCATCTCCCTTTCTTTATGAAGATTCCGCGTAAGCAGCATGATAACAGAAAGCATAACAGCCATTCCAATAGAGCCAAATAATAAGGAATACAACTGAAGTTGCAGCAATGTATAGAAATAGGCATACAACATAAACAAGATCAATCCTACAATAATTCCATATTTCCGGTTGCTGAATATCGCACCGGCATAAAGCATCACCATAAGTGTAACAACCACAGCCGAGATGGCATAGGCCAGATCAAACAGCAAGTATTCGGCAAATGAAAGCAATAGCAGGTAAAAAAGCATAATCGCAAATCCGACTATCAGGTATTGTAACGGATGTACATATTTTTTACGCAACAATTCGAAGAAAAAGAAGGTTACAAATGTCAGGATTACAAACAGCACACCATATTTTGCAGCACGTGTCGTCCTTTGGTACTGATCAACCGGCATAATCAGGTTTACACCAAAACCTCCTGCTTTATTATCAGGTGAAATACGATCATTTGTAAACATATCATTTGAATTCTCTTCGCCGCTGTGGATAAAATCATCAAATCCAAACTGGCCATAATTGCGGTTCAGTTCCAGTATTTTCCACTTCGCGGTGAAACCTTGTTTAGTAATATTCTTATCCGATGGAATAAAAGCGCCTTCAAAAGAAGGATTGGCCCATGAAGATGTAAGGTTAACATTCATTTCGGATGCAAACGGCAAAAACGCTAATAACCTGCTTCCATTTAATTGGAGTTTGAAACTGAATTTATTATCCAATACCGGATCAACCACAACCGGATAACTTACACCACCTTTAATAATATCATGAACCGGCACACCAGGTTGCATTCTGAAAACTGAATCGTTCCAAGCCAGGTCAATGTTTTCCTTCACCCCTTTCATATCAGAAATGCCGAAAGTAACATATGCCTTATCCCATTTGATATCTGCCGGCTGCACATTAAGTCCTTTGGGAACCAATGGTTTAAAATTACCTTTCACATCGAGGCTGCTTGAATAAAGCACAACTTCATAAATACTCCGGTAACGAATTACCGGAACTACATCACCCGAAAAGGTAAGGTTCTCAGGCAGAAAATGAAGAAAACGCGTGTTGGTTTCAACAGTACCGTTAGGCAATGATTTCACAGTAACTACAGGAACACTGACAACTGGTCCGGCAAGTACCTGCCGGTCGCCCCAGGTGCGCCATATCTCCGAAATTGCCTCGTTGCGGGTTGTTTCGCGTTCGCGGATAAGCGACTGAACCATCTCCGACGGGATAAGAAGAATGAGCACAAAAAGACCGATAACCGAAAGTTTCAGGCTAATGGAGTTACGTGCCCACTGATTGATTTTACCGAATGTGGAATTATTTGACATTATAAATTGAATTTGTTTAACTGTAAACGAATCGAACCAATCAATATTACTTCCGCCAAATCAATAAAGCACTGATTTAACAATTGTTAACCATTGGTTTATGGGCTTAAAATAGTGCCTCCAATTTTGAAGTTCCGGATTCCATGTTCCGAGTTCCGCTGCTCGGCACTTGGCACCTAAAACATTCTCCTATTCAATCGAAAGTATCCTCTCTTTCGGGTATTTAACAGAATATTTAAAATTCAGTTTCTTAACCTGCCCGGGCTCCAGAATAACTTCCCACTTCAGCATTCCTGTTTCTTTTTCAACCTTTGCACCACCGTTATCGACAAGTTCCACTTCAATATCTTTCTCTTTGCTTACCGGGTATTGATCAAATACAATAAGTGTAACAGGTAGTTTTTTATTGTTTCTCAGGCTTATTTCCCAGGCACGCTGTACCGTGCGATTGGAACCCAAAAACTGATTTGTTGTATAATCCTTCACCTTCTTCCGCTCTATCATAATAGATTTATCGCGTCCCAGCGAAATATCCAGTGTGTCGGTAGCCAGGGATGCCGAAAGCCTTGTTTTACCTGTAAATGTACCTTCATAGAAAATGCCTGCTGTAGCATCAAGTAAATCATAGTCCTGCCAGTTAATGATTCTGGCTACAAGAAAGGCATCCTTGTCAAGTTTTGGAGTACTATGAAACTCATATATAGCTTTTATCGTCTCGCCACCAATTAAAAGGTTGTACTCTTTGCCATCCGAAGGCAGACTCATGGGCATAGAAATTGCATATTCTTTTACCGAGCGAACCTGCTGCTGATCGTTGGATTCAATTTCAAGATTTTGAGCAGCTACAGGCGCTTCTGCTTTTGATTTCCTGGGAGCTGTTCCATATCCGGTTACAACTACGCTTTCCAATGCGAGGTATTCTGATTGCATACCAATATTAATCACAGGATTATCAATTCTGGTGGATACAGCTTTCATACCAATGAAAGAATATTGTAATTCATTCCCGAATGCAGCTTCAATAGTATATTTCCCATTCAAATCTGTCATAACACCTTTTGTAGTTCCCTTAATTAAAACAGTAACACCAGGAAGGCCTAATCCATCATCAAGGGAATAAACCCTGCCTGTAACATTCCCGTTAAAAGCATATCCTGTATTTGGCTTTTCAATTACTGAGCGATCGGGCTCATACTTGTTTTTATTACTTCCATTTGAATAATTGCTATAATATCCACCTAGAAACCATGTCGAAAGTCTTGGTTCTGTTCCTGACTCATTCGGATTGCCTGTTGAAAGAGTAAGCTTCACATCTTTCCATTCTTCGCCGGAGTTCTGGCTTATTTTTGCCCTGCGCGAAAGTTCCATGGGCTGCGAAATATCGTCCAGGCGAAGATCGAATTCAGGTTTCCAGGAGGCTGACCTGACCAGATAATTTACTTTAAATTTTGCGTTTACTGGTTCCTTTGCCATCACCTGGACCATAATTTCCCCGGTAGGTTTCACATCTACCTTGGTAGCTTCACCTAACTGTGAATCTATTTTATCCAATTCATCCTTATAGGATTCAAGTTTTCGGGAAAACTCAAGTTTTTTTTCAGCCAGTTCAGTAAACCGCACCCTGAAAAAATCTGCCGCCGATTTTAATTCAATCGTGGTAGTGCCTTTATCAGGTGAGCCAATTTTCTGGTTTGCCTTCAGAAGATTCTCTTCCGTAACAAGGACACCTTGTTGTGAAACAATATCCTCTATCTGGATTTCAAGCTGTTTCTTTTTTGTCTTCAGCAATTCTTCATCTTTGATGGTGTTCTGTGTTTTCAGGTAATTAACCCGGCTGTTGACAGAGATTATTGTAAAACTTCCTTCACCAGTTAACCGGATCGTATTGGCATCAATATTTTCAGATAAACCAGTGAAAGTTAGCTCCGAAACACCTATTTTTAACATTGCCTGTGCAGAGCGAGTTACCTGCGCACCTGATAGGAATAAAGTTACGTTTGTGACCTTCGAATCAAGATTTTGAGTTTGCTGAGCATAACACGAAACACTAAGCAAGACAGCTAGTAATAGCATTATATTTTTCATAAAACTTAAGATGAGATAAATGAGTTATAATTTTTACAAAATTTAAGAGTAAAATTAACAGAAAAGAATGAATAATCGACTATGCCAATCAAAGACGGCCTTTAATTGTTAATTTTGTAGTCTATTTCAAATTATTATGCGACGAGAAGTTGATTTCCTGGTTATTGGAACAGGTATTGCCGGACTGAGTTTTGCTTTAAAAGCTGCTAAGTATGGAAAAGTTTGTATTGTAGCAAAGAGCAAAGCCGAGGAAACTGCCACAAAATACGCACAGGGTGGAATTGCTACTGTTATGTACACTCCTGATACGTATGAAAAACACATTCAGGATACGTTGATTGCAGGCGATGATCTGAATGATGAAAAAGCGGTTAGGATAACTATTACTGAAGCACCTGAAAGGATAAAGGAACTTATTGAACAAGGGGTAAGCTTTGATAAAAATTCATCCGGTATGTACGACCTTGCAAAAGAGGGCGGACATTCAGAGTTTCGGGTTCTGCATCATAAAGACCAGACAGGGCTGGAAATTGAGGAAACATTATTAGCAAGGGCCCGTGAAGATAAAAATATTGAAATCCTAGAGGACCATTTTACGGTTGAAATCATTACCCAACATCACCTGGGCATGTATGTTAACCGGCGCACACCAGATATAACCTGCTACGGCGCTTATGTGCTTAATCGTACCAACAACAGTATTGATACCATACTTGCCAAGGTTACGCTGATGGCAACCGGTGGCACAGGAAACGTGTATGCCACTACCACCAATCCTCCTATAGCTACCGGAGATGGGATAGCCATGGTTTACCGTGCCAAGGGAACCATCGAAAAGATGGAATTCATACAGTTCCACCCGACATCTTTGTATAATCCGTTGGAGAAGCCCTCGTTCCTGATCACCGAGGCGTTGCGCGGTTTTGGAGGGATATTGAAGGATATCCACGGCAACGAATTCATGCATAAATATGACAAGCGGCTTTCGCTTGCTCCCCGCGATATTGTAGCCCGAGCCATTGACAATGAACTGAAAATAAGCGGCGATGATCACCTTTACCTCGACTGTCAACACCTCGACCGCAACCAACTTATTGACCATTTCCCAGGCGTGTATGCTAAATGCCTGAGTATTGGCATTGATATGACAAGGGAAATGATACCGGTAGTTCCGGCTGCGCATTATACCTGCGGTGGAATAAAAGTGGACGAATGGGGACGTAGTTCGATCATAAACTTATATGCTTCCGGTGAATGCTCATCAACCGGACTTCATGGAGCTAACCGTCTGGCCAGTAACTCCTTGCTTGAATCATTGGTTTACTCTCACCGTGCTTGCATAGATGCTTCACGAAAGCTGAAACATATTCCCTTATGCCACGAAATCCCGGACTGGAATGCCGAAGGCACTGTCATGAACGAAGAAATGGTGCTTATCACACAGACCATGAGAGAGTTACAGGGCATTATGACCAATTATGTTGGAATAGTACGATCGAATCTACGACTAAAAAGAGCTGCAGACCGTCTCAGCCAGCTGGAACGTGAAACCGAAGAACTTTATAAACACTCTGTACTCATTGATAAAATCTGTGAAGTACGAAACCTGATTAAAGTAGCCACGCTTATCGTAAAAATGGCGCTGGAACGTAAGGAAAGCCGTGGACTCCATTTCTCTATTGATTATCCCAAGCCTTTTGATAATGAAGCAAGTGCTTTCAGCCCGGAGGATTAATAGTAGGTACGATTGTAGATTGACGAGGTACGACTAATACAATCTCTTAATCGTAAATCGTAAATCGTAAATCGTAAATCGTAAATCGTAAATCGTAAATCGTAAATCATAAATCGTAAATCGTAAATCGTAAATCGTAAATAAAATGTCTCTCATTTATCCCATAAAAGGAATAAGCCCGTCCATCGGAAAAAATACTTTTATTGCCGAAAACGCAACGATTGTTGGCGATGTTATAATGGGCGACAATTGCAGCGTTTGGTTTAATGCCGTGGTTCGTGGTGATGTGCACTCTATACGTATCGGCAATAATGTGAACATACAGGATGGTGTGGTTATTCATTGTACCTATCAAAAGCACGCGGTCAGCATTGGCAACAATGTTTCGATTGCTCATCGGGCAATTATTCATGGGTGTACAATTCATGATAATGTGTTGATTGGTATGGGAGCGATTGTGATGGATGGAGTCGTGATTGAAAGCAACTCCATTATTGCCGCCGGGGCAGTAGTTTCACAAAACACCCTTGTTGAATCAGGAAGTGTTTATGCTGGTGTTCCGGCTACAAAAATCAAATCCATCGAAAAAGCACTACTCGAAGGCACGGTAAATCGCATTGCAAAAAGCTATTCCATGTATGCCAGTTGGCATGACGAAAATATAGAACCGATAAACGATAATGATGAATTAAAACTCTCGGGAGCATAATTCAGATATAAATGGGCTAAATTGTGACATTCTTATTGGAAATTCCAAGCCTCAAAATTCAAATCCCAAGGGGAAAAACTAAAGATATAGGGTTTTACCCATATTAGAATCAAGAATTTGGAATTTGGGACTTTGGAAATAGTCCAGATTTACCCCCTTTTCATGTAGCTGAGTTCTGTCACAATGTCACAGTGAAATGATTGGCAGGAGATTTGAGTCTTAGTGCTAAGATTTTAAAAAACAAAACAATGTACATAATAATTTTTATTGGCTTCATGATTCTCAGCCTGATCGTAAGCCAGGTATTGAAATCGAAATTTCGCAAATACTCAGCTATCCCGATTGGCAATGGCTTTACAGGAAAAGATGTAGCTGAAAAAATGCTGCGCGATAATGGCATTATGGATGTACAGGTAATCTCGGTTCAGGGACAACTTACTGATCACTACAACCCTGAGACCAAGACCGTGAACCTTAGCCAGGATGTATATTATAAATCAAGCATTTCGGCTGCTGCTGTTGCTGCCCACGAATGTGGCCATGCTGTTCAACATGAAGAAGCGTATGCTTTCCTGAAACTACGTAGCGCCCTGGTTCCCGCAGTAAGTTTTGCATCCAATTGGGTTCAGTGGGTTTTGCTTGCCGGCATTTTGCTTGTTAACAGGTTCCCGGAGCTCTTGCTGGCAGGTATTATTTTATTTGCAGCGACCACACTTTTCAGCTTTGTGACGCTCCCGGTTGAAATTGATGCAAGCCGCCGCGCATTGCTTTGGCTGAATAACAGTGGCATTACTACCAGCGAAACACAACCCAAAGCACAGGATGCACTTAAGTGGGCTGCTTATACCTATGTTGTGGCAGCATTAGCATCGTTGGGCACGCTGCTATATTATATTATGATTTATACTGGACGAAGGAATTAGTAACTGCATTAAAAAATTGATAAGCCAGAAGTCTAAACGATTTCCGGCTTTTTTTATTTTTAGAAAAAGCAAACTATTATTCTTTTACACCTGCATTGCCAAAGATGAAGCTAACGCCAGTGTTTACACCATTAAAATCGACTTCCTTCAAACAAATTGATAAAAGCATAACCTGCTGATAGGTTCAAACTTACTTTGTCGCTTATCCACCAGGCAGCACCAACAACTGGCCTCAGGTAAAAATACCAGTAAGTAGTATTCTCCTTGGATTGGCTATAACTGATCCAATTGTGAGTCATTTGTAAACCCATACCTGGTTCAACGAAAGGTTTCAACTGAAATTTAATGAAATAATTCCTGACAAGAGGACCAAATTCCAGGTGAGTATTTCGTGTACTTGCTAAAATAAAAAAAACTCCGGACAACGCCGGAGTTAATGCAAAAAAGTGAAATCAGTAGTACTATTGTGTAATTCCAAGTTTTTTCTTAACCAGTGGCATTATATCTTCTCCGCCATCCGAATACAGAAGAATATCTTCCACAGCATTCAAAATATAAGCGAAATTTCCTTCTTTGGCTACATCTTTAATTGCCTGTTTTGCTTTAGTCACAAAAGGAGTGATCAACTCAGTCTGCTTGGCAGAGATATCCTGTTGAGCCGACTGCTGAAAAGCTTCGATACGTCCCTGAAGGTCAGTAATTTCTTTTTCTTTGGTAGCTTTAATGATACTCGACATGGTAGCAGCGTTTTTCTGATAGTCTCCACCTTTCATTTCCAGTTCTGATTGCATAGTCTGCAATTCACCCTGAAGTGACTGAACATATTTTTCCATAACAACTTTAACTGTATCCTGGCCTGGCATCTGTTCCAGTAATTTACCAAAGTCAACATGTCCGATTTTTGAGGCTTTCTGTGCATTGGCGCTTGCTGCAACAGCAATAAGTATTACAATTGCTAAAACTTTTAAGAGATTCTTCATCATTTTAATTTATAAGGGTTTAAGTATTTCGGATTAAAGGCGTCGCAAAGATAAAAAAAAGGTCTTACTTCACGCAACTGCATTCTATTTTTTATCTTTTACGGATTGCTGAGGTTTATAGGTATATCCCATTTTGTCAAGTACCTGTTCACTAATATCGTATTTCGCATTGGTATAAATGAGAGTGGCATTGCTGGCTTTGTCAAAAACAACTGCATAGTTTTCGGACGTTGCAATATCCTCTATTGCGTTATAAACTTTGTCCTGTATCGGTTTTATAAGTTCCTGCCGTTTTTTAAAAAGATCGCCATCTTTTCCGAAACGTTTTTTCTGCAGGTCCTTGGCTTCTTTTTCTTTGCCAACAATTTCATCCTCGCGTTTCTTTTTCATATCTTCAGGAAGTAAAACAGCTTCGTTCTGATAGCTTTTATACATCTTGTCAATTTCGGCAAATTTCACTTCTATCTCTTTCTGCCATTGCATCGAAAGATCATCGAGTTGTGTCTGCGCATCGGAATACTCAGGAATATTATTGAGTATGTAATCCGTATTTACAAAAGCATACTTCTGGGCTGAAGCGCCAAAACTAAAAATGCAAAAGATTGTTGCAACTAAAAAGAGCTTTTTCATAGCATTATCACATTAGGATTGAAATGATGAAGAATACGATTAATTTGTATTTTAGTTATCATGATTGCAAAAAACCTGCCAAAGAGATTAATCAATTGAAGAATTCATTGAAAAATGGAATTGGCCTTTGTTGGCATCGGGCATTCCCGGTATTACATCAAAACCATAACCCCAATCAAGGCCAAGTAATCCGAACATAGGCAGGAAAACCCTGACCCCTATTCCGGCTGATCTTCGGACATCGAATGGATTAAAATCCTTGAATTTTGACCAATCGTTACCGGCTTCAACAAAAACAAGCCCGAAAATGGTTGAACTTGGATTGAGCGACAATGGATATCGTAATTCAAGTGTACTTTTATTAAAAATCACTCCTCCCAAAGGCCTGGTGGTAACACCAGCATCAGGAGTCATGCTCTCGTTTGTATAACCTCTGAAACCGATAAGTTGTCTTCCATCGATAGCCGAATTGCCCGACATCCCATCACCGCCCATAAAATAACGGTTAAAAGGTGTGACCTGAATATCATTGCTGTATTTGCCAAGGAAACCCACCTTTGTACGAGCCATAAGTACCAGGTCGCCCACAATCTGCTGATAAAAGGCACCGCTCATTTTCCATTGGTTATACTCAATCATCCTGTATTTATCGTCGGCACTTTTTGCTGCAAACCATTTGGGAGCAATTAACGAATAGGGAGGTGTGAGCTCAAGTGATAAATTCAGTTCCGATCCTGTACGGGGGAAAATTTGCGCATCAGTCGAATAACGTCCCAAAGCTATTGTATAAGAGTAACTTTGGTATAAGCCATCCTGCTGTTTGCCAAACAGAACATAATTATTAAGCTGGTAATGCTGAAAGTTAATACTTTGCGAAAGGTTAAAATAGTTATCAGGCCAGTTCAACCGGCGGCTAAAAGTAAAAGATAAACCGGTGATATTGTAAGCATAATAAGATGGATCAGTACTTGCAACCCCATTGTTATAAGCAGATACATAGGTTGAAACGCTCAACTGATTAGGCTTTTTCCCACCAAGCCAAGGCTCAGTAAACGAAGCACTGGCACTCAAATAGCCTTTGCCATAGGATTGAAGCCGTAATGATAATTTTTGCCCATCGCCAGAGGGAATCGGTTTCCAGGCTCCTTTTTGAAAGAAATTGCGTGCTGAGAAATTATTAAACGAAACACCCAGTGTTCCGATTAACCTACCGTAACCCCAACCTCCTGAAAGTTCAAGCTGATCGGACGAGGTTTCTTCAACTTTATAGGCAACATCCACTGTTCCGTTTGTCGGATCAATATTTGGTGTTTGTATATCGATTTTCTCCTGGTCGAAATATTTTAGCTGTGTAAGCGAAGTACGGCTCCTTAAAATATCGGAACGGCTGAAAAGCTGGCCAGGCCTGGAGTACAACTCCCTGATAATGACATGATCGTTGGTTCTCGTGTTTCCGCCTACCGTAACTTTGTTAACTGTCATTTGCCGGCCTTCGCGAATACGAATCTGCAGATCGATTGAATCGTTTTCAGCACTGGTTTCAATAGGGTCAATGGTACAGGTCAGGTAACCATCATCAACGAATAAACTCATTAAATCGATTCCGTTTGGATTGAACTGGAGTGAGGCATCCAACTGGTCCTGGTTGTATATATCACCTTTTCGGATTCCAAGCAACATATTAAGTTCGGCGGCAGTAAACTTGGTATTTCCTACAAATGAAATATTACGGTAATAGTATTTATTGCCTTCGTAAACATAAAGGTCAATCTTAATGGCATTCCGGCCTGATTTATATACTGAATCCTTTATAAGGGTAGCATCCCTGTACCCATTTTCATAGTATTTCTTAATCAGGGCAATTTTATCCTCTTCATAATCTTTTTCAATAAACTTTGAGGATTTGAAAATCCTGAACTTCAGGTTTTTATCAACGAGATTCTGAACATATGACTTATAATCCTTTAAATCCTTATTGAATAAATGTCCGAATAATCCAAAAAAGGATTCCTGTAATGTATATAATGCCCGGTATGAACCTTTTTCCTTGGTCTTTTTTAATGCCGATTTCAGTGTAAGCTCACTAACATTTTTATTCCCGATAATATTAACCTTCTCGATCTTTACCTTTCCGCCTTTATGTATATCAATATCAAGAGCCACATTATTGAGCGCTGTCGTATCTTTGATCTGTTTTATTTTAACAGTGGCATCAAAATATCCTTTCCCTATATAATGTTTGATGATAGTATTGCTAACCCGTGTCAACATATTATCAGTAACCACATCACCTTTTGATATTTTAATTTTATCACGCAAATCGTCGGCTTCTCCTTTTCGTATTCCACTAAAGTTAAACTTAGAAAGGCGAGGTCGTTCCATCAAACGGATATCTAGAAAAATCTGGTCTCCCTGAACACGGGTGGCAACTATTTTAACATCTTCGAAAAGTCCTTGCTGCCATAGTTTATCCATGGCTGAACGGATTCGTTCGCCAGGAATTTCAATTTTATTCCCTACCTGTAATCCTGATAAAGATATTAAAACAGAGCTGTTCAGATACTGAACGCCGGTCACGGTAATACCACCGATGGTATATTTCCGCGGAAGGCTGTAATTGATATCGGGAACTTCTTCACCTGTCGTAATCTGTGCCACTACAGGCATTGAGAGGATTGAAATCAGAATAGATAGTAACGTTAAGCGCCTCAGTGTCATCCTTTGCAATTTATAATTTGTTCACTTGTTTTACCGAACCGCCTCTCGCGATGCTGGAAATCAATAATAGCTTCGTATAGATCCTCTTTACGGAAATCAGGCCAAAGTTTTGATGAAAAAAACAACTCGGTATAAGCCGTTTGCCACATCAGGAAATTACTCGTGCGGAATTCACCGCTGGTACGTATTAAAAGTTCAGGATCAGGAAGATCGGGTGCATTCATATTAGCTGAAACCATCGTTTCGCTTATCTGGGCCGGATCAAGTTTTCCTTCTTTTACTTGGTTTGCTATTTTCTTAATGGCATTAACAATCTCCCATCTGCCGCTGTAACTCAACGCGAGGAATAAATCCATGCGCGTATTGCCTGCAGTTTTTTCCATGGCTTCAGTCAGTTCCATTTTTACCTGGGGAGTCAGGCTCTCCACATTACCGATTACCCTGAGCCTGATATTGTTATCGTTAAGTGTTTTAATCTCATTATTGATAGTTATTACCAGAAGATGCATTAATGCATCCACTTCGTCTTTCGGGCGGTTCCAGTTTTCTGTTGAGAAGGCATACAACGTGATATACTTGATCCCAAGTTCTGCTGCAGCTTCAGCTGTTTCGCGTACGGACTGAACCCCATTATTATGACCAAAAACACGTTCCTCGCCACGCTGTTGTGCCCACCTGCCATTACCATCCATGATGATGGCGATATGTTTTGGCAGCCTGGTTTTATCTATCGCGTCGATCAAATTATTGTTCTCCATCATTTCCGACAAATTTAGGCTTTTGTAGTTAACAGCAAGAGCCACTTTTGTTAATTATTCTTAATGCGTTTGTTATCGCTTTTGAGTCCCGTAAATGACTAATATTCTTAATGTTGGCTGTCGAGACAACGATCTTTTTTTAACATCTTGATTTTTACAGTTATTGAAACACCGGCAAATGAATACCAATCTGTATTGCGAGAATTCCCTCGCTGCATTCCGACATTGTGGGTAAGCAGGGGATCTGAGGCCAATTCAGGCAATGAAGGGTTTGCCGGACGATTTGAGGCAAGATCAAGATAGTAAGTCTTGCTCACATCATCGAGGTAATCGGTAGTAGTCATACGCATACCCCATTCGGCACCTATGCCAATCAGTTTGCTCACACTGTATTTTACTCCAAGTCCGAAAGGTGCACTGAAAGCAAATAAATTATATGGAGAATTCTGGCCTTCAGTAAGCAACGGTTGTAATTCTGCTTTTGCGCCCTGTATGTTTGCATAAGGTTTGAAAAAGAATACCGCAGCACCTCCGAAAATGTATGGTGTAATTGGATGCAACTTGCTACCAATGAAATAATCGAAAAAATTAATTTCAAGCTGCAAGCCACCTTCATAAATTTTTGATTCAAAATTTAGGCCCCGGTCAGGATTTGTTTTACTAATGGCATCGCTGCCTGCCACTGAACCTGCTAATCCATGTACCCTCACCGATATGCGCGAATTAAAATTCTGTCTGTAAAAAACGCCAAATGCCGGTTTCGACATCCGGAAAGGTATAGCGGGATTGAGGTCGCCAATATAATAGCTAACGCCACCAAATATTCCTACATCACCAGATTTCTGTGCATGTGTGAATGGCGAAAAAAGCACCAGCAACGAGAATAAAATACAGAGTTTTCGCATATATTTTTGAGCGTGCAAAGGTAGTATTAATATTGATACAGAGCTCATCGTATTGGAAACGGTCAATTTTTGTGATTTAAGTCTTCACTAAAACTTCCTGTCAGATTCCAGGGTAGCAAGGAGATGAGGAATGTGAAAGGAACCTAATACTGATCTGTAGGTTTCCGGATTTTAGGATTATTTTATAAATGACATCATTAACACACGTTTTAATTGTTTCCGCATTTTGTATCTACAAAACGGCAAGGTTAAAATATTCCATAACTCAAAAGGATTGCAGCAGGATTAATACTTTTTTTTACCTGTGTCAAAGGAAGGTTAAAAAGGATGTTTCATCCAGTGACCTTCCTCAGTTGCGGATATCGCTTCCCCAATTGAGTTTTGCACGCATAGTTGAAAAAAAGTCCTCATTCTGCCGCTGCACCAGGTTAATTTCAAATTCTGCTTTCCCAACAACCAATTCGATATCAGGTGTAATGACAGCAGATTGCGAGTCCAGTCCAACAAGAGAATTATGACCCCGACTATCAACCTTGATGCGAATCAGGCTACTGTCAGGGATAACGACTGGGCGCACGGATAAATTGTGTGGCGCGATAGGGGTAATAACAAAATTGTTTGAGTCGGGTGTGAGGATTGGACCTCCACAACTTAGCGAATAAGCTGTTGACCCGGTTGGTGTAGCAACAATGAGCCCATCGGCCCAGTACGAATGGAGCGGTTGGTCGTTGACCCACACATGAACTACCACCAGCGAGACATTTTCTTTTTTATTGATAGAAAGCTCGTTAAACGCATAATTGAAATCACTGAACATGTTCTGAGGTGAATGCAAACTTATAAGTGTGCGTTTTACAAGATGATAACGGTTTCCCAGAATATCGTCAACTGCCGATATGATTTCGCTGCGCGGAATACTCGAAAGGAAGCCCATCCTTCCCAGGTTGATCCCGGCAATAGGGATACCCGAATCGCGAACAAGCCTCACTGAATGAAGCATTGTACCATCACCTCCTACCGAAAAAAGCAGGTCAGCCTGCCCCTTAAGGTCTGTATGATCATTAAAGAGGATGACATCCTGATGAAAGGTGAGTTTGTCTTTTAAAAAATCGTGAAAGGGTTTCCATATCAGCAACTGGCAACCCCTGCTAATGAGCGCTTCTGTAAGTATGTTGAAGTACCCTATTTGGTCGGGATCAAACTCTTTTCCGAATAATGCAATTCTCACTTTGCTTGGATTTGTTGGGTTAAAGATTAACATTTATAAATCAAAACCATGGGATAGCCATCATTTATATCCCCGCAATAAAGTGAATAAAGATACCACTTTTACCTGATTTGTTGACAGCATACTCAATACGGACTACTTTGTCATAATAAGTAACCATATCAATACCTATTCCGGCGCCCGCAAGCAACGTGCGGGGCAGTTTGTTGTTAAACTGTCCTATCCACTGAGGCTGCCAAACATAAGCCGCATCTGCGAAAGCAGTAAGGTAAACTGCATAATGAATGAGTCCGAACTTCGGGGTTGGAATAAAACCGATCTTATGGGTTTGCTCAGGAACTAATGCAAATTTTATATTCGAGTGAATTAAGCCATAATGTTTACCATCGATTACATTATATTCATATCCTCTGACATAATCGCGGTTGTATCCTAAACCTTGTATCAGAAAATAAGGCTGGTGCGCCGATGACGAAACTTTCCCAATGAAGGAAATACCGGTAAACCAGCGGTTGGCTAATTGCGAATAAAAACGTGTAGTGGTTTTTGCCCACGCAATATCAAGCGGTTTCTCAAAGTTGAAACCAAGTCCCGACTTGTTTAGCTCAAGGTCAGCATACCAGCCTTTAAGCGGGTAATATTTTAAATCGCGATGGTCAATTTTCAATTTATAATAAAGGTAAAGAAACTTAGGTTGATTCACGCCTGAAAAACTATAATCAGGATTCAGTGCCAGGAGCGAATCAGAAAATGAAAAGGTCCGGAACCCGGCAATTAATTGATGAGTTGTATAGATATTATGGCGAAAAGTGGCGTTTAACGCTATATATTTTTCGCTAGATAATCCTTCGGGAACAAATGCAATACGCAATTTGTCATCCTCAGTGTTATATCCCACTTCGCGGTTATTCCTGTAACCTGCCTCAAATCCTACCCCTAAGTGCTTATGTTTGTCAATATATGGATTCTGGTAGGCCAGGCTCATTTGATGATTTTTCCCAAGCTGAATTATTGCATCCAGCTCATCCATCCGACCTGTGAAATTGTACCATTTTACATCAAGCCCATAATTGATGCGTGTAAAATCATGTGTTTGCACCCAGGAATTAAAGTTCCGGTCTGTAATCTGCAACACAGGAACTGCCCAAATATACCATCGCTCAAGAACAGATATTGTGATATTCATTTCATTTCCTGAATCGCTGACAGGAACTGTATCGAGAGTAACGAAATTAAATAACGATGTATTCAAGAGGTTCAGGCGTGACTGATTCACTCGCTTGCTAAACTCATCGGGAGTGAATTTTTCGCCAGTAGTAACCAGTAATTCCCTGTAAATAATTTGTTTCCTGGTTTTTATATTCCCCGAGATATCAATAGTTCCAATGGTTACAACGCGTGAGTTGGTATCGGTTTGAGCTGATAAGGGAGATAGGCTAAATACCATCGCGTGAAGCATGACCAATATTCGCAGGGTCGTAGCAGATGGCATTCTGAAATAAAAATACATGAATCTGGATCAAACGTTTAAATAGGTCATTAACAGGTCATATCGTTCGCGCAAATTGTCAAAATAATCACTTTCGAAAAATGAGGCATTGATTGTATAACCATAACGCAGAAATGACTGTATAACAGGCTGTATATCAATTTTATTGAGTTTCAACGTGAGTTCAAGACGTGTAGAATCGGCAGGAGAAGTCACATAAAAGCTCAGTATCCTGGCATCGTTGTCTTCAACAATTTTTACGATTTCCACCATCGAAAAATCGTTTGCATTGAGCTCCAGAACAAGTATTCCTCCCGGATTATTTACAGCTACGGTCGCTGCCATTTTTTCCACCAAATCAGCCAGCGTAATCAGACCCAGGTAGTAGCCTTTTTCATCAACCACCGGCAATGTTGTTAGCTTATAATCCGAAAAAAGCTTCATAGCCTCATAAATATGCCTCGATTGAAGAATTGAAACATTCTGCAATTGAAGTTGATTGTTCCAAATTGGCTCTTCGAATGAACCGGCTGTGAATATGTCATCCTCCGAAATGAGGCCTAGAAGCTGCGAATCACCCACTATAGGAAGGTGTGAAACCTTGAATTCATCGAACCAATGCATGGCAATAAGTCCGGTATCGGAGGTTTTAAGTGGCAGTATAGCGCCTGATATGAGGTCTTTTGCAATCATGTAACTATTAGCTCAAATATCGTGCCTTAAGTAGGTAAAACCTACCGAGGTGTTTTGTAATTTTGCAGCATTAAAAAATAACCATGACAAAGTTAAGCGTAAATATTAATAAAATTGCTACAATTCGTAATGCAAGAGGTGGAAATATGCCCGATGTGTTGAAGGCCGCAATTGATTGCGAATTATTCGGCGCCCAAGGTATTACCGTTCATCCTCGCCCCGACGAGCGCCATATCAGGTACAGCGATGTGTATGAAATATATCCTCTGGTTAAAACCGAGTTTAATATCGAAGGAAACCCTATCCAGCGTTTTATCGACCTGGTGCTTGAAGTAAAACCGGCCCAAGTTACACTGGTTCCTGATGCGCACGATGCTGTTACATCCAATGCAGGTTGGGATACAGTAAAACACAAATCGTTCCTGAAAGAAATTGTTAAAGAGTTTCAATCACATGGTATCAGGACTTCCATTTTCATTGATCCTGATACTGAAATGGTGTTTCACGCTGCTGAAACCGGTACCGATCGCATTGAACTTTATACCGAGGCCTATGCCCACCAATACCCGCTTGACCGAATTACAGCTATAAAGCCGTATGTTGAAGCATCCAGAATTGCCACCCTTAATGGTTTAGGCATCAACGCAGGACATGACCTCGACCTGAACAACCTCTGGTACATGGTTCGCACCATTCCCGAGGTTCTTGAAGTTTCCATCGGTCACGCACTTGTAAGTGAAGCCTTATATATGGGTCTGGAAAAAACAATCCAGTTGTATCTTCAGCAATTGCGCTAGATGAACAAGAATCAGCCAAAAATGTTAATTACTTATCAGCCCCAGGGCAATTAAGAAACAAACTCATACCTTATGTTTAAGAACTTTTTATTCCTGATTTTCATTACTTTGTCCTTTTCGGCTCTGGCCCAAAAAACTGTTGATGGAAAGCAAACGGAGGAACACAACGGCCTTGTTTATGTAAAAGGCGAAATGGTTCCGTTCACAGGGTTGGCAATATCATGGTTTTCACCAGGCATTAAGCAAATAGAAACACCCTATCTGAACGGTAAACAAAATGGTTTGGAAACGGCCTGGTATCCCAATGGAAAAATAATGATGCACATTACATACCGTGATGGCGAATTCAACGGGCCTTACCGGTTCTATTACCTTGAAGGCGGTCTTGAATATGAAAAGATCTATTCAGGAGGAATGATGAATGGCTTATCAACACATTATTATCACGACGGGAAAAAGGAATATGAAGGTTCATATACTGACTGCCGTGAAACAGGCACCTGGACCTATTACTATCCGAATGGCCAAAAACAGAAAGAAGGCATTTTTAAATCAGGTTTCGAAGAAGCTGTTTGGGAATTTTGGGATGAAACCGGCAAACTTATAAAAGACGTTACTTATCATTCGGGTGAAATAGTTGCTGAAAACAAAATTAACAAATCATAAGTTTGATGAAAACTCCTGCCCTGTTATTTGCATTGCTGCTTACAATTGTATTTGCATGTACATCATTGGTTAAACCAAAATCCATGCTGACCAGGCAATGGGAAACCGATCCCGGCCTCAAAATACCAGAATCAGTGCTTTACGATTCAATCAATAAAATTATTTTTGTCTCAAATGTGGATGGGAACCCCGCCGACAAAGACAGTACCGGATTTATTTCAACATTATCGCCTGATGGTAAAATCCTATTCGCGGAATGGGTAAAAGGAATTGATGCACCTAAGGGAATGGGAATATTTAACAACCATCTTTTTGTCAGCAATATCAACGAGGTTGTTGAAATAGATATATCCACGGCCACTATTCTGAAACGATATCCGATAGAGGGATCTGAATTCCTGAATGATATTGCAATCGACCCGAAGACCGGGACGATATTTATTACCGATTCCGGAACCGGCCAGGTTTATATATTGTTCAATGGCAAAGCAAGGTTATGGTTGCAGGGGCCCATGTTTAAAAGCGCTAACGGACTATTCCTGCACGACAGTTTGCTGTATATCGGAACCGGCAACAGCATTCTGCAGGCTGATATTCATAGCGGAGAAGTCGTTGAGTGTGTACCCAACACAGGTAGCGTGGATGGTCTTTATTATACTTCAGACAATAAATTCATCTTCAGCAACTGGAAAGGCTCTGTGTTTATTGCGGGGATGAAACAAAAACCGGAGTTACTTCTTAATACATCATCGCAAAAAGAGAATGCAGCCGATTTCGGAATCATAGTTTCAAAAAAAATGATACTTATTCCTACTTTTTCCGGCAACAAAGTGGTGTGTTACACTTCACCTGTTATTAAGTGATACCCTATTTCCCGATACCAATATGAAACTTTTTTATCGTGAATTCGGCCTGGGGCAGCCAGCCATTATTTTACACGGCCTTTTCGGGCAAAGTGACAATTGGGTTACTGTTGGCCGCCGCATAGCCGATCAGTTTCACGTATATATCCCCGATCAGCGCAACCACGGGCAATCCCCTCACACTTCCCTTCACAGTTTCCCTGCCATGGCCGATGACCTGGCCGGGTTTATTGAAGAGCATAAAATTGAAAATCCTGTGCTGATTGGTCATTCGATGGGTGGCAAGGTTGCCATGACTTACGCACTCGAAAACCCCGGAAATGTTAATAAATTAGTTGTTATTGATATCAGTCCCCGCAGATATCCCGAGCGAGTTGCACATACGCAGATTATCAGCCAGATGATGGGAATTGATCTTGAGAAGATTACAACCCGCGGTGAAGTGGAAAAAATACTGGAATCAAGAATTCCCGAACCCCGTGTGCGTATGTTTATCATGAAAAACCTGTACTACAAAATGCAGGGAAAACTTGCGTGGCGATTAAACCTGGAAACGATAAATCAAAGTATGGATATGCTTTTTGATAGCATCCAAAGCGAAAGTCAATACAAAGGGCCAACCCTCTTTATACGCGGCGGAAAATCCGACTATGTTCCTGATGTTGATTTCCCGTTGATTAAAAGCATGTTCCCTGAAGCTATTATAAAAACAATTCCCGGAGCATCGCATTGGATTCATGCTGATGCCCCGGAAGAATTATGTGTTCTGCTAAGTGATTTTCTCGGGCGGGAATGTAAATTCATTTAAGTAACACAAACCCCGTAAGTAAAAGGTTTGAGAAGTAAGAGAACGGTCAAACTCCCATACTCTCAAACCTTTTGGAATCCCTGTTAATATCTGATTACATCAATACTGGCAACTCCGGCCTGGAGGTTAATCTTGATTTTATTTGTACTCGAAGCAAAATTGGATGTTTGATACAGTTGTTTCCCGATTTTGGTAAATCCTTTGAAATCCTTGCTCGACATAAATGTGTTCGAAATAATTTCGCAACCTGCACTTTCGGGAACGCGAATGGTAATGGATGCGGCACCTGCTTCTAACTTTACATCGGTAAGCGGGAGTTCGGCTCCAAGTTTAAGCTCAATATCCGATGCGCCACCCTGAATTTTCAAATTACGTGTCTTAAACCCGGAAAGGTCAAAATTAACTTCGGCCGCGCCTACATTCAAATCCATATCCCATATCGGATGTGCATTAAGTTTCATCTCTACGTTATTCCTGATATTTCCATTATTGAATTCACCTTTTTCGAGCGACAGACTTATTTTCATAAGGCTATCCTCTTCTTTTGCGGTCATCGAATAATTAGCATTTGCGTTATCGTGCTTTACTTCGATAAGTTTACCGGTAGTGTCCTTTATTTTAAAGTTGCCTACTCCTATATCAAGTTTAAGTTCAGCATACTTGGTGAGCGAATCAAAATCTTCGGACAGCACATTGTTATAGGAGGTAACATTATCCTCATCGTTATTGTCGCGATCATTGTTATCATTCCACTCGAAGTTCCACTTATGGTTATCTTTCGGCCCATACTGCTGAACAGCAAAGAAAGTAACAACAACGGTTAACAGGGATAGCACCAGTTTGATCCAGTCTTTTACAGGTATGATTGATATACCCCAAAGGATAAGTATTACTGGCCACAAACGCCATAAGGTATGCCAGCTAAAAAACAGTACACCGGTATTTTTCAGGATAAAAAGGACACCTATTATCACCAGCAGGAGTCCCCAGAATATTTTACGGTAGCTCATAGTTTTCGGTTTTTATTTATTTGTTTGTTTGAATCTTAAATTTATCACATTCATCGTAGTGGCACTATTCTTTTTTGTCACTTTTGCGATTGGCAAAACTGGTAGCTATTAACACACCGCCTAATAGCACGAGGATAAGAGGCCATAAGTCACCGAAATTAATGTTAGGAATAAACCTGTTTGCCAGGAAAATCAATCCCAGCGCTATCAGCAAAATGCCACCTATGAGCCCATTGCGATTTTCGGGTTTTACAGGGATATTGAATGGGTTTGAACTACCCGTGTTATAATTATAGTCAGTCGTTGACTGCTCGCCGGAACTTTCACTGCCAGATGGCTGTTCCGTACCCATATTCATCGTAAAAGGGGTAATAGGTTCGAGTGGAAGAGCAATCCATAAGATCAGGTAAACGACAGCTCCTCCTCCACCGGCAAATGTAATAATCACAAACAATAACCTGATAATTATCGGATCGATGTCGAAATAGTCGGCTATCCCTCCTGCTACTCCGCCAAAAACTTTGTTCTTAGCTGAACGATACAAACGTTTATTCTTTTCCATGACTTTACGCTTTAAAATTTTATTGTTTAAGCATGTGACGCAAAGATTGTGGTTTGGTTACATAGATTAAATCTTTTTATAGAAATGATTCAATGAAACTGCAGGTAAGTCAGCTTTAAATTATTCTATTGCCAGGATCAGTGATTATCGGGAAGCTGAAATTCAGCTATCATTGCCAGCATCTTCTCCTCACTTTGAATGATGGAAAAGCATGGCAACCTGCCGATAAGTTATGAATACGAATGTGGAAAAGGAAAATACCTTGAAATGAAACTTTAACTTTTGGATGCATTTAAAATGCACGCCTATTCATCATCCTTATCATCCTCAAGATCAGGATCGGGTGCCGGGGCGACCCGAATTGCCACGATTACACTAATCTCGTAAAGAGCATACAATGGAACAGTTACAATCAACTGGCTGAAGACATCCGGAGGAGTAATGATAGCTGCAACAATCAGAATAATTACAAATGCGTATTTACGGTTATTTTTAAGCAATCCCGGGGTAATTATTCCAATTTTAGCGAGTACATAAACCACTACAGGCAACTCGAAAACTATGCCAACACCCAAAATGGTAGATGTTACAGTACTGATGTATG
This sequence comes from Lentimicrobiaceae bacterium, assembly GCA_041660125.1. Lineage (GTDB taxonomy): Bacteria > Bacteroidota > Bacteroidia > Bacteroidales > UBA4417 > UBA4417. Next base: position 27,782 of record JBAZWY010000038.1, read on the forward strand.
ATGATAGTGATATCTGGTTAACCACCATGGTGCTCACCTGGTAGGTTCCCAGGAAGTTGAGCGTCCAGGGAACCATTAAGTAATAACTGAAAAGCACTCCGATGATAAACAGAAATGACATCACAAATACTGCACGGCGGGCGTAACGGCGTTCTTTCACGTAAAGTGCCGGCATTATAAACTCCCACAATTGGTAAATGATAATTGGAGATCCCAGGATAAGACCAGCAAACATCGATACCGTCATATCGGTCATAAACTGCCCGGAAAGATTGAGATTGATAATAGACAATGACATCGGCGGCAGGCAAAGAGTGTCAACATGAATCAATTGACCAAATTTGCAAAGCCACCTATAAGTTATAAAGGTAGAATCCTTGGGAGCGAGCAATATCTTATCAAAAATAAAACGGCTATAAGTAAATGCCACAGATGACATGACAACCCAAGCCAATATCATCCGGAAAAGCCGTTTACGCAACTCGGTGAGATGATCCCAGAAAGACATTTCCTTTTCTGAATCATCGCTTTGCTTATTGTTCCTATTTTTAAGTAGTGCCGCCAAGTTGAATAATATGAATGGCAAATTTAGTTTTTTTTTACGCTCTGCAACATAATCAGTTGCTATTTAAAAGATTCATTGTTTAAGAAGCTTTATTTACGGACGGCAACAGTCTTTTTTTCTTATATTAAGATAAACGCATGGTTATTAGTATGTTTCTCTATCTTTGGCCTTATTTTAAAATTCACCCAAATATAATTCACCTATGAATCTTACTAGACTCCTTATTCTCCCTTTAACATTTATTGCCTTGCTGGCTTCAGAAGCCTATGGATGTACGATTATTGTAGCCGGGAAAAAAGCTACTTCCGATGGCTCGGTCATGATTTCACATACCGATGCAGGTCCTGATTCAAGGATATTCCGTGTACCGGCACAAACGTTCAAACCCGGTGAAAAAGCCCCCGTTTACTGGGGAATACAGGATGCAGAATTGCCATTGAATGACGACGGGAAAATTATCGGGTATATTCCCCAGGTCGAAAAAACGTTTGCCTATTTTCAATCGGCTTATTCGCATATAAATGAATACCAGCTAGGTATTGCCGAGAGCACAACAGCACAAAGAGAAGAATTAGTTGTTACTGTTGAAACCGGCAAACAGATTATGACCATTGAACAAGCTATGATATTTGCGCTGCAGCGGTTTAAGAAAGCCCGTGAAGCAACCTTGTTTATTGGCGAATTAATGACAAAATATGGTTTTTTGCCTTCTTCAGGCGATGGCTCCGAAACACTGGTGATCGCCGATACCGAAGAAGCCTGGGTACTTGAAGTATTCGGCGTAGGACCGGGATGGACACCCGAAAACGGAAAGCCTGGTGCCATCTGGGCAGCACAACGTATGGGCGACGACCAGGCTGCCATGATCCCAAACTGGAGCATTATCAAGCAGATAAACGTCGCCGATAAAAAAAACTTCATGGTTTCGGCAAATTACATGCAGGAAGCCATCGACCGGGGTTGGTATAATCCTGCTTCAGGGATTCCTTTTATCTGGCAGGAGGCATACACTCCTTTACCGGAAGAATATGCAACCAGCAGGTTTTGGTTGTTTTACCAGACTTTCACGCCAAATCTTAAAAAATGGCCCAACCGTTTTCTTGATCCCTCCAATCCGTTTAAAGGTATGGAGCCGTATTACCAGGTGGTTGAGCCCCTTTCGCTCTATCCTTTTTCGGCTAAACCGGAGAATAAAATATCGGTACGGGATATCATTGCTTTTCAGCGTTCCACATTCGAAGGCACCATTTATGATATGACCTCGTATCCCGAATGGCTGGTGCCCGATGGAAAAGGACATTATGTTAAAAGTCCTTTGGCAACGCCGTTTCCGGGAAGTGATATGCGCAAACTTATCAAGCAAACCTACCGCCGGCCTGTTGCCCGTCATCGTGGCCATTACGGTATGGTTTGTCAGCTTCGCGGCTGGCTGCCCAATGAAATCGGTGGAGTTTACTGGGTATTTCTCGACAATCCATACTTCAGCCCCTATGTTCCTATTTATGCCGGAAACCTTTCGGTTGCTGAAAACTACAATATTTATGATCCCAATAAATATGACGAAAAATCTGCACGCTGGGCCATCGACTTTGTGGATAACCTGGCCAACCTGAAATTCCAGGAAATTATAAAAGATGTTCATGCTGTGCGCGATCCATTTGAAAATGAGATTTTTTCGAAACAAGCCCAGGTTGAAGCGGAAGCACTTAGCCTGTATAAGAAAAGCCCAAAAGCAGCTCAGGAATACCTTACTTCCTATTCCAACGGCTTGATGAATAATGTAACCGATATGTATATTGGATTGAGAAATTCGATTATCACGAAATATACGAATGATCGGGAATAATCCCAGGAAATCGTTTACGTGCACGTCATATCCGGTCAATGGGCCAGTACATTTTTCAGTATGGTATTTGCCGCCAGATAAATCGCCATAAAGATCAATGTATTCTCAAATCTACTGATCATAATTAACTATTTCATCAGTTCCATTAAATCGTGAGGATATGAACCTGATCGAATAAATTTAATTGCTTTCCAGACTTCCAGATCATGTAATGATGGAAGAACTGGATCAAGCTAGCTCTATTTGCTTTTGCATACAACTCAAAATGGGAAATGCGGATGTTATAAAAATCGTAATTTTGCCCACCTGAATAATTGGCCAAATATGCTGGAAACCCTTCGCAATATCCGTATTGAAGATTATAACTATCCCTTACCGGCAGAGCAGATTGCCCAGTTTCCGCTTGCTGTGCGCGATAATTCGAAATTGCTGATAATGCGTGATAACGTTATTTATGAAGATACTTTCTCAACTATAGCTTCGCATCTTCCCACAGATAGCCTGCTAATATCTAACGAAACCCGGGTAGTGCACGCCAGGCTTTTATTCAGAAAACCATCAGGTTCACAAATCGAAATATTCTGTCTTGAACCCATAAAACCAACTAATGATATTCAACTCGCATTTCAACAGAAACAAAATTGTACATGGAAATGTTTTGTTGGAAATGCCCGCCGCTGGAAATCAGGAACATTGGAACTTGAAAGCGAAATGGAAGGAATTCAGGTAAAACTGGTCGCTAGTTTGACAGAACGAGACGCAACTACATTTTCTATTCATTTTGATTGGGCCCCGGCAAATCTGACGTTCGCCCAAGTACTTGAACATTTTGGTAAAATCCCTTTGCCTCCATATATATCACGCGAAGCAACGGAAAACGATCATACCAGCTATCAGACTGTTTTCGCGCGAAATGACGGCTCTGTAGCCGCTCCAACCGCCGGATTGCATTTTACTCCTGAAGTTCTTCATTCACTTGCAAAGAAAAACATACAAACCGATTCGGTAACCTTGCATGTCGGAGCAGGAACTTTTAAACCTGTCAGTTCTGAAACTATTGGTGAACACAACATGCATTATGAGCAGGTAATCGTTCCTGTAAGTCTGCTTAAGTTAATTCTTGATTATAGAAAGAAACATATTACACTGATTGGCACCACTACGGTACGGACTCTCGAAAGCGTGTACTGGCAAGGAGTAAAATGGCTTCAAAATAAGCCGGCATCGCCGGTAATGCATATTGAACAATGGGATCCTTACCTTGACATTTCTGAAAAGCCTGTAACTACAGAAGATGCATTGCACTGCGTGATTGACACTCTTGAAAAATTCGGCCTGGCTGAATTACACGGAGAAACTTCTTTAATGATTGCTCCCGGCTACACCTATCATATCCCGGATGCAATTATCACCAACTTTCATCAACCTAAAAGCACATTGTTGCTTTTAGTTGCTGCATTTGTGGGCGACGATTGGAGAACAGCTTATAATTATGCATTAAAATCCAAATTTCGTTTCCTAAGTTATGGCGATAGCTGCCTCTTTTTTAAGCACCAACTAAAATAAGATGAATGTAACCGGAATTATTCTTGCAGGTGGAAAAAGCTCTCGCATGGGTGCCGAAAAAGGCTTACAGGAACTTTGCGGCAAACCTCTTATTCATTATGCAATCGAAGCTCTGTCGGGTTTGTGCAACACTATCATCATCAGTTCTTCTTCTGATGCATACCATTCGTTAGGATACAAAGTGGTAGCCGATGTGTTCCCGGGAATTGGTCCGATGGGAGGAATATATTCAGCCCTAAAACAAAGTGAAACAGAGCGAAACCTGGTTCTCTCCTGCGATCTGCCTTTTGTATCAGAAGAACTTATGTCATATATTTTAGAAAATTCCACAGGATATAAAGTGGCAGTTCCATGGCGGGGTGATCAACATTATGAACCTTTATGCGGATTTTATCATTTGTCAATCCTGGATCAAATAAATGCTTTTATTGAGAACAACAATTATAAACTACCTGATATATTTGACGAAATAAGAATTAACAAATTGGTTATCAATAGCGAATTAAATTTTTATCAGGAAAATCTGTTTTTAAATGTCAACTCAAAACATGATCTGACACTAGCCGAAAACCTGATGAAGAACAGGAAATAATTATTCTGTTGAATGCCATTTTTTCTTAATTTTGCGCCATTACTCTCCGAGTTTTCATTTCTAACAATCTGACTGATTTATGAAATGCTGACCGATGGGTTGTTCCGGAAACAGGGCAGCCTCCCGAATATTAACTGAATTGGAAAGGAGAACCATGGTACACTATGAATTACTTTTTGTGATAGGCTTGATGCTTGTCGCTTTTTTCTACTCTTCTGTCGGTCACGGTGGAGCCAGCGGATACCTGGCACTTATGGCACTTTTTGGATTTGCACCCGAATCTATCCGCTATTATGCGTTAATTCTTAACCTGGTGGTTTCTGCAATTGCTTTCATTTCATATTACAGGGCTGGATTCTTCAGGTGGAAACAGGTGGTCCCTTTTCTGATCACTTCGATACCTGCGGCCTATATCGGCGCTCAATTCAGTATTAATCCAACGATTTATAAAATAATACTTGGGATAATGCTAATGATAGCAGTAGCGCGGATGCTATTTGTCCGGAATACGGAGAATGATACAACACATGATCCACCCATTGTGTTAGCACTTGGAATAGGATTGTTACTTGGATTAGTTTCAGGAATGATTGGAATTGGTGGCGGTATTTTATTATCACCGGTGCTCATCCTTGCAAGATATGCGCGTATAAAGGAAGCATCCGCAGCAGCTGCTATTTTTATCTTCCTGAATTCAGCCAGCGGGCTTGCCGGGTTGACGAATTCCCATTTTGGTTTTCAACCAAACATAATTTTCTGGATTTCAGGTGTAATGATTGCCGGACTTTTAGGTTCGGCTATCGGTAGCCGGACTATATCAGAACTCAACCTGAAACGCGTTTTATCGCTTGTGCTGATTGCTGCAAGCATAAAACTGTTTTTCTTTTAAGGATTTTAGTGGTTATGAGTTTAAGTAGCTGGGTGTTAGGAACTTGCACGAGAGAAATTGGATTCGGGTTTTAGAAAACAGGCATTACGCAACGCTTACTTCTTTCGCGAATTACTTTATCAAAATCAACCAGGCTTCGTTTCATCACACCTGATGTTGCATCGTGACAGGTTAAACATGCAGCGGCTGTGAGAATTCTCTTTTGCTCAGCCAGGTTAAAAGGTCGCATTCCTTTCCGTGTCGAAGCCTGATCCTTACGTTCCTGAAGAAATCCAATCCAGGAATCCTCAGGCAACCCATCATATTTGTTATTCTGAAAAAGTGGATCAAAAGTCCATTTGCCGTCCGTAGAATAGGATAATTTACCACGTCCGTAACCAATTGCCAGCGGATCGTTATGACATGATTTACAACTTCGCCCTTCACGCTGGGTTGTGTGTGCTGACGAAGGAGCATACAAACGATGAAACACAGTTTTTTCGCCTTTACTAAATGACCCTTTATCAATCGTTAAAATCATTCCAGGAGTGAAAGTGCTAACCATGCCGCTTTTCTTTGATTTATCCGTAGCATTAATCCCGAGTACCGGCAATTCAGCCAGCCCTTCGGTTGAATACTCAACCCAGGTACCTTTTTCGACCTTGTTTGTCAACATATCGAAACCTTTAGCTTTGCTATCGTAACTATTGTGACACCCAATACATTGCGGCGCCCAGGAAGTATGACATGCTTCGCAGCTTAAGCGGGCATGGGCTTTACCTTCAGTGCATGCTTTTGCAGGAGGTTTCATAATTGTAATGCCTGAACCTGATTTTTTAATCATACTCAATCTTGAACCATGTTCCTCAACAATAGTATTAACAAGAGGAATTTCACCTTTCTGAGTCAGGACTACCTGAATTCCTTCTGTTTGAAACTTCCTCAGCCACGAAATCAGTTGAGTCTCCTGATCAACTCCTGTGATTGATTTCTGTTGAATTGCCTTTGGTGCATGACAGTCGCTGCATTGTACTTTCACCGCTTCTTCCTTGTGAGAATAAAGCTTACCATCTCCCATCAATTCATACGATCCATGACAATCAATGCAAATCATTCCCCTCTCGTGATGGATATCTGCAGGCATTTTTACAAAAACACGTTTATCTGGCAAAACCTGGTAATTATCCTTACCAACCACATTTTCCGGTTTCAGTTCAGTTTCGTGCCAGCCTTCGTAATTCATCGAAATCCGACCCGACCGGCTGTGACAGCTTTTGCATTTATCATTTGTGATATTGAGATCAAGTGCAGGGTGAAACATAGGTAAGGCAGTATCTGATTTTTGCCTTCGTTTCACCTGGTCCAATGTTGTTAAAGCTTTTTTATCATACGTGAGATGACAAGCCAGGCATCCACCCCCTCTTTCGAGCCATTCGGCGGGACCAGTATTAGTTTTTTCATTTCCAAGGTGGCAACCAGCACATAAATTTCTCAGATGTTGTCCGGAAGCAGTATGTCCAATATCATTTATATGTGTAGCCAGGTTAATATCATCTGTTTCACCAAAAACCCATTTATCAACACTGACGATTCCACTTAAAGTTGACATCAGTGAGATTTTGACACGAGGTACTATTCCAGGATGGCACCCCACATTACCACAGGCTTCAGAAGCATTAGATAAATTCCCCGGAACCGGAAACATCGAACTGTGGGCTTTGGTTTTATCGAGTGTAAGCGGATCGCCACCATGGCACGAAAAACATCCGATGAACTCGGGTTTGTGCGCATCAGAAAAACCACTCATTCCTTTGTGGCAAGATACGCAACCTTCGGCATGCCCCTGAATTATGGTAAGCTGTGCAGTATCGGCGGCTGAAAAATTGATTTTTTCTAAATGAACCAATGGTTGCAATTTATAATCTTCTTCCCAAGGCCATTGCCATTGCCACATCGGGCCCCGAAAGAAAAACCCGTTAACCGTCAGCAAGGCATAAAGAATAATCATCACAACAAAGAATTGTTTGATTATTCTGGAATACAAAGGCTTTACCCAAGGGATCAGATAAATTAAAAGAAGAAGAAGAATCAATCCAATAGTAATAAGAAGCGGATTCGAAACCCAATGCAGAGTTTCCTGCAGACCGACAAAATACCATGGCCCTTTCATAACAGGGCTGTTCAATGCATTAATTGGTGCCCTAAACAGAAAACTAATGATTGTGATAATACCAATTGTAAAGAGTAATGTGCGAAGATTCACTTTTAAACTTCGTGCATGCTCCATAATAATCACGAACAGAATCACTGTCGCAGTGCCTGCATGCTGAAGGTACAAAACCTGGAAGTTCCCTTCCGACCCGATAAAAGTTTGTTGCAACATGGGACCTATCCAGGGAAGGCTGCTTACCAGCGAGGAAAGTATCCGATGTGCCTGCAGACTGTCACCATCAGCTTTGAGTATAAAACCCGAAAGCATAACATAGAGTGTAAAAATAATGGAGAGAGTAAGCCTGAACCACACACTTTTCTTTTTGATATTGCTTTCAGTGCCTTTACTGAGATGATCAAAGATATGTACAAGTGTCAGAATCAGAAACAGTTGTGCACTCCAGTAATGGATATTCCGGAGCAATGCGGCACCGGGATTAGCAGTAATGAACGAAGTAACTGAAAGATAAGGCGATGATACATTATATGGAACAACCAGCAAGGCTCCCGAAACGGCACATAAGATTATGGAAGCCACAGCCACCCATCCGTATGTATCGATAGCAATATACTTGCCTATATTTGAGGGGATTTTCAATTGTTAGATTTTAATTGTGATTTCGCCGGTTTTTGCATCAGTAATGAAAGGGATAAGCGATAAAGGAAGTCCTGCAGGTCCTTGCAAAACTTTGCCTGTTGCTGCATCATATCTGGAACCATGACATGGACAAACCAATTGCCCGTCGATTTCCTGGTTAATCCGGCAACCGGCATGAGTGCATTTATTTGAAAAGACTTTAAGTGATGCAGCAGATTTTACCACGATATATTTATCAAACAAAAAAATCCCCGTTCCCAGTTTCGCAGCATTTATTTTACTCACAACAGGTTGCTCCTGCAATTTTTTATTCTTACCAGTCATAATACTCCAAAGTGCGACAAATGCAGCAACTGTACCCGTAATTAAGAGCCTCAGGAAAATTTTACGACTGATCAATCCGCTTTTATCCAACTCATTTTAATTATTCTTCAAAACTATAAAGATTTTCCTTCCAAAAGTACCTATATATTTCTTGAGCTTTAGTGATTATATCATGTTTTATTATGACCTGTGACAGTTTTTATTTTGATGAGTTATAATTTCATTTATACACCTGATAATCAGATAAATGAAAATTAGAACACAAATTTATAAACATTCTAAAGAAGATTGTATATACCTGTATATGTGCATGATAAATATCCAGTGATATCCTGCATAATTTTCTTCAATTTGCAATAACCTGATATTCAGAGTTATGCATATATGGTTATATATTTATCATTTTTTGTATGTATTCAGGTTTACTATACTTTTGTTATTCAATAAACAATAGAATATCATTTATATATTAAGGTAAGTAATTGATTGCTAAAAGAATAAAATCACATGAATACAAGGAGAGATTTTATTAAAATTTCAGCGTTGGGCCTTGGTGCCACTGCCGTTACGGTTGGTGCTGCCAAAGCGGTGCTGGGTTCATCTTTGTTTGGTAATGAAAGCGGGAATGAAACAGAAACGCTTCGCAGAGTTCCTACTTATTGCGAAGTATGTTTTTGGAAATGTGCCGGCTGGGCTCATGTTACCGAAGATGGGAATATAAAAAAGATTACCGGAAACGTTGATGATCCCCAATGCAACGGGAGGCTTTGCCCACGTGGCACTGGTGGCGTAGGAATGTACAACGATCCCGACAGGCTTAAAACTCCGTTGATCAGGGTTATGAAAGATGGTCAGCAGACTTATCGCGAAGCCAGCTGGGACGAAGCACTTGGCCTAATTGCATCCAAAATGTCGGACATTAAAGCAAAACATGGTCCTGAGAGTATGGCTCTTTTTAACCATGGTTCTTCGGGTCATTACTTTACGCATCTGCTAAATGCTTATGGATCAAATAATATTGGTGCGCCATCTTTCGCACAATGCCGGGGTGCACGCGATATAGGTTTCGATCTCACTTTTGGTGAGTCGGTAAGCAGTCCCGAAGTTACTGATATACGTGATAGCCGCTGCCTGGTATTGATCGGATCGCATATTGGTGAAAATATGCATAACGCTCAGGTGCAGGAAATGTCAGATGCAATTGATAATGGTGTTGTTATTATTACTGTTGACCCTAGATTATCAACCGCCGCCAGCAAATCAAAATACTGGCTTCCGATTAAACCAGCCACTGATATAGCCTTATTATTATCCTGGATACATGTCCTGATTTATGATGATCTTTATAACAAGGAATATGTGGCTAAATATGCCGAAGGTTTTTCTGATCTGAAGGAACATGTGAAGAATTTCACACCAGAATGGGCATACGGTATCACCACCATTAAGCCAGAACTTATCCGGCGGACAGCCCGCGAAATGGCCAATGCTGCTCCTGCAACTATTGTACATCCTGGACGTCATACAGCTTGGTACGGCGATGATGTACAACGTACACGTGCCATAGCCATACTCAATGCTTTGCTGGGTTCTTGGGGAAAACGCGGGGGTATTTTCTTCAAAGAAGGAATATCATTCCCTGAATTTCCGCATCCTGAATATCCTAAACCGACATGGACCTGGCAAGATACAATGAATGGAAGATATCCTCTTGCTAATGAATCTGTTACAAATACAATTATAGAAGCATCAATTCCCGGAGAGGGGAAAGAGCATATGATCAGGGGATGGATAGTCTCAGGTACCAACCTGGTTATGTCGGTGCCATTAAAGGAACAACTTTATAAAGCCATGCAATCACTTGAATTAATGGTTGTAGTGGATACCATGCCTATGGAAATAACCGGGTATGCTGATGTTGTACTTCCCGAATGCACCTACCTTGAGCGATATGACGATCTGCGTGCCGTAGCTTATCGCGATCCAACGATTGCTTTGCGGATGCCAGCAGTAAAAACTTCGTATGAAACTAAACCTGCCTGGTGGATTGCAAAACAGATTGGCGAACGGCTGGGCTTGGGCGAATACTTCAACTACAACGATTACAAGGAAGTACTTGAATGGCAATTGAAACAAGCTGGTTTATCACTAGGCGAATTAGAGCAAGTAGGAGTTATTAAACTTCCACGTACAAGTCCGTTATATATTGAGCCAGGTTCAGATCACCAGTTTAAGACAACCTCCGGCAAAATTCAGCTTAATGCTCACGAACTAGCAGTCTTTGGTTTTGACTCGATGCCGGTATTTACTCCGCATCCTGAGCCTGAAGAAGGATTTTATAGGTTGATCTATGGTCGTGCACCTATGCATACATTTGGCCGCACAGCCAACAATCCGAACCTGGTAGCTTTAATGCCTGAAAATTCTGTATGGATCAATCCGTCCGTAGCTAAATTGTGGGGATTCAAAAAGAATCAATATGTTTGGTTGAAAAACCAGGATGGTGTAATATCAACTTTCCCTGTTAAATTAAGGTTAACAGAACGTATCCGCTGGGATTCAATTTATATGGTGCATGGATTCGGGCACCATTTTAAACCACTACACCTTGCCTATGGACGGGGAGCCAGTGATACCGAAATGATAACCAATGTTATGATTGATCCTATTATGGGAAGTACCGGGATGCGGGGTAATTTTATAACTTTTATTAAGGAAGATCCACGAAAGGAATTACAGTCATGAGATATGCAATGGCTATTGATACCCGCAAATGCGTGGGATGCAGCGACTGTGTAGTTGCCTGCCAGACTGAAAATAATGTACCCATCGGCTTTTGCCGCGATTGGGTTACTGAAACCGTTGACGGAACATACCCAAATGTAGCCATCGAGCTGCGTTCCGAGCGTTGCAATCATTGCGACAATTCACCATGTGTGCGTTGCTGTCCTACAGGTGCCAGTCACTTCGAGGATGGAGGTATTGTTCTGGTGACACACAGTGAATGTATTGGATGCGGAGCATGTATCGAATCATGTCCTTACGAGGCAAGGTATTCCCATCCTGATGGGTATGTCGATAAATGTACATTCTGCATTCACCGCGTACGCAAAGGAGAAGATCCTGCCTGTGTAGCTGTTTGTCCTACAAAGTGTATGTATTTCGGCGATATTGATGATCCTAATTCGGATATTACCAATGTGTTGAAAAACCGGAAATTCAAATCACTTGCTCCCGAAGCAGGAACCAAACCTCAAATCTTTTACCTGATCTGATAAATCACAAATATTCGTTTTGTTATGAGAGAAGAATTATTTGTAAGTGGCCGAAATATCCCTAATATTGACCCTTACCTGAATATCTGGCACTGGCAGATCCCAATTTATTTATTTCTCGGAGGACTTGCTGCCGGCATACTGTTTTTAGCCGGTGTATTTACAATTCTTGGCAAAGAAAAAGAGATGCAGGCCACTGTGAAATGGGCTCCTTTTATTGTCCCATTCGCTCTTATCATTGGTTTGTTCATGCTTTTTCTCGACCTGAAGCATAAACTGTATTTCTGGCAACTTTATACTACTATCAGGTTGCAATCTCCTATGGGTTGGGGAGCATGGGTATTGATGATTATCACTCCTATATCTTTGCTTTGGTCAGCAACCTACCTGAGAGAGGTCTTTCCTAAATGGGACTGGAAGTTTAAATTTCTTTATACTTTCGAAGCCTGGGCAATTAAAAACAGGAAATTGATAGCCTGGCCTATGGTGATCTATGCTGTTATCCTCGGCATCTATACAGGAATCCTGCTTTCAGCATTTAATGCAAGACCGCTATGGAATACCGCCTTGCTTGGGCCTTTGTTCCTGGTGTCCGGAATGTCTTCAGGAGCTGCTGCTATCATGTGGATTAGCAAGAGCCATACCGAAAAGCTGATTATTGGCCGTCTTGACCTGTTGTTTATCATCATAGAGTTATTCTTCATAGTTCATATGATCATGGGCTCCCTGGCCGGCTCACAGGTGCAGATTGATGCAATTTCGATACTTATTGGCGGCCAGTTTACAGTTTCATTCTGGATATTTGTTGTCCTGCTCGGACTGGTTTTCCCGGCAGTACTCGAAACCATGGAACTCATGGGTTTCCGCATTCCGACCATAATCCCGGTGTTGTTAGTTTTATTCGGAGGCCTCATATTCCGGTTCATTATGGTTGAAGCCGGTCAGATAACACGCTACTTATATTAAAACTGCCAATAAGGCAAATACGCAAGGTTTTAATCATTTTAAATAAAAGCAGTAAATAATAAAATAGTCTGACAATATGGAAAAGTTAAAACGAGATGGCTCCTTTTACATTAACCCATATCTGGGTGGTGTAATATTGGGACTGGTGCTTTTCAGCACATATTATATTACAGGACGGGGACTGGGAGCAAGCGGAGCCGTAAAAAGCTCTGTTGTGACAGTTGTAGAAGCCGTGGCTCCAATGCATGCCGAGCAAGGGAAATATTACAGTAAATTTCTGAGCGCTGACAGCAGCCCAATGAATAACTGGCTGGTATTCGAGGTGCTGGGTGTTTTAGCAGGAGGATTTCTATCGGGCGCCATTTACGGCAGGTTAAAAATAAAAGTAGAGCATTCGCCTAAAATAACAAGCAAAACCAGGCTCATAGCTGCTCTGGCAGGTGGTATCCTTTTCGGAGTAGGATCTCAGTTTGCCCGTGGATGTACAAGTGGAGCTGCCCTAAGTGGCATGGCTGTGCTTTCGGCGTCAGGTATAATCACTATGATAGCAATTTTCGGTTCTGCTTACTTGTTTTCATGGTTCTTTAAGAAATTATGGATTTAGGCCCTGAACAATTTAAGAACAAGGATCAACGATTTGAGATTTTAGAAGCAAAACTAACTTATTGCTTAAATCGTAAATCAAAAACTTAGCGAAGTGATCTCATGAACACCTTTAAAATAAATTGAGATGTGAATAATCGTACATCTAAAAAAATGTAACTCAAAATAAAATAATTAAAAGCATTTAAATAATTAGTCAAATGATAGGACCTCTTATTCCCATGGGTGTTATACCCGAAACCTGGAACAATGTAATTGCATTGTTACTGGGAGTTGGTTTCGGATTTGCTCTCGAAGCCTCTGGTTTTTCTTCATCACGCAGAATCATGGGAACCTTTTTCGGGTATGATTTCGTAGTATTGCGTGTGTTTTTTACAGCAGCAATAACAGCCATGACAGGTATATTTTATTTCGATTACATGGGCTGGATGGATATGTCCATGCTGTATATTAATCCATATTATGTTATGTCGGCAATTATCGGGGGGATAATAATGGGAGCCGGCTTTGCACTGGGAGGGTTTTGCCCCGGCACAAGTTTTACAGGTGTAGCTATAGGTAAAATAGATGCTATGGTTTTCAGCGGCGGATTGTTTATTGGTGTTTTTATTTTCTCGGAACTTTACCCTTTGTTTCAAGGTATTTATAACAGCCATAATCTGGGAGGAGCCAAGATTTACGATCTTCTCGGGATGCGTGAAACGGTTTTTGCGTTTTTGTTGATAGTTGCGGCAGTTGCTATGTTTTACGGAGCTGCATTTGTTGAAAAGAAGGTTAAAAAAGTTGAGTACTAAGAAATAAGACTATGAACAAAAGATATCTGTTACTGGCAGGCATTATAATTGCACTTGGAGTAGGAATACTCTTTATGCCTGCAAAGGATGCGGCCAAACAAACCCAGCCTGAACAATTGCTTGCGGCTATTGATGATCCTTCAAGGTTTTTATCTTCAGATGATATCACCGACAGACTTGTAAAAAAGGACCCGGCACTTTTATTGATTGATGTCAGGCCTTCTGAACAATTTAAATCATTCTCAATTCCCGGATCCGTCAATATCCCGGTAGATTCGCTGTTTACTCAGGCATCCATGGAAATGCTTAACCAAAATGCAAAGGACAAGGTATTTTATTCCAATACCGATGTTACTTCCGATCAGGCCTGGATACTATGCAAACGCATAGGTATGCAAAGGATATATGTACTCCAGGGTGGTGTTAATAATTGGTTTGCCTCTGTCGTTAAAGCTGTAAAACCACTTGAAACCGGTTCGGAAAAAGACATGGAACTATACCAGTTCCGGTTGGCAGCATGCCAGTATTTCTATGGAAGTCCTGATATGGCTATAACCTCAAACACCGCACCCGAAAAGAAAAAGGTAACTATTATTAGAAAAGCACCTGCTCACTCGTCGGGTGGGGGCTGTTAAAACACCTATTAAACACTGAATAGTATGGATGAACTAAATAAAACCAACCGCCTCACAATCATTGTTATTGCCTTCGTACTGGTAATCATAGTCGGGCTGATCACCTTCAGAAGACCTGATGTAAAATATGTTTTAACACCGGCAGAAAGCCTGGCACTGCTTAATAATCCTGAATTTGTGATCACTCCCGAACAGGCAAGCGCAATACTTAAGGATAGTGCAGGTAAAACTGTTTTTATTGATGTCCGCAACTCAATGGCATTTGATCGAAATCATGTTAAAAATGCGATCAATATCCCGGTGCGTGAACTGTTTTCAAAAAAAAATAAAAATGTATTGCGAGATCTTGAAAAAGCAGGACAACCCGCCATATTGTATGGCGAAACACAGCAGCAGGCTAACGGCCCATGGCTGATGCTCAGGCAAACAGGTTTCAAAAACGTTTTACTTTTTACCGGCACTTTTGCCCAACTTGATATAGCACATCCGGATTCGCTAACCAAGCTGTTGCCACAGTTCAGCGAAACCCCTTGTATTGATACAAATGCTTTGAAATTAGTCTCCTCTCCGGAAGCTGTTAAGCCTAAAGTAATTGCTCCAAAAGCGAAAAAGGCGGTTATTCCTGTTAAAAAGACAAAGTCATCGGGTGGAGGATGTTAATTGAACAAGTAAATGTTTTGAGGAGGCTGCTTGTTGGGGAATAAATACATATAAAATTCATTAAACTGAACTTTAGCATGTGAAAATGGCATTAGCACAATCTTTTAACTATTACATTTTGGCTTTTAACCCGATCAAACCTTCATTGCTGAGTTTAATAACATCAATTTCATCACGCCAGAAGATACGCTTCAAATCACCAATTCTTTCTAGAACATATGCCTGAAAGGCAGCAGCAACCATCCCAGCACTTTTTCAATCCTGGGGCGGCGCATCCAGCTATGATGGTCAAATTCCTGACAGTTAAGCAGAGTCTCGTCAATATGGTTTCTTATTTCCTGTATAATCCCAATGTGGGTACCGAATAGCATAACCTCATGCTGATAACGAAAACTACGGTAATCAATATTAGGCGATCCCAGTCCGAAGGTTTCGCTATCAATAAGTAAAAGCTTAGCATGCAGGTTATTCAGCGTGTAAAAAATAAGACTGATTTTGTTCGAATAGTAATACCCATAATATTTACTGCTTAGCAGATCGATAGCACGGACATCGGAATGCATAGGCAGAATTATTTTAACTTTTACTCCACGCCTGGCTGCATTAGCAAGCATTTTACGCATTTTATGCCCGGGCAGGAAATAGGGCGTTTCGATGATTATCTCTCTTTTGGCCTTGTTAATAAGGTGTTCAAGTTTAGTTTTAATACGCTGACGATACATGGATGGCATATCTTCCACTAACTCAAACCGATCCAGAAATTTAGATTTTTTATAAGTGAATTTATTAAATATATATTTATTATAAATCTTATAACTATCAAGGAATGAGCGTTTAAACATGAGCGTAATACCTCCTGTAAGCCTTAGCATCGATTCGCGCCAAAGCAACGAATAACCGGTAATGTTGGCCGATCCCATATAACTGACTAGGTCATCAATAAGTAAAAATTTGCGATGATTACGCCTGTGATTTTTAGTAAAAAAGTCGAAAGTATAAATGATTTTTCTGAAGAAGCGCACTTCGCCTCCGTGTCCAATAAGTTCATTAAAAAAAATCTCGTTGAACGAAACACCCCATGAATCGAGGAGTATCTTTACATGAACACCCCTGGATGCTGCCTGGGTAAGCGCATCACGAAAACGAAGTCCAATCTCATCGTTACCAAATTTGTAAAATTCGAGATAGATATATCGCTCAGCAAGGCTAATATCACGCAGCATAGCGTCATAAAACTCAGGAGGCTCGCTGTATAACTTGTAGCTGGTCAGAATTGCTGCCGGGCGGGTCATGGCTGCTTTTAAATTGGAATATCAAATGTATGATATTAATCCGAAATTAAATACATATCGATGATTGATTAAAATGAAAAACATGCTCAATTAAAAAGTAAAAAGCTCCCAGGGGTTAATCTGAATATCTCTTTATGCGGCTATATTCTTAACGGGTTTTCCTTTTTAAAACACACAAAAAAAAAGAACTCCCTTTTGTATCTTTTTTAGTTCGTCTTTCATATTTTTCTTTCACTACTGACCTACTACTATTTATATTTCGTCTCTACGGGACTTTTCCAAATTACTATCTCATTATCTACCAATATATTGTCCCTGACGGGACAGTTCCGTAGGGACGAAATATTGGCAAAAAAAAGGAAGCTCTTAAATTCTCAAGTCCCGTAAAAGGGGCTCCATGAATAATAGCATTTTTGAGAATCCATGAAAATTTAGTCGGTTAGTAATGATTTTCTATTTTAAAGTACAAAATTCACAGAAGAGTATTATTAAGGTCTTTTGTGCTATTTACATCGAATCTAAATTTTTTCTCCCATAGCCAAACATTGTATCTTTGTACACACAAAACAAAACTATGATCAGATCAATGACAGGCTTTGGCAAAGCTACAGCCAACCCGGGCGGACGTACCGTAAACGTTGAAATACGCACGCTGAACAGCAAACAGCTCGATGTAAATACCCGGATTCCATCCTTATACCGCGATAAAGAGTCCGAAATACGTGCTGAAATCAACCGTGTGCTCGAACGAGGAAAAATCGATTTTATAATCACCATCGACAGCGATGCTGATGCCAGTGATTTTGCCATAAACCTTCCCCTTGCCCGAAAGTATTATGATGAAATAAAACAACTTACTGAAGAATTAGGCGAAACTGCAGGAAATGATATAATTTCAGATATCCTTAAAATGCCTGATGTGCTTAAGGCAGGCCGCGAAGCACCCGATGAAACCGAATGGGCCCAGGTTAAAGCCGCTATAATCGAGGCTCTTGTTCAAACAGAGTTGTTCAGAACTGCCGAAGGCGAGTTGCTGGGTAAGGATATGATAGGTCGCATTCAGATAATCCTCGACCTTCTGTTGAAAGTGGAACCGCTTGAAGGAGCACGCATTGGTAATCTGCGGGATCGTTTCCAGCGAAACCAGGATGAATTCCTGGAAAAAACCGCCAAAGTTGATAAATTTGATGAAAACCGTTTTGAACAGGAAATATTCTGGTACCTCGAAAAACTTGATATCACTGAAGAAAAACTTCGCCTGCGCAAACATTGCGATTATTTTATCAGCTCACTTCATTCATCTGAATCCAACGGTCGTAAATTAGGATTTATTACCCAGGAGATCGGCCGCGAAATCAATACACTTGGATCAAAGGCTTATGATGCCGAAATTCAGATGATAGTGGTACAAATGAAGGATGAACTTGAAAAGATCAAGGAGCAGGTGAGTAATGTGTTGTAATACCTGGTTTGAAAAGTTTGAAGAGTTTCCGGTTTGAAGAGTTCAATCCGGCACAAACCAAATCCGAAACACGAAACAAGTCCAACGCGAAACATTATTATAAAATTAATTCCATTGAACAAAGAGGAATATAAAATGATCATCGTCTCCGCTCCTTCCGGTGCCGGGAAAACTACGATAGTAAAACATTTGCTGAAAACATTCCCACAACTTGGATTTTCAGTTTCAGCTACCAGCCGCAAGATACGTGAGGGAGAAAAGCAGGGAAGAGAGTATTATTTCTTATCGTCCGATGACTTCCGCCTGATGATAGCCCAGGAAAAGCTGCTTGAATGGCAGGAAGTTTACCCTGACAACTATTATGGAACACAGGTTTCGGAAGTGGAACGAATCACTCTGAATGGACAATTCCCGATATTTGATGTGGATGTAGTCGGTGGACTTACTATTAAGAAGATGTTCGGCGATTTGGCTCTGGCCATTTTTATCAGGCCTCCATCCTTTGAAATACTCGAATCACGGCTGCGCTCCAGGGCTACAGACAGCGATGAAAGTGTGAAAAAGCGACTGGAAAAAGTAAAATGGGAACTTGCGTTTGAAAAAGATTTTGATAGTGTAATTGTAAATGACAAACGGGAAGATGCTTTTAAACAAGCTGAAGAATTAGTAAAAGTATTTCTCGGTATAAAGCAGTAAATGTATTTTGAATAATCATTGCGCACTTTGCTTTTCCCTTGCGCTGGCGGTAAAAAAGTTAAACGCAATGACGCAAAACAAGATTTTAAGAAAAACATGAAAAAAACAGGACTCTTATTTGGCTCATTCAATCCCATACATATCGGGCACCTGATGATTGCAGGTTATATATACGAGTTCAGTGACCTGGATGAATTATGGTTCGTGGTTTCGCCGCTTAACCCATTAAAGGAAAAGCAAAAATTGCTGGCTGATCATCAAAGGCTGGAAATGGTTAACCGTGCAATTGAAGACGATACCCGTTTCAGGTCGTGCAATATTGAATTCAAACTCCCTAAGCCTTCTTACACCATACATACACTTACTTACTTGCAGGATAAATACCCGGATCGCGAATTTATTATCATTTCGGGCACGGACATTTTTCCCACGTTCCATAAATGGAAAAACTGGGGACAACTACTTGAGTTCTATAAATTTTATGTCTATCCACGCCAGGGATCTCAGGATCATGAACTTACCCGGCACCAATCAGTAAAAGTATTTGATGCTCCAATGGTTGAAATTTCAGCAAGCTTTATCCGCGAAGCCATCCGTCAGGGTAAAAACATGTCGTATTATCTTCCCGAAAAAACATACAAATATATTCAGGAGATGCACTTTTACGAGAAATAGCCCCTGGTATCTTAAAGTCAACCTGCAGCTAACCATTCTCCAAAAATAAGAACTGCATAGTTGCAAATTCAGGAATCCAGAGCTTGAAAACATTGCTTCTACTTTATCAGCAACCCCTTGACTAGCAAACTTATTTATGTTCAGATTATATATTATCTTATTTTTGTAGGCTCAGGCCATAATAAATCTCACTTCCCCCCAGTTATGAGACATTAATACAAGGATGTTACGTATGAATACCAGGAGCCTTTTTCTTATAATTTTTTCATTTTATTGGATTACTTTACATGTAAGCGCACAAAATATTCCTGTAACACCTTCCGAAACCGGGGCCGGGATTTTTCAAGGTGAGACCAGGCCTCTGCGCGATATTCCTGAACTTACTGTTACGGAACTTCAGTTTCTGAAGTCAAAAGCTGAAGCAAAACAGCTTAACAAGAAACTTCGTGTGAGAGAATATCCGTATGCATCCATTGCCCTTCCAAAAAAATCTGATGCCGTATGGCAAAAAAACATGGGCAAGTCAGCTTCGGGAAAAGCGCCTGAACGTAATTTTGACGGGCAAATCACATCATCCTACCCACCTGATTGTAACGGGACTTCAGGGGCAAACCATTTCATGCAAACTATCAATACAACCTATGCTATTTATGATAAAGCGGGTACAAAACTTGCCGGCCCTACCAGTCTGGAGATGCTGTTTAATGGCGTGTCCGGTGCAGACTGTAACGATGGCGACCCGGTTATTATTTACGACGAACAGGCTGACAGATGGGTAGCCTGTGAGTTTTCAGTATGTGGCACAAACGACCGGATGCTGATATCGGTTTCGACCTCCAACGACCCAACCGGAACGTGGTTTGCATATTCCTTTGATGTTTCCGACGTGCCCGACTACCCAAAACTGAGTGTTTGGCAGGATGGCTACTATATGGGCGATAACAACGATATTGGCAATGATATTTATGTTTTTGAGCGTTCGCAGATGCTTATAGGCGCTCCAAATCCAAAATTCGTTGGATTTAATAATGCCTGGAGGCCCGGTTCAGCAGATGGATTTATGTGTGTTCCACCGGTTGATAATGAAGGTGCTTTTGCTCCTGCCGGATCACCGGGATTATTTATTGCTATGAGCGACGATGCCTTCAACGGTGGAACCGATCAACTTTGGATTTATGAATTGGCTGTTAACTGGTCCAGATTAACATCTTCAACCTTTAACCGCGTACAAAAACTGGATGTAGCTCCTTTCGACAGTAATTTCGGTAATGACTGGTATAATATCAAACAATTAGGGACAACCCAGGAACTTGATGCAATACCGCAGGTAATAATGAATGTGCCTCAATACAGGAATTTTGGCACCTATCAAACCCTTGTTTGCTGTCATACCGTGGATGTGGACAAAACCGACCACGCGGGAATTCGCTGGTACGAACTCCGTAAAACCCCGCGATCAACCTCGTGGGTGGTCCGCCAGCAAGGCACGTATGCACCTGATATTCATTCACGCTGGATGGGCAGCATCATGCTTAACGGGAACGATGAACTCGGTTTAGGATATTCAATTTCGAGTTCAACGCTGAATCCGGGTATCCGGTACTGCGGGCAAACCAAAACCGAATATCAGAATGCAAGCGGGATACTCGATCTCCCTGAAGAGATCGTTCATGCCGGAACAGTATCACAAACCGGTGCCGAACGCTGGGGAGATTATTCTCAAATGTCAGTCGATCCGGTTGATGATGGCACGTTCTGGTTTACAACAGAATATGCCGGCTCCGGAAGCAGAAAAACTAAAATAACTTCCTTCCAGGTTGGCCCTGTACTTCCTACTGCCTATTTTACCGCAAACGACACATTGCCATGCATGAATAACTCTATTGTTTCCTTTACAAGCCAGGCAACCGGCAGCCCGACACAATACTTATGGGAATTTACTCCAGCAACTGTTACTTTTACGGATGGCACAAGCAGTTCATCGGTAAATCCGAAAATAATTTTTAATGCTGTCGGCAATTATACCGTTTCATTAGTATTAACCGGAGAAGGGGGCACAAACGCTACTACTAAAACGGATTACATCCATGTGAATGAAGCAAATCCGTATTTCACTACTGCAGCTACCACTGTGGTGGTCGATAATTATACTACTTTCACCGACGCTTCGACTTGTGGCGCTAATACCTGGTTCTGGGATTTTGGAGCGGGAGCAACGCCTGCTACTGCAACTAACCAGGGACCTCATTCCGTATCTTACAACACTACAGGTCCAAAGACAGTTAGTTTGTCTGTCAATGGGAATTCCACCTTGACCAAAACCGGGTATATTAATGTGATAGATTCAAACATCAATATGTCGTCAGTAACTGTAGCGGCTTGCAGTGGCACTTTTTTCGATCCGGGCGGGCTTTCTGCCAATTACCCGGACAACCAGGATTATTCCATGTTGTTTGTGCCTGGTATCAATGGGAATAAACTGCAGTTTGTCTTCACCTCATTCGCGATTGAAGCAGAGGCGACCTGCAACAAAGATTATTTAAGAATATTCGATGGAGTTACAAAGTATTCACCTTTAATAGATACTTTTTGCGGAACTAAATCACCCGATACCATTACTGCTACCAATAGTGCAGGAGCTATCCTTTTCGTTTTTCACAGCAATGCTTCCATCAATCAATCAGGGTGGTCGGCTACTTTTACATGCGTAGCTTCCAATTCTGAAAATCCTTCGTCTTTAACCGCAGCAACAGTTAGCAGTTCACAGGTTGACCTGGGCTGGACAAGAAACCCTGACAAGAATGACGTAATGCTTGCATGGTCGTCCAACGGAACTTTCGGGGTACCACAGAACGGAACTTCATATACTATTGGTGAATTAATTCCAGGCGGGGGCATCATACTTGCCAAAAGCAGTGATACTATATTTAATCATATTGGTCTTAATTCTTCGACGATCTATTACTATAAAGCATTTTCGTACGATGCCGATAATAAATATTCAGCCGGTATTACTGCGAATGCTACTACATTATTTCAGCCTAGCCTTTGGGTTGACAAATTGAGCAGGAACGTTTTGTCGCCGGCTGGCAGTATTTCGGCGAATATTTTCTCAAACACCGACTGGATAGTTTCAAGTGACCAGGCATGGTGTACCGTGGCATCCCCGGGAACAGGGGATATGTCAATTGCTGTAAATTATGAAGAGAATCTATCGACGTATGCCCGTGTTGCTATTATCACTTTTACCGTAACAGGTTTATCTCCGGTTGAACTTACACTCACGCAGGCGGGCGCAGCACCAGTACTTGAAGTTACACCTCCATTAATAAATGTGAATGCGTATGCTGCTTCAGTTGACTATACGGTAGCTTCAAATACCATTTGGACAGTTGTGGCAGATTCAGCATGGTGTACGGTAACCGAAGCCGGATCAGGAGATGGTATTATTCATGTTATATATCCCTGGAATCCTTATAATAAGGACAGGAGCACAACAATTTCAGTAAATGCTACAGGAATATCCACACAGATTGTTACACTTATGCAAGGCCACGAAACAGCTTCAGTTCCTGGTGATGAATCTGGTGACATTAGAATTTATCCGAATCCTTCCAGGGGGTTATTCAGCATACTGGTGGACAAATTAAAATATCCTGAAATGCTTGTAACCATTACTGATATGAAAGGAGTTTCCTTTATCAGGCGCGAATGCAAAGGCGAATCCGAATACCTTTTCGACCTGGGTAAATCTCCGCAAGGAACTTATATAGTCAAGATCAGTACAGAATCGGAATTGTTGGTTACTAAAATGGTGGTTATAAAGTAGAATAGCTGTTCTTTATTCTCCGGCAAACCCTTCAAGGGTTTTAAAGCCATATTGTTATGAAATTAATAAATACAAAAAAAGCAATCTATTCGCGCACTTCTTTCTTACCCGCACGCGTCAGAAGATAAGACACATGTTTACAAAGATTAAAACAATAAAATTTTAAACATTTTATAATAGACCCAGAAAATGCAAATCCGTAACTTGATATTTTTGCTATCCATTATATATTCTTCAAGTGTTTTCTGCCAGAACTCCAAATGTTCTCTCAAAAAAGAAATTAATAATCTGATCAGATTAAATGAGAAAGAGTCATTAGAAATATTTGATAGTTGGGATATCTGGAAAAGATCTAGTGGCTATGTTTTTGATTATGAAGATGCTAAATACAGGATATTGGTAATATTTGACAATAAAGAAAATATGTTGTTTAAAGAGATGTTTCCACTTCAAGATTCAGTATTCTCTCCATTAAGTGAAATAGAAAACAGAAAAGGTGATTACCCATTTATCACCAGTAATTTTGCAAATAAGGTTCATTTATTTAGATTACTGAATGTAGATCAATTAATATCTCGACCTGAAGAAGGTATAACAATGTTTAAAGCTGAGGGCTATACAATTATTTATTCAAAAACCGGGAATGATGTTATAGGATTATCCAAATACAAGGAGTATATAGGGTCTGCTGAAAAACTCAAATACATCAAGTAGTAGGAACCAGTTGAGAATCCGAAATTTGATGCTGAAAAAGCTGAGTGTTCACAAAATGATGTACACGATGAATAACTGCACACAAAATTCT
>JBAZWY010000039.1:0-50459 GCA_041660125.1 Lentimicrobiaceae bacterium
AAAAGGATAAAGACAAAAGATAAAAGGATAAAGACAAAAGATAAAAGGATAAAGACAAAAGATAAAAGGATAAAGACAAAAGGATCAAAACATTATGAAGGCAATCATAAAAATCATCTTTACAAAATAAATTATGAAAATGGTTTGCAACTGCCTGGCTTTTATCTTTTTACTTTTATCTTTTATCTTCTGCACGAATAATACAGGTTAGAGACTATTTTGGTTCTTTTTTATGGAATTTCGATTTTTTATAGAGTTTTTCCAACTCTGTTTTAATCAGGGCGGGATTGGTTAATGGCATATCATTTTCAAAAATATCATATCCCATCAGGTCTGACTTTTTGAATTCTCCCAGACCAGGCAATTTTGTTCTGTTGGTGGTCTCAATATGATTTCCTTCATTGTCAACGAGAATAACTTTGGGTAGAAACACTCCTGTCCGGCCAATAAACTTATCCATTATCTGAACCGCTTCGGCAAATTCTTCAGGTGTTGCCCTTCCGAGTGCTTCATATTTAACTAATTCTTTATTATCCCATGTATAAACAGTGGCAAAACTTTCGGAAATTCTTTTTTCCAGTTGTGATCCCATATTGAATGTGTCGTGTCCTGACGGCATTAAAAGAACTTTGCCTCCGCCTCCTTCCACATTGGCAGCATAACGTGGAACCGAAATACCCGACATCCAGCCCTGAAGATGTTTCATATATATTTTCCCAACCTGAACGGAGGTAATAAAATGCACGATTCCTCTTTCTTTGTGACATTGCAACAGATAATACGGATGAATGCCTATCCAGAACATTCTCCTGAATGTTTCAGCCAGGCTTTTATAATAGTCGTTTACATGGTTTAATAGTACAGTCTGGTTTCGGATTGTGAATCCATGATTGCGGATTTTTTTTACAGCTATAGCCAGGTCTTCAGTTATTTCATGGTAGTGATTGATATGGGTCATGAAATAAACATGTTTTTCGGGCCCGGTATTGAATTTATTTGAAGAAATCCTGATTAGTTCCAACAATTCATCGGTGATAGCCATTGGCAGAACCACAGGTACCCTTGTAGCAATCCGAATGGCTCTAAGATGCGGTACTCTGCTTAATTCCTCCAGGATGTACTTCAGCATGCTTCTGCTGATTCGTAAGGCATCGCCACCGGTAACCAGAACTTCTTGAATGTCTTTATTATACCCGATGTAAAAAAGGCCCTTATTGACTTCATCCCTATTCACATCAACAGTACCATCCAGTGATTTAGCCCTCTGGCAATGAATACAATAGGATGCACAACTTGTGTTTTCGGCAACAAAAAGGGCGACCCGGTTAGGATAACGTTGATAAACAGCACCGTAACTTCTTGATGTTTCAGCCATTGCACCTTCAACACCGGTATTCGGGAATAACAGGTTTGCAGGCGTCGGCACACATTGCCAGAAAATAGGATCAAGCCGTTTTTCGGATTTTTCGCCGGGAAGCATAACAGGATGAAATGGATCAGCCTGCATGAGGGTAGCATAATAGGGTGTAATACGCAACGTTTCTTTTCCCTGGCTCTTTAGAGTTTGTAGTATACGTTCAATTTCAGCTTCCTGAAATTCACTTAATTTAATAACCTGCTTCAGCTGTTCAACACTACGTATGGAGTTTTTAATCTGCCAATTGGTATCATTCCACTGAGATTTAGTTACATTTTTCCATAACTCTATGGTTCTGTAATTTCGGGGTAGGTAAAATATGTCGTTTTTGGTATTCATCACAACTAAATATCAAAGTTTGTACTTAACTACTTGTCAGGAAATATTTTAAGCTAAACGTAATGTCTGGATAAAAGTGCACAGTCACAATCACCCCAAATAAAAAGTAGTTTAGATATTAAAAATTGCCTGGTTATTTATTAAACCTGCCAGGCTGATTTATCTTATTGCTTCAATTGTTGCGAAAGTGTAAGCCAATACTTTCGTTCGATAAATATGTGCAATACTTGTATCAATTCTATTTATGAAGCGTTTAAAACAAAGTTACGAAAAAAATGTAAGAAATTTATATATGTTGCTGTGGCATAATATTATTTTGATGTGCTGACTTACTTTTCAGGCATTAAATTATCTGTATTTATTTACATTTTTCTTTCCTTTTGGCTTGCCCCAAAAGAAACAACTTAGCAAAGCGATCTCATGCACACCTTTAAAATAAAACAAATCGTGCATAAAAGGTCAAGTCTTTATATAAATTTTACACATCTGTATGCCTCGGTAAAGGCTCGTGATCCCAATAAATTGGGAAAGGCTTGGTAATTTGGGGACAACATCCTGAAAGCACGTGAAGATGGTGTTTTGTTACCCTCATGCCTGCGCTTTTTATTTGCGTTCAATCATTCATTTCCCCAGACCCGGATTTCCTGTATCCAACATAGCTTTCCATTTGCCATTTTTCTTCTTCATCCAGATAGTTGTATAAGTTCCTTCACCGCTTATTGAATCCGTTGCCTTGTCAGTTACTTTATAGGTTCCATACGTATATCCCATATCGCCTGAAATGGATATTTTAGCGAACATCGGTTCCCAGGTTAAGGTGAACGTGCTGTCGCTCTGGCTCATCAATGCTGCTTTTATAGCCTCATACCCTTCGATAGGCATATGCTTTGACTGAAGTTTTACCCCAGCCGAATCGAACATGGCGAGGAATGCAGCATTCATGCCTTTTTCGGCTGAAAGCCCTGAATAATACCGATCTGTGTCTAATAATATTTTACTGTCAATATGTTTCTTTTGGGTACATGCTGTGAAAGCGGCAACCATCATTACAGAAATGGCAAAGAATGAAAATAAACGGCTTTTGGTTATCATAATAGGATTTTTAAATTATAATCCTGAATTAATTTCGGATAAATTATTTAATACAGGCAATCCTGTATTGTGAAGCCTGTTAAAGGACTGGTGGCCGGTGGCAACCAATATGCATTTACATTGCAATTCGGAAGCTACTTCCGAATCATGTAAAGTGTCACCTATTAACGTTATTTGAGCTGGATTAAGGCATGCAGATGTAAAATAGTTCCGGGCGTTATCAATTTTGCCACCGCCATAATGATCGCCAATTCCACCTATATATTCGAAATAGTTATAAATACCAAGTTCTGAGACTGATTTTAACAGGGATTCATGTTGCATGGCCGATATAATTGCCTGTCGGTACCCTTTTAGTTTAAATAATTCGAGCGTTTCGTACGCAAAGGGTGTTAGCCCGCAAGCCGGTAATGCATTGAGATATAAGTTTATAAACTCCATGGCAACTGGTTCCCATTCTTCCCTGGTAAAATCAAAACCAATTTCTTTGTAATAATTTATAACCGGAAAAGTAAAAACATCGCGATACCTTGCCAAGCTTAGTTCTGTTAAATTGCGCTCTTTAAGCATCTTATTAATGGCTTCACGGCAAATTTCGGCATCATCGAGCAATGTCCCGTTCCAGTCCCAGATTATAGTTGTGCGTTGAGGCATAAATAATGTTATTGATTTTGGTGGTGATAGAATTAAATTTTCTCTGATGCTAAGATGCAAAAAAAAAAGATGCAAAGGCTTCTTCATGTTTTTTTAATCAAAATGTAGTCTGGAGCTGAGCCCGAATTATAGAGTTAGTATGCTTTTTTCTCACTCTGGTTGCAATTTGGATCCATTTTTCACTATTTGCTATTTACTATTCATTATTCAATGTTATCTTTGCAATCCAAACAAAAAAAACAGTTATGATCCAACGTATCCAAACATTATACCTTTCACTTGCTTTTATTGCCATTGCTTTGCTTTTCGCATTCCCGCTGGCTCAGTTTTTATCCGATCACGGAGCCTATATATTCTCGGTCAGAGGATTAAAGAATATGGTTCCGGGCGAACCAAATGTGTTGAACCCGATGCTATTCCTGCCACTAATCATTGTAGCTATCAGTTTGGCCTTGCTTTCGCTATATACGATTTTTCAGTTTAAAAAACGTTCATTACAGATCAAACTGACACATATTGGCGTACTGACTGCCATTGCTTTGATCATAGGTATTTTTTTCCTTTATATTCCAATGATAGAGAAGAAAATCAACATTGTGCCCGACTATAGCAAGGCTTTTGGTATATATCTTCCTTTGGTTGCGTTGGTTTTTATGGTAATGGCCAACAGAGCAATTAAACGTGATGAAAAACTGGTACGTTCGGCGGATAGGCTGAGGTAAGGGATGTTGAATGTTCGATTTCGGATGTTCGATTTCGGATGTTCGATGTCGGATGTTGGATGTCGGATGTTGGAACCAGCAACCAGAACCCAGCAATCAGCAACCACCAACCAGCAACCACCAACCAGAAACCCTTTAACGCTCCTTCTCAAACACCTCCAAATCCCGAATATTTTTCCCGTCAATTACAAACCTCACACAGGTTATAACATGATGGAACCCTGAATTACCGGCAGCTCCCGGATTTATATGGAGCAACTCGTGTTTTTTATCAAACATCACTTTTAGTATATGCGAATGGCCACAAATAAATAATCCAGGCTTTTCAGATTCAATCAATTGCCTGGCTTCTTTTTCGTATCGTCCGGGATAACCGCCAATGTGAGTGATTAATACATTTACACCTTCGCAATTGAATACCAAGTCTTTGGTATAGGATTTCCTGATTTCGGTGCCGTCGATATTTCCATAAACAGCTTTGAAAGGTTTAAACAAAGCCAGTTTATCTGCTGTTTCTATATTCCCGATATCGCCGGCATGCCATATTTCATCGCAGGTGGAGAAAAAATCAAGTATTCGTGGATTTATAAAACCGTGGGTGTCGCTTAAAAGGCCTATTCTGCGCATGAAATTCAGTATAATTTTTCTATTTCTTAAATTAAAAGTTCAAATTCCTTTGGCTTTCATTGTTCTCAATTCAAATCTTTGTCAAATCCATTCACTATTTTCCATTCACCATTTTCCATCCACTATTTTCCTTACTCCTTCCTAAAACCATTTTTTTCTTTTCATATAAATATACATGCCAACACCCATTGTAGTTAAGCCGGCTAAAAATACAGGATAGCCGTATTTCCAGTGTAATTCAGGCATAAACTCAAAATTCATTCCATAGATGCTGGAAACCAGGGTCATCGGAATGAAAATTGTTGAAACCAGAGTCAATGTTTTCATAATACTGTTCATGCGATTGGCATTATTAGCCATCAGCAGGTCCATCATCGAAGAAATCATATCGCGAAAACTATCGATGGATTGAGTTAAAAACGAAAGATGGTCGTAAACATCGCCCAGGTATTGACGTGTATATTCACTTATTACTCCAGATTCTTCACGTGTAAGGTACCTTAATTCTTCTCTCAATGGATTTACTGTTTTGCGAAGCAGCATCAGGTTTTTCTTTAACCTTAGAAATGAATGTGAAAGTTCATTGGTTGGATTATCGATCAGCAGTTTTTCGAGGTCTTCCATTTGCTCCTCGGTATGATCAAGCAAAAAGTAGTAATTGTCAACTATATGATCAATAAGCAGGTAGCTCAGGTAATCTTCCTGCCGTATGCGGCCTTTGCCTTTACCAACCTTTAGTCGCTCGATAATTGAAGCAAATAAGTTATTGTCTTTCTCTTCAAATGAAATAAGGATATTGGGACCTAAATACAGGCTGATCTGCTCTGAATCAATTGTCTGATCACTTTCGTTCCAGCTAAGGTTTTTAAGCGTCACAAACAAACTTTTATCGAGGTCTTCAATTTTTGGTAAATGTTCAACATTGAAAATGTCTTCAAAAATAAGTGGATGTATTCCGAAATGGTCAGCCAGTTTCTGTAGCCCTTCAGATTGATTGAAACCTTTGATTATGATCCAGTTTGTTGTTGATTCCCCTTGAAGCTCAATGGCTTTTTCGACTGAAATATTTTCATATGAATGGAAATTCTCATCGTCATAAACCAGCAAGCTGATCACAGTATCACCAGTTTTCGAACCGGTATATACAGGGCTTCCGGGTGGCAAACCCGCTTTTTTACTGAGGCGATTTTTTTTCATGACTCGTTTTACCGCTTATACAGCTACAAAAATAGCGAAAGCAAGATCAGTATTGGTTATATGTGAATTAATTAATCAGTTTCTGTTGCCTGAATAGCAAAATTCATTTCTTCTATTATTGCAGAGGCATAAAAAAAGAGCAAAAAAAAACCGGCTTTCTCGAAACCGGTTTGAATAGAAACCTGCAAGGGCTGAATTATTTCTGTGCTTTTAACAAATCCCTGATTTCAGCGAGCAGAACTTCATTTGCTGGAACAGCAGGAGGAGTTGAAGGCGCTGCTACTTCTTTCTTTTTGGTTGCATTAAATCCTTTGATAAGCATGAATAGAACGAAAGCAATTACAAGAAATGAAATAACTGCCGATAAAAAATTACCGTATTTAACAGCTCCCCATGTTAATGCTGCAATGTCCTTAACTCCTGCTGCTTCCAAAGCCGGATTTAATAATAAAGGAGTGATTACATCAGCGATCAGCGAGTTTACAATTGCGCCAAAAGCACCTCCAATGATAACAGCAATTGCCAGATCGACAACATTGCCTTTCATGATAAAATCCTTGAATTCTTTAATGATTGCCATTTTGTGTTTGTTTTTGGTTAATAAACAGGTTAATTATTTGGTAATGATTTATTTGTGTTCAAGTGAATAAGCAAATCCTATAGCAAAAGTTTCCCTGAACTGGGTCCGGGGTCCTTGAGTAGTCCCCTCCGGATCAGTATATTTTATATTATCGTCATATATTAACATCGAAGTAAAAGTCAGTGAGATATATTTATTCACCTTCATAAGTAAATTATTTTCCCATCCTACAATAATATTCTGCGGGTTATGCAGGTAGTCGGAGAATAAATCGAGCTTCGACATAAGATTCACATTTTTTATAATGTCTTTTTTAAAGATTGCATTTACGGATCCCCCGATTTGCCATAACGTTGTATTATCGCCATATATACCGTAAGCCCCTTCGGGACGGCTGGTAAGAGACTTATCGTTTACCACGGTTAAACGTGCTCCGATCGGCGAAATGAAAACTGAGAAATATTCGACGGGTTTATAATTTAACCCTATCGAAAGCTGGAAATAGCCCGGAGCCATGAATTTTGATATGTGAACCGAATCATTTGGATAATTAAACCCTTTATCAAATTGCGAACTGAATGAAAATAATCCTGCATAATCCCAGTTTTTCCAGGCATATAGTCCTGCTTTGGTTACGAAATCGATCTTATCATTGTTTTTGCGAACTTTGGGTGCTGTTTGATTAATATTAACTCCATAAGCTAAACCAAGGTAATTGTTCCACGAAACATTTCCTTTAGCATAATTTTTAAATATAGTAAGCATGGCATTGGTGGAAAGCGAATTTTCACCTCCTGCAGCCCAGTTTGTGAAAGTTGTCTGCGAAAAGCCTAACGAAGCTTCGTATTTTGATTTCCACGAAGTATCACTTTCGGGAGTAAAAGCCATTAAATGAAGAGCACAAAAAAATATAACAAATAAAAGGGTAAATTTTCTCATAGATTAATCGCTTGTCAGTTCAAAGATAAATTAATAAACAGGCGATAGCAAATTTGGCTTAAAATAATTCAGGGCTGGATGAAAATATAAATATTATATCAATAAAAAATATTACCTAAATTAAACAAAATCAATCAGATAGTGAAACTGAATAAGGCTTGTGAACATAAAATAAGGCAGGGTTTATTGGGTTGTACTTTAACATAATAATTTAGCTTGATTAATTCCTAAACTTCAAAAAAGACAAAAGATAAAAGGATAAAGACAAAAGGATCAAAACATTATGAAGGCAATCATAAAAATCATCTTTACAAAATAAATTATGAAAATGGTTTGCAACTGCCTGACTTTTATCTTTTTACTTTTATGTTTTATCTTCTGCACGAATAATACAGGTTAGATATACGCGACATTCTTTTCTATACCTATAGCTCTATACCTCGATTCCTCTATCCCTGTAAAAATGCAAATAATCTATATGTTCCTGATATCTGAGGTCTTTATCCAACCTGTACTTCCATTGGCAATACGGATTTCCTGCCAGTTGGAAACTACGTCGAGTAAGGTAACTTTGGTGCCTTCATGCAGAACAAAAATATCCTTACTGTTCTCATCAGGAGAACTTTTAATGTTAACTGTAGGTTCGAAAATAACAGCTTCGTGGTTGTTTGTAAGATAATAATTGCGCTGTGATGCAGCTATAATGCCAATACTGAAAAGCAGAAAAAAGGCGATGCCTGTCCAGAAACTTAATTTTCGGATTAAAATACCCGATACCGCAATATAAATTGAGAAAAGTAAAAGAGCAAGTGTAAGAAGTATAATATTGGTGATTGCCATTGCATCGATATCCATTATATTAAGTAATTGCTTCCACCATCGTTTATAAAAAAGCTCAGGAACCTGCTCTACTTTATCGGAGAGTTTGCTGTTAACAACCTCAATATTGTGTTTAATATCTTCATTATTAGGAGAAAGTTTTAGAGCTTTTTCATAATACAGAACTGCCGGGGCATTCTGATTATTACGGAAATAGGCATTGCCGAGATTGTAATACAGGGCATATGATTCATATCCATCTGCAATTATTTTATCGTACAAGGTTATTGCTTCCGGGTATTGTTTGTTGTTGTAAGCCTTTGCTGCCTGTGCTGCCAATTGCTCAGGATTTTGTCCAACTGCATGAAATGCAACTAAAAGTATTGCGGCAATTAAGACTGCTATCTTTTTACATTTCATTGGTTAGGATTTTTTAAATAAACGTTTTAGATAATTTAATTTTCATTCGATTATTGAGGAATGAGCGTTTTGTGTGGTTGAGTCGGGTGAGTTTTCATTCAATGGCCATTCGATTGTTGAGGGATGAGGGTTTTGAGTGGTTGAGTCGGGTGAGTTGTCATTCAATGGTCATTCAATCGTTGAAGGATGAGAGTTTTGAGTGGTTGAGTCGGGTTGTCATTCAATGGGCATTCAATTGTTGAGGGATGAGAGTTTTGAGTGGTTGAGTCGGATCAGTTGTTCTTCAATTATTGTTTAGAACTGATTTTGAGTCCATCTATTTCCCATTAAATACTAACAAACTATTAACTATTCACTATTAACTGTTCACTACCTAAGCACCTGTTCAGTTTCCGTAATAGTCTTAATCGCCAGGTCATACAATTGTTGCATATTCAGAGCTTTGCCAGGGGGAGCATATCGTGCATAATTGCAATCGTGCAGAGTAGTTAAAAAACGTTCGGTTAAATCACTATTCACATTACGTATTTCAAGTTGTTCACGGGCTGTGTCCATCGAAAGCACCGACATGGGGATATTAAATTTCTGACTGATATAACCCCACAAGGCAAACGAAATTTCTTCATGAAACGCATCATGCTGACCGCTATCGAGAAATTTTTTAGCTTTAACAAGCCTTTTTACAGCTATCCGGGTAGCTCTTTTGCGTTGCATTAGCAAAGCGTCTCCTTTCATACGGCTGTTTCGCCGATGGAGTAAAAGGAAAATAAAGAATCCTAATACAGGCAAACCAAGTAATATCCAATAAATGGGCCTTCCATAGAACCTGTTACCCGAATTGTGGATATATAAGGGAGGTTCCATCAGATATCTGATATCAAGCCCGAGGTATTTTACATCTCCCTGGGCAATTGCTTCAGAGGCTGTGCCATTTCCTTTATTGACTTTGAGTTTAAACTTGTCAGAACTCAGAATGGTATAATTATTCTGTTCAGGATTAAAGTAAGAAAACTGAATCGGGCCAATAGTGAAATTGCCTGTCGTCCTTGGAATAAGAAGGAATTCATATGTCCGGGTTCCTGAAGTACCGCCTTGGGTATTGAAATTATCAATAATTTTAGGCTCATACACTTCAAAATCGGGAGGGAAATTAATAGCTGGTTTTTCGATCAGGTTCAGGTTGCCTGTTCCTGAAACGGAAACCCTGAGTGTTATCCCATCATTTGTATTTACCTCATTCCTGTCAACCTGTGCTTTCAGGCTGAAATGTCCGACAGCACCTGTGAAATCAAGTGGACGATTGGCTGTTGGTAATGGTTTTACATTTATTGTGATTGGATCCGAATGTAATGTTTTTTTAACATTCTGATAATTGCTTCCAAAAAACGAATCATCCATTAAATTTTTAAAGAATGGGTCATTGCTAAATAAGGGGTCATCGGCAGCTGGATTCCTGGATTTAACTTTTACCTGGTAAACTACATTCTGAACCAGCTTGTCAATAGTTAAAATACCTGCTTTTTGAGGATAAAGTGCTGCTTTACGAAGTTCAGCAACAATATACTTTTTCCCGTTAACAGTTTCGGTATATTGAGGATATTGTGTGGCGTCTTTTAACAAATCCTGTGCCCAGAATCCAGGGTACGAAGGTATTTTCACGGGTACATCAATCTGTAAGCGGTTGGTTGGAGTATAGAGTTTAAAGGTTACTATTACAGCTTCGCCCTGGTATGGATTATGTTTATCAACAACGGCTTTAAGAAAAATATCTTTCCCGACGTCATCCTTCAGTGGTGCAGGATAATTGTCCTGTGGCTGGTTATTGTTAGGGTTTGTTTGCGCCGGGCGTGAGCTTTGATTATGGACAGTTATTGGCAGTGTATTCGACAAATACCGTTTCCCTTTTACACTAATTATTGCTTGAGGAATGGTGAAGGTTCCAATTTTGTTAGCCTGTAATATGAAAGAAAAAGACGTAGAACTTGAATATTCAAGTTTGCCGTTAATATTCATAATATTCTGGCCACTCGACATCATTGGCCCGCTTAGGATATCAAAGTTTGCTATATCAGGACTCATGAAGTTGCTGCCTTCACCATTAACCGTGAAAATAAGCTGAAACTGCTGCCCAAGAACTACCTGCCTTGGTGCCTGTGCAGTAAAACTGATGTCCTGAGCAAAAAGAAGGCCCGGTAGTACAAGCAGGAAAATAAATATCAGTTTCGATTTCATTTCAATGAGTTATTTCATTTCAAATGAAAAGCTATAAGTCAAATAGTTTTCATTTTCTGATTATAATTGATACATCCTATTGGTCGCCATTTCTTCCCTTCACATGTTCTCCCGCTCTCACCTTCACCCTCTTTGCACTTTGCCTTTTCGAGAGTTCAATTACCAATCTTTCTCAGGCCGGTTTTGCCCGGCTACATTTTGCTTGTTTTTTGTTTTATCGAGGGTTCGTTTTTCATTATTATTCATTGCGTTCAGCATTCGGTCGGCATCCTGTTTCGACATATTTGGTTTTGGTTGAGGCTGCTGCTGTTGCTGTTGTTTTTGTTGTTTTTGTTGCTGCTGTTGTTGTTTTTTATTTTGATCCTGTTTTTTTTGTTGCTGCAATTTTGTCATTGCGTATGAAAGGTTATAACGAGTATCTTCATCTTTTGGATCTTGCCGCAGGGACATTTTATAGGCATCAATACTTTCTTTATATTTCTTTTTTTCTAAAAGAGAATTGCCCAGGTTATAGAAAACATTGGCTTTTGATGCTTCTTTAGTATCACCTTGAGTAAGTTTCAGGTATTGTGCAGCAGCTTCATCGAAGTTTTGTTGTTTGTAAAGGGAATTTCCTAGATTATAAATAGCTTTTGGAGAATCCGGCGATTTTGTCAAAGCTTTGCGATAGTCTATCTCTGCAACTTTAAAATGTCCGTTTTTGTATTCATTGTTACCTAAACGTACCAGTTTCTGAGCCGGTTGTGCAATAACCGCGCCTGTAATAAGAAGAAGAAACAGGATTAAAAAACTTCTCATTGGTTTGTCGCGTTTTTAGTATTGAACAATTTAATTTTTCCAGCCAGCCGGCCTTTGCGGTCGGCAATGAGCACTTCTCCCAGTATCAGAATAAGTGCGGCAAGAATAAAGAACTGGAAACGGTCTTCATAATCGGAAAAAAAGGCTTCGTTGTATTCGGCTTTTTCCAGTTTATTGATCTGGTCGAAAACTTCCTGAACACCTGATTGCGAGTTGTTTGCCCTTACAAAAATTCCTTTTCCTGCTTTGGCTATATCCCTGAGCATGGGTTCATCGAGCCTGGTAATGATTGTAATACCCTGGGCATCCTTTTTGTATCCTATCTGGGTGTTGCCACTGTACACCGGGATAGGAGCACCTTCAGGTATCCCAATGCCAATGGTGTAAACCCTGATTCCCTTTGCGGCAACTGCTTGTGCAGCTTCAATAGCGTTATCTTCATGGTTTTCACCATCGGTAATTAATATAATTGCCTTACTTTGCTTGTTATTTCCAAAGGCTGAAGCACTTGTTTCGATTGCATCGCCAATAGCCGTTCCCTGAACCGGAATCATTCCAGGATTGATATTCGAAAGAAACAACCGGGTTGCAGAATAATCTGTGGTGAGAGGCATTTGTATATATGATTTCCCTGCAAATATTACTAATCCCACGCGGTCGTTATCCAATTTTCCCAGCAAATGAATAATTGCCTGTTTGGCCCTTTCAAGCCTGTTAGGGGTGATATCCTGGGCGAGCATGCTGTTCGAAACGTCGAGGGCAAAAATCATATCAATTCCTTGCCGTTTTATTTTTTCAAGTTTGGATCCTGTTTGTGGATCGGCCAGACCTATAACAATTAAAGCCCAGGCAATTGTCCAGATAATAAATTTCAGGATTTCGCGTGAACCTGAATATTCAGGTATCAGGCGCAACACAAGGTTAAGATCACCAAAAGCTGACAGTGCTTTTTTCTTTCGCCGGCGTGCATATACAAACAGCAGCACCAGCAGTGGGATGACCAGCAGTAAGTAGAGAATTAGCGGATGTGCCAGACGAAACATACTATTTTAAAATATTAAGGTACAAGTTTAAGTACAACAAAGCGTATTGTGAATTCAAGTGTAAGTAAGAGCAGTGCAAGTATAACAAAAGGCAGGAATTCTTCTTTCTTACGGCTGAATTCAGTAACATCGATCTTTGATTTTTCGAGCCGGTCTATTTCTTTATAAACTTCCTCAAGTTTTTGCTTGTTGGTAGCCCTGAAATATTTACCGTTGGTCAGAGCAGATATTTTTTGTAATAAAACCTCATCAATCTGAACTTCCATTCGTTGATATTGCAATCCATATTGGGTGTTAACCGGGAAAAGAGCCGTTCCCATAGTTCCTACCCCTATAGTGTAAATTCGTATTCCATAGAGCTCAGCCATTTCGGCAGCTGATTGTGGGTCAATTGAACCCATATTGTTTACTCCATCAGTAAGAAGAATAATTACTTTGCTTTTGGCTTTGCTCTCTTTCAACCTGTTGACTGCAGTGGCAAGACCATCACCAATAGCCGTTCCGTCGTCAATCAACCCAAAACTAATATCTTTATACAAGTTTATCAGCAATGCATGGTTAGTTGTAAGCGGGCATAGTGTATAGCTCTCCCCGCTAAATATTACCAGTCCAATGCGATCATCAGGCCTGCTGTTAATAAAATCAATGGCAACATCTTTGGATGCTTCGAGCCTGTTAGGACGCAGGTCTTCGGCCAGCATGGAACTTGAGACATCCATGGCAAGTATAATATCAATTCCTTCAACACTTATATCCTGGCGGTTCATGTTGGTTTGTGGCCTGGCCAACGCGAGTATGAGTAAACCTGCACTTAACATACGCAGTCCAAAGAGCCCATAGCGTGCATAGTCTTTCCATCCCATGGATGAATGTTTGAACACAGCGGTCGATGACAATTGCATGGGTACTGAATAATGCCTGAGCTTATACCAATACCAGGCAACAGCAACTAATATGAGCAGGAGCAGCCATAGGTATAAGGGATCAGCAAAGTGGATTCGGTTTATCATGCTTTTATTGCGGGATCAGGAGTTAGTAGAGTGTTGCTTTCTGTCGGTTTAGGTTCAGATATAACGGGAATGGGTTTGGTTTCTTCAACGAATTGCTTTGACATCGTCATACTTAATTCATTTTCTTTTCTTTGAGGAATGTATTTGGCAAATTTTACAAAATCAGCTTGTTCGAGAGTCGTTGCCAGCAGTTGACGTGCATCAGGTTTGAGACCGGCAGCATCATATCTGGTAAGTATTTCTGAGGTTATCATTTCCAGGGCTTCTATACTGTGTTGCTGGTGCAGGTAATGCCTGATGATATCCGTTAATTCCGAATAATATTCCTTTATTTTACCGTTCTGCCATAATTTCTTATCTTCCAGTGAGTTAAGGTTTTGCAATGCAATTTCCCATGGTGGGCCCGGAGTTCGGGTAATTACAGGGAAGAGTGGCTTATTAATCCTTTTTCGCCAGAAATAATACCAAATCAGGCCTATTATCAGACCTAACACAGCAGTTCCAGCCAGGTAAGGTGTTAGTTCGGCAAAAGTTAGTGGTGCCTTTATCGGGCCTTTAATATCTCTTATGGCCCTCGTAGTATCCACTTCAACTGTCCTGACTTTCAGGTAAACCCCTTCCGAAAGCAGTTCATGCCTGGTAGTATCACCGGAGTATGCATAAAGAATCGCAAAAGGTGGAATATAATGAAACCCGGTATCAAAGGAAGTAATAAACAGGGTTTGATTATAGTTAACGAAATCTTTCCTGCTTGTGCTGCTGGTATCTACTTTCGATTTCGAAGCCACCTCAACTGATGCTGTTAATGTATCAGCAATGGCAGGCCAATATATAGTAGCTGATTTTGGTAATGTTGCATTTAACCTGAGTTGAACACGATCTCCGATCCTGATTGATGATGTATCGAGGCTTAATATAGCCTTTTGGGAGTATATTTTACCGGGGGCAATAGCAATGCCTATCAGTACGATACTGAATACGAAAATTTGCCTGAAGTTAATATTCATTGTCATCCTCTTCCTCATTGCCTCATTTCACGTAGTGTAAATAGTTTCATCAAAGGCTTTACGTAATCCTGGCCAGTAATGATTCCTGCTGTATCTGTTCCTGATCTTTTAAATATCCCGTCAATCGTCTTTTCGTGATCTTTCCACCATTGGCTGTAAGTGTCACGTACTTTTTTTCTTGAAGTATCTACCCAAATACGGCCCGATGTTTCTTTGTCATACACTTCGATCATGCCAATCGGAGGAAGCTCCGTTTCCCTGGGATCATAAACCCGTATAGCAACCAGGTCGTGTTTTCCTGATGCGATTTTTATTGCAGGTTCAAAGGAATGATCCATGAAATCGGAAATTATAAAAGCAGTGCATCGTTTTTTAATAGCATTGGTAAGGAACCGCAATGCCTCAGACAAATCTGTACCCTGGCTTTCCGGTTTAAAATCAATCAATTCGCGGATGATCCTGAGAATGTGTGAAGTGCCTTTTTTAGGAGGGATGAACTTCTCAATCTTGTCACTGAAAAAGATCACCCCGACTTTGTCATTGTTTTGAATGGCTGAAAAAGCAAGTACTGCTGCAATTTCGGTCATCAGGTCTTCTTTGAAAGATCCCTTTGTCCCAAATTCATTGGAACCGCTAACGTCGATCAGAAGCATAACCATCAACTCCCGTTCTTCATCAAAGATTTTGAGGTAAGGTGTGTTAAAGCGTGCGGTTACATTCCAGTCGATATTCCTGATATCGTCTCCATACTGGTATTCGCGTACTTCACTGAAAGCCATTCCCCGGCCTTTAAATGCACTGTGATAATGCCCCGAAAATATATTCCGCGACAAGCCCCTGGTCTTGATCTCGATGCGCCTGACTTTCTTAAGAATCTCAGAGGTTTCCACTGTGTTTAAGAGTTTGTTTTACGAAATGGTAAGCTGCTATGGGTTGAAAGTGATCAGTTTATACTATTGCATTCATCAATGTACCATCCATTCACTTTTTTTAATTCATGCATGCCTGTGTTTAGGGCACTTCAACGGAATTGAGAATTTCGTTGATAATATCTTCGGTAGTAATATTTTCGGCTTCAGCCTCATAGGTAAGTCCAATACGGTGGCGCAATACATCATGTGCAACCGCCCTCACATCCTCAGGAATTACATATCCGCGCCGTTTTATGAATGCCAGCGCTTTGGCTGCCATAGCCAGGAAAATACTTGCCCTTGGCGAAGCGCCGTAACGGATAAGGTCTTTGTATTTTTTGAGGTTGTAATCTGCAGGGAAACGGCTTGCAAATACAATATCTGTTATATAGTTTTCGATTTTTTCGTCGAGGTAAACTTCTTTCACTATTTCCCTTGCACGCTGAATATCAGCAGGTTTAAGGATTTTACGGGTCGTGAGTATTTCGTTGTTGATATTCTGACGAAGTATCAGTTTCTCTTCCTGTTTTAAAGGGTAGGTAATTACAAGTTTCAACATGAAACGATCCACCTGTGCTTCAGGTAAAGGATATGTGCCTTCCTGTTCAATTGGGTTTTGTGTAGCCAGCACCAGGAACGGATCGGGGAGGGGATAGGTTTTATCGCCAATAGTAACTTGTTT
This sequence comes from Lentimicrobiaceae bacterium, assembly GCA_041660125.1. Classification (GTDB taxonomy): domain Bacteria; phylum Bacteroidota; class Bacteroidia; order Bacteroidales; family UBA4417; genus UBA4417. The sequence goes on from JBAZWY010000039.1 coordinate 16,490, forward strand.
TTCCTGCATGGCTTCGAGCAACGCGCTCTGAACTTTGGCAGGTGAACGGTTAATTTCGTCGGCTAGAATAAAGTTGGCAAATACCGGGCCTTTCCTGACATTAAATTCTTCGCTGCGCTGGCTGTAAATCATGGTGCCAACCACATCGGCAGGAAGTAAATCGGGCGTAAACTGAATACGGCTGAAACTTAAATCAATCGAATTGGCAAGCGATTTTATTGCCAGGGTTTTTGCCAGGCCGGGAACTCCTTCGAGTAAAATATGACCATTTGAAAGTAAACCGATAATCAATCGTTCAATCATCTGTTTCTGCCCAACAATCACCCGGTGCATTTCCAGTGTAAGAATATCAACAAATGCACTCTCGCGCTGTATCTTCTCGTTTAATTCACTAATGTTGCTTTCTACCATTGTTTCTAGATAATTAAGACATGCAAAAGTAAAAACAGGCGCTGTTCAAGCACCTGTAAACGCTGTTAAAAAATGTTAACATAGCTCTGATTCGAGCAACTTTTAACAAAAGCTATGCCCCTGCGGGTGATTAGACCTCAAAATCAATAAATTGAAATATTCAGGGGCTTATTAAATGTTCAAATTATCCTGTTGTGAGCAAAAGTCAAAGTAAGACTATTTAATGCCCGCTTTTTTCCTGATCTCTTTTGGAATGGCATCTTTGTGAACCATAATAGCAATTGTATTTAACCTCATATATGCTTCGGAGATATTAAGGTAGCCCCCATTACTGTTGCTGTCGGCAGCCCACGAATTCTTAGTACGGAAATACCGTTTTCCGTTCTGGTCGGTTACGGTTCCTGTAATATGCATCAGGTGATCATCCGTAGCCGAAAAATTGTCGAACGCCGCCTGGCGCATTTCCTGAGTTATATTTTTCTCGGGAACAGGTTTTTCGAACGTATAAAACTGGGCTTTCCGTTCTTTTTCAGTGAGTTTTTCCCATTTGCTGCGTTCGGTAGCTTCCATATTGTCAATATTTGTTTCAGGTACAATAGCAACTCCGTTTTTATGCGAGAACCCTTTATCACTGACATCACCATCCCAGTCAACTGTGTACCCTTTGCTGAGCGCATAATTCATAATCATGGTTAACTCATCAAGTGGAACATTGTAGTAACTTCCACCGGACCAGTTGTCAGGGATTTCAAGCGAAAAGGATGTATAAAACGGGTGATGGGTGTACGAGGTTATCTCAACATAATCATCGGGATTTATTTTTTTCGCAAATTCTATCGGAGTGGTATTTGATGGACCGAATGTAGCAGGTACTGAACCCAAATACACGTCGAGCACACACGAAATTGTATGATCCCATTCGGGTGAAAGCTTACCTGCAGGGCTCTTTGAAAATACACCTACCATAGCCGAAAGAACGGCTTCCAACTCAGTATGGGCTGGTTTCGTTTGGCCATTTGCCAACCCTGAATAAGCGGCTTGGGTCATCATCCCGTTAGTACGGATCACATTCATTACATCATGGGCCTGTCCTCCTTCCCCGAAATTAGCAGTGCCATGCAACCGAACGTAATGCATAGCTTTTGCCTCATAAGCTTTGCGTACAAAAAACATTTCCGAAAGATCAAATGTATCCTTTGTCATACGCAGTATTTCCGATTCCAGAAAAGAGGTAGTGGCATAGCTCCAGCAGGTTCCTGAAGCCGACTGGTCTTTTACGGAAGTAGCAGGAAGGTCGATCACTTTTGTGAAAACAAATTTCTCGGGCAGTGAATCTTTTTGGGTTTGTGCTTTGAGTTGAAACGAAAAAGCAAGTAAAAGAATGCTTGCGAATACCAGATTTATTAATCTTGTCATGTGAGGATGAAATTTTAATTGCAGCAAATGTAGCGAAAGCACCGGTTAATAAATTAAATAGAACAAATACTTGTAAAAAAAAGAAGACCTCCGGAAATGTTTCTCCGGAAGTCTTCTTTAGTAAATATCTTAGTTAAGTCATCCTTTCCAGGAAAAACGAAAACTATCAGATTATGGAAGTATAGCAATTGAGTTGTTCAACAAAGCCTTGGTATAAGAGGTATTGTGAATACCTAAACTGTAATCTCTCAGACACAATTCGAAGTTGATAATAGCTCCCATTTGTGCATTGGTGAGTGTGAGTTTCGGTAAGGTCAGGTTATATGCTTTTTGATCTGCTGTCCATGAATTTGAAGGACTTGGATTCTGTAATACCCCACCAGGGTTATTGATTTCGCCTTCAGGGTTGCTTGAAGGATCATAAACATTAAAATAACCATCGTAATTGTTGGTTGTTTTACCATACCAAAGGTTTCCTTCAGAATCAGGGTTACGGCTCAGAATTTCAACGGTTCCGATTTTTAGTTTAGCAGCAAGAGCATCAAGTTTACTCTTTACGCTTGTAGTAATATCTGTAACCTTTGAAGATTTAGCATCTAAAGGAGCAGCTGCGTGGCAACCATCTACGTTACATCCGGTGTAGTTTCCTTTAGCTACAAAGGTGTGTCCGCCTGCTGCGCCGGTTTGGGTTGCCATATGGCACTGCTGACATGAAGCAACTAATGTGTGAGTTGAATTGGTATATGATTCGCCTGCAAACTCAACACCACCCATACCAGCATATATAGCGCCTGCTGCACCATAGTGAACGCCTGTTCTGTAACTTGGTTTTACTAAGTTTGAAGTACTGGCAGGATCAAAGAATACTGCAGTTGGATTAGCGGCAAGGCTGGCATAATCAAGTACGTTACCTTTGCCTGCAGAGGTGGCGCCGGTTGTAACTGGGCGGGGCTGATGACATTTAACGCATAAGTTGCCGATATGATCGTCACCTGCAAGATCAATGGTTTTTGTACCTCCCCACATGATCATAGGAACAGCAGCAATAGTTGTTAATGCTGGGATGTCTGCCGATGTGTAAGTCGTGTGTAAACTGCTATGGCAGGTTTGGCACAGGAGGTTACCAATTGCACTTGTACCAACCGAAGTGTAGTTATTTACATACGTGCCAGAGGTACCGAGTGTGAAAGTAGCCGGTGTGTTGTTTGCACTAACATACTGGAATCCTTCTGATGAATGGCATGGTGCGCAAGATGTGTTACCAGCTTCTTCAAATGCTGCAGCACCAAAGGAGTGTTTGGATAACTGAAATTCTGTCAGTACTACGCCAACTTTTTCAGGATTGTGGCAAGTGATACAGCCTGCAGTTCCATCTGTTCCGTTTGTGCCATTAGTACCATTGGTACCGTTGGTGCCATTTGCACCTGCTGGTCCCATAGGTCCTTCTTTAGTACAGGCAGAGAAGATACTGGCTCCGATAAGCAGGAATCCAATACCGGTAATTAAGAGATTTTTTTTCATAAGTTGTTGGTTTTGTTTTGTTTATATTTGATTAGTAGGGGCTTGGTTGAAGGAAATGAATTCATTCCCTTTTTATTACATTAATATTGCAAATTTGTAGCATTTTTATATGGTTTGGTCGAATTACCCAATGATATATTCACACGCCGTAAAAGTAATTTACCTTGTTTGGATTGATATTTGTCAATTATGTTAGGCATTGATATATGCGGCATAAATGACTAAATTGTTTTATTTTTAGTCAAATCTCGTTCACTTAGCCTGAAAATAGGAGAGTCTTGCTTTGATAATTGTTTTTGCGGTTCAAAAAAAGAATACTATTGGATCAAAAGAAGTGCTTGTTTGGATATGGCAGCTTTTGGTTACATTTTTTTGTTGATGGATTCTCTTTATAATTTCATATAATTTCTTATATATCTTTACATCTACATAATTAAATACACAACCCATTTATTATGCCACAACACATAAAACGACTGATCCTTGCATTTGCATTAGTTTTTATACTGTTTATGGTATTGCAACAAGTGCTGAAACCAAGTTCCTTTGGTAAGTATGGTCATTATCGCGCTGATGCAATTCAGGAGAACGAGATGAAAGAAATGCATTATGCCGGATCTGCCAGGTGTACAAATTGTCATGACGAAATGCATACGGATAAGGCATTAGGGTTTCACGCTCAGCTTCAATGCGAAGTGTGTCATGGCCCAGGTTTAAAACATGCGTTGTATGCCGACAAATTTAAAAACGGGGAATTACCTGATTCGCTGTTGCTCTATAAACCCGACAAACGAAAAGATTGCGCTGTTTGCCATGAATTGAATGCAGCCCGTATAAAGATACTTTTTGATACAATAAATAATACGATGATTCACCAGGTAAATACACAGAAACACAACCTTGTTGATAAACGCACAAATGAAGAATTGAAATGTATTGAATGCCATAATCCGCATCAGCCATAAAATAGCTTTGATAAATAAATCTCCTTTCAAAGAATCAATTTATTTTAACTGCTTATCCCCTTCAAACAAGTGTTAATGATTACCAGAGATTGATGTAATACCAATAATTTAAGAAAAAGGATTACTCACTGCGTTCGTGAGAGCGCTCCGCTAAGTTAACGATTTTTGATTTTTGATGTATCCTGAAGACCAATGAATTATGCCTTACTTCATAAATCGTTAATCAGTATTATTCGCCCATTGCTCATCTTAATGGGAGCTCCCCGCTTTGCGGGGCAGGCTATGAAACCGCTTCGCTAAGTTCCTTTTTCTTAAATTTAAAAAAATCATACTTTACCAAAGGAGATAAGCAGTTTATTTTAATCAAAAGGGTGTCCGATAGTACCCGCTACCATTTGACCAGTTATAAATAAATAATAATACATGAACGAAAATAAGCCTAATCTATCCAGGAGAGATTTCTTCAAAGCCGGATCAATCATTGTGGGCGGAATTGCCGTAGCTTCTGCATTTACACCGTTCAACGGATTACTATTTGCGACAGAAGCGCCAAAAAAGAAAGGAAAATGGTACGGAATCGGGATCGACATAAATAAATGTATAGGTTGTGGAAAGTGCGCCAGCGCATGCAAACTGGAAAACAATGTACCCAAAGACCCTTTTTATTTCCGTTCCTGGGTTGAACAGTACACCATCAAAAAAGACGGTTCCGTCATAGTAGAATCACCTAACGGAGGCATTGACGGGTTTAAGCAATCTGTCCCTGATGAAGAAATATTCAAATCGTTTTTTGTGCCTAAAATGTGCAATCATTGTGCCAAATCTCCATGCGTGCAGGTTTGCCCTGTCGGTGCAACATTTGAAACTCCCGAGGGAATTGTTTTGGTTGATGAGAATTATTGCATCGGATGCAGGTACTGTGTTCAGGCTTGTCCTTATGGATGCCGGTTTATAAATCCGGATAAAGGGACAGCCGAAAAATGTACTTTATGCATTCACCGCTTAGAGAAAGGTGTACAACCAGCGTGCTTCGAAGTTTGTCCCACCGAGGCAAGGATTTTTGGCGATTTAAACGATCCTGAAAGTAAAATCAATTATTTCCTGAAGAATCATACCTGTATGGTAATTAAACCGAATTTAAATACGGGATCAAAATTATTCTATAATGCGTTAAGTTCAGAAGTTAGATAATATGACAGAACATATACAAAATCTATACGAAGTTCTTTCAAAAGTTGATGGATATGTCTATCCAAATGAAATTGAACTTAATTGGGGAATACTCATCGTACTTTATCCATATATCACGGGACTGGTTGCAGGTGCTTTTATCTTAGCTTCCCTTGAACGTATATTTAAGTTGCGTGTTCTCAGGCCAACTTATGGAATTGCATTGTTAACGGCACTTTCATTCATGTTGGTTGCAACTATGCCTCTTATCAGTCATCTGGGCAAACCATTCAGAGCGTATGAAATAATGGTTACGCCCCATTTAAGCTCAGCCATGGCCATTTTTGGTTTTGTTTATTTATGGTACCTCATGGTAGTATTGTTACTTGAAATCTGGTTTGATTATCGCCGCGATATGATAATATGGGCTAATGAAACTACAGGATTTAAACGATTCCTTTACAGAGCCTTTTCTTTGTGGACTACTGATATTTCACCCAAAGCGGTTGCTCTTGATAATAAACTGGGATATATCGTTACCATTATAGGTGTGCCATCCGCATTTTTATTGCATGGATACGTTGGGTTTATTTTCGGATCGATAAAAGCAAATCCTTGGTGGTCTTCGGTTCTGATGCCTGTTATTTTCCTCTTTTCAGCGATAGTTTCAGGGATTGCATTAGTTATGCTTGTGTATATTGTTATAAACCGTATTCGTAAGATATCCATTGATATGGCGTGCCTGGATATGATTGCCTCCTATCTTTTCTATATCCTGATCCTGGATTTTGTACTGGAAGGCCTGGATCAGATTCACCGTATTTATGAGGCTGAAGAATCGTTTGAAGTATTGCATAACCTGGTGTTTGGCAGGCTCTTCTTCACATTGTTTATCATGCAGGGTTTAATAGGAACAATTATACCTTTGCTGACATTGGGAACTTTGCAGTTTTACAAACCTAAGGTGCAAATCAGGAAAGCAATTTACCTGGTTGTTGCTGCACTCATCCTTGTTGGAATTTTCTTCATGCGCTGGAATGTGGTGATTGGCGGACAATTATTTTCGAAAAGTTTTTACGGATATACAACCTTTAAAATTGGACTTATCGGTTCTGAAGGCTTCCTGATGGCTGCCGTCTGGTTAATTGTTCCGTTTCTTATCCTGTCATTCCTTTTATGGTTGTTACCCCCATGGAAAAAGAAAGAAGATGACCATGAAATTCAAGGAGTTTGATCCTTGTCAAATTACTAACTTTTGTGATCAACTGATTATGGGATCCTCGTTCAAAATAGAATTCCATTATCATCCATGTGGATAATAAAGCTGATTTTTCAGCATCTAATTTCATGTGCAAATCTTGTTTTCAGGTAAATATTTTAAAATAAGAAGGGGTTTACTATGAATTCTGATGATTTTAAAAAAGAGGATTTAGAAAAAATCCTAATCCGGTTAGATTCAGTTGAAGAGCGGATTGCCCTCCTGGAATCGAATAAAGGACATATTAATCAACAACAGTACGAGAGCGAGGAAGATACATCAGATGAAGATTCAGGATTTTCCGATTTTAATATATCGGTAAGTGCACCATTCGAATCTAACCTGGGTGAATACGGTTTAGCCTGGCTGGGAAATATTGTTTTGTTTTTTGCGATCGTATTTCTGTGGCAATATTTTAACGATGCCGGCAAGCCTTTTATTTCAATGGTTGTTGGTATTTTAAGTGTTGCAGGTGTTTTTGTGCTGTCTCATTATTTCCGGAAAAGTTTTACATATATGTCGTTTATGTTTAATCTTTTCGGTTTTATCATTTTGTACTATATCATTCTGCGGTTACATTACTATAGCGACAAACCTTTACTGACGAATCAGGTTTTAAGTACAATTTTACTTTTGGCAGTGGTTGGAGTTCAAATCTATATAGCATTCAAAAAACAATCGCAGGTTTTGGCAGGACAAGCTTTAACAATGGCAATGATAACAGCATTTGTCAGCGATCATACGCACCCGTTTTTTCTGATCTCAATTGCAACTGCCGGTCTGGTGCTTTATTCATTCTGGAAATATAATTGGTGGAGAGTTTTAATCTATGTTTTATGTATCAGTTATTTTATATGCCTGATATGGTTGCTGAATAATCCGGTATCGTTGGTTAAAACACCTGGTGACTTAACCTATCATTATTCTTTTATTTATTTTTCGTTACTAACGGCCATGTATTCCCTCGTATCATTCAGGAGATTCGACAACGCATTTCCCGAAAAAATGATACTTTCAACCTTGCTGCTTGCTGGCACTGCTTATTCGGCATTGCTGCTTTCGTTGGTATTTATACATTTTCCAACAGCGTTTATTCCTTTTTTCACTGCAATTTCCAGTGGATGCATTGCTTTTTCAGTTATTTTGAAGCTATATTCACCCTGGAAATATTCACCGGCGCTTTTTGCCTTATTTGGATTTGTTGCCATAAGTGTAACAATTTATGGCATCTATCATTTCCCCGATGCATTCTTATTACTGATTTGTCAGAGTTTCCTGGTGCTGGCATTAGCGCTCTGGTACCGATCCTATATAATAACACTTATGAATACATTCCTGCTGGTTACGCTTGTTGTTTTTTATTATAGCCTTTCAGGAACATTACAGGCAGTAAATTTCTCAATACCGGCAGTGGCATTTTTGTCAGCCCGGATTATCAATTGGCAGAAAGAGAGATTAAATATTAAAACCGACTTTATCAGGAACATATACTTGTTTATACTGTTTTTCTCGCTGTTATATGCAACCTATCATGGATTACCTGGGCAATACATTACTGTATCGTGGCTTTTTATAGCCGGCATATATTTCGGGCTGAGCATAATTATAAAAAGCATTAAATACCGTTGGATGGCAATGAGCAACATGCTGGTTGCTGCATTTTACTTATTCCTGGTCGATTTGGCAAAAATTGATATTATATACAGAATATTGATATTCCTCGTTTTTGCAATTACATCCATAGTGATTTCGATTTATTATGTAAAAAAATTGAAGAACAAGGATGATAACACTAGAACTTAACATCGTAAATCCCGTATCAAATAGTTGCAGGTTATCTTTTAAACTAGCAGCATATTAGGCATCTGATTCTTGGTGATATTTAAAAAATGAAAAGCCACCTCGGGTGAGATGGCTTTTTGAATGGTTTTTCCAGGTTAAACAAAGCGAACAATCAATCTTGATTTATTCTGATACTTGCTTTACCACAGAGCTTCGCGGAAAGCTAATTCAGTGAGCAGAAACCTGTTCTGATGCTTATTCATATAAAACCTTGTGGCATTCGGAGCAAAATGCAGTTTTCCATTTGCCCCTGATTTCAACCGGATGAATAAATTCCATTGTACTGCCTAATGGAATAGTTTTCACATTTCCTGTAGGCCCTTGTGCCAGGATAGTATGGCAAAGGTCGCAGTTTCGTGAAATAGTTTCGCCGGTTGCCGTTTTATGCGTGTCGGAATGGCAGCGGAAGCAACCATCTGATTCAAGATGGCCAATGTGATCAAGATATTTTGAGGCTTCAACTTTCATAAACGGGAAAACATTTTTGTCGTACTCACCTATCATAGCAGGTATAGCTTTATTAATACGCTGACTGTTTTTAGCATAAACTTCGGGGTGCTCGTCTTTATAATATGTTAATACTGCATTTTTAATTTCAATATGAGCTGAGTCTTTAGTATTGTATGACACTTTCAATGCCTCCATGGCAGCCATTTTAATATAAGGGATGTCTTTAGGTATTAAACCGGATACCAGCGCATCGTCAATAAATTTGGGCGCTGACAAATAATCATGTGATGGCCTGTTATGACAGTCCATACAGTCCATGGTCCTGTGCTCAAGACTATCCATTGCTTTTTTATCAATCGGATTTTCTTCATCCATAAAAATCTTGACTTTACCGGTTTTCAAGTCAGTAAGTTTAACCCAGGGAATGCTTTCCCTATCCTTTGTGCCGGCAATATATTCAATCCTATAGTCTTTATTAATATGCCAGTGTATGCCTTCCGAAAGTCCTTTGGCGCTGTACTGCGGGCCAATTTTCATAAGCAATGAAGTATTCCATTCCGTATTTCCCGAGTCAGCAATATACGTACGCAGATTTCTAAGTTTCTGGGAATAGAATTTCTCAGGCCAGTGGCATTTTTCGCAGGTTTCGCTGGCAGGTCTTAAGTTATGCAGCGGAGTTTCAATAGGGGTAGAATATTTTTTAAAAATAACCGAGTAAACCTGGTACAATCCTGAAAGCTTTGATTTAACATACCAGCCGGCTCCCTCACCCACGTGGCATTCAACGCATTTTACATTGGCATGCGACGAATGTTGATATGCAGTGTACTCAGGTTCCATCACTTTGTGGCAAAGCGTTCCGCAAAATTTAACTGATTCGGTATAATGAAATGCCTGGTAGCTTCCCATAGCTGTTGCAACAAGTAAAACAAGGGTAATAATAGAAATTCTGATTACAGCCGTTCGGTTAAATTTGTTGTTCATATCCAAAATTGGCCATTTTTGCGTAGCATAATCCTGGCCTTTCATTTTCTTCCTTTTATTCCACATCCCTATCGGAATCATCAAAAGTCCCAATACCATAAACGCAGGGGAAACGATGTAGGTGAATAATCCCATGTAGGGATTGCTTTCACTTTGAAGCATTGAAAAAAGAAAAAGTAAAACTATGACTATCAGGCTATTGACTGCGAGTAGAAACCCGGTTATAGTAATCCAGTTGTAAGCATTTTTTGGCATTTTCATATGAATGCGGGATTAAATTATGGAAAAGCAAGTAGATAGATACATAGATATCTCTTCTGAACAAAAGTAGGTAATAATACTAAAAAAAATCAGGGTAATTGCAATTTATAAGAAGTCTTAATAATACCAGACCAGTATTTAATATCTTGTAACACTCTGATTTTAATAAATAAGAAATTAATCTGAATTTACTGGTAATAAGCTAGAAAGTGATCGCATCAAAGGATAGGATGGATAATATAAAATCACTCATGGAAGATTGATGTTCTTGGGAATAGACGCCCGAAATTTAAATTTAGAAGATTTAAACATTCGGGTAATCAATTGGCATAAAAAAAGGCGTTCGAATAGAACACCTTTTTTGAAATTCAAAATATAAAAATTTTACAAACTTTTAATATAGGCAACAAGTGCCCACCTGTCACCTTCATCAGTGATTTTCTTTTCAAAATTAGGCATCTCGTTACGGCCTACAAACGTCTGGAAATAAACATTACCATCTGCCTCAGCCTTAAAAGCTGGTTTTGCAAATGAAGGAACAATCGTGTTCAAAGCTGCAGATTTTGGTCCATCACCTAATCCTTTAGCTCCATGACAGGATTTACAGTTTTTCAAGAACAAGTCTTTTCCAACTGTTGCGATTGAAGGATTCCCTGCTTTTACAGTGCTCTTCATTGTTTTGTATTTTGCAGGAATTGTCCAGGGACCACCAGCTTTCTGAGCCATAACAACATTGGCTGTAACAAATAAAATTGCTGTAATCATAAGTGCAGCAAGTTTGATTGAAGTTTTCATGTTTAATTGATTTTAGTTATGTTGAATTGTAAATCAAAATTCATTCCAAAGGTAAGCAGAAAATGTACTACTTAGTAAGTTGGTATAAAAAATATTCAAATGTCTGCATGTAATATTTTTGTGAACCGTTAGAATATACCCAGGATTTGTGTTAGCAGAAGGGCTGTAATCAGGGTAATAACCGATACTATCAAAATAAAAAGTCCGAATTTCCCAACGTTTCCTTCCGAATCGCGTGCAATATAACCAGTTATTACTCCTATTACGGCAAATAGAATCAATATTACGGAGATAATTGTATAGCCGGCAATAAGACTCAGGGCAACGATACCTGGCAGACCTACAAGGGCAATTAATCCAACGGTAAGACAGCCTTTGGCCTGTATAAAGTCAAATAGTACAGAGAAAAATTTGAGCAGAAAGTAGATTATCAGTACAATAAACAAAAAGATGGGAATAAGCACCCAGGGACTTGCATTACTCATTCGAAAAGTAGTTTCCAGAAGTACCATAATTCTGTCTAAAATATTTACATTGTTTAAGGTAAAAGGTCTGAATCCATTACATGTTTGACTGACATCACCTTGCTATTTCCCTGATCATTTCTTTGAACATCAATAAATGAATAGGTAACAGCAGGTACCAGTATAACCTTCCGCTCAACCCGTAAGGCATGAATGTAACAGTTTGATAAAGATAATATCCATCGGGCTTTTTAAGGATACTGAACTCAAGCCAGGCTTCCCCCGGAACCTTCATTTCGGCGAACAATAACAAGCGCATATTCTCTTTATCAGCAACAAGTACGCGCCAGAAATCCAATGAATCGCCAGGATTTAAGTCCGAGGCATTGCGTCTTCCCCTCCGTAGCCCTACTCCTCCAACCATTTTGTCCATCAACCCTCTCACCTGCCACACCCAGTTCGCATAATACCAACCGGTATCACCGCCAATTGAAAAGACTCTGTTTAAAACACGCTGAAAATCATCGGTAACCCGGACACTTCGCCTGTCATGCAGCACTCCGTATAATGGAACTTCGAGACGTTGAAACAGATGTCCGGGATTTTTCATTGAAACAGCATCAGTCCAGCTCGATTGAACTGTATCCAGGTTGATCCGCTCTAATGCCCTGGTGCAAGCTTCTTTGTATGTATATGGAGTGATATTGAGTATTTCCCGGAGTCGTGTCTCCTTGCATACAACCTCAACTTTCATGCTATTAACGAGGTTCACCGCCAGGTAATAGGAAGTTGAAGTGACAAAGTAAAGCCAATAGGATGAAATCCTTGGGCTTATAAACGGAACTACATAAATGTGTCGTTTCAAACCTCTAACCTCGGCGTATTGAAGGAGCATCTGTTTATAGGTAAGTATCTCAGAACCGCCAATATCGAATGTTTGATCAAACGTATCAGGATGAAGCATGCATCCAACCAGGTACTTGATCACATTCCCAATAGCTATCGGTTGACAAAGCGTTTTTACCCAGGTGGGAGCTATAAGTACAGGCATTTTTTCCATCAGATCTCTGATGATCTCAAAAGAAGCACTTCCGCTTCCAACAATGATCCCGGCCCTGAGTACCGTAAGGTGTTTTCCTGAATTCCTGAGAATATCCTCCACATTCTTTCTGGATTGTAAATGCCTCGAAAGTTTTTCGGAATTGGAAATGCCACTCAGGTAAATAATCTGTTTGCAATTGGTATGGCCGATGAAATCGGCAAAATTTCCTGCCGATCTGGCCTCCTCTTTCATGAACTCAGTAATGGAAGTTGACATGGAATGGATTAAAAAGAATGCTACATCAATATCCAAAGAGTAAAGTGATGAAGGAACCTGATTCAGAAGATCAGTTTCAATCCCATGAATACCTTCCAGTGATTGCTCAGATGTCATCAGCCGTTCCAGGTTCCTGACAAGGCAAATGACTTCATGACCTTCTTCAAGCAATTGTTGTAGCAGCCTTTTCCCAATGTAGCCAGTACCCCCGGTAAGCAATATATTCATCGAAGCTATTAATTATCTAATGTAAATTCGGTCATAAAGTAAACTTTCGCGCTCTTTTATTATAACGAGTATGAACCAGCTAAGTCCATTAATATAATGAGCGATGACATTCCGAACAGAATGCAGTTTTCCATTTCTCACCTATATCGGTTGGATGAACGAATTCAAGCGTTGAGCTGACATATGCATTGACGATTTTGCCGGTCGGACCCTGTGCAATAATTGTATGACAAAGCTCGCAATTTCTTGAGATGGTCTCACCTTTGTATGTCTTATGCCTATCCGAATGGCATCGGAAACATCCCTCCGATTCAAGATGGCCTATGTGATTGGGGTATTGACTTGCATCAGCCCGCATATAGGGAAATGCATTTAATTTATACTCACCCTGCATAGCAGCAATTGCTTTTTGTACAATTTGTCCTTCATTTTTCCAAACTTCCGGGTGATTCAATTTGTAATACGTCTGCACTGTTTCGCGGATGTCATGCATAGCAGTATTAGTATCAGGATACGGATTTTTTAAAGCCTCCATTGCAGCTTTCTTGATATAGGCTATATTTTTTGGTATTAATCCAGTAATCAGAGCATTGTCGATATAATCGGGAGCTGATTTTAAAAGATGGGATGCGCGGTTGTGGCAATCCATACAATCCATAGTTCGTACTTCCAGTTTACCAAGTGATTTCTCATCAATCGGATTTCCTTCATCTATGAAAGTCTTCACTTCACCGGTTTTAAGGTTCGTGAGTTTCACCCAAGGGATGCTTTCGCGGTTGCGGGAGTTTGCAACATATTCAATTTTGAAATTTTTGTTTATATGCCAGTGTATTCCTTCCGTAAGACCCATTGGGCTGAACTCAGGACCAATTTTCATAACCAATGACAAATTCCATTCGGTATTAGCCGAATCAGCGAGGTAGGAGCGTTGAACGCGGAGTTTCCTGGAATAAAATTTTTCGGGCCAATGACAGCGTTCGCAGGTTTCCCGTTCCGGTCTCATATTGTGGATAGGAGTAGCAATAGGTCTCGGATATTTTTTAAACAATACGGAATATACCTGGTAAAGGCCCGACATTTTTGATTTAACATACCAGTCGGCTCCCTCTCCCACGTGACATACAACGCAGGTAACCCTAGCATGGGATGAATGCTGGTAGCTGACATACTCCGGTTCCTCCACCTGGTGGCAAAGTTTGCCACAGAATTCAACGGATTCGGTGTACTCGTAAGCCCGGTAACTCCCCATGGCAGAAGCCACCAGTAAAAGCATGGTTATCAGGAAAATCTTAACTACAGTTGCCCAATCCTGTCTTTTGTTTAGATCAATTACAGGCCAGGAATCCTCGCTTCTTTGTTGGGATTTTCGTTTTCGTATATACAATACAACTCCTAATGGGATCAGAATCAGTCCCAGGACAAGAAATAACGGCAGTATAATATAAATAAAAAGTCCCAGGTAAGCATTACCCTGGCTCGATAACACGGAAAACAAGTATAATGTCAGGATAAGTATCAGGCTGTTAGCTGTGATAATAAAACCTGTAAGACTTAGCCAGTTGTAAAATGCTCTTGGATTTTTTACAGCCACCTCGGATAGGATTTAATTTTATTTTGGATGTAGTGGTAAAGATATATATAAATTAGTAATTATATAATCGGAATGGCAGTTATTATTCTACTAAGGATCTTTTTAACTACGGAATTTGCCGCCATCAGGATTTGAACTGATGTACTATTTTAACATACTTCACGATGGATTGAATCAAGTTGTAAAATCAAGTTAATCATTTTAAAGGGAAAAGTCACCTTTTCGAGAGGTGACTTTCCAATAAACTACATGTATGTCTTTTTGCTTACCTATTTTATTCTTTAGTATAGACTATATATCGTGACCTTAAAGTTATTGTTTCTTCTCAGAAACTTTGGATGATTTATTTATCATAATAAGCTGTATTACTGCATACACATAATGTCCCCAAACGCCTAAAAGCATAATTATAAGTGTAATGATCATCCATAGAGGAGCTACAGGTGTCCACAATTCCCTTGAAGGCTGGTCAGGGCCGAGAAGGCGTTTATGTAACCCCCAGTTAATATCAGATGATCCTTTTACGGTACCGAAAACATCGTTTTCCTCAATTGATGCAACAACGGTCAGATTTCCCAATGAATCTCCAATGATATCAACAGGAAACTCGGCAGTTCCGGTTCCTGATTCATCAAGCGATACTTCAGCAATTTTCAGCATACTGAACATTTTAGGTACAGAAATAATTACATTCGTTGTTCCGATTGGGCTCTCAGAACCGTCAGAATTAAGTTGTGTTCCTTCAACTTTAACATACCGTATGGAATCTTCCTCGTAAAATGATACTTTTAATTTTGCCGGTTTCAGGCTGAATTCAGCTTCTGAAGCTTCGAATTTATCGTTACCAGCATACATTGCCTTTATTGAAAGCATTTGTTCATCATTACGGGTATATGTATTTCGTGAAGGAATTTTAAACACTGCAACCCCATGAACATCGGTTTTAGCTTCTCCTATCTTTAAATCGCCGTTTTTTTCAACAGAATAAAATATAACCGGTGCATTGGCAAGATTTGTACTACCTTCGTCATGTTTCACGCTGACAACGCTATTCAATTGTATGCTGTCATCTGAAGTACTTACACAAGCGAATCTTAAAACTGTGGTAGCCGGTCCGGTAGTATCAGCATCTTTCTGCGCATATGTGTGCAGCAATCCTGTAGCAAATATGACAACAAGTATGATTCCAGGGTTTATCCTTTTCATAAAATTTTCTTTTTATCCTGTTTACTTAATAATTTATAGTAAATCTGTTACTTCAGGTAAATATCACCTGGTTCGACGGGCTCTTCTTTGAGTTCGGAAATCTGAACAATGGGTATCATTTTTGAAGCCAGGGTGAAAAGCAGGCAAAAGAGTGCAACACCACCTGCCGTTAGCGACCATTCAACCCATGTGGCTGAATAATTTGCCCATGCAGTACGCGCATCTTCAATAGGAAGGTATGGTGATTCGAGTGTAGGAACAACAATCAGGTACCGATTTATCCACAACGCAATTATTACAATGAATGCAGATACTGTTATGTTTCGGATTGTACGTAGTTTTTTGAAGCCTACAACAATCATAGGAACTAAAACACCTACATAATTTGAAAGGATGAACAGCGTGTAATAGCGATCGAATAGAATTTTAATAAGCTGTTCGTCATTCTTTTCGGAACCATACCATTTTGTAAGGTATTCGCTGAACGTAAAATACCCGAAGAAAGCGGCAAGAACCAGCATGATTACTCCAACATTTACGAAGTGGGTCAAGGTGATATGTTCTTCAAGGTGATACACTTTCCTGAAAAAATACATCGCTACAATAAGTACACCGGTTCCGGAATATACAGCAGCAATAACAAAATAAGGTCCGAAAATTGTGCTGTGCCAGCCAGGCTGCAAGGTAACACTGAAAATCCATGCCAATACTGAGTAAACTATAATTGCAATTGAGATTACCATAGTTGCCATAATATCAGTGGACTTTTTCAATCGAATTTGTTGTTCAGGAGTTCCCGTATATCCGAGTGCAAGGATTTTATATAGCTTTTTCTTCCATTTTGATACTTTTAGTTCGTCGAAATCGCGCATTTTAGCTAAATCGCGCAATAAAGCAAGATAAAGGAATAGAATACAACCGAATATATCAGTTGAAATAGCAATAACGTCCCAGGTAATTGGTGATTGAATGCGCCCGAAGAGAATAAGATTCGGAAGACGGTCGAGGCGGCCGATACACATCATGATGAAGCCGGGGCCTATTAGAAGCGAAATAATGGTAATGAACTCAGCCATTCGGATAATGGGCTTCCGCCAACTGGCATGAAAAAGATGCAATGTTCCCGAAAGAAGAGCTCCGGCATAACTTATCCCCATGAAAAATATAAAGTTCACGATATAAACTCCCCACACCACGTTGTCGCGCATACCTGTAACGATATGTCCCCGGGTCACCTGCCAGTATAGGGCGAAAACGCCCAGCAAAACAACACCAACTAGAAATGTTATCCAGAGTTTGCCCCAGGTTCCTGTGCGCTCTATCTGTGGAGCGAATTCCCGCAATAAGATTTTAGAACTGGCAGTTTCGCTCATAGTTTGGCCTCCTTATTTTTCATATTTTTTACATAAGGTGTGTTATCATAATTTTTCCTGATTTCTTCATCCAGTCCATCAAAACCTCGATCAACAGGGAATTGCCTGTCAACAGGTGGTAAATAATAGACATTCGGGCGGGTTCCCAGGTTTTCGAGGTACCTATACCCTGAACGATCGCGGATCAGTTCGCTGAATTTTAAAGTTTCTGTTCCATTGGTTACCACATCCTCGTCGATGTCGCCGAAATAAATTGTTCCCATCGGGCAGGAAGATACGCAATAAGGTAATTTCCCTTCACGGGCGAGATCAGGACAGAAATCGCATTTGGAAACAGTACCTTCTACTCCGGGAACGCTCTTCTCGGGGGAATAGGGTTGCTTAATTTCGTACTCTTTATCAGGTTTCCAGGCAAAGACACGTGTTGAATACGGGCAGGCGGTCATACAGAATTTGCATCCGATACAGCGCTCATTATCTATAAGGACAATACCATCACTTCGTTTGTAGGTTGCACCCACAGGACAAACATTCACACACTGAGGATTATCGCAATGGTAGCAGGGTTTCGGAAACCAGTATGGGGCAGTTTTTTCGGAATCCTGTAAAAGGTAAACCTTCATAAATTCCTCGCCCTGAGGAAGTTTATGCCCTTTTTGGCAGGCTTCAACGCATTTGCGTGCATTTTTACATTTGGCGAGGTCGATGACCATTACGAACTTCCGACCGGGAATGCCTTCATGCGATTCAACACGGCCAACAGGTGCAAGTGTGAGCAAGTTTTTATCTACTTCCATTACTTCTCCCGACGTAGTAAGTACTTTTATCTTTTCACCCGATTCGACAGCAGCATTTTTACCGGTAGCTATCAAGGCCCCGGTAGCAACGGTGCCGGCTCCTGCCAGCAAGCCAAGCTTTAGGAAATTTCTACGGGAATTATTATCATCTTTCTTCTTTTCGTTCATGGTAGACCATTTTGATATTAGGAGATGGAATTAGGGTAATTGATTATTTAACCAGATTATTCAGTAAATTTTCAATCCTTAATGTGTTTCATGAAAACCAGTGATCATACTTTTAAAATTACTTAAAAAAGTTGCCCCGATCGTGCAGAAATAGATGTGGATAAACATAAAGAATGACACAAAGAAACCAATTATAACATGTAAAAAATCAGTCAATTTAAGTCCACTGGCTCCAAAAACATTCGTTAAAATTATTTCGGGGTAAAGTAATGCCCAACCCGTTATTATCACAATCGGAACCATTATAAACATTGCAATTACGTAAGTAAACTGTTGCAGGGGATTAAATTTACTTTCTTTGGTAACAGGGAACGGGACCTTCTCATGTTTGAAAATGCCGAAAGTATAATACGTAAATTGTTTTATTAGCCTGGATGGTAAATCTTTAAACGTCAATTTGTAGTATTTTCCATTAGGTGTAATAAAAGTTCCAATCAGAAATACAAAATAATTGGCTGTAAGTATTATGCCACTGATATTGTGTATTTTAACTGCAATATCAAAGCGGATAAACGGATTTGCCGGGTCAGAATATTGCATGCTTATACCACAGATGATTAGAAGTATGATTAAAATGGCATTTAAAGCGTGCCATAGCCTGATCCACAATGGATATAAATATATTTTTTGTGACATTATTTCTTGCGTTTTAAAATTCTGAGTGATGCATGAATTAGTATCCCGGCAGCTACGCAGCCGAACATTATCAAACTTAGCAAACCAAGGTAATAATTCCGGTTTGCTCCAATCACGTAACCTTCATTCATGATTACACCATTATAAAAGCCGGCTTTACTGCGCCCTTCCTTGACTTTATATTTATAAAGTGTCGCCATCAATATTGAGTTGGTCGAATGGCATTCAACACATCTTCTGACTGCTTTTGCTTTAGGCTGAATATTATGTGGAACCAGGATTGAATCGTTCGGTCGGGCATGGCATTCGATACATCTTACATTTTTAAAATGCAGTGCCTGGTTAGGCAGCCATTCATGTTTTTGAATAATATTCGGATTTACTTTATCCGTCAGCATCTGGTAATTGCTAATATTTGCATGGCAATTCAGGCAGATAGCATTGTCGTAGGCCACAACATCTGTAATTTTCTCATGCGAACGTGCGTTGATTTTATAGGTATGTGGATCATGGCACATCCAGCAGTTGAAGTCATCGCTATGTTTTGTGGAATGCACACTGGCCTGAAATTCTTTTTCTATTTCTTCAAACTTATATTTTGCTGTTACTTCATCACCTCCATGGCAATCAATACAGGTATATTTTAATTCCATTCTCAAACGACCCGGGTGTGGAAACGTATCATAGTCTTCGGAATGGCAATCGATACATTTAAAATTTTTATGATTCGATTCAGCAAAAAGGTTGCGGTCAATAATTGTTTCAATATACATTCGCTTGGTAACCTCTGAGCCGGATTCAGGATTAACATATTTATATTTTGATTGCCCATGACATTTCAGGCACTTCTCGTTTAATTCAGCATTTTTAGATTTTAGGTCCGTTTGAGCTTTTAAATTTATAGAAGTCATTAAAATCATGAAAATTACCAGCATAAAATGCATAGGTATTTTTCGTATACAATGTGTTAAAAGTGAAGTCATTATTTTGAGAATTTGGTAGGACAGGAATTGTAAAGGCAAAAAAAAAGGAAAGGGTGTTCGGATTTCAACCGGAACACCCTTTCCTAAACAGATTATTTTTTCAAGGTACGGATATAACCAATTACTGCCCATCTATCGGCTTCGTCAAGAATTTTCTTTTCGAAATTTGGCATTTCGTCACGACCAATAAATGACATGTAATAAAGTTCTCCATCGGAGTGGGCCTGGAATGCAGCTGTAGAAAAATCGCCTGTACTGGTTTTCAGGTTGGCTGCTTTTGGGCCATCGCCTAAGCCTTTGGTCCCATGACATGATTTGCAGTGCTTGTTATACATGTCCTTTCCAACTGACATAATGGAAGCATCACCGGCTTTAACGGTGCTTTTCATAGCTTTGTACTTGGCTGGGAATGTCCATGGGCCACCTGCTTTTTGTGCCATAGCCATATTGGCCGTCACAAAAAGTACTGTTGCGCAAATAATCGCGATAAGTTTAATTGAATTTTTCATAAAGTTTTGTTTTAAGGGGTTACTGTTTAATTAAATACAATAAATATTCCAAAAAAGAAAGTTCCTGTTAAAAATTCCAGAGACGCGTAAGGTTAAATCCAATCATGATGCCTTGATTGAAAAAATCATTGTTATTCCACATAGTATCTTCCTGAGGAAGGATTCCCTTTGCTGATCCAAGGTAGATCTGGAATACATGGGTGCTGGTTGAAATCTCGAAACCGACGGTAAGATTAGGCTTGTCATATATAATGGTGTTTGCATCCGAATCTTTCTTATAGTCCTTGATTCCGGTTATATCTAAAGGAAAATCACCTGCGATTATGAATGAACCTTGTGGTGAGAATTTATATCTTCCGGCAAACGATAATGAAATCCTGTCGTGGTTATACACCGAATCGACACAACTGTAATGAGTAAATGCACCGCCAGCTTGAAGCGAAAGGTGATCGTTAAAACTGCGCGAAACTAACAACTGGGTAAAGTACGACATCCTGTTGCCGAATTTGTAACTTGTAGAACCAACAGATTGATCCCATTTGGAATCAGGGCTGCCATCAATTCCTATAACCTCATAGAGCATTACAGTTACAGGGATGCTATTCGAACGGGTTTGTTCGATAATCCTGTACTTTAGCTGTAGATCCTGCATCATATTATATTTGGTGGTTCCTATACCAATATTCAGGTTGTCGAGAAGACTGTAATTCAAACCGAAGCGGATATTCGCTGCCCCATAGATTCCATACAAATCATGAATTCCATTTTCAGTATTACCAAACCGGTGCTGAAGGATAAATTCGAGTGATTTTGATGGGTGCAATGTAGTAGTAGCATTATCAAACAATAAACCACTTTCGAATGCCGCGCGGACAGGACGTTCTTTTGGTTTTTCCTGAACGGTAGTATCCTGCGTGGTTTCTTCCTGCGCAAAGGTTGTTGTTTGTAATGTTAAAACGGTTAATAGCGTCAAGACACTATTTCTGACTATCGTAAATATCTGTTTCATTATTTTAGTTTTTTTAATTGATAATTGCACAACTTAATCGTTTTTTGCACCTGCATATATCCAGCGGTAAATGAGTAACAGTTCTGCGTCCGAAGTATGTGAAGCCATGCTTCCTCCTGGTTTGCAAACAGTATAGAGTATGCTGGTAGTAGGCTCTCCGGCTGTTACATAGCTGGGTAAAAGTGCCGAATACGATAGTCCAGTTTTCAGGTTAGGGGCGATACTTCCGGCGTGGCATGCAATGCATTTTGCATTGAAAATAGGCTGAATATCCTGCGAAAAACTAATTGTGTCACCAGCTGGTGGTGGGGGTATCGGAGGAGCTGGAGTAATAAAATCATATTCACAGGCTGTCAGCAGGCTAAGCAATGTGCCGGTTAGAAATAATAATCTGAATAGTCTCTTTTTCATTGGTGTTTTTTTTAGGTGGTATGACAGATTTAAATGTTTTGGATTGGAGTAAAACTACTGTTTTTTAATACTACAAAGGAATACTTTTATCATGAAATACCTATAGTTAAAAATATGATTGTTTAACAATAATATTTTGATACTTATCAGTTGCATTATTGATATATGTCATTATCTTTGTACACAAAGAATTATTCTTTTGAATCTATTAGATAACAGATTTTATAGGCATTCAGGTTTTTAGTTAAATTAAATTTCTACAAGTGAATCAATATACTCAATATACCAAAGGCTGTTCTGCTTGTAAGGACAAATCGGAAATTTTTGGGAGCCTTTGCCAGACAGAACTTACCCAGCTTGATGAAAAGCGCATTGAAGTGCATTTCAAAGCTGGCGAACTAATATTTAAACAGGGTACACCCAATATGCATTTCCTGTGTTTAACGCAGGGTAAGGTGAAAACATACATCGAAGGTTATAATGATAAGAATCTGATACTTAGTATAGTAAAGCCTGTTGAATATATTCTTGGTCCTGGCATCTATGCTGACCAGATGCATCATTTTTCGGCTATGGCTATTGAAGATTCAATAGCCTGCCTGGTTGACCTGGCTACTTTTAAAGACCTGATTCGTACCAATGCTGATTTTGCTGAAGATTTTTTACGAAAAGTAAGTTTACAATCCATATATAATTACGAACTTTTCATCAGCCTCACCCAAAAGCAAATGCCTGGTCGCATTGCCGATGTGCTGCTATACCTAAAAGATATGGTGTACGCTACCAATCCTTTCCTCACAACGCTTTCGAGGCAGGACCTGGCTGACATGTCGGGCATGTCGAAAGAAAGTGCTATACGTATCCTTCGCGAATTTAAAGATGAGGGTATTATCCAGGTGAATGGAAATGAATTTGAAATTTTAAATATTGAACAATTGGTAAAAATCAGTCAGACCGGTTAGGTTTGAAGGGTTTCAAGTTTCATATTTCGGATTTTCAGGGCTTGCCTGCTACAAATAAGGATTTAGGGGTTTCCCCATAGACTCAATATTTACTTCCTGGTTTTCAGATGATCTAAACAAATTTGTTAGTCAAATTATATTTTTAAATTTCCGAATAGAAAGGCCATTCAATAAGTTGTTATTTTTGCACCTTCCAAATCATTTTATAAGATCTGTTTCGACCTGGTTATGCGTTCAATCCTTACCCGCACGGTTTTACTTGTTTCATTTGTCAGCTTTTTCACGGATATAGCCAGTGAAATGCTATACCCGGTGATGCCGGTTTATTTACAGTCCATCGGGTTTTCTGTTTTATTGATCGGCATGCTCGAAGGCCTGGCTGAAGCTACTGCCGGTCTCAGCAAAGGGTATTTCGGCAATTATTCGGATAAACTCGGAAGCAGGGTGCCGTTTGTTCGCTGGGGTTATACCCTCAGTGCCATCTCAAAACCATTGCTGGCCTTATTTACGTTCCCTTTGTGGGTGTTTTTTGCCCGTACACTCGACAGGCTCGGTAAGGGTGTTCGTACCGGCGCCCGCGATGCCCTGCTCAGTGACGAATCTACAAAAGAGAATAAAGGAAAAGTATTTGGATTTCACAGAGCGCTTGATACAGCTGGCGCCGCATTGGGACCGTTTGCCGCCTTAATTTATCTGTACTATTTCCCGGGGCAATACAAATGGCTGTTTATTATTGCTGTGGTTCCCGGAATAATTGCAATTGCTCTTACATTTTTATTAACAGATAGACAAAAAGTAGTCTCTGAAAAGAAATCACCCGGGTTCTTTGCTTTTCTGTCGTACTGGAAGCAGTCGTCGAAACATTTCAAACTTCTCATTATCGGTTTACTGGCTTTCACGCTTTTTAATAGTTCGGATGTTTTTTTGCTTTTATCAATTAAAAGCAAAGGTTTTTCGGACACGTATATGATAGGCATTTATATTTTTTACAACCTGGTTTACGCATTGCTTTCATTCCCAATCGGAATATTGGCTGATAAATTCGGACTGGCCCATACGCTGATCATGGGTTTGGTTGTTTTTGCAATGGTTTATTTATTCATAGGGTTTGCATTGCTTACATGGCAGTTCATTGTTTTATTTGGGATGTATGCGGTATATGCTGCATCAACCGAGGGTGTTTCGAAAGCGCTCATCAGTAATATTGCGGAGAAGGGCAAAACTGCAACAGCCATTGGCTTCTACACCAGTTTTGCTAGCATCTTTGCCTTGCTCGCAAGCAGTCTTGGTGGTTTGATCTGGTTCACGCTCGGGATGAAAACGATGTTTATTGTTTCGGGAGTTGGAGTGATGTGTGTAGCAATTTACCTCGTTGTGACACAGAACTTTATTTTTCGGGGAAAGAGTGCCTGAAAGGAGTATAGTACTTAAAGTACCAAAAGTGTTGTTACAACCAAAAGTGTGCAGTTTCCAATGTGATTTTAAGTATTTTAACTCTAAGTATTTTAGGCAATCTAAGTACTTTAGGCGCTATTTTATTCTTATTGATTGGTTTTCCCCTATACAAGCAGTAAGTTTGTAAAATGAAAATCCTGATACGAGTATTATTTATTTCATTGATAATTATTCCTTTAGCTAATCTGAATGCGCAGATTGCCATTCCTAAAGGCTATTTCTCATCCCCTTATACTCTAGAGCTGGCGATTACCGGTTCGTTTTCCGAAATTCGTCCCAATCATTTCCATTCCGGTATTGATTTTCAGGTCCAGCAAAAAGAAGGATTGCCGGTATATGCTGTGGCCGATGGTGTGATTTCACGAATCAAGGTTTCGCCTGTTGGGTTTGGAAATGCATTATACATTGATCATCCGAATGGATTTACTTCGGTATATGCTCATCTGAAAGGATATAATGACACCATAACCGGATATCTCCGCTCCAATCAATACAGGTTGAAAAGTTTTGCAGTTGATCTTTTCCCTGCAAATAGCAAAGATTCTATTTACGTGAAGAAGGGACAAGTGATTGGTTATGCCGGTAATTCCGGGTCTTCGGGTGGCGCTCACCTGCATTTTGAACTGAGGAACACTAAAACCGAGCATATTATTAACCCGTTGCTGTTTGGTTTTCCTATTGTGGATAATTATCCGCCTGTAATCGATTTTATTAAAATTTATCCTGAAAACGAAAACAGCTTTATCGGTTCAGTCAACGACGCTATACGTTTTAACGTAAAAAAAATCGGTAACAGCGAATATCGTCTTACCACAAAGGATACACTTTCGGTTTGGGGCAGTGTAAGCATGGGTGCGCAAGCTTTTGATTTTAATCAGAATCCGAATGACCGGAATGGTTTTTATAGTATGAAGATGTATGCTGATAGTATTGAGTTTCTTTCGATGGTATGTGATAGCTTTTCATTCGACGAAAGCCGTTATGTAAATGCATCTATCGATTTTGCAGCAAATTACAACCAGGGCAACAGGATTGTGAAATCAAAGAAATTGCCCGGAAATCAATTAAGCTTCTTTCATTCGGATGCAAGAAATGGCACACTAACATTTATGGATGGGAAAATTCATGAAATACTAATTTCTGTTGGCGACCTTTCCGGAAATACTGCAAATCTCCGGTTCTGGGTGAAGCCACAAAAACCGGAGGGCTTTGTACAAATACCTGATATCCCAATTGGTGATACCACTGTTAACTTCAAATACAATAAGTTCAATAAATTTGAAACCAAAGAGATGAAAGTGGAGATACCAGATGGTTGTTTGTATGATGACCTGAATTTCAGATATCGGAAATTACCCGGAAGCAAGGGTATGTATTCAGACATACACTACCTGCACGATGCTGAGGTTCCACTCCAGAACAAAATTAAGGTATCTATTAAAGCTACAAATTTGCCACAGCGATTACGCTCTAAAGCACTGACAGTGCGAATTGACAGGGATGGAAACCGTAGCCCAGCCGGCGGAAGCTATGAAAACGGATATGTAACAACAAACACAAATTTATTTGATGGGTATGCAATAGTTGTTGATACGATAGCTCCGAGCATTAAGCCCTGGAAAGAAAACATCAAAAATAAAACAAACCTGAAGTTCACCGTCTCTGATAATTTTTCAGGAATTGATACTTATAGGGGAGAAGTAAACGGAAAATGGGCTTTGGTTGAATGGGATCCCAAAAATAAGCTGATGATTTACCGTTTCGACAATGTTGCCAAGCCAGGAAAGAATAATTTTTCGCTTTTCCTTGAAGATGAAAAAGGGAATAAAAACAAATATTCAACCACATTCACAAGGTAATTTAAAATGCTAAAGTCAAAGGTCAGAATGCAAAGGTCAAAGTGAAAATGTATAAGTTACTATAAGAAGAACTTTGAAACTCTGAAACGCTGTAACTTTGTAACTTTGAAACCTTGAAACCATTGAATGACCACCGAATGACAATTGAATGACTACTGAATGACAACTCAGTCTTTTGTAAACTTAGTCATCTGAAATATTAACCATTTAAACAAAAACATCATGACATTTCAACTTCCTTCTTTACCGTATGCGCCCGATGCACTTGAACCAGTGATCAGCGCCCGTACTATCGAATTTCACTATGGCAAGCACCACCAGGCTTATGTTACAAAGCTAAATGGTCTTATCCCCGGAACGGCATTTGAAAATTCTACACTCGAGGAAATTATAAGGAAAGCCGAAGGTGGTATCTTCAACAATGGAGCCCAGGTTTGGAATCACACATTTTATTGGGAAGGTTTTTCAGCAAATCGCGGAACAACTCCCACAGGCAAACTCCTCGAGATGATTAACCGCGATTTTGGTTCATTCGAAACTTTCATGACCAAATTCAACGAGGCAGCTGTCAACCAGTTTGGCTCAGGATGGGCTTGGCTGGTTCAGAATGCTGCCGGTAACCTGGCTGTTGTAGGCACCGCAAATGCAGCAAACCCGATGCGCGATGGGTTAAAACCAATACTCACCTGCGATGTTTGGGAACATGCATATTATCTTGATTTCCAGAACCGCCGCCCGGATTATGTTAACGCTTTCTGGCAATTGGTCGATTGGGATCTTGTTGCCAAACGAATAGGTTAATTCATTTCTGAAGGCCTTGAATCTAAAGCCGGCTGATCTGATAGCCGGCTTTTTTTACACTATCTATCACTTTATCCGAAATCTCTTCCGGCGCTTCAACCTCAAGTACTTTATCTGTACTATCAAGGTCAACCGACCATTTTTCAATGATATTCAGGCTCTCAAGGCCCGGCGTTATAGCCCGCACACAACCGCCGCATTTCAGACTTGTTTTATATCTCAGTAGCATAATTTTGTTGATTTAAATATTCACTTTCGAATGACAAAATTAGACATTTATATATATTGCCTGACATCGGATCGCACGTGATTAAAACAAATTTGCAACTGGATGTAACCATTTTGTATTTTTTTGTAGGATATGAAAATTTTTAAGCAGGACTTTTACGAAGCGTATTGCCCGGAGGATGAAACAGTTAGAAATATCTTTATAATCTGTTTCTAAACCTGTAATATGTATTTCAACAGGAGTAAACCCCGTAACAAATATTTCAGGTTTTTGAACCCTTGTACATCAGATATCTCTATTTTTACGGTCCTACCCGCTATATATTTCATTTAAAAATGGAAGTTTTTTCAACAGCATGTCCCCGAAACTGTTACAGTACATGCAGCCTTAAAGTTAAGGTTGAAAATGGCAAAGTAATTGGGATTGATCCTAATCCTGAAAACCGGGCAACACCTGAAGGTCCATGTATCAAGGGACTGGCATATGTTGAAAGGGCTAATTCACCGGATCGTATTTTGTATCCGCTTTTGCGGGAGAATGATGGGGGTTTTAGTAGAATTAGCTGGGGAAAAGCTTTAGATATCATAGCCGGGAAGCTCACGGAAATAAAACAAACTTATGGTCAGCATGCAGTGTTGTTTTATGCATCCAGTGGCATGTCGGGAATGCTTAATAGCGTAAGCAAGGCATTTTGGCAAATGTTTGGAGGTGCTACCATTACATATGGAAATCTTTGCTGGCCTGCCGGACTGGAAGCGACCAGGCTCACCTTGGGCAGTAACAAGCATAATGCTCCGTGGGATCTTGAAAATGCAAAACTTATCCTTCTCTGGGGGAAAAATCCGGCTGAATCCAACATACAGGAGATGATCCCAATTGAAAAATCGCTCGAAAAAGGAGGTAAGCTCATTGTAATTGATCCACGCAGGACACCCTCGGCCGAAAGGGCATTATTCCTGGCACAAATCAAATCCGGAACCGATGCTGCCCTGGCTTTTGGCATTGCCCGCGAACTGATCAAAAATGAATGGGTAGATAAGGATTTTATCAGTAAGTATGTGCTGGGATATGAAGCATTCTGTGCCAGGGTTGAATCCTATACCCCTCAAAAGGCAGGTGAAATCTGCGGTCTTCCCGAAGAAGCAATTACCCAACTGGCTGAACTTATTGGGACTACAAAACCAATGACATTAATTCCGGGATATGGCATGCAACGATTCAGTAACGGAGGACAAACCATTCGTAGCCTGCTGGCTTTATCAGTCATTACCGGAAATATTGGAAAACCCGGAGCTTGCTGGCATTATGCTAATCTGCAAAGTTATATTTTCGATCCTGTTAAAGAACCGGAATCCTATTTTCCGGGGAATGAAACTAGCTGTTTTCGCCGAAAAGTATCGATGGCGAAACTGGGCGAGGATATCCTTCAGTTAACAGATCCTGCGATCAAAATGATTTGGGTTGAGCGGGGCAATCCACTCACCCAAAACCCTGATACCAAAACCATACGCAAAGCTTTCCGGCAGGCTGAATTTCGCGTGGTGGTTGAACAGTTTATGACGGATACGGCTCTTGAAGCTAATTTGCTACTTCCGGCAAAGAATCTGTTCGAACAGAGTGATATTATAGGTTCCTATTGGAATCCATACGTTCAATTAAAACAAAAGGTCGTTGAACCGGCAGGGGAGGTGAAGCCCGAAACAGAGATATATTACCTGCTTGCTGAAAAGCTGGGTATGGATAAGGCAGAAATCAGGAAGAATATTCCCGAACCGAATGATGCTGCTATAGAGGCATATCTGCAAAAGGAATTAAACCGTTTTCCGGAATTAAGCATTGAAAAACTGAAACAGGGCCCGCAAATAGCCAATCAGTATGAAGAAATTGCTTTTGCCGATATGATTTTCTCAACACCATCCGGGAAAATTGAACTATACAGCGAACAAGCAGCTCAAAATTGGAATGTGGATAAACTTCCTGATTTTGTTCCCCTGGAAAAGGATTCAACTTACCCACTTTATCTTATGTCGCCTAATTCAAAATACAGGATTCATTCGCAGTTCGGTAATTTACAGATAATCAAGCAATTTGAACCTGAAGCGTTGTTAGGCATTCATCCGGAAGATGCAAAAGAACGAAATATTGTCAACCACGAAAAAGTTCAGATATATAACGCTCAGGGTTTTACGGAAGTGAAAGTGGCATTTGACTATGGAATTCGGAAGGGATGCGTAGTATTAACTAACGGTCATTGGGCTTCCGACGGAGCTTCGCCGAACTTTCTGTCGAAAGGCCGCGAAACAGATATGGGTCATGGAACAGCTTTTCACGATACCAGGGTTGAAATAAAAAAACTTGTGCCATGATAAAAAACGCATTTCTTTTTGACACGAATAAGTGTGTGGGATGCATGGCATGTGTTGCCGGATGTAGCATTGAAAACGGAACCAGTATTGGAATAAACTGGCGGGTTGTGAATGGATACAATAAATTGAAGCACCCCGATCTCCCCGTTTTTCATTTTTCGCTGGCCTGCAACCACTGCGAAGAAGCGCTATGTATGCAAAACTGCCCTGCGCTGGCATATAGCCGTGATGAAAAAACCGGAGCTGTTATTCATCATGCCGAATTATGTATTGGCTGCAAATATTGTACATGGGCTTGTCCTTACGATGCGCCTAAATTTAATGTAAAAACTCATGTTGTTGAGAAATGCAACTTCTGTTTAGATCGCATCAGCAATGGAAGTAAACCTGCATGTGCTGTTGCGTGCCCGGTCGGAGCACTTGACTTCGGGCAGATTGAAACAGGTAAGGATTTTGTTGTACCCGGTTTTGTGAACAGAAGTATTAAGCCATCCATACATTTGGTGCCATTGAGAGATGAACATAGTAAACCAACCATTTGGAATAGTGATGCGGGCCTGGTTTCCCCTGATTTATTTTACAACGAACTTCCTGAACATCAATCGAAAATCCAGATAAAAAAAGAATGGACGTTGGTGCCGTTTACTTTAACCGTGGCTGTTCTTGTTGGTTGGCTTACTGCCGGAGTTACTGCCGGAATACATATTTTGCCTGAATTATTTATCGGTTTTGGAGCCATGGCTATTTTATTGAGTTCACTGCATTTGGGTAAAAAGAGCAGGGCATGGCGTTCCATATTAAACCTCCGAAATTCGTGGTTGAGTCGTGAGATTTTTAGTTTTTCAGCCTTCCTGGGATTAGGAATAATTTACCTTGCATCGGGTAATCCGGGATTTGGATATTCCGCTGTTCTAGCAGGAATCGCTTGCTTGGTTTCAGTAGATATGGTTTATAAAATTACAGAACGCATTGAAAAACAGCCGCTTCACAGCGCCATGGCAGGATTAACAGGAATCATGATTTGGAGCCTTCTTTTTGAAAGCACGTTTTTCATAGCTTTTAGCATTACTATAAAGTCAGGACTCTATTTGTTCCGGAAAATAAACTTTTATAGCTTGAAGCAGAGGACGAGTCACATCTTTACATTCCTGCGCTTAGGTTTTTTAGGGATACCGATAGCTTTATGGTTTACAGGATTTGAGTTCAATTCTTTGATTACTCTGGTAGTTATACTCTCAGGTGAACTGATAGACCGTATTGAGTTTTACAAAGAAATTGATATTGTTACTCCGGAGCGGGAACTCAATGATTTGATTAAACTCTAACTTTTCCTAAAATTACGTATTATTTTTGAAAAGGCGGAGTTAGAGATTAATGTTCTGCAATTTTCTTAAACAGAACCATACGAATTAAAACAAACTCGGTCGCCTGATCGCTTTTCAACTTATCGCTTTGACTTCAAACAGGTCCGTCGTCAAAAAAAAACAGAAATCAACGGGCAACAACTACCTTAGCTGTATCCATCGCCCTGTCTGTTCGCAGACGGAGGACATAAATACCTGTGGAAATGCCGGAAGTATTCAGGGGAATGATGTTATCCCCGGCCAGGCACACTTTATCCTCAAAAGCCTTCAGCACAACTTTCTGCGAAATATCAAGGAGTTCAAGGGTTGTTTTCATGGCTGCGGGAAGTACAAACGTAGCCACAACAGAACCTGAGACGGGATTAGGAGTTACGGTAAGCTGGTAGGGATTCCGGCTCTTTTCATATTTGCCTGTCGAATTGGATACATGCACCGGTGTATTGGCGGTATCGGCTACAAAGCCTATTTTATCGAGTGCAGTTGATATTTCAGGATTTGCCATGAAATTGTTCCATAGCATCTGGCTGCGGTAATTTTCAATCATGTCAATCACAGGTCCCTGGTCGATGGAGTAGTAATATTGATTGTACCAATCCTGTGTAAGATTGAATGATTCCTTGAATCCCATATCGCCCCAGGTAAGGTCGCCCTTTTCGCGGTAAAAGTATTTAAGCGCATTGATGGAATTCGCAGGCGTGTAAACAATGGATGCAACGGTAGCAGGCGGGGCAATGGTGCCATTATCATTAGTTGGTTCAAAAGCGTCGTAGCCTGTAGGTCCCAGACAGGCCGACAGTCCCCAGCATTTATCACTGTAACCTGAGTACTGGTTAGGATTATCAATACAAAACGCATGATTGATAAGGCAAATGGCAGTGCTGTTCCGGAAATAGTTGGTATAGGCATCCTTCTTGCTGCGGGGGTCGAATCCAAGGAATGAATAATGTTCCCAGAATAAAGGACCACCGTAATCGTGACCCACATCCATTTTAATTCCGTAAAAAGTCCTGGTATTTTTATAGTTGCAGCAGGCCCATCCGTTGTGGTAAAGGCTTGCAGGAACCGGGTGTGTTGGCGAAGCAACAGCCAGTATGTAAGTTATTAGGGTTTCCATATAGCCATGCATGGCAAAATTCATTGCCCATCCGTAATCCGGCGACCAGTGCCAGTATAAAACATTCTGGCCACCGCGCCTGTACCAGTCCCATTCCACTCCTTCCCATAAAGTGGTAATATCCTGTGCCAGTGTTTTTTCAGCAGGATTGGCACCTGTAAAGTACTGCCTGGCCGTGAGTAGTCCTTCAATCATAAAAGAAGTCTCTACCAGGTCGCCGCCGTTGTCCTTGTCGCTGAATGGGATGACTTTACCTGTGTAGCCATTTACCCAGTGAGGCCAGGCACCGTGGAACCTGTCGGCCGTTTTGAGAAAGTTCACAATTTTAGTAACACGCTCCAACCCTTGTTCGCGGGTAATAAAACCTCTTTCGATTGCAGCCAGGATAGCCATCACGCCAAATCCCGATCCGCCGAGGGTACATATTTCAGTTGAATGAAAATTGCTTTCGCGGGCAAGACCCGAAACCGGGTTGGCATATTCCCAGAAATACCTGAAAGTAGCTTCCTGCACCATAGTGAGCAGTTCCTCGTCAGTCATATCGTGAGTGTTGCAGCTTACGACTGCTGATGCCGTCGATTCTGCATCATCATCATTAAAGGCTGTAATTTTATAGCTTAAATCCAGGTTGTGACCCAAGCTGCGGACAAAGTCGGTGTAGCAGGTATCATCGGCTGACAGGAAGTCAATACTGCGGCTTTTATAATTCACACCGTCTGTGGACAGGTAAATATTGTAGCCGTTACATCCCGATTCAGGGTTGTGGTTCCACTGCAGGAATGCATGGCTGTCGTATCCTTTAGGTTGCAGGCCGATAGGTGTACTCGCAGACTGGTTAGTATATCGGTAAATAACCTTTATATTATCGACAAACAGTGTATGTGCATCGCCGTCGGCGAGGTCTTGTGCAAAGCCAACCGTTTTCACCTGGGTAAAATCCACTTTATCGGCAGCATTGTAAAAAGCTGACATAGGAACAGTGATGCGTGTCCACTGGTTGGCCGGGATGTTTACCGAATAGGGCAAAAGGCTGATTTTTGCGGACCGTTTGTTGGCCATATCTTCGATAAAGATCTTAGGAAGGTATATAGCTGCTAAATCCGTTTGGGAGTAAACCCAGAAGGATATTTTATCAGCAGCTGAAATATCGTGGGGCTGCCAGTATTTGCCGGCGCTTATAGCAACCCATGAACCACCATTAACTGATCGCCACGAGAGACGAAGACAGTTTGTTCCCATGAAGGGCCGTGCAACTGTTTCGACCGGGAAACGCCTATCGCTACTGCCACCGTGCTCCAGTTCGCTTGGAGAGGTTACTTCAAGCCAGCTGTTTTCGTAGTAATCGCTTTGCGGGCTGTCGAAGAAATAGACATAGCTGTTTGCGTTCCCATTGAAAGCGGTGAATAAGAAAAAGGAAAGAAGTCCGAATAGTGTTTTTGATAATTTCATGGAAGTTTCAGACAAGGTATTATGCCAGGTACTTTTTGTACCAGATGCAACAAAAGCTTGTTTAAAGTCCCTCAAAATTACATTAAATAGAGAGTGAATGCTAAGAATAATAATATTGGCCTGAAGTTAAATAGTTCCTTTCCCCGCAGAGTCTCCTCGGTTTAGGGATAAGGGGTGGCAGGGATTCTGCGGGAGTACTCCCCGGTTTGCGCCCATTTTACTTTCTGTCGCGTGCAAGGATGCATTACCCTGTTCATGCTTTTCAACTGAATATTTCCTGTCAGGAACAGGCAGGCATAACAAGCTGGCTAAGTAAGTTGGGATTATTCGCTTCGCTAAGTTATCAGCCTTTGGCTGATGAAATTGCTTCATTAAGTTGAAAATCAGCGCCGGTGCGGGAAAGATCGGGGCGCACGTATCAGAAAATAAGAGTCGAGTAGGCAAGGGCATTTCAGCCCAAGCCTCTCACAGAACCGTACGTGAACCTCTCGATTCATACGGCTCTTGTTATTCCAATCACTGTTTAAAACCAAACCTCCAATGTG
>JBAZWY010000040.1:0-49630 GCA_041660125.1 Lentimicrobiaceae bacterium
AAATCATTGGACTTTTGTGTTTTGGTTTGCAAATACTATTTTACACTAAAAGTCCTTTGGTTTTTTCTTTGTATCTATTTTGTTTTCAACACTTTATTGTTAATTGTAATCCATAACTCACGTTATAGTAAGTTGATTCGTTTTTTTAATCCGACATCGCACATTCGACATCAAACATTACAAATCCGACATCGTCCATCCGACATTTTATTTTACCCATTTAGGTTTTCTTTTCTCCAGGAAAGCAGCCATGCCTTCCTGCCCTTCTTCTGAAGCCCGTATTTCAGCAATCATTTGTGCCGTGTAAGTCAGTGCCTCGTTAAGGTTGATATGGTTTACCACTTTATCAATCAGGTTTTTACAATGTTTTATTGCCGCAGGACCACTCGTCAGAAGCATTTGAACCAGTTGATTGACATAGGTTTCGAGTTGGTCGGCGGGCAGGGATTTATTTACCAGCTTATAGTTTTCGGCTTCCGGACCGGTGATTCGCCTGCCTGTCAGCATTAGTTCACGGGCTCCATATTCACCAACACGTTTTATAACATAGGGTGAAATGCAAGCCGGTACAATTCCGATCTTAACTTCACTAAGTGAAAAAACGGTTTCATTATCACACACCGCAATATCGCAGGCTGCCAGCAATCCGTTAGCCCCACCGATGGCTGCGCCATGAACTACCGCAATGGTAGGTTTTGGTGAAGAATAGATCGCATAGAAACACTCTGACAAACGATAGCTTTCGGCATAATTTTGATCATAGCTGTATTTGGAAACATCGCGCATCCAATTCAAATCGGCCCCGGCACAAAAGGATTTTCCTTCGCCTCTGAGGATGATAACGCGGATGTCATCCATGTTGCCGGCTTCCCTGAACGCATCTGTAATCTCTGCTATCATTACTTCATTGAAGGCATTGCGGATTTCAGGGCGGTTTAATGTGATATTGGCAATGCCGTGGCCGGTACTAAAATCAATGGTGGTGTATTTATTCATTGTGACGTTAAAATTTATTTATATTTTGGCTGTATTTAATACTGAGTGATTTTATTAACCTCTTTTTATTCCCCTCTGTCCGCCTGAGGCGGACATCTCCCCTTTGGACTTCGGCTGCGCTCAGTCACCAAGGGGAGAACCTGAGAAACAATATTTCTCCCTATTTGGATCATTCAGTCTCCCACTCGCCCCATCTCCCACTCGCCCCATTATAAAAGCTACATCCTGAAAATCCCATACTTCGTTTCTTCCCAATGTTTATTTATCGAAGCGGAAATTCCCATGGCCAGAACTTTCCGTGTATCGACAGGATCAATAATTCCATCGTCCCAAAGCCGGGCAGTGCTGTAATATGCAGACCCTTCTTCTTCGTATTTTTTCAGAATCGAATTCCTCATTTCATCACGATCCGCATCACTCAGAACAAGACCTTTTGCCTTAAGCTGATCTTCTTTTACCGTGATAAGCACCCCGGCGGCTTGTTCGCCACCCATAACGCTGATCTTGGAATTTGGCCACATAAAAAGTAACCTTGGTTCGTAGGCCCGGCCTGCCATGGCATAGTTTCCGGCGCCAAATGAACCGCCAAAAACCACCGTAAACTTCGGTACACGTGCATTTGCAACAGCATGCACCAGTTTAGCACCATCGCGTGCAATACCGCGACGTTCGTATTCTTTTCCAACAATAAAACCGGTAATATTCTGCAGGAAAAGAATGGGCACCTTACGCGAAGTACAGAGTTCAATAAAATGAGCGCCTTTCAATGCCGTTTCAGAAAACAGTACACCATTGCTGGCCAGGATTCCAACCGGCATTCCCATAATATGTGCAAAACCGGTAACAATCGTCGGTGCATAATTTGCTTTGAATTCGTGAAAGCGACTTCCATCCACTATACGGGCAATGATTTCGTGGGCGTCAACCGGTTTGCGTAAATCGATAGGTGCAATACCATATAATTCGGATGGATCGTAAAAAGGTTCTTCGATAGTTGCCAGTTCGAGGAATTGCTTTTCAGGTTTTCTGAGAGTCGAAAAAATATCGCGGCAAATCTGTAAGGCGTGACTGTCGTTTTCGGCAATATGGTCGGCAACGCCCGATATGGACGTATGGACTTCGGCACCACCTAGTTCTTCGGCTGTAACTTCTTCGCCGGTTGCTGCTTTAACTAATGGCGGGCCGCCAATAAAAATTGTTCCCTGGTTCCTGACAATGATCACCTCGTCGCTCATAGCAGGAACATACGCGCCGCCAGCGGTACATGAACCCATCACTACTGCAATTTGGGGAATGCCCTCAGCCGACATACGTGCCTGGTTGAAGAAAAACCGCCCGAAATCGTATTTATCGGGGAATACTTTAGCCTGTTCAGGAAGAAAGACACCTCCCGAATCGACCAGGTAAACGCAGGGCAGGTGATTTTCCATGGCTATTTCCTGCGCCCTGACATGCTTTTTAATGGTTTCGGCAACATAGGTGCCACCTTTCACGGTTGCATCGTTAGCTACGATCATTGTTTCACGGCCATGAATCACGCCAATGCCGGTAATTATTCCTGCCGCCGGAAACCCATTATCATACATTCCGTATGCAGCCAGGGTTGACAATTCCAGAAATGGTGTATAGGGATCGATCAACTGGTCGATGCGTTCGCGGGCAAGCAGTTTGCCACGCTCTTTGTGCCGGCTGACGATAGATGCCGGTGATCCGTTAACCACCCCCTGAAGGGTGCTTCGGTATTGTTGCATGATCTGCCCGTAGGCTTCGAGGTTCGCAAGGTATTCGGGCGAATGAATGTTGATTTTTGACTCAATCCTGTACAAAGCGATATGTTTTAAAAGTACGGAAAACAATAATCTGACACTATCCGGCAGCAGAAAAAGCACCGGATAATAAAACCAATATTACAAATAAATCTGAAATAAGGAAAGAAGTTGAATTAATTATTCAGTTATATGAATATATCTTTAAACCTCACATTTTCCCAGGGCTTCTTTCAGGCTCATCGTTTCCTTCACTCTGATACCCTTCTCTGTTTGTTCAAGGGTACAGCATTCATGATACGCGTCGTGTTCAAAATAAAGGATATATTGCTTTTCGACAGCTTCGTTCATAAAGTCTTCCTTTTCGGTGAGCGAAATCAGTGGCTGAGTATCGTAACTCATAATATAAGACAAGGGTACATGGGCTGAAGTGGGTGTAGTATCGGCCATAAAAACGACTGTTCGGTTTCCCGTAGTGATAAAGGGAATTGCCTGTCCTGCTGTATGCCCGTTATAAATACGCACTTCGAAACCGGGTATCAGTTCGAAAGGGCCATCGAATAATTTCAGTTTGCCACTTTCGGAAACAGGCATCATATTTTCATGCAAAAATGAAGCCTTTTCACGACGGTTAGGGTGTGTTGCCCAGTTCCACTGCGTGCTGCTTAACCAATGGGTTGCATTCGGGAAAGTAAGTTCAAACCCGCTTCGATCAGCCGTGTATTTAACCGTACCGCCACAATGGTCGAAATGCAGGTGGGTGAGAAAAACATCTGTAATTTCTTCAGGTTTAAACCCTACATCGTTCAGTGAGCCGATTAAACTCTGGTCTCCATTCAGGTGATAGTGTCCAAGAAATTTTTCATCCTGCTTATCGCCAATTCCATTATCAATCAGAATACGCCTGTCACCCTCCACCACCAGGAGGCATCGCATAGCCAGGTTAATCAGGTTATCTTCATCAGATGGATATGCTTTGTTCCAGATCGTTTTTGGCACCACGCCGAACATGGCACCACCATCGAGTTTCAAATTGCCTGTGTGAATAGGGAATAATTGCATTTGTGTTTACTTTAAATCTATAAATGAATAAGAACAACTGCACGTGTATAATGTTCCTGCAAGCTTACATTTTAATACTGACCTGCAAATATAGATTTTACATGAATTCAATTTTCAATTCTTCAGGTTTACAGAAAGATAAATTAGCAGTAAGTATCAATTTAGAAATCTTTCATTTTACAGGTCAACGTTTTGGGTAAGAACTGGTTTAATAATCCTCCGGTTAAAAAGGAAAGTTCTGTCTTAAATCATTGTTGAAATATTTTTTTATCTTAAGTGCCCGGTTCATAGCGCCGTCTTGCCTGCAGCAAGCAGAGTTCCGGAACCCGGTACTTTTATCTTGTTGAAGCTACTAATCTATCGTCTTTCAATAATCTTCTTAAACAGAACTAAAAGAAATAATCAGTAAAAGGAACAATCATCAAATATTTATCTATAAATTAGTGGCTAATTAAAAACTCAGGCATGTTAAAAGAAAATTATACCCGGTTGATCTGGAACAGTTTACTCGAAAACTGGGATCGTACAGTTTTTACTAATTATGAATCTGTTAGTTATACGTATGGTGAAGTAGGACGAAGTATTTATTACCTGCATAAGCTTTTCTGCAAATGTGGCTTAAAGAAAGGCGATAAAATTGCCCTGATCGGAAAAAACTGTGCTGAATGGGCTATCGCTTACCAGGCTATTGTAACTTTCGGGGCTGTGGTTGTTCCGATTATGCCCAATTTCACGCCTAACGACGTGCAGCATATTATCAATCACTCCGATAGCGAAATGATGTTTGCCAATAAAGCCAATTGGGATGTGTTGGACCAGGAAAATCTGCCAAATCTTAAATCGGTTATTTCCCTTGACGACTTCTCACCATTATATACCGCCAACAAGCATACAGATGAACACATCAACAAGTTTAAATCCTTGCTTGATAAGCCATTCGATAAAAAGAAGCTACCTAATCAAATCATTCCCAACCGCGAGCTTTTTGCTATTATTTATACGTCGGGTACTACCGGATTTTCGAAAGGCGTTATGCTTACGCACAACAATATTACTGGTAATATGGTTTATGCCCGGACATATATGCCGCTGGTTCCGGGCGATCATATCCTTAGTTTCCTGCCGCTTGCTCATGCTTATGGCTGCGCTATTGAGTTTCTTTACCCTTTTACTTCAGGATGCCATATCACTTTTCTGGGCAAAATGCCAACACCTCAGTTGTTACTTAAAGCTTTCGCTGAAATAAAGCCCAGGTTGATCCTTTCAGTGCCGCTGATCATCGAAAAAATATTTAAAAAACAAATCAAACCTGTTCTGGATCAAACCAAAATAAAATTCCTGATGAAGATCCCATTTATGGACAGTGTTATACTTGGGAAAATTAAGACTAAACTTACCGAGAGTTTCGGAGGAAATTTCCATGAAATAGTTGTCGGTGGCGCTGCTATAAATGAAGAAGTACAGGAAGTGTTTCGCAAGGCCGGTTTCGCATTTACCATAGGTTATGGTATGACAGAATGCGGCCCGTTGATCAGCTATGCCTCATGGCGGGAAGCACGCTTTAATTCAGCAGGCCGTTGTGTCGATCAGCTCGAAATGCGCATTGATTCACCCGATCCCGAAAATGTGGTTGGCGAAATATTAGTGCGTGGCGAAAATGTGATGAAAGGCTATTATAAAAACGTAAAAGCTACCCGCGAAATAATCGACCGTGACGGATGGCTTCATACCGGTGATCTCGGTACCATGGACAGCGATGGTTTCCTGTATATCAAAGGTCGCAGCAAAAGTATGATTCTCGGACCTTCCGGGCAAAATATATATCCCGAAGAACTCGAAGCCCGGATCAATGCCTTCCCACTCGTACAGGAATCCCTCGTGGTTGACCGCAAAGAAGGTCTTGTAGCTCTTATATACCCTGATATGGAAATGGTGGATGATAAGAAAATGAAAGAACATTCACTGGAAGTAATTATGGAGACGTATTGCAAACAACTGAACCGTGAAATTGCCAACTATATGCATGTATCTCGTTTTCAGATTGTTTCGAGCGAGTTTGAGAAAACTCCAAAACGCAGCATCAAGCGATTCCTGTATAGCTAAAGTACCGGTTCTTATTAGGAAGAGACATCATCACAAGGCTGGTGCAGCGTTTCTTTGTCTGCTAAACTATAATGCTTATATACAGCATTAAGTCTTTTTGCACTAACTTATAACACAACAGCTGTAGCAAAACATGGGACATTATGTTTCGCGTTATACATAAGATTTTATGAGAACCCTAAACAAAATATCATTTATAATTCTTTTAGGCTTCCTGGTGTCTTTTTCATGCAAAAAGGACCTAAAGTTCAGGGAATATTTAACTGAGAATGTTATTATTGTTGTTATGGATGGCCCCCGGTACTCAGAAACCTGGGGAGATTCTACTCACCGGAATATCCCACGTATGTCCAACCAATTATCAGAGTTTGGAATTATTAGTACACAATTCTATAATAACGGGCCAACTTACACGCTTGCCGGTCATACTGCTATAACAACAGGATTTTATCAGGAAATTGACAATTCAGGTAAGGAACTACCATCGTACCCATCAATCTTTCAATATTGGAATGCAAAATATGTAAACAGTGCTGATCGCTCCTGGATTATTGCCAGCAAAGACAAACTGCAAGTATTAAATAACTGTCAATTCGATGAATTTAATAACAAATATGAGCCTTCAACTGATTGCGGAATAAGTGGTTTGGGGAGTGGATACCGGGACGATAGTATAACATTTAATATGGTGATAAAAGTTTTATCAGAGAATCATCCAAAACTTACTTTAATTAATTTCAGAGAACCCGATTATTCAGCACACAGCAATAATTGGGATAACTATTTAAAGGGAATTAAGAGCACCGATGAATACATATATCAGATCTGGGAATATATTCAACACGACTTTTACTATAAAGGGAAAACAACACTATTTGTTACAAATGATCATGGAAGACACCTGGATAGTATAGCTGGTGGTTTCGATTCACATGGAGATAGCTGTTTGGGATGCAGACATATTAATTTTTATGCATACGGTCCTGATTTTAAACACGGAGTAATCCTGAATAATAAAAGAGAACTGATTGATATTAGTGCTACAGTTTCAGAGTTAATGCATCTTAATATGGAATTTGGCAAAGGAGATGTAATGTATGAATTGTTTGAATAAGGAAAAATTACGAAACGAATCACACACTAATAAACAATTAAAGTTTTATCGCTAATTCAGGGATTGTAGCCTGCAATAAGTTTTTCGATATTGCAGAAATCACCGGTCATTGGCCAAAGTAAAAACCTGTAAACCTGATTATGGATGGTATATTTACCCGTCCCGATTTTACGGCAAAACAGATGCAGGAATTGGTTAAAGGCAAAATGAAAGAAATGGGTTTCCCAGGATTTTTTACTCCGTTCTTTACAATGAGAATTCCTCGGCTGAAGAGGTGGAAAAGCTAAGAGCGAGGGAATAACATAGGGAAAGGGTGATAGAACAAATATCTTTGTCAAAACAGATATCACAAATTTTGCTAATTTCTTATCTGGAGTGAATGATGCAACTATCTTTGCCGCATCAAATCCTCAAGCGATTTGCAGGATCCCCGGATAGACAAGTGCATCAAGTCTCTATTCGGGGATCTACTATTTATCAATATCGTGCTTTTAATTACGTGCTTTATAACTCAATTACGGAATATCTGTATTTTACAGGTTTATATAAATTCCACGCAATAACTTATTAAAAAAGGGGACTAACCCGGCCATGTTCCGGATCAGTCCCTTTTTCAATTAAGATGCAATATTTATTTTATCACCTTAAGTGCGTCATCCACAGAGTTCAGCATAGGATTAATTGAGATGGGTGCACCTACAGCTTGCTGCATCCAGGCTTGGGGAGTCAGGCGGCCCAAGGTATAAATACGATCGACTTCTGACGCAAAATTCTTTCCTTTTATAAAACCATCGATCTGGAAATCAATCAGGTGGCCAACGGGGTAATTGGGGAGGTACAACGGATTGTCGATCATATGAGAGTAAATAGCAAGGATAGGTTCGTCCTTACTGCCTAACACCGGTGCATAGTACTTATTCCATACTTCTTTCGACATACTAATAACTGCTTCTTTTAACCGGGCCGGAGTAGCATCTGGGTTGGCATACAACCAGCGCCAGACTTGCATATCGAGCAGCGAAACGCCCATAATTTCGTAACACGACCATATCGCATCGAGCGCTGCCAGGTGTTCTTTGTCAGGATTGTTATCTTTAACTCCAAGCAGATCGAGATCACGTTTCTGGAAAAGAAATGCCAGCGCTTCGGTAAACGCTGTATTGGGAACTCCCTGCAGCATATAATAATCAATGTTGTAAAGGTCAACAGTTTGCTCCACATTGTGCCCAAATTCGTGAACAGCAATATTGTAGCCTTTGTAATTCATGCCTTTATCAGCGATACGTGTACGAAGGCGCGCTTTATCGCCTTTCATGGCAGCTCCGGCAGCATGGCCCGAACCGCGCGCAGGATCAACCTGGATTTTTGAAGCTATATACGAAGCTCTTTCGGGGCTCCAACCCAATTTATGAAGCATATTGGGCATATCTTTTTCAAA
The DNA here is from genome assembly GCA_041660125.1 of Lentimicrobiaceae bacterium. GTDB lineage: Bacteria > Bacteroidota > Bacteroidia > Bacteroidales > UBA4417 > UBA4417. The sequence continues at coordinate 8,480 of JBAZWY010000040.1, forward strand.
GGCTGCCGGTGTCGGATATAATGCCTGTGTTTTTGCTGTCAGGTCATCTTCATTCAGCCCGCTGCGGGCTTTAAAACCATCGTACCAGATATCGAAAGGCTCGAGATTGCGACCCAGCCTTTTACTGATAAGCGCTGCAACTTGCTTTATCTCGGGAGATGTTACAAGGGAAATAAAAAGTTTTTCCACATCCTGTTCCGGGATTTCCATGTACATTTCGAAAGCCCGCTGGCTGTATGTTGGAAGTGCAGGGTAAAAGGCATCGGTAGCATGTATTGCTTTGAAATTATTGAGAAGCATTTCGTAGCGACGGTCAGGTTCAGGTGTAAATTTTACTTCTTTACCCTCTTTAAGCACCTTATTATCAGCAGGATTCCATTGGTATTCAGCACTATTGATCACTATTTCGGGAATGCTCTGATCGATGATGCGTTTCATAACCGAGTATATCATTTTCTGCTTTGCCAATCCATCCGCCTGGCCGTAATGTGATTTCAACTCATCGCGGAGCCCCCAATGCGTGATCAGTTTCATCCCTTCCGGGAAATACGTCTTACCAGAGGCATCCACCAGTTTGTCCATATTGATATTATACTCCGAAATATACATATCCGATTTTGCCAGTGCATCGCTCACCTGCTGATTAAGTGTAGCGGGTACGCGCGAAGTAAAGGCATCTCCCATGCGGGCATAGGCCCAGTCGTTGCGGGTCCATGTTTTCCCGAGTTCGGTTTTTTCGCTTAACGAATAAAAAGGGAAGTTTAGCATGGTAATGAAAGCAATTTTGTTGCCAAACAAATCATCCGTAAGATGCGACGAAGGTGAAAAAGAAGCAAACATTTCGTCGATAGGCGTGAGTTCATCACCACTCAGATCGACCGGAATACGGAGATCCATACCCATTTTGTTGAAATTTCCATACAACACTTCAAAACTTCGCTGCAGCTTGTTGAACAAGACTTTACGTTTTACGGTATCGGCAACAAAATTTCCGGTACAAAATGCGGTAAAAGCCTCCTGGTCACCATCCTGTTTTTCCCAGAGCGAAGCTACCTGTTTTACACCCCGTTCGATGCGTGTTTTTGCCGTTTCGCCGCACGAATCGGTAAGTTGCTTGATTACTTTGTCCATGGTAACCTGATTGATAAACGTCGGTTTTGTTTCCATAGCTGAACCTTTTGGTTTGTTGCACCCGGCAGCCAGAATGAGTAATGGCAATGCCAGGAAGAATAGTATTTTTTTCATAAATGATGAGTTGTTGGTTAGATTTCAGAGATCAAAGATAGAGGGAAATTGGATATTCAGTTTGCAAGAAAGTAACAATTACGTTTTACCGTGTCCCATTTTCAAAAAAACATTCCTTTTCCAGCATTAACAAAAATACTGTATTTGATAAAATACTTTAATACTGGTATAAATTTTCTCATTTTGTGTTTATAATAACCTGTATATCTGCATATATAGTAATAAAGATCAATAAAGGTTAATAGGTGGGGCTAAATCAATATATTTGGTGTAATATTTGTTCAAATTGTTAACAACTGCAACTTTTTTCAGATTAGATGAAAACTCTCTTGGCCATTTTTCTAGTTATTTTCACAATTGTCTCTTGTAAAAAGGTTGACGATACTGATCTGATTAAAATAGAGGAATGCGGAACTTCATCAATGTTGAAATCTGTTGATTTTAACTCCACGCTCAAATCGAATGGTGTAATTCCATTTGCAATCGGCAATTATTGGATATATGCAGATACTGTTTGGAAAGATGGAAATATTCTGAAAGCAGGGTTTGATACACTTCGTATAACCAGTGTTTCCAATTACAATGGTGAACTCTGGTGGATGTTTTCGGATGGATCACAATTATCTGAAAGACATGACACCGTATTTGAGTTAAACAGGTATATCAGATGTTTTCACAGAGAAACACTTTTCTTTCCACTCAGCCATACTAATTTCCAGGATAGTGTATGCTATTATATTTCTATAAATGGTTATTTTGATATGATATATACTGTCCGTAATTCTTCCTTGATGAATGAAGTAGTAATAACTCCGACAGGTCAATTTCGTGAATGCAGCAAGTACGATATTTTAAATAATAAAGTACAAATTGTTAAACCGGGTGTTGGAATAATCATGATAAATGAAGAAGTGAGTTCTTTATCATATAAGCATCACAGGATTCTGGCCAGCTATCATTTGGAATAAATTCTGCTTTTACGGGTAATTGGGAATTTGCAAAACTACCTGATACCATTACTACGATTCCTGGAGGAATTAATCAATACGTATTATATCGTACAATCTCCTCGATTGGCTTACGAATTTTTGTCCGCTGTGGATAACCATCAGCACCATAACCGACACTAATCACCAACCCAATGGTTTTTCCCGCCGGTATTTGTAACAGTTTTTTGATCTTATCCTCTTCAAACCAGCCTATCATACACGTGCCCAAACCAAGTTCACTTGCCTGCAGGCAAAAATGATCCGCCGTAATACCAATATCGATCAAAGGCCATTCTTTTTTCTTCACCTTCATCGCGAGCCTTGTGAGGAGTTTAGCCTTTTCGAGCACTATAACTACCAAAACCGGAGCCTGCAACGTGAATTTATTGATCAGTTTAATATCGCTGAATGTAGCTTTGGCCACTTCAGTCCGAAGCGGTTCCTGGTCAACAACAATATACCGCCAGGGTTGCGAATTACTGGCTGATGGAGCCAGGCGGGCAGCTTCAAGGCACTGCCTGAGTTTTTCCTGCTCAACAGGCGTTGCAGTATAGCGGCGAACACTTTGGCGTTCAAGTATAAGTTGGTTGAAATTCATAATCAGTATAATTTAATTTTACCTCGTCGAGGCCCGGGATGTTATGTTTTATCAGATTGTTTTTCAGTTGATCCTTATACATTCGTTATCAGTTTATTCCTGGAAATTCTTTATTAATAAATTTTGAGCAACGAATTGCAGTCGGCAAATATCCGTCACAAAAACGGATAAATGACAATTATTTATGCAAATCAGGCTCCTTGTTACGCAGCAGAAAACTATCCAGAAAAGAAATGAAAAGATATAGAGATGAAAAATGCCATCTTAATGTGAAGGAAAGCCCGGCAATACAGATTTGAGCTATAACCCTTGTTATATAACCTGAAACAATGCAGAATGTTAATGTAACCATTAACAAACCAATAGTTCGAATGTGAACCTGAAGTTTGATTTAGTTTCTTTTAATTACTATTCTTGCCTTATAATCCCCGGGGTTTACTTGCCTATCTATCACCGGGTAAGGAAATAATGTAAAAAATGAGATTTCGTATCCATCTACAAGGGTGTCGGTAGTATGTTCATATAAATCAACAAAATATGGGTTGCTATCCGGTTTTTCAATTCTCAACCTAACCGCAGCTTCGCCTTCCCAGATACATTCAGCACCAATAGGGCAACGGGAATCTGTTAAGACTGAATCGAAGCAGATGTATGTCTGCATCTCCGAATCATACAAACAATCCTTATAGACTAAATCAATTGTATCATTAAAAACAAGGTCTTTAAATGTTTCATAATTCAACAGGTATAAATTCCCATAATCGTACGACGGGTACAATGTTATGCAGCTATGCAATTCATTCTCCCGAGCTTTTCGGACTTCAACTTTAAGTTTTTGCCCGATTGTATAACTGCCTTTATTCAGGTTAATAATGTGATAGTAATTATTGGGGCTTGACCCAATTTCTCTTTTAACATAGAGTGAATCATCAGGAAACATCACTATACAAGTAGAGCAATTCAGATCAAATCCTACTATTTGCGCAACGTATTTATTTCCCGATGTTTCTTTTTCTTTCTCGCATCCTAAAAGGAAAAGAAATAAAACAAATCCGGTTAAAAACAATTTATTCATATTTCATTATTTTATTCTGATAGAAATTTCCTGGTCAAATTTCCGTTTAATATAGTGATAGGTTAATACACCGGGTAACAGTTTGGCTTTCGTTATTTATTTTCAATCAATATATTATTACTATTTGCAAGCATCTGACCTACCCAAACCCGTCCGTCTTTTTGATTCAGATTACAATTCGGAGCGCAATGTTGTGTCCCACAAAATCGGAATCTGGCAGAATACTTTCCTGGTTCCATTTTATAATAATCTGAAGATTGAAATGTATAAGTAACTTTTGAACCCTTTTCCAGCAATGACAAATCATCCAGATTAATATTTGACCATGTACCGGATTGAACGGACCATCTTAATGAATAAGTAAGCTTTGTATCCATATTTTGTAATAGTAAGCCTCCCGTAAGATAATTAAAATCAAGGTCTCCCATTTTTTCGGGGTCAGGGATGTAATAATTAAAATTGTCATTGTTTTGAATAGTAATGGTACAAATTACCTGAGAATGATTTTCAAATGACTGTATTTCAACATTATCTATTTTGCAACTTATTCCATTCCTTAATAAATTACTATTCTCAAAGGCATTTATTATTCTCGGGTCATCTCGCAAGTCATTTGATTCTCCATAGTATCCAATCTCTAAAATATCATTTCCAAATTGGAAACAATCCACAATAAAGTAGGGTGAGGGTGGAAATGATGAAAGACTACAGGAGTAAATTATTCCATGATAGATAGTATCCCCGGCAACCGATACATTAAAACCTGTAATATCGGAGGTCAGCTCCAAGTCACTTTTCAAATAAATCAGATGTGTAGAACTGTCATAAAATAATATGTCCTTTTCTGTTATTGTTTTTCCGTTATTGAATTCGATTTTGAATTCATCATTTAAATTTAACGCATTTTCTTTCGCACAGGAAGACAGGAATAGGACAGGTAGTAATCCTAAGGTTAAAATCAAAATCAAATTTCTCATGGCAAGTTCTTTTAAGATGATATTCCCGTGTCAATAATTGCGTTATAATGAAGCCCAGCTCAGAAATAAACCCCAATCCTGAATCCGCCATCCAGTAAGGTTCCTGAGTATCCATAATCAACCCAGAAATTATTGTACCAGGTATCGAAACCGGCTTTTTGGTTATTGTGACTGATACGGATACCGGCCCCGGTATAAATATCGAAATATACTTTATCGCCGATCAGCCACTGGTAGCCCATGTGAAAATTTCCTCCGAATTTATTTAATTTCGTAGTAACTTCTCCTTCAAAAACACCGAAGTATTGCACTCCGTCCTCCACATAAGATTCTGTATATTGACGGTTATCGGTAATAGAAAAATACTGAAACATAGCCCCATACTGAACATAATATCCACTGGGTTTCATACTGCCTTGTTTCAGGTAAATCTTATGCTTTATATCCAGGCCCACTCCCCACATATCTTTAAAGTCATGATTAAACCTGCTGCCACTGACCATAAAAACCTGCGGCGAAATGATAAGCCATTGATTCGATGTTTTCGATACGCTCCGGTCGATATCGAACCGTAATCCACCCGAAATGGTATATTGTGGTAAAAATCCAACCCCTGTGCGTGGCCCGAAAGAGTCCTCTTCCTGTGCGAAACCGGAAAGCGTAACTGCTATTGCCAGTAGGAAAATTGATAAATGTTTTTTCATCTGTATATTTTTAATTTTTTACGGGTCAGATGTAATACGCAAGATTAATTTAAATAATCATTCCATTTGGTGATTTGTTGATCATAGCCTGCCTCGCAAGATGCGGGGGCTATTTCATATCACAGTTCAATGGAAATTGTACTTATTTTCTGTAACCCGCCTAACGTTTGCCTGAACTGGTACAATCCGGCGGATCCAATCACGATTAACCTGTCCTGCTGATGGATTACATCCTGAGCCCGTATATCACTAAAATAATTGATTAGAACAGGGTTGAGTTTATCAGCCACATTTATAACTTTTAATCCATCGTCGCAAACATACAGCGTATCGTTGTCGATATCAAGTCCCAGCGGCTTGGTCATATTTATGGTTTTTATCAGAACAGGTGCATTCAGGTTGCTGATATCAAGAATCTGCAACTCATTCATGCCGTTGAAGCAACGCTGGTTTGACGTATTCAGGGTAATATAAGCAAATCCATCCTGTGCCACCACCGGGTCGCATGAGCGTATATGCTGAAAATAAGTCGATTGCTGAGGGTTTGCAGGATCACTCAGATCAAATACGAACATACCGGTTTCGGTTCCGAGCAAAAGTGAATTCTTATAGGGAAAAATGGTTTCGGTATAAATCCCCAACGACTTATCGGATACTCTTGCAGGGTGATCGGCATCAGCCAGGCTTATGGTATGAAGTGACGACTGATCAACCGTATAAAGGTAATTGCCCGCAATGGTAAAGCGGGCCAGTGATCCGCCTGTGCCGGTAATGTTATCGCCACTATCACTCTTTTCGCTCATGGAGCATCCCGCTACTAAAACAGGTATTACGAACAACAGGAAATATTTTCTGGTCTTTTTCATGGTTTTCAGGGATTAGTTTTTCTTTTTCCATGCTACAAGGATACCATTCTTCGGCCTGAACTGGTTTACAGTATATATTGACCAGTATCCATCAGGCGATTCGGTTTCAGGGAAAATGCCTTTGATCCTTTCGGTTACCTGGATGGTTGAAAAATTGTCAGTGGTTTTCAAAGCAATCAGGTCGATGGCGTTATCCGCATAGAGTACATTGTTCTTCATAGCCATGTCAATACATCCGTCGATGTGCAGGAAAGCTACATTTTGCGGTGCTTCCGGGTTGCTGTTATCAATCACATGTATGCCTTTATATTTCTCATTTACAAGAATATACTGGCCATAGAGATATATTTTGCCAGTTGTGCGAAGCGGTTGCGCCGTTTCGATTTTCACAGCTTGTTCCATCTCGGAGCGATCCATATAAACCGGCAAATAATCGCCGTATGTCACAGGATCCGACCCCGAAAGTAATATTCCTGTACCTAAACACAGCAAGCTAAAAAGCGTGGTGAACAGCGATTTTTTCATTGGTTAGACTTTTAATTTAATACTGGGTATATTCTGTCCACTTGGCCAGGTTTTTTCATCAATACAAACTAACAAATAAAGGGGGAAATAATTATAAAATGGTTGTATGTGAGCATAGGGAAAGAACTGTTTTTCTCGGGAAACAGTTACGATTGACAAGGTGTGCCTTAAAATTTGTAATCACAAAAATGGCTAAAATGGTCAAACGTGCTTCGGGCAGTAAAAATCGTACTTCAAAAATATCTACCTTTGCAGCCCAAAAGATAAAAAAAGAATTTATGAAAGACATCAGCTACGCTTTAGGCTTAAGCATTGCAAGCAATTTGAAAAACTCAGGTGTTGAAGCACTTGATATTGAGCATTTCACAAAAGGTCTGAACGCTATTTTAAATAACGAGGAAATAAGCATGTCGCCCGATGAGGTGAACCAAATACTGAACGAGTTCTTCGAAGGAATGCAGGCAAAAACCGGCGGTAACAACAGCGAAAGCGGGAAAGCTTTCCTTGCCGGAAACAAAAATCAACCCGGTGTAATTGAATTGCCAAGCGGTCTGCAATATTCGGTTATAACCGAAGGAAGCGGTGTAAAAGCCACGGCAAAAAACCAGGTAAAAGTGCATTATACCGGCACATTAATTGACGGAACCGTATTTGATAGTTCGGTAAGTCGCGGCGAACCGGCAACTTTTGGAGTAACCCAGGTTATTTCGGGTTGGGTCGAAGGCTTGCAACTTATGTCGAAAGGATCAAAATATAAATTTTTCATTCCTTCGAACCTGGCTTATGGATCACAAGGTGCCGGCAAAGCTATAGGACCGGATGCAACACTGATTTTTGAAGTTGAATTGCTGGAGATCATGTAATTGTAACCCACAAATCTCGTTTTAACGAACGAATTCTATTTGATGAATTTTTTAAACCTGTTTGCGGATTAATAGCAGACAGGTTTTTAAATTTTATAAAGAGCAATCCTGTCCGGTTAATAAAGCTTATACAGGTATTTGCAGTATAAATGTTACTATTTGATATCCTGACTCTCAACTTTTTCCTATCTTTGATAAACAATAATAGTTTATGAAAATTCCTGGATTTATAGAAGATTTTATATCCTTATTGTATCCCAGGGTTTGTGCAGCCTGTGGAAATTCGCTGTTTAAGCATGAAGAAATCATTTGCACGTATTGTCTGTATCACCTGCCTAAAACCAATTACCACCTGATGGAAGAAAGCCCGCTTGACAAGGTTTTCTGGGGCAGGGCACAACTTGCGCACACGGCCGCTTTGTACACGTTTCATAAAAAGAGCAAGGTTCAGCACCTGATCCATCAGTTAAAATACAAAGGCAGGATGGATGTAGGTATTCACCTTGGAAAAATCCTGGGTGCTGATTTAATTAAAGCTGAGAATTTTAAAGATGTAACCAAAGTTATTCCGGTACCTTTGCACCCGGATAAGCAAAGGAAACGGGGTTACAACCAAAGCGAACAATTCGCCATTGGCCTTGCAAAAAAGATGAACATTGAGATAGATGCTACCTCGTTTATCCGTACCGTTGATACTGCAACCCAGACACGGAAATCGCGTTTTGCCCGGTGGGAAAATGTGAATGAAATCTTTAAAGTCACAACGCCCGAGGCGCTTTCAAACAGGCATATTCTCCTTGTGGATGATGTTATCACTACCGGGGCAACGCTTGAGTCGGCTGCTCATGTTTTATTAAGCATTAAAGGTGTAAAACTGAGTGTGGCATGTATCGGGTTTGCGAGGGAGTAGGGGTTTAGGTTTTGGAGTAAGGTTTTATAAAATAAGCTGAAGGGGCGAGGGGGAGAAGGGGTGAAAAGGCGCAACGGTGATACTGGCTGAAGCATTATTTTGATAAAAACGATCACTCTTAAGGATAATTAACACATTGCTGCATGAAACTCCCCCAATACCGAAATACACTTCTTATTCTTGCACTTACCATCATTTCATTTCCCCTCCACGCCCAAACATCAGTAATATCAATGGAAATAAATAAAAACTGGGAGTTCAGGCAAACCGGAACTACTGTTTGGCTCCCAGCTACGGTGCCCGGTACGGTTCATACCGATTTGCTTGACAATAAAAAGATTGAAGATCCATATTACAGGCTTAACGAACTTGGCCTCCAGTGGATTGATAAAGTGAATTGGGAATACCGGACTTCATTCAACCTTTCGGCTGAAATGGCCCAAAAACAACATATCGCGCTGGAATTCAACGGCCTGGACGCGTATGCCGATGTGATAATAAACGATCAGCTGGCGTTAAGCGCCGATAATATGTTCCGCATATGGACTGTTGATGTGAAGAATCATCTGCATCAAGGTGAGAACCAGGTAATCATTTTGTTCAAATCACCAATTTTTATTGGTTTGAAGAAACAGGAAGCATTGGGTTTCGGACTTCCTGCCGGCAACGATCAGTCCGTTTTAGGTGGATTAGGAAATAACCTGGTAAGCATGTACACACGCAAGGCAGGATATCATTATGGCTGGGACTGGGGCCCGCGCCTGGTTACTTCTGGCATCTGGCGGAAAGTAAATCTTATAGCATGGGACAGCCAGAAGATTGAGAGTATCCATATTATTCAGAAATCACTCGCAACCAAATCAGCTCTTCTAAAAGCTGAAGTGGAAATTTCAGCTGACGAGGCTGGCAAACAGGAACTTAGTATCAATATAAATAAAAACCTCGCCGCAAGCCAGTCCATTAATCTGCAAAAAGGAACCCATATTTATTCCATCGATTTTGAAATTAAAAATCCAAAACTCTGGTGGCCTAACGGGCTCGGAGAACAAAGCCTTTACTCTATTGCTGCTGTTTTGGGCAGTAATCAGTCCATTGCAGATAGCAAAACCGTTAAAACGGGGTTGCGTACCATTAAACTTGTTCGCACTCCCGATGCCGATGGCAAAGGTGAGAGTTTTTATTTCGAAGTGAACGGTCGGCCGGTCTTTATGAAAGGTGCCAACTATATTCCGAATGATGTTTTCCTGCCCAGGGTTACACCCGAAAAATATGAAAATGTTGTAAAAACGGCGGCTGAGTGTAATATGAATATGCTGCGGGTTTGGGGAGGCGGAGTTTATGAGGATAATCTCTTTTATGACTTATGTGATAAATACGGGATATTGGTTTGGCAGGATTTTATGTTTGCCTGTACAATGTACCCCGGTGATTCTGCATTTCTGGATAATGTTAAAAATGAAGCCATCGATAACGTTAAACGCCTTCGCAATCATGCTTGTATTGCACTTTGGTGCGGAAACAATGAAATTGAAATCATGTGGGCGCAATGGGACGAGAAAGCGGGCTGGGGTTATAAACAACTCTATACTCCTCAACAACGTGAAGTGATCTGGAATGCTTATGATACTGTTTTCCATCACATTATACCTGGTATTATAAATGATCTTGCTCCCGAACAGCCCTACTGGCCCTCTTCACCTTCAGCAGGATTGCAGAAACTGGCATCGTACGAAACCCGTTCGGGCGATATGCACTATTGGGGCGTGTGGCATGGGCTGCATCCGTTCAGCGATTTTAGGAAATATAAAGCCCGGTTTATGAGCGAATATGGATTCCAGTCATTCCCGGAATATAAAAGCGTCCAAAAATATACCATCCCGTCTGATTACAATATCGAATCGGAAGTGATGGCCTCGCATCAGCGTTCGGGTATCGGAAACCTCCGCATAAAACAATATATGGCCGATGATTATAAAATCCCTGCCGATTTTGAACAGTTCCTGTATATCGGACAGGTATTGCAGGCCGAAGGCATCAAGATGGCTATTGAATCGCACCGGCAGGCAATGCCATATTACCAGGGCTCACTCTATTGGCAGATTAATGATTGCTGGCCGGTAGCCTCGTGGAGCAGCATGGACTATTACCAGCGATGGAAAGCCTTGCAGTATTTCGCACGCGATGCCTATAAAAACTCAATTATCACTTCCGTAGAAGAAAACGGCAAAATCAAAATTTACGGGGTTTCGGATTTATTCCAAATGCAAAAAGGACTTCTGAAAATCAAGCTTATCGATTTCAAGGGAACAACGCTTTGGGAAAAGACGGTTAAAGCGCAGCTTCCTTCAAATTCTTCGGCAGTTATATTTGAGATGGATACTACGGAATTACTCAGCCTGGCAGGCAAAACAAAATGTGTGATGGTTTCTTCATTTGAATCCGGCAAAAACATAATCGATACCGACTATCATTACTTTGCCAAAGTGAAAGATCTGCAGCTTGGAAATCCTGAAATCAGACTGGATATTCTGGAAACTCCGGATGCATATTCGGTAACCATTCATGCTGAAAACCTGGCTAAAAACCTTTTCCTTACCAGCACCAACAGCGAAGTTCAGTTTTCGGATAACTTTATGGATATACTTCCGGGACAGACGGTTACTGTAACCTGCCCGAAAACCATTGGATTTGAGGAGTTTAAAAATGGGTTGAAATATTTGACGGTTTTTGATACTGTAAATAATTGAAACAGCCGTTCGTGTGCATCTTTTTTTCTGACGCGTGCGACCGAAAACTTTTCTCAGCTGACTTCCAAAGCAGATTAAATTGAATCCTGGAAAATTTCAAAAAGAAAATGAAATTTATTTCCCATAAATATCCTCCCGGCACGCGTCATGAAATAAGAATGCGATTACCATGATTTTATTCAGTTTGTTTCTTTCAATTTATTCAATTTGTTACCAACCGTACTTTATCTTGTCAGTTGATAGTCATTGATTAATAACTCTGGTGAAAGGTTTAATCTGGCAGTCAATTTTCGGATCATTTCAACTGTCAGTTTTCTTTTTCGGTTTAATATTTCCGAAACACGACTCTTTCCTCCAATTTCATTTACCAGATCAATTTGTTTAAGTTGCATTTCTTCCATTCTTATTTTAATCGCTTCAATCGGATCTGGAGCTTCAATTGGATAATGTTTTTTTTCATATTCATCAATCAACAAACCAAGCACGTCTGCTTCATCGCTTTCTGTAGTTCCAATTTCTGCACTAAAAATGGTTTCAAGCCTTTTCAATGCTTGAGTATAGTCAGTTTCTGTTTTTATTGGTCTTATTTCCATGTCAAGTAATTTTAAATTGTGTTTGCATCTATTTTATCGTATTCAACATGAGTTCCTATGAAACGGATAAATATCCATTGTTTCTCGAAGTTGAATTTTGCCACCAGTCTATAGGAATTGCCTTTAATGTTAAAAACTATTCTACTATCTTTCAGAACACTCGCATTAACATATGTCTGCTTAACTTCATTTGGCGTATTCCAATTTGAACTCATTGCCGTATCGAACCAGGTCTTCAAGTATTGTTCGGAATCTGGATGTGTTTTCCAGAAGTTTCTCAATGTGCTTTTTGCAAATATTCTGTCCATAAGCTTGAATAATGATGCAAAGATAATTAAAAATTCCCAATATGGGAACATTTTGTAAAAAATCGCGTATTTTAGTATGGTTGGTAACATTTCAATAACAGTGGTGTCCATTTTAGAAAAAGCGAACCACTTTTTACCCAGGTCCTTTAGCGATGCACCAAAATGATAAATTGTTATATTGTCAATAATCAAAAACCGGTCGTGGGATTTGTTAAATTTCTGTATTTCTACAGGTGGATATTGGAAATTGAATTTTTTCACATCCAGTTGTAAAGCATCAGTTAAAGTATTGGTATAAATTGTTAAAAGGACATTTGCCTTTCTTTTGCTAAACATTTGCAAAACAGTATCATCAATATAGTTGTCGATAAGAATTATTGAGCTTTAAGCGGTTTTTATTAAATCATTTACAAACACGTAAGCATCAAACACTTGCCCATCGTAAAACACACCTTGTTTGGCAGGTGCGTTCTTATCTTCCAAAGCTTTTAAAATAAGTTCAATTTTAGTATCAGTTTCAATTTGCTTAACATCACCTGCTAGTTGTTTTTGTTCAAGATTACTAAGCCTGTTAAATATTGGCATTATTTTCAATAAACTTACGCATTGCTGCAAAAGCTCTGATTATACTAATACTAACCTCGATTGCAACGTTACTTCTTAAAACAGCACTAAGCATTGATACACCTTGTTCGGTAAATACATTTGGAAGCTTTCTTTTACCACCATGGCTACTTGATATCACAATTTGTGATTTCAAGTTAGGAGCAATGCTATTTGATGTCACAAATTGTGATATCAAATCACTATTATATTCATCTTTACTTAACTGAAACATCAAATCATTAGGAAATCTATCACTATTTCTTTTAACCGCTTGGTTTAAAACTCTTGTTCCAACCTGGTAAATTTCAGCCAAATCGCTATCCAGCATTACGTGTTTTCCACGTATGGTATATATCTTATTTTGAATATCGTCAACTTTACTTAAGTCAGTTATAGTTTAAAAAGGTGTATAAATTCCTGATTCTGTACAATACTCATCAGTCATACTCAACTCTTGCAGGACTATTTGTTCTCCAAATGAGTATGATTGCACAATTACTAAAACATTTCCCTTAAAGCCTCCCTCCCAGCACCGTCCCCTTTTTATACCTCTTCACACTCCCATTCATATCAAATATTTCAATAAAAACAATATACCTGCCAATAGATGCTTTGAACCGGTCGTTGGTAATTCCGTCCCAGGTAAAAGAGCCTGAAGTGCCGCACAGTTCATGGTTCACCAGGTTGCGGATAATGCGGCCTGTGGCATCGTAAATAGTAATGCTGATATTATTTCCGGGAACACCAAACGAATAAGCAATGCTAAGGTTATCATTATAACCGTCGTTATCCGGCGAAAAAATATCCGACGAAAGGGTGATCTCATTTGCATCTGTAATAGTAAACCCAGCCTGTGAGTTTTTATACCCGGGTGTTGCATAGCCTGCTGCTTCGGATGCTGAATGCCAGTTTGTTTTATCCTTCGATGGCCTTTCGGGACTGATCCTTTCGAGCGAAACGCCATCCATGCTGGTTAACAAAGGGTATTGCATCCCTGATGTATAAGCAACCAGATCTATGACTTTCCCTCCTTTTGAAGTGAGGGCTATAATACCTTCATCATTATTCATGGACGGGAAATAGGCCATATTGACAAAAGCCCTGGGATTGGCGGTTTTATAGCATTTCTTAACCGCCGCACTATCCGTCGAGAGTAAATAATACTCTCCTGGCAATACCTGGAATGGTTGCTTGCTGATTTCATTATAATCAGTAATTACCTGGCTGATGGTATCATAATTTGCCAGGATCAGGTCTTTCAGATCGATAACTTTAGTAGAACGGTTAAATATTTCAACAAAATCAACTCCTTCATCTGTTGGATCAAAAAGCAGTTCGTTAATCACAATATCATTAGCTTCGGCTTCAACCGGAATGGCAAACCGCACTGAATTTTCTGCTATAATTGCATTACCTGCACAATCGGTAATGTTGCTGGTAATGGTGAGTGTATAAATAACATCAGCAGCAATAGCTGAGCCCAGTGCTAAATCAGCGGCTTTGTAACCAGGGCTTTGTGCCATGACTGATACAGGATTTCCGATTCCGTTATCAATTGTATAGTTTGCAGGGTTTAAAATCGATGTACTATCGCACGATTCACTATACCAAACTGTGATATGGGTTGCATCGGTTACTCCTACCCGGTTGATGGAGGGTGGCGTATGGTCAGGGTTAGATGCATTTACCGAATTCGCCTGGCCAGGTGTACCACCAACATCATTATTACAAACCGCCCAGTTTGAAGCTTCGCCACATGGATTTAACGGATCGATAAGTTCGAGCGACCAGCCTCCGTCTATTTTATAACTGCCCTGGAACCAGTCGTCAGCATAGGAAACAGAATGAATTACATTCCCGTCAAAATCCTTGAGCGTAATTTCTCCACTCCCGTTAGTAATCGCAAAACTGCTGAAATCTATCACGGAACCAAGTGGCTGGAGCAATCGTTTTGAACTGTCATCGCACAGTATTACATAACCGCCTGCAGGTAAAGTATATTTTGGAAGCGGTTTCAGGTTGCTACCCAGCAATAAAGACCAGTTTTGCAATTCTACCGGAAATGCGCTCCGGTTATACAATTCAATATATTCGGCATCAGGCAGTAAAACAGTTGGATCAGGATCGGCCATAATTTCGTTGATCAGCAAATCATACGTTTTTGCCTGGTGCCAACTGAACGACGACTCAACCGGAGCCATCACGTTTCCGGAAACATCTTTCAAATTAACAATATTCAGCAAATAGGAAACATCGGGTGTGAAGCGCTGTAAAAAAACAAGATCGACAATTGAGGTGTAGGCAGCATTTATCTTAGCCGAAATAGGAATCTGCGAACCGGGCATAGCTGAATAATTACTCAATCTGGTGGCGCTGGCAGTCTCAACCGCTTCACTGAATGTAACTGATAATTTGTTGGGTGGAACAACCGAAACCGAAACCACCCCGGGCGAAATGGTGTCGGGGAAAGGAATCAGAAACTGCGCTGAGGTTCCGCTTAAAAATGCATTGCCTGCACAATCTGTTATGTTTGTCGTGCTCGTGATAGTGTATAATAATCCGGTTACCAATGGGGAAGCCAATGTTAGAGAAGCAGCTTTGTATTCAGGGCTGTATGCCAGAACAGCGGTTGGATTTCCTATTCCGTTATCAACAGAATAATTTGTTTTATTTAAAATAGTTGCGCTGTCGCAGCTTTCGGAAAAGCTTATGGTTAAATGAGTCCGGTCACTAATTACTACCTGGCTGATCGATGGAGGAACATTATCCGGATTTGATGCATTCACTGAATTAATACTTCCCGGTGTACCACCAACATAATTGTTACAAGCTGTCCAATTGAAAGCTTCGCCGCATGGGTTCATAGGATCAATCAGCTCGAGCGACCAACCGCCATCCTTTTTAATTCCTGCCGGATACCAATTATCAGTAAATGAAACAGAATGGATAACATTACCATAATTATCTCTCAGTGTAATGGTTGCGCCTGAATTGGTAACAGCAAAACTGCTGAAATCCAGTACATTTCCGAACGACTCAAGTAGCGGCTTGTTCGTGGCGCTGCAAAGTATAATATATCCACCCGCAGGCAAAGTATATTGAGGGAGAATTTTAGTGCTGCTGCCCAAAACAAGAACCCAATTCTTTAAATCCACCGGCAACGCACTTCGGTTGTATAATTCTACATATTCGGCATCCGGCAGGTTTACCACCGGAGTTGGGTCGGCCATAATCTCATTTATAAGAATATCATACGTTTTTGCCTGGTGCCAGCTGAATTCAGACTGGCCGGGTAACATGGTATTTCCGGCAAGGTCTTTTACATTTGACATGCTGAGCATATATGAAACATCCGGAGTAAAATTCTCCGAAAAGGTTAGGTTTGCGATGGCAGGATTCAAAATATCCTGCGTTACCGACAATGGGAGAATTGAACCGGGAGTAACGCTGTAATTGTTCACATTAGTGGCAGTAGCCGCCCCGACCGGTTCGCTGAAAGTAACCGATAATTGTTTGGGTAATGTAAGCGAAACCGAAATCACTTCAGGAGGTGTATTATCCACAAAAGGCGGTCCCGCATAAAAATTATCGTAATAAAAATTTGCAACGTTACTGCTTGTATATTTGCTATATACACCTATATACGAACCACTTGTAAACGTATTATCAGTGCCTGTCGCCTGCAATTGATAGTTAGTGCCGCCCAGCGCGTCAGCATATACTTTCCATGTTCCGCCTGCAGCCCTAACTACTTTCACACGGATGGCAAAAGCTGCAGCAATAAATCCATCTGTACCACGACAAACAACTGTATTCGTGCTTCCTGTTTGTTTAACAAGTACAATTGCATCATCAGCAAGGTTTTCACCAAATTTGAGATAATAGCCGTTAAGCGATCCTTTCAGATCTGCCTGGTCGGAAGAAAGATATACACGTGCCAGGTTGTTATCCGATGGGGCAAATGACAGCTTTATCCAGAAATTCCATTCCATATCCTGCATCATAGCGCTGGCAGATGAAAGGGCCGCAACACCGTCACCAGTAGCATTTAACTGCAGTTGGTACGAAGTATTAACTTTATAAAGAGCCGTATCGCCTGTCCATAACGGATCCGCTGTAAAATTGCCATCCGTAAGACTATCGGTGAACTGCGCCTGTGTGTAATTTTGGATAAGAACAAAACTGATAAATAACAGAAATTTTCGCATAATACTTCGGATTGACATTCGACTTGTGTAAATGTAGTATTTTTGCACTTCGGAAATAAAATAGCTTGTAAAGATATTAAATAGACTTTATGCAGCAAAACAGCCGCATAGAATCAATTAGTGGATTCAGGTTATTTCTGTTAAAACAATAACAAAGAAACTGGTATATATGAAAATTGCAATTGTTGGAGCTACAGGCCTGGTAGGTAGTGTTATGATAAAAGTCCTGGAGGAAGCGCGGTACATCCCTTTTGATAAAATTTCGGAAATCATTCCAGTCGCATCCGAAAAATCAGTAGGTAAGGATTTGTTTTTCAATAATATGCCCCGCAAAATAGTGAGCATAACCGATGCTATTGCCATGAAACCTGATATTGCTATCTTTTCGGCAGGGGCATCCGTTTCCAAAACCTATGCGCCACTTTTTGCTGAAGCCGGAACATTTGTTATCGATAACAGTTCGGCCTGGCGTATGGATGACGCTATTCCCCTGGTTGTGCCCGAAATAAATGCTTCCCTGTTGAATCACAAGACGAAAATTATTGCAAATCCGAATTGCAGTACCATTCAGTTGGTTCTTACCTTATCGGTGTTGCATCAGCATTTAAAAATCAAAAGGCTTGTTGTTTCAACGTATCAGTCTGTATCAGGAACGGGGCAGAAAGCTATGGAACAACTGATGAACGAACGAGCGGGCACCCGGACCAACATGGTTTATCCTCATCCCATTGATATGAACCTTTTCCCTCATGGAGGCACGTTCGAAAGTAACGGATATACCACGGAAGAAACAAAACTATTGAACGAAACCCGTAAAATATTAGGGGATAACACGATTAGAATTACATCAACCGTGGT
This sequence comes from Lentimicrobiaceae bacterium, assembly GCA_041660125.1. Lineage (GTDB taxonomy): Bacteria > Bacteroidota > Bacteroidia > Bacteroidales > UBA4417 > UBA4417. The sequence continues at coordinate 26,552 of JBAZWY010000040.1, forward strand.
TCGTGTTCCGGTAACGGGAGGGCATTCGGAATCCGTAAATATAGAGTTTGAAAAAGAATTTGAAATGGAATGGATCAATAAGCTGTTATCATCTACCAAAGGAGTTGTGATTCAGGACGATCCCGAAAAATCTATTTATCCTATGCCAAAGTATGCCGAAGGCCGTGATGAAGTTTTCGTAGGCCGTATCCGCCGCGACGAATCACAACCTAACAGTATCAATCTTTGGATTGTAGCCGATAACCTCCGCAAAGGCGCAGCAACCAATGCCGTTCAGATTGCTGCCTACCTTATGGATAATGAGCTGGTGGAATCGTAAATATTTTCACTCATTTATATTCAAAAATGGCAAGTCCATTCGTTTTTTATAAATCCCATCCCGCCGTGACGGGATGGGATTTAAAACATTGCCGATTGCCTCTCTTTTAATTATCCTGATAATGCGAATCTATCGACAGATATCTGAATTTGAATCCCGTTGCAATCCGATAGCAACTGTTGGTGTTTTTGATGGCGTTCACAAAGGTCATCTTGAAATCATCAACAAGCTTTCGGCTATTGCCCGTGAGAAAAATTGCGAGTCGGTAGTAATTACTTTTGAGCCCCACCCGCGTTTGGTCCTTCCGCATCATGCCGAAATAAAGCTGTTGCAAACACTGGACGAAAAACTACAGCGGTTCGAACAGGCTGGTGTTGATGTTGTGTTGGTTATCCCTTTCGACCGCGAATTTGCCAGGATCACTCCTCACGATTTTATTAAAAATGTACTTGTCGATAGTTTACATGTAAGCCATGTAATTACAGGCTACGATCATTTTTTTGGACAAAACAGGCAGGGTGATATTGGTCTGCTTACTCAGATGGGTGAAAAATATAATTTCACAGTGGATGAACTGCGCATGGTTACAGTAGGCAGCAACTCAGTAAGTTCTTCCTCGGTGCGCCGGGCATTACTCGATGGCGATGTACACCTTGCCTCCTCCTTGCTGGGTTATGTTTATTCGTTGCTGGGTTCTGTTGTTACCGGAAACAAAATCGGGCGGAATATCGGTTTCCCTACGGCGAACCTGAAACCGGTAAGCGACCACAAACTCATTCCCGGCCAGGGCGTTTATGCTTCGTTGGTGACTATTAACGGATTGGTTTACAAAGGAATGACCAATATCGGTTACCGGCCTACCATTGATGCCGATCACCTGACTATAGAAGTAAATATCTTCGATTTTAACCAGGATATTTACGGCCAGGATATTACTTTATCGTTCGTTGAACGCATCCGCAGCGAGAGGCGATTTGCCAGTTTAGGCGAACTTCAGCTTCAGCTTGCAAATGATAAGATTGTTGCGGGGAAGATATTGGAAAGCCTTTAATTCAAATGTCTGGTATTTCCCCAAAAATAAATTTTTTTGATTTAAGAACAAGGAATATTGATTAACGATTTTTAAAGTTTTACTGATTGTATGATATTTGAAACACTTCTAAAATTAAAAATCGTTGATCCTTGTTCTTAAATCATTATTATTCAAAAGGATGTTATCTTATTAACAATATTAAATTCAGTTCCGACAAATTATATTTTCTCCTTTTTGTCCTCATTATAGGCAAGCAGGCATTCGTGTATCGCCTTATAAAGCTCATATTCCGTTGAACTGACAATAAAATCGACTGAGAGATTACAATACATCATAAAATCCTGAATTTCTTTATCGGTTTTAAAAGAAGTTATCTGCTGAACGACTTTCGCATTATACCTTCGGGCGGCAATCACTTTTTTCTGATCCTGGCCTACCAGCGACTCTAACTTTCGTTTACTCTTACCTTCCTTACTGAATGCATCATACAAAGCTGTAAACGGGCCGTTGATAGTGTAGGTAAGTCCTGGGTTTGCCATACCGGGAGTGCTGCTTTGGGGCGGACTTCCGGGAATCGGGGTATTATAAAATTTAGGATCGTTGAGTTTCAGATCAGGAACTTTAGGCGTTTGGTCTTCCATGGCAAGTACGGCTTCTTTCAAGGCCTTCGCGTCGGCAGGCCAGGGGAAAATCTCAACACCCGTAATTAAGATAGTATCAAACTGCAAAACAATATGCATAGGGATTACAGGCGATTGCCCTCTAACCGGTATGTGATACCTGAACGGAATATACCCGACACAGGTAACCCTGATAGTATCGCCGGGATGTGTATTAATATGGAATTGACCCTGCCAGTTGCTGGTTGTCCCCTTGTTGCCCGAAACATCTACAACATGTACATTTTCAATGTATTTGCCATCTGTATTTGTAATAAATCCTTCAACGGAAACTACGGGACGGGTTTCAGCAACCTGTGCTTTAGCACTCAGGAAAACCGGAAACAAAAGAAGGAATAGGAGCCAATTACGTTTCATGTTTCCTGGTATATTGGTGCAAAAATAGTTTTAAAACAGGATGGAGCAAAGTTAATACTTGTTAAAGCAAGTCAAACTGCTATTTGAAGTATTTTGAGCTCTTATAAATTGGAACCCGGAACGATGAACTCTATCCTTACTCAATCACCCCGCTTCCAAAACAAATCCGCGAGTCCTTGTCGTAAACCACGCCAAACTGCCCGGCTGCCACTCCTGAAACCAGAATGGATGATTGGATAACGTAATTTTCGCCTTCTTTCTTAAGTATTCCTTTGGTGAAATCAGGCGTATGGCGGATTTTGAAAGTAATTTCCTTTGGATCCGTTTCATTATCCCAGGGATTTCCGCTGATAAAATGAAAGTCGGTTAAACTGATCACATCCTGATATTGCGATTCAGGATCGTAGCCATTGGAAACAAAAATAGTGTTTTCGGCTGAATCCTTTTTCACTACGAACCATGGGCCACCACCGAGATTGAGACCTTTGCGCTGGCCAATGGTATGAAACCAATATCCTTTGTGCTTACCAAGTATTTTCCCGGTTTCCAGTTCCACAATCTTACCTTCTTTTTCGCCAATGTATTTTCGCAGGAAATCAACATAATTTACTTTCCCCAGGAAACAGATTCCCTGGCTGTCGCGGCGGTGTGCGCTGGGCATATTTTGTTTGTGTGCAATGGCGCGGACCTGGCTTTTCATCAGGTTGCCAACCGGGAACATCAGTTTACTCACCTGTAGGTATGTGATCTGGGCCAGGAAATCGGTCTGGTCTTTAACCGGGTCCTTTGCCGTGGCAAGCCAGGTTTTCCCGCCTTCAACCAATGTATTTGCATAATGGCCGGTTGCAATTTTATCAAAATCCTTACCCCAGTGTTTTTCGAACTCACCGAATTTAATCAGCCGGTTGCACATTACATCCGGATTTGGAGTAAGTCCTTTACGAACGGCATCCAAAGCATAAGCCATCACATTGTCCCAATACTCTTTATGCAAAGGAACAACCTCCATTTTTAATCCGTAATACTTTGCAAGCCAGGTGGTAAGCTCAATATCTTCTTCGGATGAACAATTCATAAACCCCTCCTCGTCTTTCATCCCGATCTGGATATAAAAGATAACCGGTTCGTGACCCTGCTCTTTGAGAAGATGCAAGGTAACCGAACTGTCAACACCTCCCGAAACTAATGCTGCTATTTTCAATGTGTACTTAATATTAGGTTTGCAAAAATACTACTTTTTAGAATTATGGTTCAGCCTATTTTTCCTGGGTCGGAAGACGGTAGCCCGAAGTCGGAAGCATATTCAGTAAAACTTACTGCCCATTGCCCTTTTCGGTTGGCAAACACTTCCTGAAACAAGTTCTTGATTCATTTTTTTGAGCGCAATACGAACTTCCTATCTAAGTTTAGGCCACACGACTCCGGACTTCCGGCCTGATACCATTTCTTATTGCCCTGTTAAATTCCAAACACTGTAACAGATTATGGTTTGACACAGCATCAATTCTTGCTATTTTTTACAAAATTTTGTACTTTTATTGTGCTGATTAAATCTACTGATTGTGAAATCCAATAGCATTCATTCCAAAATTATCATGTTGGCAACCCTGTTGTCTTTTACGCTTTTCAGCAAGTGCCAGTCACATACAAATCCTCCTGAAACCATGAAAGCAGAAGATACGTTACAAAATCGGCAGCCGGCTGTGGCTGGCAGTTTTTACCCTTCCGACCCGGTTGAGATACAGAAGATGTTAAAACTGTATTTTGCCAAAGCTCCTGCACGCAAGGCTGATGGCGATGTTTTGGCTGTTATTACTCCACATGCCGGCTATGTATTCTCGGGAGAAGTAGCTGCAGCTGCATTCAACCAGATTGATCCCGATAAAAAATATAAAACCATTTTCGTTATTGGCAGCAGCCACCGCAATTCGTTTCCGGGGGCATCCGTTTACAGTATCGGGAATTATATTACACCGCTTGGAATCGTAAAAACAGACCTGGAAATTGCCAGGAAACTCGCAACTGAGAACAAAGTTTTAGCCTTCGATCCTCAATACCAGCGTTCAGAACATAGTATTGAAGTTCAAATCCCGTTCCTGCAATTTTTTTTAAAAAATGACTTCAAAATTGTCCCAATATTGTTGGGCACCCAGGATCCGGAAACTTGTAAACAAATTGCAAAAGCGCTGAAACCTTATTTTACACCTGATAATCTGTTCGTCATCAGTACCGACTTTTCACATTATCCTGAGTATGACGATGCCATTAAATCGGACCAGCAAATTGCGGATGCTATCGTGACCAACAATGCGGAGAAGTTTTTACTTGCTGTTGAAAGCTGCACTAAAAAGAAAGTCGAAAACCTCGTCACCGGATGTTGCTCGTGGCCATCGGTAATTACACTGATGTATCTTACCGCGGGAATGCCGGGAATAACTTACAAACAAATTTTATACAAAAATTCCGGTGATTCATACTATGGAGAAAAAGACCGCGTAGTTGGATATTATGCCCTTAGTGTTGTTCAGCCAAAGCAGCAAACTATGATGCTATCAGCTTCGGAAGAGAAGGAACTGCTTCACATGGCCCGCAACACCATTGATACGTACCTCCGAGAAAAACGGATTCCGGATGTTGATGTTGAATCATTACCTGCTTCATTGCGTAGCAAAGCCGGTGCATTTGTAACACTGAAAAAAGGCGGAGCTCTCCGGGGTTGCATAGGGCATTTTGAAGCGGATAACCCGATTTATATCATCGTACAAAAAATGGCCGTTTCAGCTGCGACAAACGACTACCGGTTCGACCCTGTTACGCCTCCTGAAATGAAATTAATCGACATCGAGATTTCTATCCTTACACCCATTAAGAAGATAGGCAATGTGAAGGATATCAGGCTTGGTATTGATGGCATTTATATAAAAAAGGGAAACAGAAGCGGCACATTCCTTCCACAGGTAGCCACCGACACCGGCTGGAGCCTTGAGGAATTCCTGGGCCACTGTGCCCGCGATAAAGCCGGCATCGGATGGGACGGCTGGAAAGACAAGGATACTGAAATATTTGTTTACCAGGCGTTTGTGTTTGGCGAAAAGGAATAGCGACAAGTTATAATTGACTTTTAAAATTCAGATCTCCATCTGTCAGTAAATGGTTTTATGTTGTCATTCGTAAATCGTCATTCGTAAATCGTCATTCGTAAATCGTAAATAAATTCGGGATTCTCCCTTTTAGTTGTTCTGTAAAATGCCGGATACCCCGTATTCCATAATAACTTTAAGCATTATCAGCCTGTTATTTTATAGCGTATCATTGGTTTTGGTCCGGCTTGAAATTATTACAGGCAACTGGCAGCGTAAATTCTGGAACAGCCTATTGCTTGTATTTATTATTGTTGCCGGGGGTATTGGATTGTTACTTGCTATTACGGTGAACTATAAAATTAACCTTGCGATTACCGACCAACTTTTGGTGTGGCATGTCGATTTTGGAATTGCTTTATTTCTGACTGCTATATTCCACTTTTCGTGGCATATCAATTATTACCGTTCCATTTTCAAATCCAGCCCGGGAAAAGTGCAAACTGCCAAGCTATCTTTTGCAGACTCACCTTCAGGGAAACCCGTTAATAAACTTGCGTTTAATCTGAAGCGGCTTCCTTTCAGCCTTGGATTTACGGCTATGGCAACCCAACTCATCCTTCTGCGTGAGTTTTTATCCGTCTTTAACGGGAATGAACTCATAATCGGAATTGTGCTGGCTAACTGGATGTTACTCACCGGGCTTGGCGCACTTATGAATCGCAAAACAAGAAACCCTGCCGGCCTGAAAGGGATCATGACAGGATTATTTACATTGGCAACAATTCCTGTGGTTACGCTTTTCCTGCTCGACTGGTTGCGGAATATAGTGCTGCCGGTTGGCGGGATGCCCGGTATCGGGCAGATACTGGTCGGGACCAGCTTTTTACTGGCACCGTTCTGCTTGTTGTCGGGGTGGCTGTTCGGCGCGGTGAGCCAGTATTTGTCGCGTACGCTTAACGAAAATGCAATCAGTCTCACTTACGGATGGGAAACAACCGGCAGCATTGTAGCAGGAATATTATGTAGTATGATCCTGGTTTTTATTTTCAAGCCGTTTCAAAACCTGGCCATTATTCTTTTCCTTAACAGTGTAATTCTTTTCCGGGTCAGCCGGAAGGAGATTTTTGGAATTCGTAAGAATTTCAAGATGTATCTTGCTGTTGCGGTTATCAGTGCATTTGCCTTTTGGGTTACAAGCCTCGACAAAACAGCCCTGCAGTTCCTGTTTCCCGAACAGGTAATTGTTTCTTATAAAGATACTCCGTATGGAAAACTTGTTGTTACTGAACAAGCCGGACAGTTGAATTTTTTCGGGAACAATACTCTTCTTTTCACTACCAGCAATATTACTGTGAACGAAGAAACTGTTCATTATGCATTGCTTCAGCATCCTATAAACGGGAATGTGCTTCTTGCGGGCGGAGGAATTTCGGGAGTGGCCCGGGAATGTTTAAAATACCCGGTTAAAAGGCTCGACTGTATGGATATTAATCCAAGGATAGTGACATTAGGTAAGTTATTTCATCTTTTGCCGGTTGATAAACGTTTCAATATGCAGATTGGCGATCCGCGCCTGTTGGTAAATAAAATGTCACAGCAGAAAAAACAGGAGGCAACACAAGCGCATCCAGGGCAAAAGGAAACCGATTCATTAAGCTATGACGCAATTATACTGGATCTTCCGGAACCTTCGACACTTCAGAACAACAGGTTTTATACACTTGAATTTTTAAGCATATTAAAAAGTCTTCTCATAAGAAATGGGATTGTGACGCTCAGCCTTATGCCTACGGCTGATTATATGGGCAGCGATGCTCTGAAAATTCAGTCCACAATGTATCAGACCTTGAAGTCTGTGTTTAAAAATGTATTGGTTATACCAGGTGAGAAAAACTATTTCCTGGCTTCGGATGGAGCTTTGACCGCTGCAGTTTCAATGCTTGGCGCAAAACGGGGAATAACTACCGAATATGTAAATGAATATTATCTTGATGATGCTTCATTGAAGGAGCGCTCCGATAAAATTATGAAACGGATTTCTGTTGAAGCCCCGCTCAACCGCGATTTTGAGCCGGTAGCCTGTTATAGCCAGGTGCACTATTGGCTTAGCTTTTCAGGGAAAGCAGGTATTTACGTTATCATTCTACCAATACTTCTGTTGCTGGTAGTTGCAGGCATTCGCTCAGGCGGGATAACAGTGGCCTTGTTTTCTGCCGGGTTAAGTTCATTTTCACTTGAAATCATCCTGATTCTTACATTCCAGGTGATTTATGGCTACGTGTACCTGATGACCGGCATTTTCATTACCCTGTTTATGGCCGGGCTTGCCATTGGCGTTTTTATGGCTAAGCAATTACCGAAAAAGGCTTCTTATAATTCATTAATCCAACTACAATTGATATCACTATTTTTGATCCTGCTGGGTCTGGCAGGTATTCTTATTTTCAGGTATTTTCAACTCTCAACGATATTGATGCACCTGTGTTTCATTTTGCTTATTGTATGCATGGCAACAGTAACAGGAGCACAGTTTCATATTGCATCCATTCTGAAAACCGGGGATATAAATCAGGTTGCTGCTACAACCTATTCTGCTGATCTGATAGGTTCAGCCGCCGGGGCAATACTTATAAATGCCTTGATTGTACCTTTTTTCGGCTTTATAAATTCATTGTTGGTTATAGCCGCAGTAACCACTTTAGCAATATTCCTTATGTTGATGAAAAAGCATGCGTGAGTTAAATTTTATCAGGTTTATATACTATATAAGGGCATAGGTGTTGTAAATTTGTGAAGAGTTTTTGGTACAGGAAAAATGAGACGACGCACATTTATATCCTCAGGACTTGCCTCTGCAGCCTGCCTGCTTTGTCGTAACGAAATGCTGATGGCGGGAATAACCGGATTGTCTGATCTTCCTCCGGGAAATCCGCTCTGGAAATGGAGCCGCGAAGCCTATCATTATAAAGTGACCGGACGTGGGGTTGAATGCACCAATTGCCCTAATCAATGCACGCTTAAACGCATGGAAACCAGCAAATGCCGTAACCGTATCAACGTGAAGGATAAATTGTATTCAATCGCTTATGGTAATCCTTGTGCAGTGCATATTGATCCCATCGAGAAAAAGCCGTTTTTCCATTTTCTTCCTTCATCAAGAGCATTTTCCATTGCAACTGCGGGATGCAATCTGGCCTGCCTCAATTGCCAGAACTGGGAAATATCGCAGAAAAGTCCAAAAGAAACTTCAAACGCCGACCTTATGCCGGCAAGTGTGGTCGGAGCCTGCATAAAAAACAACTGCCAAAGTATTGCTTACACGTATGGAGAACCAACCGTTTTCTATGAGTATGTTTATGATACAGCCAGGATCGCCCGTGCCAGCGGAATTAAAAATGTATATAAATCGAACGGTTATATCAACGAGGTTCCGTTGAGGATGCTCTGCAAATACCTGGATGCCGCCAATATCGACCTGAAAGGATTTACTGAGGATACCTACCTGAAATTGAATTCCGGGAAACTGGCGCCTGTGTTACGCACCTTGCAGGTTCTGAAAGAAGAAGGCGTATGGCTCGAAATCACCAACCTGGTTATCCCTTCGTGGACTGACAATATGAAAACCATCCGCGAAATGTGCAAATGGCTGGTTGCAAACAATTTGGATGAATCTCCATTGCATTTCAGCAGGTTTTCTCCCCTGTATAAATTAACCCAACTACCGGCAACACCTTTACTCACTCTTCAGAGAGCCCGCGAAACCGCTCTTAATGCAGGCATGAAATATGTGTACGTAGGCAATGTTCCGGGCACGAATCTCGAAAATACTGTTTGCCCGAAATGCGGGAAAACCGTTGTGGAACGCAAAGGATTCAGGGTAATCCAAAACAATATTACTGCAGGGAAATGTAAATTTTGCGGGGATCGGATTGCGGGTGTATGGAGTTGATCAGGATAAGACTCCAGATAGTGGATTTTGCTTCATCGATACTTTTTGGGTAATCAATCTAACAAAACAGCCCTTCCACTGTTTTATCTTTTTCAGTCTATCGCAACAAGTATATTTTTATCAACTAAAATTGAAAACTATGCAAACCATTTTAGGATCAGGTGGTATTATTGCCAATCATATAGCAAAAACACTATCCTCTTATACCGATCAAATCAGGTTGGTTAGCCGGAACCCTAAAGCTGTAACCGGCAAGGAAGAACTTGTACCAGCCGATCTTACTTCGGCCGAACAGGTGATGAAAGCCGTAAAAGGTTCCGATATCGTTTATCTCACTGCCGGCCTGCAATACAACATTAAAGTCTGGCAGGAACAATGGCCAAAACTTATGCAGAATGTTATAAATGCCTGTAAGGAAAATAAGGCCAAACTGGTGTTCTTCGATAATGTTTATTTGTATGGAAAGGTTGTTGGTCCTATGACAGAAGAAACTCCTTTTAATCCATGCAGCCGCAAAGGTGAAATTAGGGCGAAGATTGCCTCCATGATTCTGGAAGAAGTTCAAAAAGGGGAATTAACAGCACTGATTGCCCGTTCAGCCGATTTTTATGGACCGGAAACCTATAACAGTTTTTTAAATATGATGGTTTTCGAGAATATGAAGAAAGGTAAAACAGCACAACTTATGATGAGCAAAAACCTGAAACATTCTTTCACCTATACTCCTGATGCAGGAAAAGCAACAGCTTTGCTTGGGAACACTCTTTCAGCCTATAATCAAACCTGGCATCTGCCTGCCGACATGAATATTCTTACTTCACAGCAAATAGTTGAGATTGCAGCAAAAGAACTTAACGTAAAAGCAAAAATAACGGTACTTCCAAAAATAATGATTCAAATGGCGGGGATTTTTAACCCAATTATCAAAGAGAGTGTTGAAATGCTTTATCAGTATGATTCAGACTATATTTTCGATTCAGGTAAATTCGATAAGGCATTCACGTTCGAAAAGGTCTTGTATGCCGAAGGGATCAGGAATTCTGTAAAACAATAGCATTGGGTTTGTTTCAGTAATTCCAGTCTTTTCTAAATGAGTTCTTTTGCTTTCTTTTCGCGAATAGCTTGAAGCATATCCAAGGTCATACTTTCAAGATTCCAACCGGGTTTCCAGCCCCATTCCTCACGTGCACAGGAGTCGTCCATGCTGTTGGGCCACGAATTGGCAATTCCCTGTTTCAGAGGTTCAACGTTATAGTTCATGACAAAACCGGGTATATGCTTACGGATTTCGGCAGCAATCAATTCCGGATCAAAACTCATAGCCGTAACATTGAACGAATTACGGTGAACCAGTTTTGCCGGATCGGCTTCCATCAGTCTGATGGCAGCCATTATTGCATCAGGCATATACATCATATCTAGAAAAGTACCTGCTGCAAGCGGACAGGTATATTTGCCGGTATTAACGGCTTCATAATAAATTTCCACGGCATAATCGGTAGTCCCTCCACCGGGCATTGTAACATTTGAAATAATTCCCGGAAAACGAACTGAGCGTGTATCCACGCCATACTTTTTGTAATAATAATCACTGAGCAATTCACCTGTAACCTTGGTGATGCCATACATGGTTTGCGGACGCTGAACGGTATCCTGGGGAGTGTGATCCATTGGTGTACCTGGGCCAAATGAACCAATTGAACTGGGCGTAAAAAGCGCACATTTGTATTCGCGTGCGACTTCCAGGCAATTCATTAATCCTCCCACACCAATCTGCCAGGCCATTAGAGGCTTAGTTTCTCCGACAGCCGAAAGAATAGCTGCCAGGTTATAAATCGTATCAATTTTATATTTCTTAACCAGATCGGCAATCTGCTGTACCTGGGTAACATCTACATATTCGGCAGGACCTGAGTGGAGCAACTCACCAGTGGGTTCGGGACGAAAATAACCGGCTAGTACACTGCTGTTACCATAAATTGTTCTGAGTTTCATGGTAAGTTCTGAGCCTATCTGGCCTACCGCTCCGATTACGAGAATATTCTTCATAGTTTTCCGATAATTTTATAGTTAAATAACACACTAAAGTGCGCAAAATTAAGCAAATTCGATTACCTCGACCGTTATTTTAAAGCGTAGGCAAATTATTTTTAATTTCCTGTTGTTCAGGTACATAAAACTTGAAAATAAGTATTTCACTGAAACCTATCCAGTAAGTTGCGAAACTTGCCCCCTAAAGCGACGGATTTAGACGAAATTCCTTTTATTCAGGCTAATAATTTTTACCTTTGCTCCTGCTCAGAATCTGATTTTTAGAGAATGGAAATAAATTGAAGGTCGGAATTTAAACCTGACAAACACCGAAGGCAGCAACCCTTGAACGCCGAAGGCATTTGAACTCTTAAACTTCATGTCCAGAACATTAAAACAACATTTTTAAAATAATAATCCATAGAATACTATGTACACCAAATTTCAGGATCACCTGACAAAAGAACTTGCCGGAATAAAAGAAGCCGGATTATTTAAAAACGAACGTATCCTAGTTTCACCGCAAGGTGCCGAAATCATCATCAGTTCGGGTGCAAAAGTGCTTAACTTCTGCGCCAATAATTACCTTGGACTTTCGAACAACCCGCAATTGATTGCTGCTGCCAAAGAAGCGCTCGATACACATGGTTACGGAATGTCGTCCGTTCGTTTTATTTGTGGCACCGGCGATTTGCACAAGGAACTGGAGAAGAAAATTGCTGATTTCTTCGGTACAGAAGACACCATATTGTATGCTGCATGCTTCGATGCGAATGGTGGAGTATTCGAACCACTTTTAGGGGAAGAAGATGCAATTATAAGTGACTCTCTGAATCATGCTTCGATTATTGATGGAGTGCGTTTGAGTAAGGCAGTTCGCTACCGCTACAACAATGCCGATATGGCCGACCTCGAAGTACAATTGCAAGCTGCCCGGGCACAAAGACATCGGTTGATTGTTACCGACGGCGTTTTCTCTATGGATGGAAACGTTGCTCCCTTGGATAAAATTTACGAATTAGCCAATAAATATGATGCCATGATTATGGTGGACGAATCACATTCGGCGGGCGTTGTAGGCAAAACCGGACGTGGTGTTACAGAGCAGTTTAACCTTAAAGGAAAAATTGAAATTATAACAGGTACATTAGGCAAAGCCTTTGGTGGTGCTATCGGTGGATTTACTACCGGTAAAAAAGAAATTATCGATATGCTTCGTCAGCGTTCGAGGCCTTACCTGTTCAGCAATTCGATTCCTCCTATGGTTGCTGCCGCCGGCAGTCGCATGATTGATATGATGAGCGAGACTAACACATTGCAGGACAAACTGCATGAAAACACTGCTTATTTTGTTGAGAAAATGCTTGCTGCCGGTTTCGATATCAAACCGACTCAAAGCGCCATTTGTGCTGTGATGCTGTACGATGCAAAACTTAGCCAGGAAGTCGCAGCAAAATTGCTTGATGAAGGCATTTATGTGATTGGTTTCTACTATCCTGTCGTCCCAAAAGATAAAGCCCGTATCCGTGTTCAGATTTCTGCCGCCCACGAACGCGAACACCTGGATAAATGTATAGCAGCTTTTACCAAAGTTGGTAAAGAGCTGGGCGTTATTAAAAAATAAATTGGCGGATGCAGTAGCTGAAACTAACTTCTAAATCAATTACAGAGCAAAGGCGGCCTTCATCAAGTCGCCTTTGTTGCTTTTTAATTCATATCTTTCCCACTGAACCGTTGCGGGTACTTTTCTTTGCCTTTCATGGCAAACCAAAGTATCCGGTTAAAAAGGTCGTCATCACCGGAATCGATTCCATCAAATTGCGGTTCCATGCTTCTTTGTGCATAATGGAGGTCAGCGCCTTTTAAACCCGACAATTGCGGGTTCATCTCATCAAGAGGAATTTGATTATCCAATGCCTTATATGGTGTGTGATCAGCTTGTTGTACAAAACAATCGAACATTGGCATGGCCGTAGCATCCATAATGTTCATCGGAGGAATACTCAGAATTTGCTCTATAGTCCGCACCATCGATGGTTGGTTGTAGTTGGTATGAATAACGGCACCGGTTTTGGTATATGGGCTTATTATCATTCCCACAGTCCGATAGGCCGAAACATGATCCCAGCCAGCCTGCGAATCATCTTCTGTAACAAAAATCACTGTATTCTTCCAGAATCGGCTTTTGCTCAGTGCTTCCACAATCTGTCCAAGTGCCAGGTCGTTATCAGCAACCATGGCCCGCGGAGTTGGCAGCCCTGGTCTTGTTCCACCGGTATGGTCATTCGGAAGGGCCATAATCATCAATTCAGGAAGCTGGTCGCCGTCCATTTCTTCATAAGATTTCAATTCCCCGATAAATGTCCCGGCCCTGAGCACATCCGGAATCCGATGGTCATCGTACGAAGGATACGTTTCACTCAGTATTTTCTCAACCGGTTTTATGGTAGTTTTATTTTTGAATTCAAATTTCTTATGATTCAGAAAGTCCGTATATATTGAAGTCCAGGTATATTGTGCATTATATTCAGGTACCGAAGCCTCGCCGTAAATCCTGACAGTTTTCCCATGTTTCAATGCATTATCCCAGAGGAATCCTGTTGGAGCATACACCAAAGCATCTTCCTGCACATGGGGGTAACTGCGAAACCAGGCGCGTACATCTTTTTCGATATAATCGGTTACAATGGAAGCATCAGTCCATTGATGCCCTTCGGCTGAGCATTTGCCGGAAGCATAAAAATTATCGAGCAAAATAAATTTATCACAAAGATCATGAGAATTGGGTGTGACTTTTTGTCCAAAAATGGTTAGAGTCGAATCACCATCTCCTTTTTTCATATCGCCTAAAACCTGGTCGTAAGTTCGGTTTTCTTTTATGATATACAGCACATGTTTAAATACAGATGGCTCGCCAATCCTTTCGGGAATAGGCGCCGGTTTAACCTGTTTTCTGGGCAATTTCGCAGTAAGGGCAATCCTGAAAAATTGCTGTGAGCCTTCAACCCTTTTCGTATAGGCTTTCAATTCTTTTTCGGTTGGCGTTGGAATTACCGAAACAGATGCCAACTGCCTGTGCGAATTGTATGCAGGTTCTGATGAACCTTCTGTCAAGGTTGGGATATGTGCCCCCTCTGCCTCAATGTTGGCCACAAAGATTTGACCTGTTATGGATATTGCAATTGCACCCGGGTAAGCGGCCGTTGGAATAAAGCCTTCAATTTCACTTTCTTTTTCTTCGGCTTTGCTACACGATTCCCGGCCTAATTCAACTACGGCAAGAGCATTATCCATTCCATTTGCGACATAAAGCGTTTTATCGTCTTGCGAAATGGCCATCCCATTCGGAGAATCTCCCCAATACGGATTTTTTTCTGGCATTAGCCTTACAGATATCGTTTCGGTTACAACATCAGTTGTTGTTGATATTGAACTGATATTATCACTGTTGGCATTGGAAACATACACAAACTTACCATCCTTACTGGCTACAATGTCGTTAGGGTGAAGCCCGACTTGTATTTCTTTAAGAACGGTGCCTGATTTCGGATCCAAAACCGACACAGACCCTTCGCGTGTAGCCCCGTTTACCGGGTCAACTTTTGCGCTACCCCAGGGCACCCCAGCTACATTTTTATCATTGCTTTCAGGAATTCCGCCGGCCCAGTTGGTTACATAAATTTTACCGTTTGCCATAGTAATGCCAAAAGGAGCTACACCAACATTTGTGGTCCAAACCGTTTGTTTAGCAGCTAGATCCATTTTCACCACGGTGTTGTTTCCATTCAAAACCACATAAAGAAATTGCTTACCCTCTTCGTTCCGGATGCACAATTCATTGGGAAGGGCCATCTGGGCTGGTTTTACCGCTTCGAAAGGAATAAATTCGTTTGCCGTTAACTTTTTGTTATCCCAACTTGCACAAGCAACGAAAGAATCTTTGATTCCTACTGCCCCCCAAAAGAGACGGTATTGTTTTCCTTCCTGTAACCAGCATAGACCCGAGAAGGTATTCATGATATTCTTCTCTTTAAGAACTTCACTCATTTTTAAAGTAGCAACGATCTGATTGGTTTGCGGGGAAATAATGAGAACCTCATAGCGGCCTTCAACAGCCAGCCATTTCTCATCAGGAGATAACACCACATCGAGGGCATGATTTTCGAGTTTTGGATTGCCAAAATAGATTTGTTTTCCAGCGGGGTCTATCCACCTGTTGTATGGCAATAAATAAGGATATTCAGTAGGTGAAAGCGTTTTCTCCTCATAACTACTCCCATATCTGGCTTGTCCCCTGGTTTGTTTACCAGGCTGAGCCTGAGCCATTACGGAGATTAACAAAAATAGCAGGGCGTATTTTAATGACTTGACGATATTCATATTAATAACTTTTAATTATCCGGTTACTTATAAGATTGAATTTGGAGATCTTTTGCTGTACCAGATGAATAAATCCAGCAATTTGCAAAAATAAAGAGTATTGTTGGTATGTACACCATACCAATGTTAACCTTTTATGAAAGGTTTAGTAATTGCTATCTGATCTGATTCATACAATTCAGCGAGCTAACAACAGGAAAGTTATACCCCAAAGAGAAAAGAGTTTGCTATTTGGAAGTAATCCATTCCATGACCATAGTCGAACGTAAACCGGTCTTTCCGGTTGAAGGAGAAACCCCTTTCCCAAGCAATTGATCAACTATAGTTTGGATAAGAGGCTGCTGGATGTTTTCGGGGTGAGGAAGAGTATAATTTTGAATGCTTCCATCACTTTTTTCAACACAAATATTTTGATGCTCGAAAAACGAAAAGGTGATTCGCCCTTCTGAACCAACAATTGTTGTTATATCGGTTTTTAGATTTTCAGGAACCGAAAAACACCATGAGCCCGTGCCGGCTATTCCTGATTCAAAAAGAAAAGTAGCAGTAACTATATCATCTGCCGGATAACGTCCTGCCTGGTTAAGCGAGAAGCCTATCGCTTCCTTAATGGGCCCAAGCAGATATTCAAGATAATCGAACTGGTGGGCTGCCATATCATGAAAATGACCACCACCCGAAATTTCCGGCAATACGCGCCATTCGTGTTCTTTTTCCGGATCAACCTCTTCGGGTTTCAATGGATTATGCAATTGGACATGAATATATTTTACATCACCAATTTCTTTATTCTCAATAAGTTCCTTAATCTTTAAAAAACTTGGGAGCCTGCGGCGGTAGTAGGCAACAAACAATGGCTGGCCCGTTTCTTCACTTACCCGGATCATCTCCTCACATTCGGCAACAGTGCGTGCCATTGGTTTTTCCACATACACTGCTTTGCCCGCTTTCATGGCTTCAATAGCATATTGTGCATGGGTGTCAGGAGGCGTTGCTATATAAACAGCATTAACATCTGCATCATTAATTAGTAAAGATGCATTAGAATAAAATTTTGGTACGCCATGGCGACGGGCATAATCTTCGGCCTTTGAAGCATTACGGCGCATCACAGCCACAAGCTGCGATCCTGCTATTTTATTGAATGCAGGTCCGCTCTTTTTCTCGGTAACATTTCCACAGCCAATTATTCCCCAGTTAACTTGCTTCATCTTTTACTGTTTTTAATGTGCTCCTAATGAAAGAACAAATAAGCTATAAAAATGGCCGCTATCATTCCTGCCAGGTCAGCAAGCAGGCCAGCTGTTATGGCGTAGCGTGTTTTTTTTATTCCCACTGATCCGAAATATACTGCAACGATATAAAAGGTTGTATCGGCTGCACCTTGGAAAATGCAGGATAGCCTGCCGGCAAATGAATCTGCTCCAAAATGTTTCATGGTATCAACCATCATTCCGCGTGCACCTGAACCGCTGAGCGGTTTCATAAAAGCCGTAGGCAAGGCATCAACAAAATCGGTATTCACACCCATGGCGGCAAACATTTGACCTATGCCTTTTACAATGAAATCCAAAGCCCCGCAGGTACGGAAAACGCCAACGGCAACAAGGATAGCCACTAAATACGGAATGATCCTGACGGCAATTCCAAAACCTTCTTTTGCCCCTTCGATAAAAGCATCGTAAACATTAATACGCTTTATTAGACCTAAAACTATAAAGGAAATAATAATCGTAAACAAAATAAGGTTCCCTGAAACGGAAGATATCGTCGTGATCTGTTGCTGGTTGATAGTGCTGAAGTACCAGATAATTCCCGATACCAACAATGTAAAACTACCGAGATACAGCAATATAACCTTATTGAAAAGATTGATCCTTTGAAAAATTGAAACAGCTATGATTCCTGTAAGTGTTGAACAAAAAGTAGCAAGAAGTATAGGGATAAATACATCCGAGGGATCTGCCGCGCCGGCCTGTGTGCGGAACACCATAATACTGATCGGGATAATAGTAAGTCCCGAAGCGTTCAGCACCAGGAACATGATCATGGCGTTTGATGCAGTTTCCTTATCTTTATTGAGCTCCTGGAGTTGAGTCATGGCTTTCAGGCCTAGTGGCGTGGCAGCGTTGTCGAGCCCGAGCATATTGGCAGCAATATTCATCATCATGGAGCCAATGGCCGGATGATCTTTGGGGATTTCGGGAAACAATCGCCTGAACAACGGACCAACCGTTTTCGACATCAAGCCAATAATACCTCCTGTTTCCCCAACTTTCATCAGGCCCATCCACAACGTCATGACACCGGTAAGTCCGAGTGATATTTCAAAACCGGTTTTCGCCATGTCGAAAGTACCGTTCATCATCAAAGGGAAAATCTCAGTATCTCCAAAGAAGATTAACCTGATCAACCCAACAATAAAAGCGATGATAAAAAAAGCAATCCAGATATAATTCAGAACCATACTATCCGCTATAAAATTTAACTTTCAAATGTATTGATTTTTTGCTGGTGAGTTCCGATGTTTCATGAATTTTATTGTTCATTTCCAATTCTGTAATCTAACCTGTATTATTCGTGCAGAAGATAAAAGATAAAAGTAAAAAGATAAAAGCCAGGCAGTTGCAAACCATTTTCATAATTTTTATTGTAAAGATGATTTTTATGATTGCCTTCATAATGTTTTGATCCTTTTGTCTTTATCCTTTTATCTTTTGTCTTTTTTGAAGTTTATGAATTAATCAAGCTAAGTGTTGGCTATAAATTTTCCGCAAAGTATCATTTAAGTAAAATTAACAGCATTGCCCGGTTTTATTTGCTTTTGTATATCTATAAAAATTAAATTTGAAGACTACTAAAATTCAATAAGATCTGTATTATGAAAATTAAATTTATTGGCGCAGCACGCGAAGTTACCGGAAGCAAGCACCTCATAACCACCAATATTGGCAAGAAAATCCTTCTCGACTGCGGCATGTTCCAGGGTAAAGGACTTGAAACCGATGGCATGAACCGAAACCTGATGTTTGATCCTTCAACTATCGATCATGTAATTCTTACTCATGCACACATCGATCACTCTGGCCTGATCCCGTATATTTATAAACTTGGATTCCGGGGCTCTGTAATTTGCACCAGTGCCACCCGCGACCTTTGCGCCATAATGCTGGCTGATAGCGGACATATACAGGAAGGTGACGTGAAGTGGTTCAATAAACGGCGCGTTAAAAAAGGGCTTGCACCTGTAGAACCCATTTATACTGAGCAGGATGCACGAGCCTGTATGGGATTATTTATCGGGGTAGCTTACGACCGTAAATTTCGTATTGACGAAAATATCAAGGTAAAGTTTACCAATACAGGTCATATGCTGGGCAGCGGAACAGCTTTGCTCGAAATACGAGAAAACGGGAAAACCAGCCGGATAGCATACACAGGCGATATTGGCCGTCCGTTCAGCCGGATTTTGAAATCACCCGCGCCTTTTCCTCAATGCGATTACCTTATTACCGAAGCAACTTATGGAAACCGTCTTCATCCACATTTACAGGAGGCTGAAGGAGAATTGTTACGCGTTATCCGCGAAACCTGTGTCGAAAGAGGGGGCAAAGTTATTATACCGTCTTTTGCCATTGGACGTACCCAGGAGGTTGTTTATGCTCTCAACAAATTTTTTAATGACGGATTATTGCCAAAAGTGAATATTTATGTCGATAGCCCATTGGCTGTAAATGCAACAGATATATTCAGGCTGCACACGGATATATTAAATGCAGATGTGGCACACGTGATGCTTACAGATCCTGATCCATTTGGTTTTAATTCCCTGTTTTATATTAAAAGCCCGGAGGAATCGAAAAAACTCAATACGAATAAAAAACCTTGTGTAATCATTTCGGCATCGGGAATGATGGAAGCCGGGCGCATCAAACATCACCTGGCCAATAATATCGAAAATCCAAACAATACGGTTCTGGCAGTGGGCTATTGTGCCCCGGCTACCCTGGGTGCACGTATTTTAGGTGGCGCTGATGAGGTTTCGATTTTCGGCATAAAGCACCCGGTAAGAGCTAATATTGAGCGGATTGAAGCATTTTCGGGTCATGGCGACTACAGCGAAATGGCCGATTATTTGAGTTGCCAGGATACGTCACAGGTTAAAGAAGTTTTCCTGGTTCATGGCGATTACGAAGCACAGTCGACGTATAAAAAGACACTTGAACAGAGAGGATTCTCTAATATTGAAATTCCGGTTGCAGGTGAAGAACGTGAGCTATAGCAATCTTTCTTGTATTCAATTTATCGGGTTGCAAGCTACAGAATTTGAAAAGTATTGCCAGAACTTTACAAATTAGATCTTCAATTCATGTAAGAGTAGTCGCTTAATTTATTAGGTTTGTTCTTTACAAACCAACTTGCATTAAAATGCAAAAAAAGGATTCAAAATCTGCCTCCTACGCTCCGCTATTAAATGTCGGAATTGTAGGATTTGGTCTCTCAGGCCAGGTTTTTCATGCTCCGTTTATTGATGTAAACCCGAATTTTGATTTACATACAATTCTCACTACAGGCACTCTGGCAAGTGAAAAATATCCATTGGCAAATATAACCTCATCTTATGAAGAATTGCTTGCCAATCCGGAAATTGACCTTGTAATAATCTGCTCTCCAAACAGTTTTCATTTTTCACATGCAAGTGCAGCTTTGCTGGCTGGTAAGCATGTAATTGTCGAAAAACCATTTGCAGTTAATAGCACTGAGGCCAAAAGTTTGATTGAAATTGCAAACAAGTCCGGCAAATATGTATTCCCATTTCATAACCGTCGCTGGGACAGTGATTTTCTGACGGTAAAACATATTATCGCACAAGGACTACTTGGGAAAGTGGTTGATTACGAATCCCGATTTGATCGTTTTACACCTGAAATTTTAAGGGCATTCTGGAAATACCAACAAAAAGAAGGCGGTGGTACATTGTTCGACCTCGGTATTCACCTGATTGACCAGGCTGTGAGTCTTTTTGGCGCTCCCGAAGGTGTTTTTGCCAGGTTATTCAACCAACGTGAGGGCAGTGTAACCGATGATAGCTTTGACCTGAAACTTGTTTATCCGGACCTGAATGTTACTCTTAAAGCCAGCGTTTTTGTCAAGGAACCGGGACCTCGTTTCCAGGTTCACGGCACAAAAGGTTCATTTGTAAAATATGGCCTGGACAGCCAGGAAGCCCAGCTCAAGCAAAACATCAAACCAGGAACCAAAGGATTTGGAATTGAACCGGCAAGCCAGCGTGGAATTTTGAACACCGGGCTTTTAGGAAAAGAATTTCGCGGGCGGTATAAAACATTTCCGGGAGACTACATGGAGTTTTTCAATAATGTTTACTCTGTTATAGTTGACGGAGCCGAAATGGCTATTAAACCGGAAGAAGCCTTGCTAAATATCCGGATAATTGAAGCTGCAAAAAAAAGTCACAAAGAACAGGCCATCATACCGTTATAGGTGTAAATGCGAGTTGTTAAACATTTCGGTATATTGAGATATAACCTTTTATGCATTATTTTCTCTTTTAGCTGTCAAGCAATCCGGATTTCACTTTATCTACTTTATCCTTGTCGAACTCCAGATAATTACCAGCAAATTTTTCGGCAATTTTATCATTACATAGGTTTCCAATGCTTCCTTCATGGGTATGATTTACATTGATTTCCGGTTTAAAATTCCCTTTTTCAATTTGTTGTCCTACCTGTTTATAAGCATCCCGGAACGGAGTTCCTGAAAGAACCAGCCGGTTAACCTCTTCGACACTAAATAAATAGTTGTATTTCGGATCATCAAGAATATGTGTATTTACACTTACTTTATCAATGGCAAAGGCTGTAATCTGAAGGATAGTCTGGATTTCAGATAAAGCCGGTAGAAAGGATTCTTTTATAATCTGCATATCACGGAAATACCCTGAAGGAAGATTTCCGAGAATTGAGCCTATTTCGACCGGCAAAGATTGAAGTTTATTGCATCGTGCCCGTACCAGTTCGAAAACATCGGGGTTTTTTTTATGTGGCATAATGCTTGACCCGGTAGTAAATTCAGCCGGAAGTGCTATAAAATCGAAATTCTGGCTTATAAAAAGACATAGATCGGTTGCCATGCGGCCGATGGTTGAGGCAACATTCGCGATAGCAAAAGCTGTAATTCGCTCCACTTTGCCACGTCCCATTTGAGCATAAACCACGTTATAATTCAAATCGTCGAAACCGAGTAGCTGAGTTGTTAAAGTCCGGTTTAAAGGAAATGACGAGCCATATCCGGCAGCAGAACCTAATGGATTCTGGTTGTTGATTTTATAAGCCGATGACAGAAGTTGAAGATCATCAGTCAATGCTTCTGCATATGCGCCAAACCATAAACCGAATGAGGAAGGCATGGCAACCTGAAGATGCGTATATCCAGGTAATAAAACTTCCTTATATTTTTCGCTCTGGTTTTGAAGAACTTCAAAAAGAGATTTAATATCGTTGGCAATTTCGAGCAAACTATCACGGGTAAACAAGCGGATATCAACCAGCGCCTGGTCGTTGCGCGAACGTCCTGAATGGACTTTCTTACCAATATCTCCCAG
Source organism: Lentimicrobiaceae bacterium (assembly GCA_041660125.1). Classification (GTDB taxonomy): domain Bacteria; phylum Bacteroidota; class Bacteroidia; order Bacteroidales; family UBA4417; genus UBA4417. The sequence continues at coordinate 49,006 of JBAZWY010000040.1, forward strand.
CATTTGTGTTAGTTGAAGTTCTACCTGTGAATGGACATCTTCAACTCCTGGTTCAATTGTAAAACTGCCTGTTTTAATTTCGTTATAGATTTCAACCAGGGCTTTCTTTAGCTCGGACAATTCCTCTTTTTGAAGCAAACCAATACTTTCGAGCATAGTAATATGAGCAATGGTTCCGAGCACATCCGATTCTGCCAGGTAAAGATCCATTTCCCGGTCGCGGCCAACGGTAAAAGCTTCAATGACTTCGTTAACAGGTATTCCTTTATCCCACAGCTTCATATAAAATCACTTTAAAATAATTGTAGTCCGGGTGAATTTTATTTCGTCCCTGACGGGACTATAATTTTTTATCTTAATTTCTACCAACATATTGCCCCTAACGGGGCAGTCGCGTAGCGACGAAATATTGGTAGACTATAAAATAACCCTCATTTGGCTAAAGTCCCGTAGGGACGTAATAAATACAAGGGTTATAAGGGTTTCGATATTTGTAACACTAGTGTCTTGTCAATCTATAATTGTCGGATAGAGACGTTTTAATTTTATTCTTGCATCCGAATTAGTAAACTGCCAGTTTATTATTGCATTTTTATTATTTCGGTAAATCTGCCAAGCATTTACC
>JBAZWY010000041.1:0-46121 GCA_041660125.1 Lentimicrobiaceae bacterium
GTACACAGGATATTTCGCTTTTGTATGTTTCTGTTAATAGTTCCATGCTATAAAGTTACGCTTTTTACCTTTTTGGTTCTGGCTTGTCCAGGTTAGGGTGTTTGCGATGAATGGGTTGTCATTTGATTCACATTCACGGGTTAAGAGGTAAATATTGTCTTTTCACTTTTCACTGTTCACTGTTCACTTTTCACTATTGACTTTTCACTATTCGCTTTTCACTTTTCACTTTTCACTTTTCACTTTTCACTCCTTACTATTAACAGGCAGACGGAGCAATTGTTTTCCTGGCTCCAGGTTTTTATTCAGTGCCTGATAAAGGGTTTTCTGTATATCAGTTCGTATCCCTAACTGTACCAGTTTATTGGGTTCGGCATCTGGGTTAACCCGGTTCGAGAGGAAAACAATCAGAAGATCGTTGGCAGGGTCAGCCCAGATATAGGTTCCGGTAAAACCGGTATGCCCAAAACTATCAGCCGAAGCCTCTTCACAAGCCGGGCCAGGTTCAGAAGGGATAAGTTGGGGTTTGTCGAATCCAAGCCCGCGACGGTTTCCTTTAAATTGCCTTTTTGTGAATACAGCCACAGTTTCCGGTTTAATGAATTGCATGCCCCCGTACGAACCGCCTTGAAGCAGCATCTGAATAAATACGGCCATATCGTTTGAAGTTCCGAATAACCCGGCATGACCGGCAATACCACCAAACATGGCAGCCGCCGGATCGTGCACCTCGCCCCATACTAACTGATGCCGGAATACAGTATCATTCTCCGTTGGCATGATACGGCTTAAGGGAAATTTCGTAAGCGGACGAAAGGTAAGCGTTTTCAGTCCTAACGGCTTATAGAATTCTTCATCCACATATTGGTCAAGACTTTTTCCTGTAACCTGTTCGACGAATTGTTGCATAAGGATAAATCCAAGGTCACTATAACGGTATTCTTTTTTCTCCGATATGGGAGAACTTATAATGGAATCGAGGATAACCTGCCGGTAATCTTTTCGCAAATACATACCGTTAGCTACACGATATGGAAAATTTTCCGAAAAAGAATTAGCATACAACGTACTATCCGGATATCCGTTCTTTAGTGTTTTAAGATAAAAAGGAATCCAGGCAACCAGCCCTGCCTGGTGAGTCATTACCTCGCGGATAGTAATCTTCTTTTTATTACTGTTTTTAAGATATTTCAGCGTTTTCGAAAGCGGGTCATCCAGGTGAACCAAGCCCTCGTCATATAGTTTCATCACGGCAAGCGTAGTAGCTGCAACTTTGGTAACGCTTGCCAGGTCGTACAAATCATCATTATTTACAGGCTTACCGTGTAAATAATCGCTGAAGCCAAAAGCTTTTCGGTACACGACATTCCCGTTTTTTGAAACCAATACCTGGCAACCGGGATATGCATGCTTATCCAAACCAATTTTTACGATTGAATCAACTGCGGCAAGATCAACAGCATGCAACCCTAAATCCTCATAAGGATTATAACGTAAACGGCTTAAAGTAGTAGTTGTAAGTCCCGAGTGCAAAGGGAAAACAGAATTCGCACCGACAGGAAGCTGTCCGCTGGCAGCCGTTGCGCCAAAAAGCATCTGTACAACTGCATCATAAGCAACATCATTATCCTGGTAAGCTATAACAATAGCTTTTGCTTTTTCCCTATTCCTGAAAAGGTTTAAACTATATGGAAGTGTAAATAAATTCAGGATGCAGGGTTTCGAAACCAGTAAAGAATCAACAAGCCCAATGGTTACATCCGATATCCCAAAGTTGCGTCCCGGAGCAGGAATAGTATTATTAATTCCGATAATTACAAGGTTATAACCTGCCATAGCAGTGTAAACCTGTTCGATTGCAAGGTTATCCGCATTCCGGGGAAGCATGTAGTGATCGGCTTTTGCATAATCGTTAATACGATATTGAAACAAGCTCATATCGGTGTAACCTATAATAAGTGTTGCTATTTTAAGTGTATCAGAATTTCTGATAGGGAGGATTGTATTCTGCTGCCCGGGAAGCTTATCATTTTTCAATACGGTAATTGCATTGCGGTAAACTTCAAATTTCAGGTTCTCATCATGCGGCAAGTGAATATCTTTATAAAGATTAACTAAATTCACTGGTTGATACTTGTTGAGCCCGGCCCGGTATTTGGCAGAAAGAATGCGTTTACAATGCACGGCCAGTTCGCCCGGCGAATAACGGCCACTATCAATAGCCATCTGTATTGCTGCCACTGCTTTATCAACCCAAACGGATAGCAAAAGTATATCATTACCTGCTTTCAAAGCCCTTAATTCTACCAGGCCCGGAGCATCAAAAGAGGAAACCCCCTTCATATCAAGTGCATCAGACAGAACCAATCCATTGAATTTTAATTTCTTACGTAAGAGTGTATCAATTACAAGCGGCGAAAGGCTCGAAGGAATGTCTTTTATTGAATCGAGTGCCGGTATATGAAGGTGAGCAACCATTATGCCATCAAGTCCCGCTTTAATAAGTTCCTGGAAAGGGTACACATCCAATGTATCAATAGTAGCAACTGAATGATTGATAATTGGTAAAGAATGGTGCGAATCCGTATCTGTATCACCATGGCCGGGAAAGTGTTTTGCAACCGCAATAATTCCACTATTCTGCAGCGCTTTCATATACAGGATGGCTTTATAAGCAACATCTTGCTTGTTTTCGCCAAACGATCGGATATTGATAACGGGATTCGCTGCATTGCTGTTGATATCAGCTACAGGCGAAAAACTCACTTGTACACCCATCCTGCGCAGTTGCATTGCAATGGTTTGCCCCACTTCAGTTATCAGATTTTCATCTTTCATGGCTCCCAGTGTCATTTGCCGGGCATATGAAATTGTGCTGTCAAGCCGCATTCCAAGCCCCCATTCAGCATCCATTGCGATGAGCAGCGGCGTAATCGCCAGTTTCTGATAATAATTTGTGAGTATTGCCTGTCTCACCGGTCCTCCTTTAAAAAAGCACAATCCGCCAATAGTATAATCATTTATCAACCGCGAAAGATACTTTATCTCCGTCGAATCTGCATCCGAATTAGCCCTTAGCATAAATAATTGTCCTATCCTCCGTTTGGGCGTTAGCTGGTTATAAACCGAATCAACCCAATGTTGCTCATCAACATCCATTTTATCTGGCACTTGTGCTTTTCCATGAATATTCACCAGGAGGCTGAACATTATTGTAACAATTATTAATCTGTATTCAAATAATTTTGTAAAAATCATCAACAAGTTTTTAAAGAAAATAATAAATCAACAAGTACTATGTAACCAGTAAAGTATTATCATTCTAACGGAAAGAAAGATAAAATGTTTTCCAAAATTATTAACATTAGAGCCAGCAATCACAGTAAAGGTATAATTTAGCGAATTATTTATAAACATTAGATGACAACAACAGCTCAAATGCAATCCCTTGCCACACAGGTTCGCAGGGACATACTACGAATGGTGCATGCAGTCCAGTCGGGACATCCGGGTGGTTCGCTCGGATGCGCTGATTTCATTACTGCACTCTACACTTCAGTTTTGAAGCATGATCCTAGTAATTTTACTTTGGATGGTAAGGGGCAGGATATGTTTTTCTTGTCGAACGGGCATTTATCCGCTGTCTGGTATAGTTTGCTGGCACGTACCGGATATTTTCCGACAAGCGAATTGGTAACTTTCAGGCGATTAAATTCCCGGTTGCAAGGGCATCCTACACCGGCTGAACATCTTCCAGGAGTAAGAGTTGCTTCAGGATCGCTCGGCCAGGGACTTTCGGTTGCCCTTGGCGCCGCTCTTGCCAAACGATTGGATAATGATCCTAACCTGGTATATACTTTGCATGGCGATGGCGAACTGCAGGAAGGCCAGATATGGGAAGCAGCCATGTTTGCTGCCGGGCGGAAGGTTGACAATATCATTGCAACCATCGACTATAACGGCAAACAGATTGATGGCCCGGTTGATGTTGTGATGCCATTGGGCAATCTCAGAGCCAAGTGGGAAGCCTTCGGCTGGATTGTTCTGGAAATGGATGGTCATAATTTTGATGATATCCTTGGTACGATGGCTAAAGCAAAAGGGCTAACAGGCCAGGGCAAACCTATTGTCATTCTCATGCATACACACATGGGACAAGGTGTTGATTTTATGGTAGATAAACATCAATGGCATGGATCGCCCCCAAGTGATAAAGACCTGGAATCGGCATTAGCGCAGCTACCGGAAACTTTGGGTGACTATTGACAGCTGAATCATAAAAAGGAAATCTGTACGTTAATTTGAAAGGGTTTAATTCATAGGATTTTGAGATCAGGGGTTCAAAATTAAACCCGAGAACGCAAATCACAAATCAACAATTAAATACGTGTACCTTCGTCTCCTCGTCTCCCATCTTCCCTTTGCCCCTTTGCCCCTTCGCCCCTTTGCCATTTCTCCCCCTTCTCTCAATCGTCCTCTAAAGAAATACACTATTCACTTGAAAACTCAACGCAGCAAAAATATCAGGATCATGGCAACAGCTTTTGTACTGCTGATGGGTTTGAGTTCTGCTGCTCAAAATCAGCCTCCGGCTGTCCGTAAAATAACACAAACAACCCGCATTCTCTTTATATTTGATGCTTCTCAAAGCATGTTAGGACGTTGGCAAAGTGATACAAAATTTAATATCGCCAAGCGTATCATCTCCGAAATGCTTGATAGCATTGCCAGCCTGAAGAATACTGAATTTGCCCTCAGGGTTTATGGACATCAGTACCATTACCCGCCGCAGGTATGCAGCGATACAAAGCTCGAGGTACCTTTTGCCCCGGGTAATACCGGAAAAATCAAGAGCCGCCTCCGGACAATTACACCAAAGGGAACCACGCCACTGGCTTTTTCGCTCGAGCAATCGGCCAAGGATTTTACACCTTGCGACAACTGCCGGAATATCGTGGTACTGATCACCGACGGGATGGAGGAATGCAGCGGCGATCCATGTGCTGTATCAAAAATGCTGCAGAAAAACGGGATCATTCTTAAACCCTTCATTATTGGTATCGGGCAGGATTTTAACCTTGCTTTCAACTGTGTAGGAACCTATTTTGACGCTACCAACGAAAAAGACCTTAAGAAAGCATTGAATGTTGTTATATCCCAGGCACTTAATTCAACCACTTTGCAGGTAAACTTGCTCGACGAATCGGGAAGGCCCACCGAAACTGATGCCGGAATGACTTTTACTGATTTGAACTCAGGTAAAGTTAAGTATAACTATATTCATACTATGAATAACAGGGGGTTGCCGGATACGTTGGTCATCGACCCTTTAATAACCTACCGTGTTGATATACACACGCTGCCACCTGTAGTCATTGATACTTTGCGCATAACCCCCGGTAAACATACGGTTGTTGCCGCCGATGCTCCACAGGGATACCTGCAATTGAAAATGGCCGGAGTAAGCAATGCGTCCAGAGGATTGCAAAGCGTCGTCAGAAAAAGTGGTTCATATCAAACCCTTAATATACAAAATTTCGGGGAAACCGAAAAATATATCACCGGGAAATACGACCTTGAAATCCTTTCTTTACCACGTATTACATTGAATGACATAGATGTAAGTCAGAGCCATACTACTACCATCGAAATACCTGAACCAGGCATAGCTGTTTTCAGAAAATCATTTAATGGTTACGGCACTTTGTTGCTTAATGATAAAAATAAGCTTACCCGTATTTATGAACTTAACGAAACACTTACGCTCGAAACACTTTACCTTCAACCTGGCAGCTACCGGATAGTTTTTCGTCCGAAAAACGCCCGCTCAACCTTATATACTGTCGAACAAAGTTTTTTGATTGAATCAGGTAAAACAACTGATATTCAACTGTATAAATAGCACTAACACTACCAAATATTTAAAACGGAAAACCAATATTATGACTATATATACCTCTACTGAACAGAAAGATACACGATCAGGTTTCGGAGCAGCATTGCTTCAACTCGGAAGAACAAATCCAGATGTGGTTGCATTGTGTGCCGACCTTACCGGTTCATTAAAAATGGATGCATTTGCAAAAGAATTTCCTGAGCGGTTCTTCCAATCGGGCATTGCCGAAGCAAACATGATCGGTGTTGCATCCGGCCTGGCCATTGGAGGAAAAATACCATTCACCGGTACATTTGCCAATTTTAGTACAGCTAGGGTTTATGATCAGATCCGCCAATCAGTTGCCTATTCGAATACGAATGTGAAGATTTGTGCTTCGCATGCCGGAATTACACTTGGTGAAGACGGAGCCACTCATCAGACCATGGAAGACCTGGGTATGATGAAAATGTTGCCAAACCTGACAGTTATTAATCCCTGCGATTATAACCAGACTTATGCAGCTACGATTGCCATAGCTGATTTTGAAGGCCCGGTTTACCTGCGCTTTGGCAGGCCAAAAGTTCCAAACTTTATACCGCCTGACATGCCTTTCGAAATTGGGAAAGCAATCATGCTTAGTCCGGGAAAAGATGTAACTATCATAGCTACAGGCCATATGGTTTGGATGGCATTAGAGGCTGCTATTGCGCTTCAGGAAAAAGGTATAGAAGCTGAAATAATAAATATTCATACCATTAAACCTTTGGATTGGAAAGCAGTCCTACAATCAGTGAAAAAAACCGGATGCGTGGTAACCGCTGAAGAACACCTGATGAACGGAGGACTTGGTGATAGCATTGCCCAATTGCTTGCACTTCAGATGCCGACACCTTTGGAAATGGTAGCTGTTGATGATAAATTCGGCGAAAGCGCTACTCCTGAGCAACTGATGGTAAAATACGGGCTTGATGTTCCACACATAGTGGCAGCTGCCCTTAAAGCAATCAGCCGAAAACGCTGAGCATTGGTTTACAGAGCGATTGAATGATTAGTGTAATTATATTGTTACCCTTTCTTCTATTGGTTCAATGCAAAGCATCACCGGGGTTTTTAACCGCTTATTAATTCGATTCCTATTTAGCTTTGCATACTACTCATGCCCGAATATACTGACAATGAATTAGTTGAACTATTTCGTGATGCTGATAAAAAGCATTACGCTTTTAACTTATTGGTACGAAAGCACCAGGAAAAGGTATATTATTTTGTCAGGCGTATGGTGATTGACCATGATGATACAGATGATGTGGTTCAGAATATTTTCATTAAAGTATGGAACAATCTGGGTTCCTTCCGTGAGGATTCTAAATTATTTACATGGCTTTATCGTATTGCAGTTAATGAATCACTGAGTTTCCTGAAAAGCAAACAACTCCGCTCCTATTTATCTTTATCCTCACCCGAAGCCATGATGGTAAAATCGTTGCACGACGAAACTAATTTCGATGGGCCAGAAATCCAACGACGCTTAAGTGAAGCAATTATCAGGCTTCCTAAAAAGCAGCAACTGGTTTTTAACATGCGGTATTATGATGATCTGAGTTATGATGAGATGTCAGAAATATTAGGCACTTCAGTAGGCGCTTTGAAAGCTTCCTATCACTTTGCTGTAAAAAAAATTGAAGAATTCGTGACTGCAAATTAAACTTTTCTGTTTTGCTGTTGTCATACAATTATCATGAAAATGAAACAAAACATATCAAATCAAACTAATGGCACCGACAATCTTCCGCCTGTACTTGAAAATCTGAGATATGAAGTTACCGGATTCAGAGTTCCAAATGGTTATTTCGATTCGCTGAATTCGCGTATAGTTGATGAAATAAAAAAGCAGGAAAACAAATCTTTGTTAAAAAGCATTGTTCATTCATTCCGAAAGCCATTAGTATGGGCACCTGTAGCAACCATTTTCGTAATTTCTCTTTTGTTGATTTTTGTAGCTCCTCTAAAAAAGAATACATCCAATCAGGTTGCTGACGAATGGACTGAAATCAATATGGTTTATGACCCATCCTATGCTGCTGAAGCGTTACTTGCTGAAAGAAATAGCATTGATAAAGAACTTGAAGGTAATGACATTAATTATTCCGAACCAGTATCTTTAACCGGGCTGAATCAACCGACTGATGCTGAAATTGAGCAATACCTTAAAGAGCATGAGATTGATGCTGATATATTAAACGAATACTAAAACAAGAAATCATGAAAACTAACATTGCAAAAATCACTGCTACCAGTTTAGCTTTATTACTGGCATTACTGATGCAAACAAATCCTGTAAATGCCCAGCAAACCTGGCATAAATCAGGAAAACAAAACAGCCAACCCGGCGCTAAACACGAAAAAATGGAAGCACAGCACGTTGCTTTTATCACGCAGAAACTTGCCTTAACACCTGAGGAGGCGCAAGCTTTCTGGCCTGTTTATAATGAATACGATGCCAAACGTGATGAACTCAGGAAGTCTTTCAGAGAATCCGGTGGTTTAAATAAAGCAGAAAACGAAACGCTTACAGAGGCCCAAGCATCCAAAGTGCTTGACGATCAGATTATAGAAGCACAGAAATTCCTGGATCTCCGGAAAGAATATCATGCCAAATTCAAATCAGTACTTCCTGCAGTTAAGGTATTAAAGTTGTATGATGCCGAACGTGATTTTCAGAAAATGCTGATGGATAAAATGAGACAGCATAAGTCAAATCCACCCATGGATAAAAAGTAATCCGGCACTTCGGATATCACAAAAAGAAGGCTGACAAAAATGTCAGCCTTCTTTTTTTTATACTACCATATTTTAAAAGCAATGATTCTTATCCATTCATTGAGATCAGGAATTCCTCGTTGGTTTGTGTGAATTTCATTTTATCCCTGAGGAAATCCATGGCTTCGATCGGATTCATATCAGCAAGGTGATTGCGTAAAACCCACAAGCGCTGTAATACATCTTTTTCGAGCAACAGGTCATCACGGCGGGTACTGGATGCAACAATATCAATAGCAGGGAAAATTCGTTTATTCGAAAGCTTGCGATCGAGCTGAAGCTCCATGTTACCGGTGCCTTTAAATTCCTCGAATATAACCTCATCCATGCGAGAGCCTGTTTCGGTAAGCGCTGTAGCTATAATCGTAAGAGATCCGCCATGTTCAATCTGGCGCGCAGCGCCGAAGAAGCGTTTTGGTTTTTGTAATGCATTTGCTTCAACTCCACCCGAAAGAACTTTTCCGGAAGCCGGTGCAACTGTATTATAAGCTCTTGCCAAACGGGTGATCGAATCAAGAAGAATAACAACATCATGTCCACATTCGGTAAGGCGCTTGGCTTTTTCGAGTACCAGGTTGGCAATACGTACATGGCGGTCGGCTGGTTCATCAAACGTTGACGAAATAACTTCAGCTTTTACGTTACGTGCCATATCGGTAACTTCCTCCGGACGCTCGTCGATAAGTAAAACTATCAGGTATGCTTCGGGATGATTATAGGCAATGGCATTGGCAATTTCTTTCAGCAGAACCGTTTTACCGGTTTTGGGCTGAGCCACGATCAAACCGCGTTGTCCTTTACCAATAGGGCTAAAAAGATCAATGATACGGGTGCTTAGGCTTGAGCCCGGGTGACCTGTAAGTTTGAATTTCTTTTCAGGAAACAAAGGAGTGAGGTAATCGAAGGGAATACGATCGCGGATCTCCTCGGGAAGTTTACCATTAATATTTTCAACCTTTACCAGAGGGAAATATTTTTCACCTTCTTTAGGCGGACGTATCGTGCCTTTAACAGTATCGCCGGTTTTGAGTCCGAAAAGTTTGATCTGCGATTGCGATACATATACATCATCAGGTGAACTCAGGTAGTTATAATCGGATGATCGCAGGAATCCATATCCGTCAGGCATCATTTCGAGTACTCCTTCGCAGGAAACTATACCTTCAAATTCCCACGAATATTCTTCACGCGGTGGTTGCGCCTGTGGCTGTGGCTTGCGATCCTGACGATCGTTACGGCCATAACGTTGCATATCCCGCGAAATATCATTTGTCCGGGGTTGTTCACCTTGCAAGTTCCCGTTTTGTACCGGAATTTCATCAGCCTCTTCTTCCTGGACTATTTCATGCCGGGTTAATACTTCAACATCCGGTTCTTTAAAATCGAATGAAGGAATAAATTCATCATGCATACCCGCTTTTTCATCATTCAAAGCAGCATCATCTTCCTGGTTTGAATTCCTGGGTGTTGGTTTCCAGTCAGTATTCCTGACTGGCTTTTCAATAGCAGGCGTTGTGGTTTCGTCAGCATTAGTAACAGGAGTTTCAGTGCTTTCGTCCCTGTCCTGAGGGCGACGGCCCCGGCGGCGGCGTTCATGAAATTCCTGGAGTTCCCAGGCAGGAACATTAGTTGATTCAGGACGTTCGAATGATTTAACTGATGGAGTATCGTCATCAGTTTTACTGTTATCCCTGTTATCCCTGTTATAACTCCTGCGAGGTTCATAGGGAGTTACTACACGTTTTTGCGGTTCACTAACAAAAGTGGTTAATTTTTCGGTTGAATCAGGCAGAACAGTTATTTCTTTCTTAACTAAAGGAATTACTTTTTCTTCTGCTTTGATTTCTTCAGCAATTAATTCTTGCCTTGGCTTAATATCCACTTTCCTTACTTCTTTCAGTTTTTCGATTGGAATACGCTGTCGTGAGCCTTTCTGGGGAAAAACGCGTGCCTTTTTTTCGGCTTCCAGAATCTCGGGTGTTGGATTAGCGGCCTGTTGGTCTAATATCTGGTAAACCAGGTCCTGCTTTTTCATTGTTTCGCTTTTGCGGATGTTAAACTGCTTTGCGATTTCGCGCAATTCATTGAGCAGCTTACCTTCGAGTTCGCTTTTATCGTACATGCGAATGGGGTTGATTTGACGAATAAATGGGAGTTTAAATCGTATGAATTAAATTATACTTTCATGTGAAAACCTGAAGAATGGGATGATTGGAATAATTACCGGGAAAGATCAGGAAAATTCAGAGTGGATTGTATTAAAACTTTGCAAATGTATGAATGTTTTTTGGATTTGATACATTTATTTACAATTTATTTCCTAATCTGAATAAAAACAATTTTTACCCTTTCGGATATGCATAACATCGTATTGTTATATAAATTCGCACTTTGTAATTTGTCCTTTATTTATATGGCTTCAACACAACTTACCGATACATTCAGACACAAAGGATTGCGCAAACAACTTATTGATTTGCTGCGCGCCAAAGGAATCAAGGATGAAAATGTATTGAATGCAATGAATACAATTCCCCGGCATTATTTTTTCGATTCCTCTTTCCTGGAGTTTGCATACGAAGATAACGCTTTCCCAATTGGTTCAGGGCAAACTATTTCGCAACCTTACACCGTAGCTTTCCAGAGTGAACTTTTACAACTAACGAAAGGTATGCGGGTACTCGAGGTAGGTACCGGATCAGGCTACCAGGCCAGCATCCTGGCCGAGATGGGCGCAAGGGTATATACCATTGAAAGACAAAAACTATTGTATGATAATTTAAAATCGGTTAATCCTCCGCTTAATTACCGGATCAGGTTGTTTTACGGTGACGGGTATGCCGGGTTGCCTGCCCATGCCCCTTTCGACAGGATACTAATCACAGCGGCTGCTCCGTATATCCCCGATACTTTGATAAAACAACTGAAAACCGGGGGAATACTGGTGGCGCCTGTAGGCAAAAATGATATACAGATTATGACCCGCATCACCAAATTATCAGATACTGAAATTAAAACTGAAACTCATGGCACTTTCCGTTTCGTCCCAATGCTGACGGATAAGGCACAGGATGTTTGAGTTGAGATAGCGTGACAGGGAGTTGAAAAAAAGGCGACTAGGAGGCTTGACAAGGGGAGAAACGGCGAGGGGAGAAAGGGAGAAGAGCGAAAAGAAGAAGAAGTGGAAAGTTGAAAACTCTGAAAATCGAAAACTACTTTAAAGTTCGATTATAATTCCCACTGTCAGAAGCACCGTTCCTGATTCACTCTTGAGATATTTCAGTTCATAACGATCCGGGTCCGTTGGACTAATTACCGGTTGTCCGTTTGCATCCCGAACCAGAACAAGCACATCAGGTTGTCGTGCTTTAAAGTTATAAAGATTCTGGATATCGAGGTAAACGTTAAGTGACCATTTTTTGAAAAAATATTGCTTATCCACCCTTAAGTCGAGCTGGTGGAACACGTTGAGTCTTTCTGTATTGTACCGGTTGTAATCCAGGTAACCCTGCCCGGTTGCATCCCACGCTTCAATAAGAGAAGAGCGGTTTTCATCATAAGGAGTATAAGGTGCACCTCCGACGAAGCGCCATTTTATTCCAATATCCCAGTTTTTCTTTAGCGAGGCGAGCGCTGTAATATTGACAATATTTCTGTTATCCCAGGCTGATGGAATAAAAACACCGTGTTTATATTCAAAGGAAGATCGCACCCAAGTATATGAGAGAGTAACATAAAATATGCGGCTAAGTTTTTCACGATAGTATAGTTCTGCTCCCCATGCTTTACCTTTTGATATTGGAATTACCCCTTCATTGCCTGCCACACCGAAATCAGCACCTTTACTTGCTAATGAAACAGAATCCTAAAGCGAGAATGGGTAATAATTATATAATTTGTAGAATCCTTCGACTGTTATTTTCGACTTTTCATTTCGCCTGTAATCAATACCTGCCACAATATGGTCGGCCTGTATATATCTCAACCCATTGGTTTTATTTAACAGTTCACCATCGGGCAACCTGTAACCCATAGTTGTATATGCCGGGAGCTGAAAATACCTTCCAACATTGAAATTTAACATCAGTTTAGGCGCAAGTAAGTATGATACAGAGAACCTGGGTGAAAACTGGTCGAGTAAATTTGACATTTGCAAAGAATAGCTATTGGCATCAGCGCGTATTCCAAGCGAAAGCATTAATTTTTCATTCATATATCCTTTGCTAACCTGACCGAAAAGACTCCATTTTACAAAATCCAAATCCGAAGAATAATTAATCTGAGTAATAGTATCTAAGCCTGCAGGAATAAAAACCTGCTGGTAAGTACGATTGCTATATTTGGCATATTCCATCCCAGCACCGTAAGTGATTTTATATCCGGTAATACGGGCAACTTCTTCGTACCTTATTTTATTCTCGGTTTCATAAGAAGAATAATCAAGTGTTTTAGCATTGTTTTCATTATTATTCAAATACTTATATTCCTGATTATAAAGCATATTGCGGCTGATTACAAGTGTACTGTAAGAGTTTTCGCGGTAATGCCGGTAATTGGCCCCGATGGCATAGTTCCACTGGTTGTTGACAGGCAGGTAATTGAGGATGTATTGCTGCTCTTCTGTCGGATTTTTCAGACCTGTATTGAGTACATTTTTATCAAGCGCTCCAATGCTGATTATTGTAAGTTCGTTATGAACATTGAACTTTGTTTTTACTTTTAACGTATAATCAGTGAAAGTAGGCAGAAAAGGCAATCCTATGACACTAAAAAGAAATTGCAGGTACGACCTCCTTACCGAAAAAAGTACATTTGTTTTTTTGCTGACCGGACCATTAAGGCTGAATGCAGTTTCGCTGGCTCCCAGAGTTGCCCGGTAAACCATTCGGTCGGGATTGCCATCTATAAGTTTCATGTCGAGCACCGAACTCAACGCGTTGCCTCTACTGGCAGGAAATGCCCCGGAATAAAAATCCACTTCACGCAGAAAATCCGTATTGATAATGCCTGCCGGTCCTCCGGAAGCACCCTGGGTTGCAAAGTGATTCAGGTTCGGTATTTCAATACCATCAAGTAAAAACCTGTTTTCGGAAGGCCCTCCTCCTCTCACAATAAGATCGTTACGAAACGAAACCGACGAAGCTACACCGGGCAAGGATTGAATTACTTTGGAGATATCACGGTTTGATCCGGGACTTTTTTCAATTTGTGAAATACCCACCGATTTGAGCGACAAAGGACTTTCCTCAATACGTTTGAAAACTGAAGTGGTAACTTCTACGCCACTTATCTGTACAGCCACCTCTTTCATCGCAATATCCATGGAAGCAGCTTTTGAATTCGTTATAAGAATATCTTCAGTCATTGTTTTCTCAAAACCTAATGCAGATGCTTCTAATCTAACATACCCGGGCTTTAATCCGGCAAACAAGAAATTACCATCCAGATCACTTACTGAACCTATGGTAGTCCCACTGATAATGATATTCGTAAAAGGCAATGGTTCATTATTTTTGGCATTAAAAACTCTTCCTTTGATGGAACCAGTTTGCGCTGATAACCCAAAGGAAGAGCAAAACAATATTATTACGAAGACTATTTTGAAGTACATAATTGAATTTGTGTTTAATTAATTTATATAAACGTTAAACAACAATTAAACGTCATACCAAAATAAATGTTTATCTGTCAGCGAAAAATATATTCAACTTCCAACTAAAATAATGACTGTCAATGTTTTAAGTTTTCTATTTTAATCTCAAGTAGTCAAATGCTTTATTGAGATTTACTTGCAGGCCATCTTCACCATCGAGCCAGAAAATCTGTATTCCTTTGTTTTCCATTCGCCTGAACCAGGTCACCTGTCGCTTGGCAAACTGGTGAATAGCCGTATTTAACAATGTGAACATCTCTTCATAGCTCAATTCCCCTGAAAGGTATAAGGTTATATATTTGTATTCAAGTCCATAAAACATCAGGCGCTCCTTACTTATCCCTGAAGCGAGTAATTGCTGAACTTCTTCAATCATTCCTTCATTCAATCGTTGACGAAGTCGGAAAGTAATCCGATCGCGTACCGTTTTTCGGTCAAAACGAATCCCTATAACCGGAGTGTTCTTAAAATCAATTTCAATTCCCTGATTTTCATGTTTTTTCTTATACTCTTCTATTTCGATTGCTCTAAATAACCGTTCGTGATCCAGAATATCGGTTGTATTGTGCAATGGGCGATATGATGAAATCCTGTTTATCAGTTCATCATCTGGAAGTTCGGCAAGTTGCCGCCTTAATACTTCGTTTTCAGGGACTTCAACAAGGTTATAACCCAACAATACAGATTCAAGATACAATCCGGTTCCACCACACATTAAAGGAATTTTCCCTTTGGAAATTATTGAATCGCGCGCAGCCTGAAAATCCCGCTGGAACTGAAACACATTGTATTCAGTACCCGGATCGGCTATATCAATCAGGTGAGAAGGAATAACACGACCGGCAATAGTATAATCTGTGATATCTTTTCCTGTTCCAATATCCATTCCCCTGAATACCTGGCGTGAATCAGCACTTATAATCTCGGCATTCAACGCTGAAGCAAGATGAGCCGAAAAAATTGTTTTACCCACAGCAGTAGGGCCAAGAACAGTAATTAGTGGGAATTTGGAATTCATAATGCAAAGGTGGGAAAAATAAAGACACAGCTATAAACTGGTTACTGGTTGCTGGGTACTGGTTGCTGGTTGCTGGTTCCTGGTTATTGGTTAATGGTTAATGGTAACTGGTCATTTAAAACCAGTTTACATTTCTATTGACCTGGTTATATATGTTTTTCAATACTTAAATAAAGATCATTTATACATACAATAGAACAATTGAATTAAGAATCTTATTTTTGCGCTTACTAATACTTTCAAATGGAACTTATCCGTAAATATTTCCCGGAACTGGCAAGCAGCCAGCTTGAGAAATTAACGCTGATTGAAGCCCTTTATCTCGAATGGAACAGCCGTATCAATGTGATTTCGCGAAAGGATATGGAGCATTTTTACGAGCATCACGTGCTGCATTCGCTGGGTATTGCAAAAGTGGTACAGTTCAAGCCCGGTGCCCAGGTTCTGGATGTTGGTACCGGAGGAGGGTTTCCGGGAATTCCCCTGGCAATCCTGTTTCCTGAAACTAATTTCCTGTTAGTTGATTCAATTGGCAAGAAAATCAAAGTAGTTCAGGAAGTGGTTGATGCAGTTGGCATTACAAATGTTAAAGCCATTCATTCGCGGGCTGAAGATGTGAAAGGAAAATTCGATTTTGTGGTCAGCCGAGCCGTAACCACCCTACCGGATTTCATACTTTGGATTGAAAATAAAATTAAAAAAGAAAGCAGACATACTTTAGAAAACGGGATACTTTATTTGAAAGGTGGTGATCTGGAAGACGAATTGGCACCATTGCGGAATGAATACCATGTTTTTAATCTGATTGATTATTTTGAAGAGGCATTTTTCGAAACTAAAAAAGTAGTGCATGTCAGTTTATAGAATTTCACAAGATTTAACATATCAATCGGTAATATATATTCAAAGCATAGTTTTTTCACTACTTTTGACACAACAAAAAAATAATCCGAATCAGGAATCAATTGAACATCCAAAACTGAATGCTGAAATAACATAACTTAATCTATAACCTCAAAATCTATATGAATAAAGAAATCTTTAAATTAGAACCGACAGCTGTTTGGAAAAATTTTTACAGCCTGACACAAATTCCCCGCCCTTCGCACCACGAGGATCGTATTCAGCAATTTATGTTTGATTTCGGAAAGAAACTCGGACTTGAAACCATCAAAGACGAAACAGGTAACATTATTATCCGTAAACCGGCTACCCCGGGCATGGAAAATCGTAAGGGCATTGTTCTGCAGACCCATCTTGATATGGTTCCGCAGAAAAACAGTGACAAAACCCACGATTTTACCAAAGACCCTATTGAAGCATATATTGATGGTGACTGGGTTACAGCCAACGGCACCACGCTGGGCGCCGACAACGGTATGGGTGTAGCTTCTGCAATGGCTGTTCTCGAAGCCACAAACCTGGTTCACGGACCTGTGGAAGCATTGTTCACCTGCGACGAAGAAACCGGTATGACCGGAGCTTTCGGTCTAAAAGCCGGCATACTCAAAGGAGATATCCTTTTGAATCTCGATTCAGAAGATGAAGGCGAATTGTATGTTGGTTGCGCCGGTGGCACTAATGCCAATGCCTCATTCGATTACAAGGAAGAACCAGTACAACAGGGATTAGCATCTTTCAAACTCGCTCTTACTGGTTTAAAAGGTGGTCATTCAGGCCTTGAAATTATATTGCAGCGTGGCAACAGTAATAAACTGATGAACCGGTTTCTAAAGCACGCAGTTGTTGAACACGGTTTGCGTTTAGCTTCCATCGAAGGCGGGAACCTTCGTAATGCCATACCACGCGAATCCTTTGCCGTAGTTACCGTTCCTCCTTCACAAGCTGATGCCCTGATAAAATGTGTTGCTGATTATGAAAAACTTTACCGAAGCGAGCTTTCAGCTACAGAACCTGATTTAAAATTCACTATTACAGCTACATCAGTACCTCAGTCGCTAATCGATGCAGCTTCGCTTGATAAAGTAATGAAAGCCATCAATGCATGCCCCAATGGAGTTATGCGTATGAGTGATGATATGAAGGGACTCGTTGAAACATCAACCAACCTGGCCAGTGTTAAATCAGATAACGGCAAAATATTAGTGCAGTGTTTGTTGCGTAGTTCCGTTGATTCATCCCAGGCAGACCTTGGCGAAATGATTAAAGACGTTTTCGAACTCGCAGGCGCTGATGTTATACTCAACGGAACCTACCCGGGATGGAAACCCAATATGAAATCTGCCATCCTGATCACCATGCAGGACGTATATCAGAAATTATATGGCCGTATTCCTGAAATAAAAGCTATTCATGCAGGCCTCGAATGCGGATTGTTAGGAGGAGTTTATCCTAATTGGGACATGATTTCCTTTGGTCCGACCATCCGTTATCCACATTCACCCGATGAAAAAGTGAATATAGCTTCTGTCGAAAAATTCTGGAACTACCTGGTTAACACGCTGAAAGATGCGCCGTTGAAATAAATAGGAGTTTCTGATTAATTTTTAAAATCCTTGTTTTCTGTAAAAGATGCAGGAAGCAAGGATTTTTTTTATAAAGCATTTGGATATTAGGATACATTTCATACCTTTGCACCCCTAAAAACGACTAATCATGAAGAGGACTTTCCAACCATCAGTAAGGAAAAGAAAAAATAAACACGGATTCAGACTTAGAATGTCAACTGTTAACGGACGCAGAGTTTTAGCAGCCCGCAGAGCCCGTGGAAGAAAGAAACTGACTACTTCTGACGAAGGAAAATAATTCTTTTCTGACATTGCTGTTTCTTTCGATAACAGCTTATATAGCATAAATGCATTCCGGAGGAGGCTCTTAAGCCTACCTCCTTTTCTTTTTGTAGCGGCAAGAATTTTTAATTATCCCCGGTAAATTGCACCAAATTCTATGTATTAAAACCATTTAGAACCGGGTTTTGTCCAGAAACTAACGATAAATCATACTTTTCTTCCAGTTAGTGAGAATTATATGATTTTTAGCATTTTATTCACAACAACCGCTTGTCCCAAAAATAATCTTCAGTCCTTACCAATTTAACATTTCGATTATAATCAGGGTGTTCAGTATTTATTACAAAATTATATTCATATGGAATAATAGCGGATGGCACTTGCAAGATTAATGTTCTTTGTGTGGTGTACCATTTGGATCCTATTTCCTGAAGACTAGAATATGCGGCTAATGTCCTCCAGTTTTCGGATAAATCTTTGAGGTGAACTTGTGTAATTAAGCGGTCATCGTCTGCAATAGAAATAACCATGACCTTATAGTTATTCAAGGGAGTAATTGAATTTCGCCGAACAACTAATTCAAGGGTTGCAAGAGATATGGAAGATGAGGTGTATATTACATTCTGTCCACGTAAATTCCACCTGTTGGCAATTCCTGAAGCTTTCAACTCAGAAGTGTACTCTTGCCTGCAAATTTTGAATACTTCCATGATTTATATCATACATTATCACCGTATTCCATTGCTGATAAATTATCATCAACAAACCGGATTCCGGTTACAGTATTTAAAAAAGCATTAGGGATTTTGCTGTCAAAATAAAAATTTTCCTTATTTAGCCACTTGTCAAATTCGGATGCAGAACCAAATACCTGTATCCCATGTTTAATCAGGGATAACAAAAGAATTATCTGTTCTTTAATATTCTCTTTAAACTTGTTTTCCGGCTGGCGATAGGACCTGAATGTTCTTACACTTACATTCAGCCATGCAGCTATAATATCATCATTAAAGCCGGTAAGTTGTTTGATGGCATTGATGTATTTCCAGTTCACTTCTTTTGTGTGAAGGAAATTTAACATTTCACTGTCAGAAATTCGCCGGGGAACCTCATACAAAATGGAAGGTTCTTCAACATCGGCCTTTGTCGTTTTCATGCTCTCCGATTTAGTATTGCCAAAAATAGGCAATTTTTCCTACTGTTACAAGCAATTATTCCTTTTCGTTCTCTTTTTTACATTCGAATGACTTTATAATTATAGATATCAAATCCTTGCTGCAACCATTTCAGGAAAAAACAGTAATTTAGCCCCTCTTTTTAACATACGATGAACCCAATTATTCAAGAAGCATCATTAACCGGAATTTTCCGACTCATCCTTATTGTATTATTCATTTACTATGCCTTTTCACTTATCATGAGGTATATAATGCCATTGATAATGAAGAAATATATAAATGATTTTCAGAAAAAATTTACCGAAGAACATCAGCGTTCACAAGAAGAAATGAACAGAAAAAAAGAAGGCGAAATTTCGATCAAATTTGTAGATAAGGATAAAAACAATAGTAAACATCCTGATGATGGAGAGTACGTTGACTATGAAGAAATCAATTAATTGACTTACGATTTTATACACTAAAACCAACATTAAAGCCATTCACACATGAAGAACTTCAGTTTCAGACAGGCTCTCCCCTATCTCTCAGCAATTGTAATATTTGTTGTCATATCCTTAGCCTATTTTAGTCCACTGCTTGAAGGGAAAAAGCTGAAACAACAGGATATTACACAGTTCAAAGGAATGTCGAAAGAGATTTCAGACTTCCGCGAAGCGACCGGGGAAGAAGCATTGTGGACCAACAGTATGTTTGGAGGTATGCCTGCCTACCAGATATCGGTTCAATACAAAGGGAATGTGCTTCGCTATCTGGACCAATTGATGCAATTGTATCTTCCTCAACCGGCAGGAATGGTTTTCCTCTATATGATAGGATTCTTCATTTTGCTCCTGGTGCTGAAAGTCGATAAATGGCTGGCGATAGCCGGGGCAATAGCCTTCGCGTTCTCGTCGTATCTTTTTATCATTTTCGAAGCCGGGCACAACAGTAAAGCACATGCTATTGGTTATATGGCACCGGTTTTGGCAGGTATTATCCTGACTTATCGTGGCCGATATCTCACCGGCGGAATTATGGCTGCAATAGCCCTTTCGCTTGAGCTGCTTACCAACCACTTTCAGATAACCTATTACCTGATGATGATTGCCGGAGTTTTTGTGATTACTGAATTAGTGAGCAGTATCAGGGAAAAACAACTTCCCGGATTTGCAAAAGCAACAGGCGTGTTGATAATAGCATCCATTTTCGCTGTTGCGACAAACATTACAAATATTTGGGCAACTTATGAATATGGTAAAGAAACTATTCGCGGGAAAACCGAATTGACAAGCGAAAAATCGAATCGCACCAGTGGTTTGGACAAGGATTATGCTACAGGCTGGAGTTATGGAAAAATGGAAACCTTCACGCTGCTTATTCCTAACTTTAACGGAGGTTCGTCGCAAGGATCACTTTCGGAGACTTCAAATACATATAAAGCCCTCAAGGCAAATAATGTTGACGATAATCAGGCTAAAAAAATAATTAAAGGTTTGCCACTTTACTGGGGAACTCAGCCCGGGGTTGCCGGTCCTGTTTACATAGGAGCAATTATTATGTTCCTGTTTGTTTTTGCTTTGTTTGTAGTTGACAACAAATTCAAATGGTGGCTATTAGCAGCGACCCTACTTTCGATATTGCTGGCCTGGGGCAAAAACTTTATGCCTTTTACTGATTTCTTCCTGAATTATGTACCGGGATATAATAAATTCAGGGCTGTTTCCATGACCCTTGTTATGGCTGAATTATGCATTCCTTTGCTTGCCATATTGGGTTTGCAGAATGTTTTTTCAGGCGAAACTGATAAGAAAAAACTCTTAAAGTATCTTTATTATGCTCTTGGCATTGTCGGTGGCTTCAGTTTGATTTTTGCCGCAGGCGGAAGTGCTTTTTTCGATTTCATTTCGCCAGCTGATGAGCAATACAAATCCTATTTCCCTGATTGGCTCATGGCTGCTATACGTGAGGACAGGGCAGCTATTTTGAGTGCCGATGCATTCAGGTCGCTTGCTTTTATCTTACTTGCCGGAGCTGCAATTTGGGCCATGATCAATCAAAAAATTAAAAAACCGGTATTTTTCACTGCATTAATCCTGCTTATCCTGATTGATATGTGGTCAGTAAACCGCCGTTATCTTAACAGTGATAGTTTTGTTCGTAAGAGCATTGCGGCTGTTCCATTTCAGCCTACAGCAGCGGATGAAATCATCATGAAAGATAAAGATCCTGACTTCCGTGTATTTAACCAGTCGGTCGGGAATCCTTTTGCTGATGCCAGTACTTCCTACTTTCATATGTCGCTGGGAGGTTACCATGGTGCCAAATTACGCCGGTATCAGGAATTAATTGATCATCAACTTTCCAAAGGCAATATGAACGTTTTCAATATGCTCAATACCAAGTACTTCATTATTCCGAACGAAAAAGGCGGTCAACCTCAGATGCAGATCAATATGCAGGCCATGGGAAATGCCTGGTTTGTAAATAATGCACATAAAGTAAATAATGCAGATGAGGAATTAGATGCGCTAACTAACTTTGTTCCTGCCGAAACAGCTGTTTACGATAAACGATTTGAAAACCAGGTAAATGGACATTTGATCAGCAAGGATACTTTGGCAACAATCGTACTTACTGATTACAAACCTAATCACCTGACCTACAAATCAGAAACCAGCAAAGAGCAATTAGCTGTTTTCTCGGAAATATATTACGATAAAGGTTGGAATGCCTATATCGACGGAAAGTCGGCGCCTTATTTCAGAGCAGATTACGTACTTCGAGCCATGATAGTTCCTGCAGGTAATCACGTGATAGAATTTAAATTTGAACCACAGGTTTATAAAACCGGTGAAAAAATATCACTTGCTTCGTCGATACTATTAGTTTTAATAGCTTTAGGAAGTATCGGATTCATGATAAAGCGCAAGAGTGATACAAGCCCTAAGGCATAATGTCTGAGTCATGAGCACTCCGGACCTACGAAAAGTATTGATAATAACGTATTACTGGCCTCCCAGCGGAGGCGCGGGAGTACAGCGATGGCTCAAATTCAGCAAATATCTGCGTGAATTTGGTTGGGAACCAGTAATTTACACTCCTGAAAACCCGGAAGCGCCTGCCATTGACAATTCTCTGGCAAAAGATATTCCAGATGGAATTTTAATCGTCAAAAAGCCAATAATCGAACCTTACACGGCTTACAAACGCTTTATAGGAATGAAACCCGGCGAAAAAGTAAATGCCGGATTCCTTCAGGAAAAAGAAAAACCCGGCATGGCTGAAGGATTCGCTGTCTGGTTGAGAGGCAACTTTTTTATTCCGGATGCCCGCCGTTTCTGGATTCGTCCATCAGTACGATTTCTGAAAAATTACCTGAAAAATAACCTTGTCGATGCAATTGTATCCACCGGTCCGCCTCATTCGATGCACCTGATTGCATTACAAATCCATAAAAAGCTGGATATCCCATGGCTGGCCGATTTCCGAGATCCGTGGACTGGAATTGACTTTTTTCATCAGCTTAAGCTAACTTCTCTGGCTAACAGACATCATCATAATCTTGAGAAAAAGGTACTTGCTTCGGCCACAGCCATTACAGTGGTAAGCCAGGATATGGTAAATGAATTTAATGGAATTGTTAAACGTGATTACAAACTGGTAACCAACGGTTATGACGAACAGGATATCAGCCCGTTACATCAGAACCAACTGGATACCAAATTTACGCTTTCGCATATCGGAAGCATCAATTCATCCCGTAACCCGGTTGGGCTTTGGAAAGTTATATCGGAAATGGCAAATGAGAATCCCGACTTTGCGAAAGCATTGCAGATAAAACTCGTAGGGAAAGTTGATATTGGTGTTTTGAAAAGTATAGAAGAAAATGGGTTGACCGCATATCTTTCCAGAATCGAATATATGCCACATCAGGATGTAATGCACGAAATTCAGAGATCACAGGTGCTTTTACTCCTTATTAATAATACACCTAATGCAAAAGGAATTTTAACAGGAAAGATTTTTGAATACCTGGGATCGGGCAGGCCTATCCTGAACATTGGTCCGGAGGATGGTGACGCCGCTGTTATATTAAAAGATTCTGAAGCAGGACGAACAGCAGGCTATGAAGATGAAGCAGGTATGCGCCGGATTCTGACCGGCTATTTCATCAGGTTCAAGGAGCAACGACTCGAAGCAAATGCTACCAGCCGTTTAAAATATTCGCGTAAAACGCTTACGAAAGAGATAGCGGGGATTTTGGATGAGATAAGAACATAATCTATTCCGGAAAGAAACAGGAGTATTCTCTTAATATCTCTCATTAATCATCTTATTCATAAACTTAGGAATATCCGTGTCGCCGGCAAATACTTTATCAAGTTGATGCATCATATGATACCCGGTTTCAGGCATATTGCTTTCAATTAATTTTTTAAGAATAATACTCATGGCAATACGACCTTCGAGTACAACTTTATTTGAAATTCCTTCATTGAAAAATCCTTTGCCGATCAACAATCCAAGTGTTCGATTACGGCTTAAGTCGTTAAGGGCCGTTAAGCCAAAATCACCTATTCCGCAATAGTGGAACATAGTTTCCTCCTGACCACCAAAATGCTTAAGAATCTTGCGCATTTCACTGAAAGCCCTGGTAAACATCATAAACCTGAGATTTGGTGAATTGAAATGGGCATCAACTATTCCCATCAGAATGGCATATATATTTTTAAGTATGCTGATAATTTCAACACCCAACAGGTCCGTCGTAGTATCAACAAATATGTTGGTTTCTTCAAATAAGGGTTCCAATAAATTACATAGTTCAATATCCGTGGATGCCAAAGTAAAAGCGGTAGGACTGTTGTTAACTATTTCACGCGCAAACGAAGGTCCCTTAAGTGCACATACCGGATTGGGATGATGCTCCGCCAGGCATTGAGAAATAATCTGATTATGGCAACCAAATCCTTTTGCCAGGTTCACCAATATTGCATTTTCAGGAAGCAACAACCTGATTTCCTGCATGTAATCGACTACAGCAACGGAGGGTATTCCTATAAAAATCACATCGGCATTTTTAAGAATATTAGGATCACTTGTCGCCTTCAAGGCTTGGTTAAGTCTTATATTCGGAAAATATTTCTGGTTTATATGCGATTTGGTAATGGTTTCGACAACATCATGTTCAATGGATAACAAACTGACATTCAAATCCGAACGAACAGCAAGTGAGTTTCCTAAAGCTGTGCCAATGGAGCCGCCGCCCAGAAAAACAATATTTTGCATTTTTCTCATAATCAAATTACTTTTTAATCAGTCGTTGTATATTCTCCTTCAATCCCCCTGGTTTACGCCATTTGTGCCATCCACTTTGTATCCTAGCAAGTTCAACAGGTTCGTAAAATCTGAAAAAGTACAACATAAATGGAAATGATAGAATCAATACTGATTTAGCCGCTAAGCGCGGAATCAGATACCACGAATTAAACAACATAGATATTCCGAATAATCCGGCAGCAGTTATAAGCATTAGTGCAATCCTTTTCAATTCGAATGGAATAGGGTACACTTTCTGAGCATAGTGTAGAGTAAGTGCAAAGAATACCATCATCGATAACATTTTTGAAAGAGCAGCTCCCTGATTACCTAATATCCTGATTAATATATTATTCAGAATTAAATTTATCACTGCCGTAATTATTACGGTTACCGCTATAATTTTGGTTTTCTTGGAAAGGCTCAATCCTGTTGTTGCTACATCTTTCATCATCCCAAAGATAATTGAATATATTATGAACGGGAATATATACCATGCATCGAAATACCCGACACGCTTGGCGAATAGCTTAGTAATTTCCATCCCAAATACCATCATACCCAAACCAAAAATCATAGCCCCAAAGGTATAATAGGTTAGTAATTTGGCATAAAACCGTTTATTGTCAGGTGCATTCATCATGCGGTAAATCATGGGTTGAATGGCAAAATTTATTGACGTGATCAGGAAAACATTCAGGGTATTGGCTAGTTTAAACCCATAGGAGTACAATCCTACATCAGCCATATTCCCAAGAGCTTTGATAGAATAACGGTCAGTAACATTTAACATTACTAGGGCTACACCTGACAAAAAGAGCGGGAAACAATATACTATCAAATCGCGTAACATAGCTGTTTCAAACCTGTAAACCATATTACGAATCGTATAACGGAGTAATACTGCAGCAAAAGCAAGACTGCCGGCAATCTGCCCATAATAGATACCTTCGATTCCGACATGTTTGTATGCAACAAAATATACAGTAACAGTAAGACTGAAAACCAGTTGCAAAATATTCGCCATAGTAAAAAGCCATGGTTTTTCCTGTAACCGCAACAAAGTATTCGGCATTATCAAAGTAAGTTGAATCAATGACGAAATAAGCATCACCCTGAGAAGGTAACTATAATCAGGGGAATCAAGAATTAACTGCGAAAGATCCTTAAGAAATGGCAAGGCTGCAAAGTAGGTGAGAATTACAATTCCTACTTGAAAAATCGTTACCGTAAAAAAGAGCGATTCCTTTTTGCCTTCGGAGCTACTATCCCAGTACCAACGGAAAAAGCCCGAATACAGAGAAAATCCAAAAAAGGCCAATACAACTGATGCAGTAACTTCAAGCAGACCAAGAATCCCGAATTCTGCCACCGAAAAACTCTTGGTATATAAAGGGATAAGCACAAAGCCAGCCAGTTTGGTTGATAATGTACCTAATCCATAAATCGCAGACTGGCGGAATAGTTTTCGGAAATCAGCTAACATGTGTTGGTTTTAGAAAAGCGGGCAAAGGTAGGAAGAATTGAGTTATAGTCAGGGGAAGCAGCTAGAGATGACACGGTGTGCAAGTTTAAGGAAACAAAAGTGGAAAGATACATTTTTTTATGTTTTCCGTGATAAAAAGGAAACAGCCCGATCTGAAGTACACATAGTACTATCAGAACATACGCATCTGCTTTTATGACTTTTACCGGTAAGTACACCAGTTTACACAAAATTCTCTATCCAGTAGTTCAAAGTAGCTATTCGCCAGGCAAGTATAGATGTGGAATTATCGCCATTACGATGTTTGTCCATTATGGATTTCACCAGATCCTTGCGAAGGAACGACAGATTGGAGTAATTAATATCAGTAAGATGGCTTAATGGACCACGCAGCCACTTGGTTTCGCCAGGAGTAACAAATCCTTTTTTATCCTTACGGGTAACTATGGCTTCGGGTAAAACGTTTTTCAACGATTGTCGCAGAATACGTTTAGTTTCTATGCCTTTGATTTTGTCATCATTATGCAGAGAAAATGCAAATTCTACCAGGCGGTGATCAAGAAATGGAACACGCGACTCGATAGAGAATGCCATACTGTTTCGATCTTCGTATTGAAGCAGCGAAGGAAGGCTGGTACTGAACATCAGGTTATACAAGAAACTGTCGAGTTTGGTGCCAGGTACATTGGTAAGTTTAAAAGGAGTTTGATCCGGTTTTTCATTTAAAAGGAAAGGGTAATAATTCCGGTATTCCATCGTGTATAATTTCTGCTCCGAACTTATTGAACTCAGCAGGGATTTCGCAAAATGAGAGTATTTCTTTATACCTGTAAGCGAAAGGTTTTTAACTACTTCATCTGTGGTTGAAAATGCCTTTCCAAAGTTCCCGCCTTTGAGCATATCAGCAACCAGCCGGTAGTAAGAATGCATATAACCACCCAGGTATTCATCACTGCCTTGTCCGTCGAGAACCACTTTAATACCGTTTTCGGAAATAAGTTTCATCAGGAAATACTGAGAAACAAAGGATGAACCTGTTGCAGGCACATCTGCATGGAATAAGGCATTATGAAATTCAGCTTTTACCTCTTCATCTGTTGGTTTTTTATAAAAAGGATCTATAGCCGGATATTTACTGATCACTTTATTGATGAATGGCCGTTCGTCGACCTCTCCATCGCCATCATAATATATGCTGAACGATTTGTATGAAGTTCCCGGGTGTTGGTTTTGCACTTCCGAAACAATGGCGCTGCTATCAAGCCCACCGCTCAGGCAAGTGGCGACCGGAACATCGCTTCGCATATGTAAGGCAATACTTTCGGCAAACATGACCCTAAACTGTTCGGTCTTATCAGTAAATGAAGCATTTGAATATTTACCTGTGCTGACATCCCAGTAGCGGGAAATTTCGAAATCTTTTACTTCACCGCTGGTAAACTTTATTACAAGGTTATGGGCTGCCGGTAAGGCTAAAATATCATGGAAATAGGTTTCGTCGTTGTAACATAGCCACCCCATCTGTAAGCCACGGCTTACCTGGTTCAGATTCAATCTATTACTAAAAACAGGCGTGGGCTTCAGGCCTTTCAGTTCTGATGCAAAATAGAAACTATTATCTTTCCGTATATAGTAGAATGGCTTAATGCCAAATCTGTCGCGCGATGCAAATAATGTATTATTTTTTGAATCGTACAGCGCAAAAGCCCACATTCCGACAAAATGGTTTACACAATCAGTACCCCATTCGAGGTAGGCTGCTATAACAACCTCGGTATCTGATTGTGTAATGAATTGATATCCTACGCGGATCAGTTCTTTTCGCAATTCAAGATAATTATATACTTCACCATTAAATACCATCACATTGCCACGGTAATGCATTGGCTGATCAGCCTGATGGCTCAGATCAATGATACTCAATCGGTTGTGACCGAGTACAAGTCCGTTATTCCACCAGCTATCCCGTGCATCGGGTCCACGATGAGCGATGGATTGAAGCATAAGTTCAATACTTTCAAGTGCCTGGCCTTGATTTAATCGTGAATTAAAAAATCCGGCTATGCCGCACATATTGAATTGATTAGTAAGAATATAATGTATTTATAGTTTACTATAAAATCAAGCTGGTTGTGATATGATTGTCAAATTTACATAGTAATTACTTATCCAACGTACACCTACTATAAACCTTAGGCTTTCGCAATACAAGTGCCTATTGATTGAGGTTGAAATTCAATGTTCAGCAATACAACTGCAAAGATAAAAAAAAGACGTGCGGCCTTCTTGATTTTATGATATGTTATTTTTGATATGAGATTAGTTCTGGTTCACTCTTTATCTAAGAATAGTAACCGACCCTCGTTTAACTTTTT
Organism: Lentimicrobiaceae bacterium; assembly: GCA_041660125.1. Classification (GTDB taxonomy): domain Bacteria; phylum Bacteroidota; class Bacteroidia; order Bacteroidales; family UBA4417; genus UBA4417. Next base: position 28,460 of record JBAZWY010000041.1, read on the forward strand.
GTTTTAACATTGGAAGCCCAGTACCTGTTGTATAGTTAGCAAGAAAATAATATACTCCTTCAGGACATTTTCCCCCCTTGAAAGTTCCATCCCAACCGGCATAAGCATCATCAGATTCATACAACAACTGTCCCCACCTATTATAAACCATTATTTTATATGAATTAATAGTTCCAAGGAAGACAGGTTTAAAGTGCTCATTTATGCCATCATTGTTTGGTGTAAAAACATTCGGGAAAAACAATTCAGCCCCGCACTCATCTATAGTAATATCGTCGCTTGCAGAACACCAAGTATTAGAAACAGTTACGGTATAAATACCCGGTTTTGTAACATTCAATACACTTAATTCAGAACCATCCGACCACAGATAGTTGAGAAATCCTGAACCTGGCGCTAGTATCAATATATCTCCCTGGCATAGTATTGTGTCATTGCCAAGTGATATAGATGGCAAAGGATTAACTGTTAAATTTGTTGTAATAATGCTGTCGCAACCTGTATATGCAGTTAAAATATCTATGTATGATCCTGTAATAATGTACTGATGTGGTCCAACTATTAATTCTTCTCCCTGGCAAATTGCCGGATTTTGTGTGGTTTGTTGTATCGGATATACACTAAGTGTGGTTGTTATAATGCTATCACAACCAGAAAAAGTCTTAAATTTATCAGTATACGTTCCTGCAGAGGTGTAACTTGAAATACCAACTATATAAGTATCACCCATGCAGATTGAAGGAGTTATAGTGGTTTGTTTTATCGGATTTACTACCAGGTTTGTTGTTATAATGCTGTCGCAACCTGAAGTAGTAGGATATATTTCATTGTAGTTACCTGAATTATAACGATATATCCCATTTAGCAATATTGAGTCGCCCGAACAAATTGAAATAGATTTAGTTGATATAAAGCCATTTATATTTATTGTCGTTGTAACTGTATCGATAGAGCATGGCGTTGAAGCTATCAGTGAAACCAAATAGTTGCCTTGTTTGGAATAGGAATGTGTTGGATTTTCTATAATACTCTTGAAACCATCTCCAAAGTCCCAGTTATAATTAATGCTGTTTATTGAAGTATTAATAAAACTAAAAGATTGATTAACGCATAAAACAGTAGGATTATTAAATTGCGCTACAGGGCTATCACCTGAGCCCGGAAAAAGTTTCATCAGAAAAACATCAAGAAGACCATTATAAGTTTGATCAAACGCATTTGTAGTAACTGGCAAATCGGAAGATTGAGTTTCGCCGACCACGATTATAGTGTCATTGTATGTTGTAACTGCCATACCATTATCAATATTGCCGCCACCAAAATAAGTTGAATAAATCAGCTGTGTAGCACTTGAATTAATCTTGGCCACAAATACATCGGTATTTCCGTTATAATTTTCATCATAGGCACAATCAGTAACCGGGAATCCTGAACCACAATAGCCTGTAACAATAATATTTGCATTTACATCAATTACAGCATTATGAATCATATCATCGCCATTGCCACCCAAGTAACTTGCATAAATTAATCCTGTGCCAGTTGCATTTAGCTTTACAATTAAACCATCTGTTGCTCCACCTCCAAAAGAAGGCTGAAAGCTTCCAGAAGTTACAGGGAAGCCACTACCGGCTTTCCCAACTACCAGAAGATTACCGGAATTGTCAAGAAACAGATCCCCTCTGACCAGGTCTTCACCAGCAGTTCCTATAAATGTAGAATAAATCAGATCGGCAAATGAGGAAGATAATTTTGTAACAACAATATCATACGAACCTCCATTATAGGAATTGTCGAAACATCCGGGTGTAGTGGGGAAACTACCTGTAGTGAATGCTGAAACAAAAATATTTCCGGATGCATCAACAATTATCCCAACACCCCGGTCTGTGGAAGTACCACCGATATAAGTTGATTTAATGAGAGAAGATCCATCTGCGCTGAGTTTTGAAACGAACATATCGTAGCTGCCCCCACCAAAATGTTCCTGATATGATCCGGTGGTTGCTGGGAAATCGCCGGCAGTCTGACCTACAACATATATATCCAGATTATTATCCAAGGCTATATCAAAAGGCTGATCTTCAAGTGAACCGCCTAAAAATGTTGAAAACAATAGATTGTTGCCTGTATTATTTAATTTAAGCACAAATACATCATATGATCCACCATTGAAGGAAGGTTGATAAGTGCCAGAAGTTGTTGGAAAAGTTGAAGAGGCATCACCTGTAACAATTATGTCATTTTCGGGCCCTGCCAATTCAATGCCATAACCCATATCGTTACCAAACCCTCCAATAAAAGTCGAAAATATTATGTTTCCTTCCGGGTTCATCTTTAAAACAAATACATCCATTGAACCTGTAGGCGTGGTAGAATATACTCCAGGTGTCACGGGAAAATTGAAGCTTGAAGATCTTCCGGTAAAATAAATATTGTTAAAAGAATCTCTTTCAATGTCACCCGACCACAAAAAATCATCTGCACTTCCACCAATATAGCTGGAATATATCAACTGTGGATCAATCACCAAATCATAGGCCGCATCATAGTTCTGAACTTCAAATCGAACCTTGAAATCTTCCTCTAACCTATAATTTACATTCACCAGTATCTTTATGCCATTAATCACCTGATAAGCTTGAGGAATATGTTCCGTTATTTCACCAATATCAGTGCTTAGTTGCAAAGCGCCCATGTCATTAATTGAAATATTTTTAACTCCGCTATATTTCAATATGATATCTGTATAATCTCCTCCTGCATGAACTACAAAATCGTTCTTTATGCCTATTACTGAGTTATAATATTTCAAATCAATGCTGTCATATAGTTCCTTATAACTAAGGGTACCAAATGAAGTAATTTCAGTTTTCCAAGCCGAAGCATCATTGCCGATAAAAAAATTTGATTTTGATGTTAATGTTTCCCCTTCTATAAATGATGGATGAGGATTACTGTTTTCAAAGTCAATCCGCAAGTTAAAGATAACCGGATTTGTTGAGTCTAGTTCTCTCTTTTCAGAAATAAATTGATGAACGATGTATTGATTAAAGAAAAAAGTGTTCGATTTTGTAGTTTTCAAACAATATTTGGAACCATTATCAAATTGATTCTGATTTTTCATAAACCAACCTGGAAAATCAATGCTACTCCTCTCTGCATGCAAATTAAATATCGAAGTAATTGAAATAAAAAGAATAACTGTAAAAACATTATAGTCAAATGATTTATAAGTCATACGATTGTATATATTTGATTAAAATGGATAAAATTACAACATTTAATAGACAAATCAAAAACACCAATCTTTTAACTGTATTTCTCATAAAATACAAATATCTATATTTGCAATCCAGAATAAGTAATTAAAAGTTCTGTTTTTTAATGAAGCTCTATTCCTTCTGCACCTAACTGGAGCATAATATTTTACTGATGGGAAAAACTATACCCTTATTAAGCATTGGTCTGCCTGTTTACAATAGTTCTGAATACCTTGATAAGGTATTAAAGTCATTGCTAAATCAAACATTCCGGGATTTTGAGCTAATTATTTCTGATGATGCATCAAAAGATGATACAGCAAATATCTGTATATCTTATGCTCAAAATGATGACCGTATCTGCTTCATTTCACAGAAAACAAATATTGGTATGGTCAACAATCAAAATTATGTGCTTAATCAAGCTCATGGAAAGTATTTTATGTGGGCTGCCCATGATGATTATTACCATAAAGATTTCATACAAACATTAGTAAATGTTTTGGAACTCGATAACAAATTAATAACAGTTTTTTGTCCTTTAGCAATTTTCTCTAATACTACCGAGGATATTACCAATATTTGCAAATTGAATTATGCTGGCAGATCTGGTTTCAGCAGGATTATATCATTTTGTTGGAATTTTAACGATGCCATTTTTTATGGAATCCACAGAAGACAAATATTAGCTAATACTAAAGTACCTACCTGGTGGGGGAAAAATGCTATTACACCGGCTAATAGTAATTATCCTGTAGTATTTTTTCTTTTAGCTTCAGGAAATTACAAACTGGTAGGTAAGATTCCTCTTTTTTATAAAAGAAAAAAGGATGCTTCTTATCCGTTGAACCCATATGATCATGGGTTAAGTCCATATTGGTATTTAATTATCCGAAAATTAAATCTCCTTTTTGATTCTTTACGATATATATATTTAGGTTCAAATTCTTCACTACTAACCTTTTGTTTAGTCTTTCCCGTATTTCTTAGAATTAGTAAAGACACAGCAACAGATATTTATTACAGGTTCAAATGTTCAGTTTTAAAACGAAAAATGTGATTTTATTTCGGGTTTGCTTAAAAACTAATTATCAAAAAGACTACTAAAGAAGAGGAATTAACTACTATTTATTTTTTTCAGCCCGGATAAGCACCTTTCGAAACGTAGGTTGTTCTCCTGGCAAAGAATATAGAACAAAACCTTCAGAAACATGCCATTCAAATCCATATGATTTAACAACCTTCTCAATATCAATCAAATCATTGGGATGATGATAAGTGCAAACATTCATTTTTATTGGCCTACCAGATGCAATTAAGTTCTTCATTCCTGCGAGTGCCAGTTTTTCGTATCCTTCAATATCCATTTTTATAAAATAACTCTCACTTTCTTCTGCAATCAGCAATGTATCAATTGAAGTAGTTGTGTTGCCTGGTTTATCAGACATGAACTTTTCTACAAATACAACCTTGTCTTTCCAGGGAGCAAAAGTAAGTTTGAGTGCTTGCATCCATTCCGAATCACACTCAACTAAATACAATCGTTTTGCCTGTTCTACAACTGTAAGTGCAAAATTACCTTCAGCTACTCCAGCATCTAACACAATGCTACCCGGCTCTAACTGAAAATCACTAGTCAGATAAATGTGGGGCGAGTTAATATCCTGCTCTTTAAGAATGCTTCGTACAGCCCAGATCACCATTGAGCGGGAATAATGCTTTGGGAAGTACATTTTTTTGCCATTGAACAAATTGTAGTATGTTTGATTCTCATCATCAAAATAAACTTCAGGCATCAGATTATCGTATTTCTGTGTCCATTTATAAGGGAAAGCTGAGTATTTATGGTATTTCAAATAGTTGAGGCACTCTTTTATTTCAGGATGAAGAGTTTTCTGATCGAATTTCTTATAATATTCAAATGTCGCCTTTCGCCTGATTTTATAGCTTTTGGGTTGTAACAAAAAACGTACGAAAGCAAGTAAAAAACCGGGTGAGTTTTTTTGCCAAATATGTTGAAGCGAATTCATCAAGATATATTTTAAGATTAAACAAAATTACCAACGGCGAATTTATTCATTTTAATTAGTTTTTTTCTTATTGGCAAGCACTTTAGCTAATATGAGTTATATCATTAAGAAGACTTATTATTACAACGACCAGAAAGTCAAGATAAATGAACAAACGGTAACTTCATTTTAATTATTAAAAAAAATACCTTTGCAGAATTCTTCCTTGCCTAATTTGAAACAATATGAGTTAGCATAAAAATTATACAATTGATGATTAATAAAATTTGAAAAACACCAATAAGATGCTATTCCAATTGCACTTTATTACTATGATAGAAGAAAAGGAAATCTTTAAATCAGAAAATATTATCAAAAAAAAGCAATATCTCACCCCATGAAAATCCTGATGCTCCTCGATACTGAATTTCCACCTGATATCCGTGTTGAAAACGAAGCCCAGAGCCTGATTGATGCTGGCCACGAGGTGCATATATTAAGTTATAATTTCGGTTCAAAGACAGCATCCGAAGTCTTTAAAGGAATTCATATTCATCGCTTTACTATTGCAAGGCAACTTGCAAAAAAAATGCTTGGACTACTGAATCAACTTCCCTTATACCGCTGGATATGGACCTGGCAAGTAATAAAAATGTTTAAGGCTCAATCATTTGACGCTGTGCATATTCATGATCTTCCTCTTTGCTGTCTTATTGCAAATATAAAACGGAGGCATAAAGTAATGGTAATCGCCGATATGCACGAAAATTACCCTTACCTGGTAGCAGAGCAACCTTATATGAATTCCCTGTTTGGGCATCTTCTCCTGAGTAAAAAAATATGGTTTTCAAAAGAAAAAGCATGGCTCGAAAATGCTGATCATATCGTATGTGTTGCCGAAGAAATGAAGTCGCGGCTGGCAAAGGTACTCAGTAGTACAGATAATATAAAAGTTGTCCCAAATACTTTAAATTTCAAAACCTTCATCGCATCGCAAAAGCCTTTGCCAGAGTTGAAAAATCGCTTTGAGAACAGGTTTGTTGTTTCGTTTATAGGTGGAATAGATGCTGTTCGGGGTATTGATTACTTGCTTGATGCTGCTTTTGAAATTGGAGATAAAATTCCGGAATTACTAATTTTATTGGTTGGCGAAGGAAATACGCTTGAATCGTTACGCAAAAAAGCATCTCAACTGAAATTAGATGACAGGGTAGTTTTCGAAGGATTTAAACCTTCAACATATATGCAGGCTTATATTGAAGCTTCGCATATTTGCGTAATTCCGCATGTACGCTCTGAACAAACTGATAATTCGAGTCCCAATAAACTTTTCCAATACATGTATTTTAGCAAACCAGTGATTTCATCCAATTGTAAATCACTGGAGAAACTGATCCTGGAAGAAAACTGCGGACTTATTTTTAACGACCGCGACAGTCATCACCTTGCTTTACAAATAACTAAACTATATAAGGATAGTGATTTACGAAAAAGACTTGGGAGTAACGGCAATAAATCCGTAATGTGCAAATACAACTGGGAATCTACTTCAGTTGGGCTGCTGGAGCTTTACTAGGATTGATGTATCCAGGTTTTTTATGTTTCCTTTTTGCATTCCTGATGCTCACATTCAATTCAAATCCCATCAGAACTATCATTGAATTAAAATAGATCCAAACCATAATTATGATAAGAGTGCCAATAGAACCATACAGTGAATTATAACGGGAAATGCTGTTAACATAGTAATTAAAACCAACCGATGCCAGAATGGTAAGCACTGTTGATAATGTACTCCCGGCAGAAATAAACCGGAACCTTGATTCAGCTGCAGGAGCCAGGTAATAAAGAAAAGAGAATGCAAAAAACAGGAGCGCCGACGATATAATCCATTTCCCTGCAATAATCAGGTAGTAACTAAAACTAACCCGCAGCATGTTGTGTTGGACCAGAAAATCAAGAGCCACAGGCCCAAGCGTAATCAAGACTATAGCAACAATCAGCAGCAGCGAAAGAATAAATACCAGAACAATTGAAATCATCCGTTGCTTGATCCACGAACGGGTTTCGAGAGTATGACGGGTTTGGTTAAAAGACTCAATCAGGCTGTGAATGCCATTAGTGGAAAAATACATCGCCATAATAAATCCGATAGATAAAAGTCCGCCACGCGGCCTTTTCACAATATCGAACAGCGTTTCCTCTACAGCATCGAATGCTTTTTTGGGAATAAAGTTCTGTAACAATTCCAAGAGGTTATCCTGAAATCCTGGAATTGGAATATATGGAATAATTGTAAAAAAGAAGATAATTGCTGGAAAAAGAGCCAGGAAAAAATTGTATGAAAAGGCGGCGGCCCGCATGGAAAGGGCTCCTTTCTGCAAACCCCTGATAAAAAATGCAGCCACATCGTAAACAGGCATCCCATCAAAACCAGGAATAACAAGCTTTCGCAAAAATTTCTCTATTGATGATACCAGGTGGCTCTTTAACAGCAGATTACGCTTTTTGTCATAATAGTTATTGACCTTGCCTGTTTTTTTTGCCATTTACTTCTTGATCTTTAACCTCTAATTAGTTATCAAATTTTCCCGACCTCAATGATGTGGCTCTTAATTCCACTTTAATCACCTACCTGTTAATTAAATCTTTAAAACAGCAACTCTTTCATGCTTAATAACCTTTAACTATTTTCTAATTTCTATTTTCCCTGCTTGCATCAGGCAAGCATTAACTATTAACTATTTAACCGCTTTCAAACTCATATCAAGGCTATTTATATGATGCGTGAGCGCTCCTACGGAAATGAAATTCACACCACATTCGGCATATTGCCTGATTGTTTGTAAAGTAATACCCCCGGAGGCTTCGGTTTCGTAACCTGGTCCTATCATTTTTACGGCCTGGCGTAACATCTCGAATGAGAAATTATCAAGCATAATCCGTTGCACACCTCCATGCTCAAGTACCTGATTTACTTCATCAAGGTTGCGGGTTTCGATTTCAATTGAAAGATGCAATCCCTTATAATGCATGTATTCATTACAAGCAGTTATCGCGTTAGCAATTCCCCCGGCAAAATCCACATGGTTGTCTTTTATCAGGATCATGTCGAAAAGCCCGAAACGATGGTTAAATCCACCACCGATGCTAACGGCCATTTTTTCAAATTCACGTAAAAGTGGCGTAGTTTTACGCGTATCAAGAATTTTAGTTGGAAGTCCTTCAATGGCATCAACCATCCGGCGGGTTTGGGTTGCAATTCCGCTCATCCGCTGCATAAAATTAAGTGCGGTCCGCTCAGCAGTGAGTAATGAAATTGAAGGCCCGCTTACTTCGAAAGCTATATCACCTTTTTTAATACGGGTTCCATCCTGTATGAATTGGGTCATCACTATCCGGTCGTCGGTATGATAAAATACCTTCCGGGCAATATCAACCCCGGCCAATATTCCATCCTCTTTTACAAGTAAAAGGGCTTTCCCAATGGCATTTGTTGGAATAATAGATAAGGAAGTGTGATCACCTTCGCCTATATCCTCGCGAAGAGTTTTTAAAATAACTTCATCAATAGTCACGGCAGGAAAATATTTTAGATTTATCAGTCAGTTTCGAAATGCATTTGCTGGATCATTAATTGGTTCGAAACAGGTTTTAGGAGAATATAAACATTCAGCGTTTCACTTTTGGTTTTATAAGTGCCAATAATAAATTGTGCCCCTCCAGCCGAATTCCCCTTCTGGTTAACAACAAATGAAACAGGCGTAGATTTAGCAAAGAAACCTTTTATAATCATCTCGGCCTGTGCTTTACTGAAGGCGCCTTCGCTACCCGGAAGTATAATTTCTACCGTCGGGCCGAAATATTTCGCCAGTTCATTTGAGTTGCCTGATTTAATTGCAGCAGCAATATTCTCAACCAGACCGGGTGGCTCAAGGGCCGCAAACGTGCTGTGGGTTAACAATAACACAGCCAAAAAGAAGGTTAGAATTTTTATTGCTTTTTTCATTGCTTTGGTCTTATAACCCTGTAAAGGTACAAAAATCAATCCAAAAATTTCTTTTCTGTTTTTTCTTCCCTAAATATAAAGGACTCACTGTATCTCAATACTCCGTTAAAATGTTAGATAAATATTTTATTTTCAGCAAAATAAGTAAAATTAAAGTATCCACATTCTTAGAAGGTGGATACTTTAATTGCAGGTTTGCTATTAACCCGTATTCTGCTAAAAATCAAAAGATCGTCAAAGAACTGTTGGAATGGGGTAGAATTGCTGCTTAAAAATTAACGGAGTATTGATATCAATATGGTTTATTAAATACAGCCCATCTAAATTGGATATTTTTATTTACTGATATCGGATTGCTATTTTTGGCTGCCATCGTGTGTTAGGAGGCATATGCCAGAGAGAAATCGGATTATGATAAATAATCTGTCTTTTATTTAAACAACAACTTTACATCTTTTTCTTTCCCCTTTTCCCACCATTCCTGCGGAATAACACTCCAGTTGTTTAACGCTTTCGGATTAACCGTTTTCTCCTTCTCAATCCATTTCATAAGGTAGAAACGAAGATCTTTTGGTGTTGAATTGATGATTCTACCTGCTATTTCATCCTTTGGGATTTTTGCGCCTAGTGTTAAATGCCCGCCGCCGCCATTGCCCCTGTATGAATTGATCGCAACGGTATAGGTCTTTTTTAAATCGAATGGTTTACCATCAGCCATCGAGGTGATGGATATCCTTTCGCCGGCAGGTTTGCTGACGTCAACAGTATATTTGATACCGGCAGCAGAGGAATAATTATAATAACTTGCCGCTAACTGGGGCGTTCCGTGCGATACAATATTTTTCCCTTTATCGTCACGATTAAAATTGAGCAGATCATCGTCCGGGTTTTTCATCTGGTTAAACCATTGACCGTAGGAATATTCAAGATAATCTTTGATTTCCTGTCCGCTCATTTTCATAGTATAAAGGAGATTCTCGTATTTATACAGCTTGAACATATCACGCACGTAAACTTCGCCTTTTTTGATTTCGGCATTAAACGAAAGCGGAGCAGCAAACGACACATCGGCATGGGTAAGCTCCAGTTGAATATGCTGTATAAGATCAACAAAAGGAGAGTCACCGAAAATTGATTCGCGGGCAGAAATCGTTTCGCTAAATGTACCGATCGGCTTTGCCACATAGGCTTTAATATTTTCAATAACCGGTTCAAATTCAGTCATGAAAGCTTCGTCCGGTTTATAATTTTCAATATGAATTACATCCCCGCTGGTTTCCTTTTTCCATTGATCTGTTTCAGCGTTTTTATTTAATACGATGATGGCTTCGGTGACAGTGCGCGAGGCATTTAATGTGCCTAGAATCAATACGCTGTTTCCTGCCGGATCCTTTACCGTATAATTCCATCCGTGATGATCGTGCCCGACAAATACCACATCAAAACCCGGAACCTGTTCGGCAACCAGCTGCGCTGCGTTCTCATTCCGGGGCATATCGGCGGTCTGCCCATTGTAGTTGGCCTCCACTCCGGCATGGAAAAGACCTATCAGCACATCGGGATGTTCTTTTTCCCGGATGATTCCCACCCATTTTTTTGCGCTTATAACCATATCCTGGAAATCAATGCCGCTCCAGATTTTTTCAGGCAACCACATCGGGATGCCGGGAGTAATTAGCCCGAGAACCGCAATTTTTACCCCGTTGCGATTCAGGATGGTATAGGGTGTGAAATAGGGTTGGTTGGTTTTGGTGTCCACCGCGTTGGCAGCCATCCAGGGGAATTTGAATTCTTTTACAATTTTATCGTAAACCGGATGCCCCGGTTCAATATCATGGTTCCCGACGGTAGCGGCATCGTATTTCATGTAATTCATCACGCTGGCGCAAATATGTTCGGCTTTCGTTTCTTCAAAATTATAATAGTAAACCAGCGGCTGACCTTGCAAAATATCACCGTTATCCAGAAGAATAACTGACTGACTTTTATCAGCTCTCTGTTGTTCAACATAGGTATAAACCTGTGCAAGCGAAGTATTTGCGGGTTTATCATTTATAAAATCCCATGGGAAAAGGGAACCATGAACATCGCTGGTTTCGATCAGTTTTAATTTTACGGTTTGAGCCTGGAGCGGCAGAAAAGCATTTAAAAAAAACAGGGCGACGATTAAGAAAATACGGAAGTTTATTGAAAGCTTTTTCATTGTTGATTTTTCAGGTTTCGAATAAATAATTTCGGGTAAATGTAGTGAAATTGAGCAATGGGGAGTGGCGGCCCGGAGAAAATATTTAGAGAGTATTTTTGCATGCATGTTTTCCGTTCAAAGAATTATTGTAAGCCAGATATAAATCGGTAAGCTTTATATAACCTGTATTATTCGTGCAGAAGTTATTCCAAAAAGTGCAAAATAAAAAAGGCTGAACCATTTACGATTCAGCACTCTTTGTAAAAAGATAATCAAGGGATTTTATTTCGCTGCACAATCGATGCACACTTTTTTGTCGCCTTTAATACGTCCATATTCCATTACCGTCATTTCACCGCACTCTTCACATACAAAACCGTCGAAACTATCCTTCTTAGGTTCAAGTTTGTAATCGAAAACCGGAGAGATGTTTAGCAGCATTTCATTTGGTGCATTCATAACATTATTTACCAGCGGGTCAACTATTTCGGCAGGAACAATGCTGGCCGGTTTGCCCAACATACGGTAATCGGTGAAGAAAGCTGTTTTTTTATTGTTGAGCATGGCTTCTGCTTTAGGTGTAACCCTTACAGCGCGACCGGTTGCCCTATCAACAACGGTTACAGCCCATTTCCCTTTGTGTGTTTTCTTCAGGTTACCTTTGCCAAAGGTGGTTCCCATAATTACCTGCAAACCATCGCCATAACAAGTGGCACAATGGTCATCGCCCAGGTCAACGAAAGCCATTAACTGACCATCTTTTGCACGTTCAACATTCAGCGCATTCATAGCGGCAGCGCCAACTCTTAAGCCCATAGGCATTGCCGGGCATTTGTGCCCATGAAATTTTTGCCCGAGTTCGAGCCAATCTTTAGGATCAATCATTGTTTTTGAATTTAAGTTTTAAAATCGTGATTATTTAATGAAAACTTCAAGTGTCATTTTTATCGCAATCAGCAGAAGAACAACCGCATAGATTACCTTTACTTGCTTCGATTTGGCTTTTTGAGTCATGTAGCGTCCACCCAACTGAGAGCCGATAATTACGGCTATCACTACAACACCGGTAAGCCACCAGTTCATGTGCCCCTGCGAGACATGGCCAAGGTAACCCGAAATAGAAGAGAAAGTCACAACAAAGGCTGTGGTCGCTGCTGCCTCTTTGGTTTTGTAACCCATCATCATCAGGATGGGTGCAATGATAAATCCACCGCCCAAACCTAACATACCACCAATAAAACCAGCAAATCCGCCAATAAAAAAGCCGATAATACTTCGTTTCATTAACGACATCATGATTTCGGGCTCAGCTTGTTTCGATGCCCACAAAGTGCGTAAAGCAGCCGCAATTACCATAGCCGCAAAAAGAACTTTCAGGGTTTGAACCGGCACGTGGCTGCTGGTCATGGCACCCAGCGGAGAGGCAATAAGCGCTGTGACTGCCATTACTGCTCCACCTTTCCAGTCCACCAGTTTTTTACGCGCAAAGGGAATAAGCACCAGAAGCGTATTAAGTCCATTCAGCAACAAGCCCAAAGGGATAGCCACTTCTTTCATGTCGAATCCAGCCCAGTTGAGAACAGGAACGTAAACCATTCCTCCGCCCAGGCCAAGCATGGCAAAGATGAAGGAAGCGATGGCGATGATGGCGAAAATCAGGGAATAGAGCATTTTTTTAACAATTTAACAATTAGACAATTCAATGATGTGGGGATTAGAGGGTGAAAAGGATTTGAGTGGAGAACCAGGTTGATGGTTTTGGTGGTGAATTATTTATGGGTTGGAGTTCGCCGGGGTTGAAATAGCCGAAAGCTCCCGTTAATTGGAAATGTTTCAATACCTGGTACCGGATAAAAATATCGAACTCATCACCTAAATGATTTTTTCCGCTTTCAAGTTTCATGGTGTTTAAAAGAGTAAAATCATCGGGAACCGGGATGTAAAATAAGTTGTATTTAATCTCTACCCACATTTTTTTGACGGGGAATAATTCAAGTGCTATTTCGCGATCATCAAGGTTTGACCAGGTTGTGATGTTCATCCAACCATAGAATTTATCAGATGCTCCGTAAGCAGGATCGAAAGTGTGGATTTTGTCATCTGTTTTTTTGCCACCTGAAGCGTATGATTCTCTTATGCTCAGGATGGGTTTGAATGGAAGAAAATGAAACTGGTAGCCAAATTTGGCAAACAGGCCATAAGCATTAATGGTTTTATTGTTTTCGTTTCCAAATTCTTTAACGGCAGTGGCATCGAAAACCCAATGCTGAAAATCGTTGTTAAACAATCTAATTCCTATCCAATGGCGGTTAAAATCCAATGTATTTGCATAATCAGCAGAACCTTCGGTTTTATATGCATAAAATGGCTCAATGTTCAATACATTGGGAATATATAAGTGTGCATACATTCCTCCGCCCCAGAACTCGGTTTGTGAAAATGGAATTGAAATCTTTTCGGGATTGTGTATTTTGGTGCCACCGGCAAATACATCTACAAAATTGTCGCCACGTTTATAAGAAACCTTCACTGCATCCCAGGTCCAGCGGCCGGTATTCCCCCAATCACCGGGACCGAAGAGATGGTTATCACCATAAAATATTTTTTGCCTGCCTATTTTAACGGAAAGACCTGGTAACACGTTTTGATATTCAGTGTAAGCATCATAAATCTCAAAATATTCTTCATTGGGATTCATGATATAATATGGCTCTTGAGTACCTGATTTGCGAACCTTAAAAAGATCGGGGTATTGACTGTTGCGAAGCGACCAGCCAAAGGCCCGTGAATCTTGAAGATGAGCCACGACGCTAAATTTAGAGAATGGTTTACAGGTTAGACCCGCAATGATGCGCTGATACAGGATATTATCATGGAGTTTGCCAATTCCACCAGAACCGTCGTTACCGTAATTCCGGGCATTCATACCGTTCCATGATTCAAAACGATAGCGGACAGATGCGTCGAATTTGATTTTCGCGCTGTCGGACTGTGCATTTCCATTTAAAAATGCAACTATAAATATAAGTATTGTGATGTAGCGGTTCATGATTATTAAGTAAGTACTTACATACTCATTTTATTAAAAAAATTATTTCTTCAATATCTTCAGGATGAGCTGCAACATTTTACTACAAAAATTATCGGCATGAAATTCGCCACCGCTAAGGATGAGATCAATGTTGAGTGAAACCGGAATACCCATGTAGAGCATGGCCACGTTTTCGACTGGAATGCTTTCATCCCATATGCCTAAAGCAATTCCATCCAATATTATTTTGCTTACCAGTTGCTTCTGGTTGTTGAATATTTGCTGAAGGCTGCTTTTTAATGCAGCATCATTATTATGTGAAGCTTCGGAGAAGAGTAACATGGTGATACCCTTGTTATCAGTAAGGTAGTTGACGGTTGCACATAGGAATTTTTGCAGGCGTTCGGTCGGTGGCAGGGAAGAATTGGCGATGATGCGGAGTTGACCGATGAAATCATTTTGAACATCTTCAATAATTGAAATAATTATGTCCTGTTTGGTAGGGAAGTGCCTGAATATTGAACCTTCGCTCATGCCAATTCGTTTTGCGAGGTTGCTTGTGGATAGATTTTTCAAACCATCAGTGAAGATAATGTCTAAAACTGCCTGTTTGATTTCTTCCTGCCGGATGTCAGTATTCTTGCGTGCCATAATTGTATGTAAGTAATTACTTACAAAGGTATATACTATTTTAAAATTGTGGTCATTTATTTTGAATTATTTTCAAATTATTTTACAAGTAAATGATATACAGTAATTTAAAATTGAAATTATTATGGATATTTTACCGAACGATTTTTAAGATTATTACTTTCTTATAGCCCGAAAAATAGTTAAAAAAAACGTATCATATTTAGCAAATGCTCTATATTTGTTTGTTAATAAAATAACAAACAAGTGTATAACATATTGATAAACATAGATATTAAACTATGTTAATGTTAAAGTTATATACAATAAATTGCTTATTACAATTAACCTATCAATAACTATTTAATAACGATTAGAAATGAAAGAAAAAATGAATCGATCGGAATTTTTCAAAAAGAGTGCTCTTTTAACCGCTGGGGTATCTGCAGTCGGACTGGGTGCTGGTTTCTTATTTGCAAACGACGCCTCTGCCGAAAAGGATGTTGTGATTGAAGGAAGCGAAAATTCTTCCTGGCCTTGGCCTTATCCCGCCACAGGGATAGATGCTGAAACTGCACGGATAAGGGCACATGATGCCTATTGGAGTGGAAAGGGATGTTGTTATGCTTGTTTCGAAGCGGTTGTTGCAGGGCTAAGGGATACTATTGGAGCTCCGTTTACAGATTTACCGACAGAACTTATGATTTATGGTTATGGCGGAGGTGTTGGATGGGGCGCTACCTGCGGTACAATCAATGGTTGTTCAGCGGCTATAAGTCTTGTTAACTCTAAATCCGTTTCTGACATTTTAGTGAACGAGCTGTATGGGTGGTACACTCAAACAGATTTCCCTACTGATCCAAGTAATGCCCTTGCTATAAGTCATGGTTATGTGCATAATGACTATGATATGGATCTGGGTAAAAGTTCAAGCGGTTCCCCTTTGTGTCATGCTTCAGTTACAAGATGGTGTAATGCAAATAATGTTGGCGTAAACGCAAATGAGAGAAAAGAAAGATGTGCCCGTTTATGTGGTGATACAGCATTTAAAACTGTCGAAATGCTGAATGCTCAATTTACCGGAACATTTGCAGCTCAATACATTCCACCTTCGTTAATTGCAACCTGCAATTCGTGTCATGGGCCTTCAACAATGCAAGATAATGTAGCTGCAAAAATGGAATGTTCCAATTGCCATGGAACTGATGTATTTCCACATTCCACTAATGGAATTAAGCATACTCCGGCTATGGACTTTGCTGTAAATCAAAATTATCCAAATCCTTTTAAAGATGAAACTACCATTGAATTTTCACTTAGTGAATCTGAAAATGTTATGTTGGAAATTTTTAATTTAAACGGGAAGCACATTAATACCTTAATAAACAATACTCATTATACAGCAGGTAACTATTCTGTAATATGGGATGGTACTAAATTAAACGGTCAAAAGGCTGACGCAGGGATGTATATTTTTACCTTCAGAACTAAAGATGGTGTGAAATCAATAAGTATGATTAAAATGTAACTAAAACTTACTCTCAGCTATTTCAAGTCTTGTACATCCTGCTCCGGAAAATATTAAATTTTCAGAAACAGGGTGTTTTTTTTATCATCAGATCAAGATTTTATTTTCTCATATAGTGTAATAAGCTTATCATTATAAATTGCTTTAATTTGCGTTTCACTATCTCCAATAGGTTTTACCGGCACCAGGTCAATAACTTCATCCGGTGTCAGGCCTGAGTAAAAATAGGTCCTTAGTGCAGCCAACATAGTATCCCTCACCGAATTAAGGCTTTCATCTTCTGTAAGACCGATTTGGGTTCCTAAAGCAATAAGTTCTTTCCATTGAAACCAGAAATAAGTGGGTAACATGGCGGACATGATGGCATAGCTTTCAAGTTTATGTTCGGGTACTTCAAATGTCTGTCCCATCCTGCGAAATATGGAAAGCATTGTCTGCTTTTTCCAATCCGTCATAGCTTCCGCAAAACACACCGGGTTGTACCCTTCGTTAATGATAGAAGTAGCATTTGGAATAAGCCTGACAATGTTTTTAATGTTCGGTAGTGTTGATGCAATTTTTGCAATACTGATCTTTGGAGCAAGTGAAATAACTATTGAGCCGGCTTTAAACTGATCTTTCAACAGATCTAGCGTTTCCAGAATGACCGGTGGGTGCAGCGCAATGAAAACCATATCCTGTTGAGCTGGCTCCATATTTGAAGCAGCCACTGTTATGCCAGGAAATTGATTCTTTAATGATGCTAAAACAGTTGGGTTGATGTCGTAAACGACAATAGCTTTGTATTCCGTTTTGTTATTAACAATTACCTGGAGCATTATTTTGGTTATTCGACCACCTCCGATAAAACCTAATGATTTCGCTTTCATTTTAATACATTTTTAACCCATCTTGCAGCTAATCCGAAAAAAACAATTGCTGTTCAATGAATTGGCAATCGTCGAGTTCAGATTTGTGTACTACAGATTTTCGTTTTACGAAGGGTGCGTATTTGTATTTTAAGGCAT
>JBAZWY010000042.1:0-44180 GCA_041660125.1 Lentimicrobiaceae bacterium
TTGTTTTCATTACGGAATTTTGATTTACAAACAGCAACTTTTTTTTGATAAAAATTACATAGAAATAGCTGATTTTTCTAACACTCCATTGTTAATAGCATTCCCCTTAGCTTGACGCATATGCGCCGCAGCGGGATGGGACTTAATGAATTTGGAAATTTAGCCCGTTTGCAGTATAGCTTAGTTTGCAGTTTAGCTTAGTACGTTGCAATGAATTTATAAATCAAACATATTCAGGTTCTTGATAAATAGTGTGTTTTTCGAAATAACAAATATAATTAGACGCTTTAAATTTTTGTATGAACCCCAAATATGCCGGAGAATAGTTTTATTCAACTCAACAGAAAACATACCTTTGCTGCCTAAAAATCAGTACCAGCCTTTTGAATCAACACAGTACCATACAACGGATAAAGCACAGCGTCACTTCGGCTCTACCGAAAGGCATGAAAACAGCCTGGTGGCTCATTAAGATCACCGTTCCCGTATCCTTTGGCGTGTTGCTGCTCGACTATTTCGGAATTCTTTCCCTTATGGCCCAATATACCGGCCCTGTTTTCAAACACATTGGCTTGCCGGGAGTTTCGGCTATTGTGCTGGTAACCAGCATTTTTACCAACATCTATTCGGTGGTTGCGGTGCTTTCGTTGTTACAACTCCCGATGCGTGAAGGGATTATTCTTGGTGCCATGTGCCTGGTTTCACACGGATTCCTGATCGAAACCGCGGTGATGAAACGTACCGGTTCGTCAGCGATACGCATGCTGTTGGTCAGGCTGACAGGAAGCTTTGTCATCGGCATGATGCTCAACCTGCTCATGCCGGGAAGTATGTCGGTCGATACCCATACTGTAATTCATCACCAGGAAGCATTCGGTGTGGCGTTTATGCATTGGCTGAATTCCATTTCACGCACCACCTTCAAGATCCTGGTCCTGGTAAATGTATTGCTGGTTTTTCAGCGGATACTCGACGAATTTGGCTGGATAGGTGCTATTGAAAAACCCTTGGCACCGCTTATGAAAATATTTGGGTTGCCACGCAGCACCACCTTGTCATGGGTAGTAGCAAACCTTATCGGGCTTGCTTACGGTTCAGCCATTATGATCGACGAATCCGAAAAAGGCCGGATGAACCGCGAAGATGCTGATCTGCTCAATCATCATGTGTCGCTTTCACATTCGCAGCTTGAAGATCCCCTGCTTTTCCTCACGCTGGGATATGCCATTCACTGGCTTATCTGGCCGCGCATAATTATTGCCATTGCGGCGGTATGGCTTCGCAGGGCAGAAATAAAATTCCTGGCTGTTTACCGCAGCCGTAGAGCGACTATATAGTTTTACATTCACAAATGCATGATTATTAGATGCATTATCTTTGATATGATGCGTTTATCCGTACCTTCCCAGAATATTCAAGGCACACGAACACGGTAAATGCCTGTCCTTCAGTTCCATTAAACAGGTTTCGTATTTTAATTGTCCTCTTTCTTCAGAACATTTGCACATGTTACTACAATTTATAACTTTGCAAGCCTAATATCTCTGAATTACTGTTTCAATCACAATAAATATACTTTTACAATGAGAGTCTATAAGACAAGCGAAGTAAGGAATATTGCACTTATTGGTGGAGCCAAATCAGGAAAGACTACCACAGCAGAAGCAATGCTTTTTGAAGGCGGACTGCTAACCCGCCGTGGATCAATTGAAGATAAAAATACTGTTTCCGATTATCGTGAGATAGAGTTGGAAAGAGGGAATTCTGTCAGCACGACCTTAATGTATGTTGAATACAAAGGCAAAAAAATAAACATCCTGGATACACCGGGTTTCGATGATTTTATTGGTGAGGTAGTTGCAGCGCTTCGCGTGGCTGATACAGCCGTTATGCTTGTCAATGCTCAGAATGGTGTTGAAGTGGGTACAGAAATTACCTGGAGACAGACCAACAAAAAACAAATCCCGGTTATTTTTGCCGTGAACCAGCTGGAGCATGAAAAAGCCAATTTCGAAGAAACCATCCGCCAGTTAAAAACACAGTTCGGTGGAAATGTAACGGTGCTGCAATATCCAGTTAACGAAGGTCATAGCTTTAATGCCATTATCGATCTGTTGCAGATGAAAATGCTCAAATACCCTGATGGCGGAGGGAAACCAGAAGTACTCGATATTCCTGCAGGCGAAATGGCTAAAGCCGAAAAGCTGCAAGGCGAACTTATCGAAAAAGCGGCCGAAAGTGATGAATCTCTTATGGAGGCATTCTTTGAAAGCGGAACACTCACCGAAGCGCAACTCGAGAAAGGACTAAAGGCAGGCATCATCAGCCGCGGACTATTCCCGGTTTTTTGCATGTCGTCAAAACATAACAAAGGCGTTGGTCGTTTGCTGGAATTTATTTGTTCATCAGCCCCGGCTCCAGATGAAATGCCGCCAATGCTGACAACAACCGGCAAAGAGCTGAAATGCAATGCTTCGGATCCGGCTTCATTACAGGTTGTTAAAATTTCGGTGGAAGAACACCTGGGTGAAATCGCTTTTTTTAAGGTTTACGGCGGTGAAATAACCGAAGCTATGGACCTGATAAACAGTACAAATTCAGGGAAAGAGCGAATATCCCAATTGCTGCTTATTGCCGGTAAAAAACGCGAAAAAGTGGAAAAAATATGTGCAGGTGATATTGCAGCTACCATTAAATTAAAGAACACCCGCACCGGTGATACACTGAATTCAGCTAAAAATGCTGATGATGTGATTGTTCCCATCGCTTTCCCCGCTCCCAAGATCAGCATGGCAATCAAGCCTAAAAATTCAACTGATGATGAAAAGCTGGGTGCCCGCCTCAACGAAATGCACAAAGTGGATCAGACTCTTTTAATCGAGTATTCAAAGGAACTGAAACAGATTATTGTAAAAGGCCAGGGCGAACTTCATCTGAATATCGCCAAATGGTACCTCGAGCATCTGGATAAAATCCCCGTTGAATATATTGCGCCAAAAATCCCCTACCGCGAAACCATTACCAAATCGGCAAAAGCCATGTACCGTCACAAGAAACAGTCAGGTGGCGCTGGTCAGTTTGGTGAAGTGCATATGCTTATTGAACCCTATACCGAAGGCATGAAGTTCCAGAGCGAGTTCCCGGTACGCGGGACCGATGAACAGACACTTCCCTGGGGCGGGAAACTGGTATTCAACAGTTGTATTGTTGGCGGATCCATCGATGCACGGTTTTTACCGGCAATCCTCAAAGGGATCATGGAAAAAATTGAAGAAGGCCCGCTCACCGGATCCTATGCCCGCGATATCGTGGTAAATGTGTACGACGGTAAAATGCACCCTGTTGATTCAAATGAGTTGGCTTTCAAACTGGCAGGCCGTAACGCTTTTAAAGAAGCTTTCAAAAATGCCGGGCCAAAAATCCTTGAGCCTATTTATGATGTTGAAGTGATGGTGCCTGCCGAGCGCATGGGCGATATCATGACCGACTTGCAGGGCCGCCGCGCCATCATTATGGGAATGGACAGCGAAGGTACGTATCAGATCATAAAAGCAAAAGTTCCCCTTGCCGAAATGAACCGTTACAGCACCACGCTGAGTTCACTCACCTCGGGAAGCGGTACCTATACGCTTTCATTTGGTGAATATACACAGGTCCCGCCTGATGTACAGACCCAGTTGCTTAAAACCTATGAAGAGCAGGAAAAGGAAGAAGAATAGTATTCGAAACATCCTCATTAATAACGAAAACCCTGGCTTGGTGGCCGGGGTTTTTTGTTATTGATTGAAAAGGATGTTCTAGAAAAACAGAACAAGAATTATTTCAGTAAATTTTCAATCTCAATTTTCAGGGTGGGCAAATGTCGCACTATTGTACCCCATATAATTTCGTTATCAATCTTGTCGTAACCATGAATCACCCTGTTCCGCATACTGATAATAAGTTTCTTGGCAGAAATATTCAAAGTTGAATCCAGTTTTTCAATCCGGCTCATGGCTTCACCGATAATTTCAAATTCACGTTCAATAGCTCGCCGTAGCATCTTATCGGCAAGATAGATGTTAAAGTCGCGCTTGCTTCCAAGATATTTTTCGATAGAATCAATTGATTCGTTTATATCAAACAAATACTTCTTAATTTCAGTTTCCATAGATCAAAGTCTTGGTTTGATTAACAGAATCAATAAAATATGGATTTGATAAAGACTTGTCAGTTACCAGATCAACAGGTCGGTGAAACAAGCCCTCAAGTTTATCTGCTAACTCAAAATAGGTATCAGCATAATCACCATAATCCATAGGGTAAAAAGAAATCAGAAGGTCAATATCGCTATTATCATTGAATTTATCCGTGCATACCGATCCAAATGCAAATAAAGTCTTCACATTATGAGCCAGGCACAATGATTTGATTTTCTCTATATTATTAGATATTAGGTCTTGCATATCAATGTTTTGTGCAAATTTATAGTTTTTAGCATTGATTACCAAATTACAGATTTTCTGTATCGTATAATTTTACAGTAAGAGAAGAATTCAAATAGAAAGAGTATCCGCAAAATCCCCTACTTTTGCACCCTCCATGAAAAAACCAAAGAGCAAATATTATGTAGTATGGGAAGGCCATCAGACCGGCATTTTCGATACATGGGATAAATGTAAGAAACAGGTTGATGGTTATACCGGTGCAAAGTACAAAGGCTTTACAACACTCGAAGAAGCTAAAAAAGCTTTTGGCAGCAATGCCTGGAACTACCTCGGGAAAGCTGTGAAAGCTCCCTCAAACAATGATCTCCGTAAACTTTACGGTGAGCCGCTGAAGCAGGCAATTTGTGTGGATGCCGCCTGCAGTGGTAACCCGGGAATACTCGAATACCGTGGTGTAAATATGGTTACAGGCCAGGAAATATTTCACCGCGGCCCTTTCCCCGAAGGGACAAATAATATAGGGGAATTTCTTGCCATTGTTACCGGCCTGGCATGGCTGAAACAGAATAATTTATCCCTGCCATTGTACAGTGATTCGCGGAATGCCATCTTGTGGATAAAACAAAAACAGGCGAAAACCAAGCTGATACGGAATGCAAAAAACAATGAGCTGTTTGATCTGGTGGATCGTGCTGAAGAATGGCTACACAACAACTCATACCATACCCGTATTTTGAAATGGGAAACCAAAGCCTGGGGCGAAATCCCGGCTGATTTCGGAAGAAAATAACAAAAAATAATATTTCATGTAATTGGCTAATTTGCAGTCAAGGAAGCAGCTATACAGTATCAGCGGGACTTTGGGCCAATAAATATCTGCAAAACAAGTGTTTGTTATTTAAAATAGGATTTCGTAATTTTGCGCCCCTCAATTTAACAGTTGCAACCGTGAACCGCCTCAAAGAATATACTATTCCGTTCGTTGGGCTTGAGCCAGGAAATCATCAGTTTGAGTTTGAGGTGAATGATTCGTTCTTTGAACAATTTGAGTTTTCGCAAATTCAGCATGGGCAGATACATGTTACCGTTGACCTCGAAAAGATGGAACGAATGATGATTTTTAACATTGCCATCGAAGGGGAAGTATTGGTAACCTGCGATCGATGCACGAATGAATTTATGTATCCGGTTTCGGACACACAGCGGCTTATCGTAAAACTGGGCGCAGAGTACCTGGAAGAAAGCGAAGATGTGGTAGTAATTCCTGAAACAGAATATAAGTTCGATCTTTCGTCGTATATTTACGAGTTCATACACCTTAGTTTGCCGGTTCAGCTTATTCATCCTGATGATGAACACGGGAACAGCACCTGCGATCCTGACATGCTGCGACTGCTCGAAACGCTTACCCCAACCGAATCCGTCGATCCACGGTGGGAAGCACTCAATAAACTTAAGACTGATCAATAAATAATTTGAATTAACATTAAACATATAATACAATGCCAAATCCTAAACACAGGTTCTCGAAAACCAGAACGGCAAAACGCAGAACACATTATAAACTTGAGGCACCGACCTTTATCCTTTGCTCCAATTGCGGTACTTCGGTACTCTACCACAGGGTATGTCCTGAATGTGGTTTTTACAAAGGCCGCCTTGCTATCGAGAAAAATACAACAGCTTAATTTTGCCATTAACTCGGCAAATCATGTTTAGCAAAAGGTTCTTTAAATGAGAATCGGGTTGGATGTAATGGGCGGCGATTTTGCGCCGGTAGCTGCTATTGATGGGGCTATTCTTGCAGCTAAAGAGCTCTCCCGCGACGATAAAATCGTTTTGATAGGCCAGCAAACCGTAATCCTTTCATTATTAAATGAACGAGGATGCGATGTTGCTGTATTTGATATTGTGCATGCTCCGGATATTATCGAAATGGGAGAACATGCTGCCAAAGCATTCACCCGCAAACCGGAAGCCAGTATCAGTGTAGGATTCCATTTGCTGAAACAAAAAAAAATCGATTCCTTCGCCAGTGCCGGAAACAGCGGCGCCATGCTGGTAGGTTCTATTTTCAGTGTGAATACAATTCCGGGCATTGTCCGGCCGCTTACAACTGCCATTATCCCCCAGGAAGTTGGCGGATATAGCCTGCTTGTGGATGTTGGAACAAATCCTGATGCCAAACCTGATGTATTTTACCAGTTTGGATTAATTGGTTCCATTTATGCGCAAAATGTGTATCACGTTGAAAATCCCAGGGTTGCACTGCTTAATATCGGACATGAAGAGGAA
This sequence comes from Lentimicrobiaceae bacterium, assembly GCA_041660125.1. Taxonomy (GTDB): domain Bacteria; phylum Bacteroidota; class Bacteroidia; order Bacteroidales; family UBA4417; genus UBA4417. Next base: position 6,723 of record JBAZWY010000042.1, read on the forward strand.
AAGGGAAACCTGACCACACAATCGGCTTACCACCTGATGAAGGGATCGAAAGACTTTAACTTCATCGGGAATATCGAAGGCCGTGACATACTTCAGGACAAAGCTGATGTGATTGTTTGTGATGGGTTTACAGGAAATATTATCCTTAAGCTCGTTGAATCCTTTTATAACATCATGGAGAACCGGAACCTGCTGGATGATTATGTGCGCCGGTTGAATTATGAAAATTATGGCGGAACTCCTATCCTGGGCATCAATGGTGCTGTAATTATGGGACACGGCATTTCAAACGATATCGCCATTAAAAATATGGTATTACTTGGTCGTGATGTATTTAAAGCAAAAATTGCTTCCAAAATTAAACATGCTCTTTTAAACCTTAACGGAGGCTTTTTAGTGGAATAAATCTTCCTGGTCTGCAAAGTCAGGGGCAGTATCCCACCCCGGGAATTTATAAAGGCGTATTGACAAATTACTCTAGAACTGGAAAATAAAAACTTATGACAAAACTAAGAGCCGCTATTACCGGCGTTGCCGGATATGCCCCCGAATATATTCTTAATAATGAGGAATTGAGTCGTATGGTAGATACTACCGACGAATGGATCATGACACGCATTGGTATTCGTGAACGTCATATTTTAAAAGGCGAAGGCCTTGCTTCATCTGATATGGGCGCTGAGGCTGTAAAACTCCTGCTCGCAAAAACGAATACAAGCCCGGAGGATGTTGATCTGTTAATTTGTGCTACGGTTACACCCGATATGCTGTTTCCGGCTACGTCTAACATTATCAGCGACAAATGCGGGATTACCAATGCCTTCAGCTTTGATATGAATGCTGCTTGCTCCAGTTTCCTTTTTGCACTTACTGCCGGGCAAAAATTTGTTGAATCGGGAACACATAAAAAAGTAATTATAGTTGGGACTGATAAAATGTCATCGATTACGGATTATACGGATCGCGCTGTTTGCCCGCTATTTGGGGATGCTGCTGCGGCTGTAATGCTGGAACCTTCAATTGAAGATGTCGGAATGGTGGATTCAATTTTTAGAACAAACGGTGTTGGACGTCATCATTTATATATGAAAGCCGGTGGATCGCAACGTCCGGCAACCCACGAAACCGTCGATAACAAAGAACATTTTATTTATCAGGATGGGCAAACTGTTTTCAAGTGGGCAGTTTCGAAAATGGCTGATATTTCAGTTGAAATGATGGAAAAGCATAACCTGAAATCGGAAAACCTGGCCTGGTTGGTTCCCCACCAGGCAAATATGCGCATTATTGATGCGGTAGCTAACCGAATGGGACTGGATAGAGAAAAAGTAATGATCAATATCGAACGATACGGAAATACAACATCTGCAACTATACCACTTTGTTTATGGGAATGGGAATCAAAACTTCATAAAGGGGATAATCTGATCCTTGCTGCATTTGGTGGCGGTTTTACCTGGGGATCGACTTTGCTGAAATGGGCGTATGATCCCAAGTAGGAGGAGTTGACAATTTATAAAAGTATTACTGGTTGAGGGGGAGAAGGGGAGATGGAGAGAAATGGAGATTGGGAGAAAATATATATAAACCCTGCTGTGATGGCGGGGTTTTTTATTTCTGAAAACATAATCGATTTTAAAGGATAATAAAGGCTTGTTCTAACAACATGAAACTATGGTTTCTCCGATCCCACCCATTCGAATTCCCTGAAAACTAAAGCTACGGCATCCTCATATTCATCAAAGTTTTTCACCTTTTTAATATTCTTAAAAACCTTGTGCGGATCATTAAATGATTCAGCCAGGTAATGCCAGTATTCCTTTAAAATCCCGATTACTGCCAGGTTATCATTCAATTGCCGGCGATAACCTACATACAGGTCATCGATAAATCGTCTGATAGTCGCCTGGCGATCAGAAGCAACAGGTAAACCTTTTATAATGGCTGGAAGAAACGGATCGGCGAGCAAACCGCGACCTATCATCCATGCATTGAGGGTAGGGAAACGATTCTGAACTTTTTGAAAATCGTTGAATGAAAAGATATCTCCGTTGTAAACCAGCGGAACTGTTATATCTGGTAACGCTTTTTGAAATGTATCCAGATCAGGTTCTCCACTATAAAGCTGTCGCCCGATGCGGGCATGGATAGTTAATTCCGAAATATTATGCTTGTTGAAGATTGGTATTAACTGAAATATTTCTTCATTTGAGAGGTAGCCAAGCCTGCATTTTACCGAAAACCGGATTGCTGTTTCAGCCATTACTGTTTCGAGGATTTCATCGACCATATCAGGAAAGGGCAGCATGCCAGAGCCACGTTTTTTGTTTGCTACCATTGGGTAAGGGCAACCCAGGTTCCAGTTGATTTCGTTAAATCCATGCTTTTCGCAAAAGTGTGCAAAGCGTATTATTTCATCGGCGTCTTTGCTCAAAACCTGTGGTACTACTTCCACCCCGTGTTCAGAAATATGGCCAAGTTCAGCCAGTTTACGGGGAGGTAGCTTCAAATCAGTGTGAATTGCTGTAAAAAACGGAGTATAGAGTTTATCAACACCTTGAAAATACCTGGAATACACATTTCGAAATGTGACCCCGGTAATTCCCTGGAAAGGTGCAAGGTAGATTGATGTAGTCAAGAGCTACAGTATTTATGCTGGTTTTGGGAATTGATATTATTTTTTCTCCGCAGTTCCTGTGGCCGGAGCATTTTGTATTTTGAGTTTATCCTTTTTGGTAATACCTGAGAGAATTTCAACATTAACACCATCACTCAGGCCGGTTTTGATGGTCCTTTTCTCAAATACCTGCGGAGCTTTTTCTACTTCTACCGAAGCGGTGTCTGCTTCGTATTTAACCAGGCTCTCAGGAACGCAAAGCACACTGTCGCGGCGTTCGAGCACTATATCGGCATTTGCACTATAACCGGCCCGTATAAATAGTTTGTCTTTCAGTTGAACCGCAGCTCGGATTTCAAATTGAATGGCCCCGTTTTCCTCAACGCCCTTTGGTGAAATATGCTCAAGTTTGGCGGTAAATTTTTCGGTGTCAATGGCTCCAATTGTCATGATCAGTTCCATGCCCTCATGAAGTTTTCCGACTTCCGATTCATCGACCTTACCCTTAAAAATCATTTCACCCATATCGGCAACCGTAGCAATGGTTGTACCGTCGTTAAAAGTGTTGCTTTCAATAACTGAATTGCCTACTTCTACCGGAACAGTAAGCACCATTCCTTCGATGGTTGAACGGATAATGGTGTTGCTCACAGCGCCTGAAGTTTTGCTGATCCCGTCGCGAATAAGCTGAAGGTTATTTTCAGCGGCATCCACATCTTGTTGTGCCGTTTTCAATGCAACTTCGTAATTCTGCAATTCTGCTATAGCAATTACCCGGTTATCATAGAGAGGTTTCTGGCGGTTATAATTTTGTTGCGCGTTATCAAGGTTGATTTTAGCCCTGTTCAGCCTTGATTCAGCCTCATTCAGGTTAATCATATTCGGTATAATACGCACTTTGGCAATCATATCCCCTTTTCTAACTTTCTGACCTGCTTCAACATACAGTTCCGAAATGATTCCTGAAACCTGTGGTTTGATCTCAATTTCCTTGCGTGGAACTACTTTCCCTGTTGCTACGGTTTTCTTTACGATGCTGTTAACCTGGGCGGTGGTTGTATCGTATATCACCGGTTTTGCCTGTGATTTATTATAAAGATACCCTATGGTACCAATAAATACCACCAGGATAACAATGCCAATCACTATTTTCAATACTTTTTTCATGTATGCTGATCTTTTTGGGTTAACAAAATTGTTTATTCGTATCTGAGTGCATCAATAGGTTTGATGCTGACGGCCTTGCGGGCAGGTATTAATCCGGCAACGGCCCCTGAAATTACCAGGATAACCAGGGCTGTTACAGCCATATTAAAATCGATGTTAGGGTTTTTGAACATGTTTGACTCGGCTCCACTGGATGTGAGCGCATAATTAACACCTTCCAGAATTCCCACCCCAATCACCAATCCTACATATCCGGCAAAAGTTGTCAGGAAAACTGATTCAGTAATAATTTGGGATATTATATTCCATGGTTTTGCACCAATAGCCCGCTGAATACCAATTTCTTTAGTTCGTTCTTTAACGATCACCAGCATAATATTGCTTATGCCAATCACTCCGGCCATCAGAGTGCCGATGCCCACAATCCATATCAGGCCATTGATTCCCTGAAAAAGGCCTGTCATTTGATTATATTCCTTTTCCATATTGAATGAGCCTATAGCCTGAGGATCGTCAGGCGAAACTGAATGACGGCGCTTCAGCAAAGCAGCGGCTTTCTCTTCGACTTCCGAAGCAGGGATACCTGGTTTCGAAGTAAAGGCAAACCAGCCAATTACATCGCCCCAGTTGTAAACCCGCTGAAAAGTTGTTAAGGGAATAAAAATACTCTGATCTTTATCGCCGCCAAAATTTACTCCTGTATTTTTGGGTTTAAAAACGCCAACTACCTGGAAATAAATGCCCTGTATCTGTATGTATTGGCCTATGGCCTCTTCGCCGGGTGCAAACAACACCTCGTAAACTTTGTTTCCGATAACAGCTATCTTGCGTTTTTCTTTTAAATCGGCATGATTCAGGAATCTGCCATTAGTTACGACAACCGGGTCAATCAGGTTCCATTCGGGGTAGTCGCCCATTACGGAGAAAGCGCCTGATTTTGCGCCACGCATTACGTTGTTACCCGACTCTGATCCACCTCCTTGTGTTCGGGGAGCAAGGTATTCTATTTCGGGAATCTCGCGCCGGAGAGCATCTATATCGTCATTTTTAAAATTGTATTGCCGTGCACGTGGCAGACCTTTGTATGGAATGCTGGTCGGTCGTGTCCACATAAAAACGCTGTTGGTCGCAAAGTCGCCAAAATCACCGGTAACACCGTTACGGAGTCCATTTCCGGAACCAAGCATGATCACAAGCATAAACACGCCCCAAAACACACCAAAAGCCGTGAAGAAAGTACGAAGTTTATTCTTCTTCAGCGCACTCATAATTTCTTGCCAGCGGTCGAGGTCAAACATAATTTAAAAATTTCAGGGTTTGAAATGTTTCAGAGTTACAAGTCTCAGGGTTTCAGAGGTTCAGGGTTCTCCCGCCATGGCGGGATCGCGTTCAGGGTTCAACGTTATTAAAGTTTCAAGCTGGTTTCTTCGTTTCTCCAAGTCGGTCTGTCGCCCCTTCTCCCACTCGCCCACTCTCTCCCTCACTCTCTTTCCTTGTCGCCTCTCCCTTCTTCATCCTCTACTCATCCCTCAGCGCTTCAATCGGTTTAATAGAAGCAGCCTTCCGGGCAGGGATAAACCCCGCCAAGGCGCCGCTAAGCACCAGCAGAAGCAAGGCATAAAGCGCTATACTAAGATCGACCGAAGGATGAGAAAAAAACTTAGATTCTATTTTGCTTCCTATTGTTTCAAGAACAACAACCCCTAGTACTAATCCAAAATAACCGGCAAACGAGGTAATAAGCACGGACTCCTGCAAAATAAGGCTGATAATACTCCAGGGAGTAGCCCCCATGGATTTTCGGATTCCGATTTCCTTGGTGCGGTCTTTTACCACGATCATCATAATGTTACTTACACCAACAATGCCGGCAATAATGGTTCCGAAACCAATTATCCAGATAAAAAGCCGTATGCTGGAAAATAAACGCTGAAATTTCTGATATTCTTCAAGGCTGTTCCAGGTGAAGATGGCGCGCGGGTCAGCAGGGTCAAATTTATGCAGGACAGCCAGTTTGCTCTTTACATCCTGTTCAATTTGTTTGCTTTCTTCAACAGAGGCATTTCCCACGGTTAATGCAATGGTATTGATGCGGTTGTCGCCCGAAAATACCCTCTGTGCCGTGCTGATTGGCAGGTAAATCAGGCGCATATTGGCATCGCCCCTGTTGTCATCGTCGGTAAAGGTTCCCACCACTTTAAACGGAACACCATTCACATTGATGTATTTACCCATAGGGTCTTCTCCCTTGAATAAAGCCTCCTCGACCATAGTACTGATGGTGGTTACTTTTCGGAATTCGTCGATGTCGGGCTGGTTTATGTAGCGGCCTTTAATGATTTTTATTTTTTCAATTTCACCATAATCCGGGTAAACATTCCTTACGTTAAAGCTGCCAAATTGTTTTTTATAGGACAAAGTGTTGGTTCCCCATATATTGTAACGCGATGAACTTTTATCGATTCCTTTAACCGTTTTTTTAACGGCATCATAATCTTCATTCACCAGTTGAATGTTTCGGCCCGGCTTCATGCCTTTGTATGGCAGGCTGGTTTGTCCGCTCCAAACCCAGATGGTGTTGGTTGCCGAGGATTCAAATTCTTTCTCTACACCTTTCTGCAAACCATTTCCTGATCCTAGCAGGATCATCAGCATAAAAATTCCCCATGCCACGCTGAAGCCCGTCAGGAAGGTCCTGAGTTTGTTCTTCTTAATGGTACTGAAGATTTCCTGCCATTTATCCGTATCGAACATTTCGCTGGTTGTTGGTAACTTATTTTCTGATTCTATTTATTCTATTGATGTCCCTGGTGCTTAGTACAGTGCATATAGCACTACGCACTTATTGGATCTCTATTTTATGTTTAATTGTTAGCAATTAGCTGGTTCTTCCCATTTAAAACCTCCTTCTCAATTAGTCCGTCTTTCAGGTGGATAATGCGATTGGTCATATGAGAAATATCATTTTCGTGGGTTACAATAATTATAGTGATGCCCTCTTTATTAATTTCCTTGAGAATCTGCATTACTTCAAAAGAAGTGGTGGTGTCGAGAGCCCCGGTAGGCTCATCAGCCAGTATTACCTTTGGTTTTGAAATCAGGGCACGTGCGATGGCAATGCGTTGTTTCTGCCCGCCTGATAATTCATTGGGCATATGTTCAGCCCATTCGGCAAGTCCCATGCGCTCAAGGTATTCCATGGCAATGCGATTGCGTTTTTTTCGGTTAACGTTTTGATAATAGAGTGGCAGCGCTACATTTTCCATCGCATTTTTAAACGAAATCAGGTTGAATGACTGGAAGACAAACCCGATATACTGGTTGCGCAGCCCGGCAGCTTTTGTTTCACTTTGGCTACCGATAAGCGTATTGTCAAGATAATATTCCCCTGAATCGTGCCCGTCGAGGATGCCCAGTATATTCAGCAGGGTTGACTTACCAGACCCGGACGATCCCATTATGGACACAAACTCGCCAGCCCGTATATGAAGGTCAATCCCTTTCAGAACGTGTAACGAATTATTGCCTGTTATGTATGATTTATTAATTTCTTTCAGACGGATCATGTCTTTGTTGTTTATCGTGACCTTAAGAATTGTATTCTTAAAAAATTCCTCTAAAAACTTATTTTTCTCATTTAATCGGGTTCATGCTTTATGCTGGAATGCCAAAAGCTTAATTAACAATAAGGTATCGTTTACAAAAACGAAGAATACCCTTATTATTATATAATGTCAGCATTACTAAATAAAGTGTGCTTGTACGTTGAGACGTGAAAAGCCAGAATAAGTTACAAAATTTACCCGATTATATAACAATTGAAGATAAAAAGTTTGAAAGCGTCAGAAAGAACGGTTCACATGATTTGGGGAAATCTTATTTTATTGAGGGAATCGCCCACAATGGAAATTCCCCCGGATTAATTTTAAAAGCGGCTGAACCAATTATATAGAAAACAAATGTAATGATAACGGCACCAAGCAGGTTTAATAAGAGACCAGTTTTAGCCATTTCAAGAATTGTAACGCGTTTTGTTCCAAATATTATCGCATTGGGAGGGGTTGCAGCAGGTAGCATAAACGCCATCGAGGCCGATAAGGTTGCAGGAACCATTAAAAATAGCGGATGTATGTGCGTGGCAATTGCCATGCCAGCAAGCACCGGCAGAATCATTTCAGTAACTGCAGTATTGGAGGTCAACTCTGTTAAAAAGGTGACGATAAGGCAGATAATCAATATGATAATTATCGGGTGTAAAACTGAAAGCCCCTGCAATTGACTTCCCAGCCAAAGCGATAGTCCCGAATCCCTGAATCCATTGGCCAAAGCAAACCCGCCCCCGAACAACAAAACTATATCCCAGGGCAGATGACTGGCCGTTTCCCAATCCATAATCCTGGATCCGGGACTGCTTTTTGAAGGGATCATAAAAAGTGGAAGCGACAGAGCTATGGCTATAGTACCATCATTGATAAATGCCGGATTACCAAATAAGGATGCCCAACCCTTTATCGTAGTTGTTCCGGTTTCAATGTCAGAGCGTGTGATCCATAGCAAAGCCATTAAAAGAAAACTTACCAGTACTATTTTTTCTTCCCTGCTCATGGGGCTAAGATCTTTTCTCATCTGTCTGATGGGTAAATCTTTTACTGACTTAGTCTTACTTCCTCTGGCATATTTCAAATACAATAAAATATAGGCAGCGCCAATCAGTAGAATTCCAACCGGAACAGCAAACAACATCCACTGTAGAAATGTAATTGCCGGAGCCTGGGGAAACATTACCTGGTAAATTCGGAGAAACGAAAGATTTGGTGGCGTTCCTACCAGGGTCATAATTCCTCCGATTGATGCACTATATGCCACTCCGAGCAAAATGCCGGTGGAGAAGGATCTTTTTTTAGAAGGTTCAGGTTCAATTTCCATCAGAACAGATAACAGGATTGGAATAATCATCATTGATGTTGCTGTATTCGACATCCACATGCTCAGCAAGGCTGTTGTAAGCATAAAACCCAATAACAACCTTGATTTCCCGGTACCAGTAATGCTTAGGATGCTCAAAGCAATCCGTTTATGAAGATTCCACCGCTGCATGGCAAGTGCCATTAGAAATCCTCCGATAAAAAGGAAAATAACGTAATTGAAATAGGCCGATGAAACGGTTTGTCCATCCATAACGCCCAGAAGCGGGAAAAGAGCAACAGGGAGCAGTGAAGTTATTGCCAGAGGTACGGCTTCGGATATCCACCATATTGCCATCCATGCTGCAATAGCCAGGGTATATCCAATTTCCGGATGCAAAATATCGGGATGGTAAAAGAAAATAATTAAAAAAGAGACAATCGGACCAGCCCAAAGAGCGACGCTTTTACTATCGGAGTTCGGAATTAGTGAAGGAAGCCTATTATTTGTGCTTTTAATCATAACCCAAATTTAGCGGAAACTAATAAATTACCGGATAACACCTTTCAGAAAAACTATAATTGCAAATAATCAGTTCGCCTAAATCTTTGACAAACAAATACATGCCGCATATTACCCTGGAGTAATCCCTGCTTGCATCAGGCAAAGCCTGCCCGACGCAGACGGGGCTTCGCTAAGTCAACTCCCCTGATCTCGCTTCGTACGGTTAACCCAATTCCGTTAAAGTTGGGAATATACTCTCGTGGTTATTTCCCTGGCAAAATCATTCATTTGCTGTTGTACTTCGGCCTGTCTCAACATGGGTGCGACTTTCTTTCCAGTAGCGATGTTCCTGTCGGCTATGTCCCGGGACGGACTGGCAACCTGGTTCAAAACCTGTATCAATCTGTCAACATCCTCTTCGCTATTTTCGATGCCAAGGCTCATCCTGACGAGTCCGGGTAACCTTAACCTTGGGAACAACGTCTGAATCAGGCGCTGGAAACGCTCCAGAAAGGGACTGATGCGGAGAAGATGTTTGATTATAATATGAGCGCAATGACAGCCATAGCGTACACCGATTCCGCTCTGCAAGGCCAGTTCTTTAGCCACCCGGCCAGGCATCATGTTTTTCAGACCGAATACAACAACACCAAGCTTTTGGGGAAATCCTGGCGATTCCGGGTTTTTTATCCCGTATATCGTGAGACCATGTATTTGCCCCAGACCACGCAAAGTCTGTGCTGTCAAAGCCTGTTCTTCCTCCCGGATCACATCCATGCCAATCCGTTGTAAAAGCACAAGGGCCTTACCTAATGCTGCGATGCCCCCTGCGTTTTCTTCTCCTGACGATTGGATCAACTGCAGTTCTGTATTGTTGAAATTAAGCAGTCCTTTTCTCACCACCAGGACACCACAACCAAATGGTGCATAAACTTTATGGGCTGAAAAGGCAAGATAGTCAATTCCGCATCCTTCCATATTAACCTTGCGGTGAGCGACCAACTGTGCCGCATCTACCAGGAGACGAGCTCCATACTGATGAACAGTCCGGCTTATCTCTTCTAAATTGTTGCATACCCCTAACACATTAGAAGCGCCACTCACTGCAACAAGCTTGATTCGCTTATTTCCATACTGAACCTTCTGATTGTATGCGCTCAACAACGTGTCCAGTTCGTTCAAATCAATAAAACCATCCTCATCCACCGACAGTCGGATAAGGGAACAGTTGGGAACCATGCGCCAGGGCAGATCGTTCGAGGAGTGTTCGAGAAGTGTGTTTAGTATAACCGGCTCAGTGCCATCATCGGTTTTACGGCTCAGACTTTCGGCTGCAAGGTTAATGGCTTCGGTTGTATTGGAAGTAAAGATCACATCATAAATACCCTGGGGTGCACCCAGTACTCCCGCGCAAATGGACTTCACCTCATGAATAATTTCATGATTAATATGTCCTGATAATCGCCATGTTTGCCGAAAAGTGTTCCAGATTGGAGCAAATGTCGGAGTGCTGGCGCTGTTGTCAAGGTTGATAAAGGGTTGGGCTCCTTCCAGCGTTGGGACACGAACGTCACGACCTATCAGAGTTTTCCTGAGCTCCACCAAGAGTTCACGCCCGGAATATTTCTCAAGTTCGTCATAATACAGTATCCCGGCGGTTGTGAGCTTTTCATCGGCCAAATTCATAAAGATGCCTTTGCCTGATTGTTGTATCTGGAGCAATGCTTTGGCAAAAGCAATGATGTTAACGATGGCGGGTGTGCCGGCCTCGAACTTGTCGGGTGCATTGGCCCAGATCACCCAATCTTTTGAGACAAGCCTGGTAGTTCCTCCACCTGAATGGAAAGGAGCGCCTCCAGGCAATGCTTTTCTTTTTACAGCCATTGCCCTTACACCTAATGAAAGACCCATGTCCAGGCTCGACACGATCTGGTAGTTTTCCGGCTTAATAAGCTTCATAAGAACTGCTGCTCTCCGGGGTGTGCAAAAAATGACCACGTATCTGCCTTTGTTCAGATTCAGATATTTCAGGACGAAGTCCCTCGCCTGCTCGAATAGCTGCGTGGTCACCATCGAATTATGCCCGCTGCCCCGGTTAACATTGGAATATGTCTCCAGCGCTGCATACATGCCCCGTTCAAGTTCTGCAAATGCTTCAACTTTTTCATTGTTCCGGGGAGTACCTTTTTCAACCTCATTTTGCTGAAGAGTTTCAGGCAGCTCATTTTTTGTATCTAAAATTGTTTTCATTTTTAAATTGCTAATAACTAATTTACAGGAATGACAGAATTATTCTATTGTAAATCTCTAAGGTTGAATAGGTATGATCAGATTGTTATTTTTTTAGGAAGTTAAAAATACGAAATAAACATATTGGTTGAATTGATGAAATTAGTTTAAATAGTTGTTTGTTTAACTGTGTTAAAGGGAATGATTACCAGGCTGGAAAGGTAATGATGAGCCGGTTGATAAATTCGATACAGGATTGATACGGTTCGTTATGTTTACCTGGCTTAGGTTAAGGCTAAAAGGAAGTGGGGAAGGCGTAAAGTGAAGAATATTTGGTGAACATTGATTTTACCCGCTCGCAACAGGAAATATATCACACCGGGGGCATACGAAGTATTAGCCCGCATGCATTAATAGGTAAGATGTGTGCTAACAGAACTCGTATTTTGTCAGAGTTAATATTTAAATTTCGTTTTAGTGTTTTAGTTCAACCTTTCTCTGAACCAGGAAGCTTAATATTGCCCGGCTGCCGTTTAGTTAAAGTTTACTGGTTTCTTTTTGAAAACACCTGACAATAAAGTGGAGCTGAACGACTCCATAAAGCTCACATATATTGGCTGGTGTATTTTATCCTCTGTTATTAGGTATGATTCCTGGCACCTCAGTCGTGAATACAACGGCAGGAATAAGCCTGTTCGCGTTGGTCATCCGACCTATAAGTTCTTGCCTCGAAGTTGTTAACAGCCAGATACCAGGAGTACCCTCCAAGCGTACCTGGTGAAGAAGACCAGAAAAATGATGTAATACCGAGTCGTGTGTAACTTCCACCCCATGCCTCTCTTTCACCACCAGGGAGAGCAGTGAAGCCGGTTTCATTTGTTGCTCCTACATTATTTGCGTTCCAATGAGTCGTTCCGGCCTCTTTCAGTTTGCCTCCTGCTATGGATAGTCCGCCAAGGAAATTTTCAAGGTCATAAAATTCTAAGTGGGTCGGGATGTGCCATCCATCAGGGCAAATACCCTGGGAACCCTCAATCTCAGTGTACTTCATCATCTCATCCCATCGATACAAACCTCCATATATGCCACATAGGTTAACACTGTCGCTATAACAATAATATTCGATAATACCATTGTCGGTTGGTATCATAGTGCCGTCGATTCCGGTTCCGACTTTCAGGTTTTCTGCCATCCAGGTCTGGGAGAATTTTCCGCTACTTATTTGTACCGTTGTATAATGGTTGCCATCGCTGTCAGTGCATGCGAAAAACGGAAAAGTTGTTTTTTTGCTGCCTGTTGGCACATCGGTAACTACGGCGCTGTACTGCCCTGAAGTACCTTTGTACATTAAAATATTGCCATCGGCATAGGGCATATCAATAGTGGTTGCAGCGCTCTTTTGGTGGTTACCTATTGTGCTTTTAACAGAAGAAAAATACTCAATTCTTGCCTCGCTTTGCGGGCTGTATTGACTTATAAGCTTTGTGGAATAGTTATAGTTTTCGCCGATAACTTTTAATAAATACATACCCTGGTTTATACCTGAGACTCTAAAGCTGTGTATTCCCGGTGAGAGCCTGGTAATGTACTGATAAACAGTTTTTCCTGATAAATCAACAATGCATATAATCGCAGTGCCTTCTTGCGGTGCAACAAATGTTAACATTGAATGCTCTGCCATAGGATTTGGATAAATCTGCAAATGACCGTTACCGGGTTTCAGGGTGCCAATTCCCACGGTTGAGGTTAAATGTAAAATATCTCCCTCATTTAGCGTAACAGTGGCTCCGGTTGTCAGGTTATCAACTTTAACATTGCTTACAACAGAAGTATCGCCTGCTCCGGCAAATGAAATCAGGTAGTCCTGTGCCTCGGTTCTTAGTAAAACAAGAACCATGAAAATAATCAGTACAGACTTTTTCATAAATGAAATTGTTAAAGGTTTATATTTATATGTTGTTTGTCTTCTTTTTATTGCAATGAACACTGATGTTCCTGTTTCAAATATCAAAATTATATTTTCGGTACTAAATCCGGAGGCTATTCTGACAAGGGTCATATCTTTCTTATACAAATATAATAAGAAAAAGGCGGGAATGGGATTAGAAATTTCCCGCAAATCTGAAATTGGATGAAAAATGTCCGTGGATACCTGCAATTATATGGTTAGTTACTTTTAAAGGCTAAATAACTAAACAACACAGGGTAAAAGGTTGATAATTTATTGGTCAGCAAGCGAATGGATTATCAATACACATATAAATAGCATCATCAGCAGCGCAGAGAGGAATTTCAGATATTCGGAATCTCCAAAGGTTTGAAAACAGGAATGATGCGGTGAGGAATGTTTGCCTGGCGAAGGTTATGGTGAATAGAAAGAGGAGGGTGAATGTTGGGAGGACCTAAAGTGAAGAATATATTGTGAACAATGATTTTATCCGCTCGCGACAGGAGATGATTCGCACAGAGGGGAGTTCTACAAAGTATTAGACCGCATGTATCAGAAAATACGTTGCGCGCAAACGAAGAAAAGCGACATCGGGTAATTGTTATGGAATTTTAATTTGCTTTTAGCGTCATATATGTAATTTAGATGTCTTGGTTCTGTCGTTCGGATTTCGATACTATTCTACAAGCTAGTGAGTAATATTAACGTTTCTTCATCATGTATAAATTGTCGAAAACAGAAAGGAGCAATTATGAAAAACAAATGTCGCCTGATAGCATACGGTGCATATACTGCACTGTTGCTTTCAACAACTCCATTGGCAGCCCAGGAAAATAAAGGCTTGCCCTACCAACCCATATCATATGATAGTTTATTATATACAGCACGAACTATTGTTGACTCAGCCCGATGCCAGGTATTAATAACTGTTGATGAAAAAGGGCAACCTTACGCAAGGGAAATGTCACCCTTTTCACCAGAAAACGATTGGGTTATCTGGCTGGGAACAACCAGAGGCAGCAGGAAAACAAATCATATACTACATAACCCCAATGTGGTGGTTTATTATTACGATACCAAAGGGAAGAGTTATGTCTCCGTTTCCGGTAAAGCCCGGCTGGTAGATACTCCTGCTAAAAAAGCAAAATATTGGAAAGATGGCTGGAAAATATTCTATCCTGACCGGGATAAAAACTATATACTGATAGAAGTTATTCCTGAAAAATTAGAAGTCTGCAGCTTCAGGTATAAGCTTTTTTGGGAACCGGTCACCGGAATACCACATTCAGTTGATTTTATTACGAAACATGCTGATTAAAAGACATAATGACTGTTGGTTTCTTTGAACCAATAAGCCATGTTTTACTATTTTCGGTTGATATTAACTTTCTTTTGTCGTGATATGCCGCCAGGGTGAGGCAGGCTTTTATGAAGTAAAATAGGCAAAGGTGCTATGTCAGAATGGTACTAATGCAAATGCATCAGAAGGTGAGATTTGTTGGAACTGAGTAGAAATGGGGGTTGGTAGTAGCGGCACGCGTTAGAAAATAAAACGCGCGCCAGGCAGAAATACTTTTTACTTTTTGAGCTTTCTTTGCCATTTTATCAATGTTTAGGAGGGGGTAAAACCTTTTGCCTGCTTTCCCTTGTCGCAATTGACATTGTAAACTTTCATACGGCCTCATGGGTCTAGAAATCGCGCTACGGATAAGCAGAACCAGTCTATTCAACGAGGTATTCCCCTTCAATGTGTGATTGGCTTACTTGCTAAAGAGAGCCCCAAATTTCCGCATTCTTTATGTTAGTTCCTATTAGCGCGATAATTACCATGTAGGTCTATTCACTCTTAGTTATTCACTTTCCCCCACTCGCTCCCTCAACCCCAATGTCGTATAGTTAAGGATGTTTCATTTGAATATTGAACAAGGAACATCGATTTTTGATTTTCGAAGTTTCTTTAAATCAACTATGTACATCTAAAATCTTAAATCGTTAATCCTTGTTTTTAAATCAGCTAATGCTTAACTATAGGACATTGCCCTCAACCCATCACCACTTCTCGCCTTCACTATCTAAAGTCCCAATGCCACTTTCCCCTGGTCGAACACTATATCTTTTGGGATATTGGCCGTCTTCAGCTTATCGAGGCCAGCCTGAAGATCAGGACGAACCTTACCGTTTTCCTTCATATACTCCACTGCTTTAGTGTAATCGCCTTCCCCTTCAATGCTGAGAATAAAAGCACTCCATTCGTTGACTGCCTGGCGTGTTTTTTCAATATCTACTTTAAAAGTGCCATCGGCATTGCGTGAAAATGCATTTTTATCCTCAAAGAAATTGAAGCACATCATATTAGCCTTTCCATGAGCTTCGGCTGCGCCAAAACGCACTGAACGAATAAGGCCAGCCATATAAGTTACATATGCATCCTCGACTGTAATTCCTGTAAGTTCACCTTTTCCAATCAGCCAGCTAACCATCCATAATCCAACTACATCGGCTTTGCCTTCTTCCCATGCCGAGTATTGCTCTTTAAGCGCTTTGCGTATAACTCCTTTGCCTGTAATTGTGTTTTTAATCCCAAGTCCGTGTGATACTTCATGGAACATTACATTCCCGAAAAAAGCATCAAACTTAATATTCTTTCGTTGAGCCGGATCGATGAGAACATCTGAAATAGGAACTAATATCTTGTCGAATTTTGCCTGCATGGCATTTTTTAACTGCAACCTACGGCTACCTTTGGCTAACTGGACTTTTTCGTCGTTCGGCAGGTTTATGGCTATGGTTTTCCCTCCGCAATTGGAATTTCCTGCGTAGTAAAGAATATCATAGGCGTTCAGGTCGGAATCGGTGCCCGGGACTTCTTTTTTATATTTCGGATCGCAGGGCAGTTCCTTTTGCAATTCAGGAAGCATGGCTGCGTATTTTGCCAGTTTTGCACTCCATTCTTTATCTTTAACCAGGACTGAAGCTTCATGTGCTGCTTTGTAACCAAACAGTTCATCTTCATAATTTTCGATAGGCCCGGCAACCAAATCCAGGGTGTTGGTTTTCATATCCATCCATGCCATATCGCTGGCGAAATAATCGTCGGTAAGCAAAGCTTTCGAACGCAGGGTCAGGTATTTCTTCAAACCTGCATCCTCCGCAAGGTCAGCAGCTTTTAATAGCAATTCAGCGGCTTTTTTTACTTTTTCCGCGTATGCTTCATGATACCAAACGCTCTTCAGGCTTTTATCCTCATTACGAACCACTAAGGTGTACTGGCTTGTTTTATTCGGATCGTTCCATTTTTCAAATTCTTCCTTTGTCATATCGACCGGGTAAAAATTAGCACCTTTAGGCTTTTCGCCTATACCAGCGATAAAAGGCTTGTTCCCATCGAGTCTGTCCCATGGGCCATAATTTATAGCAACAAATTGTTTCGCATACGGATCTTTAATGGTATCCATCAATGCATTTTTATCTCCCCAGGTCTGTTCCCAGAAAATATCATCCATGATCTGTGCTACATCAAGCAAAATGGGTATCATCTGCTTTTCCCTTTCTGTAAGTTTACTCAGGTCGGTAGTAAGTTTAACTACGGCATATTCGTTTACTTTTTTTTGCATTTCGCTCATAGAGGTTGTGTCGTTTGCTGAATTGGTGCTTGCCGGCTTCTGTTTGCAACTGCTGGTAAAAGCCGCAAAAAATGCCAGGGATAACATGATGGTGATTAAGCGTTTTAACATGGTTCGAAAGATTTAGGATTAAAGTCAATTGGCGAAATTACTTAAAATCAAATTGTCGGATGATAAAATTATATGCTTTTTTAGTTCAGTTTATTGAAGACAGAAGTCGGGAGCCTGAAGGTGGAAGTCAGGAGCCGGAGTATAGAGTCTCAGGTTGTGCATTATTTCAGATCTGGTAAGGAGCAAGGATAGATTAATATTGCATCCTTCCGGCTTTCGACTTCAAACTCTTCAATCAGAGCCAATATTTATTTTACTGTTTTGTTGGTAATACTATGTTGGTTTTGAATTTTGAATCAATTAACACAAATGAATTAAACCATCTGTATATCAAATTTAGTTCTCATAATGAAATCTGCTTGTTGTTTTGCGGTTAAGACTTGAATGATATTCTAACATTCAAATTATTACCTTTGCCATTCTATCTTTTAAAAATGAAACGTTTACATAAAATACTCCTCTCACTACTTTCAGGTTTATTATTAAGCGCAGCCTGGCCCGAACGCGGTTTCCCGTTTTTGTTATTTTTTGGTTTTGTTCCCCTGCTGGTTGTGGAATACGAACAATGGAAAAACCGTGGGAACAACCATGCATCAGGCATGATACCCTATATAATTCTTTCCATTTCCACTTGGGTACTGCTTACAACCTGGTGGGTAGCTATTTCAACACCAATAGGTATTGTGGCGACAATTCTTGTAAATACATCACTTGTTGGGGGAGCATTTTACCTGTTTCATATTACTCATCGAAGGCTTTCAGGAGTATCTGCGGCTTATACAGCATTAATTGGATATGTACTTACCGCTGAATACATTCACTTGCGCTGGGATCTCAATTTCCCCTGGCTCAACCTTGGGAATGGGTTTGCCGCTTACCCGAAATTGATCCAATGGTATGAATACACTGGCATTTTCGGCGGCTCGCTATGGATTTTGCTGGTGAATATTTTAATCTTCTTTTTTGTCCGTGACAGGATCATGCAAAAAATTAGTAACCGAAGTGTTTGGGTCCGTATGTGTGAGACAGTTATACTCATTAGTGTTCCGATGATCATCTCTGTTATAATGTACAACCAATATACTGAGAAAATAAACCCTGTGGATGTTGTAGTTGTTCAGCCAAATATTGACCCTTATAATGAAGAATATAATCTTGATCCTATGGTGGTTACTGAACGAATGTTAGCCCTTGCTGCCGAAAAATCAGATAGCCTTACTGATTTTGCCGTATTTCCCGAAAGCGCCATACAGGAATATGTTTTTGAAGACCGAATTGAACTTTCACCCAGTATAAATCGTATCAGGAAATTCAACAGAAGCTATGCAAAAATGAACGTAATCACCGGTATTTCATCGCGAAAAATATTCGAGCCCGGTGAACCGTTAACTCCATCTGCCCGAAAGTTCATAGATGCAAATCAATATTACGATTCTTACAACACAGCATTATATGTTTCTCATGACGGTGCATTACAGAAATACCACAAATCAAAACTAACACCAGGAGTGGAAGAGATGCCTTTTTTACACTATCTGCCCTTTATGGAAAAGTTTGCTATCGACCTGGGAGGAACAACCGGCAGCCTGGGTGTAAACCCGGATCAGACGCCGTTTGATATAAGCGACAATCTTAAAGTCGCACCTTGTATTTGTTACGAATCAGTGTATGGTGAATTTATGACTCGTTTTATCATGAACGGCGCCAATGTAATTTTTGTAATTACCAACGATGGCTGGTGGGGCAACACGCCCGGTCACCGGCAACATATGCTTTTTTCAGTTCTCAGGGCTATTGAAACAAGGCGCAGCATTGCCCGTTCGGCTAACACAGGGATTTCGTGCTTTATCAATCAGCGTGGCGATATTTCGCAACGAACGGC
The DNA here is from genome assembly GCA_041660125.1 of Lentimicrobiaceae bacterium. Classification (GTDB taxonomy): domain Bacteria; phylum Bacteroidota; class Bacteroidia; order Bacteroidales; family UBA4417; genus UBA4417. The sequence goes on from JBAZWY010000042.1 coordinate 25,709, forward strand.
TTATTGGGTTCCGGCAGTCATTCGTCAGAAGATTAATGCCAATGATAAGATTACGTTTTATGTAAAGTATGGCGATTATATAGGTCGGGTATTTGTATTGGTGGCAGGGCTTTTCTTGTTATTAACTATTTCTACCTCACTCCGGAAAAGGAAGATATAAAGTCGGAATGTGAGATGTTCGATGTGGGATGTGCGATGTCGGATATTTGATGTCGGAAGTCGGATGTTGAAAGTTGGATGTTGGATGTGAAAAGGCTGACATAGCAACTCGGTTTTTGGCTTTTGCATTTTGAGTTGACGAGAGACCCCAAACCCCTGTTTGCACCAGGCAAGCCGTGGGAGCTTATCGCGGACGAGCAATTACTAATATTTAGTCCTTTGCCCTTAATATTTTGGCTTTTGCATTTTTAGATGACGAGAGACCCCAAACCCCTGTTTGCACCAGGCAAGCCGTGGGGGCTTATCGCGGACGAGCAATTACTAATATTTAGTCCTTTGCCCTTAACATTTTGACTTTTGCATTTTGAGTTGACACATTACCTTAAACCCCATGGGGGCTTATTGTACACGGGTATTTATTTTCACGTTGAATTTTTCACTTTGCTTTTTTCACTTTTCACTTTGCATTTTACGTTGGCAAGTTACCCCAAACCCCAGGGGACTTATTGAAGACGAGTTTTTATCATTTTGGATTTTACAAAACAGAATCAATATCAAGTTATTCCAACTTCCGACATCGCACATCCGACATTAGACATCGTAAATCCGACATCCCACATTTCCTTCCACCTTACACCCCGCCCGTTTACCGCTCAATTGCCGGCATTCACCGTTTTTCAATTGTCTGACAATTGGATTATTTTGAATTTTGCCGAACAATAAAAAAACCTTGATATTTCCGATACAGTTAATCCGGTAAATACAATGGAAACAATTTTTACATAAAACGTTTCCGGTGTTTATAAATGATGTAATTTTGCGACTCATAATTTAAAAATAATGGACGAAAAATTGGACCACATCTTATCTGAAAGCCTCAGGTTGTTTAGAAAAAACGGTATCCGCAGTGTTTCGATGGATGATATTGCAAAGGAATTGGGAATGTCGAAAAAAACGATTTACCAATATGTTGCTAATAAAACAGACTTGGTTGAGATGGTTCTCAATTATATGCTGGCAAAAGAAAGTACTGTTTGCCTCAGCGAAGAAGAAAAAAAATTAAATGCAATTGACGTTCTCCTGGCTGTTAGCCGGAATGTAAGCAATCAAATGAAAGATTTGAATCCTATCAATGCCTTTGAACTTCAAAAATATTACCCGGCCATCTTCCGTGAGTTTGTCATAAAGAAACGCGACCATGTGTTCGAACAGGTTAAACAAAATTTTGCGCAGGGGATTTCTGAAGGAATTTACCGTACCGACCTTGATATTGAATTGGTGGCCAGGCTTTACATACAGAAACTTGTTGATGTTCACAATCCGGAATTTTTAGAGTCGGTAAATTTTGGGTTCGAAAAAGTGTTCCTGGTAATGTTCGATAACCATATCCGTGGAATAGCTAACGCTGAGGGACTTGCCTATTATGAAAAACAAATAAAAAAGTCAAATATCAATCTCTGATCTATGAAATTACCAATCACTACAACATTGCTGTCGGTTTTGCTGCTCTTTGCGTTGCAAATAAGTGTGATGGCACAGGACAAAAATATTGAAACTATTTCTTTAAGCCTGCAACAGGCTCAGGAATATGCAATTCAGCATAATTCGGGTATGAAGAATGCTCAACTGGATATCGAAATTGCCAAGAAAAAAATCTGGGAAACAAAGGCAATAGGATTGCCCCAGGTGAGTGCCGCCGGCACATATACACACTTGTTCAATGTTCCCGTAGTAAATTTTGGCGGTACGGTAATAGCTGACCATAGGGAGAAAGGCACCGTAGCAGCTGTGCCGACTGGAGTCCCCGGCGATTCCATTTTCCAGAACCCCTATTTAGCTCTAATAAAACTTGGGGTTCCCGATAATGCAACTTTTAATCTAAATGTGTCGCAACTTATTTTTAGTGGCGAATACATTGTCGGGCTTCAGGCAACCAAGGTATTTTTGCAGATATCGCAAAACAGTCTTCAGTCAACTACAGCTGATCTGAAAGAATCAGTTGCAAATACCTATTACATGGTGCTTCTCATGGAGCGCAACAAGGAAATTCTCAATCAATCGCTGGTCAATATTACGAAAACGCTTGGCGATATGAAAGCGATGAATCAGCAGGGCTTTATTGAAAATACGGATGTTGACCAAATTGAACTTACAGTACATACCCTTGAAAATGGAATAAGAACCATTGAAAACCAGGTATCAGCATCGTATGACCTGTTAAAATTCCAGCTTGGAATTCCATACGAAAAATCACTCATCCTCACGGATAACCTCGATAATGTTATTAATGACTCGGATATAACTTTAATAGTTGCAAAACAGTTCCATGTTCAAAATCATATCAGCTATAAGATCATGGAAAACCAGGAAGAAGCCGGAATGTTGAATCTGAAAAGGCAGAAGAGTGCCTATCTGCCTACTCTTGCCGCCTTTTACAAACACACAGAGAACGCAAAAAAGTCTGAATTTGATTTTACGATGAAAGATATGGCAGGATTATCATTAAATGTTCCCATTTTCTCCAGCGGACAGCGGAATGTAATGGTTCAGCAGCGGGTTATGGAACTGGAAAAGATCAGAAACACCAAGGACAATGTGGCCCAGGGACTTGAACTGGACTACATAAATTCACGGAACAGCTTTACTTCAGCATATGATCAATTTGTAAGTGAGAAAAGAAATATTGAACTCACTAGCAGGATCTATGATAAAACTCTGATAAAATATAAAGAAGGACTCTCGTCCAGTATGGATGTCACAAATGCCCAGAATCAATACCTCAATTCACAAAAGAATTATTTCACGGCATTATATACCCTGCTGGTTTCAAAGAACAAGCTCGAGAAACTCTTGAACAACTAATAAAGAATCCTGCATCTAAAAACAATAAATTAATCAAAAGATAAATTAACAACGATGAAAACCAATATTCTTTACCTAAGCCTTAGTTTCAGCCTGCTTCTGCTTTTCGCAGCCTGCAGTAGCAATGTTGATAAAAGAGCAGAGCTGGATAAACTGAAAAAACAACAAGATCAGATAGCAGACCAAATTAAGAAACTTGAGAGCGAACTTAAGGTTACAGACAGTACAAACATTAAATATTCGGATGTAATGGTTACTGAAGTTCAACCTTCCGAATTTAACCACTATATCGAAGTCCAGGGTAGCGTTGACGGGCAGGACAATGTAGCTGTTGCGCCGCAAATGCCGGGCGTGGTCACAGCCGTTTATGTAAAAGAAGGAGATGCTGTCCGCAAAGGGCAGGTGCTTGCACAACTAGATGATGATGTAATTCAGCAACAAATTGCAGGAGTGAAGCAACAACTTGATTTTGCAACTAATCTGTTTGTGAAACAAAAGTCGTTATGGGATCAGCAAATCGGATCTGAAGTACAATATCTGACAGCTAAAAATAACAAGGAATCACTCGAAAAAAACCTGGCAACCTTGCATCAGCAGATAGAGATGTATAAAATTAAAGCTCCCATAAACGGAACTATTGAAGAGGTCGGTGTAAAAGTAGGGCAGATGGCAGCGGCAGGAATTACTCCTGTATTCAGGGTAGTGAACTTTAGTAGTGTAAAAATTATGGCCGACATAGCAGAAGTATATGCGCCTAAAGTAAAAGTTGGGAATGATGTCCTTGTTTCTTTTCCTGATTTTAACCAGGAGTTGAAATCAAAGATTGTATTCTCAAGTAAGTATATCAATCCTTCGAACCGTTCCTTCCAGATTGAAATTCACCTGGGTGCCAGTAAGGTGGAATATAGAGCTAACATGATTGCTGTGGTAAAAATTAATGATTATCAGAATAAGAAAGCGTTTGTTTTACCTGTTAACCTGGTAAAGGATTCACAGGATGGCAAGTATGTTTTTGTAGCACGTGAAGAAGCCGGGAAAACTGTTGCTCACAAACAAAAAGTTGAATTAGGCCAGACATACAATGGATTGGCTGAAATAACTTCAGGTTTGCAGGCTGGTGACAAAATTATCAGTACTGGTTTTAATTCGCTGATAGAAGGGCAGCCTTTAAGTATCAAATAATCTTTATCTTCTTTGCCATCAGTTAAATAATCTTGTCATTATTCTGCATTCAGGCTTAATGTCAGGATAAAAGAAAAAACATATTTTATGGAAAAAAATAAGTTCAAAGAATTTTTCGCCACCAGTTGGGCTATTGATAACAAAACCAGCGTTTATGTATTGGCGATCTTTATATCTCTGCTTGGGATTGTAAGCTATTTGCGTATTCCCAAGGAGCAGTTCCCCGAAATTGTAATACCAACCGTTATGGTAAACACAGTTTATCCGGGAACTTCGCCTACCGACATGGAAAACCTGGTAACCCGGCCCATTGAAAAGCAGTTAAAAGGTGTTGCCGGCGTGAAAAAGATTACAAGCAGTTCGCTGCAGGATTTTTCGATAGTTGTTGTCGAATTCAATACCGATGTGGTTGTTGCTGAAGCTAAGCAGAGAGTGAAAGATGCCGTGGATAAAGCGCGTACCGATCTTCCGAATAACCTGCCTTCACAGCCTGATGTAGCAGAAATTGACTTCTCGGAAATCCCCATTATGTATATCCAGTTATCAGGCAATTACGACCTGGAACGGCTTAAAAAATATGGTGAGCAGGCTCAGGATCGTATAGAATTATTGAAAGAGATAACTCGCGTAGATATTGTCGGAGCTCTTGAACGTGAAATACAGATTGATGCTGATATATACCGGATGCAGGCTGCCAAAGTAACGTTCTCGGATATTCAGCGTGCTGTTTCTTCTGAAAATATGACAATCTCAGCCGGAAATATCACCAGTTACGGTATGAAGCGTTCCATTCGTGTTGTAGGGCAGTTTACAAATATTGATGTAATCAGAAACCTGGCGTTTAAGTCATCAAGCGGAGCCTTGGTTTATATGAAAGATATTGCAACCGTTACTGATGGATTTAAGGAACAGGAGAGCTTCTCCCGCCTTAACGGCCAGAATGTAATTACGCTCAATGTTATCAAGAAAAGTGGCCAGAATCTTATTGATGCTTCTGATAAAATAAAGGATATTATAAATAAAGATCTGGTTGGCAAAGTGTATCCCAAAGATGTGAAGGTTACCATTTCGGGTGACAGTTCGCGTTATACTCGTAATACGCTGGAAGAACTCAATAACACAATCATACTCGGATTTATCCTGGTTACAATAATTCTAATGTTTTTTATGGGATTCACCAACGCGTTCTTTGTGGGATTATCAGTGCCGCTTTCCATGTTTGTTGCATGGATGATCATGCCGGGCCTTGGATTTACAATGAACATGATCGTGATGTTCGGTTTCATCTTTGCCCTGGGGATTGTAGTTGACGATGCGATTGTGGTTATTGAAAATACCCACCGCATCCATAAAAAGCAACCCAATATAATTCTGGCTGCCAAACAGGCGGCCGGGGAAGTATTTCTCCCCATTTTATCTGGTACATTAACAACCCTTGCTCCATTCTTTCCGCTGGCTTTCTGGCCCGGTATTGTAGGCAAGTTCATGTATTTCATGCCGGTAACGCTTATTTTAACCTTATTTGCCTCACTGTTTGTAGCCTATATCATAAATCCTGTTTTTGCTATTTCATTTATGCGCCATGAATATGATGCTCCTGATTCGGTAAAGTCAAAACGCAACATCAGGAAAACAGTTCTAATTATACTGGCTCTTGCAATACCTGGTTATCTGATATTTGCAGTGAACCATTCCGAAGTAGCCTTTGGTATAAGTAACTTATTTGTATTTGCAGCAGTACTGGTATTGTTCTATAACAAAGTGCTTAAATTGATGATCAACTGGTGGCAGAATACAGCCTGGATATACCTGATGTCGGTTTATGATCGCCAGCTACGGTTTTTCCTGAAAGGTAAAAATCCGTACATGTTACTTGGCGGAACTACTTTCCTGTTTTTCTTCACTTTCTTCCTCGTAAGTCTGCGCAATCCCAAGGTTCTGTTTTTTCCCGACAATATGCCGAATACTATTAATGTATTTATCAAGTTGCCGGTAGGTACTGATCAAAAGGTAACGGATTCGGTAACCAGGATCGTCGAGTATCGCATAAAAGGTGTTCTGGGTGAAAATAACCCGAATGTTGAATCGATAATTACGAATGTAGCCTTGGGGGCTGGCGAAGGAATGTTCGACCGTTCCGCTTCTTCCGAGAAAGGAAAAGTAACCATTAATTTCGTGGAATATAAAAACAGGCAAGCCGGCATAAACACTTCAAATTACCTTGATGATTTCCGGAAAGCAGTAAAAGGAATTCCCGGAGCTGAAATTACTGTTGAAAAAAACAAGATGGGCCCACCTACCGGCAAACCAATCAATATTGAGGTTACCGGTGAAAACCTGGAAGACCTGATCACTGATGCCGAAGCTTTTCAGAATTATCTCGATTCAATTCAGATTCCGGGAGTTGAAGAGTTGAAAACGGATTTCGAGGCTATAAAACCGGAAATCGTTATAAACATTGATCGTACAAGAGCTAATATCGAAGGTATTTCAACAGGCCAAATTGCTTCTGAAATCCGTACAGGCGTGTTTGGTTTGGAAGTCTCCAAGTATAAAGAGGGGGAAGATGAATATCCTATTCAGTTGAAATATTCAAAGGAAACCCGTGATAATATTAATAACGTACTCAACCTCCATATTACTTATCGCGATATGAATTCGGGTCAATTGCGTTCTATCCCGTTATCCTCAGTTGCTACAATCGAATATACTGATACTTATGGTGGAATTAAGCGACAGAATCTGAAGCGTATAATCACGATATCGAGTGAAGTGCTCTCAGGCTATACCGCTAACGAAATAGTACCCCAGATCACAAAACTTGCAGCTGCTTTCCCTAAACATGAAGGTGTTGACATCAGCCTCACCGGCGAACAGGTTGACCAGCAGGAAGCTGCCAGTTTCCTTTCAATGGCTATGCTCATAGCAATTGGCCTGATTTTCTTTATCCTCATCTCCCAGTTCAATTCCTTGAGTAAAGCGTTGCTGATTTTAAGCGAAGTTTTCTTCAGTATCATTGGGGTATTGCTTGGAATCGTTATCTTTAACATGAGCATTTCAATCATTATGACCGGTTTGGGGGTTGTAGCCCTTGGCGGTATAGTTGTGCGAAACGGAATCCTGATTGTTGAGTTTATTGATACGCTGAAGGAACGTGGTTATAAAACCCGGGAGGCTATTGTGCAGGCTGGTAAAATCCGTATTACACCGGTTGTACTTACTGCAGCGGCAACTATCCTTGGCTTAGTACCACTTGCTATCGGTCTCAACCTCAACTTTGTTACTTTCTTTACCAATCTGAACCCTCATATTCATGTGGGAGGTGATAACGTGATGTTCTGGGGACCGCTTTCATGGACTATTATTTTCGGTCTCAGTTTTGCTACTTTCCTGACATTGCTCTTTGTGCCGGCAATGTATTACATAACGTATGTGTTAAAGGTCAGGATATCCCGTCGCAAATCGAATAAAATTGCAAGGAAACTGGCAATTCACTAAAATCCATTTGCGTTAATAATTGTCAAAAAGCTTCCTCTTGATTTGAGGAAGCTTTTTTCGTTTTACCCTTAATAAATGTATGCGTATTGATATGGTTTTATTTTGTTTTTAAAAGAAGATTATGGTATTGTGAGGGAATCCATCGCTGTTAAAAATCTGAGATTGGATAATTCACTGTTGCGACTAAGGTTGAGGTTAAGGTTTAGGTTAGCTGCAAATAGTCTCTACCTTAGCTTTAACTTTATTGTTGGATTTCTTCACAAGTGATTAGTTTAGCGACCAGAACAATCCCTGTTAGGGATTATAATATTGAATACTGAAATTATCACTACTCTGGTTAGTTGAATAATTCAAGTACCTATTTTATGAAATATTAACACGTTAGTATTTAGGTTGTGCATAGCTGGGATATTGCATGTAATAGCTGAATCTATTTGATTTCTACAAGATTGTAGCGATTTTCGTTTGCAAAGTTCTTATTTGCGTGCAACTAAATTTATCATACTCTGTTAAGCCGCTTATTGGTTCAGTACCAATTAATTTACTAACTTTGCATTCCCAATAAAGTGAATTACTTAATATGGAGAAAACAAAGATTTTATTTGTCACACAGGATATAACTCCTTTTATGAAGGATAGTCCTATGGGGCTGATATCAAGATATTTGCCGCAAGGTATTCAGGAAAAAGGACGTGAAATACGTACTTTTATGCCGCGGTTTGGCAGCATTAACGAACGCAGGAACCAACTACACGAAGTAATTCGTCTCTCGGGCATGAATCTGATTATCGACGATACCGACCACTCGCTCATCATTAAGGTAGCTTCTATTCAACAAGCAAGGATGCAGATCTATTTTATCGATAACGAAGATTATTTTCACCGGAAATATGTTTATCGTGACAAAAACAATATGTTTTTTGCTGACAACGACGAGAGAGCGATCTTTTTTGCACGAGGAGTAATTGAAACAGTGAAGAAACTTGGATGGAGCCCTGATATTATACACTGTCATGGTTGGATGTCGGCACTCACACCGCTTTATATTAAAAAAGTTTACCATGAAAACCCACTCTTTTCGGGCTCAAAAGTAATCACTTCGTTATATGATGATGATTTTACCGAGCCTTTGGATACTAATTTCCAGGCGAAATTGAAACATGAAAATATTGCACTCAAAGATCTTAAACATTTTAAAAAACCTGATTTTGTAAGTTTAATGAAAGCTTCGATCGATTTATCCGACGGAATTATCGTTGCAAGTCAACAGATTAATAGCGAATTGGCTGAATATATTGAACAAAGTGGAAAACCTATACTTCCATTCCAGGGCGAGGATAATTACATCCAGGTTTATAATGAGTTCTACGAGAAAATAATGCACAATTAACCTGTTCCCTTCATATCACTGTTTATTAACAAATAAAAAATTTAATCCTTGAAAAGGCTAGTCTTTCTCCGTCATTTAACATTTGTTGCACTGTTGTCACTACTGGTTTCGTCATGTACCAAAGATGTAACACCTATTGGATTGGGGTTGCTCGATCCCAGTGAATTGCTCAATATGGGGTACACGGATACTGTACAGATAAATGCTTACACTATATTGGATGATTCAATTTATACACACAGTATCAGTATAAATAATATCAATTACATTCAGGTTGGCAGTATGTATGACCCCATATTTGGCCGTACAACCGCGGATTTGTATTCACAAATCTTTCTTTCGCAAAGCAGAACGCGATTCGGAATTACTCCTGTTTTCGACTCGGCTTACCTTTATCTCCCATACTCAAGTTCTTACGGCGATACACTCACCAATATGACATTTCATGTGTATGCACTAACCGAAAGCATGTACGACTCAATTAATTCCTATTCATATAGCAAGCTCAGTTATGACCCAACTCCTTTAGGCAAAATTACTTTCCAGCCCAAACCGCATGACAGCGCTTTTTACGATGGGGTGAAACAGGCTCCAACGCTGCGGATTCCAATTAATTCGAAATTCGGCAATTCTATTTTCAGTATCCAGGATACTAATATACTGAATTCCAATGTTGAATTTGTAAAGTCTTTTAAAGGTATTTGTATTACTGCCGAACCACAAAACACTCCGGGTAAAGGAGCTATCCTTTCATTCGTTATGCCTACCGATTATTTTCGATTGCAGATGTACTATCACAATCCCGGCGACACCGTTAAAGTTTATAATTTCGCAATCGCAGCCTCTAGTTCAAAGTTTCAGAATTATAACCATTACGGGTATGCAGATGCCATTCCGCAGTTGAGACAACAATTGGCCGGAGATACTTTACTCGGAACACAATTCCTTTTTGCACAGGGTCTTGGAGGTACCAAGATCAAAATACAGTTCCCTTACCTCGCAAAATGGTTCGATACTGAAAAGATTGTGATTAACGACGCACAACTTATATTAGGCAATGCTTCGGTTTCGGATGTTTTTAAAAATCCTTCTTATGTTTCGTTGCGGGGCATTGGCGAAAATGGGACAACAAGTCCTTTCTTAACAGTTGATGAAAATGAAGATGCCTCATATTTCGATGGAAGCTACAACTCATCAACCAATTCGTACCGCTTCAGGCTAACCCGGTATATCCAGGGGATAATGACCGGGAAAATCAGAAATAACGGGTTACATCTCATTATCCCCGGTTCAACGGTTAATGCCTCCCGACTGGTATTAAACGGGACTTCTTCACCGCAATCGGATCTTAAACTCTACATCAGATATACAAAACTCAAGTAGATCCCAATTTTCAAGTCTTGAAAACTCTGGGGTTGATTACATATTCTAATACCGATTTTGGAAATTTATTATTCCTTCGATTTTGTTTTAAAAGGTTCTGTTTTAAAACAATGCAGGAATATTTTCTTTATCTGAAGTGTCAGGTTCCCTGCTTGCAGCAGATAGGCATGTGCCGGGTGCCACAGTTGTCAACTTCGATTCTTCTTATTTAGCTGTTTTTAGAATTATTGACAGCAGACATGTGTTAATCTGCAGAACCCTGCTTGCTACAGGCACGCCGGAACCCTGTTTGCCAGCAGGCAAGCTGGAACACGGAACTTTTTTCTTGTCAAAGTTACAAATCTATCTATTTTCAACAACCTTCTTAAACAGAACCTTTTTATTCAATTTAACGTTTCCGGATCGTAACCTGCTCATAGAATTGATCTGTAAACAAAAAGCATACTTTCATTCATAATAAAAGGAATACACTATAAGTCACCGAAACTAAAAGTGTAATAAAGAGGTGTTTATCGCCAACTTTGGGATTCAATTAATTTGGCTTATAACTATGTACTTCAGGATTCATTATGGCATTGATTCGTTTTTTTGGGACACAAGTGCCATATTGAAAAGGATTTTAAGTTGCAAAATATTGATATTCTATCAATCTGATTTGCTGTATGTGGCTATAAACCAAAGTTTAAGATGAACCTGATGAATTTATTTGTTACTTGGCATGATCTTAGGTGAAATCAGAATGATATTCATACTGTTTTTTCAGGGAATGTGTGAATTAATTTCATGTATGATCGACCCATTACAAAGTGAGAATCAGAGTTTATAAAGAATATACCAGAAAAGGTTCTCTGTCTTTATACAGTCAGGTAACATTTAGTATTTTTGCATGCTCAAATAAAGTATTACTTTAAAAAGGGATTGATAATTGTTAATAAGTTAACTAACCATATTCTTAAATATTATGTGCGGAATTGTTGCATACATAGGCAAAAAACAAGCTTGCCCGATTTTACTTGGCGGATTACATAGATTAGAATACCGGGGATACGATAGTGCAGGTGTAGCTTTGCTAAACGGATCACTTAAAGTATTCAAAACCAAGGGAAAGGTCTCTGAACTTGATGAACTGCTCGAAGGCCTCGACGTTACCTCAACCATCGGAATAGCTCACACCCGATGGGCTACACACGGTGAACCCAATGATGTTAACGCTCACCCCCATTATTCGTCCACCGAAAAAATGGCGATTATCCATAACGGGATAATTGAAAATTACAGCGTACTTAAACAGGAACTTCAGCAACGTGGCTATGTTTTCAGAAGTGATACTGATACTGAGGTATTGATGTACCTGATTGAAGACATTATGACCAAGGAGAAACAGCCATTGGCCGAAGCTGTGCGTATAGCACTGACACAGGTAACCGGTGCGTATGCTATAGTTATTATTTCACAGGATGAACCTGATTTGCTTATTGCCGCCCGTAAAGGCAGCCCGATGGTAGTTGGTATAGGCGAAGGTGAATATTTTATTGCTTCCGATGCTGCTCCTATTGTTGAATTCACGCGGCAGGTTGTATATCCTGGCGACGAGGAAGTTATTTCAATAAGCCTGGCTGAAGGGTTAAAAATCCGCACCATTGCTGATATTGAGAAAACACCTTATGTTCAAACGCTGGAAGTTAACCTCAGCGCCCTCGAAAAAGGAGGTTTCGATCATTTTATGCTGAAGGAAATCTATGAGCAGTCGCGTACCGTAAAAGACAGTATGCGCGGACGTTTGCATATGGACCAGGGAATAATCGTTCTGGGGGGCATCCAGGATTACTTGCGTAAGTTCCTTGCAGCACGCCGTATTATAATTGTAGGTTGTGGAACTTCGTGGCATGCCGGTATTGTCGGGGAATATTTAATAGAGGAACTGGCCCGGATTCCGGTTGAAGTGGAGTATGCTTCCGAATTTCGTTACCGCAATCCGCTGATTTATGAAGATGATATTGTTATAGCCATCTCGCAATCGGGCGAAACCGCCGATACACTGGCCGCCATCGAAATGGCTAAATCGAAAGGAGCAACCATTATTGGTATTTGTAATGTTGTAGGATCATCTATAGCACGCGCTACTCATGCCGGTTCCTATACCCATGCCGGGCCCGAAATCGGAGTAGCTTCAACCAAAGCTTTTACTTCGCAGGTTACCATTCTTACGTTACTTGCCCTGATGCTTGCTGAAAAAAAAGGCACCATATCGGCCTCGCGGTATTACCGGATGTTGCACGAGTTCAATACCATACCTGAGAAAATAGAAAAAACGCTTAAATGCAACGATCAGGTAAAAGAAATAGCCAAAGTTTTCAGTCATGTGAGCAATGCTCTTTATCTTGGAAGGGGAATTAACTTCCCGATAGCCCTCGAGGGATCGCTCAAGCTGAAAGAAATATCTTATATACACGCCGAAGGCTATCCGGCTGCCGAAATGAAGCACGGCCCTATTGCCCTGATTGATGAGGAAATGCCCGTAGTTGTTATTGCGACCCGTAGAGGACAGTATGAAAAAGTTGTCAGTAATATTATGGAAGTAAAAGCCCGTAAAGGCAAAATTATCGCTATTGTTTCCGAAGGTGATGAAGATGTACGCGCTTTAGCCGATTACTGCATCGAAATCCCTGAATGTGACGAGATGCTGGTTCCTCTATTAGCAACTATTCCGCTGCAGTTGTTATCGTATCATATTGCGCTGCTACGCGGATGCAATGTGGATCAACCCAGGAATCTGGCGAAGTCGGTAACGGTGGAATAAATAGTAATTGTAACTATTGTTAAATGAAGCATTTAGTTTATGAATAATTATTAGGGCCGACCATGTTCGGCCCTTTTTTTATCTGATTAATACAGATGGTATGAATCCAGCCCAGGCCAATTGACATTTATTTTTTATGAGTCCATTATAGTTTTAACCTGACTAATTCTTAAATTTCAGGAAAGACAAAAGATAAAAGGATAAAGACAAAAGATAAAAGGATAAAGACAAAAGATAAAAGGATAAAGACAAAAGATAAAAGGATAAAGACAAAAGGATCAAAACATTATTAAGGCAATCATAAAAATCATCTTTACAAAATAAATTATGAAAATGGTTTGCAACTGCCTGACTTTTATCTTTTTACTTTTATCTTTTATCTTTTGTATGAATAATGCAGGCTAAAATAAATACGATTAAATGGCAACCTATTTGGAATTTAAATAATTTTGTTTCTATCATTATTTGATTCAACCTGATTTTCAATAATTCCAAAAATGTAATATGAAAAATCTAATCGCAGTGCTTTTTCTATTATTCTTCTCTTCAAATTTGGTTCTTGCCGCAGACGAAGGAAGATTGATGACTTATCCTGACATTTACAAGGATAAAATTGTATTCACGTACGAAAATGACCTCTGGCTGGTCAGTTCCGGCGGTGGAACTGCAACCAGGCTGACAAGCTTTCCTGGCAATGAATTTTCGGCGAGGTTTTCGCCCGATGGGAAATCAATTGCATTTACAGCCGGATATGATGGAACTTATGGTGTTTATGTTATGTCTTCTGAAGGCGGAGAACCTGGTAGATTAACATATACTCCGGGTTCAGCACAATCTATTGCATGGACACCGGATGGGAAGCGGATTGTTTTTCGTTCATACTTTGAGAACTATATCTCGCGTGATCCAAACCTGTATTTTGTTAATAAAGAAGGATCTGCTCCGGAACGATTCCCGATTGACAGGGGCGTTCTATGCAGTTTTAATCCCGATGGAAGCAAAATGCTTTACTGCCGGAAAGGGAGTGAGGAATATTATTGGAAACGATATAAAGGAGGGCAGTACCAGGATATCTGGATGTATGATTTTAAACAGAATCAGTTCACACCTGTATCCGATTATGTTGGGAAAAACAGCTACCCGATCTGGATTGGAAATACAATGTATTTTGTTTCGGACCGCACGAATGGAATAGCTAACCTGTATGCTGAAGACCTGTCATCAAAAACGATAAAAAAATTAACTGATTATGCTGATTTTGATATTATGTGGGCTGAGAACGACGGCGAACAAATAGTTTTTATTCAAAATGGTTATATTAACATTTATGATACCAAAACAAACCAGGCAAAAAAAATATCAGTTACAATTCCTACTGATAAATGGCGAATGAGGGATCGGGTTATAAATCCAAAGGAGTATGTTCACGCGTTTAATATTTCGAACGACGGACAAACAGCAATGCTTGAATCTCGTGGCGATATTTTCACAATTCCAACTGATAAAGGAAATACAAAAAACATTTCCAATACACCTGGCTCAAGAGAAATGTATCCGCAGATTTCACCCGACGGGAAATGGATAGCATTCTTCTCGGATAAAACCGGGGAATATCAGCTTTATATGCAAAATGCTGATGGAGGTGAGTGGATTCAGCTTACATCAGGACTTGATAAATTCATATATCATCTGCTCTGGTCGCCTGACGGTAAAAAGATTCTCTTTGGGAATAAAGAGTTTGCCATTTTTTATGTGGATATAGATTCTAAAAAACTGGTGGAGATTGACCGGTCAAACCAGTTAAAGAACGATGAGTTTTACTGGGAGGAAAGCGATTACAGCTGGTCGCCCGACAGCAAATGGATCACCTATAGTTTTACAAATTTTAACCGTAATAATGTAATATACATATACAGTTTAGAGCAGAAAAAGAAGTTTGCCTTAACGAATGATTTCTTTGATAACCTCTATCCATCATTCGACGCAAACGGGAAATACCTTTACTATGTTTCCAGCAGGAACTTTAATCTGCACATGGACTTTTATGAAGATAACCACGTTATTTCTACACCGCAGCAGGTAATGGTTGTTCAGTTAAGGGATCATGAAACTCCTCCTTTTGAGGACCCTTTGACGAAAGATGAAAAAAAGTCCGATAACCTTTTTAAGATAGATATCGATGGGATAGCCACAAGAACGTATCCTCTCCCGATCGATCCGGGAAATTACTTTTTCCTTAAAGCTGGTAATGGGAAAGTTACCTGGTGCTCTGTCGATAATTTTACTGAAGATGAATACGAACAGATTTTTAAGCCTGGATCTGAGACTAAATGGAAACTGAATATTTTCGATATGTCCTCAAAATCTCTGGTTGTTCTTAATGATAAGATTAGAAATTTTGATTTATCAACAGATAGAAATCAGCTTATAATACAGAAGGAAACGGATTTTTTTACTTCATCCGTTGCTGATGCGTTTAAATCGAAGGCCGCCGGCACTAAGCTCAACCTTGATGGAATGAGTTATACGGTTAATAACCTTGCGGAATGGACCCAGATATTTAATGATACCTGGCGGTGGTACCGTGATTTTTTCTATGACAAGAATTTTCATGGTCACGACTGGAAAGCTTTAGGTGAAAAATTCAAAGCTTACCTGCCTTATCTTTCGTCGCGCGAGGAATTAAACTGGCTGCTATCGCAAATGGTCGGCGAGATAAGTGTTTCGCATACTTACATTGGCGGAGGTGATATGGGGCCTGTGAAGATGCCTGATATAAAGGTTTACACCGGTTGGCTGGGGGCGGATTTTATTCCGGATAAAACTTCAGGCTATTACAAGTTTGATAAAATCTATGGCCCGACGGAATATAATCTCGATCTGAAATCGCCACTTGTTCGTCCGGATATTGATCTCCATGAAGGCGATTACCTTATCGCAATAAATGGAAATGAGATAAAAGCTCCTGAGGATTACTTCAAATATTTACAAGTAATTGCCGGTCAGACCGTAACCGTTACTATAAACAGCAAACCTACTAAAGCAGGCGCTAACACCTATGAGATAAAACCAATCGGAAACAGCAGCCAGTTGCGGTATTTCCGCTGGATTACCGATAATATCAATTATATACAGAAGAAGACCGATGGCAAAGTTGGGTATATGCACATCAATGCTATGGGTTCAGGCGGCATAGGCGAGTTTGATAAATACTGGCGGGCATTCCGGTATAAAGAAGGGCTCATTATTGACGTAAGAAGAAATTCCGGCGGCTGGACCGAATATTTTTTAATTGATAAGCTTGAACGTAAGATGACTGCTTATAATGTACTTCAGGGTATGGTGCCGTTCCGTTATCCCGGCAGCACTTCTACCGGACCCTATGTTGCCATCTCAAATGAATATAACGGTTCGGATGGCGAGGCATTTATCGAAGACTTCAAAGCGAATAAACTTGGTACTGTTGTAGGTGTTCCTTCCTGGGGAGGCCTGGTGGGAATTGTGAATGCGCAAACAACCATTGATAACGGAAGTGTAAATCAGTCCAATAATTCGTTTTACGGGAAAGAAGGAAAATGGCTGGTCGAAAATCACGGCGCTGATCCTGATATCCTGGTGGATAATGACCCGGCTTCTGTGATGGCAGGAAAAGATAATCAGCTTGATAAAGCTATTGAAGTTGTTCTTCAGAAAATAAAGGAACATCCTTTTACTTTTCCTCCTGTTCCGGCTTATCCGGTAAAGTAAGTTAGTTTGTACTCATAAAAGTAATGACATTAAAATGCCGGAAATCTACCGGCATTTTTATTGCATTATTTCCTTACTATTTACTACCCATCTCAGATAAATATATGATATTCGAGATTGGCTAGCCATACCCGAAGGATTACAAATACACTCGGACTGGTAATTTAAGAACCTGCCAAGTAATTGTTAATTAAAGACATCATTATTGGATATAGAATTAGTAAGTTTGCATTAAGGCAATGAATGATATTTCAGGGTGTAGGTATGAAGCATTGTACAAACGGGTTTGATCATTTACTGATATGAAAAGCATTACTTGCATTTCAATATTTATATTTTGCCTGTGCCTCTCGCTCAAATCTCTGGCGGGTGACACCCTTGTTTTTAAAGGCCAGGCTTCAGGCTGGATTAATCTTAACCCGACAATCGATATGCCGGTTTGGATAGGAGCCAGGTATATTCCAACATTGAATTACAGTGTTGAATTACCGAAAACCCGGCTTGTGGATTTTGAAGCTTCAGCCAATATCAGCGGGAATTCAGGTTTTCATCCTTTTGACTCAGTGACTGCTGATGCTTCATTGAAACCATATCGGATGTGGGCAAGATATTCCGGCAGCCAGTTTGAGATACGAATTGGACTTCAGAAAATCAATTTCGGTTCGGCATCCATGCTACGACCGCTAATGTGGTTTGATCAACTTGATCCCCGCGATCCGCTGCAGATTACTAACGGAGTCTGGGCCTTGCTCGGAAGGTATTATTTCCTGAACAACGCCAATATCTGGCTTTGGAGTTTGTATGGCAACAAAGAGGCAAAAACCTGGGAATTGGGAACGACTTCTCCGAATACGCCTGAATTTGGCGGAAGAATCCAGGTGCCGCTGCTAAAAGGCGATGCCGCCTTTAGCTGCCATTTTCGACAGGCTGATACCCGCTTGATAACAGATTCTTTAACCGGAAATTCAAATGCTCCTGAACAACGGATCGGGCTTGATGGCAAATGGGATGTTGGGCCTGGTATCTGGTTCGAAAGCGCATGGATTCATAAATCTCTAAACTCAGGAATGGCGACAAACCAGGAGATTTTTACGGCAGGCACTGATTACACTTTTGGCATTGGCAATGGAATCTACGCTGTTCTGGAACATATGGTTTACGGATATGGAGCGGAGGCATTTGATTTCAATCGGCGTCTGTCATTTTCAGGGCTGAGTCTCTCTTATTCTCTGAATATAAACAACCAGCTGAACGCGGTTTTTTATCACGACTGGACAAACCATACCTTTTATAACTTTGTTAATTGGAAACATCAATTCAATAAACTAGTGTCTTGTCAATCTATAATTGTCGGATAGAGACGTTTTAATTTTATTCTTGCATCCGAATTAGTAAACTGCCAGTTTATTATTGCATTTTTATTATTTCGGTAAATCTGCCAAGCATTTACC
>JBAZWY010000043.1:0-41959 GCA_041660125.1 Lentimicrobiaceae bacterium
TCATGTTTAGATAATTAGTAGTGTAATTATCTAAATTACTGAATTCCAATGGTTTAACCAAATTTATTTTCACTTATTTTGCTGAAAATCAAACATTTATCTAAGTATTTAACGGAGTATTGTAATAGATGAAACGACTAAGGAAAATTTGATAGCTGAAGCAGATAGGTGTGCTTTAATTCTTAAGCCAATACTTAGAGGAAGGGATTTAAAGAAATATAGCTATGAATTTAATAGTATCTTTTTAATTAATACGCATAATGGGATAAAACAAAAAGGCATTCCAAGAATAAATGTGGAAAAGGATTTCCCTGCTGTTTTTAAATATCTAGAAAATTTTAAGCCCCAAATAGTAGACAGGTTTGATCAAGGTGATCATTGGTCAAATCTCAGAAATTGTGCTTACTTAGAAGATTTCGAAAAGCCAAAAATTGTTTGGGGTGAAATATCCGATAAGCCAAAGTTTGCATACGACGATTCCAATTATTATGCTGAAGCAACCACGTTTATCATGACAGGTGGAAACCTGAAATACTTGCTGGCAATATTAAATTCGAAGGTTTCGGAATGGTATTTTAATCAGATCGGAACTACAACAGGAATGGGAACAAACAGGTGGAAAAAATACAAAATTGAACTGCTTCCAATTAAAGTACCTACCTCAGATGAACAAGCAGAAGTTGAAACTTTAGTTAACCAGATTGTAGAAGCAAAAAAGAATAATCCTTCAGCAGATACAAACTTACTGGAGCAGCAGGTTGATGAACTTGTGTATGGGCTTTATGGGATAACGGAGGAGGAAACGAGGTTGATTGAGGAGAAATAAGGATGTCTGCACTGGGATTTGTAGGATTAAAGGATTTTGAGATTAAGCATAACGAGTAAAATGTAAAAACCAGGTGCAGCGCACCGCTAATATTTGTAGGTACAGCGCACCGCAAATATTTGTAGAAAAAGCACAACCAGAAACAAAAAGGTGCAGCGCACCGTAATGATATGGGATTAAAAAATACTTCGTTGCTCTGCACCTGATGCTATTCCATTTTTATGCAACATTTTAAGAACAAAAATTATGACAGGACTTATATTAAAATTATCATTCAACAACATCGGAGAGAACACTGTTGAGGGAGGAATATGCGGTAGTTTCTTTTTCATAAAACCTGACTTAGTAGTTACAGCCCAACATGTTTTGAATACAAATACTTTTATACCAAATTCTGGATTTAACAACTGCCAAGTTTGGCTTATCATTGAACCAGACATTATCATCGAACTTAAATTAAAACAAATAATTGAACACCCTGAAATTGACACAACTTTAATCCAACTTACAAAGGATTATTCGATTAAAATAAGAAAAGCTTCATCGACTTTGATTTACGATGGACACGAATGCTTTAACGAAGGATTTGTAGGAGGGAAAATGCCAACTCTTAACATTGGTTGGACATCAATTGGTTTAAAAATCACATCTTGCATTTACAATAACACTATCACAATTGGCCAAGGCTACATAAAATCAAAACTCAAAATGACAGTAAATGCAACAGACATTAAAATGAATAACGTTTCTGGATTTGCAACCTCTTATGGAGGTGTTGTTGGAATGTCTGGAGGACCACTTCTAAGTAAAGAGACAGATGAAATTCTTGAACTAATGTCAATGGGACTTCCTGTTGACAAAGAATTAAAAGATTCATTGTTTGCTGTTGCAATCGAGGAAATAAATAGTAGAATTAAAAACGTTGCATAATAAATAGTAGCTATTAAATAAGATGCAAATTAGGTGCAGTGCACCGCAACAAAATAATCCTATGGCCAATACCTATACAAATTGTTATGTTCACCTTGTTTTTGCCGTAAAAAACCGTGAAGCCCTGATCAAAAAACCGTGGAAAAATGAATTGGAAATGTATATCACCGGCATCATCCAAAACCACAAGCACAAAATGTTGGCTATTGGTTCAATGCCGGATCATATCCATATTTTTATCGGGTATAATGTAAATCAGCTTATACCAGATCTGGTAGAAGAAATTAAAACCTCAAGTAATGCTTGGATTAAACTGAAAAAATACTCGAAATTCAAATTTGAATGGCAAAAGGGGTATGGTGCATTCACCCATTCACGTTCGCAAATTGATCATGTTGTAAAATATATTGGTGGCCAGGAAGATCATCACCGTAAAAAAACATTCAGGGAAGAATACCTTGAAATACTGGTTGAAAACGAAATCGAATATAAAGACGAATATTTGTTCGATTTTTTTGACGATGCAATGGTATGGGATTAAAAAAATTGCGGTGCTCTGCACCTGATATCATATACTTATATACTTCTACAAATATAACGGTGCTCTGCACCTCGATATTGAACTTGTGTACCAGCTTTATGGGATAACGGAAGAGAAGAGAAGGGTGATTAAGGGGGAGTGAAGAAATTTTATACCAGATTATTTATAAACAAAAAATTTGAACAGAAATACACGAAATTGATCCAGACTTTACGAAAACGGCACTTGATAAAAATAATTGCTAACAAGCCACTTATATAGCATTAACATATAAAAAGGTTTATACATTTGCACCCTTAAAAACACTCTATGTTATCATTCGAAAATACGGAGATTGCGTTTCGTTACAAGAGCAACGCTGATCTGAGGAGGGCACGGATTCTTTTCGGTACCCTTGCGAATCCTGGGCTTGTTAAAATTGGAAAATCGCTGACTTATTTTGCGTTAAACATGCATCTACCCTTTGCATGGTTTATTAAAGCAACACTTTATAAGCACTTTGTGGGAGGCGAAACTCTCGGCGAATGTGAAAAAACTGTTCAACTTCTGAGCAAATTCAATGTGAAATCCATTCTCGACTATTCGGTTGAAGGCGGTAAAGATCATGAAACTATGCAACGTACACTGGACGAAACCCTTCGCTCGGTAATTCATGCGGCCAAACACCCGGATATTCCGTTCTCAGTTTTTAAACCTACCGCCTTTGCATCACAGCAAGTGCTTACACTGGCTTCGGAAAATACAACTATTGACAGTGAAACAGTTAAAGAAATTCAGTATTTCAAGGACAGTGTTGAAAAATTATGCAAAACAGCTTTCGAAAACGATATCCCCATTATGATAGATGCCGAAGATTCGTGGTATCAGCCTTTTGTTGACCAGGTTGTAACCGAAATGATGGAGAAATACAACAAACAGAAAGCTATTGTTTACAATACCTTACAAATGTACAGAACCGACCGTCTTGATTTTTTGAAAGAATCGTTGCGTAAGGCTGAAGAAGGAAATTATTACCTTGGAATTAAATTCGTCCGTGGCGCTTATATGGAAAAAGAGCGCCTGCGTGCCGCCGAAAAAGGATACCCCTCCCCTATTCAACCCGATAAAGCCGCCACCGATCAGAATTACGATGCCGGTGTTGCTTTTACACTGGCACACCTCGACAGGATTTCAGTTTTTAGCGGTTCGCATAACGAAAAAAGCAACCGTTTGCTCACTGAACTTATGGAGAAACAAGGACTTGCCCGAAATGAAAACAAGATATGGTTTTCACAACTCTATGGAATGAGCGATCATATCAGTTTTAACCTGGCTGATGAAGGGTATAATGTTACCAAATATATTCCCTATGGCCCGGTGCGCAATATATTACCTTACCTGATCCGCCGTGCCGAGGAAAATACTTCCATTGCCGGCCAAACAGGTCGCGAACTCGCGTTGCTTGAGCGGGAACGCTTACGCAGGAAAAAAAGTTAATGGATCAAAATTACTTATCTATTCACTAAGCCACAACCTATACCATTGTGGCTTTTTTAGTGCGATATTATTCACGAAACCTGCATTGATCCTCATTATTTTATCATATTTTAGATTTCAACCGGAAATAGATTAATTTTATCCGCCGTCAATCTTAAAACTGACGATTAGTTTTTTCGAAGAATGAAGAACATCTTTTTAATATTTCTGATTAGTTTATCAATTCATCTATCAACCACCGTTTCTTTAGCTCAAACTTCCTGCCTGGTAACCCATTACACCCGCAGCCAGTATGAAGCCGGAAGTCAGAACTGGTCGATGGATATGGATAAACAAGGCTTTGTGTATGCTGCTAATAACGACGGGCTTGTAAAATATGATGGCGTTCGCTGGCAAGTTTATAGAATGCCGGCACATACTATTGTACGCTCAGTATCGGTAAGCTCAGATGGAAGGATTTATACCGGATCGAACGAAGAGTTTGGTTATTGGACCAATGATTCAGCAACTGGAATGAAGTACACATCGTTAGTACCACTATTAAAAGGATATGATCTGCATAATCAGGAAATATGGAAAATTGTTCGGTTAAAAAACAAAGTCTATTTCCAGGGATTCTCCTCTTTGTTTGTTTATGATCAGCATACGGTAAAATCTATTAACCTTCCAGGCTCCATCATATTCCTTCTTAAAGCCGGGGATCGTCTTTTTGCGCATGCAGTTCAGGGTAATTTGTATGAATTAAAAGATGACAAGATGGTTGTCATCAATCAAAGTAAAATGCTCTATGGAACCGAAGTAAAAACCATACTTCCCTATAAAAAAGGTTCATTTCTGATCGGCACTTCATCAAAAGGCGTTTTTATTCTTGACAAAAAAGGCATTTCACCATGGGATGTTCCCGCAAATCACCTGCTGAAAGAATTCCAGATTAACAACGGGATACTATTTGGCGATAAAATAGTCTTTGGAACAATTGTAAAAGGCTTATTTATAATGGATTATGATGGCCAAATACAAAGCCATTTATTCAGCGAAAATAATCTCCAAAATAATACGGTCCTTTCACTTTGTAATGATAATAACCAAAGTATCTGGGTTGGCCTGGATAATGGAATTGATAATGTTTCATTCAACAACCCGGTTGACATTTATCCCGGGCGCAGCGAAGCAGCAGGAACCGTATATACTGCAGCCTTCAAGGGGAATACCCTGTATGTTGGAACAAACCGCGGAATTTTTATGTATTCGAAAGATGGAAATCAGTTCTTATACCAGGGATTTCTACAAAATTCACAAGGTCAAGTGTGGCAACTCAAAGTTATTGATGGAATCTTATTCTGTGGCCATACCAATGGAACTTATATTATTGAAAAAAATAAACTGAAACAAATTTCCAGTGTTAGCGGAGGTTATATGTTGCAGAAGATAACTATTAAAGGTGTGGAGTATTTGATTCAAAGCACCTATACAAGTTTGGTACTATATAAAAAATTCGGAAATTCATGGGTTTTCAGCCACCAGGTTGAGGGTTTCCTTGAACCTGCCAGGTTTATCGAAACGGATCACCTGGGCAATATCTGGATCGGTCATTCCGTGAAAGGTTTATATCGGATCCGTTTATCCGAATCACTCAATAAAGTGATTGACAATCAATTATTTAACGAAAAAGACGGCCTTCCTTCCAATACCAATATCAAGGTATTTAAAATAGCGAACCGGGTAGTTTTTTCGAATGGGGAAAGGCTATATACCTGGGACGACCTTAAGCACAAAATAATTCCCTATTCGGCATTAAACACGAATCAGCAGGAATTCGAAGCTGCAGTTTCCATAATTCCCGTCGATGAGGACAGTTACTGGTTTGTCACTAAAACCGAAGCCGCGCTCTTTAGTTTAAAAGACTTAAAATCAACCATGTTATTCAGGATCATTTTTACCCAATATAATCTATCACTGGTTGACAATTACGAAAACATTGTTCCTCTCACAGAGAACCTTCACTTGATTTGTCTCGACAACGGATTCGCTATATATAAAAAAGATATGGTTGCAGTAAACAATCCGAATGCATTGAAACTCGTAATCAGGGATTTTATATGCCGGGATGGTTCAGGGAACCTACTCAATCTGGGATTAAAAGCTAATTCCATTTCACTCAAACATGCATACAACAACATTACAATCTCATTTTCAACACTGTTAAATCCATGTTCACGAAAGCTTTATCAATATAAACTGGAAAGTATCGAAAGGGAATGGAGTAAATGGTCCGAATCTGCGAAAGCAGAATATACGCGTTTGCCGGTTGGCCAATACACTTTCAAGGTTCGCACCTTAACATCGAATGGGACTATTACGGAACCGATTTCAATAAATTTTAGAGTCAGGCCAGCCTGGTACGCTTCCATCGCAGCCACTCTTATTTACCTGATACTTGGCTTGGGAGGAATACTGGCAAGCCAGTATTTTTATCGCAGGCGCCTGGCAAAACATCATAATCGTTTGCACATGATTGCCAACGAAAAACGGAAAGTTGAAAAACAAAATGCCGAACAGGAAATTATGAAGCTTCAGAATGAAAAGTTGCAAGCTGAAGTATCGCATAAAAATATGCAACTTGCCGATTCAACTTTATCCATCATCAGGAAAAACGAGGTATTGATTGAAATAAAAGATGAACTCGAAAAGCAGAAAGAAGAGCTTGGGCCACGGTATCCGGCACGATACCTGCAGCGGTTAACAACATTGATCGATAAAAACATCTCCAACGATAACGATTGGGAAATATTCGAAGCTTTATTCGACCAGGCACACGAAAATTTCTTTAAACGTCTGAAACAATCCTTTCCTGATCTTACCCAAAGTGATCTGAAGCTCTGTGCTTACTTAAAACTTAATCTTTCATCCAAAGAAATCGCGCCCTTGTTAAATATTTCAGTCCGTGGGGTCGAAATCCGAAGGTACAGGCTTCGAAAACGCCTGGCACTCTCATCAGATCATAACCTGGTGGAATACATAATGCAGTTCTGATAATGGTAACAGGAAAATAGGTTGGTACGTTCCTAAGACTGAAAAGCCGTACTTTTCTATTCCTTTGTTCGTATTGTAAGGTAATTATTCCCGGGATGAATTATTGCCTTTTTAGTTACACCATGATAAGTCACGTTCAACTTGAACTGTCCATCAGAAATAGCTCTAATTTTTAATTGATTGGCTGAAGGTTCTGCAATTAAAGACGTAATATGCGAGTTGAATCTGAAGTTCTCCATTCCACAGCGTTTATTGCTACGGACGTTCCACACCAGTGTATTTTCACTGGCATCAGGTTTCAGACCAATGGCATATTCAATGAAATACAAAATTGGTGCTATTCCGCTCCATCCAACAAAATCGTTTCTGGCTTGGTTGCCATGAACTATCGAATCAGCAGCATAGTTTTCCCAGATAGTACCTGTTTTAACAAAAATTTGCGCTACATTTTCAAGGTGATTCATTGCAATTACATAAGCAAGCGAATCGTAACCGTATTTTTCGAGCCCACGGATGACCATAGTATTGGTTGGAGCCCAAATGCTTCCACACCAGTATCCACCCAAAGGGTCGAATTTTTCCTGGTCGGCAGCCAATGTTGGAACTCTGTGTTTCCGCTTAAAAGTATTAGGGTTTTCGAGTTCCTCAACCAATTTATATGCCTGATTTTTTGTGGCAACCTGTCCAAGCAATGTCCAGAAAGATCCAATTGTTTTTACTGGCACAAATTCGCCGGCCATAGTCAGATCATAATAAAAAGATTTTTCCGGGTCCCACATTTTTTTATTTATAATTGCTGACAAATCATTAGCTTCCTGCTGATATTGCTTCATTTCTTTTTCTTTCTTAAGTATTCTGGCAATCTCGGAAAGATTACGTGCAAAAAGAACCATTTCAGATGAAATGTCAACAGCTGTGCCACCACCCTGGATATAACAGTTTCGGGGTGAGTTGTCCATTCCTGCCCAGTCAGTCATATAAAGCCCGTTACCCTGACGAATATATTTCTGCAAGGCATTATAATAATGAACCAATGGTTCGAACACCGTTTTTAAACGTTCTTTATTGCCTGTCACCCTGTAACTTTCCAACTCAGCCCAGGCTAATATCGGATGATCAAGAGCATCTAAGGTAAGTACAGGATTTGGCAGGGGAATATCTCTGCCTAAATATTGAACACTCCACGATTGTCCGCCATATTCATTCCCAAAACGGCTAAACAGGGGTTTGTTTTCAACATTTACCCATGGAGCGTAATCCTTGCCGGTAGAACGGACAATTTCACGGCAAATTTCACCCGTTTCATGTTGTTTAGCATAGAAATTATCAAGTGTACAAATTCCAGGTACCAATGGATAGGCGTAATTGCAAAACATAGTCATAAAACTGCCATCCCACAAAAAAGTATTGGCGTTAAAGGCAGCATCAATATATTGGGATACAAAGCCATTTTCAGCGTTTGGTTCGTAGAAATTCCGGCATGCCAGTTCCCATGCTTTCCAATAGCAATTTACCAGATTACTGTCCTGATCAAATACAGGAGTTGGAAGTTGTTTTTTCAGGGCTGAGAATACAGGAAGTGAAGTTTTTGTGTATTGCTTTTTTGAAAAATATTTTCCTTGCTCCTGCGCTTGAAGTGCCAGAGAAATCAACATAAGCAAGAGTAAAAAGTAAACGTTAATAAATTTTAATTTTGGCTTTCTGTATATCGTTCTCATTTCTCATAATTTTTACGAGTATAAATCGGACAGTCTCCAGCAAATTTAAACATTATATAATTTAAGCTGGAATTATTTCTGAAGCTTTGTCCTAACCAGGCACACGAAAACTTCTTTAAACGCCTGAATCTATCTCTTCCCGAACTTCTCAAAGCGATCGGAAGCTCTGTGCATACCTTAAGCCTAACCTTTCATTTAAAGAAATAACGCCTATATTAAATAACTCACTCCGGGGTTTTGAGATTCGCAGGTACAGGCTTCGAAAACGCCTGGCGCTCTCTTCCGATCTTAACCAGGTGGAATATATCATGGAGTTTTAATTTTTAAAGATAGAGGAAACAGAGGAACCCCTTAGTCCTTATTATCAGTCTTGCATTCGGTTACTTTTCAAATGAAAATTTTTAAAATCCATTTACAATCCTTTTTTTCGGTTATTTTCAAACCAAACTTAGTACTATTTCTTCTTATCCCTTGTTATTCACTTCATCACAGTGTATCTTTTATTAAAAATAAAATTATATTTTTAATTTCACATACTATTGTTATACAATTATTTGCATACAATTAAATATCAATTGATGTATTAATGTATGGGTATCAAACAAATGCTTCATCCCCTTGTAGTAATCATGATGAGCCAATTTGATGCTCGAATTTGAAAATTAACGTTTTTATTTGTACTTTTAACCTCACAACAATCGATTGCGGAAGATTTAATCCTCAGTTTCAAAACCACCAAACCATAAATTATCAACCAAACCTAATTTTAATTAATCTTGATGTTATGAAAAAATCACTACCTCAAAAGCGGGTTATTCCCTGGGCAAAAGGCATACTGCTGCTTCTGGTGTTGACTTTATTGGAAACTTCAGCGTTCGCACAGGGACGAACCATTACCGGAACTGTAACCGATCAGCTAACAAAAGAAACACTGCCTGGAGCATCGGTTATTATTAAGGGTACCACAAATGGCGCCTCAACTGACATTAACGGTAAATATTCGTTAAATGTAACACCAAATGATAAAGTACTGCTTGTTTCATTTATAGGATACACCAGTGCAGAAGTTGCCATTGGTGCTCAGAATGTGATCGACGTTCAATTATCACTGGCACAAACCACCCTCGACGAAGTTGTGGTGGTCGGGTATGGTACTAGTAAAGTGAAAGATCTCACATCATCCATTACCACAATTAAATCGGCGGATCTCCTCAAAACACCAGCCAGCCAACCAATGAATGCTTTACAAGGTAAAGTAGCCGGGTTGCAGGTTGTAGCTACCGGTCAACCTGGTAGCTCGCCTACTATCCGCGTCAGGGGAGTAGGATCATTCCCGGGGCACGAAAACGAAGCTCCGCTTTATGTTGTTGACGGAGCGTTTTATGATAATATAGACTTCCTCAATCCCGCTGATATAGCCTCAATTTCTGTGCTTAAGGATGCTTCAGCATCGGCAATTTATGGAACAAGGGCTGCAAATGGAGTAATACTTATTGAAACTAAGTCGGGGACGTATAACCAAAAAACAGAAATTACTTACGATGGATATGTAGGTTATCAGATGGCACAAAATGTTGTGAAGATGGCGAACTCAGCACAATTTGCGCAAATGGCACTGGAATCAGGTTCAGCTTCTGATATTTCATTTGTAAATAATGCTATGCAACGTTATGGAAGAAGTCGGGTAAATCCAAATGTGCCAGATGTAAATACGGATTGGTACAAGGAAGTTCTTCGCTCGGCTAAAACCCAAAACCATAGTCTTAGTTTTGATGGGGGGAATGAGAAGGCTAAATTCTCAATAGGAACAAATTATTTCTTCCAGGAAGGTATTCTGAAATCCAAAAATGATTATGAGCGGATTAACATTCGTACTAAAGTTGATTTCAAAGCATCAAAATGGCTCACTGTAGGTGGAAACTTCTTTTTAAGTAATGCAACTCAAAATAATGCTGATGGTTCTACATGGAGCCAGGCATATTATGCAGTACCTATTCTACCTGTTTACGACGAGAGCAATACGGCAGCCTGGCCTACTGCATATGCAAGTGCGGCAGACCTTGGATACCGGAGTGGCCAAAATCCTTTCCCTACAATGGAATACAATGAAGATCAGACTAAAATCAAAAAATTGCTAGCTAATATTTATATGGAGTTCACTTTGATTCCAAAAGTGCTGACATTTAAAACTACTTACAACAATAATTATACCTCACTTAACCAAAGGAAAATAAACAAGGCATACTATATTGGTGACGTTTTTCAGAATAAAAATTCTACCATTACCAAAGCTTCAGAAATGTATAATAACCAGACCTGGGACAATATCCTGACTTTAAATGAAAAATTCAATAACCATAATCTAACTTTGATGGCAGGTTCATCCTACAAAATTGAAGAATGGCAGAAGTTAAGCGGATTTGGTAAGGATCTTACTGATCAGAATACTCAGCAATCCTGGTATATTAGTCAAACAACCGGCATATTAACAAATAATGCTTCGGATGATGGTTTCCTTCAATACGGTTTATCCTATTTTGGAAGACTCTCATATAATTATGCTGATCGATATTTACTGTATGCCACTATGCGTGCAGACGGCAGCTCGAAGTATCAGCAAAAATGGGGGTATTTCCCTGCTATTGGAGCCGGTTGGGTAATTTCGGAGGAAAAGTTTCTGAAAAACAATGAACATGTGCCTTACCTGAAATTGCGAGCCAGCTGGGGACAACTTGGCAACGATAAAATAGCAGCCAGTGATGGTGAAAGGGTAACGTCCATTGTGACTACAGCAATGGGAGGTACTGGCACAACACCCGGAACTGTATATTCAGGAACTGTGGCAACAAATTCCTTTTCTGCATTAAAATGGGAAGTTACCGAAGAAACAAATGTTGGCATAACCGCACGCTTACTAAAGGATAAGTTATCCGCCGACTTTGACTATTATATCCGTGATACGAAAAACGCAGCCATTCCTGTAATTCTCCCTGGTGTTGGAACAAGTATTCTGAAACCAGTAGGAACTATCAGAAATAAGGGTTTAGAACTCGCACTCGAATGGTCCGATAAGATTAACGAGAAACTCAGCTACACAGTTGGTGTCAATATGGCAACTCTTAAAAACGAAGCCAGAGATCTTTACGGGCAAACATATATTGATGGAGGCTCAGCTGAATTCAGGCAGCGTACATACGTTGGTGAACCTCTAATGGCGTTTTATGGCTGGAAAACTGACGGCGTTTACCAAAATGATGCTGCAATACAAGCCGATCCTGCTGCAGTAGCCTATAACCTCGCAAATCCAAGCGCCAAATTGGTTCCAGGCGACTTTAAATATAAAGACTTGAATGGAGACAACGTAATTGATGATAAAGACAGGACAATACTGGGTACGTATTTCCCATCATTTACTTATGGAGCCAATTTGTCGGTAACATATATGAATTTTGACTTTTCAGCCAGTATGTATGGGCAAACTGGCAATAAAATCCTCAACCGTAAACGTGGAGAAGTTATCTGGACCAACGACCAAAACATGGATGCCGACCTTGCAATAAATCGCTGGCATGGCGATGGAACTTCCGATAAATATCCATCCTCTTCAGGGTTACGCAGGGCATGGAACCAGAAAATGAGTGATTATTTTGTTGAAGATGGTTCATTCTTCCGCATTCAGAATGTTCAGATAGGTTACACTATCAAGAACAAACAATGGCTGGGAGGGAATTTCCCTGTATGCAGGGTCGCCTTTACTGCCGACCGTCCTCTAACCCTGTTCAAATACAATGGGTTTACACCTGAAGTACAAGATGGTATAGATTCACAAACCTACCCGGTTCCGGCAGTATACACTGTTGGACTAAAAGTTAAATTTTAAAACACAAAGGAAACATGAAACGCAAACAATATATTATACCCTTCGCTACACTACTTGTTGTCCTTTTCTTTGTAACAAGTTGCAGCAAAAATCTGGATGTACTCCCCGAGAACCGGACTTTTACCGGTGGAACCGATTATACTAAAACCAGCGACATGATTAAGCCGATAATAGGTATGTATGCAAAATTATCGGTAGTTGATAATGAGTGGGCTGATTATCCAATTATTGCCGTACGTGGTGATGATGTTAATGCAGGAGGGGGTAATGCTCCTGGAGTAAGTGGCGACCAACCCGGTATTGGTCTTACCGATATATTCAATTATAGTACGATCGAATGGAGTTATAATGCTCTTTGGCAGGATTATTATCAGCATCTGTTTGATAGCCAGTCCGCATTGGAGCAAATCGCCCTCTATAAGGCACAAGCTCCTGCTAGTAGTGCTGCAACAGCTGATCAGTATTCAGCAGAAGTAAAAGTTCTGGAAGCATGGTGGTTATTCCAACTTAGCCGCGTGTGGGGTACTGTGTTTATTCCAACAAGCTCCAATCCATCTACATTATTTGATACACCTTTATCAACTAAAGATGAAGTGATGCAACACATTTCGGATCTGATGGATGAAGCAATTCCAGCCTTACCGGCACTTAGGCCTAATGAGCGTACAGATATACCTGGTGGTGTAACTAAATACACAGCCCTGGCCATGAAGGCCCTTGCCAATCTCGAACTAAAAAATTACCAGGAAGTGGCTTCAACTACAGGTGAAATTATTAATTCAGGTAAATTCACCCTTGAATCAGATTATTATAATCTATTCAAACTTAAAGGCAAGTTAAATAATGAAAACCTGCTGGAGAAACAATACTCCGACCTGGGCCAACCTTCAGGTACTAATTATTATTATTTGATGGCATTTTTCGGTCCTCAGGGATGGACACCAAAAGTTGCTGGATCAGGTGATGGCTGGGGTTTCTTCGAACCCAGTCTAAAATACATTAAGTTTATGCTCGACAGGGGCGAAATAACACGACTCCAAACCTCTGTTCTTTTTACTAATAGCGGAATAGCAGAAATTAAATCTGATCCAAAATATGCCACTTTACCATCATGGATATCAAATACTACGCCTTCGGGAGATGTAATCAATGATTTTGCCCGTGAAAAGTTTGTAAGTGGGAAACATTATCTGCCTTCCGATCAGCTTACACCTGGCCGTACAGACTATGGTACCAATAAAAACTTTACCTGTATTAGGTACGCGGAGATTCTACTTATGTATGCCGAAGCACTTACACAGGGAGCAAACGGAACTGCAGGAACAGCAGACAATGCTGTGAATCTGGTCAGAACCAGGGCTGGATTATCTTCGCTTTCGGGAGTTACTACCGACCAGGTTATGGATGAAAAGTTCGCTGAATTAGCAATGGAATGGGGTACCCGCTTTTATGATATGGTAAGGCTTGGCAAAACTGCTGAGTTAAGTTATGATGGGAGAACATACTCTCCCGATAAACAGTTCCTGCCATATCCACAGAACCAGGTAGATATGCTTCCTATTCTAGGGCAGTAACGAAATACAGTTAAAACTTAAAATCTAAAACAATGAAAATACTTAAATATATAATCTTAGGTTCTCTTGCGATGGTTTTTGCTGTCGCATGTCAGAAAGGTATCGACCCGATTTCTTATGTTGCTCCGGGTCCGGATACAGCAGCTCCTGTAGTGAAAATAAACTACCCGATTGAAGGCACTTTGATAAGAGATGATGCACCCAAAGTTCCAATCAAAATCCAGGTTGAAGCTTCTGATGACATTGAGCTTGCATCAATCGCCATACAGCTTGATGGCACAGCAATAACTTCGTTCAGCAGTTTCAAAGACTACCGAAGGGCAGTTGAAGAATACATTTACGATGGAGTTTCTGATGGTGAACATGAAATGGTGGTTACCGCTACCGATCTGGCAGGGAAAACAGGTTCACAAACTGTTCATTTTCAGAAAACGACCCCATATCACCCACTTTATGATGGAGAAGTTTTCTATATGCCTTTTGATGGCGACGCTATGGAGCTTATTTCTAATACAGCTGCCACCAAGTTTGGATCCCCAACTTATGTTGCTGGTAAAATCAAATTGGCATATGCCGGGGCTACGGATGCTTACCTGACATTCCCAACTACCGGGTTGTTAGGTAGTGAGTTCAGCCTGGCATTCTGGTATAATATAAATGGTACTCCTGCAAGGGGAGGTATTTTTGCAATCGCTCGTCCATATGTTGATTACAATGATACTACAAGGTATAAAGGATTAAGGATTTTCCGTGAAAATAGTGGCACCAGTCAAAACATAGGTGTCAATCTCGGAATAGGTAAAGCAGAAGTGTGGATAAGTCCAATTACAACTGTAACAGAGGCAAATTTCGGCACCTGGATGCACATTGCTATCTCTGTTTCAGGCACCACAGCTAATGTATATATTAATGGAGCAGTAGTTAAAACCGTAGCATTAGCCGGGCCTATCGATTGGACTGATTGTGCTCCTATCTCTATTGCTTCTGGTATGCCAAACTTCACATACTGGGATCACTTATCGGATCTGAGCCTGTATGATGAAATGCGCATTTTCAATAAAGCAATTACTGCTGATGAAGTGATGCAACTTTATTCTGCAAAAAAATAAGTTGATTGGTGTTTTTGGTTTGGAAAGGGGGATTTGTTTCAGCACTTCCCTCTTTCTTACTTAACTTTCCCCTGATAATCAATTCACTTATGGTTAATATTTGAGTTTACCCTTCTTCCCTAAGGTCTCAGAATTACTTTTATTCCTGGAGCCTCAGTCAAGCTGTTTCTCCATTAATATCATAAAACTATGAAGTCAATTTCCCCTGTGCTCAGTGTTCTTGTTTTGTTGTTAACTCTTAACTGGGCATGTAAAAAAGATACTCAGGAAGCAGCAGGCACAATCGAAATTACCCGCTGTATGGCCGGGGACAAAGAATTAATTAGTTCGTCTGCCACTTCAGATATCGCTGCTGATGCAGACTTCACTATTCAATTCTCAGTTGCAGTCGACAGTAATACAGTCAAAAATAATATTTTGATCAAGGATGCTTCCAACGTGGTCGTTCCTGATATCTATTTCGGATTTAAAGATAATTATAAGACTGTAATTGTTAAAACCTTTAGGGACCTGGATCTGAAACAGCAATATACACTTGTTATTCTGAAAACGCTCAAAGGTAGTAAAGGAGAAACTTTTGCAGGAACGAGCTTTGTGTTTTCGACTTTAAGTGGATCATTTACATTGAATTCAATTTCTCTTAATGACCAGAATTTCATGATTCCCCTGAATGTGTATAATGTACCTGTGGAGGGATCAACTCTGAAACTCGAATTTTCAGAGCCGATTGACACTACAAATATAAAATCAAAGTTTATCGTGGCTGGTAATGCAATTTATAGCGTTGCGCTCAGCAACTCCGACAGATCAATACAACTGGAATGTACTGAAAAGCTACAAGGCTATACAAAATACTATTTTATTATATCTTCCTCACTTAAGTCGAAAGTTGGAAATAAATATGCAGGATACAGCAACTGGTTTACAACTGCTTTGGATTCGACACTCAAATTCCCGTTAATCAGCGACGACGAATTGTTAACACTGGTACAGCGCCAGACCTTCAAATATTTTTATGATTATGCCCATCCCACCAGTGGCATGGCCCGCGAACGCTATTCGTCGGGTAACACTGTAACAACCGGGGGATCAGGCTTTGGGGTTATGGCTCTGATTGTAGGAATGGAAAGAGGTTTTATCACACGCGACCAAGGGATTACGCATTTAACTAAAATAATCTCTTTCCTCGAAACTGCTGACAGGTTTCATGGTGCATGGTCTCATTGGATTGATGGAAGTACAGGCCATGTAATTCCATTTGGGACTAAAGATGATGGTGGCGACCTGGTCGAGACTGCCTTTATGGCACAAGGCCTGATAGCTATGCGTCAATATCTGAATCCGGCAACACCTTCTGAAGCCAGCCTGATATCCAGGATTAACACTTTATATAACGGAATTGAATGGGATTGGTACAGGCGTGGTGGTCAAAATGTTTTATATTGGCACTGGTCGCCTGATTATGGATGGGATATGAATTTTGCCCTACATGGTTATAACGAAACCCTTATCACCTATATTATGGCGGCTTCATCCCCAACACATACCATCCCAGCCGTAGTTTATAGTCAGGGTTATGCCCTGAACGGTGGCATTAAAAATGGAAAGACGTTTTATGGGTATGTCTTACCTGTTGGCTACGACTATGGAGGACCTTTGTTTTTTGCCCATTATTCATTCCTTGGACTGGATCCCCGGAACTTGTCGGATGCCTACGCAAATTACTGGACACAGAATGTGAACCATTCGCTGATCAACTGGAAATATTGCGCAACAAATCCTAAACATTACCCCAATTACAATGCCTCATGCTGGGGATTGACTGCCAGTGATCTCCCTGATGGTTATGGGGTAAGCGAACCTACCAACGACAGGGGTACTATTGCTCCAACAGCTGCTGTTTCGTCACTTCCTTATACTCCTGAACAATCGATGAATGCCATAAGGTATTTTTATTATATAGCAGGCGATCGGTTATGGGGTGATTATGGTTTCTATGATGC
Source organism: Lentimicrobiaceae bacterium (assembly GCA_041660125.1). Taxonomy (GTDB): domain Bacteria; phylum Bacteroidota; class Bacteroidia; order Bacteroidales; family UBA4417; genus UBA4417. The sequence continues at coordinate 17,091 of JBAZWY010000043.1, forward strand.
ATTTGATGTGAGCGAAAACTGGTATGCGAGTTCATTCCTTGCCATTGACCAGGGACCTGAAATTGTAATGATCGAAAACTATCGGACTCACTTGATTTGGGATTTATTTATGTCGGCGCCCGAAGTTCAGACGGGTTTGACCAAATTAGGCTTCAGTTACAAATAGCGCTCAAGATCAGCAACAATCAGTGTCTTTCAGAAGGTTTAGGGTATAATTATATCCATACATCAAAATACAAATAATTTATAAGCAGAAAAACGAGATGAAAAATCGTATAAAACTCAGCAAAGTATTATTACTTGCCCTTTTCATAAGTGTTTCAGGCTGTGTAAAATCGCAGCAACAGGTCTTCAAATCCCATGGGAAAATTAATTACCCGGTAACAGCAGACGAAGCAGCCATGCTCGATTCCATTCAGCACAAAACGTTTCTTTTCTTTTTAAATGAGCATAGTCCGGACAAGGGAATTGTAAAGGATCGCGCCGCAGCCTGGGCTCCTGCCAGCATAGCGTCAACAGGTTTTGGAATTCCATCCTTTGCCATTGGCGTAGAGAGAAAATGGATCACACGTAAAGAAGCAGCAGAAATTACGCTGAATATTCTTAAATTCTTTGCCAATTCAAAACAAAGTGCGGATACCAATGCCACAGGATACAAAGGATTTTATTACCATTTTCTCCGCATGAATTCCGGCACACGTGAATGGAAATGCGAACTTTCATCCATCGATACAGGTATTTTGATGATGGGCATTCTCTTTGCCCGAAACTATTACAACCTCGACAATGAAACTGAGGTACAGATCCGTTCGCTTTCAGCTATTTTGCTGGGACGAATGGACTGGAGTTTCATGCTCATGTCACCAACTGCCAAACATCCCAATGCAATTTCCATGGCCTGGACCCCGGAAAATGGATTACTCAACCATGGCTGGAGCGGCTACAACGAAGGGCTTTTCCTTTATATCCTTGCAGCCGGTACCGGAATGGAAAATGTGAATAAGAGTTTTGATTCATGGCTGTCAACCTATGAATGGAAAACACCGTACAAAGGTCTCTCACACGTGACATTCCCACCTTTGTTTGGCCACCAGTTTTCGCAGGCATTTATCGATTTTCGGGGCCTGGGTGATAAATATATGAAGGAGAAAGGCATTGATTACTTTGAAAACTCCCGTCGTGCAACTCTTGTTCAGCGGCAGTATGCATCAGATAACCCAAAAGGCTGGGTTGGTTATGATTCGCTTTGCTGGGGAATAACAGCTTGTGACGGGCCTGGCAATCAATACAATTTTGGCAATAAAAAATTTGAGGGATACGCCGGACGGGGAACCAGTGGCCCGGATTATACTATAGCTGAGGACGGAACAATTGCCTCTTATGGCTCAATTTCATCATTACCATTTACACCCGAAATAGTCTTCCCGACTATAAAATCAATGAATAAAAAGTATGGCTCAAAAATATGGGGTAAATACGGTTATTATGATTCATTTAATCTTACAGCCAATTGGGTAGATAATGATTTTATTGGCATCGATGAAGGCCCGATGCTTATTATGATTGAAAATTTCAGGACAGGGCTGGTATGGGATTTTATTATGAAAGATCCGGTTATCCAGAAAGGGTTGGATAAACTTGGATTTGCCTATATTAAATAAATTTACTTCGGCTATGAAAAATCCTTTACTTAAGTGTATCGTAGCATTCATATTGGTATTCTGTAGCATAATTGTACAGGCTCAGATTAAGTTATTGGATGACTTTGAAACTAAGAAGGGATGGAATTTCATTAAATCCGATGGCGTTAACCTTAACTTATCGATAGAGAAAGGAATCACAGGCAATGCCATCCGTTTCGACTACGATTTCACCCACGGAACCGGTTATGGCGGCATACAGAAACTTTTCCCGATCAACTTACCCGAAAATTACGAATTTACTTTTTATCTAAAAGCCAATTCCCCGGCTAACAACCTTGAAATAAAATTCATCGACAGTACCGGAAACAATGTCTGGTGGGTGAGCAACCGGAACTTTGATTTCCCGACTGAGTGGAAAAAGATCACCATCAAAAAAAGGCATATCAGTTTTGCCTGGGGACCCACTTCCGATCAGCATTTAAAACGGATTGACCGCATTGAATTCACAATAGCGTCCTTCGTTGGAGGCAAAGGAACTATCTGGCTCGATGATTTTAAGTTTGAAGCGCTTCCGCCCGAAACCTCCACCTACCCCGCACCGTCCGTAACAACCTCATCCTCATCGAAAAGCCATCCGGCAGCCTTAATTACAGATCATTCAAATGCAACTTACTGGCAAAGCGGAAAAGCCAGTGATCAGAATATTGTTATTGATTTCAAAACCCGCAGGGAATTCGGCGGTTTGCAGATTAACTGGATGAAAGGAGATTTTGCCAGAAGTTTTGATATCCTGCTATCAAATGACGCAAAGAACTGGGAGAAGGTCTATTCCGTTAAAAACAATCAGAGTGATGTAAGTTTTATCCGGCTTCCCGAGGCTGAAGCAAGGTATATTAAGATTAATCTCATAAAAAGCAATGCAGAAAAAGGCTTCGGCATAAGCGAGATAAAATTTCTGACCATTAAAGAATCTTTGTCGAAAAATGATTTCCTGATTTACTCGGCTAAAAATTCACCGGTTGGAAATTTTCCTAGGTATTTTTTAGAGCAAGCTTCCTATTGGACCATAACAGGTGTAAATAATGATGTGAAAGAAGCTATGATCAACGAAGATGGAGTGGTTGAAGTGGACAAGGCACTGTTTTCGATTGAACCCATGATAAAGATGGGTGATTCACTTTACAACTGGCACAATGTCAAATCCATTCAATCACTTGGCAATTCAAAGGATCAGCGTGAATTTGATTTTATTCCGACAGTTACCTGGCAGCTGAAAGATCTGAAATTAATTACAAGCGTTACCGCAACCGGCGAAGCCAATAAAAATTCAAAACTTGATATCAGGTATTCCTTTACTAACACCTCGGACAAACCCAAAGATTTTGAGTTTTACCTGTTGATCCGGCCTTACCAGGTTGATCCGTATTACCAATTCCTGAATATGACCGGTGGTGCAGGGAAAATCAAATCCATCAAGGAAGAAGGTAATTATCTGGCAGTCGATGATAAGATTATACTCTTTCAAACAAAATACGATGCCTTTGGCGCAAGTAATTCTGACGAAGGGAACATTGTGGAAATGATCCGTAATGGTAAAATGCCTCTGAATAAATCAGCAGTTGATCAAAACAACCTGGCAAACGGAGCTGTAAAATATTCCCTGCACCTGAATCCGGGCGAACGAACCGAACTATTTGTGGCAGTTCCGTTTTATGGCAAAAATACGCCCGACGGGAAACTCAGCATCGAAAACACAGCCCATGAATTCACAAAATCAACTGAATTCTGGAAGACCAAAGTTGGCCAAATCAAATTTAATTTACCACCATCGGCTGACAGGATTGTGAATACCTACAGGGCAAACCTGGGATATATTTTAGTCAACCGCGATAATGCAGGCATTCAACCCGGCTCACGCTCCTACGAAAGAAGCTGGATACGCGATGGGGCCCTGACTTCTTCCGCACTTTTAAAATCAGGAATAGTTCAGGAGGTTAAAGATTTTATTAACTGGTACACTTCATTTCAATACGAAAACGGAAAAGTCCCCTGCGTAGTTGATCACCGCGGTCCCGACCCGGTACCGGAAAACGACAGCCATGGGGAAATGCTTTACCTGCTGCGCGAATATTTCAACTTCACCCACGATACGGCTTTCCTGAAATCGAAGAATGAAAATGTATTGAAAGCCGTTGAATATATCGAATCTCTTATAGCCCAACGCTCAACAGATCAATATAAAAACGGAAACGACAGTATGCGTGCTTTTTATGGGCTGGTTCCTGAATCCATAAGCCACGAAGGATATTCTGCCAAGCCCATGCACTCATACTGGGACGATTTCTTCACCATGAAAGGTTTGAAAGATGCCGCCGAAATTCAAAAGATACTTGGTGAGACTCAGAATTATGAAAAAATAAAGAAAGTCCGGGATGCATTCACAGCGAATCTTTATAATTCGATTGATCTGGCAATGAAATTAAGAAAGATCGATTACATACCTGGTTGTGTGGAACTTGGCGATTTTGATGCAACGTCAACAACCATTGCTTTAACGCCTTGCAACGAACTGAAAAATCTTCCAAAACCTCAGGTTTACAACACTTTTGATAAATATTATGATTTTTTCAAAAACCGCCGGGATGGCAAACAGGATTGGGTTAATTACACGCCTTATGAAAATCGCCTCATTGGTTCATTTATCAGCCTGGATCAGCCTGACAGGGCGCATGAGTTGATTGCGTTTTTCCTGCATGATCAGCGCCCACAGGGTTGGAACGATTGGGCTGAAGTGGTATGGAAGGATTACCGCCACCCGGGTTACATCGGCGATATGCCGCACACCTGGGTAGGCAGCGATTTTATCAATGCCATCCGTTCCATGTTTGTTTACGAAAATGAGTATGACCAATCACTTGTTTTAGCATCAGCGCTTTACCAGGATTGGATTGACACACCTCGGGGAATGTCAGTTGAAAATCTGCCTACTTATTACGGAGAGATTTCCTATTCAATAAAAAAAGAAAGCGGCAATTATCGATTCTTAATTAACGGCAATTTAAAACTTCCGGCCAACGGAATAAAAATTAAAAACTTTAACGGATCAAAACTCCCGAAAAAAGTAACTGTTAATGGAATTGAAATAAAAGACTTCACTGAAAAGGAAATTACTATAAAAAGCTTACCTGCTGAAGTATTGATTTATTACTAAATTCTCGTACTAATATATTTAAGATGGAAGAAGAAATTACGGTTGCCCGAAGCACAAAGACAGAGGATAAAATCCATTTTTCACAATTAGCTGCCTATGGCTCAGGTGGTATTATTTCAATTGCCCTCTATTACACTGCCGGAACACTTATAGGAGTGATGGGCAATATAAGCTTGGGGCTTAGTGCATTCTGGCTGGGAGTTATTATGATTATCCCCCGTTTGTGGGATGCTTTTTCTGATCCTATTATCGGCCACCTTTCTGATAATACCAGGTCCCGCTGGGGACGTCGGCGTCCTTTTATATTGATAGGAGGGCTTTTTGTTTCCATAACTTTCGTTGTTATGTGGTGGATCCCTAAAGGCGAAATGATCCATGCCTGGTTCCCTTCCGAATCGGGCTTTCAATGGTTCCAGCTTACTTACATACTTTTTACCCTTCTGTTATTTTACACAGCTTTCAATATTTTTGAGATACCCCACGGTGCCCTTGGTATGGAGATGACCACTGATTACCACGCGCGTACACGTCTTTTCAGCGCCAAGAGTTTTACAGGCAACATTTTTGCTATGAGCACGCCCTGGCTTTTCGCACTCGCCAATATGGAAGTTTTCAAAGGCCCGGGAGGTAATGCGATCGATGGTATGCGATATGTCTCTTTAATCATTCCAGTAATATTGATCCCACTTTCTCTCTGGTGGTTTTTCAAATTGCGTGAACCTGGGTTTGTGAAAGTTGCAAAGCAGCAAAAAACACCCTTCTGGGAAGATATGAAACTTACAACTACCAATAAAAACTTTATTATGTTGACGTTGACTGTCTTTACATTGGCCATGGGTTTTAATTTTGTCCAGCTGATTGGGTCATATTACATTGCTATTTATTATGTTTGTGGGGGTGATATAGTTGCAGGTAGCAGTCTTTCTGCAATTATCGGCTCTATCTGGGCCATCACCGGGGTACTGGCAGTTTTCCCATTAAACTGGATAAGCCCAAAATTGGGCAAACGCAATACCCTTATTATTTCTATTTTGCTAATGATCTTGGCACAACTTTCCAAGATTGTTTGCTACAACCCTGCATATCCTTACCTTCTCATTATTCCAACTATTCTCCTTTCTACCGGTATGCTGTTTTTCTTTACCCTGGGGGCTTCGATGGTGGGCGATATTTGTGACGAAGAAGAACTGAAATCAGGCCGTCGCACAGAAGGAAGTTTTTACGCAATCTTCTGGTGGTTTATGAAATTAGGGACTGCACTCGCCAGCTTAGTTGGAGGTGCACTCATAGTATTCACCATGTTTGACCAGTTTCAGGGAACCAAAGTGGACAGCTTACAGGGAAATGTTCGGGAACTCAGGAGCAAGGTTCAAATGTGGAATAGCGATGAGGGCTTCAAAGGCTCGGCTGCTAATCTCCTGGTAACCACAAAAAAACAAGTTACCGATGCTCTTGATGAGTCAAAAATTTACGTGAAATTCCTTGAAAAAGAATCAGTCAAGAAGGATAATGAAGCTAATCAAAATGTGTCAAAATACCAGGGTGATAGAACCTCTGCATTAATAAGTGCGTTGTCTGTTACAAAAGCAACTGTTGGCGGGTTGGAACAAATTGATTCACAAGTAGAAGCCCTTGGACCCCAGTCTTCGGACTCGGCCATCATTAATCTTGCTAATAAAGCAGTTTCACTCACGCTCCAAACCAAATTTGAGAAAGCCAAATTGAATTCCTTTGAACTTATATCACACCTTGAATCCAAATCCATTGTACCTAAACTGATTAAAAAAGAAGAAACTGATAAGCACTATGATCAAATCATGAAGGAAATCACGGGAGTAAGGGCCCGGATTGCCAACATTGAAACGACTTCATCACTCACTTCGCTGGATAAAGATCTTGGTACCATTGAAAAAGACATTATGCCACTTACGCAGCAGACACCTTATACACTGCTTATGATGCGCATAGTCGAAATCGGGCTGCCGCTTTTATTGAGTTTGCTTTCAATTTTCTTTATCATGAAGTACTCACTTACCGAAAAAAGGTCACTCGAAATTAAAGATCTGCTTAAGCAAAGAAATGCTCAACATGCGAACGGGGAGAATAATGCGACAGAGCCAACAGCTTAAAAAAAGTGCCGGGGGCAAGGTGAAAAGTGCAGGGGGCCGGGTGCCGAGAGCCAGAACCTAGAACCAGAAACAAATAGAAAACAGAAAATAGAAAATTGTCTCGTAAACCCGAAACGCTAAAACCTCTCAAGTCCTCCCAAATAGAAAAAAATACCTATTACCTTCTCCTTTTTTCAAGGAGAAGGTGCCCGTAGGGCGGATGAGGGGGAGGATTTAGGTGTGGTCAACAGCAAGCAGAAACAAACAGAAAAATAGAAAAATAGAAAATCGTCTCGTAAACCCAAGATTCCAATTCCTCTCAAGTCCTCCCCAACGGGGAGGATTTAGGAGGGGTCTACAGCAAGCAGAAACAAACAGAAAATAGAAAAATAGAAAATAGTCTCGTAAACCCAAGATTCTAATCCCTGTCAAGTCCTCCCAAATAGAAAAAATACCTATTACCTTCTCAAAAAAACAAGAATACCAATTTCCTTCTCCTTAAGGAGAAGGTGCCCGAAGGGCGGATGAAGTGGAGAAGGTGCCCGAAGGGCGGATGAGGTGAGAAGGTGCCCGCAGGGCGGATGAGGTGGAGGATTTAGGAGGAGTCCACAAGCAACAAGCAACTAGTAACCAGAAATATTCAGCTAATATAAATCACAATGACATTTACCATTAAAGCAGATAGTTTCTACCTTAACGATAAAAAGGTATTTCTCAATTCAGGGGAAATCCATTATTTCAGAATTAAGCGTGAATTGTGGGACAAACACCTTGATGCAGCCAAAGAGGCCGGCCTTACCACTGTAAGCACTTATGTTCCATGGGCATGGCACGAAAACGAAGAGGGCGTTTTTGATTTTGACGGCTCTTCCCTTCCTGAACGGGATTTGCAAGGCTGGCTCGAACGCTGCCAGGCTCACGGATTAACCTGCATCGTTAAACCAGGACCGTTTATCCTGGCTGAAACACGCGGAGCAGGACTGCCTGACTGGTTCCTGGAGCAGTACGCCGATGATGTTAAAATGCGCAACAGCAAAGGCGAAAAAGTTGCCAGCGACGGTGTGAGCCTGTTCAATCCAATATACCTTGAAAAGGTTGCACTTTGGTACGATGAGATCATGCCATTTATCAGTGAACGGCAGATTTCGGCTGGCGGACCTATTATTATGATGCAGATCTGTAATGAAATCGGTGTTTTCTCGTGGCTGGCCCATCAAGGTGACTATGGTACGATTGTGCATGAACATTTCAGTTCGTTTTTATCCGGCAAATTCAATAGCATTGCTGAAGTAAATAGTTTGTGGGGAACAAGCTATCCGGATTTTGATAGTGTTGACCTTCCTCCCGACGGCAATCTTCCATATGCTTCAAAAGCTGATCGCGGCCGCGATTACGAATGGCACTTATTCTGGAGAAAATATTACGGCGATTATCTCCGCCTGCTGACCTCCATGACCAGGAACAGGCAAGTAACCGTGCCATTGTATCACAATCTACCAGGCTGGATTTATGGCAATGGCTATGAATTCCCTGTAAATATTACCATGTACGAGGATCTGTTTGAAGATAAAAGTGAGATTATTTTCGGGGTCGATCATATCCCCGAATTCTTTTCGTACCGTAACCTGCACGACGATCGCATCATCAATGATATAACCTTGGCGATGCAGGGAAACAAACCTTTGTTTGCTGCCGAATTCCAGTGTGGTTCCCGCGAACATCATGTGGAGACCAATCCCCGCGAAATGGAACTCTTCTACAAAGCAAGCGTTGCCAACGGACTGGTTGGATGGAACTACTACATGTTCTCGCAAGGCCGGAACCCCAGGCACAGAGGGTATTCGGGAGATACTTTTTATTGGTTCAATCCACTTACACCTGAAGGAGATCGTACAAGTGCCTTCCCGCTGGTTCAACGAATGAATAAAATAATTAATATCTCCGAAAGCCTCATTGTAAATGCAAAGCGCAAAGCTGAAGTTTGTGTCCTTTTCTATCCTCCTTATTACGCTACTGAACTGGAACGGCCCGAAACCGGGGCATCTGAACTCAAATTCAAAGCATCTGCCATCCGCAGACCAGCTTATTTCGATGGATTGCTGAAAGTACTCCAGATTCTCAATATCGATTATGAAATGGCAGACCTGAATAAAGTTACAGCTGATGCATTGAAAAAATATAAACAAGTTTGGGCATTCAGCACCGACGAAATGAATGCCGGCGCCCAGCAAACCCTTATTGACTATACCAAAGGAGATGGCAACCTGGTGATTTTCCCCTATCTGCCCGATCGTGAAATGTCGCAGAAACCTTGCACTATCATTCGCGATGCTCTTTCTATGTCTCCATCGGGAATTGAAACCACTGATTCTCCTTTGATCGATGTATTTGACCTGAAAGATATCAAATGTGCCAATCCCCAGGCTATTTTTTCAGAAGAATCCCTGGCTGGTGCCGAAATTATAGCACGCACTATTCGTGGTTCGGCTTGCGGATTTTCAAAAACTCTCGGCAAAGGAACATTCATTCACCTGGGAACCTGGATCGGGTTCGACACCGAAGGACAAAAACCTGTGTATGAAGCTATTCTGAATAAATCAGATGCAAAACTCAGGCTGGCAAGCAGCAACAATTATCATATCAATGTCAGGGAACGTTTTACAAATGAAAAGTCTGCCATTCTGTTTATTGGAAATTATTACAACGAAGAACACAGCGGCAAAGTAACCTATACCCATCCTGAAAGTGGTGAAACGATTGCAATCCCTTACTCTCAGAAAGATATGCTGTGGCCGGCATTATATGGAGTGTTGACTCCGGTTTGCATGGAAGTTTCGGACGGGTTGAAGATTCTGCACAGTACGTCCGATATCCTGGCAATTACGGAAGCTAAAGGAGAACTCAAAATTACATTGTTTGGCGATCGTGACCTTGCTGGAGAAATTGTTTTTGAAGGTTCGGGCGTAAAAAAAATAAGTTCGGCCAAAATAGATGATAAAGAGGTGCAAATGATTCGGGATGAAAAACGGGTTGCGTTTTTATACAGCCATAAGCACAAGAAAGAAATGATTCTAAACATCAGAATCAATAAAGAAATTTGAATCAGTGCTTAAATTCCAGGGTATGCTTCAGATTTCTATTGCCACGGCCATATTATGATTTTCCGTTGGCTTAAGCCAACGGAAATTGAAATTCGGAAATTAAAATCTGGCGAATGTAATTCTTAATAACAGAAAGGGATTGCATAAATTTAGGCTTCTAAAATTAAAACAGCTTCCAAATGAATATAAAAAATTCCTCCGGCCTGTCCTTTAATTTCCTGGAGAACGGCTCAATTCAGCATATTGAAGCCGATCCGATCCGTATCAGCCTCAAAGCTGCAACATTGTATTCAAAATCGGGAGCAAATATTTATCTGCGCAAACGGACAAAACCCCTCGAATTTATAGCACTTCTGGGCCCGAAAAGCAAAAGTACTTTCCATATAAAGGATGAAGCTTTTTATGCCAAAGGTAATTGGGAAGGCCTTCATTATACATGTGAACTGAGGCTTTCGCCACAAAGTATGAGTTGGCAGTGGAGCGTTACTATTAAAAATACTGTTCACAATCTTGTTGAACTTGATTTGGTTTATGTTCAGGATGTTGGATTAAAAACTATAACAAACAGTTTGGTGAATGAATATTATGTCAGTCAGTATATTGAACGGCTTGTTATAAAACACAATAGTTATGGCTCCGTGGTTTGCTGCCGTCAGAACACCAAAGAATCAACCGGTAATCCCTGGCTGATGCTTGCCTGCAAAAACAAAGCAGCTTCCGCAAGTACTGATGGAATGCAGTTTCTCGGGAAAACATTCCGTGAAACCGGAATTCCTGAAGGCCTTAAAGCAAAAACCCTTGGTGGCGAATATTCAGGAGAATTATCGATGGTTGCTTTGCAGGAACAGCCTTTTTCCCTCACTGAAAATAAGGTGCACCAGTGTGTATTTGTGGCTTCCTATCTCCCCGACCACCCTGCAGCTACCTCAAAAGATGACTTGAAGCAGTTGCAAAATCTGATGCTTGAATTTCAGGATAAAGATTCTGTCAGGGATAAGTTCTTTACTAAGGATCAGAATCTCTTCAGCAGATCAGCTTTACTACCTGTCGATGATCTTTCCAGCCAGGATCTTGACTTGTTTTTCGGCAAAGAAAGACGCCATACCGAAGAAGAAAACGGGCAGCTATTGTCGTTTTTCAGCGGCCAGAACAATCATGTAATGCTCCGTGCCAAAGAAATCCTGGCCGACCGCCCGCATGGACATATTATGCAGGCTGAAGCCGGTTTTATGGCTGATGAAAATATCGTATCAACTACATCATATGCTTTTGGGTGTTTCAATTCGCATGTTACTCAAGGCAATACCAATTTCAATATTTTTCTTTCAGTCAGCACAAGCCAATTCAATGATTCGCCCGAAACCGGGCAGAGGATATTTGTTGAGATTGACGGAAAGTCATACTTGCTTGGAGTACCTTCTGCATTTGAAATGGGTTTAAACCACTGCCGGTGGATATATAAATCCGGTTCAACTATTTTCCAGGTTCGCACCTGGACTTCGAAAACCTCACCACGTGTCAACCTGGATTTTAAAGTTCTTAACGGTAATGATGTGAAATTGCTGATTACTCATCATTTTGACGAAAATAACGGCTGGACCGTTGCTCCCGGGAATACAGATACGGAATTTATTGCCAAACCCAAAACGGGAAGCATGATCGCTGACAAATTTCCGCAGGCACAATTCAGGATACTGATAAATAGCCCTGTAAAGTTTGAAACATGTGGCGATGAAGCACTCTACTACAATAATAAAACTCACGGTGATTCATTTTTCATTCTCGATGTAAAAAAAACCAATAAGTTCTCCATGAGCTTTATTGGTGAAGTTTGTAAAACTGTCAGCGTAGAAAAAATTATAAATTCAGATCAGCAATTTGCGTTAGATTGCCTTGATGCACAATCAGGTTTAAATGATATGAGTTTAAACCTTTCTCTGAAGGGAAATAATGAAAATACAGCGGCCATTCAGGAAATCCTGCCCTGGTTTTGCATGAATGCCGTAACTCATTTCCTCACACCGCACGGATTGGAGCAATTCGGCGGCGCAGCCTGGGGTACACGCGATGTTTCGCAGGGACCTTTCGACCTGCTCTTGAATCTTCAAAAATATGATGAAGCCAAACAAGTACTCCGCACTATCTTTTCCAATCAGAATACGGTTGGCGACTGGCCGCAATGGTGGATGTTCAACAGTTATTTCAACATCCGTGCCGGCGACTGTCATGGCGATGTGTACTACTGGTGTATCATTGCCCTAAGCAGCTATGTTAAAGTTACCGGCGATGTGAAATTTCTTGATGAAATCCTGCCATATTATCACGAAAAAGGAGTTGCTTATGCTGAAAAAACGCCGCTCAGCGAACATATCGAAAGGCTTGTTAAAATGATCGTGGATTCTTATTTTCCAGGCACGGCTTTGGTTCCCTTTGGCGGTGGCGATTGGAACGATTCGCTGCAACCCGTGAGCAAAGAACTGGCTGAACGAATGATTTCGAGCTGGACAGTTGAAATGAACTACCAGGCTTTTAATGAGTACAGCAATGTTTATTCGCAAACCGGAAATACTGAAAAGGCAAAAGAATTAGATGAAATCTGTTTAAAGATTAAATCCGATTTTAACAAATACCTGATTAAGGATGGAGTTGTCGCCGGCTATGGTTTAGTCGAAAATGATGGTAGCATAAGCGTTTTACTTCATCCGAGTGACACAACTACCGGAATACATTACAGCATATTGCCGATGGATCGCGGTGTGATCAGCGGTATTTTTACAAAAGAACAGGCTCTTCACCACCAGCATATTATTGATCAGCATTTGAAAGGCCCTGATGGCGCCCGCCTGATGGATCGTCCTTTAAAATACAAAGGTGGCATTCAAACCATTTTCCAGCGGGCCGAAAGCGCCAGCCACTTTGGCCGTGAAATTGGGCTAATGTATGTTCACGAACATATCCGTTATGCTGAATCACAGGCCATTACAGGCCGTGCCGATGCGTTTGTAAAGGCACTCCGGCAGGCAAATCCTGTAGGCTACCGCGATGTAGTTTCCTGCGGCGATATCCGGCAGGCCAACTGTTATTACAGCAGTTCCGATGTCGCATATAAAAGCCGCTACGATGCAGATGAACGTTATGATGAAATACAAACCGGAAAAATAACCCTTCGAGGCGGATGGCGCATATATTCCAGCGGACCAGGCATTTATATTTCACTCGTTATTTCACGCTTACTTGGGTTACGAACCGAAGTTGGTAAAATAATTATTGACCCTGTGATTCCGCGTTCGATGGATGGTTTATCTGCCTCTATCCGTTTTCTGGATCATAATATCAGTTTCCTTTATGCTGTGAAAGAAGATTGCTTCAATCCTAAACAGATTTCAATCAATGGCAAGACTATTAACTTCACCCAGGATGAAAATAAATATCGCAAAGGTGGTGCAATTATCCCGACTGATCAGTTTTTAGCAGCATTAAATCATCAGAAGAGTAATATTGTGGAAATATCATTGTAACCTTACTTTGTCGATCATCAGTTTTTTAGGTAATTCTGTCATTTGACAACGTTTATAAAAACTCTGACATGAAAAGATTTGTTTGTGTAATCTGCATGGTTTCATTCCAAATGAATCGAAAAATTCTGATAGCTTTGATCGTCATGAGTCTGACAAGTGTCTGTGGTTCTACAAAAGCGCAAAAAACCAATCCCGGTAAACACTCAAACCCAACTTCCATCCCGGTTGTTGGCATAATTAAAAATTTATCCGATTCAGCACTGCTTGATATTGTTCAGCGACAGACGTTCAGGTATTTCTGGAATTACGGGCATCCCATCAGCGGGCTTGCCAGGGAACGAAGTAACACTGTTTTAGCCGAACATTACTGGGATTATATCAACGAAGCCTGGGACGAACCTAATTTCAGTAAAACGACTTTTGGCCCTGATGCCTGTGCCATTGGAGGAACAGGTTTCGGTATTATGAGCACGATTGTAGCAGTGGAAAGAGGTTGGATAAGTCGTGATACTGCTGTGGGTCGCCTGATACAAATTGCTGATTTTCTGGCCAATGCCGATTGTTTCCATGGCATTTATCCTCATTTCATGGATGGTAGAACCGGTAAAACCATCAAATTCGATCGCCTGGATGATGCGGCTGACCTGGTTGAAACTTCCTACCTGCTGATGGGATTTTTGTGCGCCCGGGAATATTTCAGCCAGGATATTCCGAAAGAAAGATACCTCCGCAAACGAATTGACCAAATGTGGAATGTGGCTAACTGGAACTGGCATACCAACGGCGATAAAAAACTCTACTGGCATTGGAGCCCCAACAATGGTTTTGATATGAATTTCCCGATCACGGGTTGGAACGAATGCCTGATCACCTATATTATGGCGGCATCATCACCACATCATGCCATTTCGAAGGATGTTTACGATGGCGGATGGGTTTGCAGCCCGGGATTCAAAAACGGGAAATCCTATTATGGCATTAAGCTCCCTCTTGGAAATTACGATATGGGCGGCCCTTTGTTTTTTGAACAATACACATTTATGGGAATTGACCCTAACGGTTTGACTGATTCGCTCGGAAATGATTACCACGAACAAACATTAAACCATACTCTGATAAACAGGGCCTATTGCATTGCTAATCCTAAAAAATTTGCGGGTTATGGAGAAAAATGCTGGGGACTAACTGCCGGCGATAGTTACAAAGGATACGTGGCACATTGCCCTGAAGTTGATCTGGGAGTTATACAACCCACTGCTGCGCTCTCATCTTTCCCTTATACACCGGAATATTCAATGCAGGCGCTCAGGCATTTATACTACGATCTGGGTGATAAAATCTGGAGCGAATATGGATTTGTGGATGGTTTCAGCCAGTCACACAACTGGTATGCAAAAAGCCACCTGGCTATCGACCAGGGCCCGATTGTTGTCATGATCGAAAACTACCGGTCGGGCTTGATCTGGAAACTTTTTATGCAGATTCCGGATATTCAGAACGGCCTGAAAAAACTGGGATTTCAGAGTCCGTGGATTAAAAAGTAAATGCTTTATACGTTTATACTGTTCTATGATAAAATTCAGGCTGCTTGTTTATTGTTTATTCATTTCACTAGTGTCAACAGCGCAGGAATATGAATACACGTATACTTTATTCTCGAACAGTACAATGTCGGGAGACTATTTCTTCAGCAGAACTACCGGCAGCGGAGGTTCAACGATAAAAAGTGTTCATGGCAAAATCCCGGTAAGCGAAACCAAATTTCATACTCCTGGCAATGCATTGGAACTGACATACAAAAATGCCGCCGGCGGTAACTGGAAAGCTACAATCTACCGTCAGGAAAAACGGGGAATGGATCATTTCAAAAAAGCTGAATTTCTGTCTTTCTGGATTTACAGACTATATCCGCTAGAATTGCCGGTATTCCAATTAATGATGAAAGACAGCAGCCTCACTAAAAAATTTTACATGAATGTATCACAGTACAATAAATGGAAACGGATAACAATTCCATTAGCTTCCATCAAAAATCCACGCATAACTGAGCCAGGAGATATCATTGCAATAGTCTTCTCTCAAATGAGTAAAGACGAATGTAGAGAGAACAGTATTTACATTGATGATATTGAATTATTACCGGCAAAAAAGGCTGCAAAGGTTTCGAAAGTACCTGTAATTCAGTCCTTAAAAGGATTTGCTAAACATGTGGATATTACGTGGAATAAGGTGATCGATAAAAACATCCACCTGATCCAAATATACCGTTCAGAAACAGGTAGCGAATACCGTCCTGTCGGTATTCAGCAAAATTTTATTAATCGTTTCACCGACTATACAGCCGAAACAGGAAAGAAATATTATTATATGATCTCTTTCCTGAACAGTCAATACAAACTCACGAACCTATCATTACCTGACAGTGTTTCAACCAAACCATTGACCGATGATGAACTACTTACCATGGTACAGGAAGCATCCTTCAGGTATTATTGGGAAGGCGCTGAATCCACCAGTGGCCTGGCAAGAGAAAATATCCCCGGCAGGCAGAATATGGTCGCAACCGGCGCCTCCGGATTTGGGATTATGGCACTTATAGTCGGAACTGAAAGAGGTTTTATCACAAGAGAAGAATCTGTTGAACGTTTCATTAAGATTGTAAACTTTCTGGAAAAAGCAGAAACTTTTCACGGCGTTTATCCCCATTTTATGGATGGCACAACAGGAAAAGTAGTCCCATTTTTTGGCCATAGGGATAATGGGGCCGACCTGGTCGAAACTTCTTTTCTCATACAGGGTTTATTGGCAGCCAGGCAATATTTCGCAGGCAGCACTTCACAGGAACAACTGATCAGGGATAAAATAACTGCCATTTGGGAAAAAGTCGAATGGGACTGGTTCAGGCAATTCCCCGATAGCAAGTTTTTATTCTGGCATTGGTCGCCCGACCAGGGCTGGGTGATCAATCACCGGTTGATTGGCTGGAACGAAACCATGGTCACTTATTTGCTTGCCATCGCCTCCCCTACCCACCCGGTTCCTGCCGGCATGTATTACAGCGGATGGGCAAACCAGGACAGTACAGGGATAAAATACCGTTCAAACTGGGGCCATACAACCGATGGATCGAAGTACACCAATGGGAATACCTATTTTGGGATTAAACTTGCTGTTGGCGTATCCAATGGCGGTCCGTTATTTTTTACGCATTATTCGTACATGGGTTACGATCCGCACTTTATCACCGACAGGTACACGAACTATTTTGCTAACAATCAGAATATTGCAAAAATAAATTACAGGTATTGCGTCGAAAACCCCAAGCATTTTAAAGGCTACGGAGAAAATGCCTGGGGTTTAACGGCCAGCGATGGACCATTCCGTTACTCTGCGGATGAGCCTGTGCCCTGGAAGGATACCGGGAAAATAGCACCTACCGGAGCCATCAGTTCTTTTCCTTATACGCCGGAGGAATCCATGAAAGCCTTGAAAAATTATTACTACAATTACGGTAAATTTCTCTGGGGCGAATATGGATTTAAAGATGCATTTGATCTGACTAACAATTGGTGCTCCGAAATTTACATGGGCCTCAACCAGGCTCCGCAGGTAGTGATGATCGAAAATTATCGCACAGGTCTGATCTGGAAGTTGTTTATGCAGAATCCGGAAATACAAAACGGATTGAAAAAGCTTGAAGAAGAAAGTAAAGCTAAGACAGAGTAACTTTATGTATGGAAACAATCAGCATAAAGAAACCCTAATGCCATCCGGATATAAACTTAGGAATTCATACCCGCTTAAAAGAACATAAAAGTAACAAGATATCAAAATGGAAAATGTAAAAATCTTTTTAATTGTAAGCCTTATACTCATTGTTATTACAAAATCTGAGGCACAGCAAAAGACTTACTGCAATCCCGTAAATATCGATTATGGCTACACTCCTATTCCGAATTTCAGCGAATGGGGAAAACATCGTGCAACTGCCGATCCGGTAATTGTAAATTACAAAGATGATTATTTTTTATTTTCAACTAATCAGGCGGGATACTGGTGGAGTAATGATATGATAAAATGGAATTTCATTTCCAGGAAATTCCTTCGCCCCTGGAACGAAGGCTATGACGAACTTTGCGCTCCTGCTGTCGGGATTATTGGGGATACGATGCTGGTTTTTGGTTCCACATACACCAATAACTTTACCATCTGGATGAGCACCAATCCCAAAGCGGATGATTGGAAACCATTGGTAGATTCCTTTGCCATCGGTGGTTGGGATCCCGCTTTTTTTACTGACGATGACGGCCGTTTTTACATGTACAACGGCAGCAGCAATCAATATCCCACATATGGAGTTGAGTTGAACCGCAAAACCATGCAACCCTTAACAGCACGCCGGGAGATGTATTTACTCGAACCCTGGCGATATGGCTGGCAGCGTTTTGGCGAAAATATGGACAATACATTTCTCGATCCTTTTATCGAAGGATCATGGATGACAAAACACAACGGTAAATACTATTTCCAGTATGGTGCCCCGGGAACTGAGTTCAGCGGGTATGCCGATGGTGTGGTGGTAGGAAGTGATCCCCTGTTCCGAAATGAATTTCACCCTCAATCCATGCCTTTGAGCTTTAAGCCCGGAGGTTTTGCCCGTGGAGCAGGCCATGGCGCCACATTCCAGGATAAGTGGGGCAATTACTGGCATGTTTCCACCATAGCTATTTCAGTGAAAAATAACTTCGAACGCAGAATCGGCATATGGCCAACCGGTTTCGATAAGGATGATGTAATGTACTGCAATACAGCATTCGGCGATTATCCGACTTACCTGCCCGATGGAAAAGAAGACCACCTGAAAAGCCGGTTCACAGGCTGGATGCTGTTGAATTACAACAAACCAGTCACCGTTTCCTCAACCTTCGGAGGTTTCAGTTCCAACAATGCCGTCGACGAAAGTATAAAAACCTATTGGTGTGCCGCCACCGCTGATGCGAACGAGTGGATACAATCGGACCTTGGCGCTATTTGTACCGTTAATGCCATCCAAATCAATTATGCCGACCAGGATGCGGAATTTCTTGGAAAATCATTGGGAGTGTTTCATCAATATAAAATACTGGAATCAGTTGATGGTAAGAGATGGAACATTTTAGTTGATAAAAGCACCAATAAAACAGATGTGCCTCACGACTATGTAGAACTTTCAAAACCAGTAGAAACCCGTTACCTTCGCCTGGTAAATATACATATGCCTACCGGTAAATTTGCCATCAGTGGGTTTCGCATTTTTGGCCGGGGATCGGGTGAAATACCAAAATCTGTTAAAGAATTTATAATCCTCCGGACCGAAAAGGACAAGCGTAGTGCCTTGCTGAAATGGGCCCCGGTTGACAATGCTTACGCATACAATATTTATATGGGAACCGAACCGGATAAACTTTATAATTGCATTATGGTTTACAATGCAAACGAATATTGGTTAAAAACAATGGATAAAGAAAAACCGTACTTTTTCACAATCGAGGCAATAAACGAAAACGGGCTAAGTACTGCCAGCCCAATAGTTGAAGCAAAATAATACAAACTGCAAAAGCGACACAATGAAACGGCCAAAGCACTTCCTAATCATCCTTCTCTTTCTCAGCTTTTTACAAGGATTTACACAATCTGTTGAATACCCTTTTGCCAATGAGATTCATGCATTTAAAACATCTGACAGCATAAATCCTCCCCCGCAGAATGCCATACTTTTTGTAGGCAGTTCCTCATTTACAAAGTGGACTGATGTTCAAAATTATTTTCCAAAATATACTATTCTGAACAGGGGTTTCGGGGGTTCATGCCTCACAGACCTGATTCGTTATGCCGACGATGTTATAATTCCATATCATCCTAAGCAGGTTGTCATTTATTGCGGTGAGAACGATTTTGCTGCCTCCGATACCATTACATCAGACATGGTAAACAGTCGGTTCGTACAATTATTTGATTTGATACGGAATAAAATGCCAGGGGTTAAAATTACGTATGTTTCCATCAAACCGAGTCCGAGCCGCTGGCAGTTAAAAGATAAATTCATTGCATCAAATAAGTTTATCAGGCAGTTTTTAAAAAAGCAACCTAATGCAGGTTATGTCGACGTATGGAATAAAATGCTGGATAAAAAAGGACAACCTCTGCCTGGTATTTTCCTTGATGACCAGTTACACATGAAACCAGCCGGGTATGCCATCTGGCAAAAAGCAATTAAACCTCAATTAATTAAATAAGCTCTTCAAAAATGAATCGTAAATTACTTCTTTTAACATGCATAGTTTTATTTAGCAATGCAATAGTCTTTTCGCAAACCAAGCCATCCGCCAGCGATCAGAAAATGAAAACTTTCATTGATGGCCTGATGAAAAAAATGACAATTGATGAAAAAATAGGCCAGTTGAATTTAGCGGGAGCCGGAGATATTATTACGGGTCAGACATCAAGTTCAGATATTGGCAGAAAAATTAAAGAAGGTAATATTGGGGCTATCTTAAACCTCAGAACGGTTGAAAAGATCCGCGATGTTCAAAAAGTTGCGATAGAGGAAAGCCGACTGAAAATACCCCTGATATTCGGCTTGGATGTTATACACGGCTATCGCACCACATTTCCGATTCCATTGGCACTAGCCAGCAGTTTTGATATGTCACTTATCGAAAAAAGCGCCCGTATTGCCGCAATAGAAGCCAGTGCCGATGGACTTTGCTGGACCTTCTCCCCCATGGTAGATATTACCCGCGATCCACGTTGGAGCCGCATTGCCGAAGGTGCCGGTGAGGATACCTATTTAGGCTCACAGGTTGCCAGGGCCATGGTAAAAGGATACCAGGGCGATGACCTGACTAAGAATAATACCATAATGGCTTGCGTAAAACATTTTGCCATGTATGGAGCTGCCGAAGCAGGGCGCGAATATAATACGACCGATATGAGCCGGCTGCGGATGTACAACGAATACCTGCCTCCTTACAAAGCGGCATTTGATGCAGGTGCCGGAAGTGCCATGAGTTCTTTTAACGAAATCGATGGTATTCCTGCCTCGGGCAACAAATGGCTGATGACTGACTTGTTGCGTAAACAATGGGGATTCAAAGGTTTTGTCGTTTCCGATTTTACTGCAATTAATGAAATGACACATCATGGAATGGGCGATTTACAAACTGTTTCCGCCTTAGCCATCAAAGCAGGCACGGATATGGACATGGTGGGCGAAGCTTATCTTAGTACCTTAAAAAAGTCGCTGAAAGAAGGAAAAATTACTGAATCCTATATTAACCAGTCTTGCCGTCGGATTCTGGAAGCCAAATACAGACTAGGCCTCTTCGACGATCCTTTCAGGTATTGTAATCCGGAGCGTGCCAAAACCGAAATCGGCACCGAAGAGCATATGAAAACAGCACGTGAGATTGCTACACAGACTTTTGTATTGCTGAAAAACGAAAACCAGCTCTTACCCTTGCAGAAAAAGGGCAAAATTGCATTAATCGGCCCTTTGGCAGACCGTCGCTATGATATGGCCGGTATGTGGAGTGTAGCAGTTGATCACAGTCAATCCATTACAGTTTTAAAAGGATTTAAAGATGCAATTGGAGATCAGGCTGAGATCGTTTATGCAAAAGGAAGCAATATAGTAGATGATCCAAAACTTGATTTATATTACCGTAATTCGATGGTATCTTCTATTGATCCAACTCACTCGCCACAGGAATTAAGGGATGAGGCCGTTGCTTTGGCCTCAAAATGTGATGTAATAGTTGCGGTTATGGGAGAAGCCGCCGAAATGAGCGGCGAATGTGCCAGCCGTTCCGATATTTCATTGCCGGGAAGCCAACAGGAACTGTTAGAGGCTTTGTTAAAAACAGGGAAACCAGTCGTTTTGGTGCTCTTTACCGGGCGCCCTTTAATACTCAACTGGGAACAACAGAACATTCCAGCCATACTTAATGTATGGTTTGGGGGCTCCCAGGCTGGTAATGCCATTGCTGATGTAGTTTTTGGAAAGGTAAATCCATCTGGCAAACTTCCGGTTACATTTCCTCAGAATGTAGGCCAGATACCTTTGTACTACAATCACAAGAATACCGGCAGGCCTTTGCCCGAAGGAGAATGGTTTACGAAATACCTGTCCAATTACCTGGATGTATCCAACGACCCGCTTTACCCCTTTGGGTATGGATTGAGTTATACCACCTTTAAATACTTCGACCTGAAACTTGACAAACAAAAAATGCCTGCCAATGGTTCAATTAACATTTCTGTAACCCTTTCCAATACGGGAAAATACGATGGAGCCGAAGTCGCCCAGTTGTATATCCGCGATTTGGTTGGAAGCATAACACGACCGGTAAAGGAACTGAAAGGATTTCAAAAAGTGTTTTTAAAGGCAGGCGAAAGCCGGATTTTAAATTTTACTCTTACTCCTGCTGACCTTGCTTTTTACAACAGTGAATTACAGTTTAAGGCGGAACCAGGCGATTTTAAGGTATTTGTAGGTACGAATTCTGCAAGCGGGCTGGAGGCCTCGTTCGAATTAACAAAGTAATATGCTCATTATTAAATAGCCGATCCTTACTAAGCATTTAATCAACACATTATCAACTAATTAGTGTTGATAAAACATTAATTTTCAGTGTACATAATTGTGAAATTACCTTTTGGATTGGCGGATTTTTACTTGGGAAGTAACTTCTGAATAAATACAAATCATACCTAAACCCGATGAACTGGTTTAAAAGGAAAACGGTTCCGGTGCCGGTTGATGATTCTGAAATCGACAAAAGATCTTTAAATTAATCCTGTTAAGATTGAAATTGATGGCAGCTGATAATCCTAAAAATCCGGACAAACCTGATCTGCAAATCATCCCGTTCTCGTCTCCGGCTGAATGGGAACAATGGCTGGAGCAAAATCATACTGATTCTAAGGGCATCTGGCTGCAAATGTTCAAAAAAGGATCTGGCATGGCCTCTGTTAACTATGCTGAAGCATTAGACGTAGCCTTATGCTACGGTTGGATCGACGGTCAACTAAAATCGATTGACGAGCTATCGTATATGCAGCGTTTTACTCCCCGAAGGCCAAAGAGTTTATGGTCGAAACGGAATATTGTGCATATTGCCCGTCTCACAAAAGTAGGACGGATGAAACCTGCCGGAGTGAAACAAGTTGAAGCTGCAAAAGCCGATGGCCGATGGGATCAGGCATACGACTCACCGGTTAATATAACGTTAGCGGATGATTTCCTGGCCGAACTTTTAAAAAATAAGAAGGCCCTCGCTTTTTATGAATCCCTGAATAAAGCCAATAAATATGCAATTGCCTGGCGGATACAAACGGCGAAAAGGCCTGAAACAAAGGAAAAAAGGATGAAAGAGATATTGGAAATGTTAGGGAGAGAAGAGAAGTTTCATGTGTAATTTTTCGAAATAATTATTTAATTAACGGAACAATTATTTTTTTTTCAGAAAAGGGCTTGGTGTACATTTGGACTTCTTAAAAGGAGCAAATATGAACACCAGAAAGTCAAAACACATCCAGCTATTAGTTTTTCTTCTTCTTTGTTATCCCGTATTCATTTTCCCGACAAAAAATTATACACTAAAATCCATATATCCGGCTGATCAAGCCCCAGGAAATCTTCCTGCATTATATGCTTTTTGCTGATTAATTGGATAAATTTGCAGTAAAAAAATTTACAAATTATGCATAGCTATCCAAATACTATATACTATGAATAAAGTAAACTTCACCAACAATTTTGGTTTGTCGCGTATTGTTCACGGACAAATGAGAATGGGCGACTGGAAAATGTCAGTCCCGGAGTTATCATCGCTTATGGAAGAACTGGTCGAACTTGGAGTTACTTCCTTTGATCATGCTGATATTTACGGAAATTATAGTTGTGAAGCCATGTTGGGCGAGGTTCTGAATACTAACAAGGGCCTCAGGAACAAGATAGAGATTATAACCAAATGTGGCATCAGGCTGGTTTCTGATAAATTCCCGGAAAGAAAGATCAAATATTATGATTACAGTTATGACCATATTGTTACTTCCGTTAATAATTCCCTGAGGAACTTCCGGACGGATCACATCGATCTGCTCCTGTTGCACCGGCCGGCTCCGTTCTTCGATCCCGAAGCCGTTTCAAAAGCCTTTTCTACTCTGCAAAGGGAAGGGAAAGTTTTGCATTTCGGGGTTTCAAACTTTAGTCCTGGCCAGTTTGAAATGCTCAATAAATTTATGGAGGAAAAACTTGTGACTAACCAGGTGGAGATATCGCCATACTGCCTTGAGCATTTTGAAAACGGGAACATGGATTTCTTCCTGAAGGAAAATATAAAGCCAATGGCATGGTCGCCCGTAGCAGCAGGGAAACTTCTGAGCCCTTACGATGAAAAAGGTCCGCGGATATTGCGCGCCCTCATGCAGGTAGCTGAGGAGCTGAATATCGGCCTTGTTGACAATGTCATCTATGCCTGGTTACTAAAACACCCTGTCATCATCTTGCCGGTTGTGGGCACCGGAAAGATTGAACGTATTAAAGCCGCAGTTGATGCCCTGGAAATCAATATGTCACTGGAGCAGTGGTATAAAATCTATATTGCTGCATTAGGGAAAGAGCTGCCGTAGGTTGAAATGCCTATTTTCAATCAAATTGAATGAAGCCATCGGGAATCAACTCCAAAGTGTATAGGCAAACCAACAAAAAGGAAGTCATTTCGACCTCCTTATTATTTTTCGCCCTTCCCAAAACCTTGCCGGCTTTGGTTATTTATGCAACATTTCCTGAAAACGGATATTTTGAAGAAATTATAACCTGTTAGGAATTCCGGATTAGACAGAGGAGGGAGTTGCAAAAAAACACTATGCCTGCATATCAAAAATAAATATGGCTCAATATGCTATGAAAGCGTTTTTATGGTTTAATCTGTGTCTTCAATGATAAATGAATCATTACATGAAGATTGTAAGAACTGGCGCAGGCGAAGTTGGTACCCATGTTGCATTGAAATTAAGTGGTGAAAAGCAAGATATTATTTTGCCCGATGATGTTACTGAAAAACTTCATTATATTGACCTCGAAATAGACTCCTGTTCGTGTGCGTCTTATTTCCCCGTTCGCGCGCGGTGTGTCCTGAAGTAAAATTACGAATTTAAGTAAAGAAAGTTCTTTTACATGCTGTATAGATGATGAAGGGGTCTCTACAAAGGGATGAACCTTCGCAATAGCTGTGCAGGCAGAT
>JBAZWY010000044.1:0-38066 GCA_041660125.1 Lentimicrobiaceae bacterium
TACCAGGCATCGCAGCGCCATTAATTGTGTAGCACACGCTTATGCTGGTGTTGCAGCTTATTCCTATTTGGACAAGTTACCTTCAATTTTTTCGCAAAAAATATTATCTAATCCATAACTCACGTTATATAAGTTCATTACACGCCCCCACTATCACAAACCTTTCCGTGTTAAAAATCACTTTGGCCACGTAAACACAGGTAATTGGTTGCGGGAAAGATGCGATGGATGGGAGTTGTATCCCGCAATGCCAGAAAACGGCTTTAATTACCAATTTAAAAGGGGAGACTTTTTTTATAGATAAATCATAGGGTAACTATAACCGCATCTATAACGAAACCCATTATTTAAATACAGATATTATTACCGATATGCCGGATTTTTATTCCAATTATCTAATTTATTTTCAGGATATTAAAACCGGGACCAAGGTAGATTTGGATAAAGCGGGAGTAACCAGGCTATTTGAATATCTGCTGAATGAAAAACCTGGCTCAAAACAGGAGCTGGAAGGGGTAATTTATCCTGTTATGAATGGGCAATAAAGAAAGGGGATTTGATGAGAAGATTCGTATTACTAGCTGATTACATTTATGAATTTTAATGCAAAATACCTTTTCATATAAATGGAATAAAAGAAAGTGAGGTTTGTAAATATGAACTTTTTATTAATTGGCACGCCTCTGAATATTAGAAGCGTGCCAATTAGAAAGTGGATATTTAAAAACTTGTTGCTTTAGTTAATCGCTTTTTTATCATAATAAAACTTTTGCTTTTCAAGTATCTCTTTTCTTATTTCTGAGATACTTTCTTCTAATTCAGGGCCAGGTTTTAATGATTCTTCCTCTAGCCCTGTAATAAATTCAGCAGTAATATAATATAGTGGTTTGAGGATTTCTTTTAGTTTTTCTCCGTAAACTTTATCATTGAACCATGACCAGGCAAGGTTATATTGCATATGGATCAGGAATGAAGAAAACAATGATATTAAATAACTTGATTCTTCCTTCTCAATAAGATTAGGGATCAACTTTTTTACCTCAGTTTCAAATTGCTTCATCCTACCTACCCACAGAAGAATATTTACATACAGCGTTTTCGTGCTTATATCCTCATTTTGTAAAATTAATTCATCAGCCAGTTTGATAACCTTTGTCTTCTCTTTGTTCATGTCGTAATACATTAAGCAAAGATTAAATTTAGAATTAATATTCCCATTCACAATTGCCCTGAGATAATATTTTTCTGCTTCATTTTTTCGGTTAGTAACACTGTATAAGTAAGCAAGATTATGCATGGCATCATTATTTCCTTTATCAATAGCCAGCAGGTAATATTTCTCAGCTTCCTTATACCGATTCGTTTCGCTGTATAAATTGGCAAGATTGTACATGGCTAAAATGTGATCTTTTTTAACTGCCATTAAACAATATTTTTCAGCTTCCTCTAATCGTTTTGTTTCATGATAAAGATTGGCAAGATTGTTCATAGATTCAACATCACCTCTGTCAATAGCCATGAGGTAATATTTTTCAGCTTCATTAATACGATTTGTTTCTCGGTAAAGGTTGGCTAAGTTATACAGAGCATTTATATCACCCTTATCAATAGCAAATAAGTAATATTTCTCAGCTTCGGCTAAACGTTTTGTTTTCTTGAATAGATTGGCAATATTATTCAACGCTTCAGTATTACCTTTATCGATTGCCATTAAGAAATACTTTTCAGCCTCCTCCAAACGCTTTGTTTCAAGATATAATACGGCAAGATTGTTTAAAGCTTCAATAATATTTTTGTCGATTGCATTCAGATAATATTTTTCAGCATCGGCAAACTTATTTTTGTCCATGTACAGATTGGCTAGGTTGTAGATGGCTCCAATATCACCTTCATCAATAGCTATTTTGTAATATTTTTCAGCTTCTTCAAATCGCTTTAATTGATGGTATAAATAGGCAAGATTGTTTAGTGCATTTTTGTTTCCTTTTTCAATTGCCATTAAGTAATATTTTTCAGCTTCTTCAAACCGATTTGTTTCACTATATAAATTAGCTAAGTTATAGATGGCATTGTGATTACCTTTCTCAACAGCCATCAGGCAATATTTTTCAGCTTCCTCTAAACGTTTCGTTTCATGATAAAGAAAGGCAAGATTGTTCAAGGCTTCTATGCTCCCTTTATCAATTGCTTTCTTATAGTATTTTTCAGCTAGTAAATATTCCTTTTCTTCAACATAACATAATCCAATTAAAATATCTTTAAGCTCATCTTCCTGTTCAATCAAGCCGATTGCTGACCGCGCACCATGATAATCACCTTCTTCAATTTTATTTGTAACATCTGCGAAAATTTCTTTTGAAGAAAGAGGAATATAATCAGCATAATCCGCAATGGGTTCCTGCAAGGAACGTGTTTTTTCAATAACTGCATCACGTTGCGCCAATGTCAGGAAACGCGAATGAGATAAAGCTGATGTCATCAAAGCCGCATAATCCGGGCTTAGCTTTCCACCTTCCAACCCTACAATATGTTCACCACATAGTGTCTGAAATTCCTTTTCATCGTACCAGTTTTCGAGAAAAACTGTGAGGTATTTTACTTGTCGCTTTTCTTTCGGCCCTCCTTGTGTCATAAGCAGCCAGAGGTTAAAGAATCGCTCAGCAAGCCTGTATAGATTATCGCGTTTCAGCCCTGCTATTTTTTCAACCATTTCGTTTTTTACCAGTTGACTCAGTTGGGCCGAAACGAGTTTTCCGGACATCTTGCATACATCAGTAAGTTGATTAACCTTAACTGCATCCCAGAAATTTGAGAGTTCACTTACAATTTTCCGTTGGGCTGGTGGAAGGCTGTTTAACCTTTCCTGATAAACAGGAGTTGCACGATCAAGAATCGATCTCAGGTACTCAAAACCATTCTGGTCGCTTCGGTCAATCAGTATTTCAATAAAATTAAGCAGTGTGCGTGGCATGCCGTCAGTTAATAATCTTATTGTTTCTATTTTCCCGGGATTCTTTTCCAGGAAATGAGTGACTTCTGGCAGGTTCAGACATCCGGACCAATAAGTTAATAATTCACCTACTTCCTCTCTTTTCAGGCTTTCAAGCCGAATAATCCTGAAAAATTCGTAAAATGGCATATCATATTTCCAATAGTGCTCACTCATACGTGTACTGCCTCCGATAATACGCAAATCCTTATGATTCATAAGGAGTTCACGAAGAAGATGAGCCTCTTCACCAATATTATCAAATATTCTGTCGATGTTATCCAAGAGAAGCAATAGCTTTTTCCCTTGTTTCTGCAAAGTGATTTGAATTGAAGCATACAAGCTTTTTGAATATCCCTGGAGGTCGTCTGTAAAAGATGACCAATCAGGTACTTCAGTTTGGATTTTTCGGGTGTTTAATTCTCGTATAACAAGATCCCATAGATCATGCAAGCGATAAACACCCGCTTGTTCTTCGCTGAGATTAATGACAATTAGTTTTTCATTTAATTTCTGTTCAATATTAACTTCTGCCTGTATCCTACGAAGAAGTGTTGACTTTCCACTACCCCGCCGTCCAATTAAAATAAAATGCTGGATAGCACCAGCCATGTCATCCCTGCTAATTTCAGCTATTATTCGTTCGAATTCTTTCTTTCTTACGATGAAATGTTTAACTATTTCATTATCTGTTAGATTAGCTGATTGATACGAATGAATCATTCTTATGCATTGATTGTTTTCCATGATTTATGAGAAATTAAATTAATGGATGCTGTTTCTTCCACCATGCCTGTAATAGTGGCGACGAGAACCTAAAATTCCCTTCACTTGCTTCTGTGATATACCCATCCCGGATGAGCATTTTTATTAAGTTCATGTAATTATCAGGTTCAGTCATAGATTTGGCTTCATTGTATATTTCCTGAATTGAAATTGAATTCGCGTGAGACAATATTGTAAGGATTTTTTTACAGAAAGAGGATTCATCCTTTTCGATATATGGAAGCTTCAGTCTATCCTTCCAGTCGTTGAGATTTTCATTTTTCCTTATTATTTCTTCAAAAGCGTTTCCGATATCTTCGTTTTCAAGTTCCCTTCTGTTCTTCTTAAAGAGGATATTGTCACATTCTTCAATCATAAGTTGAAGAAAATATGGGATAAGGAGCTTAATTCTATCAAGAAGGGTTTCTGTATGTACTCTGTCCCATTGAATTGTTGCTCCTTTCGTTATCTGGCTTATAAGCAATTTTGCTTCATCCCTTGTCAATGGTTCGATATAAACAGGATGTAAATCATTAATTAATTTCAATCTGTCAAGAGACTCTACAACATGCTCCAACCCAATTGACCCGGCAAGAACCAATGTACAATGATTGAAATCTTTGTTGAGCCTTATTTCTCTAATCGTATGGAGAAGTTCTATAGCATTATCAGTACTTTCGTTCCTTCTGATCGCACTAATTACCTCGGGAAATTCATCCAGAAATAATACTACTCTCTTATCAAGTTCAGGTAAGTGCTTAATCAATTGCAAGAGTTCTTCTTTATAATCCAATTTCTTTTCCTTAAACTTAACACTTCCTTCCATGCTAATCTCCTCGATGCCTCGACTTTTCAACCACCTCTCCAGAATTTTTTTTGATTTTTCAAAAGACCCTAATCGATTCAGAATCAAGAAATACAGTCTTTTATAAAATTCCTGAAGAGTTTGATCTGATTCAACATCTTCATAGATACAAACGAATCCATCTGGTGGATTCGCCACAAGATCTTTCATTACAGAAGTTTTGCCTACTCTTCGCGGGGCAGTAAAAAGAATATGAGAACCTTTTTTCAGTTCCCTCCAAAATTCTTGATTTAAGTTTGGCCTGCGAATATAACTTACACCTTCTGCAGGTGGTCCGGTTATAGTATTCGGATGAATCCAGTTTTCTGTTTGCATATTGACAATAGATTTATTGGCAAAGATACATAACAATAACCTTATTGCTAACACTTGTTGGCAATTATTTTGTTGTCAATTTGCTAATAATCTAAAGACACACATTATATCGTTGATTTTCAGCAGTATAACAACGCTAGCATTTTTTACAGTTTACTCCAAAAAAAAGCAAATCTCCTATAGTATTATGTTGAAGTAAACTCAAGCTGACCTTGCAGTCGCGTTTGTTCCATGTGCCCATGAAGGATTAGCTATAGTATTATTTATCCATTCGTTATAATTAAATAAAATCAACTTACTTTTATAGTTGAATCCGGATGATTATAATTTGAAATGCTTTAATTTTACCTTTTTAAAAGTTTTCATTTGAAATTTAATACCAGATAATTAACCACCTTCTCAACAAAAAATATGAAACAGCAACAAATAAAAGCAAAACTTATAGTACTCACAGGATTATTACTAATGGCCATGAATGTATTTGCACAAGATCCCAATTTTTATATTTATCTCTGCTTTGGACAATCCAACATGGAAGGGCAGGGAAAAATCGAAGAACAGGATAAAACTGTTGACAGTCGTTTCAGGGTGATGCAGGCACTTGATTGTACTAATCCGGAAAGAACAAAAGGAACTTGGCGTACTGCAGTTCCTCCTTTATGTCAATGTATGTCAGGTCTATCACCTGCCGACTATTTTGGCCGAACCATGGTTGCTAACCTTCCGGACAGTATCAGGATTGGTGTTATTAATGTTGCTATTGGCGGTTGTGATATCAGGCTATTTGACAAGGATCTGTATCAGGGGTATGATTCTACAATCTCGGCGGACTGGTTTACATACATAATCAAAGCTTATGGAGGAAATCCTTATAAGCATTTAATCGATCTTGCAAAACTTGCTCAGCTCGACGGGGTAATCAAAGGTATTCTGTTGCACCAGGGGGAAACAAACACGGGTGATACTCAATGGCCATCCTATGTAAAAAAGATATACAATGATATGTTGACTGACCTTTCGCTGCATGCAGATTCGGTTCCCCTGCTTGCCGGCGAAGTATTGTCGGCCCAGGGCAATTGTTGTTCAGCTATGAATCCGATTATTAACAGGCTTCCTGACACTATTCCAACTTCGCATGTTATTTCATCGGCAGGATGTACAGGCCAGGATAACGCACATTTTGATTCAGAAGGATACAGGAAACTGGGAAGACGATATGCAGAAAAAATGCTTTCATTGCCCGGGTATTAAAAAGTTCATGCTCAATTTGAATGTTGGATAATCAATCAGCATTGGGTAATAATCTGTAGCTGAAATGAATTTTCTTGTGATGTTCAGGTTTGCTGTGCATGAGGATCATTCGTACGCAGAGGAACGCTAAATTAATTACCGTTGCCAAATCTAAGATACAACGCATAGTTAAATTAGAACCAGTATATTTTCCTCCTTAAAAGGATGCACGAAATTATTTGATTTGTAGAATGCAGGAGGCGTAGTGATCATCGGACATAACAAACTCAAGCGGTGTAACAGTCTTGCCCTGTCCAGAATCCCAGTATGCAGCCTCTTTCACCCACCTTTCAAACCCTACCGTATTAAGAATGTATAATTGCATACCGGGTTTTGCCATTTTAAGCCAGGTATTCACAACATCAGTTCTGAAGTCAGTATCCTCATCTTCAAAATAAGCGGCTGATGAAATCCAGGTCCTTGCAGGTTCGTAGTTTAACGATTCCCTCCAAACAGTTTTATCGTGATAATCAGGATGTGGAGATCCTTTTTCCCATTCGGGATATTTCCTGGTTCCATCATATTCATGCGAACTCCAGGCATACCAGTAAATAGCTTCCTTTTTTTTGCCTTCAAGCAAACTGGCTTTGTTTTTAAACAAGGCCTTCATCATCGATTCGTAAGTTTGGCCTTCAGGCAAGAGGGCCCTCAAATCCAACCTTTCAGCAGTTGGGCTGATATAAAAAATTCCATTCTGGTAGTCGTATTGAGCAGGATTGTATTTATCAAACGAAGGGCGCCCCCCAATTGATGCTGCTATTGATCCATATCCGAAAGCTTTAAAGTAAGCAGGATCAGGACCATCATAAGATAATGTAAATGCCACAAGCAATAAAGTGGCCATCGCAAAAATTCCTGTTTTTGACTTTTTCATTGGTTTAGGTTTTAAGATTTAAATTTTAAAATGTGATAAGGTACATTTATGCTAGAAATGAAATTTATCTCAATTTAGTAAAACCAAGTTTCGGTCAGGAATCTGGATAGAATATGCAGCTAGGGTTCGTTGAAGTAGAACAAATAATAAATTGACCGCTAATGCAAATATATGAAAACAAAATCCATATAGCAAGTCTTGATGCAAAATGAAGTTTGACAGCACTTAACATCATAAACAAAACTCATCATCTGGAGCCTGAATCTCCCTTGCTCGCACGAGTTTTGTAACGTGCGCCCATGATAGCCCGGATTTACAACTTAGCGAAGCAATCTAAACAAGGAAGCGAATAACTTAGCGAAGAGATCCAATTCACCGAAAGCATATAATCCGCCACTTGTCAAAGCCTCGCCCTTTTGCAGTAATCCTAATACCGATTTTGAACCTAACGCAACAATAAACGTTAAAATACTTAATATTGCAATATGGGAAAAACCAACAACCGACTCCTGTTTCGAGAAGGAATAGGAATAGAAAAATCCAATAAAACAAATCATGAAAAAAATCAGTTTAATACTCAGCATGTTTCTCTTGTCGCTCACAATGATGGGACAAGGAACCGTTATCACGAAATATTTTAACAAGTATGCTGATAACGAAGCATTTACAAAGGTTTCGGTGAGCCAGAAAATGTTCTCCATGTTTACTAACCTGGAAGCTGGCAGCCCAGCCGAAAAGGAATTTCTGCTAGCGGTCGCCAAGCTGAAAGGTCTGAAAGTTATTATGGCCGACAGCATCCCAAATTCCGCGGCTCTCTATAAACAAGCGATTGCCGATGTAAACCAAGCCGGTTACGAAGAGTTGGTATCTGTGAAAGATGCCCGGGGAAACCTGCTGTTTTCAACTAAGGAAAGCAAGGGCATAATTTCGGAATTGATTATGGTAGCCGGAGGGAAAAAACAATTTATTATGGTAAGTTTGTACGGTGAGATCGACCTGAAAAATATTTCGAAGATTGCACAGCAAATGCATGTACCCGGTCTTGATCAAATGAAACATATCGACGATAACAAACATAAGAATGAGAAACATAAGTAAGGTAATTCTTCTTTTCTGCCTGCTTACCGGCTTGTTCCCGGTACTCCATGCACAGGAAACGCCTTTTAAAGCTTACGCTGACGCGCATAAAGACAGGAAATACTGTTTTTATCCCAGCACGCTGCGCATGATTAATATTGGCAAGAACCCTGACTACAACGACCTGGTAAACGGAATTAAAAAGCTGCTGGTTTACACACTTGATTCGGCAGCAAAAGTTGGTCCATCCTACAAAGGCATGATTGCTTCGTACAAGAAAGCCGGATTTGATGAATACATAACCATGTCTGGTGGAAAAACAAACTTCATTTTGTATGGAAAAGAAAACAAAGATGAAAACCAATTTGTAGGCGTGATGAAAAGTGAGGATGCGATGTATGCTTTTTATCTGCGTGGCCGGATCGGATGGCAGAAAATCCCGGCATTGATGCAGAGTTTTCAATCGGATGACATGATCAATATTTTTGACCTCAACAAACAGAAAAGTGGAAAACGTCCTCGAAATAAATAACCTTTCAAAACGCTTTGGCAGGATTCAGGCAGTGGATAAGTTGAACCTGACGGTTACTCAAGGTCAGGTTTTTGGCATTCTCGGGCCTAATGGAAGCGGCAAAACCACCACGCTCGGAATGATTCTGGAAGTGGTTGCCCCAAGCGGGGGTTCATTCCAATGGTTTAAAGATGTGAAAGCGGTTGAAGCCCGGAAAAATATCGGTTCGATTCTTGAAACGCCCAGTTTTTATCCTTACCTCACAGCAGTGCAGAACCTGCGCGTCGCAGCCCATATCAAGCAATGTGGAACGGATAGAATT
The DNA here is from genome assembly GCA_041660125.1 of Lentimicrobiaceae bacterium. Lineage (GTDB taxonomy): Bacteria > Bacteroidota > Bacteroidia > Bacteroidales > UBA4417 > UBA4417. Next base: position 9,009 of record JBAZWY010000044.1, read on the forward strand.
GAACCGGTACTGGAGCAGGTTGGCCTGTTCGACAGGAAAGATGATAAATTTAAAACTTACAGCCTGGGGATGAAACAACGACTGTCCATCGCTTCAGCCTTGCTCTCCGACCCTCCTGTCCTGATTTTAGATGAGCCCACCAACGGCCTCGACCCGCAGGGAATTGCCGAAGTGCGCGACCTGATCAAAGAGATTGCCGCCCAGGGAAAGACCATCATTATGGCAAGCCATTTACTGGACGAAGTTCAGAAAGTCTGCACCCATTTTTGCGTTTTGAGGAAGGGAATTAAAATTCATCAAGGCAGTGTTGAAGATACTTTGGGCGAAATAAACCGCGTTGAAGTTGCCAGCCAGGATCTGGAAAAGCTTGAAAAATGCCTGGGCAGTTTCCCCGGGCTTGAGTCCGTTCAAAAAACAGGTAACAGCTTATTAGTTTCGCTGAAGCCGGATTTTACTTCGACGGAAATAAATGATTTTTGTTTTAAACAAGGAATCGTTTTAAAGAAATTGGTCACCCAAACCAATTCACTGGAAAAAGAATTCCTCAAAATACTGAAAGAACATGATTAGGGCGTTGAAACTGGAATGGCTGAAGATTAAGAACTACCGCCTCTTCTGGATATTAATCGGGATGTACCTGTTGGCTTTACTTGTTATTGCTTCAGGCGGCGGGCTGTTTCTGGCATGGCTGAAAAGGCAGGGAATGGATTTCAACGGAATTGACCCCACTATTCTGCCGATTTACGATTTCCCTGATATCTGGCAAAATATAGCGTATCTCGGTTCTTTCAATAAAATTCTACTTGCGTTTATCGTAATTATTTCCGTCAATAACGATGTGATTTATAACACCATGCGCCAAAATGTAATCGACGGCATCAGCAAAACAGAATTCCTGTGGAGCAAAATGTTATTTATCCTGGCTATGGCGGTCATCAGCACCATATTTCTTTTTGTTGCCGGGCTTGTAAACGGTTCGATTTATTCCCATGTGTGGGGCGCTGAATACATTTTCGACAAAATGGAATTCCTGGCAGCTTATTTTTATGATATCGTGGTTTACTGCACACTGGCTTTCCTGTTGTCACTTGTCATCAAAAAGGCCGGTTTCATTATTATTGCGCTGTTTTTGTACACCATAATGTTTGAGCCGGTTGCTACGGCCATATTCCAGAATGCGCCTTATTTCCGTGACGGGATTATGCCGGAAATTGTTCAGTATTTGCCGATAAAATCATTGAACAGCCTTATTCCAATTCCTTTCGGCCGGTATATTTTTATGGAAATTGATGATTTTGTGCCAATCAAAGCAATTATAAGCAGCACAGTATGGTTCGTTCTTTATCTTATTTCAATAGTTTTTATTTTGAATGAAAGGGATTTGAAATAAAAACAGATAACAGCATAGTTTTCATCCGATTTGGGTAACAATAATTGTTCAGTCAAATCAAATTTACGGATAAAATTATTCCCAAATCACAAATATGTCCGGGTAATTTTTATACCGCCCCTACGGGACTTTGGTGAAGAGGGTTACTTTATGTTCTACCAATATGCAGTCCCGCTGGGACTGTCCCGTTAGGGACTATATATTGGTAGAAAGCAAATTACAAATTAGTTAAAAGTCCTGTAGGGACGATATATATTAGGCATTATAGCGTTTTGATTTTAATTTAATCAAACAACGGTGTATCCGTACAAAAATTCTTTCGCAAAAATCACTTTCTGATTTCGCCTGATTGTTTTAATTCCTTGCTTTAGCCATTCACGAACCTTTGCCATAAACGGCATGGTTGCTTCCTCGTCAGTGATAGCTTTCTTGCTGCAGCGTATCTTCTATGTTATCAAATTCTTAGCCTGCTGCAGCTTTCTAATTCCTGTAGAACCTTGATTTTTTTTACTTATCCTTCTTGAGAATGATAGCCGGAATCTGTAACTCTTTTATAAACGCGTTAAAACCAGCTACTTCGCTATCAGCGATCTCCCTGACTTTTCCCACAGCTGCATCAATTTGCTTCGACAAATCATCATAAACTAAATACGAAGCTTTGGTAGGTTTTGATTCTCCATCCGAAACCATTGAACCTAAACCGGCCATTTTATCATTTAACCGTATCGGGTAAGCCAGCACATCCTGGGGAGCTTTGGCTTTGGGCTGCATCAATTTTGCTTCCAATTCATCCAGTGAAGTTGTTATTGGTTTTGCCTTTTTCTTTAACTGATTTGCCAGGATAGTATCACTCACGGTTTCAATGTATCCGTTAATTTGTTTACGAATTGCCCTGATCTGGTTTATAGCTTTGTGCGCTTCATCTACTTTCCTGTTGATTTTTTGATGCAGATCAAATTGTTCTTTCAAATCAGCTTCAGTAGCATTGGATCGCGGATCTTTTTTGATTTCGAAAGATTGTTCGCCAACGATAGCTTTATCTTCAATCAGCCGCACTTTATAATTGCCTGGCAGAGCTCTTACCCCTTCGCCGGAACCGGCCCACATCACATTAGTCCCTACAACAGCGGTTACATCAGGATAGCGCATATTCCAGGTAAAACTACTCATTCCGGCTTTGTTGGTTACAAAATCAGCTTTTTGTTTGGTGGTATCCTGGTAGAACTCTTTAGCCACTTTCATAGGTTCCCCTTTCGAATTTTTCAGGGAGGAATAGGTAATTATTGTGTCATTTTTGTCATCCAGAAACTGAAGCTGAAGTTCTTTACCCGATTTGTTTTTTAAATAATAACGCACCAAAACCCCGTTAGGCGCATTGGTTCCGGCAGTTTTGGATTCTCTTTGTCCGCCTTGCATACGATAAGCAGGTCGCGGTTTAAAGAGATATTTATCTCCTTTTACATTATTATCCATTATTTCATAGAGCGGCGTTATGTCGTCCAAAATCCAGAAGGCACGTCCGTGAGTGGCTACCACCAGATCCTTTTCTCTTTTTTGAACCTGCAGATCACGAACAGGAGTTACAGGTAAATTCAGGTTCAGTTTCTGCCACAAATCGCCATCATTGAATGAAACATAGACTCCTCTTTCGGTTCCGGCATACAATAAACCAGGTTTATTCGGATCTTCACGAACCACCCTGCAATATTCGCCGGAAGGAATACCGTTGGTAATTTTTGTCCAGGTTTTACCATAGTCAGTGGTTTTGAATAAATATGGCGTGCAATCGCCGAACATGTATTTATTTGCAGCCAGGTAGGCTTTGCCTTGGGTGTGGTCCGAAGCATGAATCATACTGATTAATGAAAAATCGGGTAACAGCGAAATCGGTATTGAAACATTTTCCCAACTGGCACCATTGTTTTTTGAGACATATACCAGTCCATCATCGGAACCCGTCCATAAAACACCCTGTTCCAACGGAGACTCGCACATAGTAAAAATAGTGGCATACACTTCGGCTCCCGTTTGATCTTTGGTAATCGGGCCACCCGTTTCTCCTGTTGTTTTTGGATCATTTCGCGTTAAATCAGGACTGATGGCCTCAAATGAATTGCCGCCATCTTCGGTTACTAAAACGTATTGCGAAGTAACATACATCCTTTTAGGGTTGTGAGGAGAAAATACTATTGGGTAGGTCCACTGAAAACGGTGCTTTTTAGCGTTTGCAGGAGATCCTATACTGGCTTCGGGATAAGGTGATATGGCCTGACTTTGTTTTGTTCTGCTATTGTATTTACTCAAAAAGCCATCGTACTCACCTCCATAAGTTATATCCGAATTAGTAGGGTCTGGCACTATGTAGCCGGCTTCACCTCCTGCAACCGGAAACCATGAATCTTTCCCGATACTGTAACCATCCGTTCTGGATGCAATGCGTATGGATGAATTATCCTGCTGGGCACCATAAATATTATAAGGAAAATCATTGTCGAGCGACACATGGTAAAACTGGGCGGTAGGGATATCATTATCCGAAAAACTTTCTCCGCCGGTAAAAGTCACCTCGGCACCACCATCATCACCAATAATAAAATTATCGGAATTACCAGGATTGATCCAGACATCATGTGTATCGCCATGGAGTACCCTTATCCTGTTGAATGATTTGCCACCATCATTTGATTTCCAGGCGTTAACGTTCAAAACAATAAGTCCGTTTTCATTTTCAGGATCAGCCTGAAGGTTCATATAATACCAGGGACGTTGCCACTGGTTTTTATCTTCATTAATCAATTCCCAATGTTCTCCGGCGTCATCTGAGCGATAGAGGCCACCTTTTTCATTTTCAATCAAAGCATACAAACGGTCGGGGTTAACCGGCGAAACAGCGATGCCGATTTTACCTAAAATCCCTACCGGCATCCCTGGTTTTTCGTTTAAGCAGATCCAGGTATCGCCACCATCCGTCGATTTATACAAGCCGGAACCTTTACCTCCAGATGAAAAAGAATACCCGTTTCTATAGGCTTCCCAAAGTGCGGCATAAACCACACGCGGATTCTTAACATCAATCCTTACACACATGCCACCGGTTTTATCATCTTTCGATAATACCAGTTTCCAGGTTTTTCCACCATCGGTGCTGCGATAGATTCCCCGTTCGGGATTGGAATGAAAAGGATTTCCCATGGCTGCTACAAAAACAATATCGGCATTGGAAGGATGTACCTCGATATTGGCAATGGCATCGGCCTTTTCCAAACCTATTTTTGACCAGGTTTTACCAGCATCTACTGATTTATACATGCCATCTCCAAATGAAATATCCGATCGCATATCTGCTTCACCCATACCAACATATACCACATTGTTATCAGATGGCGCTACGGTAACTGCGCCAACAGAAGAAGATTTAAAAACACTATCCGATACCGGAAGCCAGTTGTAACCACCATCCGTTGTTTTCCATACACCACCGCCAGTAGCACCAAAATAGTATGTCAATGGCTGGCTGGCAACACCCGCTACAGCAATCGAACGACCAGCCCTGAACGGACCTATATTCCGCCATTTCAGGCCGTTGAACAAAGAATCAGAAACGGCAGTTGATATAGTTTCTTTGCTTTTTTTTGACTTTTGCGAAAAGGCTGGCGTTGAATTTAAGATACATACAAAAAGCAACAATAAGGATAACCGGATTGGATTAGTGAAGATGTGTTTCATAAAGTATTGATTTTAAAATAAAAATTTGCTTAAAAGTAAACAATTTGAGGGTTCAATGTTTTTGGATATCCAAAAATATTTTAAAGCTTCAACCCTGTATTATTCCTAAAGATATCTTGCAAAGCCGCAACTTAGCAGAGCGGTCCCATGCGCGCAGCTCATAATCCGTAATTTTTAATGGCCCCGATCTTTCATTGCCTTACCTTTGATTCATATTACAGATGTTTTCTACTCATAGCTAAAAACCAGTTTGAAATGAACAACAAAATAAAAGTCTGTGTTGCTGGTGCAACCGGCTGGGCAGCATCTGAACTTTGCAAAGGCATCGTATTAACCGATGACCAGGAGTTGGTTGCGGCAGTTTCGCGTAAAAATGCCGGTGAGGACCTGGATGAAATTTTAGAATTGCGCACAGGAAAGATAATCCCGGTTTTTGCAACCATAGAAGAAGCATTGAATATTCCCTGCGATGTAATGGTTGAATATACCTCACCTGGAATTGCAAAGCATCATATAGTTTCTGCGCTCAACAAAGGCGTGAATGTGGTAGTAGCCACCTCTGGACTCAGCGATAACGATTATGGAGAAATACGAATTGTAGCTGAGCAGCATCAGAAATCCGTTCTGGCAGTCGGAAATTTCGCAATAAGCGTTGTGCTGCTTAACCGCTTTGCGGAAATTGCTGCCAGATACATGCCCAATTGGGAAATTATTGATTATGCAAAACAAAGCAAGCAGGATGCTCCCAGCGGCAGCGCCCTGGAACTTGCGAACCGGCTTTCAAAAGTCGGAAAACCAAACCTCGCGGTTGAGATTGCAGATACAAAAGGCATTAAAGAAACCAGGGGAGCGAGCATTAGCGGCATGCAGGTTCATTCTGTGCGTCTTCCGGGATTTGTTATTTCGCTTGAGGCTATCTTTGGAATGGAAGATGAAAAGCTGACCATGCGACATGATGCAGGAAACAGCGCTAAACCCTATGTTGGCGGAGCTTTGCTGGCCATAAGGAAAGTAAGTTATTTTACAGGTTTAAAGAGGGGCTTAGACAGCGTTATGGATTTTTAGTATCGGCCAGAATGCTGAATAGAATCTAAGATTATGAGCGCAAAAACATTTAGTGTAAGAAATGCCAAACCCAACGAATTTGGGGAAATCGGGCAACTAATGGTCCGTGTTTACTCACAACTGGAAGGTTTTCCAAAAGAAACGGAACAACCGGAATATTATAAGATGCTTGCTAATGTTGGCGAATTCGCAAGCAAAACGGATACAGAACTCCTGGTAGCTGTCTCTGGTGATGGCAAAATTGCAGGATGTGTCGTTTATTTTAGTGATATGAAGAATTACGGATCAGGCGGAACAGCTACTTTGGAACAAAATGCGGCAGGATTCAGATTATTTGCGGTTGATCCATTGTTCCGGGGACAAGGTATTGGCAAACTTTTGACCAATGAATGCATCCGGAAAGCCAGGGATAAGAAACTTAGCCAGGTGATCATTCATACCACCATGGCTATGCAAACTGCCTGGAAAATGTATGAAAATACAGGATTTAATCGATCCGAAGATTTAGATTTTATTCAGGGAAAGCTTCCTGTTTTTGGATTCAGATTATTACTATAATTACTTTAAATGCCCCAATACCACTTAATGGAATGCTCCAATCCCTGGCGAAGATTAAATTGCGGATCATTTCTTTTGTGTTACTAGTTATCCAATATAAAGTCATAGGTAAATTGAAGTTCTTATGCTTTATTTATTGCTTAAGCTTATTCATCCTTTTCAGCTTCCTTTCAAATGAAAAATACAAATAATCACTAATATATTCACTATATTACAAGATTTTTGGTGAATACGTTCACCAAATTACCTATATTAGTATAAATTTATTTCAGAAATGTATTCGAAATAAACCTACTTCAGATGCTCCCAATACCATTTAATGGAATGCTCCAGTCCCTGGCGCAGGTTAAACTGCGGATTATACCCAAGCAAGCGAGATGTTTTGGCAATAGAAGCCAGCGAATGGGGAATATCGCCCTGTCGCGGATCGGTATAAACCGGATTTATTGAAGCAATCTCCGGATCAAATTTTGCCAGCCCTTCGCGAAGAAAAGTATATAACTCATTCAGTGTTACGCGGTCGCCAAAGGCTACATTATACGCTGTATTATATGCTTCCGGATTTTCAACTACAGCGGCGCGAAAGTTAGCCTGTACCACATTTTCGATATAGGTAAAATCACGTGTCTGGTTGCCGTCACCAAAAATCATGGGTGCTTCGTGCTGGATCAGTGCTTTTACAAAGCGCGGAATAACGGCGGCATACTGTCCATCCGGATCCTGACGGCGGCCAAATACATTAAAATAGCGTAATCCAAGGGTTTCCATTCCATATAATTCGCCAAATACTTTTGCATAAAGTTCATTTACTTTTTTGGTTACAGCATAAGGCGAAAGTGGGTTGCCGGTATTTTCTTCAAACTTGGGCAAAGCAGGATGATCGCCATACACCGACGAACTCGAAGCATACACAAAACGCTTTACGCCGGCATCACGTGCGGCAGTGATCATATTCAGGAAGCCGGAAACATTAACGTCGTTGGTTGTAATCGGGTCTTTTACCGAGCGTGGCACTGAACCCAATGCTGCCTGGTGTAAAACATACTGAACGCCCTCAGCAGCTTTTTGGCAATCAGACAGGTTACGAATATCGCCTTCGATAAAACGGAAATTTTTGTTGCCTTCAAATTCAGCTATATTTTTACGTTTGCCGGTCGCCAGGTTATCAAGGCACACCACCACATTATCATGAGCCAGTAATGTTTCAATCAATGCCGATCCAATAAACCCGGCACCACCGGTTACTAATACCCTACTGTTTCCCAATATTTTATCCATACTTTAATTATCAGGTTTCAAATTACTATTAACAATTCTCTGTTAGCGAATTACCTATTTTACATTAACTATTTTCTATTACCTATTTTCTATTAACCCTGTCTGCCGCCAGGCAGGTATTTTCTATTAACTATTAACTCCAAAAGTTCAACAATGTTGTCCTGTCAAACAAATTACATGAATTCCGTTATCCCCGACCCCAACTGATAAAAACCAAAAACCGCGAGTGCAATAGCCGAAAACCCTATAGAAATCCGGCTTATCTTTGGACCGAAACTCCGGGCAGCAGAAAAAAGCATGATCATGGCTATGGAAAAAATGATCATGAAACTGTAAAATGCAAGCAGAAGTATAATACCGTTTGCCGGGCTTTCGTTCCAGCCTTTGATTAAAAGCGGGCCCAGAACCAGGCTCCATGCAAGATAAGGGTTTGGATTTAAAATATTTACCATCGCAGCTTTAAGAACATTCCGTTGTGGCGAAACTTCCTGTACTTCATTCTGATGGAATACATGCCATGCCTTATATGCATTAAATGCGAGATAAAGGAGAAACACTCCGCCGACACTCTGAAGTATCCATAACACTTCAGGAGGCATGTTTGTCAGAACAAACAATACTAAAATAATAACAGGCAGATCACTGATCAACGGGGCAAATACCAAAGGAAAAGTCTTTCGCCAGCCATTCGTTATACTTTGCGAAAACAAAAAAGCCTGGAATGGACCCGGCTGTGCAACCGCGGCAAAGGAGTAGGTAATACCGAAAATTAAGTAGTAAAGCATCTGCGCAGTTTAATTTCGTTTGAAAATGAGCATTTTACAACAATTGAAATATTCATGATTTCAAATTTCAAATCCCAAATTCCAAATTCCAAGGCTAAAAATCAGATATCCCAATAAATTAATTTCCCTTTCCCCTTTTGGGCTTTGGAATTTGGGACTTGGAATTTGAGACTTGGGTCTTAAAAAAGATGAAAGGATTTATCCTATTCCTAAAACAACTTTCTCCACCTAATAATTCCGGGTGTACCTTTTCCTCCTCCAATATCCCTGTGCGAAAGCAAAACCAAGCACTAACAGAATAGGCACAATGGTATTTACCAATTGCCATTTAAATCGTTCAGAATCAACAACGGCGGCATCAAGCGCACGGAGTTTTACTTCGCGCGAGCGTACCGAAAGCAAGCCGGAGTCATCACAGAGATAATTCATAGCATTAAGTATAAAATCCTTATTCCCAAACTGCTGACCTGTATATCTGTCATACCCTAATGGAAGCGGGGTAGGCCTCACTTCACCGGGTTGCAATTGATTTTTTATAACATCACCGTCCGAAACCACGATCATAGCTGTTTTTGAACTCTTTCCAATGAAAGGTATTTCCGGAGAATTCGCGACTTCAGGTGGAATACGGTTGAGGAAAAGAGAAGTAAATTCTCCTTCGAGCAAAACAGCTACAGGCTGATAAGGTTGATTAAACTGAGTTGCATCAGGTTCCTGGTAAAGATAACTCAGGCTAAGTGTAACCGGCGCATTAAGCACCCTCGAATAGCGGGAAGTGCTGAGCAATATGGTTTTTGTTATACCAGGAACTTCAACAGTATCAATACTGCTGACAAATTCAGTCTTTATCGCACTCAGGTTCCTGACTATTGGATTGTTGGAAGTAGGTACAAGCAAAGGGAAAAATAACCATGGAATAAGTTTCTGGTTTCCCTTCTGATCGATAACAACCGGAATCGGAAGCGAGTTCATATCTACTACCAGGTTTGGGTTGAGGCGTACGCCGTAGTTGAAAAACATATCATCCAGGTTCAGGTCCTGAGCCAAAGCCAAAGTACGGTCTTTTATCCGCAGGCTGTCCATATCGGCAGACACCGGGTCAACCAGCCAAAGTACTTTACCTCCACGCATAACAAACTGATCAATCAAAAATTTATCAAGTTCATTCCGCGGGAATGCTGAATCGGGTTTGGCAATAATAATGGCTTTATACTTATTTACAACTGAAGTATTTGCTGAGCCGGAACCGCCTTGTGCCTGCATGGTCAGCGCTGTCGGTTGTCCTTCGATCCGGACACGATCAATTTCATAATACTCACTTAAGGCAGCTTCGGCGCCGGCAGTATATATGGGAGCCAATTCGCCTTGTCCTTCGATAAATGCAATTTTTTGTTTTTGTTTAATACTCAGTTTCCTGATAACATTGATAAGGCTAAATTCCAATGCTTGCACTGAATTATTCAAAACTTCTGATGGTGGCTTTCCAACCTGCGTAAGCAAAAGGTCCATTGGCATCTCTTTACCCTTATAAGAAACCACAGCACCGGGGAAAATAAGCTTACGAGTCATTCCCGATTCATCTTTCACCTGCAAATCAGTGGCATTCAACCCACTTTGTGCCAGTTGGGTGTACATTGCTTCAAGCTGTGTTTTATCTTTTCCTTTTGTGGGGTCGATAAATTCGTACTGAATATTTTTGGAATATGCCCTGAACTGGTTCAGCATTTCGCGTGTTTCGTTTCGCAGGCGTTTGAAACCGGCAGGGAATTCGCCTTCGAGATATACTTTAAAAGTCACAACTCCATCTAGCTCTTTGAGCATCTTACGTGTAGCAGGCGAAAGTGTGTAGCGTTTGTCGGCCGTAAGGTCAACACGGTAAAATGCAAATGAGCCAAGAATATTTATCACAATAATAATGGCCAACCCAAGAGCCAGTTGTACGAAACTTTTACGCCTGATATTTTTTCTGTTCGCTGTCATATCTTTTCGTTTCAGGTTTACCATTTTCTGCGTTCTATACTGAAACGGGTTAATACCAGGAAAAATGCTGCCAGGCTCAGGAAATACAGCACATCCCTTGTATCGATCACGCCACGGCTCATTCCTGAGTAGTGCTCATTAATTCCCAGCTGGCTCACAAAAAGTCCGAATGAACCAAAAACCGAAAGATTGTAAATAAAATCGAACCCGGTGTACATAAAGCCACATAAAAATACGGCTATTAGAAACGAAACTATCTGGTTCCCGGATATAGCTGAAGCAAAAATACCGATAGCTGCAAAACCTGCACCCAGGAATAAAAGCCCGATATACGAACCCCAGGTACCACCCACGTCAAGGTTTCCGGGAGGCATGCCGAGTTTATAAACAGTATAATAATAAGTTAGGGTAAGTAAAATCGCAAATATTACCAATACAACTGCAGCAAGGTATTTTGCCAGGATAATTTCGATATCTGTTATGGGTTTGGTAAGAAGCATTTCCATCGTACCGGCTTTTTGTTCTTCGGCAAATGAACGCATGGTAATAGCAGGAATCAGAAACATGAAAACCCATGGCGCCAGCAGAAAATAGTTGTCGAGCGTGGCAAATCCGTAATCGAGAATATTAAACTGCTGCGGAAAAACCCAGAGGAACAAGCCATTTACCAGGAGGTAAACGATTATGACCGTGTATCCTATCAATGAACTTAAAAATGAGCTGATCTCTTTACGTAATAATGTGTACATGATAATGCCTTTCGGTTGGGTGGCGCAAAATTAACCATTTTGCCTATGAATATAACATCTGTATCGGTGAATCCGCATGAAATTTATAAACTTGATTTATACATACATAGAATCAGATTGATAAAGCATTCTATTATAAAATACGTGTTGACGCATTTCGAAAAAAGAAACTCTATTTACTTTTCCTCCAAAACGACCAATACATCATTATCCATCGCCAAACCCAGTAATGAAGCCGCTCTTCCCCGGTTCACTGCGATCTGCAGAAACCCGTTCGAGGCAAACAAAGCACATGTGTAGCCTTCGCGTACGTCGCCATAGGCTTTGACCAAAGGAATAATATCTTTTTTACAGTTAATATGAAAAGGAGTCTTCCCAAGACATTCGCGTACAAAACGATCCGTAATATTTACAAAGATATTTTCATAACGATCAATATGCATTACTTTACCACTAATGGTCTTCCCATCAAAATGAGGCTGAAGCAGTGTTTTCAGATTGAGCGATTCCAACGGTTCTCCAAGTTCATCCATATTTGTTCCTGCTGCAAGCAAGGTGGCCACTTTCACAAACCTGTCCCTGGCCGGAAACGTAAAATAGCCCGAATCCTGGTTTACCGAGATAGAAATTATTTTTTCAGGTTTTTCGTCCAGAATAATAGAGATCAGGCCGGTATCGGCACCAATAAAATAGTGCCCTTCCGATTTTACGATCACATGCGGGTGCTTGCCCGATTCAATCGAATCAACCCCGATTATATGTATGGTTCCTTCCGGAAAACTACGCCAGGCATTACGCATCACAAATGAGGCGTGTTTAATATCAAACAGCCTGATCGTATGCGAAATATCAACTATTACTGCACCAGGGTTACGACTGAGAATTGCCCCTTTAACCGAAGCCACATAGTGATCGGCGAGTCCCCAGTCGCTGAGCAAGGTAATAATTGGCATGAACTTTATATTCTAAGTTGTATGTAAGTTGGTTACTGGTTACTGGTTACTAGGTGCTGGTTACTGGTTTCTGGTTTCTGACTAGCAACTAATGATTTGGAATTATCTTTCCCCCCACTTTCAATTTTCAATTTTCTATTTTCAATTCACTCTTCAAAAGTAAAAAATATCCTCGGATAATCTGGATTTAGCAGTAATTTTGTATAATACTAAATCAATCCAATACAACAGATTCAAATTCATGACCGAAAGTACCTTCTCACTTGAATCATATAGCCCGCTTGAAATTTTTGGCATCAACGACCGTAATATCAACCTGTTACGCGAGCTTTTCCCTAAGTTAAAGATTATTGCACGCGACGATTTGCTTCGCATTAATGGCGACGAAAAGGATATTGAAACATTCACTCTGTTATTCACATCGATGTTGATGTTTTTCGATAATTACGGGCGTCTTGATGATGATGATATCCGGAAACTTGCCGGCAATGGCAATGCAGGTGAAGTAATTTCTACTTTTCGCGAAGCAAATTCTGATGTGCTGGTACATGGGAAAAACGGGATGATGATCCGCGCCAGGACCATCAACCAGGAACGTATGGTACAAAGTATTGCTGAGAACGATATGATTTTTGCCATCGGCCCGGCCGGAACCGGTAAAACATATACTGCTGTAGCGCTGGCTGTGAGAGCATTGAAAAACAAAGAAGTGCGACGTATCATACTTACCCGACCTGCCGTTGAAGCAGGCGAAAACCTCGGCTTTCTGCCCGGCGACCTAAAAGACAAACTTGATCCATACCTACAACCTTTGTACGATGCGCTGCGGGATATGATCCCGACCCAGAAACTGGTCGGTTACCTCGAAGACGGAACCATCGAAATTGCGCCACTGGCTTTTATGCGTGGCCGCACGCTCGAAAATGCATTTGCCATCCTCGACGAAGCACAGAACTGCACCGAAGGCCAGCTTAAAATGTTTGTAACCCGCATGGGGCGTTCTTCCAAATTTGTCATTACAGGCGACATCACCCAGATCGACCTGCCCCGAAACCAAAAATCCGGTTTGATACAGGCTGTGAAAATCCTGAAAAGCATTAAAGGCATTGATTTTATTACACTCGACGTTCGCGATGTGGTGAGGCACAAACTGGTGACACAGATTATTAATGCGTATGAAAAGAAGGATTAATTATACTGCAAACGGGGTAAATTGCGACATTCTGCCAGAAAAAATTCCAAGTTCCAAATTCCATCCCGCCACGGCAGGACAAATTCCAAATCCTTGCTATCACTGCTTATTAAATAATGATTCTCTTTAGTTTTTACCTTGGGATTTGGGGCTTGGGATTTGGGGCTTGATTCTTTAAAAACCCACGGTTTTATCCCGTTGTGTGTATAGCTAAATTCATGAGAATATATTTATTAACACTGCTGTTGAAAACATTTAAAGTCAATCAGCAATTTGATAATTCCTTTCATTCAAATCCTTTGTAATTTTGCTGCACTGAAAATCACACCCAATTATTAAAGTCTCCAGGTTTAAAAACACCATATCCTATGCAAAACGCCATCACACGAACCGATTTCACTTTTCCCGGACTTAAAAATCTTTACATCGGCAAAGTCCGCGACGTGTATAATATTGATGATGAATTGCTGATTATGGTCACCAGCGACAGGATTTCGGCATTCGACGTAGTGCTGCCACGGGCCATTCCATACAAAGGACAGGTTTTGAACCAGATAGCATCTAAATTTCTCGACGACACTTCCGATATTGTTCCCAACTGGAAAATTGCTACTCCCGACCCTATGGTTACAGTTGGCCGCCTGTGCGAACCATTTAAAGTGGAAATGGTGATCCGCGGTTACCTGAGCGGACATGCCTGGCGCGAATACAAAGCGGGGAAACGCAGTTTATGTGGAGTTGCCATGCCGGAAGGAATGAAAGAAAATGATATGTTTCCCAACCCGATCATTACTCCTACAACCAAGGCATCGGTTGGCCACGACGAAGACATTTCGAAAGAAGAAATTCTGAAGCAAGGTCTAGTGTACAAAGATGATTATGAAGTTCTGGAGGAATACACCATGGCCATTTTTGAACGCGGCACTCAAATAGCTGCCGGAATGGGATTGATACTGGTTGACACAAAATATGAATTCGGGAAATCGAATGGTGAAATATTCCTGATCGACGAAATTCACACGCCCGATTCATCACGCTATTTTTATAAGGAAGGGTACAAGGATCGTCAGTCGAAAGGAGAACCGCAAAAACAGCTTTCCAAAGAATTTGTGCGCGAATGGTTGATGGATCATGGCTTCCAGGGCAAAGAAGGTCAACAGGTACCGGTGATGGACGATGATTTTGTGAACCTGGTTTCGGAACGCTACATTGAATTGTACGAGAATATCACAGGTGAAAAATTCGAACGGGCGGATGTAAGCAATGTCCCGGCCCGGGTTGAAAATAATATCAAAAAATTCCTGGAAGCTTATTATCGGTAGAAGGATGTTGGATGTCGGATGTTAGATGTCGGATGTCGGATGTTAGATGTCGGATGTTAGATGTCGGATGTTAGATGTCGGATGTTAGATGTTAGATGTTAGATTTCAGTTATAATACTTCTCCTAACTCCCTACTCCTTACTTCGATTTTCTATTTTCTATTTTCTATTCACTACTTCCCCAGTATCCTGATAAAATTCTTCAGTTCTTTTGCTTTTTCTTTCATACCGGTATCAAGGTACGCTTTCATCAGGTCGTAACACCAACGTTTCAGAACTGTAATATTATCAGCTGGTTTAAAACAGTTTAATGATGGTACAATACCCGCTTTCTCAAGATACAAAAGTATTTCCTTCCTGGTAAAAACGGCACCCATAGCAAATGGGTTGATATAAAATTTAACTTCACTTATTGGTTCATAGTCGTTCTTGAAATCGGAAGGGACATGTGTAAAACAAGCAATAAAATTCCCGGTAAGGTCAACACTTTTCACCGGCAACATTAGCTTTTGTGCGATAATTACATACAGCATCCCGATAGAAACAGCATTTCCATGCCTTGATTGCACCAGGTTATTTAAAAAGTAATGGTCCGGAACGTGGATATCAGTAATCTCTCCTCCTATTTCGTTTATCCCAAACAGAACATGATTGAGAATCTTGATTTTTTCGAGACTGGTAAGATTTTCGTTCAACTCAAGCCATACGCTGCGGGTTAGTTTATTAAGATCCGTAAGTAATTTTTCTTCATCCAGGTTTGGATACTGAAACTTTGTGGCGATGATATAACCGCGAAGCAAGTCCTGTCCACCGGCTGCAACCCAGGCTGCCAGTTCATTATAAAGGTTATCATATTGGAGGCTATGTACCAGTTCCTCAATACGCTGCCGGATTAAGTTATCATTTGTATTAAACCAGGCTTCTTCAAGCAGCTCAACAGCAGGTAGTCCCAGGGTAAGAATTTCGTTGCTAACCTGCTGAAATGCCTCCTGGTCAGGATCATCAAGCAAGTGAATGAGCAGGTTTAGATGTTCCATTATAGGGCCTTCAGGCATAGGTTTTTGGGTTGCTTAAAATTACGGAGCTTCCATGAAAAGCCATCCGGGTTTGTAAATTAGTTTTCAACAAACGTAGGTTGAAATCCTAAAAACTGTTTTAACTGCCAGATGATTCAACGGTCTTGTCCTTCAGAACTATTGTATGAATAAAAAAAACCTGAAGGAATCGTTCCAACAGGTTTTCTTTTCATAGTGAAAGTCTTATTTACATGAAATGCCAAACGTAACCAAACTTATACAGAATCACATCAATAATAAGTCCAAGGAGAAATAGCATCCCAAACACCCGGTTGTATTCGAAAGCATGCGATACCAGGTAAAGTGGCCATCCTTCGCCTGATGGGCCTTCAGGTTTTGAGGCTGGCCGTGGATGAATGAAAACCTTTGATGCCCAAATAAGCTTTGGCAATGCAAACAACACAATTAACATGGCCGGGCCTAAACGGTTGGTGAGAACTAGAGCAATAATAAAAGCATATTGCAGTAACCAAAATCCAATGGTGGAATACCGGGCTGCTTTCTGACCAATCACCACAGGGAGAGTACGAATGCCTTTAATCTTATCTTCGGGAAGTTTGTCGGTATGTTTTCCAAAAAGAACAGTGGTTGGCCCCAAAGCATAAACAAGGCTGAGAAGAACAACCCAATTGTCCCAATGTCCGCCGGAAACCACAAAATAAGTTCCGCCAACCATGAGCGGCCCCCATACCAATATTACCGAAGGCTCTCCCATACCATAATATTTCAATGGCCAGGTGTAAAACAACAGAAAGAACAAACCTGCACCAAGCAACCAGAAAGCGCCAATGCCTGTAACGGCAACCAGGTAAATTCCAATTACAAGTGCTATTCCCAGGGTTACAAATAAATAGGCATAGAAACTTTTAAGGCTGAGCAAGCCATGTTCCAACGGCTGCGGGCCATAAAGCGATCTGTAATAATTATCCTTATCAATTCCTCTTTTATGATCGACCAGGTCGTTGAGCAGGTTATTACTGGCATGGGCCATCACTATTCCCAGCAGGGAAAGTATAAACAGGTCCCATGAAAAATTACCGCTTCGATAAGCCAGCAATCCGCCGATAGCAGCTGCAGTGGCAGTCATTATAAAGACAGCAGCCCGCGTAGCAATAAGCCATCGCGAAATAATATCGAGTGTATTCCACTCCGTTTTTGTTATTTGAGGTATAACCCGGAGGGCTTTTATCCACATTGAAGTATTTACCATGTAGTTTAAGTATTTGTTTACCTGAAAACAAATGCTTCCGGCTAAAAGTTCAACCCTGAATAAATGAAAAATTGAAAACAGGAATAAGCTAATGATAATAAATAGTTTATACAAATTAAAATTCCAAGCCCTATCCCGATGGCGATCGGAATGGGGCTTGGAATTTGGTACCTGGGACTTAAAGATATAAAGAGTAATCCCGATTTTAGTATAAACTCATCTTATCAACTAAAGATCATTACCTGATTATGAGTTTTTGTAAACCTATAACTTGTTGATTCTGTATAATTTTCAGGATATAATAACCAGGGGCTACACCCGGAATAGCAGATTGGATAGCCTGATCCCCTCCTGAAACCGGCATATAATCTGAAGTAAACACTTTCTTTCCCAGCAAATCCAGAATCTGGAATTCTATTCGATCCCGATCTTTTGTAGTAAGCCGTATATTTAATTGATCCTTAACAGGGTTCGGAAACACAGAAACATTATATCCCTGATAAGCCGAAGCGAATTCCCCGCTGGAGAGCGATATTTTTCCATCCATCCAGGTTAAGCGGTTAGTTATCCATGTTTTCAGATACGTAACTTCTTCCTGGTAAGTACTTCCTACAAAGTAATTTGGCCAAACATAAACACCTATTATGGGCCATTTCTCAAAATTCCGGTTAATGGCTTCACCCATGTATTGAATGTTATCATCCAAATCGGCCATGATGGAATCGGTACTAAAAGGTCCGGCCCGTAATGCTTTCCATCGGGAAGAAAAAGCATGGTTATAATCAGGATCTTCCATTAAACGCTTCCACCAGTGCATTGACCAGTTTCCATTTGTACCATACCTGGTATAAAGCCATTTGTCAGTAGCCAGGCAATTATCGTCGTAGTCAACATTTCCATAGCAAAGATCAAAATCCCACAAAGGTCCTGCGAACAATTTGCCACCATCCGAATCTTTTTGTTTATAAAAAAATGTGCTGTAACGATAACCATCTACATTATTTGCCAGCTCATTAATGATCTGGAAATCAACAAACGAATTGAGGTCCATATATTTCCTGAAACCGTTAACCGGGTCTTTAAAGGAACTTCCGTTAAGTGTATTCTGAAGCTTTACTATGTAATTCTGAATATATGATTTTTGTTCTGTCACAATTTCGTCGAACTTGGGAGTTACATAGGTAAAAGCATAATCAAAGGTATTAGGATAGGTAATCGAAGGGTAGGAATAGAAATACTCATTTGCAGCTAAATCCTGTGTTTTATCAACTTTTATAATATACCCGCCGGTCACATTATCCCCTGCAATTTCCTCCGGTTTCAATTTATTGATATCAACCCGATCGGCGCCACGTTTAATTTTTTCAATCAACATATAAACGCCAATATAGCTGCCATTTAGATAAACCTCACAATATTTAAACCTGGGTTGCCACCTGCCCATTTTGCGGCCCAACTGGTATGTAATAGCGTTGCGCAACATGCTTTTATCGGAATAAGGCGCTGATAAAACCCAATCTGCTTCAGCAGGCATGCCCAGTAAACTTACACTCGAATCAGCCCCTGCTTCATTCCTGAGTTCGAAACCATACCCTTTTTTAGGGAACATTTGGGACGATTGGCCACGTATTTCAATTCCCATATTGCCATTATAGTCCGTAGCGTCGTCCCATATGCCATTCAATTGCCCGGGTCCGTTATCAACAACTCGCAGGTTTGCCGTTATTTTTAGCTCATCTACAATAGTCTGCCCCTTGGTATCAATGATTAACAAAGGCAAATTTGTTTTTGTTTCCTGCGGGCTCACGAACCAGGATGGAACAGAACGATAGGTTAAACTTGCATCTTTTATGCCCACCGAAAAGAAAATATTAGATGACATATCAGAAGAAGTTGCATTCGCATTATGAACCTGCACCGCCAGCACATTGGTGCCTTCGTACATGTATTTCCGGAGCGTATCTTTATGAATGATAAAGCTTTCGGGAACGCCCCCCTGGTGCATCGGAGCTTCATGATCAACTATTGAATACGTGTTATAGGGAGGCCTGATACCAATAGTACCAATATTAGCGCGTGCAATTTCATGACCATTCAGGTATGCAACAAAGGCATCATCATAATCAGCGTCCAACACAGCCCATGAAATATTTGAAGTATCAATAAGGTTAAAATTAATGCGAATATAAACTGAAGGCACAGGACTTATAGTTGTTCCATCATCGTTATCGCCATATCCGAATCCTCCCGTACCTGATAACCATGAAGCGTTATTGAATTCCCTGACCGTCCAATTGGCCGGAGGGTTAGAAATCCCCGGGAAATAGTTCCAGGTATCGCTGGCTGCAACCACCATTTCCCAATGATTGACATTTTGTGCTTTGATTGACCTGAAGCTACCGGCAATAAAGATAACGACTAAAAGGCTTTTGAAAAGGTTGGTACTTTTCAGTATTAGGAATATTTGCATGAGTTTCCGAGTCAGGATTTATTTTTAGAGTAAGAAGCTGGTTATCCGGGTATTTAATAATATGACTTACCCTGAAATTGTTAAACAAAAGTAACAAAACCTATCAATTTAATGCAGGTAAAGCCTATAAATATTTCAAAATGGAGATTTTCGGAGTTGCACTGGCATTCAAAATTTATAAACATTCAAGCATAAAAGGAAATATGATTGGTTTAAATGTGGCTGGCCTTTGTTTAAATTTCTCCCGGATTCCCGAATTTTGCTTTTTTTCAAATTAACAATCAGCATCAGTGCTAGTTATAAAATTTATTTATAAAAACAATTTTCTTATCTTTGCTAATCACTTAAACTATGTTTCAATGAAAAGAATTTTTCCGCTTGTGTTCATTTTAGCCATTATCTTTTCAGGATGCGGTTCTTCGAAAAAGCAGCTCCAAAAAGGCAATTACGATGCTGCTATTGCAAAATCCGTGAAGCAGTTGCGGAAAGACCGTAGCGATGTGAAAGAGATCGAAATTCTTGAGCAATCGTATAAAGTGGCCAATGAACAGGATAATGAAAGAATCAAGTTTCTGAAAATGGAAGGAAAGCCCAACAACTGGGATCAGATTTACCTTGTTTATAAAGCGCTTAGTGACAGGCAATCACTTGTAAAAACAGTAACTCCCCTGGACAAAAACGGGCAATCTGTCGATTTCCCTTATGTCGATTATATGTCGGACATGGTTAATGCCAAACGTAAGGCTGCTGATTTTTACTATGCCCATGGAATGGAACTTATGAAAAACGGATTAAAAGAATCCTACAGGCAGGCATTTGACGAATTCGTAAAGGCAAAAAATTATGTCGGTGATTACGATGGAATTGATAATAAAATTGCAGAAGCGAAAGACCTGGGCATGAGCCGGGTGCTGGTTTCAATACAAAACACTTCCATGATAAAATTCCCGCAAGAGTTTGAGCAGGATTTGCTGGCACTTAATTTGCCGGCTCTCAATTCCGAATGGGTTGAATATTACACCCAGAACCTGAATGAGAATACGAAATATGACTATTTTATTGATGTGAATATTAAAAATATAGCAGTGAGCCCCGATCAGACCACAGAAAAAGACACTGTTGTTAAAAAGAGCGTTGAAGATGGTTTTACGTATGCCCTCGATAAAAAGGGGAATGTAATGAGAGACACACTCGGGAATGATATTAAAATCAAAAAATATAAAACGCTGCAATGTGCCCTGGTAGAATCGCATCAGTATAAAGCCTGCCAGATAACCGGCGATATTGCTGTGACCCAGGCAAACCCAGAGAAGGTAATTAAAAAAGATCCTATTGGAGCTCAATCCACTTTCGAAAATGTCTCGTCCCGAGCTCTGGGAGATTTACAAGCCCTGAGCGCCAGCCAGCTTGAAAGAACCAAAACAACCCCGGTTCCTTTTCCTAAGGATATCGAAATGGTGATACGATGTTCAGAACCCCTGAAAACTGCAATAAGAGGTGCAATTCAGAATAATAAAAGATATATTTATTAGGCAGGTAAAAAAACAAACGCAAATGCCCTTGTTTATTGAAAACAAGGGCATTTGCGTTTAGCTTCAGTATATTTCAATAATTTTCTATCGTGTTTAAGCATGAATTGATGTTACCAGGTAACTACGCTGTCAATCGCTCCAGAACCAGTCTGATAAGTCTTTCAACATCGCCATGGTAATCCTCGGCATAGGAGCGATTAACCCTGTTAGCCACAATGGTACAAATCGTTAAGGTTTCGTGGCCAAGCATTTTACCAAGTCCATATAAAGCCGAAGTTTCCATTTCAAAATTTGCTATACGGCTTCCCTGGTATTCAAAACTTTCGATACGATTATTTAATTCCGGGAATGCCAGTTTAAGCCTGAGTTCCCTGCCTTGCGGGCCGTAAAAACCTGGCGCAGTAAGTGTTACTCCATGAACAAGGCCCTTGCCCAGTTTATCCATTAAGGGTTGCGAACAAGGCACAGCATAAATTCCTGGTAGGTTTGCATTCCAGTTAACATGTTTCACAAAAGCCTCAGCCATTTCGGCATTCATCACACTTTTACCTTTATCGTAAAAGTATAACAAGCCATCCATGCCCATGCCATGCGACGATGCCACAAAACTGCCTGGTTCAACATCGGCTTGCAATCCACCTGCTGTTCCCAGCCGGATTATGTTAAGCTTCGTATGCGAAGCCTTAGGTTTGCGTGTTTCAAGGTCAATATTTACAACCGCATCCAGTTCATTGATAACAATATCCAGGTTATCAGTACCCATTCCGGTTGATAAAACCGTGAGCCGCTTTTGCCCAATTGAACCTGTGTGGGTATATAATTCACGATTTTGAACCGTAAAATCAATTGTATCGAAATGTTTCGAAATTTCTTTTACCCGTCCCGGATCGCCAACTACAATAATAGTGTCAGCAAGGTTTTCAGGTTTCAGGTGCAGGTGATATACACTTCCGTCAGGATTAAGTATTAGTTCTGATTCAGCAATTGGTGTCATAATTAGCGTATGAAAAAGTAATGAAGTATTTTTGCAAGCAAAAGTAAACAAATCAGCGAAGTGACAAATAAAATAATCGTACCTGTAGATTTTTCGGCACAAACTCTATTTGCGATTGGGCATTCCTATCACCTTGCCCGCATTATCCAGGCTGAGATTGTGCTGTTGTATGTGCATGAACAACCCGGAATATTCGCTGGCCTTTTCAATAAAGAGCAACACAATGAAATACTTTCAATAATCGACCAGAAGCTGGCTGAACTGGCAGGAAAATCGTCAATTGTATCGGGATTAACTGTTAGCTACCGATTGGAAAAAGGCAGGATTTATTCAAAAATAATTGATGTGGCTAATGAAATCAAGGCAAAGTATATCGTCATGGGAACCCAGAGCCAGGATGAAGGTGAAAAGCCGGAATTACGCGTTGGAGCGAATACTTCCAAAGTGATACGTTCAGCCATCTGTCCCGTTATTACGCTGAATTCAAGGCATGACTATCCGGGATGCCACAATATCCTTTTACCTATCGACCTCACGAAAGAAACAAGCCAAAAAGTGACAAGGTGTATTGAAATTGCTAAAATCTATGGCGCTGGCATTAAGGTTGTTACAGCTGTATGGAAGAAGAATGATCCTGAACTTACCCGGAACCTTTTTAAACAGGGAGAACAGGTGACTACATTGATTACAGCAGCAGGTATTGCCTGTTCCTTCGAACTTGTTGAAAGTCCTGATAATGAAAATACGCTGGTTCCAACTATTCTGAATTACGCTTCCCAACAAGGCGATATCGACCTGATACTCGTCCTGACACAACAGGAAATTGGTATTGTTGAATACTTTGTTGGCTCTCATGCCCAGGAGTTTATCCGCTTGTCAGAAATACCTGTAATGTCTATTATTCCAAAAAGAACTGAATCCACATCAATTTTCTCATAAAAAAATATGCTTGCAGAAATAATAACCATTGGCGATGAACTCCTTATCGGACAGGTGATCGACACGAACTCGGCCTGGATCGCAGAACAATTGAATATGATTGGCATCAAGGTACACCAAATCACGAGCATTTCCGATGACCAACAACACATTCTCACCACACTGAGTGAAGCAACAGGACGGGCTCAGTTGATATTAATTACAGGGGGCCTTGGGCCAACTAACGATGATATCACCAAGCAAACGCTATGCAGGTTTTTCAATACTTCTTTGATATTCAGCGAAGATGCCTATAAAAACGTGGAAAAGCTATTTGCCGCCCGGGGATATCCCGTGACAGAGATCAACCGTTTACAGGCTATGGTTCCTGCTAATTGTCGGGTAATTCCCAATCCCAACGGAACAGCACCCTGTATGTGGTTCGAAAAAAACGGATGTATTTATATTTCGATGCCGGGAGTTCCTTTCGAGATGAAAGCCATCATGGAACAGGAAATTATTCCACAGCTCCTCAATAAACAAAACAAGGTTATTATTCACCGGACGATACTTACCGAAGGTGTTGGCGAATCGCACCTGGCTTCCATCATCGAACCCTGGGAAAATTCCCTTCCTTCTTTTGTTAAACTTGCTTACCTTCCCCAACCCGGTATGGTAAGGTTGCGGCTCACAGCCTATGGTACTGACCGCATAGAGTTACAGGATGCCATCAACAAAGCCGAAAAAGAACTTTATCCGTATGCCGGCAGCCATATTTTTGGTTTTGATAACGATACCATGGAATCAGTAATTGGCCAGTTGCTCCGGAACAAAGGTATGACCCTTTCAACTGCCGAAAGTTGTACCGGTGGCAATATCGCACAACTGATCACAAGCATTGCAGGCAGTTCCGACTATTTCAAAGGATCCGTTGTAGCATATTCAAACGAAATTAAGGAGCAATTTCTGGGCGTTCCTCACCAATTGATTGTTGAAAACGGAGCCGTGAGCGAACAAACTGTGATTGCTATGGCCAAAGGAATACGCGAACGTTTTGCAACCAGCTATTCCATCGCTGTTTCAGGAATCGCCGGACCGGGAGGAGGAACAAACGAAAAACCCGTCGGAACTACCTGGATTGCCATTGCCACACCAACAGAAACCATTGCCAGGAAATTTATGTTTGGCGATCATCGTGGACGAAATATCCGGAAAGCATCGATGGCTGCATTGAATATGTTGAGGGGAAAACTGATTTCATAGCCGGAGTGCAACATCAAGTTGTGCCTGATCCATAAAAATAAATTTACCAATAGGCTCATTATTAAATATATAAACAATTGTTCGCATCCAATACTTCGAGAAGCAGATTATTCAGGAAGTTTTTTTTCAGATTGTTTTGATTTTTACAAATTTATACAGACCTTTGCACTCCATTTTGAAAAGCCTAAAACTATGTCACGAGTTTGCGAACTAACCGGAAAGAAAATGATTGTCGGAAACACTGTTTCCCATTCAAATATTAAAACCAAACGCAGGTTTTACCCTAATCTTCAGACCAAACGTTTCTTCATTCCTGAAGAAGATAAATGGATAACATTGAAAGTTTCGACCTCGGCACTGCGTACTATCAATAAAAAAGGCATTAGTGCATGCCTGAAAGAAGCCCGTGAAAAAGGCTTTCTGATCAATAAGTAGACATTTGTAATGAATAATTCCAGAGCTGTTTCCCTTGAGGGTGACAGCTTTTTTTGTTGCTTTCCGAAAACGTGTTAACATTATTTTAAAAAAACAAGCCTGCCCGTACATAATTTAACGATGTAAAAGAAATATCTTTGCACTTCATGAAAGCAACGTTACCAATAATAAGCTTTTCCCTTTTATTGTTTTTTGGCCTGAAAGTCAGCGCCCAAAGGTACAATAACCTTGTGCAGTTTTCGGGAGTTGTGGTTACTGCTGATAGCTTGCATGCAATACCTTTTGCAAATATTGCCGTAACGGAAACGGGTCGTAGTACCACATCCGATTATTGGGGGTTTTTCTCTATTGTAGTGCATAAGAACGACCTGATATCATTTTCGGCAGTAGGTTATAAAACCGGACTTTTCCGTATTCCTGATACACTGTCCGAAAACCGGTATTCGCTTATCCAGGTTATGTCGTCGGATACTATCATGCTGACCGAAACCGTAATTTATCCCTGGCCGAGCAAGGAACAGTTCAGGCATGCGTTTTTGACCTTACAAGTCCCTGATGATGATATTGAGATTGCTCGCCGCAACATGGCTTACATGGAAATGCGCGAGATTTACGGCCGCAACTATGATCCTGAAAAATACGGATTTACTCCCGGGCAAAGTTATCACAATTACATGAGCACCCAGGCAGATAAGCTCTATTACAGAGGACAAACCATGCCAAACAACCTTTTAAATCCGTTAGCATGGGCTAAATTTATCAAAGCCTGGAAACGAGGGGACTTTAAGAGGAAATATTAGACGGAGTAGTAGTTAATGGTTAAGGGGAAATCGTTAAGGGGAAATCGTTAATCGTGAATAGAAGTCTCAAATTCTACTTCAAACATCCCAGACCCAACATCCGACATCCGATATCAAACATTATAAATCCGACATCAAACATCAGAAAACCGACATCCGACATTTTTCTATATCCTCATTTATACTACTTTCGCATAAAAGACGTTATCCTCAATGGTAGCTGACTATTCCATTAGCCTCATCAATAAACCTGCCCGATTTTGAAGCGTTTCTCCTCTCAGCCAGTTTTTATTTTAATAGCTTTATTCATTATTAACATTCTGATAATGAGCAATATCATTTTTGCTCAAAATATAGGGATGATCACCGGAAAAATTACTAACGAAAATAATGAACCCGTTGAATTGGTCAATGTCAGTATTTTTGGCTATCCGGGAGGAACCACTACCGCGGCTGACGGGAGTTACAGCCTGCAGGTTCCGGCAGCAAAAAACCTGAAAATTGTTTTTTCCTTTATCGGCTATAAATCTGATACAGCTTATGTTAAAATTAGCGCCGGTGAAAAGCTCAGGGTTAACCGCAGCATTGTTTCTACTGCTACCGAACTGGAAAGCGTAGTAATTGAAGACCGCCAGATTCGCAACACCAACCTGACACGGATCGATCCGCGTACAGTAAATGCATTACCAGCGGCTTCGGGAGGAATTGAAGCCTTATTGAAAACCATGCCGGGAGTTGTTTCCAACAACGAACTCAGCTCGCAATACTCGGTGCGTGGCGGCAACTACGATGAAAACCTGGTTTATGTAAATGATATCGAAATATATCGTCCTTTCCTGGTCCGATCAGGCCAGCAGGAAGGGCTTAGTTTCCTGAACAGTGATCTGGTTTCATCGGTTTTGTTCTCAGCAGGTGGCTTCGAAGCCCGGTATGGCGATAAATTATCAAGCGTGCTGGATATTAAATATAAACACCCCACGAAATTTGCAGCTTCCGCCTCTGCCAGTTTGCTGGGAGCCTCGGCTCATATGGAGGGCATTAGTAAAAACAAACGATTTACATACCTGGCTGGTGCACGATACAAAACCAATCAATATTTCCTTAATACATTAGACACCAAAGGAAGCTACAAACCTGTATTTATTGATTTACAGTCACTTCTCACTTATAAGCTGCATGAAAAACTTGAGCTCTCTGTGCTGGGCTATATTTCATCCAACAATTATAACCTGGTCCCTGAATCGCGCCAAACTAATTTCGGCACTTACTTCACGCCCTTACGGCTGACCATCTACTTTGATGGCCATGAAGTGGATAAATACGACAGCCGCATGGGTGCAATTACTCTTACCCAAAAACCTACTAAGAACTTACAAGTAAAATGGATTGCTTCAGCCTACAATTCGAAAGAAACAGAATCATTCGATATTTTAGCTGAATACTACATTGCTGAACTTCAAAATCTACCAGACGCTAATGACTCAATCGAAGTGATTGAAACGAAAGGGATTGGCGGATTTCTTAATCATGCACGTAACCAACTGAATATAAACGTGTTGAATGCCGAAAACCGATATAGTTATTCAAAAGGGAATAGTTATGCATTATGGGGCATCAAATATCAGCGCGAGATGATAAGTGATCGCATTAATGAATGGCAATTAATTGATTCAGCCGGTTTCTCGATACCCAATAACCCCGGTATTCCAGGTCAACAGGGAAATCTTACCGATTTTGTATTGAACTATCATTTACAAACTGATACATCTTTCAATTCGAACAGGTATTCTGCTTTTGCTCAAAACACCTGGACTCTGGACGGAGATTCAACCGACCTGGCATTTACTGCAGGGGTACGTTTCCAATACTGGGATTTTAACAAACAATTTATTGTGAGTCCCCGCGCTAGCGTATCGTATAAACCCAACTGGGAAAAGGATATTATGCTCAGATTTTCGGCTGGTTATTATTACCAGCCGCCTTTTTACCGCGAGTTGCGTAATCTTGAAGGCGTGGTAAATCCTGCACTCAGGGCTCAGAAATCAATTCAGTTTGTAGCAGGCAGCGACTGGCATTTTAAGGCCTGGGGGCGTCCTTTCAAATACGTTACCGAAGTGTATTACAAATACCTGACCGATCTGGTTCCGTACCAGGTGGATAATGTCCGCATACAATACCTGGGAATAAACGGGTCGAAAGGCTATGCATACGGTATTGACATGAAAGTGAACGGTGATTTTGTGAAAGGGGTTGAATCCTGGGCAAGTCTTTCAATTATGAAAACTGCTGAAGATTTATACAACGATCATTACACCGAGTATTACAATGCAGAAGGAGAAGTAATTCATAAAGGAATAACAACAGATATTGTAGTTGCGGATTCCGCGACGGTTTTCCCTGGCTATATTCCCCGGCCTACGGATCAGCGTATTACATTCGGGCTGTTTTTCCAGGATTTCCTGCCAATGAACCCAACTTTTAAAATGAATATCGGGCTTTATTTCGGAAGCGGGTTGCCAACCGGGGCCCCAAATACGCCTTTATATACGCATACTTTCAGGCTGCCGCCATACCGCAGGATTGATATTGGTTTATCCAAACAAATAATCGGCAGCGAAGCATTACAACCCAAAAATGGGTTCTTTAAAGGATTCAAATCGCTATGGGTCACAGCTGAAATCTTAAATCTTTTACAGGTTGACAATACCATTTCGTACACCTTTGTACGCGACTTTAACAATAACCAGTACGGCGTTCCTAATTATCTTACTCCCAGGCAGATCAATATAAAAATAGGCGCTGAGTTCTAGCATTCAACTTGAGTAATTTTGCTTTTCCTTCTTGATTCTAAATTCTCTACCAAAGCATATACCTAGGTAATGGATTTCAGGGTTTCAGGGTTTCAGGGTTTCAGGGTTTCAGGGTTTCAGGGTTTCAGGGTTTCAGGGTTTCAGGGTTTCAGGGTTTCAGGGATTTAGGATTTTAGGGTTACAGGATTTTAGGGTTACAGGGTTTCGGGATGGCAGGGTTTAAGGTTCTTGAGTTGGAAATTATAAAATTCAAAATAGTAAGATTCGATATTTTGCATTTGAAGAATTGTTAAACAATTTAACTCAAACTCTTTTAACTCTTATTGTCATTTTTTCTCTTCGTCCCTAGCCCCTTTCCTTTCGACTGTCAAACCCGGCATCTTGCTATTGACAAGAAAACATTTTTCTAAAATTATTAAACACAATCATTGGTGTCCGGGTAAAATTCTATTTCGTCCCTTCTATGTTGCAATCCAAAATTTTCTGCATAACCACACAATGGGAATAGATAAATTTCCATTTGAACACTTTTATGATTCTTTTCAAAGAAGCA
>JBAZWY010000045.1:0-30046 GCA_041660125.1 Lentimicrobiaceae bacterium
ACACAACCTTTGAATTTCAGGCACTTGTAAAATTCACTAACAGAAAATCCAAAGTTTTAGGCTGAAAATAACCGTTATTTGACTGCTTTTCCTTCATTTTTATGGGTAAGGCTGCAAGATGGGTTAAGGATTACGCATTTTATGAAACTGTTTTTTTTACTTCGAGCAGGAACAGCCACATCCACAAGCAGATGAAATATCAGATTCTACAGGCAAACCGAGTGCTTTCCACATGATAATGCCACCATCGAGATTGGCAGATGGCGGGAAATCGTTTCTATTAAATAGGTTTACGACTTTTGAGCTGCGAACACCTGCATTGCAAACTACAATAATGGGTTTATCGGTAGGGATATTTTGTAGCTGATCAACGAATCGGGACAAGGGATAATAAAAAACATTATTGAGCGGAATATATTCAAGTTTAAATTCAGGTTCTTCACGCACATCAATCATGATGGCAGTTTCATTTTGCAATTCTATCAACGCATTCTGAGGTGTGATATGCTTCACTCCTTCAATGTTAAATTCCTGATATATTGGTTTGTCTGATGTAATCATAGTTTATTGATAATTTACTTCACTCCTTTTCCTTTGAGTACCTCTATTAGTTCTTCTTCAGGGAAATATCCTTCATGACGGAAGAACTCTTTGCCTGAAGCATCCAGGAATACCTGTGTTGGGATGGCATTAATTCCAAATTCATCACCGAAAGGCTGGCCTTCGGGAGTCCAAACATCATGAAAAATCACTTTTACCTGGTCGCCATATTTTTCTTCGATGGATTTCAAGATGGGTTGCATTTTCTTGCATGGGATACATTTTACCGAACCCAATTCGATGAAGGTAACTTTGTAAGCAGTATCCTTTTGCTGAATATCCTGAGCCGGATTTTGAGAACAGCCTGCTAAAGTATCGGCAAAGAGCAGAAGCGTGAAGATGGTTGTTTTAATTTTCATAAATCTTCCAATTTTTGGTTTTATTAATGTGATTTAACAGCAAGACGATTTTTTCTGAATTGGTGGGCAAGGCATATCTCCATAAGAACAGAAAACGCAACAATCGCCAGGTTTAGGCTTTAAAAGCGTTTTGCATTGCGGACATTCGTAAAAGAACTGGCACGCATCTTCAGGCATTTGCAAGGTTTCCTGGTTATTGCAAACCGGGCAGGTGATGGTTGAATGTGTTTTAATTTCCATTGGCTTTCAACATATAACTTATCTCTTTTTCAGATTGAATTAGTATCCTTACAATCTTCGTCCTCAGTTTCAAATTCGATAGTAGCATGATGAATATTGACGTATTCCAGTTTATGCTTTATTTTCATCTTTAAAATGTTCAGTTGTTCCATCCCACTATCCTGGTGAATAATGACATGGGCAGTCATGGCATTTTGTGAAGTGCTTATCGCCCAAACATGGAGGTGATGCACATCGAAAACTCCTTCAACTTCCTTAATTTCAGAGATTACTTTATTCAAATCAATGCCCTTTGGAACACCGTCGAGCGTAAGCGAAAGACTGTCCCTGAACAGGTTCCATGTAGAGTAAAATATGACCACCACAATAACCAGGCTCATTGCCAGATCGAGCCAATACAGATGGAAGAAGTAAATCAGCACTCCCGAAACTACCACGCCAAGAGAAACAGCAGCATCAGCCATCAGGTGCAGGTAAGCCCCTTTCACGTTCAGGTCGCTGTCCTTATCCTTAAAAAAAAGGAAAGCAGAAATGGCATTAATCCCAATGCCAATACCGGCAACTATCGAAATTGGAAGCCCCTGAACAACCACCGGATTGTGCATACGGCTGAAACTTTCCCATAAAATTCCGCCAATAGCTACAAAAAGCACCACCGAATTGATGAGCGATACCAAAACTGTTGATTTCCTGTAGCCATAGGTGAACTTATCATTTGCCTTTACTTTGGCCAGTCGGAAAGCAAGCAATGCCAATGCAAGAGATGCTACATCAGTGAGGTTGTGCCCGGCATCGGAAATAAGAGCCAGGGAGTCGTAATACAAGCCAGCACCTAACTCAATTATAACGTACAGTGCATTTATGGCAATGCCGGTAATGAAAGCCCGGTTAAGACTTGATACATGGGGTGTATGTTGATGTTGGGTATCCATTATCTGCTATTCAATTGATTGAGAATTTCTGCCTCTAATAGTTTTTCGTATTTATCAGGCTCTGTTAAAGCATAATCGAAAGCCGTACTTGTGAAATCGGTTTTGACTTCTTTATTGTCTTGTTTTTTCAATATAAGCAGTGTAGGAAACACAATTTCGTATTTTTCTACGAGGGCTTTGTTTTTATCTTCTTTCAGATCGAGTGAAACGAATGAAACCTGCCCAGTGTTTATTTCAGACTTAAAGTGCTTTTCGAGTACCTGCTTTGTTTGGGTTTCGTTTGCTACACATGAAGGGCAACGATTGGGAGCATGGAAATAAACAACCTCAATTTTAGTAGAAACATTCTTACCCGTAACTTGCTGAGCCTGTGATAGCTGAGAAGTAATGCCACTTGCAAGTAATAACAAGACTGCTTTTAAAAGTGTTGTTTTTACAAATTTAATGTCCATAAGTTTTTTGTATTGAATTATTTCTTTTTCCGGGATTTGATCTGGCACATGCACTGACCACTCATCGTTTCAACGTCGCTACTCATAGGTAGGCCATCACGTTCCCAACTGGCAATACCACCAACCAGATTAGCCACCTTGGTAAATCCGTTTGCGATCATTTTTAATGCAGCTTCTTTGCTGTGTAACCCAACGCAATCAGCAATAATCAGTGCTTTATCACCTGGAAGCTTTTTGTAGAGTTTATCGAAGTCGGTGAATGGGCATAACAGTTTAGTACCTATCCCAAAATCCTTGATAGCAATCTCATAATCTTCGCGCACATCAACCAGGATAGCTCCCTGCCGGAGGCAAGCAAAAGCTTGTTTTCCTGTAAGATGGAGCAGCCCATCAATTTCAAAACCGAGGTTATTAAAGTCTTCTTTCATATTTATGCAAAATAAATCCAGACGAAATAAAACCCTGTGAGGATAAATAATACTGCTACGATTTGCCTGAACCAGACCTCGAAGGTTTTAATTTTGTTGTAAAACTTACCGATTCCGCCAATGCTGAAGGCCAGCAGGTAAGCCAGAAGAATAACAGGTAAACCGGTAGCTATGGCGAAATCGGGTAACAGCAGAAGTCCTGATGATTGCGAGAGAACCATGGGCATTAACATTCCAAAATAAAGGACACCGCTATAAGGGCAGAAAGCAAGTGCGAAGATCATGCCCAGGAAAAGAGCACCCCAGCCACTGCCAAGTTTAATTTTATCAGCAAGGCGTTGCATGATTGTTCCGGAAGAACCTGGCAGCTTTATTACTCCAAGCATAAATATTCCAATGATAATAAGAAGCGGCCCTATCCATTTTTCACCGCTGGATTGTACTGCACGGCTTACCTGGAACTTGCTTGCTCCAAAGAAAATAATTGCACCGAGAATAGTGTAGGTGAGAGCCCGGCCGAGCGTATAGTACAAACCATTCAGGAATACTGTACGGCGGTTTTCAACATCCTTGCTGATATAGGCTAATGCAGTAATGTTGGTAGCCAAAGGGCAAGGACTAATGGCTGTCATCAAACCAAGCAGGAATGCTGTAAACAGGGGGAAGGTGCTTTGGTCGATAAGGTTTTGAAGGAACTCCATAAGGATGTAGGATTTCGGATGTCGAATGTCGGATGTCGGAATTGAAGATGAGTTGTGCTAAAGTGAACTATTTCAGGTTTTTTTCAATCTCGGCTTTGAGGCCAGCGATAAACTTATCCGCCTGAGTATGAGAGTAGCTGAATGCGTAGTTTGTGAAGTCGGTGGTTGTTTCTTTTGTTCCGTTTAATTTGGTAAGGAATAACGATGAACCGGATGCTTCGTATTTTTTAGCTATTTTCTCATTTTTACTTTCCGATACATCCAGCACCTGGTATTTAATGGTTCCGTTTTTAAGTTCATTACTAAAATATGTGTTCAGTGTTTTCCTGGTATTTTCCTCAATGGAAATACAAGTAGCACAGCGGTATTTTGCATGGAAGTAAACAATCTGCAATTTGGTAGTCTTCTGGCCAAAAACCATGGAGGTCATTACAAGAATCATTGCTGCTAGCAAAAGCTTTTTCATAATTTATCTTATTTGTTGCTGATTTTATTTCTGTAACATCTCCTTGATTTCTTTTACAGATGGAACTCTTCCATAAAATAATACTTTTTCATCCAGTACCAGGGCAGGAGTGCGCATGATGCCGTAACTCATGATTTTAACGATGTCTTCTTCTTTTACAACAGTGGCATCAAGGTTAAGTTCAGCAACCGCTTCACGGGTGGCTTTTTCGAGGTTTTTGCAATTGGAACAACCGGTTCCTAAGATTTTGATTTCCATTTTATTAAAATATTAGTTAATTGTAATTTAAAGGGTGTTAAAAACAGTATTAAAAGATGTAGTTGAATAAGAAACCTACAATTATAATGCCGGTTCCAACAACACCAATAAAGGTGAAGATAAGTGGCAGTTTGAGTACTTTGCGGAGGATGATCATTTCGGGTAATGAAAGTCCGATTACCGACATCATAAAAGCCAAAGCTGTACCAAGGGCTGCTCCTTTTTCGATCAAGGCGGAAACAATAGGGATGATTCCGGCAGCATTGGAATAAAGTGGTATGCCTATCAGCACCGAAAGCGGAACTGAGTACCAGGCAGATTTACCCATAAACGAGGCCATAAAGTCCTGGGGAACATATCCATGAACACCCGCACCAACAGCAATACCAATCATTACATAAATCCAGACTTTACCAACAATTTCCTTCACTGCTTCGAAACCCATTTTTACGCGTGAGGAAAAAGTAATTTTTTCATCTTCCAAATGAGCGCCGGCTTTCAACTCATATACCCAGGGTTCAACCCATTTTTCGAGGTGCAACCTGCCTATAACCCATCCGGCAGTAATGGCAATAACCAAACCGGTGACAACATAAATTAAAGCTGTTTTCCATCCAAATAAACCGAAGAGTAGTACTATTGCTACTTCGTTAATCATTGGGGCAGCAATAAGGAATGAAAAGGTTACACCTAAAGGAATCCCTGATTCGATAAAGCCCAGGAACAGCGGAATAGCAGAGCAGGAACAGAACGGCGTTACTATACCCAATGAGGCAGCCATTACATTGCCGGTGAAAAGGGATTTGCCTTCCAAAGCTTTGCGTGTGCGTTCGGGAGAGAAATAAGTACGGATTATGCCTACAAAGAAAATAATGAGTGTAAGCAACATCAATACTTTTGGGACTTCAAAAATAAAGAAGCGTAATGTTTCGGTAAGATGTGTTCCGGCAGTTAAACCCAAAACATCATCCACCAGTTTATCAGTCAACCACTGAAGATTGTGATAGAGCAGAAACCAAACAGGCAGCAACAATAAAGGTAAGAACTTACTGATGCCCGGTTTGCGAAGTGAGAGGATGTTATCCGACATTGCAAGTTGTGACTTTAACTGATTTATCGGCAAGGAAAGTATCATACAAGAGTTTTGCCTGGTTCCAGTTTTCTTTATTGATACAATACTTTATAAATGGTGGATTTATTTCTCCCTGAATAAGTCCGGCTGATTTTAATTCTTTCAGGTGTTGTGAAAGTGTTGAGAGCGCAATCGGAAATTCTTCTGCAATATTGCCGCTGTAGCAGCAACCACGATCAGAAAGAATTTCAAGAATTTTTATACGGGCAGGGTGTCCCATCGCCTTAGCGAAGCGGGCCAACTTTACCTGATCATCAGAATAGGGTATCATCATAATACATTTAGTATTTCGCAAAAGTACGAAATAAATGAAACGACCAAATTTATTTTGAAATATTTTTTTGTTGAACCTTGTTTTTTGCAAATATAGTGACAGGAAATAAAGACAATGTTGGAGGAAAATCTCGAAAGGACGATTTCGTATGACCCCTATCAGCAGATGAGGGAGGATATCAAGCGTTGTCTCGGACTGAATATATACTTTAAGATTAAGAACCCCTCTGGAGACCGTATTCAAAAAATCTTTATAGGCAATGAGGAAGTACGGCCTAGCCAATACTACTCAGCAGCATTCATCACATCACAGGGGGTTGAACAAAAATTCGGACGCAATCGCGAAAACCAATCAGAGCGGATTATAGATGCAATGCGTAAATACCTGATTAGCCATCACCCTCTTCACGAAGAACTCAGAGGGAAACTTCAGCAATTAAACGATCTAGTTCATAAAATAAATTTATAACCACATAAAATTTGATTAAATTTGTAATATCAGATATTATTAGGAATACTCATTGAATTAACCCCTCAAAAAAATAACATTATGAAAAAGCACAGCCGAAAATTTGTTTTAATCATGATAGCACTTATGCCTTTAATGATGGCATCAGTTACATCTGATGAGTACATTGTACTAAGTTGGAATGACCTCGGAATGCATTGTGCAAATAAGGATTTTTCAACTATGTGTATACTGCCACCCTATAACAATATCAAAGCGCAGGTAATAAAACGAGGAAGTGCAACTACAATGCCTCAGGTGATAACCAGCGGGCTTACCCTTACTTATGAAATTCAGGGTAATACTTATTCGGTTGGGAAAACAAATTTCTGGACATATTCACAAGTGTTGTTTGGTATTTCCACTCCAAATATTGGTTTAACTGGTGCTGGATTAACAGGAACGATGGCACTTAATACAAATGAATATTTTAAGGATGGTGTGCCTCTTACTCCTTACCAGGATAATAATCTGGTGACAGAATCACCTTTTCAACTGGGGCTGATTTCAGTTAAGGATGGCGGTGGGAACATGCTTGCTCAAACCCAGCCAGTGATACCAGTTTCGAATGAAATTAATTGTGTAAGCGCCGGATGTCATAACAGTGAACAGGCAATTTTAGATGAACATGAAACAGAGGGTGGTTTCAATCCGAATAATAAACCTGTGAAATGTGCCACTTGTCATTCCGATAATGCATTAGGTGCTCCCGGAACTTCTGGAGTTCCAAGTTTTTCGCAGGTAATCCATGAAAAACATGGTAGTATCACAAACGATTGCTACAAGTGCCATCCCGGGCCAAATACGCAGTGTTTCAGAGATGTAATGCATATTGGGGGCATGGTTTGCCAGGATTGTCACGGCACAGTGTCGCACGTTGGCCAAACCATCCAAAATGGCAGGCAACCTTGGCTTCAGGAGCCTTCATGTGGCGACGTTTCCTGTCATGGAACTAACTATGCTCCGGAACCTAATAAATTATTCCGACAGTCGCGCGGTCATGGAAATTTATACTGCTCTGCATGCCATGGCTCGCCACATTCAATACTTCCAACCACACAAGCAAATGACAATGTTCAGAATATCGCAGTTCAAGGTTGGGCCGGTACATTAGCAAAATGTTCTGTTTGTCATGGAATTACACCTAACCTTCCCGGACCTCATGGAATTATGGCAACTGGCGTTGAGGAAACCAGCGGAACAATTCCCACGGCAACACACCTGAATACTGTTTATCCTAATCCTGTTAGCTCATTAGCTCATATAGGAATGCAGGTAAAGGAATCCGGCTCCATAAAAGTTGAGGTATATACATCAAACGGACAGTATATTGAAACTATTTTCAGTGCTAACATAACTCCTGGTGAGTACAAAATCGATTTTAATACCAACAACCTGGCTAACGGAGTATATACTTGCGTAATGCAGTCAGGTAAAGCGAAGGATTCTGAAAGCTTTATTGTTAAAAGATAGGAACAATAGCACCGCACAAGAAAGTTCCCTGAATAACATGCAGGGAGTTTTCCAATTTATTTACCAGATGATATTATCGGGTGTCTGATAGTTATGGGTACCAGACTGTTTCTGGATATTAATTTTCTGTTGATTTTTTTCAGGTAACCGATCATAATCATTCAAAGCCGAATCAGTTGCATTAAATGCATCAGAAAATGTAACAGCAGAGCTTTTAAAGGCATTTACCTGATACAGAGAATCTGCTTTACGGATAAGAACATCATATTAATGAGTTATAGCCTGACCAAATAACGATGCGCAGATAAAAAGGCAGAGAAATAACGCTATTGTTTTCATAATAATACTATCTAACCTATGGATAGTACTTGAATTTGGAAAATTTGTAAATGAAACCAATTGGCTTATGAGTGCCCCCCGATAATTATCCGCATAATTTTTAGATTCAGCACAAAAAACCTGACCACCTGCCACGGGAAAAATTTACGCCAAAAACGGGTATTCCTGGTCGGAAGCGGAGGATATGCTTCGTCTTTATATCCTTTTGCAATATTTTTCTTAATCATTTTCTTTAAAATTAGATGC
The DNA here is from genome assembly GCA_041660125.1 of Lentimicrobiaceae bacterium. Classification (GTDB taxonomy): domain Bacteria; phylum Bacteroidota; class Bacteroidia; order Bacteroidales; family UBA4417; genus UBA4417. Next base: position 8,408 of record JBAZWY010000045.1, read on the forward strand.
TTAGGTAGTAGGCTGTTAGACAATTAGGCTGTAAGATGATATTCCGGAGTGATCAAAACAATCTTTTTTTATTCCGGAATCATCCACCAGAAAGGTTTGGCTTTAGCTTTGTAAATAAACATAAAATGCAGCAAGAGTTTGATCCAATGGCCGGCAAGCCCTGGTTCGCCAACTGTATAATTGATATCGCGGCCCCATTGTGGATACTTCTCGTAATCCGGAACTACCGGGAATACCGTCATAGAAGCGGCCATGCCGTCACGCAAACCATAGCCAGACGAAACGATACATGCAGCACCCATTTTACCCATCGATGCCTTGTGTTTAAGCTCCTTTCGTCCGGTCAGTATTTGTTCGGCAATGTTCAGTGCTACAACCTTTCCCATGATACCCGATGGCATACCTGTACGGGGAGGTGTAGGGAAGATTGCCAGTCCGTTTTTATTGGTCATGGGCTTCGAAATGGCATGAGGCGGCGCAAAGGCAATTCCGGCAGCAAAAATATTTTCAAATTTAGGGTTTTGATAAACTGAAGGCCAGTCGGCTACTGACCAGTCTTCGAAGTCTTTAGGTTGGTAATCAGCGTCAACCTTCATAAAACCATTTGGAGCAAACAGATTACTCGTAATATCATTTCCGTCTTTGGCAAATGCTTTAATCCCGACTCCTGCAAAAGCAGGTATCAGCATGGCAAAATCGAATTCCTGTTCAAGTGTTTCACCATCAAGAGTCTGGTAGTGGGCTTTGCCTTGTTCAAGTTTTGTAATTCCGGCACGTTTAATCCATTTAATACCATACTCGGAAAGAATGGATTCGGTAAAAATCTTGGTTGATGTTATGTATCCGCCTTTATTAATAAATGCGCCGCCCATACCGAAATCACCAACTTCATACTCGTTGGTAATCCAGGTTATTTCAGCTTTATCATTGAGTTTGCGTTTATTTATTTCAAAAGCGACATTTAAAGCATATTCAAAAGCGGCTCCCTGACAGGTGGCCATTGGATGACCCGTACCTATCAGGAAGCGCTGTTTTTCACCATTAGCCATTTTGTCGAGTGCTACCTGTAATTTCACCCATGTATGACCGGCATGTGAATAGGTGCATACAGATTCGCTATATCCATCGGGACCAAGACCTTCAGTTGCAGCAAAATTCAACTTAGGTCCGGTGGCGTTAACCAGGTAATCATATTCTATTTTGTCAGTCTGGCCGGTCTTGTCCGGCATGGTATATTCAATAGCTACAAAAGGTTTCAGATGATCGGCATCTCCTTCTGGGAATAATGCTATGGCTTTTGCCTGTTTGTATTCAATGCCCAGTTTTTTGTAAACCGGTGCCAGTTCAAAGGTGACTTGCCTGGCAGTCATCTGACCAATACCTATCCATATATTGGATGGAACCCATTGATATTTCGAATTCGGACTAATCACAATTACTTGATGATTTCGGCCAAGTTTCCGCTTTAATATTTGCGCGGAGGTATGTCCGGCAATGCCGGCACCCAATACTACTACCCGTGCCATAACTGACTTTTTTAAAGAAGACTAGTGAATCTACAAATTAGATGGCGATAAATTTTTCTTTCGGAGTCTTGCAGAAATCACATTTTGGAGTTACTGTTGCGGCATCATATGTATTGCCACATTTGGGGCATACAAAAAATACAGTTGGAAGTGATGCTGTTTCTGATTTGTCTATTGCATCAATAGCCTTCTGATAGAAATCCTTATGTTTCTTTTCTGTATCTAATGCCCATGTAAAAGAGGTAACTGCATCCTTTACATTTTCATCTTTTGCTGATTGGATAAAACCTGGATACATAGTTGTGAATTCATAAGTTTCACCAGTTATAGCATCCTGCAGATTTTCTTTCGTTGTTTTTACCTCAAACTTAGGATCAATAGGATCCATTTTTTCGCCAAGTTTTTCCAGCACTTTCAGGTGATTGGCTGCATGAATACTTTCGGCTTTTGATGCTGCCTTAAATAGTTGGGCTATTGGCATAAATCCTTCTTCTGTGGCTTTTTGGGCATAGGCAGCATATTTAGCACTTGCAGTTGTTTCGCCAATAATGCCGGCTTTCAGGTTTTCAATAGTCTTCGGGGATGTTTCTTTTGCGCTTTTTGATTTACATCCGGTCACAAATGCCAGCGTTGCCAGCATCATAGCTAAAATCATTACTTTTTTCATTTTTCTTGATTTTTAAGTTAATTGAATTTGTTTGTTATAAGCCAATCATATAATTAAAAACCATTGTACCTCCCAACATGCCAGTATATCCAACTGTTATTACACCTATTAAATATAACAGGTACACTCCAAGTCCGGCTTTTGACTCTGCTTTGCCTTTATAAACCAGGAAAATTCTTAATATGCTGGCAACAATCATCACGTACATCGTGATATTGGCAAATGTTTCATGACGCTCACGAACAGCTTCAACGCTGCCCGACATATCTTCGGTAAAAAAATTACCTGATAGAACTGCGGCAATAGCTCCAAGCGTACCAGCCAGCATGAGATAAAATCCTACCTTCGACAGGCAGGCTTCTTTTTTGTACAGCATGTAAACCGTATCGGCAACAAAGCCAACGATCAATAATGCTATCGGGAAATGTACAATTACCGGGTGTAGATGTGAAGTGTCGAACATAAGCTTTAATTTAGGTTAAGTGATACATCAATTATTTGATAAAAATTGCTTTACTGCGCTAATATACAACAAAAAACAGACATGTCAATATAATGTACATATCGCATTATTTGCATATTTGGTTTTTAATGCTAATTGTTGTTTTAGTAGATTTATGAATATGCAGAGTAATTCAATTTATTAAGGGTTTTGTTTTAAACGGATTTGTCATTACGCAAAGTAGATTGTTTCATTAATGACCATTAATTAATTTAGACACATAACTATTCAAAAACCAGCAGTGTTCTATTTATTTTTTTACTGATTTTTTAAATTTGGACTAATGAGAAAAGAAAATATTGAAAATCATTAGTTTCTGGTTAGTAACGCAACATCCCTATAGAACATTTTTAAACGTTTTGACAGTTATCAGGTATCATTGATCTATTGTTGGATATTTTTTACCACACTTCCACAATTTTAATCTCCTCCTCCGTTAACCCATTCAATTCATACACCATCCTGTCAATTCCCTTATCGGTTTTATCAATTTCGGATTTTAATGCAAGGTCTTGTTTTGAATTCTGTATAAATAAAGCAGACTTCTAACCCGGCTGCTTCGGAATAAAAGGAATCCTCATTGGATTCCCTTCCAACAAGTCGGGACGGGCTGTTGGAGAAAAAGGGGGACAGATCGTAATGGATTCCCTATCTTAAAGGAAAAGGGGGAATGGACATGCCGGATTAGTTACTAGCTTGGCTTTCATGTGATTTAGCTAATACTAAACGGTCGGCCATCATTGATTTATCGGTTCCCTTGTCTGTCCTTTTTGCCTCATGATAACCAGAATTGTATGGAAATTTGATTAAAGGTCTTTTTTCTTCCATGAGCAATCTTGATCCTGTAGGATGGATTAATTGCTAATCGTTTTCCAATGGGCCTTCAATCCTGGGATCGATGGGATAGGCACTAATTAATTTAGAGTTACAAACTAGCAGGAGCAAGATAGACTTAACTATTATTAACATATTTTCAGAATAATTTTAAAATAACTGGCAGTACAATCCGTTATTTTCATAAAACCAATTGATATGACGTAATTACTGGCTCCTGGGTTCAGGCTCCATGCCAGGTCCGTTCTTCATAAACTAACCATAAAATTAATTGCAATGAATCCAATAACTGATATAAAAGGTGAACATACTGCTATTACAATTATTCTTGATACAATGAAAAGGCTTGCTCTTGATATGCGTAAAGGCAAATTCATTGACTCATACCGGATTGTACAGATTATAGATTTTCTTCACACAATCAATGAAAATTGCCATTACGAAAAGGAAGAAAAATGTCTTTACCCTGCTTTACTTGAATATGACATACCCTGGACAGCTGACACAATAAATCACTTGATCAGCGAACATAAATTGGCTCATATTTATATAAATGAAATTGATAGTCTTTTTCAGGAGTATCTTTCGGGTAATGCTCAAATTATTGATAGCCTGTCGTTTAGCATGATAAAATATGTTGAACTTGAAGAAAGGCATATTAAAATAGTAGATAATGTTGTATTGCCCTTATGTGAAAGGATTTTTGATACTAACAAACTTAATTCTATTTCTATTATTTTTAAAAAGATACAAGATCAAAATGTTGGACATCTAAAACACCAGGAATACTACAAATTACTTACAATGTCATATGCAGAAAATGACGTTATCGCTGAAAACGTTTATTATTAGTGGATATATACGCAGTCTTTTATAATTTAAACGTTTTGCAGAACTTGGTTTAACTGAGAATTTCGAATTGAAGTAGTTAATTTAAAGTGTCATACGCATCAGAAAGTAAGATGCGTGCGAGCGGAGATCGTGAACTGCAAACTCAGGATAACAATGCTTGTTGTGTAAAAAACTCCAACCAACGGGATTTGAAACCCACACTTTTTATAGGAAAAACCGTTAATAAAAACAATTTACAAAATATGCTTGTCAGCTAGTACTTCTCGAATCATGAAATATAAACAGAATATTATTTGAATAAGGGCCTAATGAGAAAACTTAATATCCTGCTGGCAGAAGACGATGAGTTGAGTGGAAGGGTCACAACATTCTACCTGAAGCGTTTTGGGCATGAAGTAGATATTGCGAAAAACGGCTTCGAAGCTGTGAGCAAAATCAAAGATAAAAAATATGATCTTATTCTTATGGATATACAAATGCCTGGTATGGATGGCTTTGAGGCAACAAAAGAAATCCGGAGAATAGAGAAAGCATATCCAGGAAAAGGACATACAGCCATTGTAGCTATCACAACAAATCCAAATAAAGATGAATGCTTCAGAGCAGGGATGGATGGATATGCACAAAAGCCCTTTAGTTTTGATGGACTGAGTACATTACTGGAGGAGAGGAACTTAATTTAGTTTTTATCTGGTATTATTTTTTTACGGATCATTACATGTCCCGATTTATCAGGATGGAATGATTCACGAATTTATTGATTTCAAAGGTGGTATCCACTTTAAGCGGGGAAGGCAATGAGGTCGTTTTGCCCTGTTAATTAATCATAGATTACCCTGCAAGATGCAAGGGATATTTTAATGATAAATGGGGTATCCGATCATCTCACGTGCTGATTTTTGATGATATTTTCATATGAAATAGGCTCATCCATTACCCCTGCTCAATAAGTCTCAGAAACAATAGCCCTCTACTTTTTGATGTTCGCCTATCATACCGGAAGACATACTCATCAAGATAGTATTTTAGTTTGTTTTTGTTCAAATAGCTTTGGTGTGTGCCTAACAGCCATCTTTTTAATAATGAAGCAATTCTATGAACATTTGGCAGTATTGTGACTTTCATCTTTTAGTTTTATCCAAATCGCGGCTAATTTTATTTTTTAAATAGCCCTGAAAGAAAGATTTGCATGTCTTTCCATGAAGCTTTATCCGCTGAAGCATTATATTCTATAGGCATGTTAAATTGTTTCCCGATCTCGGTTGCATCAGGATTCGTGAATGCATGAGTAGCATTGGCATAAACCTTGAAAGTGTAATCGGCTCCGATTGAATCCATTGCATGTGTAAAAGAGTTAATATCCTGCCGGGAAACAAATTTATCGGCCCCACCATGGCAAACCAGTATTTTTGCTTTTAACAGATTTTTTTTGGCAGGTACGCCTGCTAGTCCGCCGTGGAAACTTACAACCCCTTTGAGATCAGCGCCCAGTTTAGCAGAATTGAGAACCACTGAACCGCCAAAGCAATACCCTATGGCTGCCACATTTGAAGTATCGGTTTGTTTATATTCTTTCACTTTTTTGATTGCTGCATCCAAACGGGTTTTCGAAAGTTGTGGGTCCTTATAGAAAGGAGAAGTAAATTCCTGGGCCTGCCGGGGATTAGCAGCCGTTTTTCCATCGCCAAACATATCAACTGCCAATGCAATGTATCCTAGCTTTGCCAATTGTCGGGCACGACTTTTTGCATAATCATTCAACCCCCACCATTCATGGACAACAAGTATTGCGGGACGTTTGCCAGTAATGCTTTCGTCGAAAACTAAATATCCTTTTAATGTTACACCATTTGCCTGATAGGTAACCGCTTCTTCTTTTAACATAGGTTTTAATTCTTTTTGAGCAAATGATATACTTGTAATTGTTGCTGCCAATAAGATGACCGCACTATAGCTTTTAATTTTCATTTTATTTAAGTGTTGATGAACGAATCTTAAAATAACTTCAAGCATAATTAACAATATCTATTATAAAATGTTTAAAATTATTTTAACGGTGATTTAAAAGCAATAAAATGCAATCGCAAAAAGCAAAAAGTCGGTCAGTTTTAATACGGGTTATAATACTCCCAACAATTTCCTGGTTCCAATCTGAATCGTAAAATTAAATCACATCAGGCTCTGCATTTAAAATAAACATTTCAATAAACTTTATATCTGTTAGATTGTTATTTAATTGTTTTTAAATTAATTTTGATCAATTTTAGCGGAATAATTGACTTTATAGTTTTGGGGAGAAATACAAACAATAAAGGAACTGTTTACACGCTCAAAATGAACTTTCAGAATAATAGGATTGAATTAAAATCACATCAATTCCAACTTCAAAGACAGCATCCATATTAGGTCTAAAAAAGGAAGTGAAAAGATTTCTTTATTTTATTGAACCGTTATATTCTCCGGTTACTAATACACCAAAGAGGAATCAATAAAGTTACTAAAAAAGCACTATTTCCCGGTTCGCTAAATTGGAATAAATAAGGCTCAAAACGGGACTCTCATCAGATAAAATAAAGTGGTTTTATCGGCATATATTAATGATAATATGGATGTTATGAAATGAGGCATAAAATTTGCTAAGTGTAAGTCGAGTTAAAACACATAGTTTTTTAAAGGTTTCGATTTATTGCAACACTTTTAAAATTCTTTGCCTAACTCAATCTTCCTTTAACTACTACAACTTCCTTTTCTCGTGTACTTCACATCATGTATTCACAATGATCATTATTCATATTATGATTAGAGAAAACGAACTTGTCAGCAAATCAATATTCAGAATATATATTATGGTTCTGACTATTGTCATATTTTTTGGATCAATTAAATTTGCTCAACAAACTGTAGATCCAGCAATTAAATATTCTTCTCAATATCTGACTCTATTGTTGTTGTTGCTTCCTGTTTGGTTCATTGGATTGTCCAAAACCGCCCTTCTGCTCATTTACCGGGTCAATCATTACCCAAAACTTTTCGTTCAGAGTGTTAAATTCATAGTCATTGCAACCGGTATTTTATTTGTACTTGTTAATTTATTGAATTTAACCGATATTTCAAAGGAGGTAATATTCATATTCGGTATTCTAAACCATATTGCTATTTGTGTTTCATATGTAGTAGCAAACCAATATTACATGAACAGGAGGAAAAAAGGTATTAATTTGAAAAGTATTATCATTATTGCAGATGAGGAAAATGAAAACTTCATACAAGATGTTGCAAGCCGACGTGAATTGGGATATAAAATATCAATGATTATTTCAGATTCTCAGAAAATATTTGATAAATATAGTTCAAGTATCAAGGTGGTAAAGAAGACCATGAGCATGTCTTGTTTAATTAAATCTCAGGTTGTTGATGAGGTTTTCTATTGTAAGAATCATTTTAATTCGAATGAAATTCAGCATATTATGAATGCGTGTAAAGAGGTTGGAGTAGTTTTCCGCCTTAATTCACAGTTTATTAATCTGTCAGCAAATCCATCTGAAATTCATCATTTTGATCATATTCCTTTTATAACTTATCAGAATAAACCATCCAATGAATTTGCTCTGACTTGGAAATATGTTTTCGATTTTTCCTTTTCTCTTTTTGTAATTATATTATGGATGCCGGTTTTTATTTTGATTGGTGTTATGATTAAACTTACATCCAAGGGGCCGGTTATTTTCAAACAAAAAAGAGTAGGCTTGCATGGGCGCGAGTTCTATATTTACAAATTTCGCACCATGATAGTAGATGCTGAAAAGATGCAAGCTGCAATAATGCATCAAAATGAAGCAAATGGTCCTGTCTTTAAAATCAAAAATGACCCTCGAATCAATACAATTGGAAAGTTTCTTCGTAAAACAAGTCTTGATGAAATGCCACAATTTTTCAACGTATTAAAAGGTGACATGTCGCTGGTAGGTCCAAGGCCACCAATCATGAAGGAAGTGAATCAGTACAAACCCTGGCAACTACGTCGCTTATCTATGCGCCCTGGAATAACATGCACATGGCAGATAATGCCACGACGTAACAGCATTCCATTTGAAGAATGGATGAAACTTGACCTTCAATATATTGATAACTGGTCATTGCAAGAAGATTTTCTTTTAACTTTTAAAACAGTACGTGCTGTACTTATGGGTAGTGGACAATAAAGGGAAAAATAACAATTGGGTATTCCCCTTTAATATTTAATTTTAGATGTAAGGTTCTGTTTAAAAATATTGTAGGTTATATGTTTCATTTTCATTTGCCAGGAAATAATGATATCCCTAAAGATTAGTCTTGAACCCTTTCGGGGTTATAATTTTGTTTTATTGTATAACCTAAGGTTGTGCCCGAGGTTATTAAAATTCGACTCCTTCAGAGCCGTTTTCTGAAAAAAAATTAATCGAACAATCCTGAATCCTGCAATAGTCTATAATAGAAATATTGCAAATAACACCAAACAAACTTGCTTTTTAATTGTTTTTTAAATAAAGAAAAAATGTTTTCTTATTTCCTTTTTCTTTAATTTTGTAAAATAGTAATCATTTTTTTAAGCGAATAAACACTAACCTAAATCTTTAATTAATTATGAAAAAATCTACATTCCTTGCTGTATTCATTACGGCTTTATTACTATTTGGCTTTAACCAGGTCGGTTGGGGGCAGGCTCCCGCAACGCAAGCCCATGATATCACATTCGCTTCTGTAACAGGGACCGGCATGACTGCAAGCTGGACTAATGGAGATGGGACAAATCGTGTTGTCCTGATCAATACTACAAATAGTTTCAGCGCACCTGTTGACGGTACTGATCCTGTTGCTAATCCTGTTTACGGTGGATCAGGTGAACAGGTCGTTTACAATGGAAACGGAAGTTCTGTTTCGGTTACCGGACTAAGTTATAATACATTTTACTGGTTTAGGGTATTTGAATATAACGGAACTGCTTTAACCACTTTGTATAATACGTCAACCGGATTTATAAATCCTTTTTACCAGGTAACAAGTCCGGCAGGTACCCTTTGTGGTACAAAAACTGTTGGAGTAGGAGGTGATTACCCAACTCTTACTGCTGCAGTTGCGGATTTGAACACCAAAGAACTGTGTGGAGCGTTGGATTTAATGTTAACTGATGCTACGTATCCAGGCGAAACATTCCCAATCGTAATAAATTATAATGCAAGTTCAAGTTCTGTAAATACGATAACAGTAAAACCTGCTGCCGGGATTTCTCCGACTATTATTTGCAATACTGCAAATGCGGCAATTATACTGAATGCTGCCAATTATGTGGTCATTGATGGTTCCAACCAGGTTGGTGGTAGCAGTAAAGATCTGACTCTATCAAATACGTATGCTGGTGATGTAACAAACTCTGTTGTTCTTTTGAAAGATATAACATACAGAGCTGTTACAAACAGTACCATTAAGAATTGTATAATAAATGGCAACTCTACGGTCGTAAGTAGTTATGCCATAAATATGAACAATGAAGTAGGCGAAGTATTTAATAATATAACTATCACAAATAATACGATTAAAAACGCCAAAGTCGGAATCCGGCTTATTAGTGCCAAAAACAATATAATATCTGCCAATATTATAGGTGATGCAGTTGATCCATTAACAAAGGGTGGTATTGAAATGTCATACTGTGATAGCACTTTTGTTTTAGGGAACGATATCTTTGGTGAAATAGCTGGTAATCTGATCAGAGATAAGGTTGGTATTAATATGGGAGTGGAAATGACCAATTCTAAAATAAGGAATAATAAGATTCATGACTTTTATTATAATGGAACCGACGGATATGGATGTTGGGGAATTAACTATAATGGTGAAGCAAACTCCATTACAGAAATTTCAAACAATCTGATCTTTAATATTAAAAGTACTGGTGCGTTGCCTTCAAATGGTTCCTATTGGTTGCCTTCTGGCATTAGGATTGTTTCAGGTGGAAATATTCAGATTTATTTTAACTCCATTAATATGACCGGGAATGTACTCGGGACATTAGCACAATCAAATTTTGCAGGGGCAAGTGCTTGTCTTGCAATTGATAATGGTGTAACAAATCTGGATGCCAGGAATAATATTTTTAAAAATTCGATGACAACAGCAGATGGCACAGGCGCAAATAAAACGTATGGCTTGCTCTTATACTCAGCATTCACAGCCTTCGCAAACATTGATAATAATGATTATTATATCAATGGAATGGATCCAAAAATCGCCTACTTAGCTGGTGGAGATGTGAATACTTTAACAGATTGGCAAACCATAACATCCAAAGATGCCAATTCGGTATCCACTAATCCTGGATTTATATCATCAATAGACTTGCACGCGAGCCTCGTTGGCCCCAATAACAAGGGAATTGCCATATCCGGTATATCTGTGGATTATGCTGGAGTCACCCGTTCAGACCCACCTGATATGGGTGCCTATGAATATTCGATGTTTCCATCAGTTACTACTGACATAGCTACCGGCGTAACTGCAACAGGCGTTGTACTAAATGGTTCTGTTAATGCTAATAATGAATCAGCCACTGGTAATTTTGAGTATGGATTAACCACAGCATATGGTAGCACAATTGCTTGGGCACCAAGCCCTGCAACTGGCTCTGCCAGTACGTTAGTTAGTTCAACCCTCACTGGTTTATTGCCGAATACCACTTACCACTTCAGAGTAAATGGAACTACTATTGCAGGCTTGGCAAATGGCAGTGACCTTTCTTTTACGACCGATGCTATACCTGCTGTTGTTACCACTAATAACGCATCTAATATCGATCTGACTTCAGCCCAATTAAATGGAACTGTAACTGCAAATTATGCTGCTACTGACGTTTCTTTTGAATGGGGGTTGACAACATCCTATGGAAATACCGTTGCGGCAACTCCAGCTACTGTTAACGGAGTATCAGCAACACCTGTTCTTGCCAACCTCACAGGCCTTAGCGAGAATACGACTTACCATTACCGGTGTGTAGGTGTAAATTTAGCAGGAACAACCAATGGAGATGATTTGACATTCAAAACATTGTGTACCTTGCCATTTGCCACTGGTATCATAACAGGTTCAGCAACAGTTTGTCAAGGGCAGACCTCAGTTACATACACTGTCCCGGATATAGCAAATGCTACATCTTACGTTTGGACATTGCCTACAGGTGCTGTCGGAACAAGTTCTTCAAATAGCATTACTGTAGATTTTGGTTTAACAGCAGTTTCAGGAAATATAACTGTAACCGGGCATAACGATTGTGGTGATGGAACGGTTTCAACCTTGGCGATTGCGGTAAATCCTTTACCTTCCTTGGCTGATGTAATTACAGGTTTAGCAACAGTTTGTCAAGGGCAAGCCGCTGTTACATACACTGTCCCTGTAATTGCAAATGCCATATCTTACATTTGGACATTGCCTACAGGTGCTACCGGAACAAGTTCAACAAATAGCATTAGTGTGGACTTTGGTTTAACAGCAGTTTCAGGAAATATAACTGTAACCGGGCATAATGATTGTGGTGATGGAACGGTTTCAACCTTGGCGATTACGGTAAATCCTTTACCTTCATTGGCTGATGTAATCACAGGTTCAGCAACAGTTTGTCAAGGGCAAGCCGCTGTTACATACACTGTCCCTGCAATTGCAAGTGCCACATCTTACATTTGGACTTTGCCTGCAGGTGCTACCGGAACAAGTTCTACAAATAGCATTAATGTTGATTTTGGCTTAACAGCAGTTTCAGGAAACGTAACTGTAACCGGGCATAACGATTGTGGTGATGGAACGGTTTCAACCCTGGCGATTGCGGTAAATCCTTTACCTTCCTTGGCTGATGTAATTACAGGTTTAGCAACAGTTTGTCAAGGGCAAGCCGCTGTTACATACACTGTCCCTGCAATTGCAAATGCCACATCTTACATTTGGACTTTGCCTGCAGGTGCTACCGGAACAAGTTCTACAAATAGCATTACTGTTGATTTTGGCTTAACAGCAGTTTCAGGAAATATAACTGTATCCGGGCATAACGATTGTGGTGATGGAACGGTTTCAACCCTGGCGATTGCGGTAAATCCTTTACCTTCATTGGCTGATGTAATCACAGGTTCACCAACAGTTTGTCAAGGGCAGTCCGCTGTTACATACACTGTCCCTGTAATTGCAAATGCCACATCTTACATTTGGACATTGCCTACAGGTGCTACCGGAACAAGTTCTACAAATAGCATTACTGTTGATTTTGGTTCAACAGCAGTTTCTGGCAATATAACTGTAGCCGGGCATAACGATTGTGGTGATGGAACGGTTTCAACCCTAGCTATTACGGTAAATCCTTTACCTACCTTAGCTGATGTCATAACAGGTTCAGCAACAGTTTGTCAAGGGGAAGCCGCTGTTACATACACTGTTCCTGCAATTGCAAATGCCACATCTTACGTTTGGACATTGCCTACAGGTGCTACCGGAACAAGTTCTACAAATAGCATTACTGTTGATTTTGGTTCAACAGCAGTTACAGGGAATATAACTGTAACCGGGCATAACGATTGTGGTGATGGAACGGTTTCAACCCTGGCTATTACGGTAAATCCTTTACCTTCATTGGCTGATGTAATCACAGGTTTAACAACAGTTTGTCAGGGACAGACCTCTGTTACATACACTGTCCCTGATATAGCAAATGCCACATCTTACGTTTGGACATTGCCTACCGGTGCTACCGGAACAAGTTCTACAAATAGCATTACTGTTGATTTTAGTTCAACAGCAGTTTCTGGCAATATAATTGTAGCCGGGCATAATGATTGTGGTGATGGAACGGTTTCAACCTTGGCAATTACGGTAAATCCTTTACCTTCCTTGGCTGATGTAATCACAGGTTCAGCAATAGTTTGTCTAGGACAGACCTCTGTTACATACACTGTCCCTGCTATTGCAAGTGCAACATCGTACATTTGGACTTTGCCTGCAGGTGCTGTCGGCACAAGTTCAACAAATAGCATTACTGTTGATTTTGGTTCAACAGCAGTTTCTGGCAATATAACTGTAGCCGGGCATAACGATTGTGGTGATGGAACGGTTTCAACCCTGGCAATTACGGTAAATCCGATTCCGCCTACTCCTGTTATTTCTCAAACAGAAAATACTCTCAGTAGCGATGCCACTGCAGGGAATCAATGGTACTGGAACGGAGTAATGTTAACGGATGCTACTGCTCAAACCTATATTCCTTTACACACTGGTAGCTATAGCGTAAATGTAACACTGTCCGGATGCAGTTCGGAGCTATCAAATATAATCGAGGTGGTTTTCACAGGAGTTGTAGAGAATGTTACGGCTCACAATGTTAGCACTTATCCTAATCCCAGCCATGGGCACTTCACTCTTTCAATTACTTCGGCTAAACCGGAAGTATATGACCTGAGAATACTTAACCCACTAGGCATCACGGTATATCAACGTAATTCACTTTTCGTAAATGGAACCTTGAAGGAAGATGTTGAGTTGCGTAATTTGCCTTTAGGTGTTTATTCCGTTGTTCTCAACACTGTTGACCGTCAAATTATCCGCAAAATAGTTATCGACTAAAAGCTTTTATTTAAATAAATTAAGAGGCTGTTTCCTAAAGGAGCAGCCTCTTTTTCATGTGCGCCTGGCATGAGAATTAACTGTGCGATGAAGGTCCGCAACATAATTGTTCTATAGAATTATTAACATAAGCAAAGCGGTTCCTTAATATTGAAGGTTGGAGGAAACACGACCTTTCATATTTTTTTGAACTAATTGTTATGAATTGTAAAAATATTTTACTGGCATTATTTAGTTTTATTTATTATTTTAAAATATTTTAGTGATTTTAAAGCATTGATTTTCTGTACCATATGGAGTTTGGGGGATTATGAACATGTCATTGTTTATATCTTTTCCATTAGGAATTTGATATCCATATTTAGATAGAATTATTTTTGATAATCTAAAGTACAATACTGAATGGAAGTACCAATGATTACACCACAAGTTCTCGAACTCCATATTTCTACCAGGTTTATCCTTTGTACGCTCATGCTCTTAGCATTCTACACTTACTTGATTCTAGGATAACTACTACTTTCCAGGCGCCAGTTTAATTTTAATCATTTTTTCTTGTTTCAACAGATGAAACAAAGATGATTTTGATTGATAATCTGAGAATGGCTAAATGCCAGGGATGCTTTTAAACCTAAATTATTGATTAACTGATGATTGCATTTCCCCCTTCAAATGAAACATTTCAACTGAAAAACTTGTAAGCATAGGCTCATCCGGAATATTAATCTCTCAATTATTAACTCAACAAACTAAGACATCTGATTTGATCTTTATCTGAAAATATTTTGATAATCAAAACTCACTTGGTACTACTGCATTTAATTTCAACATTAAAGCTAATTAATTTTATTATCCGGTTAAAAAATCCAATTAATGCAATGAAAATTTAAAGATAATTTAAGAACCGGATATTTAAACCTGCATAAATGAAACAATTAATTAACCCTAATTTCAGGATTAACCTTTAAAACCTACTTATTTAAAATACATTCAAAAATGATTTTTTAGTTCCTTAGCTTAATAACCTGATTATTAAATTGATCCGAAAACAAATTACTTTTTAGTAGATGTATTTATCTTCATGAAACTTCTCACTTTAAATTAATCATTTTATGGTACACTTTGGGGGGAAATTTCAAATTTACACTGTTAGTAATTGATTTTAATCAGTAAATATGAGAAATGAGTTACGTCAAATAACCGAATCAAATAATTCATTCGCACTTTCAATAATTTTTCAGGAATTGGACTTGAATTCATTACCGATTAAATTAGACCAGAATAATTATTGCTCCTGTCGATTTTAATTAATTCACAAAATATCAATAAGCTTAAACACTTAATCCCAGTAGTCAAAAATTTATTATACCAAAATTTTCTTATAAAACACTATATGCCATCTTTCTAACAAAAAGACTAACAAAATGAAAACCAGACAAGTAAATTCTGATAAGAATCAATTTTTAAATTTAAATCTATCCGTGGCCTATTTTATATTGGAATCTAATTCCATCAGAGAACTAAAAAGAAAGATCAAAATAATTGCGCTCTCAATTATTCTGATCTTTTTCTCTAATATTACTTGGGCAAAAACCTATTACGTTTCTCCAACAGGTAGTGACGCAACAGGAACTGGGAGTTCGGGTAATCCGTGGGCTTCCTTGCATAAAGCCTCTCAAATGGCTACTAAGAGTGGCGATATAATTCATGTAAATGCTGGAACTTATTATGAATCACAACACAGTATTATATCTGTTGGAGTGAGTATTGAGGGAGAAGGAAAAACATTATCTATTATTCGCTCTAATTATGTTGGAAATTACAATGAGGATATAGATGGAGTAATTAGGTTAGTAAGTTATACTGAAGGAACTAATGGCAATCAGTCGATAAGTTATTTAGGTTTCAACGGTAATTCATTAACCGGGAATTTAGCTATTGGAGTATTATGCAGAAGCAATGTAAAAATACATGACTGCGATTTTGTTGATTTCCACTATAGTGCTGTAAATATATACGGCCAAAGGAATTGGACCTATGAACCGTCTATTTATGCAACAGGAAACCAGTTTTACAATAATACTGTCAATAATTGTTCGGCATTCCATAATGGAGTAGGAGAATCCGCATTGCATATTGGCGGACAACAAGGTATGCTTGTACACGATAATACAATTACTCAAACTTCAAGAGGTACAGAAGATGGATATTTAATCAGTGGTTGGTATTACAAACAATTAAAAATTTATAACAATATTTTAACTAAAAATCCTAGTCCAAATATTGGTGGATATTATGATTTTATAATTGAAACACATTACTCAAGAGGAGAACTCGAAATTTATAATAATATAATGCATGGGAGAATTGATATTTCTGAAACACGAAAAGGAGCATATAGTTACGGATTATCGTTCCATGATAATATCATTGGTTGGGATTCTCCGCTCAGTACAAAGAGTATTGGATTACACATGGAAAGCGAAATGGAAACAGCTTTAATTTATAATAATACCTTTACAAACTTAACTACCGCTATTTTTGAAACTACTGGCGAAAGTGGTGTTCCTCACACAAGTAAAAATGTAACGATACGAAATAACACAATAAATATCAATAGTATAGCAGGAGGCGGAACTGCAATAGCAGTAGAAACAGATTATACTGCATCAATCATAACTAATTTTCATATATTCAACAATACTCTCTATACCACAAACGCGAATATGGCTATTGTGTTACCATTTACAGGAACCGTTGATGATTTTAGGGTGCAAAATAATATTATAGTAGGTTTTGCATCTCCGCCATTAGTCGGTTATAAAGAGGGATCATTAAGTGTAAGTAATCTTTATTATACAAATAATGATGCATATGGTCCGGGAATTAGCAGACTACCTATATTTTCTGGTTATACTCCCTCTCCATCGACGATAAATACAAATATTACAAGTAATCCATTATTTGTTTCGCCTCCAACTAATTTTATTCTACAAGCAGGTTCACCATGTATCAATGCTGGTATAGATGTAGGATTGCCTTACGATGGTTCAGCGCCAGATATAGGTGCATATGAATTGGTCAGCAGCAGTGGCAATCAGGCGCCCCAAATTCAGAATCAAAGTTTTCAATTAAATGAAAACACTCCAAATGACATATCACTTGGAACTGTAATTGCTTCTGACCCTGATGCAGGGCAATCGCTTAGCTATTCAATACTTTCGGGTAATACAAACGAAGCTTTCACTATCAATGCTTCAACAGGAATAATAACAGTTGCCAATTCTTCAGCTTTGAATTTTGAATCAACTCCTACTTTTGCATTAATTATAAAAGTTCAGGATAACGGATCTGGAAACCTGAGCAGCCAGGCTACAATTACTGTTTCACTTATTGACATCAATGAGGCTCCGATAATAAGCAATCAATCTTTCTCAGTTTCCGAAAACACGGCCAATGGTATTACTATTGGGACGGTTGCAGCATCTGATCCCGACATCGGCCAGACACTCTCCTATTCGATAACCGCTGGAAATACTTCTAACGCTTTCATTATTAATACTTCAACAGGCACACTCACTGTAAATAATTCTGCTGCTTTAATCTACAGTGTCAATCCGAAATTCTCACTTAATGTTAGAGTTACTGATAACGGTACAGGGAACTTATTCAAAGATGCAATAATAACCGTAAATGTATTCCAGGAGGGATCAAATCAGGCTCCAGTAATTATCAACCAGACCTTCTCAATTAATGAAAATTCGGCTAACGGTACAACGGTTGGAGCTATTATTGCCGCCGATCCTGATGCAGGCCAAACCAAAACATTTTCAATTCTTCAAGGAAACACAAATGGAGCTTTTACCATCAACGCTTCAACCGGAGTGCTCGCCATTGCCAATTCCACTGCTTTGGATTTTGAAACAACTCCCACTTTTGCATTAATTATAAAAGTACAGGATAACGGAACCGGAAGTTTGAGTAGCCAGGCTACCATAACCGTTTCACTTATTAACATCAACGAGGCTCCGGTAATAAGCAATCAGTCTTTCTCAGTTTCCGAAAATACGGCCAATGGAATTACTGTTGGAACGGTTACAGCATCTGATCCCGACATCGGCCAGACACTCTCCTATTCGATAACCGCGGGAAATACTTCTAACGCTTTCACCATAAATTCTTCAACAGGCAAACTCACTGTAAATAATTCTGCTGCTTTAATCTACAGTGTCAATCCAAAATTCTCACTCAATGTTAGAGTTACTGATAACGGTACAGGGAACTTATACAAGGATGCAACTATAACAGTGAATGTATTCCAGGGATCAAATCAGGCTCCTGTAATTATCAACCAGGGGCTTTCAATTAATGAAAACTCGGCTAACGGTACAACAGTGGGAAATGTCATTGCTACAGATCCAGATGCTGGCCAAACCAAAACATTCTCAATTCTTCAAGGAAACACAAATGGAGCTTTTACCATCATTGCTTCAACCGGGGTGCTCATTGTTGCCAATTCCGCAGCTTTGAATTTTGAATCAACTCCCACTTTTGCATTAATTATAAAAGTACAGGATAATGGAACCGGAAGTTTGAGTAGCCAGGCTACCATAACCGTTTCACTTATTGACATCAACGAGGCCCCGGTAATAAGCAATCAATCCTTTTCAATTGCCGAAAATTCTTCTGTAGGGACCCCTGTTGGAGTGGTTATGGAATATGATCCGGATTATGGTCAAATTAATACTTTTTCCATCATTTCAGGTAACACAAATGGCGCTTTCGCAATCAATACTTCAACAGCAGTTATAACTGTTGCTAATTCAGCAGCTTTAAACTTCGAAACTAATTCCTCTTATCAACTGGTTGTTAAAGTTCAAGATTATGGAACTGGAAACCTGAATAGCCAGGCTACCGTAACAATTTCGGTGATCGACATTAATGAGGCTCCCGTTATTGGAAATCAATCCTTTTCAATCCTTGATAATTCTCCTAATGCTACACCCGTTGGAACTATAGTAGCTTATGATCCGGATTTTGGTCAAATTAACATTTTCTCAATCCTATCAGGTAATACAAATAATGCTTTTGCCATTAACGCTTCAACCGGAGTGCTCACTGTTGAAAATTCCGCAGCATTAAATTTTGAAACAACTCCGATTTTCAAACTTGTAATAATAGTTCAGGATAATGGAATTGGAAATCTGAGTAGCCAGGCTACTATAACAATATCGTTGATTGAAATAAATAAGCCACCCGTTATTGGAAATCAATCCTTTTCAATCCTTGACAATTCTTCTAACGGAACAACCGTTGGAACTGTTGTAGCGTATGATCCAAACTTTGGTCAAATTAACAGTTTCTCAATACTATCAGGGAATACCAATAATGCTTTTGCCATTAATGATTCAACCGGAGTGCTCACGGTTGACAATTCCGCAGCTTTAAATTTCGAAACAAATCCAATTTTTAACCTTGAAATAAAAGTTCAGGATAATGGAATTGGAAATCTGAGTAGCCAGGCAACCGTCACTATTCTTTTGGATGCTCTAAAACCAACTTCAGTACTCCGCATTATAAGTACACCCCAGGATACTGTTTCATCAGGCTCACCCTATTATTACCATGTAATAGGCAATCCGGCAAAAGAAACTTTAATAATAAAATATAGTGCTCTGAACCTTCCTTATTGGCTGACTTTTATTGATAATGGAAATAACACAGGTACTTTAAAAGGAATCCCCGGCAATAATGATGTTGGCTTTTACCAAATTACTTTAAAAGGAGAAGATGGCCTGCAACAAGTACAACAAGACTTTGTTATAGAAGTAAAAAAGAATTTATCACGTAGTATTTCAAACAAAACAGGCAATAAGATGCACATTTATCCAAATCCGGTTACAAATGGCATACTAAATGTTAAACTGGAAGAGGAAATTCCTGAGCAATTTGTTTTATCAATTCTGGATCTATCAGGAAAATTACTTTATCAAAAACAGTATGAACAATCGGTTTCGTTTTCAATGGATATGTCAACTTATACTCCAGGACTATATTTGGTTCAAATTCGTTCACTTAATTATAATTTTTCAGATAAATTTATTATTAATTAAATTGGTAGATAAAGTTTTCAAAGCAATTGCTTTTCAGTAATTTTCGATGGGATATTGATCTTATGCTGTTATAGATTCACAATTAGTATAAAGCCAAAAGATTTTTTTGAATTTCCAGATTCTGCTTGTTGAATAGTCAATTCCTGGTGTCAGAATCCAAACAAAAATCATTTTTAGCGTGGCAGAATCATTTTTGAATAATATCAGTCTTATTTTATACAAATAAATTTGCTTGATTAAGCTACGAATTAAGCAAATAAATAGTAAGTTGTTTTTGGCATTAATCAGCAAAGTGCCAATAATATTAATTTTTAAAGATCAGGATCAACTTTATTAAACAACCACCTTCTTAAAAGGTGGATTTTGAAAAAAATGAGGGCATAGCCCTCAAGCCGTTCTTTGAACTTCAGTCAAAAAGGGTGAATTCTTGTCCTTTGGCTTCTTCTCTTTTTTCTTCTTCCTCTTGGTATTTAACATACCTGCGTATTAGATCCTCATTGATGCCAACTGTATTCACAAAATACCCTCTTGACCAAAAATGATTTCCCCAATATGGTTTCTTTTTCAAACTTGGGTAACTCTTGAATAATTTTATCGCCAATTTACCTTTCATGGTTCCCATAAGATCAGAAACTGATACTCGGGGTGGAATCGACAAAACAAGATGCACATGATCCATCTGTACGCTTAACTCAACTACCTCACAACCTTTCCATTCTGTTAACATCCTAATATCATGATCAACCAAATCTTTAATTGCTCCTGTTAGAATCCGAAACCGATACTTTGGAGTCCAAACTATATGATAGTCGCACTTCCAAACAACATGAGATTGCTTCTTGTATCTACTCATGTTACAAAAATACTAAAATGGCATAGCCATCAGCACATTACCACCTGCAAAGCAGGTGGATTTTTAAGGTAAATTAAACAAGTTAAAATGATTCTAAATACTTTAGAACTAGCCGAAAGGTATATTACTTTTTGCGAAAAAAGTTATTGATTAGTATTGAGATACTACTCACTACTTACTAGTCAACTAACGACCAAACTTAAAATTACCAGTACCAATTGCCCCACTCGTCCTACTAATACTGCTACACTTTACTGCCTCTACTATGAAAACTACACTAACTCGTATTGCTCTAGATTTTTCTTTAGCACCGGCTATCGCACATTCCAATGTTTTAATAAATAATTCAAGCAAAAAGGGCGATCATCCCTTGAATTGTTTTCCAAAACTGCTGGCGATCATCTTTACATTTTTCTCTTTCGCTGTTCAAGCTACTACATACTATATTTCCCCTAATGGGAGCAATTCATCTAATGGCGATATAACGCACCCCTGGCAGACTCTTTCCTACGCCTGCGCTCATGTCACAAATCCTGGTGATATAATTCATGTTAATGCAGGGACATATAATGAAACGGCACAGTCCAATTTAGCCATAGGTATAAGTATAGAAGGAGAAGGAAGCACCGTGAGTATAATTAAGGCTAATTATGCTGCCA
>JBAZWY010000046.1:0-29159 GCA_041660125.1 Lentimicrobiaceae bacterium
TTGTTTTCATTACGGAATTTTGATTTACAAACAGCAACTTTTTTTTGATAAAAATTACATAGAAATAGCTGATTTTTCTAACACTCCATTGTTAATAGCATTCCCCTTAGCTTGACGCATATGCGCCACGGCGGGACAAATTCCGACATCCAACATCCGAAATCATACATGCTTACCAATCATCATACACATAGCCTATACTCCGATGGCTCATCCGAGCCGGAAGAATACATTACCGAAGCCATCGCAAAAGGGTTTAACCTTTTAGGATTTACCGAACATTCGCCTTTGCCGTTTGAGAATACATTTTCGTTCAAACAGAAAAAAAAAGAGGAATACGTTGCACTGATGCATTACCTGAAGCAGAAATATTCAGGACAAATTTCTGTATATTCGGGAATGGAAATGGACTATATTCCCGGGATGTCAAATAGTTTTGGCAAAGTAAAAGCAGACTACAAATTGGATTACCTGATTGGCTCTGTGCACCTTGTAAAACCTGAAAATACTGATGAGCTTTGGTTTACCGACGGGCCAAACTACAAAACTTATGATAAAGGCCTGAATGAGTTATTTGGTTCAGATATCCGAAAAGCAGTCAGCAGGTATTATCAGCAGCTGAACGAAATGATAGAAACCCAGCAAATCGATATTATTGGTCATTTCGATAAGATAAAGATGCACAATCGTGAACGGTTTTTTAAGGAAGATGAGTCCTGGTATATGGCATTAGTGAGCGAGACACTTGAGCTTTTACAGGATCGCGATATTATTGTTGAAGTAAATACGCGTGGCATTTACAAGCAACGCTCAGATACTACCTATCCGGGCCTGGATATTCTGAAACAGATTAAGAAACTGAGAATCCCGGTAATGGTGAATTCCGATGCGCACAAACCACACGAACTCGACCTGGCGTTTGAACAGGGATTTTCGCTGCTGAAAGAAGCCGGAATAGATGAGGTTGTTTATTTCAAGGGAAATGGGTGGGGATTTGAAACTATAAAATAAAGGTTGGTTTTCAGGATTTATCAACCTGAATTCGTAAAGTGCGGAGGATGAGTAGAAGGGTGAGGAGATCGCTTCCTGTCTGCTATGCGCAGATAAATAGAAGGCAGGGCGGTTTTAAGTTGCGAATCTGGTACAGCAAGGTGATTTTTGTGATTTGATTTGGTTTTGGTGTTTTTTCAACAAGATTGCAAATTCTGAACTCGCCGGGTGCGGATTACAAATCCGCATCAGCGTAAATCCGTACCAGCCTGCTTTGCGGAATTTGTAGCTTGGCGGAATTTGTAATTCCGCCACAAAGAGCCTCGGATTTGTAATCCGGATTTCTAAAAACTAAAAGTTAGTCTATTTCTAACTATATTTGCTATAAGACTGGTGGAATTTACACAAGGCGGAACCTCGTCTGCGCCAGGCAGGCAAGCAGGGATTTCATCCGCCCAATGAAGATGATCCCGACATTAAGAGAAGTGGATTTGTAACCCTGATATGAATAAAAAATATTTTCACTTTAACAATATCCGACCATGAGCATACATAACAAGATCGAATCCGGCTCAATTTACTTCCTGACCATAACCGTGGTTGACTGGGTTGATATTTTTACCAGGGATGATTACCGTCAAATTATTATCGATTCTTTAAAATACTGCCAAAAAGAAAAGGGGCTGGAAATCTATTCATGGTGCCTTATGACCAATCATCTGCATTTGATTGCTGCAGGCAAAGAGAACGGGCAATTTACTTTGTCCGATATTCTGCGGGATTTCAAAAAGTATACAAGTAAGGCTATTATTGAAAAGATCAAAGAGATTCCTGAAAGTCGTCGTAAATGGCTATTGGACCGCTTCGAATTTGCAGGCCGATACAATAAAAAAATCGAGTTTTATAAGTTCTGGCAGGATGGAAATGAACCAAAGGAAATATATTCGGCAGAATTCCTTCAGCAAAAACTAGCTTATATTCACCAGAATCCGGTAAGAGCAGGATGGGTGAATGAACCTCAGCATTATAAATATAGCTCTGCCATTGATTATGCAGGCGAAAAAGGATTAATAGATGTGATTTTGGCGTATTGATTTTTTTTGCATTTTCCTCAACAGGATTTTAAATCCTGAACTCTATGGGTGCGGATTGCAAATCCGCACCAGCAGCAAATCCGCACCAGCTGAGAGATTCATTCTTACTGTTTTGTTTTTGCAATATCATCAACTGGATTACAAATCCTATACTCTAAAGGTGCGGATTGCAAATCCGCACCAGCCGCAAATCTCCACCAGCCGCAAATATAGAATATAAGCGAAAAAACCTGACAGGATTTCAAAATCTGCCAGGTTTAGTTTGAATTT
Organism: Lentimicrobiaceae bacterium; assembly: GCA_041660125.1. Taxonomy (GTDB): domain Bacteria; phylum Bacteroidota; class Bacteroidia; order Bacteroidales; family UBA4417; genus UBA4417. The sequence continues at coordinate 2,355 of JBAZWY010000046.1, forward strand.
TAAATGAATAATTTATCCCAAAATCCTGTTCAATCCTCTCTCATTCAGCTTATTCAATACTCCCGCAGCATCTTTGAATTTGTTATTAAAAATCATAGCTGCAATAATATATGGTTTAAATCCGGCTTCCTTATAAGTTTCGATGCGGTAACGATCGAAAACAGATTCTGCTACTTCACCTTCCTTGCACGAAACACCCGAAATATCGGCTGGCAGGCAATGCATATACAGAGCTTTGCCGGCTTTGGTAAGTTTCATCTTTTCTTCGGTACATTCCCAGTTTTTAAAGTTGGCATTGTTGGCAAGGCATTCCTGCTCGAGGGATTTAAGTCCATCTTTATCATTGTTTTTTAGCAATACGGTACGACGCTGCATCACGGAAAACGGAGCCCAGCTTTTTGGATACACGATATCGGCATCACGGAAAGCCTCATCCATGCTGTTTACAACACGGAATTTTCCGCTGGAAGCTGCAGCATTTTTACCTGCAAGGTCAACAACATCCGGAATCAGGTTATATCCTTCGGGATAAGCCAGGTCCACTTCCATTCCGAAACGCGTCATTAGCCCGATAATTCCTTGAGGAACCGATAATGGTTTACCATAGCTGGGAGAATATGCCCAGGTCATGGCGATTTTTTTGCCTTTCAGGTTTTCAAGACCGCCATAATAATCTGCCAGATGCATCAGGTCAGCCATCGCCTGGGTCGGGTGGTCGATATCACATTGAAGGTTAACAATTCCAGGCCTTTGCGGAAGAACACCATTCTGAAAACCATCATCAAGCGCATTTCCTACTTCCTGCATATACGTATGGCCTTCGCCAAGGAACATATCGTCGCGGATGCCGATAATATCGGTTAAAAAACTGATCATATTCGCGGTTTCACGGACTGTCTCGCCATGGGCAATCTGCGATTTGCTTTCGTCCAGATCCTGGACTTCGAGTCCCAGCAGGTTACATGCTGAAGCAAACGAAAACCGGGTGCGTGTGGAATTATCCCTGAAATTGGAAACGGCCAGGCCTGAATCAAACACCTTCGTTGAAATATTGTGATCGCGAAGGAACTTTAAAGCTTCGGCAACCAGTAGCGTTTGTTTGAGTTCGTCCTCGGTTTTATCCCAGGTAAGCAGGAAATCGTTGGCATGCAGGTTGGACTTCAGCTGTTGAATAGCTTCGATAATTTGGTTGAATGATTTCATTTGTGCTAGTTAATAGTTAATGGAAAATAGAAAATGGGGAAATGGTTATTGGTTAGAAGTGTGTATGCTATAAACATATTTAACCGCAGAGTTCTGCAAAGGTGTCGCAAAGAACCGCTGAGTTATAATACTTATTTGTGTGCTCTGCGAAACTCCGCGTAAAAACTTTGCGGACCTCTGCGTTTAATCTTTTAGTGACGCTACCACAGTTCGGATATTAAATCAGAAATGCATATGCCGCGTAAAATGCCGCTGCAGTTTCCAAATGGTCAATAGGAACTTTTTCGTTTGGTGCATGAGCGAAAACTTCATTTCCCGGGCCAAAACCGATGATCGGGATTCCGTAATAACCATTAATTGTTACTCCGTTTGTCGAAAATGTCCATTTATCGACAATCGGATCTTTTCCGAAAAGTTGTTTGAACGCTTCAACACCGGTTGTTACAGCGGCATGTTCTGCAGGAATTTTCCATGTTGGATAGTATTTTTCCATGCCATATTTCAGCCCGGTGTAAGCAACTTCTTCATAATGCAGTACTTCAACTGTTGCATCCATATCTTTAATAATCTCCTGAATTTCGGCAACTGCGCTTTCTTTGGTTTCGCCCCAGGTCAGACGACGATCAAGGTGAAATTGGGCATAATCGGCTACGGCGCACAGTGAAGGACTGCCGGATTTAATTTCGGAAATGGTAACTGAGCCTTTTCCTAGGAATTCATCAGTGCCTAGTCTTTCATTGAGTTTTTCAATTTCGAGGGCGGCACGGGCAGCCATATAAATAGCATTTACACCCCGTTCGGGAGCGCTACCATGGCATGAAAGACCTTGGAACTTAACTACAATTTCCATACGGCCGCGATGTCCACGGTAAATATTCAGGTTAGTTGGTTCGGTGCTGATGGCAAAATCGGGTTTAACATTCTCCTCTTCTACAAGGTATTTCCAGCAGAGACCGTCGCAATCTTCTTCCATTACGCTGCCAACAACTAAAACGGTGAGGTCGCGGTCGAAACCCAATTCTTTCAGTATCCTCCCACTCGTAACGGCTGCTGCCGGACCACCTTTTTGATCTACGGTGCCACGTCCGTGAACAAAACCATCTTTTATTTCTCCGCTAAACGGATCGAAAGTCCAGTTTGCAGCATTGCCAACATCAACAGTATCCATATGTCCGTCAATGGCCAGGATTCGTTTTCCGTTTCCAATTCGACCGATTACATTTCCAAGTCCGTCGATTCGCACTTCGTCGAAACCGGCTTCTTCCATCTGGCGTTTCAGCTCCAGCTGAACATCTTTTTCCTGCATACTGGTCGATTTGATCTGAACCAGTTTTGAGAGGTTTTGTGCGGTGTAGTCTCTGTATTTGTGAGAGAGTTCGTTGATCTTTTCAAAAATTTCTTCCATTTAATTGAGGTTTTAGGCTTTTTTGTAAAGGGGTTAGGCTTTGGTGTTTAGGGGTTAGGGATAGGATCGTGCTGGTTTGGAGTATTTGTTTTCAAAAGGGAATCTTTGATTCCCCAAAACCTAACCCCAAACTCCCAATCCCTTCTTTTTAATTTCTTCAATACTTAAAAGAACCACTTCTGCCGTTGCAGGCAACGAAAATGACGGTTCATATTCATGATTTCCAACTGCAGAAATAGCGTCTTTAATCGCCAGCCATACCGAGAATGCCAGCATCAGCGGAGGTTCGCCGACGGCTTTGCTTTTACGTATAGTGCCTTCATTTGGATAACCCGAAAGCAGTTCAACATTGAAATGCAAAGGGATATCATTTACTGTTGGGATTTTATAGGTGTCGGGTGAATGAGTAAGCAAGTGACCTTTCTTGTCCCATTTTATTTCTTCGGTTGTTACCCACCCTACCCCTTGTATAAAACCGCCTTCTATCTGCCCGAGGTCAATCTCAGGATTCAGCGAATCTCCTACATCGTGCAAAATGTCAGTTCGTAAGAGCTTGCTTTCACCTGTTAATATATCCACTTCCACTTCAGAAACGGCCATGCCATAAGCATAATAATAGAATGGATTGCCCCGGCCTAATTCGCGGTCGAAATAGATATCGGGAGTTTTGTAAAATCCGGTGGCACTGAGGCTGATTTGCTTCAGATACGCCAGCTTTACTAGTTCACCGAAAGGGATTTTTGTATCCGGATGTGAAACGGCAAAAACAGAATTGTCAGCAAATACTATCTGGACTGCAAGGATGGAATCAGTTTTCAACTTAGATTTCAGTACGTCGATGGCAACTTCAGTTAATCGCGACTTCAGTTTATCAATGGCATTTTTAACAGCCATCCCGTTCAGGTCGCTGCCGGATGAAGCTGCAGTGGCGGAGGTATTGGGAACTTTTGAGGTATTGGTAGGGCTTATTTTAATAAATTCAGGTGAAACGCCCAATTCATCAGCGGCAATTCCAAGCATCTTTGTGTGTAAGCCTTGCCCCATTTCGGTTCCGCCATGGTTAACAGCAACAGTGCCATCGTTGTAAATGTTTACAAGTGCACCGGCCTGGTTGAGGAAAGCGGTAGTGAATGAAATGCCGAATTTAACCGGTGTAAATGAAATACCACGTTTAACAAATTCATGTTCTGTGTTAAATATGGCAATTTGCAGCCGACGTTCTTTATAACCAGATGAAGCGAGCAACTGGTCGTACATCACGTGCAGGCGATTATTTACAATAGTTTCACCATAAGGTGTAATGTTTTTCTGACTAATCCCGTAAAAGTTAAGCTTACGGATTTCAGCAGGATCCTTTTTCAGGAAACGTGCTATTTTATCGACAGCAGTTTCAATAACAACCATACCCTGCGGACCGCCAAAACCGCGGAAAGCAGTATTCGAAGGAAGGTTTGTTCTAAAAGCATTACCGACGATTCTTACATTTGGAATAAAATACGAGTTTTCGGCATGAAGCATTGCCCGTTCGAGGATGGCGCGGCTAAGATCGGTAGCGGCGCCGGCATCGGAGTTCAATTCAACGGAATATACAATGATTTTCCCTTCGTCATTAAACCCGATCTGGTATTTTGAAAGAAAGCGGTGACGTTTGCCTGTAATTTTCTGGTCGTCGTCGCGAAAAAGGTGAATCCCTACCGGTCGGCGCGTAGCATTTGCAAGTAAAGCTGCCCATGCTGCCACATGATTTCCCTGGGTTTCTTTTCCCCCGAAAGCTCCGCCCATCCGTCGTACTTCAACATCCACTTCGTTTTTGGCAATACCAAGCACTTCGGCAACTATGGCCTGGGTTTCGGCCGGATTCTGACTCGAAGCATGTATCAGCATTTCTTTTCCTTCGCCTGGAATAGCCAGTGCCGATTGTGTTTCAAGATACCAATGCTCTTGCGCCCCGGATTCGAGTTCGCCCGAAATGACATGGGGCGCTGATAGCAGTGTTTCGTCAACATTTCCACATTCAATAAGGCGTGGCGGAGCAATAAGGCTATTTTCTGCGATAGCTTCGTGTAAATCCAATATAGTGTCAAGTTCCTCAAACTCAATTCGGATAAGCTTTTCGGCTTTAAAGGCAGCTTCCTCCGTTTCGGCTGCAATCAGCACAATAGCCTGACCGATAAAGGTAACCTCATCAATAGCCAGGCAGAGTTCATCATGAATTACCGGATCCATCTGGTTTATACCGGGAATATCTTTGTGTGTCAGAATGGCGACTACTCCATTTAGCTTTGAAGCAGCTTTTATATCGATTAAGCTGATACGCGCATGGGCTTCCGGACTGTAAACAACCCTTCCGATCAACTGCCGGTTGGCGGCAATGTCGTTTACATAAACCGATTGTCCGGTTACATGTTTAATGGCGCTGTCGTGTTTTAAGTCTGCAGTTTTCATAGCCCGGGAGTGAACGTTTCTGCATAAAATTTTAACAGGAGGTTACCGGCAACAATTTTGCGGTATTCAGCACCAGAACGGGCGTCACTTAAAGGTGTAAACTCATGAGCGAGTATTTTCATGGCATGTTCTACATTGGCCCGCGTCCAGGGTTTCCAGAGCAGATAATGTTCTGTTTCGGAAGCATGTTTAGGCCGTTCTGCCATTCCGCCAAAGGCAAGAATAATTTCTTTTACATGTCCATTTTCCAGTTGTAACGAAAACCCGCCGCTAACAGTGGAAATATCAAGGTCTTTACGTTTCGAGACTTTATAGGAATGCACATACGTATCCGAAGCAAGTTTCAGAATATGAACCGCAGTAATTAATTCATCATACCGGATATCAGTGAGCCGGTACCCTTTGATAAAATCATCAAGGAGTATCAGTCTTTCAGAATCCGATGACTGCAATTTTACTTTTGCCTTGTAAGCAATAAGCAAAGGCAGTGTATCTCCAATAGGTGAAGCCGAGCCTATATTTCCCCCGATGGTTGCCAGGTTCCTGATTTGAAGTGAACCGAAAATCTGCAGCATTTTATGCAAAGCAGGAAGTTTTTCGTGTGATTGCGATTTCAGCATTTCCAAGTTTAAGCCGGAGCCAATCTCAAAATCCGTATCAGTTTCAGTAAAATATTTCAGTTCAGCGACATCTGATATATCAAGGATTCCGCTTAAGAATTCATGTTTTTTAGTTTGGCGCAGTGCAATATCTGAGGCTCCGCTCACAATAGTTGCACTCGGATATTTCCGCCTTAGCGCAAGGGCTTCAGGCAATGTAAGTGGTTTGTAATAATTGTTAGAAGGAGTAGAGATTTCAATTGTTGAATTATCCCGGTTGATGTCATCGAGAAGACCAACAATTTTTGATTCGTGAAGTTTGAATTTATCCGTATCAACGCACGAACAGGCGTGTTCGGCTGCTTTAATAATAGGTTGATAACCAGTGCAACGGCAGAGATTCCCCGTAAACGCATCTTCAATTATTTCCCGTTCAGGGTTGTGGTGATTTTTGTACAAGCCAAACATGGACATTACTACTCCAGGCGTACAATACCCGCATTGGCTTCCGTTATGATTAACCATTTCCAGTTGAACAGGATGAAGTGTCCCTGAATCGGCGAGGTTTTCGACCGTGATTAGCTGTTTGCCATGGATCATGGGTAGAAATACAAGACAACTGTCGATGGTTTTATATGAAAGTTTCCCATTCCGGCTTTCAGCAATAACAACCGTGCATGCACCGCAATCGCCTTCGGCACAACCTTCTTTCACTCCCTTGTGACCAGGCAACGAACGCAGGTAATTGAGTACTGTCGTGGTTGGGCTTAATTCGGGATTTGTATTAAAATCAACAGAAACAACGTTGTCATTCAATACAAACTGAATTTTATTGTGTTGGGCGCTCATGATTTTTTAAGGGTGTTTTTCACATCAATCATTTTGGCAATAATGCTGACAGCAATTTCGGCGGGTGTTTCTGCAGCAAATGGAATACCTATCGGCATATCGACTTTATCGAGTTGCGACTCTGTGAAATTATGGTTTTCCAGCGCACTTTTCCTGATTTCAGCTACTTTGCGTTTGCTGCCTATCATACCTAGATAAGCATATTCGTGTGGAAGGCAGGTCAATAAAACGGTTTCATCGAAATCGTGTTTATGTGTAACGATGGCTATATATGTATTAGAATCAAATACCAGCGAGTCAATAATTTGAAGGAAATCACCATTCCGGGCTTCAACACCAGGAATATTCCACTCGTCGAAAATGTCTTCCCGCTGATCGAAAACAAAAGGTTTAAACCCTAGTCCGGCAGCATATCCCGCAAGCGCTTTTCCGATATGTCCGCCACCGAAAATATAGAGTTTTGGCAGGCACCCTATAGGTTCAAAGTAAATGTGCATGCTTCCGCCGCAATGCATTTTAAGGTCATCTTGCAGGTGAAAATGTTTTGTAAAAGGTTCGCCCGCAGAAATACTCTTTACAGCTTCCTGAATTGCCTGAAACTCAATATTACCGCCGCCTATGGTTCCTTTTATCGTACCATCCTGAAATACAATCATTTTCGATCCGGCTTTTCGTGGTGTGGAGCCGGTGGTTTCGGTTACAATACATAATACAGCAGAAATTCCCTGCTCAATAATGGATTTCAGATCGTCAAAAATATCCTGCATATACTTTATAATAGCAGGCTAAATTATAAAAAAAATGACCGGCTTGTTAAGAAAGATAGTGTTTGTTTTTCTGACGCTAAAGACGTTTGGAAAATACCAATGAGAAAACTGTCGAGAAAGCAGGGATTTATATGTTTATTTCCTGCAATTCATGGAGCTTGTTTCGTATAGATAGTATTTCTGAAGGGATTGAATCGGAAAGATTATCAAGCAACTCATTTATCCTGCCTGCTTTGTATTTGTTTTGAAGCAGCAACCGGGCCGACGACATAATGTTTTCCTCAAGTTTTTCATTACTCTGTTTGCCCTCCATGTATAACGCAACTTCATTATACCAGAGTAATACGGGCATATAAACTGTTTTATCGATAAATTTTTTCTCCAGGGCCAGTAAATTGTACCTTTTGGCAACCGCTAAAAGGCGGCTGTATTTTTCAGCACTTAGCAAAGCCTGCAGGTACGCTGCGAAAAACAAATGCCAGCGTGTTGCAAAGATTTCTTTTTTGTATGCATCCAGGAATGTAGTTGCATAACTGACTGCATTTTTAGCCATTTTGTTGTAAACAAGAGTGCGCGTATAAAAACTTGCAAACCCGATCTTATTGTAAAAACTATTGGTTTTTTTTAATTCAGGTATTGAAGAACTCATCAGCTTGAGTGCCTTGTCATATTTGCCACTTCGTAGCAACACCCCGCAAAGATTGGCCAGGTAAAATAAGTAGTCGCTGTTTTTCTGCCGTATGGATAAGTAACCGAATTTCTCGGCAAGAGCAAGTTCATTTAGCTTGCTGTGCATCATGGCGCGGTTCGAATAATAATTGGCTAGCAGGCGCTTCGAATAAAATACATTGGTCTTAAACAGCCTGTCAAGTTCATCATAAAGAACTCTCAGGTTTTCAAACTCCCGGTAATTATAATATAAAAACGTAAGCCGAACGGCTGCCCTGTACCGAGTATAGCCATCCAGGGTGCTGTCATTAAAGGTGGCCTGCAGAAAATCGTTGTAATGAATCGGATCGGCATCCAGGGTTTCGTGCTGACGTATAATTTCTTCTGCCGCCTGATTAAGTTGAGTATTGATTGTTATGCTACGTCGATAGGCACTTTCGTATTTTTGCAGGAAATCATTAATAGGTTTGTAAAACTGGTTTCTTACTCTGATAAGAAGATAATCCCTGAAATACTGAAGCAGTTCATAAAACCTGAGGAAAAAATACTGGGATGGATTGGTTGTTTTAATATAGACCAGAATCTGTTTCTCTTCTTCGGGTGTTATAGCATCAATCATTACCTGTTTTTCGGTATAGGCAAGCCATTCATAAAATTTATCCACATCAGCTTTTTCCAGGGCCTGAGTTACCCAGGTTTTGATATAGGAATAGGAACGTTTATCTATGCTCGGATCATATTCCCTGGCCTTGAGCGGATTATGACAATTACTGTGTAGGGTATTCAGGATTTGCATGTTAACACCCTTGCTGAATTTCTGGATACTCAACAGGTAATCAGCCTCGTGAGGATAAAGCTGATTTGCAAAATCGCTGAAAGTAACCAGTTTTAATCGCATGTGCAGGAATTTGGGATGAAATTAGTATAAAAAAGGATTCGGAGGTATTTTAAAATGTCGGATGTCGAATCTTGGATGTCGGATTTACGTTAAGACTTGTAAGTAGCAGCCCTAAAATTAGGCCTCCAAAGCCCAAACTCTATTTTCAGAGTAGTCTTCCAAATTCTATCTCCCAACCAAACAAAATCCAACAAAAAATGGGAACTACTTTTCAGCGCTCCCATTTCACAATCACTAAACAAAACCAAGGTTACTGGATAAATTTGAGTGTCTCCGAGTTAAATACTTCCGGTTTCTCGAACATCATAAAATGCCCGCATTTGGGTACCATTACCAGTTTACTGCCCGAAATTTTGTTTGCCCCGTTTTTGGCGATATCAATTGTTCTGCCGGGATTAAGATAACGGTTAGGTATCAGGTTGTCATTTTCTCCAAAAAAGATTAAAGTCGGAACTTTTATATCCTGCAGATAATCAAGAACCGGATTATCAACCATACCGCCTACTGATTGAACAACTGCATAACAATAAGCATTAAAATCTTTGGCTGTGCGCCAGGCAATACGGTCGGTGATCATAAACTCGGCATCAGCCGGAAGTCTGTAAAAATTTGTCGCAAGATTACTCTGTATTGCTTCGGGTGTTGTGAGGCGAACGCCATCTAGTGTCATTACATTTTTAAACCACTGGCGTTGCCCTTTGTTGAATGGCTCAAATCCGGCCGGATCAACTAAAATCAATCCTTTAACAATTTCAGGATAAGTCAGGCAAGTAGTAATTGATATTTGCCCACCCATCGAATGCCCGGCAAGATATACTTTTTTAAGATTCAATTCCTTAACCAGTTCATTAATAACGCTTGCATAAAACGTCATTAGTCCGCTATGCGGTTGTTTGCTTGATTTTCCGTATCCGGGCAAATCGATTGAAATACAGCGGTAATTCGCTTTCAAGGATTCAACATTTTTTGTCCATGCCTGCAAATAGCTTCCCAAACCATGAATGAAAATAATGGTTTCTTTACCTGTTCCTTCGTCGGTATAAGCTATATCATAACCGCTTTGTGGCAGATGCGCTTTTTTGACTTCATCATTATAATGCATGTCGTCCATTGCATTCAGGTTCGGTATTGCTTTGTATGGTGTACTGCAACTGCTCATGATAACCAAAATGATTGCAAAGCCCGTATATATTGATTTTCTTATCATATCGTTATAAAATTAACTTTAGAACATGAGCCATTTGTAAACAAGAAAGACAGTCCAGGGATTCACCGGTCGTCCTTCAATATCTCCGTTCACTGCACTTCCATAAGAGTTTTGTCTGCTATCGTAAAAATTACCCAGCATCAGGTAAGCGCCGTGCGCTTCAAGGCTCATAAACGGACCGAAATTATACGCTAAATTGCCGTTAATTTCAGTCCCGACCAGATTGCCACCGCCTAAAGGCTGAATTGTACTCATGGCTATTGCTGTTCCGATTTTGGCATTCAGCTTGTTTGGAATCAAACCTTTCGAAGCATTTAATGTGACACCTGTCATACCGTAGCCCATGTTTGAAATGTCAAGAATGGCAGGTGTATAGCGGTTAACTACATTACCGTGAGGCATAAGCAGGTATGAACCCGAACTTATAAAAATAGCGCCCGGAGCTCCCCATTGATTGCCGGTGATTACACCCGAATACTTTCCATCACTTAATCCATTGGCATCACCGGATGAATGAATTACATCCAATGTGATATTGTCGTTTAGCGTTTGACCATAACGATATGAAGCACGTAGATTCCCGGCATACCCGAATATATTTGTAGCCCGGCTCCATTCAGTTTGCGAAACGCCCTGGTTTGTTAATGTGTCAGCCTTTCCTAAATTGAAATTCACAAATCCGGTTATCATCAACGGGTCAATCCAGTGTTCGGTATTTCGTCCGAAGAAAGTTCCTAACCATACAACATCAGCTTTATATTTAACATTTCCAAAGTTAAACTTGTAAGCTCCGTTGTGTTCGGCAAGCAAACTGTTAAGCCCCTCACTCAGGATAGAAACCCCTCCTGCACCTGAAGCCCTGTCTCTGATATAATAGGCTGAAGCGCCAACTTTCCATGTACGGCTTACGTCTTTTTCGCCCGTTAATTCTAACAGGGATACATCATCATTCAATTGAATGTAGTTTTCGTAAAGTTTGTAAAACCCACCTTTTAGGCGTGCATAGTCCCAGTCTTTCCGTACAGAAATTCCCACACCGTCAGTTCCGAAATATGCCAGGCGGTAACCGGTGGTGGTCATTTTGTCGAACATTGTTTTGTATGGATTGTAAGGAGTGTCAAAAATACGTTGAAGTCCCAGATTGATATACAGGCCTTTGGTTGGATTTAATTCCAGTTCAAGGTTTTGAGTTTGCAGGTTAACCTGGTCAGCTGAAAAACCTCCTCCAAAATTTCCACCAACCCCGTATGCTACATCTCCCCAGGTCCAGTCCAGTTCGAAGGAAGCTCTCAAAGTAGCTTTCCCGTTAAACAGACTTGGCTGATAGATGAAAAACGGAATTAAACGTTGCTCAATATAGGCACTTGTGCGAGTGGTACTTGTTTTAGTAGTGTTTGCGCCAAATAGTCGCCCCACAACCTGCCCTTTCAGGAAGTCATTTTCAGGATAAATATCTGATATTACAGCTTGATTAATATAAAAGGCAAGAAACTGAAATTCTTTGTTAGCCTTTTGAGGGATTTCTTTCGAAAAATACTGATTGGTAGGAAGTTGAGCAAAAACCGTTGAGGTAATTAAAAGCAATGCGGCTAAACCGTATAATTTTTTCATCTGTCTGATTATTTTAATGAAGGTGTTCAGATGCAATAAAAACAAAAGGTCAGAACATAATATGGTTGAGATTATATTCTGACCCTAGATCACGGATGATTATTTTACAATCTGAACGAAAGTCTGAACATTATTAGTCCCCAAAGCTCCTCCGCTTGTGCTTCCGAATCCAGCAGCTGGTGTTGGAGGTGTTCCAAGACTTGGCTGAGTTTGAACAACTTCATATTTCATTGTGTAACCTGAAGTAACTTTTGTGATTTCGAACATACCTTCACTTGTTACAGCTGATGGTGTGCTCTGATTTAAAATTATTGTCCAGATTGAACCTGTAGAAGATTTTGCTTGTGTGTAAGTACCTTCATAAGTTGTTTTAGTACCTGTTGAAGTAAAAGATTCAACATGATAAGTGTTGTTGACATTGAACTTTGCATAGATTGAATCTATTGTAAAGTATGCTAAAAGAGGAGCCACATTAGTTCCTGATGATTGCCATTCGCCTACAATCCCATCAGCAGCGGGGTCATACACATCAGCTTCATCACTTTTGCCGCAGGAACCAAATACAATTGCAACTGCAACAAGAATAAAAATAAAATTTCTCATGATTTTCTCGGTTTTTTTAGTTTAGATTGCTAATTTAATTAGTAGTTGAATATTAATTGTGTTTGATTAACAAATTACGGGGTTGACAGAAGTATAATAAAATTTTTAAGACTAGTTTATGTGTTTGAAATACAAATAGATATATGTATTAATATTTCATCGGACTATGCTATTTCCCCCCATCGTATCACGTTAGCGCCCCAGGCATAACCTATTCCGGCGGCGATCATCGAAATAATGCTTCCTTCCGTTATCTTCCCCATCTTCTGAGCAAGGTGGAGTGAGAGAATCTGGTCCACTTGTCCCAAATGACCGTAGTTTTCAAGGTAGATGGTTTGTTCCGGATGTAATCCTAATTCAGCGACGAGTCCAAAATAAAGTGATCGTTTAAAATGCAATGCCGCCAGGAAATCCAGTTCCGATTTTTTTACACCCGACTTAATAAATGCGTTATCAATACAAGTCATCCAGTTTTTCATCGAGACTTCATTCAGCCTGTCTTTCATATGCTTTTCATCAAATACTCTCAATGAGCGGTGGGCTTCAGAAATATTTTCGCAGGTAATTGGATTTTCAATTCCCCCGAATTTCACTCCTGCATCGCGGGCCATTGTTCCATCTGTGATGATGTGAGTTCCCAGTAACACGTTACGTCCCAGGTTCTTTTTTAACAAAATAGCGCCGGCACCCGCAGCCAGGTTGAACATGAACGAAACAGAACTATCTGTATAATCAAGGAAATCGCCATTGCGGTAACCTCCGGCTATCAGCACTGTATTTATTTCCGGATCGGCAAACATCATGTCTTTTGCGATTTTCAGGGCAGCAACGGAAGTACAGCAGCGTTGTTGCAGGTCGAAGGCCCATGCATTGGTTGCCCCGATTTGTTCCTGGATATATATCCCGGTAGTGGTTAGCGGGTATTCTTTCCATTCCTCACCAATAGAAATAATAAGATCTATCTCGGTTGCAGGAATACCCGTGTTTTTAAGGCAATCCAGGGAAGCCATTACTCCCATTTCCTGGGTTCCGTCTCCGGGTCCGGGAATGGATTTTTCGATAATTCCCAGTTTCTTTATAATAGCTTCCTCACTCCATTGATTATTTGTAGCAGCCGAAAGTTGTGATGCAGTCATGCGTGGCGAAGGAATATATATACCTGTGCCAATTATACCGGCATGAAAAGTTTGATCAATAGATTGTGACATAATGAAGAAGAAAATTAGTAAACAAAAAGGTTGCTTCCAACAGCCAGTCCGGCGCCGGAAGCCATAAACAACACCCGATCGCCACGTTTAATGCGGCCTTCGGTTACAGCATGATGGAAAGCCATAGGCACGCAACCCGAACCCGTGTAACCATATCTATCCATTATAGTAGTCGTTTTTGTCATTGGCACTTCAAGAATTTCCATTACTTCGGAAATAACAGAGTGATTAATCTGGGTGAAAATGAAATGGTCAACATCATTAATTTTGAGTTTGTATTTATCCAGCAGCTTATTAACAACCTTTGGCCAAAGTCTCACATTGCGGTCGCCTGGCATGGGTTGCAAACTCAAAAGACCCTGCTGGTTGGTTTCAAGAATTTCCTTAGTTACCGGCATTTTAGAGCCACCGGCATAAACGCCGATAAAATCGAATTGAGTGCCATCGGTAAGCAATTGACTGCCAATGTATCCTGATGTATTCCCATCAGTTTTCCCGATTACTACGGCTCCTGCTCCATCGGCAAACAAGGAATATCCGAACGCATCATCAGGGCGAAGGAAAGCCGGCATATTATAAACTCCGACAACGACAGCAAAATTAATGGTTTGATCAGTTGCCATTATCCTTACGGCATTATCGAAAGCTATGGTAAAACTTGCGCATGATGCACTGATATCAAATGTGGATGCCCAGGTTTCGTCTTTCTGAATTCGCCCTTGTACAAGGATTGACGTGGCCGGAGAAATGTATTCGGGGGTATCGGTTCCAACGATAAAAAGTCCGATGTCATCGCCCGTAAGACCTGCATCAGCAATAGCACTAAGTGCTGCATGAGTTGCAAAGTCAGCGGTAGTTTCATGTATTCCACGCAGGTGAGCGATATGCCGGCTGAAAACGCCAAGTTTGTTTTCCAGCTTATCCAGTTTGAATTCCAAACCCGTTAGGTTTGCCAGCTCTGAATTTGAGATTGGTTTGCCTGGTGCATAAAATCCGGTGCCTAATATTTTAATTGGGAGCATTTTTTGTTTTGAGGTTTATATTTTTATTTTTGAGACGCGAGCATCGCGTCTGTACGATTTATAATTCAAATTTTCAGGTTTCGGGTAGAGGCGCGATGCTCGCGCCTCATCAATCCGAAAGCAATTTTTTATTTTTGAGACGCGAGCATCGCGTCTGTACGATTTATAATTCAAATTTTTAGGTTTCGGGTAGAGGCGCGATGCTCGCGCCTCATCTACCCGAAATCTGAAACCCTACCAATATCCCATTTCTTCCGCCTGTTCTTTCAGTTTTTCCCTGAAATCAGGGTGAGCAATGGATATTAAAAAGTGGGTGCGTTCTCTCACTGTACGACCGGTTAACCGCACACTTCCCCATTCCGTCACCACATAATCGGTATGGCTGCGGTGCAGGGTTACGGCGCTTCCCTCGGGCAACACCGGTACGATTGTGGAAATGGTACCTCCACGGGCTGTTGAACGACATGCTATGATAGATTTTCCCAACCCGTCATCCCCGTAAATAGCGCCTGAAGCTGTGTCGGTTTGGCCACCGGTGCCTGAATATTGCTCAATACCAATGGATTCGCTGGAAACCTGGCCCGTGAAGTCTATCATGATGCAGGTATTGATTGATACCATACGGCTATTGAGTTTCATAGCACAGGGATCAGTTACATACTTTCCCCGCAGAAATTCAACCGAGGGGTTGTTATCCAGCCATTTATACAGTTTCAGGCTGCCCATGGCAAATGTGCATATAAATTTATCTTTATGAACGGACTTTTTCTTATTGGTGATAACGCCTAATTCATAAAGTTCCATCATACTGTCAACCATCATTTCGGTATGAACCCCCAAATCTTTTTTAGTATTCAACGACAATGCTGCGGCATTGGGTATTTCGCCAATTCCTAACTGTATGGTTGACCCATCTTCTACTAAATCAGCAATATGTTGACCGATTCTCAGCGCAATTTCATCAGGTACAGGTGCAGGAAGGGTAGGAGGTATCTGTGAATATTCTACAAACCATGAAACCTCACTAACATGAACAAGCGTATCACCATGAGTGCGCGGAAGCTGATCATTTACTTCAAGGACTATTATTTCGGCTGCTTCAATTATATCTTTTTCATAGGTTATACCTAACGAAAGCGACACAAAACCTTTGTCGTCGGGGGGAGTACAAGTCCCGAAAAACATATGTGGCCTGCGAACTTTTAACCTGTCGGAAGCTGCACTGTGAAGCATGTTGGGAACATAAGTAACGGTTCCTGTTTTCGCTTTCAGCGCTGCCCTCGACCCGGGTGCATGAAACCAGCTGCATAGTTCAAAATGCCCTTTCATCTCTGGTTTCATATAAAAATCGTATGGCTTCAGCGTGAGAACCGAAAATACTTTTACATCCGTAACGCGGTCTTTTACCAGGTGAAATTTCGCCATGCAACCCTGGGGTTCTGAGGCACACTGAGCTAAAATAATGTCAGTATCGCTTTTGATAAACTGTATGGCATCTTCAATGCTGATAAGCTTTTCTCTGTAAATTGATTCGTCCTTTGTCATGGTTATACTATGTTTTTTGACAAATTTACCTTTTTTGCATTTGATTTCCGGTATGAATAATATAATGTCATGCTTACCATTACTGAAACCAAAATAGCGCATGCTGCCGCAATAGCCGGGTTTTGAACTTTTCCGGTAAAATACTTATCGAAAAACCCTAAACTGATACCGGCAGTTTTTATCTGCCATGGAAATATGTAGTAAACCATGAAATATACGACCAATGCCGTTATTGACCCGGTAACGGCAGTTATTCGGGAGGTGTTTTTATAGAAAATGCCAAAAACAATGGGTACAAAAGCGATTGAAAAAAAGGAATATACACCGTTTTGTGCAAAAATGGCTACACTAAGGTTTGGATGGATCAGCTGGGAATGTGCTGCCAGGAATGAGGCCAATGCCATCCCCACTATTACCATTCGGTTGATAAGTATGTATTTCCGGTCATTTGAGATATACTTTCCAAACAGCGGTTTGATAATATCAGATGTAATGGTGGTGCTCAGGCTCTGTATCAGTCCTTCGATGGTTGACAATCCTGCACTTATTAAACCCAGTACCACGATTAACCCGATAGAGATTGCTACCCATCCCTGCGAAAATATTTTAACAACATAAGCCGGAATGATACCATCAATGCCAAGGGGTTTCCCATTTGAAGTAAGGTCAGGGAAGATTAGGCGGGCATACAGGCCTGTGAAGATTACAGAATAAAACAAAGCCTGAATAATAACCGCTGACAGGAGGTACCGGTTTACGTCACTTTCTTTTTTGAGTAACAACGACTTGGTAATGATATGCGGCTGACAAACGACAGCTACTCCTACTATCATCTGGGCAACAATAATTTCGAAAAGATCACGGAACAAAGGACTGCCGGCATTGGTAGGTTTTACCAGATCAGGACTGATTGCGGCGAGTTTATCGAAAAACGAAAATAACCCGTCTTTCAGATAGGGATACCCTGAAGAAATAAGTATAACGGCAACTATCACCATTACAATGGCTTGCAGGGTATTTGTATAAACCATCGAATTAGCCCCGCCGAACATCATGTAACCGAATACAAACACAACTACAAAGAACAGCATCCAAGTCTCATTAACATTCAGGGATTGGCTCAGTACTTTGGTAATTGCCACAAGGATAAGCACGATAAAAGTGAGCAGCAATACCGACAGAAACCCAATAAACAATGCATATCCTTTACTGTTATAACGGGTTCCAATCCAACTGGCTAATGTTAAGGCTTTTACATTTGTACCATGACGACGGAAACTCTTTGTCAACACTACCAAAGAGACCAATGAAGCTATCGGGAAAACAATGCCGAACGATAGCACTCCGCTTAAACCATAGGCAGCGATCAATCCCGGATTAATAACAAAAGTAGCCGCGCTTGTCATGGCTGCAGCCAACGATAGTCCCACGAACCAGGGTGAGAAATTAAAATTCCCAACCGCGTAATCACTGATGTTCCTGGTGCGCAGCGCTCCACGGATCACGAAAAACAGGATTGCTACAGCATATAATGCGATGAGTATCCAGCCTCCGGTAATTTGTTGTGTTGATGCCATAATAGGGATTGGTAAGTTATATTAGGATTTGAAGTAAAAGTGATTTTGGTTCCGGAACCATTTTTAAATTGTAATTCCACCATCCACGCTAATCGTCGCTCCATTAATATACGAAGCCTCGTCGCTTGAAAGGAATAAGTAGGTTGATGCAATTTCTTCAGGCATACCCAAACGTCCGAGAGGTACTTTCTCTTCCATAGCTTTCAGTACATTTTCGGGCATCTTTTTCACCATTTCGGTAGCAATAAAGCCAGGAGCAACCGCATTTACAGTTATGCCTTTTCGGCCTAATTCGCGGGCAAGTGTTTTTGTTAAGCCAATTACACCGGCTTTGGTAGCAACATAATTCGTCTGACCAAAATTTCCATACAACGCTACAACCGAGGAAGTATTGATAATGCGGCCATAGCCTTTTTCAACCATTACGGCACTGATGCATTTAGCACAATTAAATACGCCTGTAAGATTTACATCAATTACCTGCTGCCACATGTCGGGAGTCATTTTTTTGATGGAAGCATCACGGGTTATACCGGCATTATTAATAAGAATATCAATCGTGCCAAATTTGTCGGTTGCATCCTTTGTTGCTGCTTCAACTTCGGTGTAGGATGCTGTATTTACCTTGGCAAAGAACGCTTTTCCACCTGTATTTTCAATTTCGGAAACAGTTTGAAGTCCTTTTTCTTCATTCATATCCCAAATAAGAACTATGGCACCCTCGTTGGTAAATTTAATTGCTGCAGCGCGGCCTAGTCCATCAGCGCCACCAGTAATTACTGCAATTTTATCTTCAAGTCGTTTCATACTATTGTTTTATTTAATGTTTTGAATAATCAAAGCTGTTCCCTGTCCGCCGCCAATACAAAGTGTTGCGAGACCTTTATCCACATTACGACGTTTCATTTCATAAATCAGTGTAGTAAGAATCCGGGCACCGGAAGCGCCGATCGGGTGTCCAAGTGCAATAGCACCGCCGTTCACATTCACTTTCTGCGGATCGAGTTTCAGGTCGCGCATTACAGCAATTGATTGGGCTGCAAAGGCTTCGTTGGCTTCTATTAAATCGATATCATTTATTGTAAGCCTGGCTTTTTTCAATGCTGCCTGTGTTGCAGGTACAGGCCCGTATCCCATAATGGACGGATCGAGGGCTGCATTGCCATACGACAAAATGCGGGCAAGTGGTTTGATGCCAAGTTCAGCAGCTTTTTCAGCTGACATGATGATAAGCATACAGGCACCATCATTTATTCCTGATGCATTTCCGGCTGTTACGGTTCCATCCTTTTTAAATGCAGGCTTCAGGCCTGATAATTTCTCAAGGGTAAGTCCATGTTTCGGAAATTCATCCGTATCGAAAATAATGGGATCGCCTTTACGCTGAGGTATGCTCACAGGCACAATCTCATCAGCAAACCGGCCTGATAACTGGGCTTGTTCGGTTTTACGCTGGCTTTCGAGTGCAAACATGTCTTGTTCTTCACGACTGATGTTCCACCTTTCGGCGATGTTTTCGGCTGTGATTCCCATATGGTAGTTGTTGAATGAATCAGTAAGCCCGTCCATAATCATGCTGTCTATCACCTGGCCGTGGCCCATGCGGAAACCAGTGCGGCCCTGCATCAATAAATACGGCGCATTCGACATGCTTTCAGTACCTCCGGCAAGCACAACATCGGCATCGCCGAGCATGATAAACTGAGCCGCTATTGAAACTGCCCTTAATCCCGATCCGCAGAGTTTATTTATGGTCATAGCTGGTTTTGTATCTGGAATACCGGCCCTAATGGAGATCTGACGGCCTACATTTTGGCCAAGACCGGCTGATAGAATGTTGCCGATTATCGTTTCTGATATTTCTTCAGGATTGATCCCGGCTCTTTTTATTGCCTCTTTTGCTGCAATAATTCCTAATTCAGTTGCCGAGAGACCGGCTAAGGCACCGCCAAAATTTCCAATGGCGGTTCTTGCAGCTGATGCTATTACTATTTCTTTCATGACTCTTTGTTTTTTCGATACACGAAGAAACACTATTCCTGATACCGGAATCCAGTCAATCTGTAACAAGATGGGGTTGACAGAAAAGCTAAATATTAATTTTAATATAGTTTAACATAAAGATAACCAATAACATATATACTTAAACAGAATCATGGACTTAGTATTTAGAAGCGGGTCAGTTTTAGAAACCGGGGAGAAGGACCTAAAAAATATTAAGTTCATGAAAACAGAGTCTCGTAGAGACGAAAGTATGGTAGCAAAATTGGCAAATAAAGCTTAGCCTCGTAGAGGCGACAGTATAAAATATATATTTTTGAATTTTATGAATGATTGCAATATCAATACTGTCGCCTCTACGAGTCTATAAAAATTGTGTTGAGGTTTTTGCTACCATAATTTCACACCTATGATGCTTCTTCATTCTAAATTAACTTGCAAGAATGTTTTAGTAAAATCCCTTGAAGATAATTGGTATTTCTCCCCAACTTTTGATTCTGATCCTTAAATTCCCATAATAAATTTATGATTCATTTAAGCTTATGAAAATCTTGTTATCAGATTGCAAATCCTGTACTCTTCGGGTGCGGATTAAAAATCCGCACCAGCCTATATCCGCACCAGCCTATATCCGCACCTGCCAGCTTTCGGATTTGCAACCCAGTTTAAACATTTCCAGGAAAAATAAATTTATTCCACTTTCACCCTGGTCCCTTCTGAATGAGCAGAAAACTCTGGTGCATACATGCATTGTACAGTTGTAACTCCATTTGAAAAATCGCCTTTTTGAGTTGCAACCAGTTTGTATTCGAATACATAGGTTCCTTTGGGCAGATAATAAATAAAGAAGTTGGTTGAGGCATCGCGGGTAGATTCGTAATATCCCAGTCCACCCTGGTACCGGTATCCGGAAAGCACATTAACCGGCTCAAAGGCTGATGCACGCATGTCTTTTAAATGTATGTATTCCATGTCACGGTCAGTGCGAAGTTCAACACGAACAACGATTTTGTCCCCTATTTTTACTGGTGAATTCCCTGTAATGGGTTCGATAACCGGTCCGGTAGGAGTATTTATTTCACGGAAGAGTTTTTTACTCAGGCTTAAAGGTGTTTTCGCCGCGGTAATCTTATCGAGCTGCTCAAAATATTGCCAGTACATCGCTCCCCAGGCAACTGTTGGATTGAGATTGTTTACGGTAACTTTTCCCATTTCCGGTTTTATCGCAGCGGCATCCCAGCTGGTTTTGAAATATCCCGTTCCGGCTTCTGGTTTAGAACCTTCCTGTTTGTATGGATCAACTTTTTCATTGCCAACGGTGATTTCAACTTGTTTGTCAGAAGCCAGCAACGATGTTCCCTGAAGTAATAAAGCGTAAACAGCTTCCGAAGTGGCTTTGGTTGTTTTCCAGTCCTGGGTTTGTTTCTGTTTCAGAAGCCAAATTTTCAATTCTTCCACTGATTTCTGATCATTACTTACTTCGTCGAAGGCTTCGATGAGCAAAGCCTGGGTTTCAACCGGGGCCTGGTACCAGTTCCATCCGCGCTGTTCGCTGCGCCAGTACATCCCCATTTCCTCGTTGTGCAAAGCAGTTTCTTTTAGCGAACGCATGATCAGCGAAGCAACCTTTTCATTTTCAAAACGACTCAGGTATAATGCCATCATTGCTTTCATGTAATTGTTCTGCGTTTTCCAGTATTTTACGGATTGAGATTTGTAATAGTCAAATACTTCGTTGTAATCCGCAGTATTGGGGAAATCAGCCAGGAAATACGTACGGGCATACAAATACTGAATGTCAACGTATCCCAGGTGGTTGTTTTTCAGGTAGTCTTTATCCGTCTTTTTAAGTTTTTCAAAGTCGAGTTTGGCTGTTTCATCAATGTATTCAACAGCTTTCTTCAACATATCCTGTATTTCAGCATTTTCGACCGGATTCAGTACTTCCAGGTAATATAAATGCCCGAGGCCGGTAACGATATGCTGGGTAATGTAGCGGCTTTCGGGCATTCCCTTGAACCAGGGCCAACCACCGTTTGGATTCTGCATTTCACGTAATTTTTTTAGCGCCGAAGTTTGTTCCGAAGCCATGCGGTTGAGATCGAAAAGGAGTGCAATTCTTTGTTTACGCTCACTTTCATTGGTTGCTTCGCGCACCCAGGGGCTTTCCTGAAGAAGTACTGATTTTAGTTCTTCATTCTTTTCAAGGTTTGATTTCAGTGCATCGGGTGTAATGGTTGCCCAGCTTTCGAAAACGCGCTTTATTTTAGGATCGCTGTTGGCAATATGGGTTGCAAGACTATTGGCATAATACCGGCTGAAAAGCTGTTCGGCACATTCGTACGGATATTCCATTAGGTAAGGCAACGCCTGCACGGCATACCAGGCCGGGTTCGAAGTGTATTCGAGCGTCAACCTGTAATTGCGAAGGGTTGAGCCAGCCTTTCCGGAATTGAGCAACTTCTCGAAATTAAATTTCTTTTGCTGCATTCCGTTTACGGGCAAAGGCATGCTTTCCGTTACCAGCATACGATTAGTAAGAACCGGAACAGCAGCTTCTTCACCATCACTGAAAGTGCCTGCCGTGGCTGTAATACGGTAAATCACAGCTTGCAATCCTTCGGGAATACGGATCTTCCAGCTTACAGGCGAGCTAAGTCCTTTTATCACTGTAAATGGAATAGTTACCTGTTTCAAACCCATACTATCATCAACCGGTTTCATGGTTAATGCGTCAAAGAAATGCAGATCGGCATTACCCGACAGGTCGCGATCGCTGATATTGGAAATTTTAGCTGAAAAATGCATTGTATCGCCTTCGCGCAGAAAACGAGGTGCGTTGGTGAAGATCATCAGGTCCTTTTGCGTAACCAGCGTTTTTTCTACCTGTCCGTATTTCAGGTCTTTGGTATAAGCCAACCCCATCATTTTCCAGCGGGTAAGCGCTTCAGGAGCTTTGAATTTGATAACAATTTCACCGGTTTCGTTGGTAGCCAGCTGTGGAAAGAAAAAGGCGGTTTCGTTAAAATTTTTACGGATTTGAATGATTGGTATTGACGACATTTCTAAGGGAGGAACTTTATTTTCCTTTGCTTCTGTTGAGGCATAACCGATTGCTTTTTTATCCCGGTTAATACCGTTTGCTGTGACTACCATTTCATCCTTTTCAACTGATGTATTCGCCATCGACTGTTCCATCAAAGCCATGCTCTTTGTGCTCCCGGCGCCGCGAATTCTGATATTGCCACGAGAATATCCCGAATTAAAGCCAAACCAGTTTAACTGGTCATAGTCGCGTGATGCTGCATTAAAGATTGGTTGATAGTTGTAAAAAAGCTCACCTGGTGCAGCTCCAAAACATTGATTATCGTTCCACGATCGGCTTCCGTAATAATAATTAAAAATATTAAACGACCAGCTGTGTGGTGCAAACGCGTCTAAAGAAGCATCATACATCCCGGCAAGCATTTCGGCCACGGCTTTTTCGCCTTTGCTGTCGCGTAAGGTAATTTGCCATTCTTCTTCCTGTCCGGGCTGTAGTTTATTCCGGAATGTGGCAAAACTGATATCCAGTTTTTTATCGGAATAGGGAACATTGATTATTTTACTGATCAGAAACGTACGGTTGTTTTTAACAAAAGCCAGGTTAATGCCAAAATTTCCCCGGTATTCCTCTTTCACCGGGATACTGATCAGTTTCTGTTCCATGGACAAAGAAAGAATTTCGCGACTTACAACCTTGTCCTTATGGACTATTTCGTAAATGATGTATGCATTTTTAACCGGTGTGCCGATTACGAATTTCACTTCTTCACCTGTTTCTGCTGTTGGAGTAAGTAAAGTAAAGAATGCCGGCGAAACAGCATCGGAATTACCGAATTTTGGCTGAAAAGTATTGAAGTATTTTTTATACAGAACCTCTTCTCCGAATGCATCTTTCGTTTTGATTTCAATCACATACATGCCTGCCTGCATTTGATTTCCAATTTTGAAGACAGAATCGGCAGGTGTGCTGAAATTTGCAGAAAACACGGATGATTCTAACGGCCAGGTGGTTACATCGTCTTCATCTTTGTAAACCTCACTGGGAAAATCTTTTTCAAACTCAGCTTTCGTCATAGTGAACATATCAGGGTTTGCCCATTTGCGCGAAAACAACACCTGGCTGGGTTTACGGAGTTTCGAAATGGTGATTGTTCCTGAAGCAGCTTCTTTTTCGCCGTTCAGGTTGGTGGTAGTAAGCGAAAACTGAAAATCTTTTTCAAGGTTTATATCGTCATCAATATCAGTTTCCACAAGAAGTGCTTTATAACCAACCGAAATCCCGGTTTCGCTGCTATGGCTTTCGCCATTTACATCTGAAACATCGGCAAACACGGTGTATGTAAATACCGGATCCGTTTTCCGTTCAACCGAAGGATCGGGAATTGCAGTGAATCTTATAGTAAATAATCCATCACCTCCGGTAAGGATCTCTCCATTGGCAATTTCCATTTCCGCTGAGGTTGGCATTCCGCGCCATCCCCACCAATAAGGGAAGTGAACCTGGCGTACAACCCTGTAAGTTACTTTGGCATCCGAAACCGAACTTCCCGCATAAGCCATTGCTTTCCCTTTAACAATAATGGTTTCGCCCAGTTTATACGATCCCTTTACCGGCTCAAATATCACTTCGAATTTCGGCCTTTTATATTCTTCAACCTGTACGGAAACTGAACCTGTTTCACAACGGATAGTCATTTGCCCGGTCAGCACACCAACCGGTGCAATAAAATTCCCGCTGAAAGATCCAAAATCGTTGCTGGTAAGACTTTGCTTTGAAACTAACTGTCCGTTCACATCAATAAGTGAAACTTCTGTTTTAAAATGGGGTTTTAGCTGAACATCTTCTCCTTTTCGTTCAAGCACAATTCCTTTAAAATAAATGGTTTGTCCAGGCCTGTAGATGGCTCTATCCGTAAAAAAACGGGTTTGAACGACGGTTTTCGGCTCATCAACACGATAAGAATAGCTTGAAAAATAGCTTTCGGTTATTAGTTGATCCTTTTTTGTTGACAAAACCAGGTAAAATTGATTGTTCCTCCTGTTATCAGCCATAGCCGGAATATTCACCATTCCCGATTTATCGGTTAAAAACTCATCTCCTGCTTTGGTTTCATACTTGCGGGCTCTGGAATTATATTCCTTATAAAACAACTTTATCTTCACACCTGAAAGTGGCTGTCCGGTTTCACGGTGAAGAACCACAATCTCATTATTCCCGTTCTTATTCCGGCTGAGGTAACTGATATTGGTTTCCCAGAAATTGTTTGCAGTTATAATGGCTGTTTTGGATGGGAACGATTCATCATTGCTTGCCAGCAGCACATAATAGCCTGTTTCCAATGCGGGAATGCGTATTTCGGTGGAATGGTTCCTGAAATCACCATTATCAGGTAAAGCCTGTTCCCATGATTTTTCCGCTTTCAGGCCCAGGTATTTTTCGAAGCGAACGTCTTGCTGTTTAGCCTGCAGGTCGCGGTCGGTTTCCGGATCTATTTTAAGAAGGCGGAAATATACTTTACTCACATTTTTATAGTTTACCAGCGCTAATGAAAGCTTACCCGGAATTGACGCGTAATTTGTAGTAACCGATAATGATGGCTGTTTTATGCTTTCAATCAGCGACCGGCAATTCTTGGCGCCAAAACTTTCAGGGAAACGACTGATAGTTGCTTCACAGATTCCGACAGCTCGTTTTTTATCCCATTTGCGGGCTTCAGCCGAGGGTTCTACCGGCTCATTTTCATCTAAATATGGAACAGCCTCTTCAATGTCGCCGTTCAACTGCGAAGCAAGTGCATAAGCAACTTCCGTGGAGGAAGGATGATTCTTAAACCGGGTTTCCAATTCAGTGAGTGCAGCCTGGTAAAGGCTGTCTTTTTCGGAATGTATGCTTTTCCCGTGGATAAACGAAAGCCTCTCAATCTCAACCTCAATGAGTGCAGTAGGGTCTTTGTCAAAAACATGAAATCCGACAACTTCCTGAAACAGTTTCAGCGCTTTAAATTCGAACGAAAAAGGATCGGGCGAAGTGATAGCTAAAGCAGCAAATCCGGCCGATGATGCAAAATACTCAGCTTTATCCATTAAAAAGGTTTTCGCCGGCTTAGTAAGCCCGGCTTCTGAAGACGAATAGAAATCTATGGCGCGGTGAGCAAGGAAATCAAACAAAGTTGGCCTGAATTTTTCGGAATCTCTTTGCTTTACAAGAATTTCAGCGTAGGATGAAACAGGTGAATTTTTGAGTAAATCACTGTCAGCAAGTGATAAATCATAGTTTTCCATACATGCACTGACCAGTTTTTTTAAATCCCAAGTCTTGATATCATCAGCCGCAAAATTGGATGTTTCGCTGCGGCCCAGTATCTGCCAGCGGTGGTTCTGGTAGTATCGCCAATACAGTTCGGCAAGAATGGAATGAAGGATTTGTTTCACCGGAGCCTGTGCCGATTGAATTTCAAATTGTGTGCGTTCAATGCTTTTTTCAAAATAATCTTCCTTGAAATCCGATTCCAGCTTCATTCGATACAATGATGCTTTTAAAAACTGGTCGGCCTGGCTGGCAGTTTTCGCCTGACC
Organism: Lentimicrobiaceae bacterium; assembly: GCA_041660125.1. Classification (GTDB taxonomy): domain Bacteria; phylum Bacteroidota; class Bacteroidia; order Bacteroidales; family UBA4417; genus UBA4417. Next base: position 28,585 of record JBAZWY010000046.1, read on the forward strand.
ATAAATACTGATAACAATGTCGAGTGCCGACTGAGACTGACCAATACCAGAAAGCGAATCCACCTGCTGCCATTCCCGTGTATATTGGTTTTGCGACATAACAGTCAGACTGAATAAAAGGATAAGTATGCTGAAAATTGTTTTCATAGTAGTTGGTTTTGACTCAAAAAGATAAAATTATGCATTTAGATGATAGAAGGATGCAAAGCGAGGTGATTTTCCATAAAGTATGGTAGAATTCATATCCTTAAAAGTTGGTGTCAATAAACCCAAAAACGAACAATTGTGTTTTTCGGAAGCAGTATTTTTAAAAAAAGGTTCTGTTTCAGAGAATTATAGAAGATCAATTTTGCATTAGGCAAAGCATAGAGTATGAATCAAACTATAACTAATTACACAACAAAAAATTTAATTATCAGATATACAGCATTATAGCCACAAAGCCCACTAGGCTACATATTATTTTGATGTGCTGGAAACAAATTTTAATTTATGAGATTTAAAGAATTTTGATTGTTTTTGTTAATATCGTTTGAATATTTTTTTTCTCTTACTTTTTGCTTGAACAAAAAGTA
>JBAZWY010000047.1:0-3331 GCA_041660125.1 Lentimicrobiaceae bacterium
TCGGATTACCAATAATACTAACATTCAACCCAAGACCTATCGGATCTATATCATTGTGGAGTATATTAACCAAAGTAGAAGCGTTTAATCCTGTAGTATCATAATCATCATTTGCCACGGGCCGGTTATTAGCCAACGGTGTTGATACCAGAACTTGGTCCTGTGAAGAACATCCAGACGTCATATCCAGCACTGTAAGTGTGAAAAGGGAAGGTTGGTTTATGGGCAGAGAGACTGGTTCAGGAACTATATTACTCTGAAGTAAAGCTGATGGTTCCCAACTCCAGGCATAGGGACCTGTTCCGCCGGAAACTGAACCATGAAGCATAGTTATTGATCCTGCTGTAATTTCCTTATCGCTTCCAGCGTTTACAATAACTCCCTGTATAACCGTCAGTATCATATCATCTTCATAAACTTCAGCACCACAGGCTGCTAAACCAATAGCTTTTAGTGTAAAGGTAACATCCCCGGTGAAAGTAAATGAAGGAGTAAAGACTGGATTCAATACAGTTGTATCGGACAATGTGCCGGCATCGGCAGGACTGAATTTCCATACCAAGGAAGCATAATGATTTGCCGAAGCATTATTTAGCGTGTACAGGGAACTGCTACAGGTAGTAGCATCGCTTCCCGCATCTGCAGTTGGCGCAGGAGAAAAGACAAGAGTTAGTTCATCCGTATAGTCGCCACAAGGTGCCAAACCGGTTGTATGCATCGTGAGTTTCACTGAACCGCCTGTCACATCGGCCATATCAGGAGAATACGTTGGATTAACAAGTGCAGGATCATCGAAAACACCTGTTCCACTGGTTGTCCAGTGAACGGACCCGGCATTCTGAGCACTGGCACTGCCGATAAGTATAGGTGTGTTTTCACAAGTACTCAGATCAGCACCTGCTGTGGCAAAAACAGCTGGTACAACAGTTATGGATATTGTGTCTTTTATACAACTGGATGGTAATGGAATACCATTATCACAGACTGAGACAATAATCTGTTCAATGCCTGAAAATGTTGCTGAAGGGGAATAAGTATAATCTCCGTTCGAGAGTATGGTGAAGTTTCCGTTAACAGGTCCTGATACAGGGGTTGTAACAATAGTAAGGGCTGTTCCATCAGGGTCGTTATCACCATTAACCAGAACATTACCATTGATTACTGAATTATTACATGTGGTTTCAAATTCATTTATCACTACTGGTGCATCATTTACCGGAATTACATTAATGGTTATGAGCGCGGTATCACATAGTACGGGCGAGCCATTATCACAAACCTGGATACAGAACGGTTCGGCACCGTTGTAATTAAGGTTCGGGGTATAGGTAATACATACCTGGTTACCTGTTACTACTGGCACACTCAATGTGCCATTGATCGCAGCGCTGCATACGCTGGCTGTGAAGACGGAACCTGCGTCCGGATCTGTAATTGGCAGACATACTGCAATCGGAGTATCTTCCGGTGTGCTGGTAGTTATTCCGGTAATAACCGGAAGATCCTCAACCGGAATAACATTGATCGTTATGAGCGCAGTATCGCACAATGCCGGTGAACCATTATCACACACCTCGATACAGAAAGCTTCGGTTCCATTGTAGTTAAGGTTAGGAGTATAGGTTACACAAACCTGGTTTCCGCTTACTACAGGTGCACTCAATATACCATTGACAGCATTACCACATATGCTGGCAGTAAAAATTGAGCCTGCATCAGGATCATTTATAGGCAAGCAAATTGTGATCGGGGTGTCTTCCGGCATACTGGTTGTTAAACCCGTTACTGAAGGTGGATCGTTAGTAACTGTAACTGTAACTGTAGCCTGATCACAGTTTGAAGGATTTAGAACCTCACATATCTGATACAGCAGGTAATAGGTACCCGCCGGGGTTCCCGGAGACACAACAACACTGTCACCAACCAGGGTAACACCAGGATTTGTACTTGAAATGAAACCAATCGTAATATCGGAAAGTGTTATTGGGTTTCCATTTAAAAGATCATTTGTTAGTATATCAGCTACTGCTATACCGCCGTTTATGCCGCTTATGGTTCCAGCATCGTCATTGGCTTCAATCAAGGCAGAAGTTACAGTAATGGTCACTACAGCCTGATCACAAGTAGATGGGTTAAGAATTTCACAGATATGATATACAATGGTATAAATTCCTGAAGGTGTACCGGGAGCAACTGTTACTTCACCTGTTGCAGTGTTAAGTACAATACCGGGGTCGCTGGCAGGAGTTACCACTACTAATGTCACATCCGATGGTATCACCGGGGCTTCGTTTAACTGATCGTTGGCTAACACATTTGAATCTGCTGTGCCACCATCCATACCATTAACAGTTCCTGCATCATCAACTGCATCAATAACAGGTGCAACAACAAGTATTGTAACAACAGCCTGATCACAATTATCCGGATTAAGCATTTCACATATCTGGTATGTCAGCATATAGTTACCTGCTGGGGTGCCTGCATTTATAGTTACACTGCCATCGGCATTAAGTAACACATTAGAGGTTGGAATACCATTTGGATCAAGACTGTTTACTTGTGAGAGAATCACATTACTTATTGTTGGGAAACTACCATAGATCTGATCGTTCAACAGTACATTAACAACTGCGATTCCTCCGGTATAGCCATTAACAGAACTACCAGCATCATCAATAGCGATTATATCATCATCAAGAATTGTTGCTGTTGCGATACCTGTTGCAATGCTTACATTCTGACCATTGGCATTGCTTATCGCTATCGTGCCCGTGAAGGTCTCCGTGGGCTCTGAAATCAGGTCGCCAAGGATATCAACAGGAATATTGAAGGTCGTGGAACCGGCTGGAATGGTGTAGCTTACCGTCGTCTGGCCCGTGTAATCTGAACCGGAAGTGGCTGTTACATTTGCCGTGGTGAAGGTGATCACGATATCTTCCTGTGCAGGGATATTCAGTGTCACCACAAAGTTCTCTGTCTGTGTGCCGTTGATTTCTGTTACCGTGAAACCGCTTAACGCAAGCGTTACTGCGTCGTCGTCAAGAATCGTTCCTAAGCCGGAGGCATCACTTTTCGAGGCACTTCCTGTGCTAATAATATTGCTCAGGTTTACCGTATAGGTTTCGGTGGGTTCGCTTACCAGGTCGTTGATGATTGGTACGGTAATCGTTTGCGTGGCGCCGCTCACTGATCCGGCAGGGAACGTTACCGTTCCGGCGCTGGTTGTATAGTCGCCCGGTTGCATCGCTGTGCCATCGGCTGAAGCGTAATCCACCGTTAGTGCATCCTGGATGTTTCCTGTCAAGGTAACCGTGAAGGTGGCATTTCC
>JBAZWY010000047.1:3341-24327 GCA_041660125.1 Lentimicrobiaceae bacterium
ACGTTACCGTTCCGGCGCTGGTTGTATAGTCGCCCGGTTGCATCGCTGTGCCATCGGCTGAAGCGTAATCCACCGTTAGTGCATCCTGGATGTTTCCTGTCAAGGTAACCGTGAAGGTGGCATTTCCCGCATTTTCATTTACCGTTACATCATTGATCGCTATGCTTACCGCATCGTTGTCATTAATAGTGGAAGTTGCCGTTGGCGTGGTGATGCTTACATTCTGACCATTGGCATTGCTTATCGCTATCGTGCCCGTGAAGGTCTCCGTGGGCTCTGAAATCAGGTCGCCCAGGATATCAACAGGGATATTGAAGGTCGTGGAACCGGCTGGAATGGTGTAGCTTACCGTCGTCTGGCCCGTGTAATCTGAACCGGAAGTGGCTGTTACATTTGCCGTGGTGAAGGTAATCACGATATCTTCCTGTGCTGGAATATTCAGGATCACCACAAAGTTCTCTGTCTGTGTGCCGTTGATTTCCGTTACCGTGAAACCGCTTAACGCAAGGGTTACCGCGTCGTCGTCAAGAATCGTTCCTAAGCCGGAGGCATCACTTTTCGAGGCACTTCCTGTGCTAATAATATTGCTCAGGTTTACCGTATAGGTTTCGATGGGTTCGCTTACCAGGTCGTTGATGATTGGTACGGTAATCGTTTGCGTGGCGCCGCTCACTGATCCGGCAGGGAACGTTACCGTTCCGGCGCTGGTTGTATAGTCGCCCGGTTGCATCGCTGTGCCATCGGCTGAAGCGTAATCCACCGTTAGTGCATCCTGGATGTTTCCTGTCAAGGTAACCGTGAAGGTGGCATTTCCGGCATTTTCATTTACCGATACATCATCGATCGCTACGCTTACCGCGTCGTTGTCATTAATAGTGGAAGTTGCCGTTGGCGTGGTGATGCTTACATTCTGACCGTTGGCATTGCTTATTGCTATCGTGCCCGTGAAGGTTTCCGTGGGCTCTGAAATCAGGTCGCCCAGGATATCAACCGGGATATTGAAGGTCGTGGAACCGACTGGAATGGTGTAGCTTACCGTCGTCTGGCCCGTGTAATCTGAACCGGAGGTGGCTGTTACATTTGCCGTGGTGAAGGTGATCACGATATCTTCCTGTGCTGGAATATTCAGGGTCACCACAAAGTTCTCTGTCTGTGTGCCGTTGATTTCTGTTACCGTGAAACCGCTTAACGCAAGCGTTACCGCGTCGTCGTCAAGAATCGTTCCTAAGCCGGAGGCATCACTGATTGTGGCATAGGTTGGATTTGAAAGATTCACAAAAAATGTTTCAGTGGGCTCAGCAATAACATTATTAATTATAGGTACACTAATATTTACTGAGGTTGATCCGGCAGGAATGGTATAAGTCGCAGAAGTAATAGATGTGTAATCGCTATCGGAAACTGCCGTATTGTTTGCAGTATTAACGGTAAAAGTAACATCGCAGGTGCGTGCCTTTGTCAGAGTAACTATAAAAGTTGCATTTCCTGCGTTTTCATTTACAGTTACATCATTTATTGAAAGTGCCGGAGCTATAGTATCTGTAACTGTTACTATTGCATCGCAGGTCGAACTGTTTCCGCAATTATCGGTAACTGTAAGAGTTACTGTATTTGGACCAATATCTGAACAGGTAAATGAGGTTTTTGACACTCCAAGTGAAGCAATACCACAATTATCCGTACTACTGTTATTAATATCAGCAGCAGTGATTGTAGCGTTACCGCTTGCATTTAATGCAACAGTTATATTTTTACAGATAGCAATAGGATTTGTATCATCACCTACTTTGATTAACTGGTCACAGTTTGCACTGTTCCCTGCAGCATCTTTTATCGTCCATGTCCTTGTTACTGAAATAGGGCAACTTTCTGTGGCTGCATCAATATAAGTAACAGAAGTAATACCACAGTTATCACTGGATAAACCCAGATTCGTAGCATTCTCAAGTTCTGCTTCACTAGAAGCAGCGGTGATGGCAGAATAAGCAGGACCAGTAATAGCAGTTGTGTTGCAGCCCACAATATTGCGTGTAACAGCACAGGTGGTTATAGTTGGGGGAGTATTATCGTTAACAGCAGTTATAACTGTTGCACTATTATTTGCAAACACCAGATCGGTTGTGCTACCTGATACAGAAGCAGTATTACTAATTGGTGTACAGATATTCAAACTAACAGTACCGGTAATTATAATACTATGTGTACTTCCAGGACCAGAAGGAGGCATTGTTCCGAGATTTACCGAACTAGTCCATTCATAAGAAGATCCTCCATCGAGTGAATAGGTAACACCTGTTAAGGTAGCCAGAACGGCATCGGTCATAACCACGCCATCGGCATTGGTTGGTCCATTATTGGTTACTATAATAGTATAAGTGAGTGTCGAACCGGTTGCAACCGGATCAGGAGCATCAGTTTTTGTTATACTTAAATCAGCTCCTGCTAAACCAAAACTCTTCTGGCAAGCGCCTGCGCCTGAGCCTGTAAACGAAACCGGGTAATAACCGGATGGTGATGGAGAAGGGGCCGTTAAAGTGAAACCTGTTGTTATTGGTTGTGCTAACTTGACCAAATATTTTGCGGCAGTTGGCGTATTATAGCTTATTTGTACATTATCAAAATCAACAATATCTCCATTTAGCATTGTTGCTGCGGTTGACGACTTAAACCGTATGGTTGTTGTCCCAGAAATATAAGGGGTAATATCAAAAGAACTTGCACCTGTTTGATTTCCATCAGCACCTGTGTATCGGTGTAAGAGTGTCCAGTTTGAGGGTGAAGCTGTGGTCGCAATTTCAACATCTACATAATCATTTACATCTAGATCAAGTCCCGTTTCTTTATACGAAAATGTTAAGGTAGCCGCAATTGCTCCTGACAGGTTTGCGGTTCTTAGGGCTCCATTATTAGAATTTTGAATACGTAAGCCATTTGCACTGGTGATCGTTATATCGCCAGCAGCAAATCCATCGGATTCAACAACTTCAACCCAGGAATTACCTGACCATGATGCTGTACCGTTAGTCTGGTTAGCGGTTGTATTGGAGTTAAACATATCCAAATAAGTGTTAACAGATGTTGGCGGTGTAATGTCAAATTGATAGGTACCCATAGCATCAGTAGTTTTTGAAGTTACCAATGTTTCGTTTGCATCAAAAACTCCATTTCCATTAATATCATTGTATAATTTTACATCCACGCCTGATCGCCCGTTATCGCCAGTATTTAAAGTTCCATTAGAGTTAATATCTGTAAAAACAATACCATTTATTGTATTTTGGTTCGGGATTGAGATACATGAAACAATAACAGTAACCTGGGCGAAACTGCAAACCAGAGGATCTTCGAGACTGCAGACTTTGTATTGAAAAACATCATTCCCGGTATAGCCTGTAACCGGCGTATATGTAATTGTTCCATCAGGATTTACTGTAATAGTTCCATGTGTAGGCTGTGTTAAGCCAGCAGTAGTTACAGTAGACGGATCTGGTTTCCCAACCACATCATTGGCCAGTACATTAATAATTACAGGCTCATCGACAGCTGTATTTTTTGTATCATCAGAAGCTACCAGTTTGGCAAGTACACCGAGAAAATTATTATCATCGCAATTACCCAAGCTATTGAACACAGCAGTTTGCTGGTTTAACAATGATGCAGTATAAGCACCGTTGGTATTGGAAGGATTAACCTTAGTAATGAAACACGCAGGATCCTTAATATACACTAATTCAACATTATCAATCCAGAAATACTCATTTGTAGCCGGAACTCCGTTTGTTATAAATTGTATTGTATTAACCCCATTTGCATTATACGTAGAAAGCGTAATATCAACATCTGTATAGTTAACATCCGTACCAACATAATCACCATCATTTATAGAATAAATAGTGGTGCCATTTAGCTGCACAAGCAATTGTTCTCCGCCGTTATTAAAATTTAATCTTCGATAGCTGAATCTCAGGAAAGCCGCAGTTGCCCCACTGAAAGTAAGTGATCGTGAAATACCATTATTAGGTCCGTCAATTCGTATTGCATTTCCCATTCCGCCTGATGATATATCAGGAATAATTTGCACATCGCCTGTTCCTAATACTCCATCATCACTCTGTTCAAGCCAGTTTGAGCTAAAGTTTACACCTCCATCATTCCCGGAATAGCTGGCTGTTGGATCGAAATCATCTTTAGCATCAAAGCCGTTTTTTGTAGTGAACGAATAATTTCCTGATAAATCAGAAACGGTAGATTGAGTAATTCCTTCACCTGCATCTATGACTCCGTTGCAGTTGGGGTCTAAATACAAATCAACTTTTACACCCGCAGTGTATGCTTCACCGGGATTAAATGTACCATCATCCGGTAACATTTCAATAAAAACATTTCCGTTGATAAGATTTTCAGTAGGTGAAGCATTGCAATAAGTTACAGCTATGGTAACCATGGCAACATCGCAAATATCGGGATATTCAACAGAACAAATTCTGTATTCGAATTTGTCAGTACCTAAAAATCCGCTGTTGGGGGTATAAGTAATTGTTCCATCAGGGTGAACCTCAGCTGTTCCATTAGCAGGCTGAAGCATACCAGTAGTATTGACAGAGGCCGGATTTATCGAACACAAAAACCCGAAATCATTTGCAGCTACACCAATAATTATAGGAGTTGATGGTTTAGTTACTTTAAAATCATCATTGGCAAGAACCAGTTGTTGCAAACATTTAGGTTCTAAGACATAACCCACATCCATGGCAGGTGAACTTGTTGGCGTTGGATTACCTGCATTGGCATCCTGTCCCCAAACAGCGGCAAAGGTAGTACCATCGCAAGTATATATGGCCAGACCTGATTGATCGTTATCAGGATCAAAAATCAGGTACGATTGAAGTGCGGAAAGTGGTACGGCAATGTCATATGGTATTTTGCAAGGACTCATTGTTGCCGTAGGAGTGGTAAGGTTACCATCATACTTGATATACAAGGTGGTGTTAGCTGTTGGTGTGACCCAAACAGGGTTATAATTTCCTGAAAGATCATTTGATCCCGGTGCCCAGGCAACACTCGTAAAAGTAGTTAACCTTTCGGATGGGATAAGGTTGAAAGCCCAGTCGTAACTGGATCCTGATGCATCAGCATCAACAACAGCTACTGCTGTAAATGCTTCGCCACCCTGGCTTTCGAATTTATATCCTGCATTTAGTGATAGATCAAGATAGTTTTTACCATTTGGAGGTATAGTAACAGATCCGGTTGCACCGGTTCCTGCTGTCCAGTTAATAATAATAGGAGTAGTTAAGGTATTTGTGAAAAATACATATACCGGTGCTGAAGCCAGAGTAGTATGCACCGGACAGTAATATGAATTTCCATAGTAAGCACCTGGTAATATTGCTATATTTCGGGTTCCATAATTGTCAATTCCTCCAAATAACAAATCAACTCCTATTGGATAATTTGAAGTTACCGTTGCGCCTGCCTTAATGTCATTAGCCTGGTTAACATCAGCGGCCACACCTGGTGTGGATGCAGTACCATCGTATAACCATACTTCACCCTCATTTAACGTTTTTGTTGCATCAACAATTTTGTCTCCATTATAATCAAGTTTTACAACGGTTCCATCTGTAGCAGCTCTAATGAAAAGGGAGGTGTACTTAAATGCACCGGTACCTCCCAAAGTAACATCCTCTCCAAAAGGAATCACAAAAAGTTTACCGAATCGTGACACATCAACCACATTCGATTTAATGTTTTGTACATCAAACAAAATGCTGCCTCCATTACTCCCGGCATCACCTTCAATTTTTGAAATGGCTATATCGGAAGTACTGAAAATTTTATCTTTTCCATCATATACAATTTCGGACTGTACCCTGGGATTGTATGCAAATTGGTTATCGAGAAGAATATACCCTCCTGCCGGGATAATATCAGTTGGATAGCCGGGAGCAACTCCGTTGGAAAGGTTGCCATCGCCCCATATTTTAGTAGTTGCTTGTACCGGAACGGTTATATTGGCTTCGTATCCATCTTCCCATTGATCATATATTATATTGGTTCCCGGATAAGGTGTTTTTATACTTATAATTGTACGCACATTATTTGTGAGATAACTTACGCTGGCTGCATTCCACAAGGCATCCCGCAATTGGGTTGAATTTTCCGGAAAAGGAAGGTAGAATGTTTTGCTTCTGACAGCTTCGGCACAAGGATCACCAAAAGTACTTTCCACTGTTAGATAAACTGTTGCCTGGTCAGATACAATTGGAGCATTGTTATTGCTGATTTGATATGTAAACGCATCGTTTCCCGTGAAGTTTCCGTTCGGCAGATAGGTAATCTCCCCGTTAGTACCCATCTGTAAGGTTCCGCTTTGAGGTTGACTTACTATTACAAGTGAAGCGGGATTAATATTACATAAATCATTGGTAAGAACATTGAAGATGTTGGGAGAACCTTGATAACCGGTAAAAGCATCGTCCACTGCATCTACAGCAACTGTCAAAACTGAATGTGTTCCGGTTGTTGGCCCGTTACAGCCCGTAGCTGTAGCAGTAATTATTGAAGTTCCACTCCATCCGGCAGTAAAGGTTACCAGTCCGCTGGATGTATTAATAGTGTTACCTGCTGAAGTGGATGCTGCATCAAGACTATATGTAATTGCCGTTGAGTTTGTAGCACTTGCTGCATAAGTAACCCCTGCTGCTTCCTGGCAACGTTTAGAGGTAGCACCCAGGGTAAAGTATGGCAACTCTACTGATAGGGTAATGGTTACTGTATGGGCCGACGATTTAGGACCACCACAACCGGCAGCCAAAGCTGTAATGATAGAAGTACCTGACCAACCGGCAACGTAAGTTACCAGGCCAGTTGAACTGTTAATAGTATTTCCTCCAGTTATACTTGCCGCATCGAGGCTATAGGTAATACCCGTTGTATTGGCGGATGAGGCCGAATACGTGACGCCACCTGCACCCTGGCAACGGGTGCTGGTGGCACCCAATGTAAATATAGGTGGAGTAATCGTTCCGGTTGTTGTAACCGTATGGGTTGATGTTAATGGCCCTCCGCATCCGGCAGCGTTTGCCGTAATTACAGATGTGCCAAACCAACCTGTTGCATAGGTAACTGCACCTGTGGAAGCATTTATTGTATTTCCGCCTGCAAGACTAGCAGCATCAAGAGTATAAGTAATGCCCGATGTATAATCTGATGTAGCTGAATAGGTAGTGGATACAGCAGCCTGGCATCGGGTGGAAGTTACACCTAAAGTAAATACCGGATTTGTAACAATTCCGTTAGTTGTAACAGTATGTGTAGCCGTTTTTGGCCCCCCACAACCAGCTGCAGTAGCTGTAATAACTGAGGTTCCTATCCAACTGTCAACATATGACACCTTCCCTGTAGAGGAGTTAATTGAATTGCCTGCCGCAATACTCGCTGCATCCAGATTGTATGTTATTCCAGTAGCATTTTCTGAGGTAGCCTTATAAACTATATCTTTTTTCTCCTGACACCGGGTTGAGGTTGCTCCCAAATCAAATACAGGTGTTCCTATCGGCGTACACAATTCTGCATTAAGAGCCTGCACATCCGTTGCCGTATTTTCATACCCTTCTTTGGCAGTAGCAGGTAATGCAACCGTGCCTGCCGTTGCACCCGTTGTGTTCCATACATACTGAAAAGTACGCGTGCAGGTCGTGGTAGCCACGGAGGTACCTGCAACTATGTTGCCCGGAGGAGTCAAGGTTATATTTAAGGCCGTGATATCACTATTTCCAAATGGGTCGGCAACCACAACACGTGGATAAACGATTGTGCCTATTGGGATTGCTGTAGCCGTGCTGATTATACTTCCGCCCGGATAAGCGGCGTTATAAATATCATAATTCGTAATATCAATAAAGGTAGAAGTAGTAAATTCTATTTTTGAAGGCTTAGTCTGGCTGTCGTAATCTATAGTAAAACTAACACCCCATTGGTTGGTGGTAACCACCAGTGCAATTGCCTGCCCTGAAGGGATCGTTACATCGGTGGCAAGATTACAAGTCCAGGTTAAAAGTCCTGTGCCACTGTTATACATTGGGTTCGATAAGGTTATGATATCGGTACTACCATATTTTATCACAGCCGTAATGTTTGGATTGGCAGGCAATGTCCCTAAAGCCGGAGCAGGTTTAATAGATACTGCTGACATACAACCGTCCTCATAATCCAACATATTGTATTGTAACGTCACGGAGGAAGCGCCCTCTTTTGTGCTGGAAGCTCCACTCACCCAATCGAATCCGCTGTTTTTCCACAATTCTGTTTGCCCTGCAGGTACTGAAATCCCTTGCTGAACGCCTACGTATTCATCTATGGCAGCTGTGGAATATACAAGTTCTCCACTTGCTGAAGAAAGTGCACCAGTAATAAATGCATCACTGCCATTTGCAACATAACCATTTGCAGTTCCCAGTGGTGTAGTCTGATTAACCCCAGTAAAAGTAGTGGCAGAAGCAATCACCCCCGAAGCTTTCGTCCCTATTGTTATTACTACATTTGCCGAAGGACTGGCGGTGGGGTTAACCATTTGGTAAATATAGGATCGTGTTGCATTCCCACTGTATGCAGTATTAACAAGCGTCATAGCCGTTCCACCAAAAGTAACGCCAGTTATAGTTCCTGGCGCAGTTTCATCACTTACACCTGTATTTCCTACAGATATTGCAACCAGTAACAGCCTGTTAGAGCCCGTGCCCGGTGTATGTGAAAACGACAAAGTTCCCCCATTAGCCACGGATGTAGCAGACTTGCTGGTTGTTGCTACCGCTGTAATCGTCCCTGGTCCACTTGTAATATCCGATAGAAAAACATTTGTGTTTATTGTGCCTGCTTTAATAGTTAAAGGACTGCATAAGGTTGGTGACTGGATAAATGTGGCACTGTTATTTCCTGTTGAACCATAAACAATTGAAATATTGTCAAAAAATGCCTGATCATCAGCTGCACTCCAGGTAGCATCACTATTCATAAATCTTATAGTAGTTGCCGATGATATATAGGCAGAAATGTCAAAACTTGCATTTCCACTAACAGCTTGGCCAGTATAAACAGCCAATCGAGTGAAAGTACCATTGGCGGCATTGGAAACCCAAACTTCAATATTTTCTTCCAGACCCACTGCACGCCAACTAAAAGTTAATGTGGCACAATTAGCGCCGGTAAGGTTTGCACTTCTTTGTATATAATCTAAGGTACCTGTTTGCTGAAAGCGAAGCTCACCGGAGACAATTTGTATAGTCCCTCCCGTTGGTGATCCATCATCACTGCTTTCACTCCAGGCATCCAACCATTGTGTAGGAAAATTATTGTAGCTGGCTGTGCTGAAATCATCATGCGATGTAAAGGCACTGCATCCTGCTGCCATTAGAATACTTGGTGTATGGGCTGTAGTTCCGTCAGCCGTTGCCACAGGGTCCACCCTGTCCAGTGCCTGCGAAGGGTCGGAGAGGTAAAGTTGTTTTACTACGGTTTGTGCATTTACCCTAAAAGGGCCGACCACTAAAAACAGAAAAACAATAAGTGCTGAAATACTTTTTTTTCTTGTTTCTGAAATGCCGTTATTTATCTTTTCTATAATATATAATTTTTTATTCAAAAACATTTTTATTCTATGCTCTCCTTCAATAATATTTGGAGTATACTTTTGGGGAAGTATGGTAGCACCAATATTATTGTAGCTACTTACCACTTTCAAATCAGAAAAAGATGTACTTGTTTCTTTTCTATAGCAGTTACTTATTTCCTGACCAGTTCCATCCGGAAAAGGAAGTGAAAGAGTTTTCATACCTTGTTCTGATTTGTAATTTTTCATTTTGTACTGGCAATCCATTTTATCATAATATTTATAAAAAAAATGTTGTTACACCTTTTTTATACTAATTCTTTTTCTTTTTTGTTTTAAAAACATCAAGTAAAATGAACTTTTGAATAGCATTCTTTAAACCAAAACTTATCAAAATTGAATATTCCGATAAGTAGTTTTGTTTCCATTTATTGATCAGGTTTTAAAAGACAAATAACTATCATTCATGTATTTACATTAAAATAAATTGCTGAACTATAGTAATATTAAACCTATTCTTCAGGTATTTTATCGCATACTAGACTATTATAATGAGGAGTAGAGTTTTCACTGAGTATTAATTTATAAACATCTGCGTGAAAAGTAATAGCCTTTTTAGGGTCACAAGCAAGCGCCTTATCTTATCATGACAGCTATAAGGGAACCAAAAAATTCTTTTTATATGGAATAAATTTTACTTTTATAAAAAAAGAGAAAAGTAAGCAGAATTCATAGTTTTAAATAAAACGCTATCTCCTAACCAAACTTGAGGGAAAAACCTCAGGCTATTAAAAAGTATATTTTATAAAGTATTGATAACATGCATCCTAGAAAACCCAACTAAAAATATTTTCTCCCCTTAGATTTCCAATTGATTGATAATCAATGCTGTGATTTTGAAAGTGTTTTGTCGTTCCCGAAAATGATTTGTTGATTATGCTTTTTAATAATGTTTTTTGTAGTATGTTTACAAAAGACAAACCTGCTCAGAAGCGTTTGAATAGCTGGCACACAAATTTTGTTGAACTTGGTTTAGCTGGGCAACTTCAGCTTTCTATCAAACTTTAATATTGTCGAAAAGAAAAAACCGCATATAATCGAATAGATGGCCCCGCCAGCAAATACTGACGGGGTGCACCTCTCATTCTATGCCAACAACAAGTTGTATATAGTCGGAGGCTTTGTGGAAAATGAAACTTCTATTACTCCATCTCCTGATTTATACAGTATTGATTTGAGTGAATTTAATAAATCCGTAATTTACTTTACTAAGATTCTTTAATCTATAAACATGGTTTTCATGATTGAATTAAAGCTGATAAATCAAGGTTTGAAAATGGATGACGAACAATAAAGTGCCTGCCTGTAACCACATATTTATAATATTAGAACAAGTGATTCATATGGTGGATGTATCGCTTTAGATAGCTTTTATGACGTGAAAACAGTTACAAACTCCCAGCTGAAGGACAACTCCAGATGCGTGGCAGGAAAGACCAGAAATAACAAACATCAGATAACAACTTTAAATAGAATTAAAATGGAATTAAAGATCGACTTATTAAAACAGGAGAAAAAGTCAGTATTCCGGATTGTGATCGGAATACTGTTTATATTGGTTTCTATCGTCTGGGCTGTTAGCCGATATAATAATAATCGGGTTATCAGCGCAGTTGACTGGTTTTTCTTTGGAATTATGGTATTAAATGGACTTACACATATATGGGGTGGATTCGGGTTGCCACTTATACGCGTATTTGGTGAGTCTTATGTATGGATTGATGACATTAAAATATCAATAAAAACAAGAGTTCTGGGCAAAGAACACAGCATTTTGTGGGTAGATATAAAACTGATAAATTATAAACTTAACAGGTTTAAAGTTATCAGGACCAATGATACTACATTGACCCTGGATTTCTCAAAACTTGAGTATTCAATAGTAAAAGACGCAAAAGAGATTATTGGCAATATGGCTAAAGAAAAAGGAATTCAGATAAATTTGTAAAGCCATTACCAGGCTATCAATATATAATGGTTCTGTTTTAGAAGACTGTAGAAAACCAATTGCACATTTATGCAATTACATCATCCTTTCCCTTTTTAATAAATAAGGCAGCAGAACCTGTTCAAATCCTTTATTGATATCAGCTTCGATGAAATCAATTTTATACTGGGCGCATTTTAATTTAAGTTCCTGATGGAAGTTGCCGATGACTTCGGAATAGGTTTTACGCACCTCTGAAGGCTGTAGTTTTATCTCTGCGCCGGTTTCCATATCCACAAAGCGATACGGACGGTTTTCGTAGTCAAAATCCAGCTCTTTGGCTTTATCAACTACATGGAAAAGGATCACTTCGTGCTTGTTGTAACGCAGGTGCTGCAAGGCATCAAAAAGCGCGGCATTGTCGGCGTCGGCATCAAACATATCGCTGAAAAGCACTACCAGCGAACGTTTATGAATATTTTCGGCAATAAAATGCAGGGATTCGGTTATCCTCGAGCTACGTTGTATTTCGGGCGTAACAGGCATAAGCAGTTCTTCCATTTTGCCCAGCAGGAATTTATAATGAACTGAGTTCGATTTTGCCTGGGTGTGCAGGCCAACTTCGTCGCTGAAAAGGCTCAATCCCAAGGCATCACGCTGCCGCCGCAGCAGTTGCATAATGCAGGCAGCAGCATAAACGGAAAAAGTAATTTTATTGGGGTGGTCTATATCCAGCACATCCCGCACCGGGAAAAACATGGATGAGGACTTATCAATGACCACCTGGCAGCGGAGATTGGTTTCTTCCTCGTAACGTTTCACGTACATGCGGTCGGTACGACCGTATAACTTCCAGTCGATATGGCGTGTTGGCTCTCCGGGATTATAAAGGCGGTGTTCCGAGAACTCAACCGAGAAACCATGAAAAGGGCTTTTATGCAATCCAACTATAAAACCTTCAACAACCGTGCGTGCCAGCAACTCCAGGTTTGGATATTGAGGGATGCGGCTCTGGTCGATCTGATATTGCATAAGGCTTTAGGGCAATGTCATTTAGTTAAGCATTAACTGATTTAAGAACAAGGATTAACGATTTAAGATTTTAGATGTACATCGTTGATTTAGCGAAACTTCGAAAATCAAAAATCGATGTTCCTTGTTCGATATTCAAAAGAAATATCCTTAACTAAACGACATTAGGCTTTAGGGGTTGGGTTTTAGGGATTAGGGAAAGGAAATTAAAATTCACAAATCAGATCCAGGTCTTCTTACCCAAAATCCTAACTCCAAAATCCTGAATCCTTTTAACCAAGAAGTTTTTCCAACTTGCCAACTAAAACGCTTTTTGGAACAGCACCTACCTGTTTATCAACGACTTCACCATTTTTCAGGAAAAGAATTGTAGGAATATTGCGGATGCTGTATTTAGCAGTAATAACAGGATTACTGTCAACATCTAATTTGCCAACTACTGCTTTTCCTTCGTATTCTGCAGCAATTTCTTTAACGATAGGGCCTACCATACGGCAAGGTCCACACCATTCAGCCCAAAGGTCAACGATTACAGGTTTATCTGATTTTTCAGCCAATTCTGCAAAATTTGCATCCGTGAATTCAAGTTCCATAATATTATTATTTATTGTTAATTGTTTGTTCTGATTTAGTATTTGTCGGTTGCATTGGTGTAAATAACGTGCCAGGATAAACCAAATTTGACCTGTTTTTGTTCGCTGAGGATAATTTTAATGCCTGCAAAATTAGACATTTTAATCATTATAAATCGCAATTATTTAAACTGTCTCAAAATAAAAACACATAAAGCAACTTAAAATTTGACTCTATTTTTAAGGTCGATTCTCCCTTGATCATGTAAAAGGACATTTCCCCGATTCTACTGCCTGTTACTCCTAACTCTGCTTTTGTAGTTATTCAGTATTTTCTTGCGTTAAAGTTCTCGATTCACCGATAGAAGTCCCGGTGAAGAGAATTTTTTCAGTGGGAACTTCGACTTCTTTCAATAAGTTTGCTTTTCTTCTTCTTCACGGAATCTCACGGGAGGGATTTTATTTTGCGATTTTAAAAATGTTCAGTTTATTCAAAGAATAATGCTCCGTATTCTTTAGTTTTGCACGATAAATTCTCACCACATGTTACTTTACTACATTTTACTTGTTTTATTTGCTATTTCGGTCTTACTCCTCTATTTAATTGTCAGAGCGTTTAAAACTCCTGTAAATCCTCATAATAATATTCCGAATGATCTTGGCAAAGAAATTCTGGAAGTCAGTTTCCCTTCTATAACAGGGAAAGAACTGTATGCATGGAAAGTAAACACCGATCCCGATTTCCCTACTCTAATTCTGGTACATGGTTGGGGAAGAAATATTGAACGCATGGCACCTTATTTGCGTAAATTGTGCTGTCGCGGATTCAATATGCTGGCTTTTGATGCCCGTGGGCACGGAAATAGTCACAAAGAAAACTATATGACTGTTGTTAAGTTTGCTGAGGATATTAATTCAGCCGTTGAATTTGTGGTAAAAGATAAAAATCAGCGAAATAAAGAAATTATGCTCATTGGATTGTCAATTGGCGGAGCTGCCTCTATTTTGGCGGCAAGCCGCGATGAACGTATCCGAAAAGTGGTTACTGTCGGTGCTTTTGCTCATCCACGGGAAGTGATGCGAAAACAAATCAGTGATCGTCATATACCATACATTCCTTTTATATGGTTGTTTTTCAAGTTTATAAAATTGCGTACAGGACTTGATTTTGATGCTATTGCACCTGTGAATAATATTGCCAAAGCAAAAGCAGAATTTTTATTGATCCAAGGAAAAGACGATAAAATAGTTCCTTTGGAACAAGCACGTAAACTAAAAACAGCAATGCCAACAGCTGAACTGTGGGAGATTCCTGGTCGTGGCCATTCAAATTGTCACCTGGAAAATGGCTTTTGGGAAAAGGTTGGTGATTTTTTGATTCATAAATAAGGCTAAATCAATATATCCGAAGGATTATTTTATGTTTTTACTTTGATATTAATTCCATCCATTTGCCGGAGCTGTTTGATTGCATTGCTGCAAACCACTTTATGCTGGGATGAAACCATTTCGACCCGGTAATTGTTGACAAAATCAAAAAATTCAATTCGGACTTTACTGTTCCCTTTGTTCCTTTTAACAGAATCAATGATATGGTTAGTGAGCGGCTCACTTAGATTGTCTATTGGAATCTGGAGTATTAATCCTTTAGCCTGTTCATCCATTACATCACTCAGTAGCGAAATGCGCTGAATACGCGGTTCGAATTGGTCGATGGTGCCATAACGCAGCGCGGTGCGCAATTTCACAAATACAATGGCATCATCAGCAAGCAAATGTTTGAATTTGAGATAATCTTCCTTAAAGAGTGCCAGTTCAATGGATTCATCAAAATCCTCGAGAGTAAACCTGCCGTATGGATTGCCATTTTTGGCTATCTCGTGCCTGACTTTGGAAACGATGCCGGCAATAAAAACATCGTGTGATGCGGCACCTGCCAGGTTTGCTTTAAGCCTTTTGATGGTAGTATTACAGAAGGTATCGATATCGAAACGGTATTCGTCGAGCGGATGTCCCGAAATAAAGAAACTTGCAATAGCCTTTTCTCTTTTTAGCTTTTCAATATTCGACCACGGCTTGCAATCAGGGAGTTTCAAATCCGGCACATCAACTGGTCCCAGGTCACCAAACAACGATTGCTGCGACGATTGCTGCATGGCCTGGAAACTACTTCCGAAGCGGATGAGCTTTTCGAGAAAACTAGTATCGTCGTTCGATTCTTTAGCAAAAAACTGTGCCCTGTGTATACCTTCGAAACTATCAAAAGCGCCTCCCTGGGCCAAAGCTTCTATCGAACTTTTGTTCACCGTACGAAGGTTGACCCTCTTTATGAAATCAAAAATACTGGTATAAAAGCCATTTTCATTACGCTCTGTTAGTAATGAATCTGCTGCTGCATCGCCCATTCCTTTGAGCGCTTTCAGCCCGAAACGGATCTCCTTATTTTTATTCACTGAAAAGTTAAGTCCTGATTCGTTCACATCAGGGCCCAAAACGAGTAAACCCATTCTGCGGCATTCGTCGAGATAAGCGGTCAGGTTATCAACATTTCCCAGGTTAGTGGTAAGCAAAGCCGACATATATTCGGCAGGATAATGTACTTTGAGATACGCTGTTTGATATGCAATATACGCATAGCATGTGCTGTGCGATTTATTGAACGCATAGGATGCAAAATCTTCCCAGTCGGTCCATATTTTATTCAGTTTATCTTCGGGATGACCATTTTCGGTACCACCCAGGATAAACTCGGGTTTCATTTTATCAAGTTTTTCACGGATCTTTTTACCCATTACTTTACGCAGTTCGTCAGCTTTACCTTTGCTGAAGCCGGCCAGTTTCTGCGAAAGCAGCATTACCTGCTCCTGGTAAACTGTGATTCCATAGGTTTCGTGCAGGATTTCTTCCATAATAGGAAGATCGTACGTAACCGCTTCTCGTCCGTGCTTACGGGCTATATAATTGGGAATGTATTTGATAGGGCCCGGGCGGAAGAGCGCATTCATGGCAATGAGATCCTCGAATTTATCGGGTTTCAGGTTGCGCAGATGCTGTTTCATACCGATACTTTCAAACTGGAAAGTTCCGTCGGTATCACCCCGCTGGTAAAGTTCGAAAGTTGCAGTATCGTCGAGCGGAATGGTATCCAGGTCCAATTTAACCCCGTGGTTTTCTTCGATCATTTGCAGGGCATCCTTCAGGATGGTAAGGTTCTTTAAACCCAGGAAGTCCATCTTAATTACACCGGCCGATTCGATAACATTCCCTTCGAACTGCGTTACCCACAAAGGAGAATCTTTCGCCGTACACACTGGAATAAGATCCGTAAGATCGGTAGGCGCAATAATTATTCCTGCAGCATGGATACCGGTGCCGCGAACTGAGCCTTCAAGTTTCGAGGCTAACTCCAGAACCTTTTTCTGCAGGAGAATCGAAGTGTCGGCACCTGTAAAATTATATATTTCCCTTATCTTTCGGATATTGTCCATATCCTCCGAGCGAAGTTCCTCCTTAACCTCCAATGATTTTAAGCCCTCTTTAGCCGTAAGCGGAGCCGTGAGCACCCGTTTGAGTTTGATCCCAGGTTTATCAGGAACCAGTTTAGTGAGGTAATTACTGATGCTCAGGTCGAGGTCGAGCACGCGCGCCACATCCTTGATGCTGCTTTTTGCGGCCATGGTTCCGTAGGTAACAATCTGGGCTACCTGGTTCTGGCCATATTTCTGCACCACGTAATCAATTACTTTCTGCCTTCCCTGGTCATCAAAATCCGTATCAATATCAGGCATGCTGATACGTTCGGGATTCAGGAAACGCTCAAACAGCAAATTGTATTTAAGAGGATCGATATTGGTGATAGCAGTACAATACGCTACAACACTACCGGCTGCTGAACCGCGACCGGCCCCGATATAAACACCCATATCGCGTCCTGCTTTTATAAAATCGCTCACGATCAGGAAGTAACCGGCAAAACCCATATCGTGTATGGTCTGCAGCTCAAAATCGATCCGCTCACGCAACTGAGGTGTGATTTCGCCATACCTGACTTTCGCGCCGATATAAGTGAGATGTTTCAGAAACTCCCACTGGTTGCGCACATCAGGCGTTATTTCTTTTTGCCCGTAACTATCTTTACTCTCGACAAATAAAGAGCTTGTGTGCGTAATAAACTGAGGTGGTACCGGGAAATTAGGCAATAGAATATCACGCTTAAGCTGAATAATTTCAACTTTATCGACAATTTCATTGGTGTTATCAATGGCTTGAGGAACGTCGGCAAAGAGCAGGCTCATCTGCTCTGTATTTTTAAAAAAGAACTGATCGTTATAAAATGAAAAACGACGGCCTTTTACCATGGCATCATCTTCGGCATACTCGCGAAAAGTTGGTGTACTTTGTTTTTCGCCGGTATTTACGCATAGCAAGATATCATGTGCATTAAAATCTTCTTGTTCCACATAGTGCGAGTCGTTGCTGGCAATCATTTTCACGTTGTATTTTGCAGCAAAGCGCTGAAGTACAAGGTTTACTTCATTCTGATCAGGGATATCATGACGTTGCAGTTCTATATAATAATCTTCGCCAAAAAGATCAAGCCACCATTTAAAAACCTTTTCGCCCTCGGCTTCACCCTTACGCAATATTGCACGCGGAACTTCAGCAGCCAGGCAGCAGGTTGTGGCGATAAGTCCTTCGTGATATTGCAGCAATAACTCCTTGTCAATCCGGGGATATTTGCCATACATACCCTGGATAAAACCAAGAGAAGCCAGCTTAACAAGGTTCCGGTAGCCAGTTGCATTTTTTGCAAGCAACAGTTGGTGATACCTGATGTCCTTTTCGCCACCAGTGAATTTTCTCTTATGACGATCGTCAACGAGGTAAAATTCACAACCAAGTATTGGCTTTATAATAGGTTTTGCATGCTTGCTGTTTATTTTCTCTGCTTCGGCAATGAACTGAAAAGCACCGAACATATTACCATGATCGGTAAGAGCAATACCTGGCATACCATCGGCAACAGCCTTGGCGAACATAGCCGGTATTTCGGCTGCTCCATCGAGTAATGAATATTGTGAATGTACGTGAAGATGACTAAATTTGGGCATGTATTACTTGATTATCAATTATTTACTATATCCTTATGGAATTTGCTAAGGTACCTTTTATAATAATTATCTTTATATAATGTTGATAAATTATAGTAAATCCATGCTAAAAAAGAATTTATGTAAGAGCTGGACTGATGCCTGATAGCAAGCCATATTCCTTTCAGAAATTTCTTGTACCTTCATTAAATCGAAAAAATAATGCCTGCAATGTGCATTTAAATGGAAATAGTATAGCTTTGTTAAATAATTGTTACCTGACTCAAAGCTAAATGTTAAATAGTTACTTCTTGTTCTGAAATACTCCCAATTTATTCAGAGAAGAACATCTGGTGAATTTATTATACTATTTATTTGCCCATTTAGACTACCCATCTTAACTTGATTAATTCATAAACTTCAAAAAAGACAAAAGATAAAAGGATAATGACAAAAGGAACAAAACATTATGAAGGCAATCATAAAAATCATCTTTACAAAATAAATCATGAAAATGGTTTGCAACTGCCTGACTTTTATCTTTTTACTTTTATCTTTTATCTTCTGCACGAATAATACAGGTAAAACTAAAAGGATGAATTAACCTCAAAAAACTTTTTACTTTCTAACTATCCTTTTCCACAGCATTAAAACGAAACGATCAAAAACTGAATAAATAAAAAAAAACGAAGCCTGCACTTATGAAATCGAATCGCAAGACTGCAGAAATTTATATTTTAATTTTAGCCATAGCCATTGAAGCCTTGGGTGCTATTTACGGAGGCATCAACCTAATGAATGATCCTTCAGGAGATAGTATTCATTTACCTATAACGTTGCTTGAAGAATCAGCATTTTCCAGCTACCTTATTCCGGGCATTATTCTTTTTTTGCTGCTAGGGTTTTTCCCTTTATTTCTTATTTTTCCTTTAATTTTTAAACCACCCTGGCCAATTATAAATAGGTTGAATATCTATAAAAAGTATCATTGGGCATGGACATATACTCTCTATTCAGCTATTATGCTTATTATCTGGATCAATATTCAAATGATGATCCTTCACACAGGCTCAGTGATACAAGGCACTTTCGGGTTATTGGGAGTATTTATTTTAATATTAGCCTTATCTCCCCGTGTAAAGCGGTATTACAGGCTTCAGAATCATAGCAGGCAACAGATCGATTCAACAAAATGAAACACAAAGCCAAAATATTTCATGATTCTGAACTGTAATGCTTTGAAAATCAAAAATTACATCCTACCTTTGCACCCTTAAAATAAAAACCTGCATCTAATTGTAACTATTTATATGACAAGGTTTTATAATTAACCAATTAACTAATACAATTTACATGGCAACAAAGATGAGATTACAGCGATTTGGAAAAAAAGGCCAGGCCTACTTCCATATCGTGATTGCTGATGGTCGTGCACCACGTGACGGACGTTTTATTGAAAAAATTGGCATTTACAATCCGATTACCCGGCCTGCAGACATTCAGCTTGATTTTGACCGCGCCCTTTATTGGGTTAAAACAGGTGCTGAACCTACAGAAACTGTTGAGGCAATTTTAAGATATACCGGTGTAGCTTATATGCACCACTTGCTGAAAGGCGTTGCTAAAGGTGCAATGACCGAAGAACAGGCTCAGGCCAAATTCGAAGAATGGAAGACTGTGAAGACTGGTAAAATTGAGAGCGCTAAAAACGACATTGGTCTGAAAGCAAAAACCGAAGACAAAAAACGCCTCGAAGCTGAAGTTAAAGTAAACCAGGCTAAAGCCGATGCATTAGCTAAAAAATTAGCAGCAGAAGCTAAAAAAGCAGCCGGTGTAACTGCAGAAGAAGTTGAAGAAGAAGTTGCTGAGGTTGTTGAAGAAACTCCTGAAGTTGTTGCTGAAGCTTCTCCTGAAGTAGTTGCTGAAGTTGCTCCCGAGGTAGTTGCTGAAGTTGCTCCCGAAGCTACTGAAGAAGCAGCTCCTGAAGCACCTGCAAAAGAAGAAAAAGAATAATTTCATTATGAAACAAGATGAACTTTTCCAACTGGGAAAGATCGTCAGAACTTTCGGCACAAAAGGCGAAGTAGTGTTTCAGGTTGATACTGAAACACTTTCGCGAATTAAAAAACTGGAATCAGTATTTCTCAAAATCCATGAGAACCTGATTCCATTTTTTATTGAACTCCTCCAACCCCGGCCTAAAGGTCAGGCGCTGGTAAAGTTCCTGGATGTTGACAGTACTGAAGATGCATCCCTCCTTGCCGGCTGTGAGATTTATATTCCGGTTGGTTTGTTGCCAAAGCAAAAAAGCGCACAGTTATATTCTATTGAAATTGAAGGCTTCACTGTAATTGATGCAAATCACGGCGAAACCGGAACCGTGCGAACCGTGCTTGAAATGCCCCAGCAGTCGCTGTTGGTAATTGATTTTAACGGAAAGGAAATCCTGGTGCCCATCGTGGATGAAATCGTTAAAAAGATTGATCGAAAAAATAAAATTATTCATATTGAAGCCCCGGAAGGGTTGATTGATTTGTATTTGTAAGGAGTTTCTGGTTACTGGTTTCTGGTTTCTGGATGCTGAATGCTACTAGTATTACTCCTTACTCCTTACTCCTTACTCCTTACTCCTTACTCCTTACTCCTTACTCCTTACTCCTTACTCCTTACTCCTTACTCCTTACTCCTTACTCCT
>JBAZWY010000048.1:0-24137 GCA_041660125.1 Lentimicrobiaceae bacterium
TACCGAAAATTTGGACATAAACTCAAAAAATAGAAAAGAAAAAAGACGAAATGAAGGAAAATCTGCTGCTAACAAACGCTATAGCAAATGCGGGTTTGCGTGTTCGTTGAAACATTTGAAATCTTTACATACATTTGTGCTGGCAGACAGTTGCGCAACAATCTATTCCCACACTTGCCATAGCGTCATTCGTTAGCAACTATTTTAAGAAAAAATCTGAGCAAAATGACATATTTCAATATTTGTACTTATATTTGTACTCTGAAACGTACAAATAATCATTATCATGTTAACAACAACAATTTCCGATTTTAGAAAAGATATTAAGCAGTATCTTGACCGCGTGACTGAAAACTTTGAAACCTTGATAATTAACAGAGGCAAAGACAGTGGTGTGGTTATAATGTCATTAGACGAGTATAATTCTCTTAATGCAACATATCATGAGTTGTCATCCAAGACAAATGAAAAACGATTAGATTCGGCCATTGAAAAACTCAATACAGGTTCATCATTTCAGAAAGATCTTTTAGAGCTATGAGATACATATTTGTAGATGAGTCTTGGGAGGATTATTTGTACTGGCAAAAGACCGACAAGAAAATTTTATCGAAAATAAATGATTTATTAAAAGACATTTCACGAACTCCTTTTTCGGGCAAAGGAAAACCAGAACCTTTGAAACATAAATATAAAGGATTTTGGTCGCGTAGAATTGATGGTGAACATAGATTGATATATAAAGTGAAAGACGATGAAATATTAATAGCAAAATGCAGATTTCATTACGACTGAAGTTAAATAAAAACAGTTGCTAACAAACGCTATAGCAAATGCGGGTATGCGTGTTCGTTGAAACATTTGAAATCTTTACATACATTTGTGCTGGCAGACAGTTGAGCAACAATTTAATCCCGCACTTGCCATAGCGTCGGCCGTTATGCACCATTGTGGACCACCGAATTCGACAGAGAGAATTTCTAGAGTCGAATTTTTGTTCTACCTTTGATTTGAAGTTTGAGTAATGGAAGACAAGGTACAATACTGGATTGAAATATCCGACTATGATTTGGAGACTGCTGAGGCAATGCTTCGAAGCAAGAGATATTTGTATGTTGGCTTTATGTGCCATCAAGCAATTGAGAAAGTTTTTAAAGCCTATTTTACAAGTACAAAATCAGAGACAGCTCCGTTTTCTCATAGCTTATCATACTTGGCGAAAAAGGGTGACTTTTACGAATCTTTCTCTGAAGAACAAAAGGATTTTATTGACCAAATAGAGCCGCTAAATATTGAGGCTCGATATCCTTCTCATAAAGAACGACTGCTGAAAAGTCTTACCGAAAAGAAATGTCTTGAAATTTTGAAAAGAACTAAAGAATTACAAATATGGATAAAAGAGAAGCTATAGATAAAGTTAAAGAATACAGGCTATTACTCAAGAATTACTTCCCACTTGAGAAAGTTTACCTATTTGGTTCTTACGCGAAGGACACAAACAGAGCAGATAGTGATATTGATGTTGCAATAGTCGTAAGCCATATTGACGGAGATTACTTTTCTATTCATCCATTGTTGTGGAAGTTAAGAAGACAGATTGATGACAGAATCGAACCTATTCTTATTGAAAGGGACAATGACAGCGGTGACTTTTTGAGTGAAATTCAAAAATACGGAATTGAGATAGCTTGAAAAACAACTAAGCCCAACAAACGCTATAGCAAATGCGGGTTTGCGTGTTCGTTGAAACATTTGAAATCTTTATTTACATTTCCCGAAAAATCGGGACAGGTAATGCTGGCAGACAGTTGAGCAACAATTTAATCCCGCACTTGCCATAGCGTAGCCGTTGGCATTAATTGTAAACCAAAATTTTACATTTGTAGAATTTATCTGAATCCATAGAAATTTTGTACCTTTATACCGGATTAAAAGACGAAAAACAATGAATACCATTCAGTTGAAACAAGAACTAATTCATAGGATTTCCAGAATTGAAGACATTGACTTTCTCAATGCTATCAAAACAATTTTGGACTACAAGAAAAAAGAGTCCTTTATTGAATTAACGGCTGACCAGGAGAAAGAACTGCTTTTTGCAAGTAAAGAAGGGAAAAAGGGAAATGTTATTTCACAATCAGAAATGGATCAAAAAGTAGAAGAATGGCTAAGCGAGAAGTAATCTGGACAAAAAATTCTGAAATTCAATTACAAGAAATTCTTGAATTCTTCACTAAAAGAAACAAAAGCGGACTATACTCAAGAAAACTTTATAAAAAGTTTAAGACAGAACTTTTAACTGTCTCGAAAAATCCTGAATTAGGAATAAAAACTAAACTTGATCAAATTAGAGGTCTGATTATTGAAGATTATATTTTATTTTACGAGATACTTGAGAACCGCATAGTAATCCTGAAAGTTTGGGATTGTAGACAGAATCCTGACAAACTAAATATTCCGAGATAGACAACGACTAATACCAACAAACGCTATAGCAAATGCGGGTTTGCGTGTTTGTTGAAACATTTGAAATCTTTATTTACATTTGTGCTGGCAGACAGTTGAGCAACAATTTATTCCCGCACTTGCCGTAGCGTCGGCCGTTATAAGACAAAGACACTCATCAATAAAATAAATTATATGAAAGCAATTTTAATAATAGTTATAGTGTTAATCCTGATTGCGATTACATCATACTTTATTTTGATTGGTAATATTGATAAATCAGAACCAAAGATTGTAAAACTGGATAAACCCATCCAAATCATTGGATTGGAAATAAGCACAAATGATAAAGATATTTACAAAGATGTTGGAAAGGTAGCAAATGACTTTAATGATATCATAAATAAGAATCCTATTCCAAATAGAAAGGAACCTTGGGCTAGATTAAATGTTAGTAAGGATTATAACAAAGAAAAGGGAACTTTTAAATATATAATTGGAGATGTCGTGACAATGATAGACAGTGTTCCAAATGGATTACAATCATATGAAATACCAGCTTTAACATTTGCAATTTTTCGAATTCAACCAAAAAGTAAGATTGCTTGGGGGATTACAATGGGCAGAATGAAAAGATTTATTTATACGGAGTGGCTTCCAAAGTCTAAATATAAACCATCAGATGTTATTGGAGATTTTGAATTACACGATGATAGGAGTTTAGGAAAAAATCCTGAGATAAATTTATATGTAGCATTAAAAGAAAAAGATAGTAAATAAAATGCACGAACGCACAACAGCGTGTATAAGCCATTGCTGGCAGAGGGTTTGCATAAGTCTGCTCACTTGGTTACCTTGTAGTAACTAGACAACAAAGCGCTTTGGCAACGCAACGGCTCATACACACGGTCGTTATGGGCCATAGTGAAAAAAATCCAATCCGAAAATAGTTTCTATATAATGAAACATTTTATGTATCTTTGCACTATCATGAATCAAATGAATGGACAATTTTTTTGACATTGTATTTTTAGACGAGACTTTTGAATTTCTCAGTAATCTAGAGAAGAAGCACTACGAAAAAATCATTTTTAATATTCGTAGGGTTCAGACAAGACACGATCCTGAACTATTCAAAAAACTAAAAGATGAAATATGGGAATTCGGGACTCTTTATCAAGGACTGCATTACAGACTGTTAGCATTTTGGGACAAGACAGATTCTGAAAATACACCTGTTGTTTCGACGCATGGAATAGTCAAGAAAACCAGTAAAACACCTGACAGCGAAATCCAAAAGGCAAAGCAAATTCGTTCACGATATTTTGAAGACAAAGAAATCACTAAAAAGACAAAGAAATGAAAACACATACATTAGACGAAGTTCAGGACAAACTTATCGGTAAAATTGGCACGCCAAACCGAGACAGATTTGAGTATGAATTACAAATGGACTTAATTGGGCAGGCTATTAAACAGACAAGACAAGAGCGAAAGTTAACCCAAGAAGAACTCGGGAAACTTATTGGCGTGCAAAAAGCTCAAATTTCAAGGATTGAAAATAATGCCAGTAATGTTACAATTGAAACTCTTATGAGAGTATTTAATGCTTTACAGGCGAAAGTCATGTTAAGTGTTGAATTGCCTAATTTTAAAATCAGTCTTGGAAAATAACTACGCCCTATATCAAACGCTATAACAAATGCGGGTTTGGGTGTTCGTTGAAACATTTGAAACCTTTACATGCATTTCCGAATAATCGGGACAAGTTCCCGAAAAATCGGGACAAGTAGTGCTGGTTGACAGTTGAACAACAATTTATTCCCGCACTTGCAATAGCGTCGGCTGTTATCATTAATACTTAAGAAAATCCCGGAATTTGGATAATTGAGAAATATGTAATAACTTTGTAGTCACAATTAAGACATCAATATGGAAACATCTATTATCAAAATAGGAAATTCTAGAGGACTTAGATTAAGCAAGTCAATTCTTGAGAAATATAATATCAACGAAAGGGTTGAAATTATTCTAGAGAAAGGAAGAATAATTCTTAAACCAATCGAAAATCCAAGAAAGAATTGGGAAACAGCATTTCAAAAAATGCATTCTGAAAACGATGATCAATTGTTAGTAAACGATGTGTTTGACCATGAAACTTTCGAAGAATGGAAATAATGCAGTATTCGATAGTTTTGGTCGACTTGGACCCGACTTTAGGTAGTGAAATAAAGAAGACAAGACCGTGCGTCATTGTTTCACCTGACGAGATGAATAAGTATCTTAATACTATTGTTCTTGCTCCTATGACTACAAACCTGAAACGGTATCCTACCAGGGTAGCAGTTGAACATGACGGAAAGAAAGGTATGATTGTTTTTGACCAAATCCGAACAGTTGACAAAGTCAGGATTCTGAAAGTTTTAGGCAAACTAACAAAATCAGAAATCAAGACATGTAAGGAAGTTATCAAGGAAACTTTTGTGGACTGAAAAAAGTACTAATGCTAACAAACGCTATAGCAAATGCGGGTATGCGTGTTCGTTGAACATTTGAAATTTTTACATACATTTCCCGAAAAATCGGGACAGGTAATGCTGGCAGACAGTTGAGCAACAATTTAATCCCGCACTTGTCTTAGCGTCAGCCGTTGGCGTGTATGCAAAAAACACGACAAACTACAGAGTATCAAAATATTAAAATATTTTTCTATTGCGTAATATGGGTTTAAATCACCAAAAAAAATAATTTCCCGCTTGTCATTAAATTAAGGCAATGCCTTATGAATTCTCCGGAATAGTGAGATCCTATTTGTATATTTGTGCTATTATAAAAACCGCTTCGCATTCTATAGTAATGATTATCTTTGTCAGTTGATGATTATACATGAATGAGTTCACTTTTATTCTAATCTATTTCCCGACTCTGCATGCTCGGTTTGCATAAAATACAATGCTTTTCGCCATAATTGCGAAAAAGCGATTAGTTTATTAAAAACAAATCAAATGAAAAAGGAAATATATTTAATAATCATCAGTTTCCTGATGGTTACTTCCGGTTTAAAATCGCAGGATTTGGCGGACACTATCAATCTTGAAGCCATTGAGATTACTGGCCAGCAGATCAAACGAACACCTTTCATCTCTATCCAGGTATCAAAAGAAATCATGCTATCGGTTTCTACCCGTGATGTGGGAGATTACCTGCGCAGTATTCCCAATGTTTCGGGAATTCGTAAAGGTGGCGGAGCCATTGACCCGGTTATTCGCGGTTTCAAATTCAGCCAGCTTAACATAGTACTGGATGGTGGCATGAAAATAGAAAATGGCTGCCCAAACCGTATGGATCCGGTTTCATCGCGTGTTGAAATTGAGGAACTTTCTAAAATTAGCGTGGTGAAAGGCCCGTATCTGCTTAATTATGGTCCGGCCTTGGGTGGTGTGATTAATCTGCAAACTGAGGATCCGCATCCTTATCCCAAATTTGAGATTCACGGTAATGCTATGTTTGGTTATGAAACCAACTGGGACGGCGCGAAAGAATATTTTTCGTTATATGGCGGTAACAGTAAGATTTACTTCCGGGCTTCAGGCGGATACCGCAAGTACGGCGATTATAAAAGCGGGGAATCCGATGGAGAATCAACTACTTACAGTACATCTTTCAGGAAATACAATTATGGCGCAAAAGTCGGGTATGCCATTTCGCAGAAGCAGAATATTTTGCTTTCGTATAACGAGTCACATGGCAGGGATGTTATGTTTCCTGCACTTACCATGGATGAAAAAAGTGACGACACACGCATGATGTCAATGGATTACTTGGCTAAAAACCTATCAAAGAGCATTAGAACCTTGGATGTTAAAGTGTACCGCGCAATTGTGCATCATGTAATGGATAACAGCAATCGCGAAACCTGGAACACCAAACAGATGGTTGCTGATGTGGATGCCATCAATACGGGTGGAAAAGCTGTCATGGGAATGAAAATAAAAGATCAAAACCTGTTAGCAGGTCTTGATTTTGAAAATATTTACAAGGATGGCGTACGCACCATGACCATGGAAATGATGGGCGGAACTTCCACTAAGAATTTCAATCTTTGGAACAAGGCTGTCATACAGAATGCGGGATTGTTTGCCGGGTATAATACAACCTTCAGTTCGTTCGCAGTTGATGCAGCCATTCGCATGGATATGAATAAAGCTGATTCGCAAGACACCCTGGTGTTGATTAAAGATGGCGTTGAATATTTTAATAAAACCGCTTCGCAATTTGTCAACCTGAGCGCTAACCTTGGAGTAACTTATTATTTTGATGCAAGCTTCTCAGTTTCATTAGCTGTTGCCCGCGGCACCCGGAGCCCGAATATGCTGGAGCGGTATATTAAACTGTTAGCCGTAGGATATGACAGCTACGATTACCTCGGAAATCCTCAGCTAAAGCCTGAAACAAACAACGAAGTTGATCTTACTTTTAAGTTTTCGGATCAAAAACTTGGTAGTATTTATGTTAATGGATTTTACTCCTATGTGAAGGATTATATTTCGGCAAAGCTGCTCCCTTCGTCAGTTATTACGCCTGGAACATTAGGTGCGCCTGGAGTAAAGCAATTTGTAAATGTTGATAATGCAAGGTTTACAGGTTTTGAGGTAGGATATACTTCTCCCCTGGCATACAAACTTGGAATGAGTATAGTGGCTGCTCTCACGTATGGCCGTATTCCCGAAGTAACTAAATACATTATTACAGCCGGACAGGTTACAGGAGACACGCTTATAAAGAACGATGCGCTTCCCGAAATACCACCTTTCGAAACAACAATTAGCATAAACTACCGTTTATTGAAAGGGAAACTTATACCAAAATTATCATACCGTTTGGTGGCGGCTCAGCAACATGTTTCGCAAGCATTTTATGAGCCGGAAACACCAGGTTTTTCTGTTCTGAATTTCTCGTTTTCTTATAATGTGAGTAAAAATATCAATATCAATGCCGGAGTAAATAATATCTTTGATGTATCGTATTACGAACATTTAAACCGTAGAATAGTCGGATCTGCAGAAAAGTTGTATGAACCTGGCAGAGTATTTTTTATTAATCTCTATCTTTCAATCTAATGCAAGTGAAATATTCCCTGTTGGCAATCCCGTTGTTTGGCTTTTTGATGCTTACAAATGTATCGTGTAACAATGACAAGCCTGATCCTATACAACCTACAGGGCATATTTCTTTCAATTTTACACACCTGGTTGATGGACTACCCCTGGAGAAAGATAATATGAAATATGTTAATGCAGCCGGAAATCCCTACGAGATAAACCAGGTGATGTATTTTATATCGGATGTAACGCTTCATAAATCGGGTGGAACTAAAAAACTTATCAGCGACTGGACAGATATTCATTATGTAGATATTGATATGCCCGAAACCCTGAAGTGGGATGTGTATGATGATATCCAAACCGGGGCGTACGATTCAGTTTCTTTTGTTTTCGGTATCACCGAAGAAAAAAACAAGTCGTTCATGTTTGTTAACCCGCCTGAAGTAAATATGATGTGGCCTGATTTTTTAGGTGGAGGCTATCATTATATGATGATTAATGGCAGTTGGAAGGATGAATCAAATGTAATTAAGAGCTTTGCTTTTCACCTGGGAATAGGGCAGTTATATAAAAGCAATGTAATTAACGTGGATTCCATTTACGCTTTTGTACAGAATTATTTTAGTGTTAAACTGCCCAATTCATCGTTTACGATTGAAGAAAACAAAACCCGGCAAATTGAAATCATAATGAACATCGACAGTTGGTTTAAAACACCACACATCTATGATCATAATTATTGGGGAGGCGCTATCATGCAAAATCAGCAGGCCATGCAAATGGCCAAAGAAAACGGATATGATGTGTTTGCGGTCGGCTCAATCCAATAAATTTCTTTTCAATTTGGGATTTTACAGGTATCTGAACAAAAAGCTTAAACCCTGGTTTATTAGACTGCATGATATGCAACAATAACTTTTTTCCTATTTTCCATTAACCATTAACTTTTAACCATGAGTGAATTTGATGCAAGAGCCCGTGATTGGGATAAAAATCAGCGTTATATCGACAGGTCGGAAGCTGTTGCAAAAGCAATCCGTAAAATAATACCTCTGCAAAAGGGCATGAAAGCACTTGAGTATGGCTCTGGAACCGCCTTACTGAGTTTTGCGCTAAAAGATATATTTGCCGAAATCACCCTGATGGACAATTCGCGCGAAATGACAGCGGTAACAGAAGAAAAAATTGCCGCCCAGCATATTCAAAACATGAAGCCGCTGTTCTTTGATCTTGAACACCAGGATTATACCGGCAAATTCGATATGATTTATAACCAGATGGTGATGCATCATGTTCAGGATGTTGATGCGATGTTGGCTAAATTCTATTCGTTATTAAAACCCGGTGGTTTTATAGCTATTGCTGATTTATACACCGAGGACGGAACATTTCATAGTGAAGGGTTTAACGGACACCTGGGATTTGATGTTGAAATCCTGGCCAGTACTATGAAAACGATTGGATACAGGGATATTCAACATCAAAAATGCTATACCATTGAGAAAATGGATGAAGAAGGCAATAAAACAGAATATCCTATTTTTCTGCTTACGGCTTCCAGATAGCAACCCTATTCTGATTCAGACAATTTTATACGTTGAGCAGTTCGATTAAGAAGCTTATTTCGAAGAAGCGACAGCTATGCCTCTAAATTATGAGCACTAAAAGTCCTTAATATTGGTATCGATTTATTGTTGAGTTAAATATTCTGCAACAAAACGCCCTTCAAAGCAGCCTTTGTAACTACTCCTGACTGCCTCCAGACCGGTTTCCCGTTTTTAAAAACAATGAGGGTGGGAACACTCTGAATCTGGTATTGAGTAGCAATAGAGTTGTTTTGATCCACATCAATTTTTATAACCCTAACCCTATCTCCGAGTTCAGCAGCTAATTCCTTCAATATCGGAGACTGAACCTTGCACGGCCCGCACCACAAGGCGTGAAAATCAACAATAACAGGTCGGGAGTCGTTAATTATAGTTTCGAAATTTCCTTTCATGTTTTTGTACTTGTTTAGGTTTATTTTTTTGCCGAAAGACGATAGACTGGAATCGGAAGTCGGAAGCCAGGAAAATTCAGTTTGAATCTATTCGTCTGATTTTATTAGTAAAAATTCGTTGCAGACCTTTAACAATGAAATTATGGCAACAAATCGAGGGATGACAAAGCTTATGTGACTTAGCGTAGGGTACTCTTCACTTAAAATTACATCCCCGGGAATCGGGGTAATTTGCCCACTTTTGTTAGTTTGGCATACCAGCCCCAGCTTCGTTTGAGCCAATGGCCTATAAAAGGCATTGGAAGTAAAAATGCTCTTTCACCTTTTCGGTAAACAAAGGCAGCTCCATCGCCGGTATCCATAACGCATAGAATGCTTAAATGCTCCTGATAGCCTTTATGAGCAATATGTCCATTAGCAACAGCAATAATATTATCAGCCACATTACGGCCCATAATTTCAGCAATATGACCTTGTTTCGATATCCAGTCCGGGCCTTCGTAAGCTGCAGCATCTCCTGCTGCAAATACATTATCAAATCCGGGAACCTGCCCATAGTTATTGATTTTCAAAAATCCAGAATCTGAAAGAGGTAAGTCTGTATTTTTCAATATTGCAGAACCCGTTCCGGCTGCAATAAACATTATCAAATCTGCTTCCAGCTTCGATTCATCCTCGAAAATGACGCCATCTTCAACAAACTCAGAAATTTTCTTGCCAAAACGTGTTTTTATATTGTATCGGGTAAACATTTTGTCTAACATGCTCAATGCGCCAGAACCCATTTTGGCTCCGGGTTCGTCCATGGGTGCAAAGAATGTCAATTCAAAGTTACTGGCTAATCTTTTCTTTTTTAAATAATGCTGAATATTAAACATCAATTCAAAAGCAGGTCCGCCACGAACGGCAGATTTATCTTTTGGATTTCCACCAAAACCGATAGCAATTTTTCCACTGCCTTTCTGAACAAGTTCATCAATCTTATTCCGGATTTCAAGTGCCATTTCAGGCTTGGCGCAGATGGACAAAGTGTGATTAATACCTTTATGCTGCATTTTTTCGGCACCAAAGGCAACAACCAGGTAATCGTAGGACAAGGTTTGGTTTGCGCAGACTACCTTATTCTCAGCAGCATGAATTTCAGTTACTTTATCAATTATAAGATTGAATGGATATTTTTTCTGAATGGTTGCCAGGGGAACTTTTACATCGTTAAATTCCTTTATGTGAACAGGAACCCAAATAGAAATGGGGTATAAATATAAATAGTCACGGTCAGAAACGAGGGTAATATCAAAGTTGCCTTTCTTCTGTAGTTCAATAGCAGTTTGCACGCCAGCAAATCCGCCACCAAGAATTAAAACTTTCTTCATCTTGTTATATCAATTTAATTCTGCATGTTAATGAATTAAGGCACTCTCAAAACTTTTTGAATCAGCCTAATCTATAATAAATTATACTTCTTTTAATTCCAATAACCACTCTTCTATTTGTGAAAACCTGGGTACACTTCCACTGTGTTTCAGGACACCATTAATGATTAATGACGGTGTCATTAATAAACCAACTTCTTGAGCCATATTTTCAAAAATCCTCAAATGTTCATCTAATTCGTAGGACCAGTTTGTGTAGAAATAATCCTCATATTCGATATTAAATTCTGAATCGAAGTTCGGTATTATCTTACGGGAATTGTCAATTTCAACATTCATCCTTTTGGCAACTAAACTTGCTGTGCCGGTTTCCAAGCCTAATCCTTCAGCAAATGCTCTTGATTCTTCATCTGTATAAACCAAGTGCCTTACCTCTGCATTTATTCCTAATTCCTTAACTTTTACTGAAACCACTTTTTCCAGCAATTTACATCTTGGACAAGGAGGCTCTGTGCCGATAATTATAATACTGTTCACAGGAAATGGATAAGAGAATTTAAATGTCAATAACATTAACACAATCAATAACGTAAACAGTGCTTTAACTGTTATGATATTAACTATTCATAGATTTAGCAAGCTTGAAAGATGTCAGGCTAAATAAGAAATTCATGAAGGCGGGAGGCACAACAGACCAGCCTTAGAAGGGCCCAATAACAGATTTGACGATTTCGAACGTTTCGTCGGAAGCTCCATGTATTGCTGTGGCAATAGATTCGTGCATTCCACCAGTCATGCCAGCCATGTTTAACAAGGCAACGTATGTTTTGCCGTCCTCTTTTTCGTAAACTGAAATACGACAAGGCATCAGAATTGAACTGATGCGTTCATGATTCTTTTCGAGCATATTGCCCGAATATTCAGGTTTACAGATTTCGACAACCTGAACAGGCCTGACTTCCTTGCCCGATTTTGCAAGTGATTGCTGAAGATTGTGAACAGCCGGATTCTGCCATTCCTTGCGGGTAGCAGTTTCAATAAGTTTTTCAACTGTTGTTGCCACATCATAAGGGCTAAGCTGCTCAATGATTAATTGGTTTGCGTTCATGGTCCGGTTTTTTAAGGTTAATCCATTTCTTTTGCAATGGCAATGGCAGCAATGGTTCCATCGGCAACTGCTGTGGTAATCTGCCTGTATTTTTTGCTTGTAACATCGCCTACGGCATATATGTCGGGCATACTGGTGCGCATATCTTCGTCTGTTTTAATGTAGCCATAACTATCGAGTTCAAGTTTATCCTTAAACATAGTGATATTAGGCCTCATCCCTATAAAGACAAACACGCCATCACTGACAAGTTTTGTTACCTCATTGGTCTTTAAATTTTCGACTTCGGTTACGATTTTATTGCCGTCGTATTTAAATGACCTTGGCTCGTGCTCAAAGAGGGTTGATATTTTGGGGTTGGCAAATAATTTCTCCTGGGCTTGTTTGTTGGCGTTGAAGGCATCAAACTGGTGAACAATCGTAATTTTTTCAGCAAACTTACTGATAAAATCGGCTTCTTCTACGGCTGAGTTCCCACCTCCTATAACAACAACTTCTTTGTCGCCATAGTATTTAGCGTCGCAGGTGGCACAATACGAAATACCTTTGCCTTTAAGTTCTTTTTCGCCGGCAACACCCATCAGGTTGGGCGAAGTGCCGGTGGCAATAATGATTTTCTTAGCTTTTATGGTCTCAAATTCATCGATCACAACTTCTTTCTTCTCCAGGTCAATTTTCGTAACATCAACGGCTACCTTATAAATGGTACCACATAACTTGGTTTGTTCCGACATATTGTGCGACAACATGTAACCAGGCTGCGGATCAATAAAACCGGGATAGTTAGATACTTCGTGGGTTGTGGATACATGCCCCCCGGGAAGTGCAATATCAATAAGCACTGTATTCACCTTCGACTGGCAAAGGTATAAACCGGCGGTAAGTCCGCCTGGTCCTGCTCCCAGGATAAGTACGTCAAATTCCGATACGATGGGTTTAATTTGCGCATCAATCTCTTTCACCCTTTCGGCTGGCAACATGCTATCCAGTTCATGAATGATGTCACTTCGTTTGATTCCTCCCGTAAGTGTGTTTCCAACCTGCTCTCCGTTTTCGAAAAACAGTAGGGTAGGTGAGGATTTTACTCCATATTTTTCAGCCAAAGGTTTATTTTGCTGGCGAAACATTTTATAAAATTTGATATCATTGCCATACAATGCTGCCAGTCCTTCAAACTTGGGAGCAAGTGCATCACATGGCGGGCATTCGGTGGAATAAAAATCGAGTACAACTTTGCCACCGGCAAGAACTTCTGTTTCGAATTCAGATGATGTTATTTCTTTCATTACTTTTCTAATTTTTTAATGCGTCGATAGGATTGTGATCGTGAATCCTGTCTTTAACAATCAATGTTGTGGTGTATGATTTTATATGTTTAGCGAATAAGATATCGTGTCCCAGGCAAAGTCCGATTGTAATAGTGAAATCTACTGATTCGCTGTTAATCTGTTCAGCCTGGGCCAATGGGTTACATGATACTTTTTCGATTGTGCTTCCTGTGTTGACCTCCGATTGTTTAAAACCACCGGTAGTGCATGAAACCGGAAAAATTTTAAAGCCCGACTCCCTAAAAATCGTGGTAATTAATGCAGCTTCATTTTCCATCCCGTAACAATATGCGATCCCAATCCGCTGAAAATTCATGCTTTTTGAAAATTCAATTACTTCCTGCAAGCGTGATAAGGTTCCGGCCCTGCCTTTGTCAACTAAATGTGCGGCGGCCTGAACAATTTTCATATTTTCGGGAAGGTGATAAGTCAACATCAACTCTTCCGCGTCAAACTTTTGAGCCCCGCATGCTTCTGTAGTCCGGCAAGTTTTCGTAGTACACTTTATGCAATCCATTTACTAAATATTAACTTTATTATGTTACTTACTCCAGACCATTTATTTCTGAAATGAGTTTATTTTCAATGTGTTATGACCGTATGCAATAATTCCTTTTGGAACTTTCCAGTATTTGTGGTTAGGATTTGTCGAAGTAGGCACTAAACCCAAGCTCCAGTAATTCCTTCACAGGGCGGCAGTCGGTTGAACAAACGCTTCCAGTTCTGTTTTTGGCAACCGATCCGCATCCACCTCCGCATGCCAGTTGCATATTGCAGGTGCTGCATTCGGCAATGGCGGTAACATCACGGTTTTCCCATGCATTTATCATTTCTTCTTTGTGCGAAACTTCGGGATAAAATGTTCCGAGCGACTCATCGGTTTTACCAACAGTAGCTGTGCACGAAAAGATGTGCCCGGTATAATCAAATGCCCATTCGGTTTTACAAGCCGGGCAAGCGTCGAATAAAGGATCGGGTAGGCTTCCGTTTTCGGCAAGGAATTTCGAGATAGAATAGGCAGGTTTGTAAAATTCAAGTATATGAGGGTGTTGTTTAACCTGGTTATAAATAGTTTCGTATAGTGAAATCCGGCTGAAAAGGTTTTCGGATGTTGCCTGGCAATGATGCAGTTCGTAATTCCGGCCCAATTGGGTCTTAAAAATTTCACTTTTAGTCCAGCCTTTGTCAATGGCAAATTGTGCCATTTCAGGCAAACCATCGATGTTTTCCTTATCCACCACCATTCTTAGATTGACGGGTAAATCATTCTGCAGGCAGGCATCTATCCCTTCAACAATCTTATCAAAAGTGGCTCCGCCTCCTTTCAGGAAACGACGTTTATCGTGTATGCTGCCTTTCCCGTCAATCGTAACCTGAATTTCACGGATTCGGGCAGTTTTTAGTATATCAATGTATTCAGTAAGCGAATATCCGTTGGTCACAAAACAAACTTCCAGTTCCGATTCAGTAGCCAGTTTCAGCAAATGCTTAATCATGTCCTTTTGCTTTGGTGAACTGAGCAGCGGTTCACCGCCAAAAACGGTAAGGTATTTCCTGCGTCCGGCAAATTCATGATTAATATAGCGGAAGAAAGCATCAGTTACTTCGGTTGTGAGTTCCTGTTTTGCATTTGTGTATTCGTCCTGGTAGCAATATGTGCAGGCAAAATTGCAACTGTAATTCGGAACGAAAAACAACTGAACCTCGTCATCCTCACGCACATCAACAAAATCGAGGTATTTGCTGCGGTAAAGACGATCTTCCTCTTTTACATCCACCAGGTATCCCTGTTCTGCCAGATTTGCTCGGAACTCCTGCTTTATATCCTTTCCATTAAGTAAATCATGGAGCATCGCACCTTCGGCAGGATTCAAAATATCAGCGCTTCCACTGAGCAGATTAACTATAAAAAAGTTATCTGATCCGGTTATCCTGGAGAAAATATTATGTTTGGAATAAATCATCGACACGGTTCTAGTTGATTTTGCTCCCGAAGAAAGCAAGCCCGGAAACTTTTCCCGGGCTATTTATCGTATCACAACTTTTAATCGTGGCAACCTACAACAGTCGTCGAAGTTTTAGCACAGCATTGAGCTACTTTTTTTGTGTTTACTTTTTGTACTTCAATTTTTTTCTTTACGAGGCTTTTCATAATTTCTATTTTTTAGTATTAAATAATATTGATTTTTAACATTTCTTTTTTGATCAGAATTATTCATTTAGCATTGTATCAATTGCCGCAACCACATCCTGACGCTTTTTTGCCGGCAATAGTAAAACTGCATACTTCTGCATTCCCTTTGGTGTAAGGAGCTGATTCCTCAAGAATTTCGACCGAAGCAAATCCGGCATTTTCGAGCTGTTGCATATATTCGGGGCGCGTTACCGAACCGGCCCAGCATTCGGCTACTGCTACAGGATCGTTGCGGTATTCGTCGGCAATAGGTGCTGTTGCATAAATATCGCTGATCACGAACCGTCCGCCTTTTTTCAGGATGCGGAATATTTCATTCCAAACAGCTTGTTTGTCGGAGGCATGATTAAGTGTGCAATTCGAAATTACCAGGTCTG
This sequence comes from Lentimicrobiaceae bacterium, assembly GCA_041660125.1. GTDB lineage: Bacteria > Bacteroidota > Bacteroidia > Bacteroidales > UBA4417 > UBA4417. Next base: position 15,930 of record JBAZWY010000048.1, read on the forward strand.
CTATTTTATCGGGTAGTTCAAGTTTTTCAAGTTCGCTACGTACAAAACGAACGTTGGTAACGCCAAATTTATCTGCATTCTTCCGGGCTTTTTCAAGCATTCCATCTGAAATATCAATACCATACGCAAAACCTGTTCCACCTACTGATTCGGCCATGCGCAATACATCTGTTCCACGGCCACTGCCAAGGTCAACGCATACTTCGCCTCTTTGAGGTTCAGCATAATTTATAGCGCCTCCGCACGACAGGCAACATTCCGTATCGGCAAGTTCGCTGTAGCGTGTGTTAATTTCTTTTATCTCCATTTTTATAGGGTTAAAAACAGTTAATAATCAGCAGGTCCTGCAAGGGCTGTTTACAACAAAATATCCCATTACACTTCCCATGAGTACACTTGAAAACGGGTTGCTGGTAATACCACATGAACCGGATGCACAGCCGACAAAATGATAATACAAAAACCCGATTATACCACCAATTATCACAGCTGATGCTGGTTTCCAGAAATACGAAGACCGTATCATCTCCCTGAATGTCTTTGGTTTGTTCTCAGTCTTACACGTTTCTTTCATTTGGTTTTAATCTTATTTGATTTAAAGTAATTCTGTAATTTATTGAAGAATTCAGGTAATAATTTTTGGAATTCGATAAGGATTTTACAATTTGCAAATTTACTGCCTTTTTGTACTATTTAGTAGAAAAATTCAAACAATAATGTAATAATCCGGGAATTATATTTCCTCCGTTTCAACAATCTTTGCCAGAATATCGGCATAGGGGAGAATCAGGTATTTCTTACCTTCAAAGTCAATTTCTGTTCCACTGTATGGTTTAAAAATAACTATATCGCCAGGCACTAATTCGGCGTTCTCAATTACACCAATAGCTATGATAGGAGCCATTTGAGGTTTTTCACGCGAAGTGTCGGGAATAATAATTCCGCCGGCTGTGCGCTGTTCTTTGTTATCCTTGGTAATATCAATTACCACATGCTGATTAACGGGTTGTAATTCTTTCATTTTTTATGTTTATTTAAATTATACTTTGTAGGTTAAACTTCCATTCGGACAGTTTGCTACACATTTCAGGCATTTGGAGCAGGTATAGCTGTCGCCGGGCCTTTCCAGTTTAGGTTTATACAAACTAAATTTTGCAGGTTCCATGGCTACAATGTAACACTCTTTGTCGCAAATTCCACAGTTTTTGCAAGTTTCGTTGTTGATGTTTATCCGGAAAAACGAATATTTGTTGAGCCATCCCGAAATCCAGGCAATCGGGCAACCGATTTTGTGGTACTGGTACATTGCTTTGAGTTTGCCATCAGGATTTGCGCCCATCAGGAATTCCATCATCAACCCAAGGGGGCATACCCAACGGCAGAATACTTTCCCGAAAACAACTCCTAAAACAATCCCTGCCAGCAATACATACCAAAGCGAAATATGATAGGGGTGCTTACCAAATAATAAAGTGTGCCCCCAAGTAAGGCAAGGATCATGATCCTTTTATCAACAAGTAATTTCAGAACGTTACGCATACTATTTTATACCAAGAGGATTAGCCCGGATTTTTTCAGGGATTGTATTTTTAGAGTTGGATTTCGGCAGAATATTAACCGATTTCAAGAAGTTCCTTTAATCGTTGCTGGTTGAATCCAACAACAATCTGCCCGTTGATTTCGGTTTGAGGAACTCCTTGTTGACCACTACGGCGAACGAGTTCTTCTGCTGCATGTTGATCACGCGACACGTCAACATCAGTAAAATGAACATTATTTTTGCGAAGCCACGCCTTAAGTGTGGTGCACCACGAACAACTCGGAGTTGAATACACAGTTACATTTTTCGAAGGCTTGCCATCAGCAGCTGCTTTTGACTGGAATACAGCATTTTCCATCATGGATTTGAAACTACCGGTGGTATGACAGCCTTTAATTGTATTAATGTGTTTCCCATTATCAAAAAATAGCAGGGAAGGAACGCTGTTTATGGCAAAATTCGGATGTATATCGCGCACTTTGGTAACATCAGCAAAGCCAAGTTGCAAACCTTCGGGATTTGAATCATAAGCTTCTTTCAATGCACTTAGAGCACAGTCGCTGACAGGGCTGCCATTCTTATAAAGAAACAGGAAGCTTTTGTCGAGCCCTGCTGCCCAGGAAGTTAGTTCAATATATGAATTAAGGGTTTTCATTCTTGTTTATTTTACTTTATTGATTTCGCTTACCAGGAAGCTTTTAGGTTTGGCTCCTACAAACCGGTTTATTTCCTTGCCGTTTTTAAACAGTACCATGGTAGGAATATTGCGAACACCGTATTTGGCCGATGAGGCCCTGTTGGCTTCTACATCCAGTTTGGCAATTTTAGCGCTGTCACCGATTTCTTCGGCTACTTCGTTCAGTATCGGCGCCATCATTTTACATGGCATACACCAGGCTGCCCAGAAATCGACTAAAGTAACGCCGCTTTTTATCTGTGCCTGGAAAGTCTGATCCGTGAGGTTTTTAATTGATGAATGGGTTTCAGCTTCAGGGGTATTTTTTATCTTCTTATAACTGTAATAGACATATGCTATGAAGCCAAAAATAACCAGCGCTGATATAATAAGAGTCGTTGTCATAAATTATACGTGTTGAATTAGTTTATTTTTTTGATTCAGTTCATGTAAGTATTTCGATGCAGCAAGTGCGGCAATTGTGCCATCGGCAACGGCCGTTGTAACCTGCCGGTAACGTTTTACAATGGAATCACCAGCTGCATAAATGCCTTTGGTGCTTGTCTGCATATCAGCATCCACTACAATCTCCTTCCATTTGTTTAATTCAATTTTGCCTTCAAGGAATTCGGTATTGGCAACATACCCGATAAAGATGAAAACGCCGTCAATCGGGTAATTCTGCTTAGTATTAGTTTTAAGGTCAGTGATTTCAACACCTTCGATTTTTTCGGTTCCATGAAAAGCTGTGATGGCCGATTCCATCATGAAATTAATTTTCGGGTGGCTCCGTGCTTCCTCAATGGCAAATTCAAATGCCTGGAAATGATCAAACTGGTGAACGATGGTAACCTTGCTGGCATATTTTGTAAGCGAAACAGCTTCTTCGAGCGCTGAATTCCCACCGCCGACAACAAATATTTCCTTGTCGGTAAAGAAATCGCCATCACAGGTAGCACAATAGGATATGCCTTTGCCTTTTAACTCATTCTCGCCAGGAACTCCAAGTGTGCGCGAACGTCCACCGGGGCTCAGGATTACAGTATCAGCGGTATATTTAGTACCGTCATCAAGAATAACTTCTTTGATATCGCCCTCGAGGTTCAGCGTCCCGATAATGATATTTGCTTTGATATCACAACCAAATTTTTTCGCCTGGTTTTTCATGATATTTGAAAGCTGGTATCCGCTGATACTATCAACACCAGGATAATTGGCAATTTCGTGTGTCAGGATCATTTGTCCGCCGGCAGTTCCTTCATTAAGGATAAGCGTTTTTACACGGGCACGCGAAAGGTAGATGCCTGCAGTAAGTCCTGCAGGTCCGGCACCTATTACTATTGCACTATAATGGTTATTTAGTGTCATAACTTTAAAATTCATTCAAGCTAAAAATCGGCATTCCTGAACAGGAATCAGAAATTTTAATAAAAAGGTAAGGTTCAGAAGACTTGGATTTTAAAGAGAATCATCCTTCTCAGTTTATTTCTCCCCAAAATCCCAATCCCCAAAACCTAAACCCTAATTATTATTTAGCAAATTCAGCTTCCAGAATACCAGTAACCTGGGCTTTACTTTGAATACTTGAAGTAGCTTTTACCAGTTTCCCGTTTTTGTAATACACAGTAAAAGGAATTCCCATAAAGCCACGGACTTCGGGTGCGTTGCGGATAACGTGCGACTCAGGGCTGTCGAATTCCATATCAGCAAATTTTACATGAGTATATTGATCTTCAATATCTTCCATAATTCCGTAAACAGGGATACACATAGGACCCATACGGCCGCAGCATATCATTACGTTTTCGTTTTCGCTGATTAATTTCTGATGATCAGCAGCAGTTTCAATGTGTTTTAAATTTGTGTAAAGCATTTTGTAAGGGATTTTAAAGTAAAAGATTTGGTTTTATTGACTTTTATTTACGATTTACGAGGTACGATTTACGATTGGGGAAGATTTGAATTATGCGAGAAAATGTGTGAGTCCGAAAATTCGTAAATCGTCATTCGTAAATCATTAAAGTATAACTATTTCAGAAGTGATTTCCATGGCTTTGCGATACACAACTGATACGCCGCAATAGCGTTCCTGCGAAAGGTCAACGGCTTTCTGAAGTTTTTCCATTTCGAGGTTCTCACCTTTAAATTCGTATATGATGTGCATGGCAGTATAATGTTTGGGATGTTCCTCGGTCATTTCGGCTTCAACCCTAACATTGAAATAGGTGAGTTCAACACGCATTTTTTTGAGGATTGAAATCACATCCATTCCGGTACAACCAGCCAGCGAAGCAAGCATGAGTTCCTTGGGACGGGCTCCTTCGTCATTTCCACCAACGGCAGGTAAAGCATCGATGATAACATGATGACCGCTTACAACGGCATCAAATTTCATATTTCCCTGCCACAATGTATCTACTGAATGTTTCATAATAAATGTTTATTTTAATTACGATGCAAAATTACACAGGCTAAGTATGCAAAAGTGAAACTTCTTGTTAATTTGAATAAACAGTTCGTTGAGATTACACAAGTATCTTATTGAGATAGTTCTTACTTTTGCGGTTTGAAAAGATCGAAGCCGGATGTCGGAAGTCGGGATACAAGCTAGTTATCAATTGATTCATCGAACTTCTGATAAATTAGTCACAACGTATTAATTAAAGGATAAGGATGCGGAATTCTTCCGACTTCGGGCTTTCGGTTCCCGGCCAGTTTTTTATCTCAATACAAACAAGATTTTAACAACCTGAAAATATATGAAAACATACTCCGCTATTGACGATTGTGTACTTGGTGGGCTCAGCGCTCCCTGTTTTGCGAACCTTTTGCCCGAAGAAATAGAATTAATTAAAGACAGTAAAATACAGGTATTGTTTCGCAAAGGCGAAAACCTTACCAAGCAAGGCGCTTTTGCTTCGAGTGTTCTGTTTGTTGTTGAAGGATTAGCACGTCAATATATTGTTGGGGATTCAAACCGCGATTTTAACCTGCGCATCATACGCAGTAGCGAGTTTATCGGGCTTTCGGCTGCATTTAGTAAGCACACCTATGATTATTCAACTGTTGCCATAAAAGATACCTTAGCCTGCCTTATTGAAAAAGATGCCATCGCAGGACTAATAAAAAGTAACGGAGAATTTGCCTATGGACTGATTAACAGGTATTATGAAAATGACAGTTCACTATATTCTACAATTCGTAGCATGATGTACAAGCAAATGCACGGTAGGCTGGCGGATGTTCTGCTTTATCTTGATACCATGCGTTTTAAAGGGGAAAGCATTTTCGCATTTCTTTCGCGGAAAGAAATAGCCGATTTTGCCGGATTATCGACTGAAAGTACCGTTAAACTATTGAAGGGTTTTGAAAAAGATGGCCTGATACGGCTAATAGAAAAGGATGTTGAAGTTCTAAAAAAAGATGAACTGATCGAAATCAGCAGGAGAGGGTAAGCACGAGAAAAATGAATGGCTTAGCGGCGAGGGCGACCCGGCGCCACATTTGTTAATTGTTTCAGTTATTTAATTGTATCTGCTTGCTTCTGCCCAAACCGATGACGGTACTTCATGCCTCTTCCCTTTCCCTGGCCTTTTCCAAACTCTTTATTTACGCACCCATACAATTCAGCATAAATTTGCGAAAGCTTTTGTGTTTGTTCCGGAGTACAAACCTTCTTGAGGTCGAGGAATTGTTTTATATTGGCCATCTGTAGCTTTTTCTGTTCGTTTGCTACATCATTAACAAGTACTTCCACCAGGTTTATATCTGTGCTGTCTTTCGAGAGTTCCTCCAGCAGTTCAGCTTTCTTTTCCCGGATTGCAGCGACAACATTTTCGCTTGATATTTTGTAGGTTGCGTTTATCTTATTGACTTCAGTGGATTGGTCTGGTGTTAAGGATAACTCTTGCCGGAGTGCAAAGCCTGGTCTTATATCGGAAGCTGGAACCTGAGGGTTTGCTGTTTTACTTGAATAAACAAAATAAGTCGCCAAAGCGGTAATATTGATCATTACCAGAAAGATCAGGATCCAGAAAACAGTTCGGTTATTGTTAAAAATATTCATGGCACAGGGTTTATTCAGTAAAGTAAAAAATATCGTCAGTCATAAAATCCGGCACGTTTAGATCGCTTCTCACAGCCTCAATCATTTCTTCATTTCGACTGTATTTGGCATGTGTATCAGCAAAATCAGAGCCGATCAGGAAACCTATTGACAAGGCAATTAAAACTCCCACACTAATTAAAGCAGGCTGAAGAATCTTCACGAAAACAGGGGAAGCTGACTTTTGCCGTTTCTCCATCCTGGATTCTATTCCCTGCAAAATCCTGGTTTCAGCAAAGGGCCGTGGTTCCATGGATTTCTGATCTTCCATTATTGCCATTACACTATTAAATTCTGCTAAGAGCGTAGCACATTTTGAACATTCGTTCACATGCGTATCCAACTGAAGCATCAAGGCTGGCGGTAATGTTTTTTCCGCGTAAGCGAACAGGTTTTCGTGTAATAACTTGCAGTTTGCCATGTTATTTATTGTTTGAGTATTCAGAGAACTGAACGATTAACTTCTTCTGTAAATTTTGTTTTGCCCTTTGTAACAATGATTCAACACTTGCCAGGCTGAGGTTCATAATTTCGGTAATTTCCTTGTACGACAACTCTTCATATTTATTGAGAATGAACGCTGTTTTTTGGTTCTCGGGCAGGCTGTTTATGGCATTTTCAAGGATCTGTCGTCGCTCGGTATTATCGAAGGTGTTGTCCTGTTCAGAGGGTTCAGCAACACCTGACCCTACATTGTCATTCCCTTTACGGAAAAAGGATTCGAACTGTTTAACAAGTTGCTTTCGTTTGTTTTTTCGGATGAAATTGAGCGATTTATTCACTGTAAGCCTGTAAATCCAGGTAGATAATGAGGCTGTGCCTTTAAACGATCCAACAGATTCAAGAATTTCAATACACACATCCTGGGCGAGGTCTTCTGCATCATCCATGTTTTGCAGTAAATGGAAAGCCGTTTTGATAACTTTTTTATGGTATTTGCCTACCAGGAATTGAATGGCCGGTTTATCGCGGTTCTGTAAGCCGGTTATAAGTTCCTGGTCAGTCATCAATCGGGGGCTAAAAAGAAGTTGAAAATTATTGGATGTTCAATAGTTGAATTACTTTTCTGGTAATTAGGTTCGAAACATCTTAATCCTGTTCAAAGATATAATTTTCAACCTCTTTCTGAAACTTTTTCTTTTAACACTTTACAGGCTTGATTTTAAAGAAGTTTACTGCCATGCTTTTGCCTTGGGTATTATTTCACGGAATCCTGTACCTGACCCTGGCCTCTTCCCAAACCCTGGCCTCTTCCCAAACCCTGACCCTGACCATTTCTGTACTGCCTGCCTTTCCCATTTCTGCAGAATTTTCCAGACTTATTTCCGACAGTAGCACGGTTGTCGCAAATGCCATCATTGTTTTTATCAACAAAATTTCCGCCACGTCCTTGTCCTTGCCTGGATTCATAATTGTCGCAAATGCTATCGTTGTTTTTATCAACAAAATTTCTGCCACGTCCTTGTCCTGGTCTGGAGTTCACATTGTCGCAAATGCCGTCGTTGTTTTTATCAACAAAATTTCTGCCACGTCCTTGTCCTTGCCTGGATTCATAATTGTCGCAAATGCCATTGTTGTTTTTATCAACAAAACTACTGCGTGTAGCGATGGCTGCTTTTTGTTTTTGATCTTGCTGTTTTACGGGAGCAGTGTTGTTTTGAGACTGTGCCTGTATGGCAAAAAACGCCATAATCGTTGTTGCCAGAAATGCTTTTCCAAAGTTTTTCATTTTCATCGTTTTAGGTAAAAATTAGATTCTATATTACAATACTCCGTTAAATACTTAGATAAATGTTTGATTTTCAGCAAAATAAGTGAAAATAAATTTGGTTAAACCATTGGAATTCAGTAATTTAGATAATTACACTACTAATTATCTAAACATGA
>JBAZWY010000049.1:0-23488 GCA_041660125.1 Lentimicrobiaceae bacterium
GTTGCCCTTGCAGGCGGATCATTTCAATTTATATTCCCCATTCTGACTTTCATTTTCTGATGTAGAATATCTTGTCGCTGTTGGGAGTGCAAAGGTAAATACATTTTTAACACCTGCAACTTTTTCTTAATATTTTTTTAACAATTTAATTAAGATAATTTGTTGCATGTATTTTGGGGCGCAAAGGTAGCCAGATTTATTAAAACAGCAAGTATATGATAATAAAAAATTGCTTGATGCTTTAATCTTCTTTTGCTCAATACTATATGATTTATATGAGCTTCCAGTATGCTATTCTTTGCAGTTTTGCCGTCAATGAACGTTCCTGTTTAGGAGGGTGCAAAGGTATTATTCTTTTTAACTTATGCAACAAGGATTTGAAAATAAATTTTGAAAATATATTATTATCATGAAAGACAGAAAGATAGCTATTTATTTTAATCGTTTTATACTATAATCGAAGGAATATTTGTTACTTTACTTCATTCAATTTAATTTGACTATAATGAAAAACCGATCATTTCCCAATTTGATTCTATATAAAGGAATAATAAGCATCTTCATTGTTTTGCAGGTAAATATCCTCAGGGCGCAGAATGATGAGATGAGAAGCAAGCCTGAAAGTAACTTTATATCACGATTATTTTATGGAGGTGGCTTTGGATTGCAATTTGGTTCTGTAACATTAATAGAAGTATCTCCCCTGGTGGGCTATAAAGTTACTCCCAAACTCGGCATTGGGATAAGTCCTTCTTATAAATATTATAGCTACAAGAATCCGTATTACCCTTCATCCCGTTTGGAAACGAATGTTTTCGGAGGGAGTGTATTTGCCAGGTATATGATTTTTGAGAATATTTTTGCGCACGCAGAATATGAATCGTTATTTTATAATACTAAAGTGCCGGGATATCCGGTTGAAATGCAGCAATACAACAGTGTGCTTGTGGGTGGTGGATATCGCCAGATGATCGGTGGCAACGCTGCCATGAACATCCTTGTGTTATGGAATTTAAATGATACTCCTGATTCTCCATATACAAATCCTGTAATCAGGATTGGATTTACAGTAGGTATGTGAAAAACGATAAGGATACCATTCTATTAATGAGTATCAAAAGTTGAATAAAATTGAAATTTAATGTCGCAGGCTTGACAGATTTATATAATCACATCATGGATTATGCCCATTTCTACCACCTCAGTCTATTATAATAACAACCCTTCGCGTTTTTAAAGATACAACCTCTGATTCGCACTATAAATTCAATATACAACAAAAAGGCTCCCATAGAGGTAGCCTTTATTACTCTTTCCCAAAGTAAATTAATGAGGTATATTCTTTAACACTTCAAGAGTGAGGTCCCAAAATTTCTGAACAGTTTTTATTTCAAGTCTTTCATCGGGTGAATGAGCTCCTTTAATAGTCGGGCCATACGAAATCATATCTATTCCCGGATATTGTTCACCGATAAGTCCGCATTCTAGCCCCGCATGAATGGCAAGGACTTTGGGTTCCTGGTTAAAAAGTTTCAGATAGGCATTATGTGTAGTATCGAGGATAGGCGATTTCGGATTAGGCGTCCAGCCCGGATAACCGTCGTTATGAGTGATTTTTCCCCCGGCCAGCCGGAAAACACTTTCAACCATATTTAAAACATCCTGTTTGCCGTGTTCGGATGAACTTCGCTGGCTGGTTCCTATCTCGATAACCTTGTCTGTCATTTTTACAGAAGCAAGATTTGTTGATGTTTCAACAAAATTCGGAACATCGGCTGACATAGCAATTACTCCGTGCGGACAGGCGTACAATGCATTGAGCAGGCGGTCTTGGGTGGACAGATCAATAAGGAAAGAGGGAAGTTCTGTGGGTTGAATACTGACAAGCAGACTGGGATCGTTAATCTTGAACTCATCTTTGAGTATTGCATTGCATTTTTTAACATACTGGATGAAGTCATTGCTAAAGCGGTTGGGCACAATTATATTGGCAAATGCTTCGCGCGCAATAGCATTACGAAGGTTGCCTCCGTCTATTTCTGAAATCCGGATTTCAAAAAGATGGCTAGTTGTCCAGAGTATCCTATTAAGGACTTTAACCGCATTTCCACGTCCTTTATTTATATCATCACCTGAATGACCGCCCTGCAGTCCGGTAACTTTTAGCTGAAAACCAGCAAAATCATAATTTACAGCGACTCTTGAGTAGTTCATCAAAATTTTGGTATCCTGCCCTCCGGCACATCCAATGAACAGTTCGCCTTCATCTTCCGAATCGAGATTCAGTAATATCTTCCCTTGCAGAAAACCTGGTTTAAGCCCTTTAGCCCCCGTGAGACCGGTTTCTTCGTCAACAGTAAAGAGCATTTCGAGCGGGCCATGTTCAAGATCATCAGCTTCAAGGATGGCTAATTGCGTTGCAACACCAATGCCGTCATCAGCACCCAACGTAGTCCCTGTAGCTTTTACCCATTCCCCTTCGACATGGGGAATGATGGGATCGTTATTAAAATCGTGGTAAGTATCGCTGTTTTTCTCACAAACCATATCAATATGACTTTGCAGAATTACAACCGGGAAATGCTCATATCCTTTTGAAGCTGATTTACGGATCAGGATATTTCCTGTTTCGTCAATCTCATTCTCCAGATTAAGTTTTCGGGCTACACTTATAATATAATCCGTAATACGTTTTTCTTTCTTCGATGGCCGGGGGACTTTACAAATCTCACCGAAATAATACCAGACTTTTTCAGGACTTAAGCCTGCAAACAGATTGCTCATAATGCTCGTGTGAATGATGTTATATGCAAATATATACTATAAAAGCAAAATGCAATGGTTATTTTTAGAATTATGAAAATTTTTTGACTGGTTCAGGAAAGGTATAAATGATAAGGTATAGAGGTATATAGGTAGAAAGGTATAAAGGTATAGAGGTCAAGGAATAGAGGTAAAAGTATGAGATAATGTAAAGTATTATAGAAGAAACGCGGGCAGCTCGAACAAAGCAATGAGAAATATCAGGTGAAAAAGATGAAGATACATCTGGAGCGGAAAATGAAAAAGGATACCTATCTGCTTGTTAATAATCTTGCAATAGCTTCTTTAGGATCAGCGGCTGAAAAAACAGTATTCCCTGCAACCAGTACATTGACTCCTACCCGAAATAATTTAGCGGCATTTGAGAAATCAACACCGCCATCTACTTCAATCAGAATATCTTTACCAGTTGACTGAATCATTTGTTTTAAGGATTTGACTTTCTGATACGTGTTTTCAATGAATTTCTGACCGCCGAATCCTGGATTTACCGACATGATCAATACCAGGTCAAGCTCGGGTAGAATTTCGGATAGAACATTGACAGGTGTATGCGGATTTAGAACAACTCCAACTTTCATTCCAAGTTCACGAACCAAAGCGATCGAACGGTTCAGGTGCACCGATGCTTCATAATGAAATGTTATAATATCCGCTCCGGCATCGCGGAAAGCTTCAAAATACCTTTCCGGCTGAACAATCATTAAGTGAACATCAAGAGGCTTTTTCGTAATCTTTTTTACTGCCTTAACTATTGGAATTCCGTATGAAATATTAGGAACAAACACTCCGTCCATCACATCAATATGAATCCATTCGGCCTGGCTACTGTTAATCATTTCAATGTCTTTGCCAAGGTTTAGGAAATCGGCAGATAAAATGGAAGGTGCAATAATGGTCATAGAATTTTTCCTTTAACAATAGTGCCTTAATGGATGATTCAAAATTAGAGAAAAAACGGATAAAAAAAAGAGCGGACACAAATCCGCTCTTTTTATTTTTTAACCAAGATAAGTCTTCAGTATTTTGCTTCGTGCAGTGTGCTTGAGTCGGCGGATTGCTTTCTCTTTTATTTGACGTACGCGTTCACGGGTAAGGTCAAATTTTTCGCCGATTTCTTCCAGCGTGTAAGGGTGAGTTCCGTTGAGACCGAAGTAGAGTTTGATTACATCAGCTTCGCGAGGGGTTAGTGTTGAAATAGCCCTGTCGATTTCTTTTCGGAGCGATTCATAGAGCAGGCCGGTTTCAGGTGTCGGGCCATCGTCGCTACGCAGTACATCGTACATGGTATTGTCTTCGTCCTGGATAAGCGGAGCATCCATCGAAACGTGACGTCCGCTGTTACGCATTGATTCTTTTACCTCATTCTCGCTAATTTCGAGTAATGTTGCAATTTCATCGCTGTTTGGTTCACGTTCGTATTGTTGTTCGAGTTTGGCGTAGGCTTTGTTGATTTTATTGATAGCCCCGATTTTATTTAGCGGTAGCCTTACAATACGGGATTGTTCAGCCAAAGCTTGGAGAATAGACTGGCGGATCCACCATACGGCATACGAAATAAACTTAAATCCGCGGGTTTCGTCGAAGCGTTGTGCAGCTTTGATAAGACCAAGGTTCCCTTCGTTAATAAGGTCAGGAAGGCTAAGTCCTTGATTCTGATACTGTTTTGAAACAGAAACAACGAAACGAAGATTGGCTTTAGTGAGTTTTTCGAGGGCGGCGCGATCGCCTTGTTTGATTCGCTGTGCAAGCTGGACTTCTTCTTCGGCTGTAATCAGTTCTACTTTTCCGATTTCCTGCAGGTATTTGTCCAGCGAAGCGGTTTCGCGATTGGTAACTTGTTTTGTTATTTTGAGTTGCCTCATAAGTAAAAGGTCAAGAGTTTTTAGTTAACAGATAATGATAAATGATGATCAATGGGCAGTCTGTTAGTATAGATTACTATTGGTCCCATTATATCATGATCTAATTAATATATTACAATGAATAAAAATTTGTTAGCGTTCTGTAATACGAGATTAATCGAAAGCAGGTTTCACATTTTCAAAAAAAAACCTTCCCGTTAACAAATAATGGGAAGGTGTTCCGTTTCCGAAAATTTATTTTGCTCCGTTGTCGTTCTGATCGGGACGGGGAAGTAATACTTTACGTGAAAGTTTTAACTTACCAGTTTTAGGATCAACTTCAATTAGCTTAACATCAATTTTATCACCCACTTTCAATACGCTTTCCACATCTTTAAGGCGACTCCATTCTATTTCCGAAATATGAAGCAGGCCATCTTTGCCTGGAAGTATTTCGACGAATGCGCCGAAAGCTGTAATTGTTTTTACTGTTCCATGGTATATATCACCAACTTCGGGAACTGAAACAATGCGTTTGATTTTTTCCTTGACGGCATCGATAGATGCTTTATTATTCGAAACAATATCAATAACTCCGAATTCGCCAACTTCTTCGATCACGATGGTTGCACCGGTTTCGCGTTGCATTTCCTGGATAATTTTACCTCCTGGTCCGATAACGGCTCCGATGAATTCACGTGGAATAGTCAGTTTAACGATACGTGGAACATGAGGTTTGTAATCTTCACGTGGTTCGGTAATGGTTTTAGCCATTTCGCCAAGGATGTGTAAACGTCCGAGACGAGCTTGTTCCATTGCTTGTGCCATGATTTCGGTCGAAAGTCCATCCACTTTAATATCCATCTGACAGGCAGTGATACCATCGCGCGTTCCGCATACTTTAAAGTCCATATCTCCAAGGTGATCCTCATCACCCAGGATATCACTCAGTATGGCATATTTCGATCCATCGGTAATCAAACCCATTGCAATTCCGGAAACCGGTTTGATAAGTTTAACACCAGCATCAAGAAGTGCGAGAGTTCCTGCACAAACGGTAGCCATCGATGATGATCCGTTCGATTCGAGAATATCACTTACAACACGAACTGTGTAAGGGTTTACCGTATTATCAGGCATCATGGCTTTCAAAGCTCGCAATGCCAGGTTACCATGGCCGATTTCGCGACGTCCGACACCCATAATACGTTTAACTTCTCCGGTTGAAAAAGGAGGGAAGTTATAGTGCAATAAAAAGTTTTGTTTTTCCTGGATTACCACACCATCAATATCCTGTTCGTTAAGTTTTGTACCTAATGTAACAGTAGTAAGTGATTGTGTTTCGCCACGCGTGAAGATGGCTGATCCGTGTGCGGTTGGCAGATAATCAATTTCGCTCCATATTGGCCTGATCTCATCAAGTTTACGACCGTCGAGACGTTGTTTGTCATTCAGGATCATATTACGCATAGCCTTTTTCTCCACATCGTGGTAGTAGCGGCTGATCAATGGGCCATTTGCCTCGGCAAAATCTGCGTCGAGTGTATCTTTAAATTCCTGTTTAATTGCTGCAAAAGCTTCAGTACGATCTTTCTTGGAAGAAGCTGACATGGCTATTGCATAAATCTTATCGTAGCAAAACTCGGAAACAGCAATCCTTAAATCCTCGTCATTTTTCTCGTGGCTATATTCGCGTTTGGGGCTTGATTTTGTAACCATTGCAGCCAACTCGAGTTGTGCCTGGCATGCCAGTTTAAGATGTTTGTGTGCAACACTAATGGCTTCGACCATCGAAGCTTCCGAAACTTCTTTCATTTCGCCTTCAACCATCATAATATTATCGGCTGTAGCGGCAACAATAATGTCGATATCTGCCGATGTCATAAGGCTACGATCGGGATTAACAACCATTTTGCCATCGATACGGGCTACGCGGATTTCACTTACCGGGCCATTGAATGGAATATCTGATACTGTGAGAGCCGTTGATGCAGCGAGACAAGCAAGCGCATCTGGCAGGATTTCATCGTCAGAAGAAATCAGTGTAACAATTACCTGAACTTCTGCATGATAATTGTCAGGGAATAGAGGACGCAAAGCGCGATCAATCAATCGCGAAGTCAATATTTCACTGTCAGTAGGACGGGCTTCTCTTTTAAAGAAACCACCGGGAAATCTTCCGGAAGCAGCATATTTTTCACGATATTCAACCGAAAGTGGCATGAAATCCACATTTTCTTTAGCTTCCTTGGCCGCAACTACTGTAGCCAGCAACATAGTATTTCCCATTTTTACAACACAAGCCCCGTCGGCTTGTTTGGCTAATTTGCTTGTTTCTAACGAAATCATGCGTCCGTCGCCAATGTCGAAGGTTTTAACAATTCCTTCCATAATTTACCTCTTTTTTTTCAATTTGTGTAACAACTAGTGCTTTCGTTTTGCTTTTCGCTACAGGTTGAATTGAGCACCACGGATCAACCTGATTTATTTTACTATTATAATCTGACTATTTTCATTATTGTAATACTCAGGATGTGTCAATTCTTTATTTTTAAAATTCCATCCCGCCACGGCTGGACAAATTCCATCCCGCCACGGCGGGACAAATTCCAAAAGGAAAAACAAAAAAGAAAGTTTAAAGTTTTTGAGATCAATAACCTGGGATTTGAGTCTTTGAATTTGGGGCTTGGGACTTATTCCCTTTGTTTGTATCAATACAAAAAAAGGCAATTTGAAGATTGCCTTTCTGTGTATAAATTCGTATGTAATTACTTGCGGAGACCTAACTTAGCAATAATGGCGCGGTAACGTTCGATTTCTTTCTTTTTCAGATAATCAAGCATTTTACGGCGTTTACCAACCAAACGAACCAACGACCGCTGGGTAGCAAGGTCTTTTTTGTTTTCTTTCAAATGTTCGGTAAGATGTTTAATACGGAAGGTGAAGAGCGCTATCTGGCCCTCAGCTGATCCGGTATCGGCATCAGATTGTCCGTTTTCTTTGAATAAATCCTTTTTAATCTCAGGCGTTAAATACATATCTGTGTAACGTTTAATTGCTTATCTTTCCATTTTTCGGGCTGCAAAATTACTACTTTTACTTCAAATAAAAAACTTTTAAAGGAATTTTTTATTTGATTTTCGGAAGCCAACATTGAACTTCATTATTGACCGATATCCAACTGCAAAGATATGGCAAATATTCATAAGAATTCGTTTTACTAACCTGTATTATTCGTGCAGAAGACAAAAGATAAAAGTAAAAAGATAAAAGTCAGGCAGTTGCAAACCATTTTCATAATTTATTTTGTAAAGATTATTTTTATGATTGCCTTCATAATGTTTTGATCCTTTTGCCTTTATCCTTTTATCTTTTGTCTTTTTTTGAAGTTTAGGAATTAATCAAGCTAAATAGTCTGCATGTTTAATGTCAAAAAAAATTTATGATATTTTCAAAACGCGGATCAATATTTATGCAAATCATCATGATACTAATCTTTAGATTTGCAGGTTTGCTGTCGCGTGCCTATATTTGCCGAATTGAAAATATCCAAAAAAGTACTGTAAATCAGTTTATTGTAAAATCAGATTAAAGAGATGAAGGAAGAGAATGTAATACTTGTTGATTCTCATGACACTCCGGTTGGCCAGATGGAAAAGATGGATGCTCATTTGAAAGGTGAGTTGCACAGGGCGCTCTCAGTGTTAATATTTAATAGTAAAGGAGAAGTGCTGCTTCAACAACGCGCTTTCAGTAAATACCATACTCCCGGTTTGTGGAGTAATACTGCCTGCAGCCATCCACGCCCTGACGAGGACAATCTTGAAGCAGCCACCCGAAGGCTAGGTGAAGAAATGGGCTTTACGACAGTGCTGAATGAATCTTTTGATTTTGTTTACAAAGCCCACTTCGACAATGGCCTGATTGAGCATGAATTTGATCATGTGTTCTTCGGAACGTTTGATGGCATTCCGGTAATTAATCCTGAAGAAGCAAATGATTTTAAATGGGTTAAGCCTTCTGTTTTGATGGAAGATATGCGATCAGCGCCGGAAGACTATACTGTATGGTTCAGGATTATTATGGAGAAGATGGAAGAAAGATTTCCTGAATTGTTTGCCTGAAGGTGTCAGTTGATTTGAGTGTTACCAGAAAAGCAATTTTATGGAATCTGTAGTTTACTTGAAGGTGATGGTCTGGCAAAGTAATTTGTCATTAACCTTTATAATGAAGAACCTGTTTAACCCTGAAGATCATTCCTTTCAAAATACACCGCATTACTTTGGCGCAGGTCCTCGCCTGTAGGACTTTGGAAAACACGCAGGTCGAACTGCGGAACAATGGCCAATATATGATCAAATATATCGGATTGCGCTTTTTCATAACGACTCCACTCTGTTTCTGAAATAAAGGCATAAACTTCAATTGGAATGCCCAAAGAGGTTGGTTGCAGTTGTCGTATCAGCTGGTCACTTTTATTATTAACCATTGGATGGTGTTGCAGGTAAGTTTCAAGGTATGCCCTGAAAACCCCGATGTTAGTCTGCCTTCGGCCATTTACAAAGACAGTATTATCAATTTTATTCTCTTTGTTGTAGTTTTCAAGTTCGGTTTCGGTGTTGTCAATGTATTCCTGGAGGATGGTTATTTTTCTGAATTTATCAAGCATTTCCCGGGTGCAGAATTTTACACTCGACATATCAATGCTGATTGATCGTTTCATACGCCTTACTCCTGCTTCCTTCATTCCACGATAATTTTGAAAGGATTCTGAAACAAGCGAATAGGTCGGCAAGGTTGAAATGGTATTGTCAAAATTCTGAACTTTTACTGTGGTAAGCGAAATTTCGAGAACAGTGCCGTCTGCGCCATATTTTGGCATGCTTATCCAATCGCCTTGCCGCACCATATCGTTGGCCGATAGTTGAATTCCGCCAACAAAACCGAGAATCGGGTCTTTAAATATCAGCAGGAGCACAGCCGAAAAAGCGCCGAGCCCGGTAAGCATAAATAGAGGCGATTGGTTGAATAAGAGCGAAAGTATCAGCAGGAAAACAACGATTAAAACAATTATTTTACCAATCTGAATATATCCCTTTATAGGATGATAAAGAGCAAATTCACTTTTCTGATACATCGCATAAATCGCATTCAAAAATGAAATGATGATCAGCAGAAAAATTACTATAATATATAAGTTGGTGAACTTTAATGCCATCGGGATAAACCCCGGGAATTCGTCAAGTGTTACCGGAATTGCCTGGTAAATAAGTATTCCGGGTATCAGGAAAGCCATTCGCTGGAAGACCTTATGCTCAAGTAGTGCGTCATCCCAATTGCTGGCAGTTCGTAAGGCAATGCGCTTTAGGATCCGTATGATAAAAAACTTGGTGATGTAATAAATAATGACACTTATGATCAATATCATCAGGAAGTCGGAAATACCGGCTGTTTTGGAGGCAGTTACAGGGGAGATCCCCAGATTTGTAAGCCATGATGTTATTTTTCTGACGAGTGATTCAAACATATGTTTTTCTTAAAAGTGATTAAATTCAGTGTGAGAGATTAGCATATTGCAATGGATATTTCTCAACCACCGGCTAATTTAGCTTTATATCCCGCTTTGGTTACCAATTCCATGACTTTTGTCCTGAAATCGCCCTGGATTATGATTTCATTGTCTTTGGCTGAACCTCCGACGCCGCATTTGCTTTTCAGCATCCGACCCAATTCTTCCAGGTCGTTTTGCGTGCCGATAAAACCGGTGATCAGTGTAACCTGTTTGCCTCCCCGTGATTTGCGATCGAGCATCACACGCAGGTTTTGCTGCTGTGGCGGCAAGGTTGTTGGTTCCGCATCTTCCTCAATACGATAATTATAGTGAGGGTTTGTTGAATATACTATCCCGGTGGGTTTAGCTTTTTTTGACATGCGTTTTTTGGGGTTAGAATTTGGGCGTTAGGAGTTGGAATGTCTGTTAGGAATGTAATAAGTTACTACAACTTTGCTATTAACTATTTACCAATAACCACTAACGATTAAAAACTTCCTTCTCTATCAACCATTAGGGAACAATAACACGCAACGACAAGGGTATGATGCCTATTTTTACCGGCGGCTGCATCATTTTAGGTTCACCGTCAATATTCATAAAAGGGTCCGATATATTGTCAATTGTTATATTCTGAGCTTTGAAATACTCGGCAAAACCTGTTTTAACCGTAGTACCTTTCATCATGTGATAACCTAGATTTAACAATTGCGAAACAGGCATTTTTTTTATAATACAAACATCCAGCATTCCGTCATCAACCTTTGCATCCGGTGCAATCCGGGTATTGAATCCAAATTGATTACCGTTGGCAAAGATAATCATAAGTGCATGTTTTTCCATTTCAATGCCATCAATTGTAAGCTTATAAGTTACAGGTTTATACGCACTGTATTCGTTTAAGACAATCTTCATATAGGAAATCACACCTCTGATATATGTATCGGCGAATTTCCGGGCAACATGTGCATCAAATCCAATCCCTGCAATACTGGTGTACAACTTATCGTTAACGGTTGCAATATCCATCAGTTTGGTATTGCCGCGCATAATTGTCCTCAACGCCAATGCATAACTCATCGAGATTCCCAGGCACCTTGCCAACCCGTTTCCTGAACCTGCCGGAAGAATTCCCATCGGAATGCCTGTATTTATTAAAGCACAGGCCACTTCGTTAACTGTACCGTCACCACCCGAAGCAACAATAATATCAGCACCCCTCTCAATCGCATCTTTGGCAATTTCAGTTGCATGCCCAGCCCGTTCAGTAAATAAAACTTCAGGGATAAACCTGGAGGATGGAATGAGATTTCCTGCAAGCAGCTCAATAACCACTTTGCTTTTAGGAGTGATACCTGCTTTGGGATTCACTATAAATACAATCTTCTTCTTTTCTTCAGTCATAATTTATTGTATCGATAGCTTATTTTTAATCAAGCGGTTGTTATATTGCTGAATTACTGCCTTCAGCAACTTGTCCTTCTCGTCAGCAATATTTTTTTGACTTGAGGATAAATCTTTTGCAAGCAAACTGTCATTTTTAAAGTTAAAGAGGGCTTTCGAAATTAAATGATCTGTCTGCCAGGCATATCCATCCTGAATCAATTGATAATTTCCGTTCAGGAAGCTTAGATCGAAGCGTGGTTCATTATTTCTTAACAACGAACCTCCGAAAGCCACGAAAGGTTTCGGATAATGAAGCATATCGAGTAAGGTTGGCATTATATCAGTTTGCTGGGCAACAATTGCCTGCTGTCCAACTCGCCCGTTTTGTGGTTCATAAAAAATTATAGGAATGAAATACTGTCCAACCCTGTCCTTGAAAAACGGTTGCCATGCTTCGGAAGTATGATCAGCAGTAATCACGAAAATAGTATTTTCAAACCAGGGCATTGTCGAAGCGGTTTCGAAAAACTCTTTTAACGCATAATCCGAATACATAATTGCCTGTTGAATTTCGAGAGGTCCTTTCCTGAACTTGTTTTTGTACTTTTCAGGAACCTTGTAA
Source organism: Lentimicrobiaceae bacterium (assembly GCA_041660125.1). Classification (GTDB taxonomy): domain Bacteria; phylum Bacteroidota; class Bacteroidia; order Bacteroidales; family UBA4417; genus UBA4417. The sequence continues at coordinate 12,227 of JBAZWY010000049.1, forward strand.
GGATGGTGCGATGAAAGTGTGAAAACTGCACCCAGAAATGGTTCAGCCTTGGTATTAAGTGTCTGAGCAATATACTGAAGATAAGGTTCATCCCATATTCCCCAGTGGCCATCGAAATCGGCTTGGTTGGGGTATTCATTTTTTCCATAGTAATTATCAAATCCGGCAGATTTACAAAACGCATCAAAACCCATGGTTCCATTTTTCCCTCCATGAAAGAAGGACGTATTATATCCTTCAATTTTTAGCAAACTGGCAAGGCTGTTAAATTTATCTGTTCCATATTGTGAAGTGATGAAATCCTCGGTCATCCAGGTTGGTAAAGATGCCAGGATGGCAGGGATGCCTTCAATACTGCGTTTGCCATTTGAAAATCCTTCATAAACAAGGCTTTTGCCAATCAGGCTGTCGAGGAAAGGTGTGAAATCACTGTTTTTATTACCGGGTTGATGGTTAAGGGCACCTATATGTTCCGCCGAAAAACTTTCAAGAATGATCACAAAAACGTTCTTTTTCTCCATAGGGATTATATTACCCAGGCTATCAAGGCTTGAATAGTTTTTCTCTGAGTTGAAAATACCAGTCATTTCATTTTCATCCTTATAAAAGCTGAGTTCTTGTATTCCCTCTTGTCCATACGATCGCATAAGTGTAAAAGCTGAATTCAGCACAACAGGTGTTTCCTGCGACGGAGCATATTGGGATGCACTTAAAATCCCGACAGGTTTCAGTTGTATGCCACCCCGCACGCCAAGCACCCAAAGCGCTATAAACAGGAACATCACAAGCGTTTGCGACAAGTAATAGTGTATATGCTTTTGCATAACGTACCTATTTGAAATCCTGATGCGCCTTGCAATAAATACAAGGAGGAAAATAGCTGTAATCCATATTAATAATACATACCAATAATCGCGGATAAACTGAGGCATCATATTGGCAGTGTCGTCGCCTGTACTTATGTATTTAAAGAAATCTATAGTCATTCTTTTGAGTGAGAAAGGATAGTAGGCTGAATCAGCAAGGTTTGGGACCATCAGAATGATGTTCGAGAAATAAAAAATGATATCAGCAATAATATTGAAAGTTCGTCTTCTGCGGAAGCGGAATGGTAAAACCAACAGGAAAATGTAGAGTGCATTGGCATAAAGAATTGCCACAACATCGAATCTCATTCCTATAAATGCATAATACAATAACTTTGAAGGTGTTATACCTGGGAAAAGGGACGGGTGAAGGAAATATATCAATAACCTTGTCAGTATCATCAGTAAAAGTACGACTAATAACCTGAAAACCAGTACAATCTGTGGGTTACCTGAAAAGTGAAATTTTCGGGATGTGGAGAGCATAGATATTTAAAGTAGGCTAATTTGTTTTTAAAAAAACAAACCGAGGTCGGATTGATCTTATTGAATTCTCAGTTTTAACCTGCAAAAGTAAAAAAATAAGAGATGCCAAGGTACATCTCTTAACTCAAGGTACTGAAAAGTAGCAGTTATTTACACTCAGTGACTTGAATTTCAAGATAAATTGTCAAATAATAGTATTGTTTTTTCTGCTTGTCAAATTTCATGCCATAAATATATTTTCTCTGCCAGTTCATTAAAAGGTATTATTGATATTAGAAAATACTTATTAACAGGCATATTGTTAATAAAAAAAGATAAAATAAAGTTAACATTTAAAACAAAAAGATTGATCAATATAAATATTTTTTTTATAATTTTGCTTCAAATTAACCTCCTAAACAAACTATATATGAAAAAACTATTATTCGTACTTGTGGTTGCAGGTCTTGCAGCATTTTCAGCATGCAAATCAGGTCCAACCAAAGAACAAGAGGCTGCTAAGGCTGACTCATTGGCAAAGGTAGAAGAAACCCGTATAGCTGATTCAACAGCCGCTGCAATGCAAGCTTCAGAAGAAGCTGCAAAGGCTGATTCAGTTGCAAAAGCAGCTGAAAAGAAGTAATTTCAAGCATATTGGAATAAAAGAGGGAGTGCTTTGCACTCCTTTTTTTATTTTTAACTCATTCCAAATGATCAACAAAATGAGCGGTTATACTTATTTGTCTGCTAATCTCATAAAGCAAAAAAAATCTTTATATGACCTAATCTTCTTAATTTGGCATTTGAAAACTAAACCTAAATGTTTCTTTATATTGCTTATCCCCTTTAAACAAGTTGTATTGGTTTTGAGAGATTGGTTTAATGAAAATGATTTAAGAACAAGGATTAACGTAACCAATCAGTCTATTTAAAGCATTGACAAACTGATATATGCCACAGATTACGCAGATTTCACAAACAAATATTCATTACTTATAATCAAATTCAATTTACAAAACTGCTGAAAGCAGTTTAAATCTGCGAAATCTGCGAAATCTGCGAAATCTGTGGCTAAGAAGCCTTTTAATCAGGCTGATTAGTTACGGATTAACGATTTTTAATTTTTGATATGTGCTGAATATTACTCAATTATGTCAAACTTCATAAATCGTTAATCAGTATTATTCGCCCCTTACTCATTTAATGGGAGTTCATGAAACCGCTTCGCTCAGTTCCTTGTTCTTCAATCAAAAAAAAATAAACTTGACCGAAGGAGATAAGCAGTTTCTTTTTTTTAAAAAATCTAATGGGTTATCTGTCAAATGTTAAGCAATGCGTTTACAGTGCGAATAATTTATACAGTGCACTGTTTTCCTAAAGTTAATGTGATTTTCGTGATTTCCAAAAGAACCCATAACCTATTGCGAATCTTGTTCAATGAACTGAAATAAAATATTTTGATAATAGGCTCTTTATTGTTGGCAATATTCATCTGCCAATGTACCTTTGTTGCGTATATGTGGATTAATTCACAATGCGTTGCAACATACATATCATTTATAAAGTAGAAATTATGGAGTTTTTAACCGAAAACCCTGCACTCATTGGTAACAGGGGAAAAGGAGTACGTTCCGATTGTCATATTACCATGGAGTTGGCAGAACGTGATGGCATTCAGCTTGAACTTATTAGTAAAGTTGAAACTATGTATGGCAATGATATCCGAAAACTCCTTCTCAGAATTCTGGCATTTTATGGGATTCAGCATGCCCGCTTACTAGTTGAAGATTCAGGTGCAATAACTCCGGTACTGGCAGCTCGCCTTGAAGCAGCAATCAGGCAACTTACAGGCACTGAAGACGAATTTCTGCTTCCGATCCTAAACGAAAACCTGTATCAGACTACACACGACCGGAACCGGTTTTCGAGGCTATATCTGCCCGGGAATACACCTAGCCTGATGATAAATGCAGGCATACACAAGCCTGATGGCATAATCCTTGACCTTGAAGATGCCGTGGCACACAATAAAAAACAGGAAGCACGATTCGTAGTCCGTAACGCGCTGCGCAATATGGATTTTTACGGTGCCGAACGAATGGTGCGTATTAACCAGGTTCCGGCAGGACTCATTGATCTTGAATTCCTGGTTCCTCATAATGTGAACCTGGTTTTAATCCCTAAATGTGAGAGTGCTGATCAAATAAAGCTGGTTAATGAGAAAATCGGTCATTTAAAAACCAAACATAATGTTGCCGGCAATATCTGGCTTATGCCTATTATCGAAAGCGCACTTGGCGTTTTAAAAGCCCTTGAAATAGCGCAAAGCGAAAATGTTGTTGCCATGGCTATCGGGCTTGAGGATTATACGGCTGATCTTGGAACCCGTCGTACCCAGGAAGGTACCGAGTCGTTCTTTGCCCGAAGCATGGTTATAAATGCTTGCAAAGCTGCCGGTATCCAGGCTATAGATTCAGTATTTAGCGATGTTGGGGATATGGAGGCGTTAAAAGAAACGGTAATCCGTTCAAAGGCTCTGGGTTTCGATGGTATGGGGTGTATTCATCCGCGACAGATAAGAGTTATTCACGAAAATTATGCTCCTGATGCTGCTGAAATTGAAAAGGCAAAGAAAATTGTAAATGCTTTTATGGAAGCATCGGATAAAGGTTTAAGCGTCGTTTCGCTGGGAACCAAAATGATTGATCCTCCGGTAGTAAAGCGTGCTCAAAAGCTTATTGATCTTGCCATTACAATGGGAAAACTATCGCCTTCCTGGCATGAGGAATTTTTGAATGTGTAGTCGGAAGCCCGGAGTAGAAAATAGAAAATAGAAAATAGACAAAGGGAAGTGAAAAATGGTAAACCTGACAGCGTCTGAAAGACCTGTCAGCGTTTTGAATGATAAATGGCACGAAGAATTTGAGAATGTGTAGCCGAAATCCGGAAGTAGAAAATAGAAAATAGAAAATGGGAAGTGAAAAATGGTAAACCTGACAGCGTCTGAAAGACCTGTCAGCGTTTTAAATGATAAATGGCACGAAGAATTTGAGAATGTGTAGCCGGAATCGGGAAGTAGAAAATAGAAAATAGAAAATGGGAAGTGAAAAATGGTAAACCTGACAGCGTCTGAAAGACCTGTCAGCGTTTTGAATGACGAAAAATATAAATTCTGAATAGCAACTAGAATTCTGCCTTAGGTCAAGCAGGTAATAAACAAAAAATAGATATTAGTACAATTCATTTTTTTATTTGAACCGAAAAGATATGTCAAAATACGATAAGCTTACAACAAATGCAGTGGGTCGCACTGTTCCCCAGATAGTCAACGGCAAGGATGCAATTCCTTTTTTGGGCGTTGGGAAATACAAGCCAACCGGGCGCAAATACGGTCCGCCAATTGCAACATGCGCTGATTACCCGGAAGATGGCAACAAGGTTGTCCCATCACTTAAGGAAGCGTTGGAAAGGGCAGGAATTAGTGATGGAATGACTATTTCGACCCATCACCATTTCCGAAATGGTGATTTGGTCGGAAATCAAATATTTGATATAGCCGCTGAACTAGGAATTAAAAATCTTACCTGGATGCCTTCAGCCAGTTTTGAATGCCATGCGCCCCTTATAAAATACCTTGAGAATGGGGTAATTCATCATATTGAAGGCAGTATGAATGGTGCTTTGGGAAGATTTACTTCCGAAGGCAAAATGGCAGGACTTGGTGTACTCCGTTCGCATGGTGGCCGTTACCAGGCAATACAGGATGGCGAAGTACATATTGATATTGCAGTGATTGCAGCACCTACAGCCGATTGTTTCGGAAACGCCACCGGCGACCGCGGCCCTGCTGCCTGCGGTTTGCTTGGATTCGCACTGGCCGATTCGCAATATGCTGACCGGGTGGTAATCGTAACTGACAATCTGGTTCCATTCCCTTGTGTGCCCTGGCAGATACAAGGGAATTATGTGGATTTTGTCGTTGTAATGGATCAGGTAGGTATTCCTGAAAAGATTATCTCAGGTACAACCGAAATTACCAAAAGTCCCGACAGGCTTCTGCTTGCCGAAATGACTGCCCAATTTTGCCAGGAAACAGGGATTGTTCACGATGGATTTTCATTCCAGGCAGGTGCCGGCGGTACAGCATTGTCCATTGGCATTTACTTTGCCGAAATGCTTCGCACACAAGGAATGAAAGCCCGTTTTGCCCGTGGCGGAAGTAATAAATACCTGGTAAAAATGCTTGAAGACGGTCTCGTTGATTATATTCTCGATGGGCAGACCTTCGATCTGGATGGTGTGCGTTCCATGCGCGAAAATGCGAATCACCTCAATACAAGCCCGTTTACTAGTTACAATTATCATGGGAAAGGGAATTTTTCGCAATTTCTTGATGTTGTTATCCTTGGGGCTACTGAGGTTGATGTAAATTTTAATGCTAACGTTGTTACCCATTCCGATGGCTATTTATTGCACGGCATTGGGGGCTGGATGAATTGCCTTTTAGCGAAATGCGTTATTCTGCCTATTCCTTTGTTTCGCGACCGAATGCCTGTAATCCGCGACGAGGTTACAACCATCTGCGGCCCCGGCGAAATGATAGATGTAATTGTTACAGAGCGCGGTATTGCAATTAATCCGCTCCGCCCTGACCTGATCGAAAAAATGAAAGGCAGTTCCTTGCCCATAAAAACCATACACCAATTAAAGGATGAAGCCGAAAAAATCTGTGGCAAACCGCAGAAAGCTCGTCTTACTGACGAAGTGGTAGCCGTTATAAAATGGATTGATGGAACTGTGATCGATTCGGTGTTTCGGGTTGATAAATAGGTTGTGAAGTTTTTAGCCTGCATTATTCGTGCAGAAGATAAAAGATAAAAGTAAAAAGATAAAAGTCAGACAGTTGCAAACCATTTTCATAATTTATTTTGTAAAGATGATTTTTTTGATTGCCTTCATAATGTTTTGATCCTTTTGTCTTTTTACTTTTATCTTTTGTCTTTTTTGAAGTTTATGAATTAATCAAGTTAGTGATCTGAATTAATATTTCTGCTCCGGTTCAAATAAACTTGCCTGACCTACAATGAATTCATTTTCCGAGATTCGTTTGGGAGTTATAAGCTTTTTTATTTCAGCAATATTGTCGTTCTCATAAGCATGAATTAATCTAGAGGCAGTATCTTTTGGTATTGAGCGGAGTGAGGTTACATTAAAGTACTTGCACAGGAAGTTTAAATCACTAATTTTGCCGCTTCTTTTAAAATCGTAGTTGATTAATTAAGTGTTTATCACTATATGATTGAATACTATTAAGCAAATTGATAAGGATATGTTTACCCTGAAACAATAAACCAGGTAAAGGAAATTAAGTACAAATAATTTATGATGAAAAAACTTGCAGTCATTGCTTTTGGCGGAAACGCCTTACTTCGCGGAGACCAGATAGGCACTATTGAAGAGCAGGAAAGAAATGCATTTGACACATGCGAACGGATGCTCACCCTTATCGACCGGGGATATAATGTGGTTCTCACTCATGGAAACGGTCCACAGGTGGGTAATATATTACTGGCCAATGCAGCAGGAAACCAGGTTTATAATCTGCCTGAAATGCCTCTGGATATTTGTGTTGCTTACTCACAGGGATTTATTGGTTATATCCTTGAGCAGCAAATGCGAAATGTACTTCGTGCCCACGACCTCGACCGGGATGTGATTACCATTATCACACAGGTACTTGTTGATCGGGATGATCCGGCTTTCGAAAATCCGATAAAGCCTATTGGCCCTTATTATACAAAGGAAGTCGCTGATCGTATGGCAGCACAAAATGGAAGTATTTTTAAAGAAGACCCGCGTGGACGCGGATGGCGCAAGGTTGTAGCTTCACCCAAACCATTGGTAATCAGTAATCAGCGTTCAATTGAACGGATTGCCCGCGACGGACAAATTGTTATCGCTGTCGGAGGTGGAGGTATTCCAGCTTTTTACGTAGCTGAAAATAAACTGCAGGGCATAGATGCCGTTATTGATAAAGATCTGGCTTCGGCGCTTCTTGGTGGCAATATCAGTGCTGATAAACTCTTTATCCTGACCGATGTGCCAAAAGTATGCATCAATTACAATACTCCGCAGGAAAAAGCCATCGATCGCATGAGCGTTCGCCAGGCAAAGCAATACCTTGCCGAAGGTCATTTTGCCGAAGGCAGTATGGCACCAAAAATCCGGGCAGCTATTCACTTCGTGAAGCATACGAGCCGCGATGCTATTATCACTTCAGCTAATTTATTGGGTATTGATGATGGCGGAACCCGCATTTCAATTGTTTAATAAATTACGATTGACGAATTACGAGGTACGAATTGTATCCCGCTCACCACTATCGCAACCGGTATTCGTAAATCATAAATAGTAAATCATAAATCGTAAATCATAAATCGTAAATCATAAATCGTAAATCGTAAATCATAAATCGTAAATTACAAATAGCCATGGCATTCAATCTAAGAAACCGTCATTTTCTGAAAGAACTTGATTTTACTCCGCAGGAGATAAAGTTCTTCCTTGACCTGGCTTTCGAACTGAAAAAGTCGAAATACGCAGGCACAGAACAACCACGTTTAAAAGGCAAAAACATTGTGCTGATTTTTGAAAAAGATTCAACCCGTACACGTTGCGCTTTCGAAGTAGCAGCTTTGGACCAGGGAGCTCAAGTTACTTACCTCGGACCTTCGGGATCGCAGATTGGTAAAAAAGAATCGATGAAAGATACAGCCCGCGTTCTGGGTCGCATGTACGATGGTATCGAATACCGCGGTTACGCACAAAGTACCGTTGAAGACCTGGCTAAATATTCAGGAGTGCCTGTATGGAATGGTTTAACCAACGAATTCCATCCAACGCAAATGCTGGCTGACTTTATGACCATGATGGAACATATCGACAAGCCACTGAACCAGGTTAGTTTTGCTTTCATGGGCGATGCTAAGAATAATGTTGGCAACTCATTAATGGTTGGTGCTGCAAAAATGGGTATGGATTTCCGGGCTGTTGCTCCTAAAAGCTGTCAGCCGGATGCCGCTCTCGTAGCTCAATGTATTGAAATTGCTAAAGAAACAGGTGCTAAAATCACAGTTACGGATAATGTGGAAGAAGGTGTTAAAGGTTGTGACTTCCTTTATACCGATGTGTGGGTTAGCATGGGCGAGCCTGCCGAAGTATGGGCTGAGCGCATCAAATTACTCAAACCTTACCAGGTAAATATGGACGCCATGAAAAAAACCGGTAATCCAAATGTTAAATTCCTTCATTGCCTCCCAGCATTCCATAACCGCGAAACCGTGGTAGGAGAAGATATTTTCCAGAAATTTGGTCTTGATGGTTTGGAAGTAACTGATGATGTTTTCGAATCAGAAATGTCAATCGTTTTTGATGAAGCAGAAAATCGTCTTCATACTATTAAGGCAGTAATGGTTGCTACATTAGGAAGTTAATAGTTTAAATAATCCAGTTTAAAAAGCTGCTTTCGGGTGGCTTTTTTTTATGACATTTGCATTTTTTAAAATGCTTTATGGTATTATCTGATTTTACAAGCCAAAAGTTCAGGTTCTGGTCGTTTGTATCAATGGTATTACTGGTATTTGTACATGGCTATAACCTGGATATCCGTTATATGCAGCCCTGGACAATTCCAGGGCAATCCATGAGCCTGACTGCCTTTACTGAATATTTCCTGGACAATGGAATTTTCCGTTTCAGGATACCTATGTTATTTATTATTTCTGGCTACCTGTATGCGCTATACGATCAAAAGCCATATAAACAAAGAACCAACAAGCGGTTACGAACTTTGCTGGTTCCATACCTTGTTTGGAGCGCAATCGGGATTCTTTTTACCTATGCTTTCGAATTATTCCCAATCGGACGTGACTTAGTTGCAGGTTCCAGTATCGTCCAGATTGATGATGCCCGAAAGTTGTTGCATGACTATCATTGGTACGAACTTTTATTTCGGTGGATTTTAATGCCGGTCCCTTATCAATTATGGTTCATCAGGGTATTACTGATTTATAATATTGCTTATCCGGCCATTCGCTGGTGCATTACAAACCGGACAGCACGATGGATTTTCTTCTCAATTGCTTTCCTCATGTGGCTGGGAACAATGGGTTTTGTGCTCTTTGAAGGGGAAGGCTTGTTATTTTTCTCATTGGGAATATGGATTCAGAAAACGGATTTTGCAATTGATGCTCCCGGCCGCTGGTTTCGACCTCGCTGGTGGGGAGTTGCTTTCATATTGCTGGCGGCAGTAAAAACAATCCTGGCTTTCAAGGGTGAGGCTTACCTGGGAAATGCAAGCTACCCTATACTTGCAATACTTCACAAGCTGGTAATTTTGAGCGGACTAATCGGTTGTTGGTTCGGTCTCGATGGTATTGTGCATTGGTTTATGAACAAACGTTGGTTTGTATGGCTAAGCGCGTTCGCATTTATAATTTATGCTATGCATGCACCTTTGGTGGCTTACATGATCAACCCGGCGCTTACTTTGTTAGACCCGCTTCCGGGAACGCATTTGCTGGCCTTTGTGTTGTTACCTCTGGCCATCATTATACTTTCAATCTCTACCGGGGCATTGTTGCGTACGATAAGTCCGCGGGTATATAGTTTGCTTACAGGTGGAAGGGGGCTTTAAAATTGCTACTGCTGAGGCTAGGACAATTGACGGATTTGATTGTTGCTTAATTGTCAGCCAGCACAAACCTACATAAAGATTTCAAAAGTTTCAACGAACACGTATACCCGCATTTGCTATAGCGTTTATTAGTGGTAGGCGTTATTTTCTCTGGAGGGAAAATAAAGGAATTAAGCTATACTATTACTCCGTCGAGATGTCTTATTATTTTGAATTTGCTTCTTAGATCTAAGCAATTTCTGAGCTTTTATAAATTCGCTGATAGCTTTTTCTTCTTCCTTTGTCATAGGATTTTCGCCACCAATAAAATCCACATCTAGTTCTTTTGATTTATGTTTCATTTGGGAAAATATTTATTGATGAGTTTTAATGCTGCATTAGTATCAATTATCATAATTCGTCCGCCGATATGCACAGCTCCTAGAGTGTCAATATAGTGTTGAACTAATTGTGTTTTGGAGAAAAAGGATACATTACCTTCATGTCCTCGTTGAAAAGCCAGTTTACAAGCGAAAGCAACTAAATTGCCAGGAACACCAGCATATACTTTGGTTTTTCCCTTGTTAAAAGGTGCACTTTCAAGCAGGTGCATATATACATGATCAGACTTAACTTCTAGACTTATTAGTCCTTGAATAACTGATTGATTATTCACAATGGTCAGCTTGTAAATATCTCTTTCAGGTTGTTTCAATTCTAATCTCCAGTCAAATTGCCAGCCGTTTTTCTTGATTACTGTCTTGAGGTCAGAAATGGAAATAATGCTGATATCTGTTGCAAAACTGTCACCTGTAACAATATTTTCGATAGAGTTGGTCAGTTTGTCAACCTCAAAATCAAGTCCTATTTTCTGCGGATTTTTCATTAAACAAAGATACAAAATATGCTCTTATGAAATTATTTTCTGCACGTAAGTTTCAAGTTGATTCTGTGGCGCCACGCTTGCCGATAACGTAGGAAGCTACACGCAGGGGCGGATTGCGGGCGATTTCCTGTCAAGCCGAAAGACGGCACGAGCGGAAAGATGCACACCGAAAACCACCGCTGCAGCACTTGCCGGGTAGCTGATGTTACATGCCGTTTTTTGTTTAGTCTTGTTCAAATATTGGTTCTAGTGTTAAGTTAATTTTGATATGACGGATTAATGATATATCTTTGTCAAAAAACCGACATATGATATATTACACAATCAAGCTAAGTAAGTCAGAGGTTGACGATCTCAATAAGATTATTACC
>JBAZWY010000050.1:0-21471 GCA_041660125.1 Lentimicrobiaceae bacterium
TTGGCAGCATATCTTATCTTGTTTGTTTGGCAAAACAAAGTTATTGAATATCAATAACATAACAAAATAAATATGCTGCTTTTTATCTCATTTTCAACAATTTATTGAACTTGCGAAAGTTGAATAAAATTATAAAATCTACTTATGACCGGTTATGATTTTCCAATTATTAAAGATAACGTAAAACCAAATCTATGATATTGTATGAATAAACACTTCCTTTTACTAATCTTAATACTAATCTTACCATTAGCTATATTCTCTCAAAGAGCAATGATAGGCAACGATAGCATAACGAAAATGATAAATTTTATCGAAGGAAATGAAATTGAAAATTCGCAAATATGTAGAGAAGCAATAAATGGCACTGTTGTTATTCATACTCCAAATGATATTACATGGTATCGGTATAATGACAAGAAATATTTTTCTAAATATATTCAATTAAAGAATGAAACTAAGCGGGTTTTTTTAGAACAGCTGGTTACAGGGAGAATCGCTTTATATTATTATTGTGATAAAAGCTCAAAACGATTTTATATAGAGCGCGATAGTACTTATTTCATAGAACTAATTGAAAAATCTGGAGATAGTTCAGTATTTCGTAATACCTTGTCGAATTACTGTTCAGATTGTCAAACTGTTAGCGAAGCTGTTAACTTTGTCAGGTTTAATAAGAAGTCATTATCTTTCTTTTTTAAGAAATTCAATAGTTGTGAAAATCGTCCTTATCCTTTTTCAAAATATGGCTTATATTTAGGCTTGAATAGTTCATATTTATCAGTCTTTCCTGAGAATTCATCAGGCGCTGGTGATTTATATAATGCAAAATCTATTATTGACCACTCATTGTTAATCGGCTTCTTTCTTGATTTACCCATATTCAGGAGTGATTTCACATTCCACCCTGAAATATACTATTGTAAAAATGCATTTTCAAATCAGCAATTTCAGAATAATATTGAAACAAATATAGTTGTAAATGTATCTGCCATAAATACTCCGGTTCTTATTCGCTATACATATCCGTTTAAGAAAGTTCACCTATTTATAAACAGTGGGATTATTTATTCTTATTTATTTAAAAATGAGAATTCCATTTACAGAACAGAAGTTCAGAACAATATTGTTGAAATTCAAAAAGAATCGAATGAAGAACTTATAAACAGAAATCAGATAAAATTATCTTTTGGATTGGGTTGTAATTACCTGCTTAATTATAGAAACTCAGTGTTTTTTGAACTGAGATACAATTCTCATCCGTTTTTCATCACTAGGTCTAGCACATACAGTGTTAATGATCTTAACCTTAATTTTGGTGTAATATTTTAACCATGAAAAAATTCATTTTACTGTTTTTTTTAGCTATAAATTTCATTTTAGTCGGATGTAAAAAGGATGCTGAGCCAAGATTTAAATATCCTTTTCTGCTCATTAATTCGCCTGATGTGATTAGTAATGGTGTCATTTTAACTGGAAAGATTATTTCTACTAATGGATTTAAGCTTGAAGAATATGGTTTTGTATTGAGTAAAAAACCAAAGCCTGTATTATCTGCCAGTAGAAAGAAGTCTGAACAATCTTTAAATGATGGTAGTTTTAATGATTCAATTACTAGTGGTTTAGAAAAGGGTGAGACCTACTATGTGAGAGCCTATTTATTAGCCGGTAAATATATAGTTTATAGCAATCAGGAATCTTTTATAAGTTCAGGTAGTTTACCTCCTGTTATAAGTAGTTTTTTCCCGCAGCAAGGATTTGCAGGTGAAAAAATTGAGATCAAAGGCGCAAACTTTGGAAATTCAACCGGTATTGAAGTAAAATTTGGTGATGTTGTTGCTAAAATTGATTCCCTGTCAAACAACGTTATATACGTCGAAAGCCCGTTAATTAAAAATAGAGGTAATGTTAATATAACTTTAACTATAGCAGGGATGACCTGTAAATCTCAAGATCCTTACATGGTAATCTATTCATGGTTAAAGAAGAATGATTATACGGGAGATGGGATTCATTCTTCGGTGTATTTATCCCTAAATAATAAAGGATATATGATTGGAGGCATTGAGTATAACAGTGATTTAAATACAAGTGGCATTGAATCTCAAAAAGTGCGGGTATATGATCCAATTGCTGATTCCTGGACACTAAAAAGGAATACTCCCTTCATTCCTTATCCCCGAAATGGAGGATTTGTAATTAACAACATTGCATATGTGAGTTGTGCTGACGATAAAATCATTTATAAATATAACGAAATAACTGACACCTGGAGTGCTGAAACCAAATATCCGGGAAGTGGAATCTTACATACAAATTTTGTTATTGATGGCTCGGTTTATGTGGGAATTGGCAATAAAAAGTTTTATAAATTTAATCCCGTTACAAAGGAATGGTCTCAGATCCCGGACTTCCCTGGTAGTGAAAGATCTGGCGTTATATCTTTTAGTATAAATGGGAAAGGATATGTTGGCATGGGATACGACTTATATCAAGCGTATAATGATATTTGGGAATATTCTCCTTTAACAAATTCCTGGTCTAGTAAGAATAATTTTCATGGAAGGGGTCGTGCAATGGCGATAAGTTTCATACGTGATTCGAAAGTCTATGTTGGATTAGGGGATGACGTTCAGAACTATAACGGTTTTTCAGACATATGGGAATATCAGATAAATTCAGATTCTTGGATTAGAAAGGAGGATTATATTGGCGCAGGTAAATGGAATAATGTTGTATTTGGATTAAATAATAAAACATACATTGGTATGGGCGCCAAATCATATGGTGGAGGAAGTAGTTGGGACATCGTTAGAAGTTATAAAGATTTGTGGGAATTCAATCCTAACCCATTTAAATAAGAGTGAGTTATGCCCCTTTCTGGTTTTCATTGCGATGTATACTTTTTAATTTTGATTAACAATAAACATATGCAAGTGATATATTAGAGTCTAATCCTATTAAAGAAAAATACAAAGACTCCAATATAGTTTCCTAAATAAACAAGAGTGCCGGTATTTTAAAAGTCCCTACTTTTGCATCCTTATTTTTTATCGAAATTAACCTGCCTGAGACAGGAGATTTCGTATCAAACCAGATATACCCACTATAGCCTCCTTTTTCATAGAATTAATGAGCAAGAATTATATCCCACAGGCATTTTATTTTACATTGGCTGTTGCTGGTATTTTGGTTATTTTATCCTTGTTTACTAAAGAAAGGAGTTTAATGGGATATACCATTAAACCTGTAAGTATTTTTTCGGATATTATAGCCAACGACAGCTCCGTGCTGAAACAGATACAGTTCAAAGATACACTTGCCCCCGACTCTGAATCCTGCCCTCAGGGGGTGGTTTGTTTCCGGAATTTTACAGGGCAAAAGTATCCACTCGACAAACTGTTCGCTCATTTGCTGAAAGCGAAAGAAAAAAAAGGCAAAGTGCGTATTGCCTGGTATGGCGATTCCTTTTCGGATGGTGATATTCTGGTAAGTGATCTGCGCGATACTCTCCAAAGCTTATATGGTGGAAATGGTGTTGGGTTCGTTCCTATTACTTCCGAAATTGCCGGATTCAGGCGCTCGGTGATTCATTCATTTGGCGGATGGAATACTTCTTCGATCCTATCGAACCCATCCTTAAATAAGTTGGGCATCAATGGATTCAGTTATTTGCCCGATTCGGGGAATTATGTGTTTTACAAAGGAACCGACCGTTTTAAACATACTTCTACTTTCAACACTTTCAGGTTGTTTTACACCTCGGCCAGCAATCAGAAAGCACACATCCTGATTAACAGAAAAGACAGCCGTGTTATGGAAATGAATATGTCTGCCATGCCTTCCATGATCACTGTCCAGGCTGATACTATCCGGCAAGTGAGCGCAAGGTTTCACCAGGGTGGAATTACTTGTTTCGGGGCATCCCTTGAGGATGAAACAGGATTCTATATCGATAACTTTGCCATCAAAGGCAATTCAGGCCTGGGACTTCAGGCAATTTCCGGAAAGTATCTGGCTTCATTCGACAGCTTATTACAATACGATATGATAGTTCTTCAGTTCGGATTAAATGTTTCAAATTCACAGACTGATAATTTTACAGGCTACATGAAGGGTATGAACAGGCTGATCAACAAACTGAAAGATGCTTTTCCCGGAACGCCCATATTGCTTTTATCCGTTTCGGACCGCAGCCAGCGAAGCCAGGGAGAATTTGTTACCATGCCTGTAATTCCAAAGCTAATCCAGGCACAGGAAAAAATTGCTTTTGACAATAAATTGCTTTTCTGGAATCTTTTCGAAGCCATGGGCGGAGAAAATTCGATGGCAGGATTTGTCAACTCCAGTCCGGCTCTGGCCAACAAAGATTTCACACACCTCAATTTTGCCGGAGGCAGGAAAGTAGGTTTGTTATTAGCTCATAGTTTTATTAACGAAGTAGAAAATTACAAAAAAAGGAGGAATAGTCTTGCTGTCAATGCGAAATAGTTTTTTATTGCTCATAAGTTTCCTGTTCATCTCTTTTGGGATAAAAGGTCAGGAAAGTGATACAGATACGCTTGTTTCTGTTGAATACCCTTTTATAAATTATGAAGCCGATACGCTGATAAATGCAAAGTACTTGCAGCCGTTTTTCAATAAACTATTAAAACTCGAAAACGGGGATACCAATCAAATCAGTATCCTTCATATCGGGGATTCACATATCCAGGCCGATTTCCTGACACGGGAAATTCGTAAAGACCTTCAACTCCGGTTTGGTAATGCAGGCCGGGGGTTGGTGTTCCCGCTGCGGGTAGCAGGTACCAATGAACCGGTGGATTACCATTCTTCAACTAATGTTAGCTGGACTGTAGCAAAAATAAACAGCCAGAATCATATACCTGCCCCCGGGATATCCGGAATATCAATGCTTTCAGGAGAAAATGGTGCATATTTTGATATTACAACTTTTAACCACGATGATCTTGATTATACTTTCAATCAGGTAACTCTGATTCATCCCAAGGATTCGCTGCAATTCGACTGCCGGTTTATGGATTCTGATTCAAAGGGAGGGTATCTTATGTCTGCCAGTCCTGTTGAGCCTGGCGAAGTAGCCACAACAGTCCGGTTTCAACATCCTTCAAATTATGTTCGCATACAAGCTGAACAAACTGAACCCGACGAAAGCTCAATCATAATTAATGGTTTAATTCTTAAAAACAGCAAACCCGGTATCTTATATCATAGTGTGGGTATTAACGGTGCTCGTTTCACCGATTATAATGAGTCACCGTTGTTTTTTAAACAAATGCAGGTTTTGAAACCTGATCTGATAATTATTTCACTTGGAACCAACGAAGGAGCAGATATAAAAGTGACTGTAGATGAAATAATTGGATCCGTTACCTCTATGGTGCACAACATAAAATCGGTAAACCCTGAATGCGGCATCCTGATAGCTACTCCGACTGATGACTATTTTCGTAAAAAATATAACAATCCATATCTTGAAGCTGTTCAGCGGGCTTTAAAGTTATTTGCTCAACAGGAATGTATTGCTTGCTGGGATATGTATAGCATTACCGGAGGATTAGGTTCCTGCAGCGAATGGCGTAAAGCCGGTATGATGCAAAAAGATGGTATTCATTTTAACAGGCAAGGATATGCCGTTCAAGGCCTGCTTCTTTACAATGCCTTAATAGACAGCTATTTGAAGTATGCATCAGATTGATCTTCATAAATTTTTTCAGGAGTTTGCGTACAACCCACGTGAACCGATGATTTTTAGCAGCGGGTTCTTTTTATTTCTCTTTCTGGGGTTTATAGCTGTGTATAGTATTGTTTACAAGCACAATACACTCAAGAATATCTATCTCACACTCTTCTCAATTTTCTTTTATTATAAATCAAGCGGGCTGTATTTTATTCTATTACTTATCACAGCTGTTGTCGATTTCAACCTGGCAAAGCAAATTGCCCGTACCGAAATAAAGCAACGACGAACCCTTTTCCTGGTCCTCAGCCTGGTTGTGAATATTGGTATGCTGGTTTATTTCAAGTACACCAACTTCTTCATGAGTATTGTGTATGATATGGTGAATAAACCTTTTGATCCGCTGAATATCTTTTTGCCTGTAGGGATATCGTTTTTCACCTTCCAAAGTCTCAGTTATACCATCGATATTTATCGCCGGAACATTGAGCCGGTTAAAAATATATCGGAATTCGCATTCTTTGTAACATTTTTCCCTCAAATGGTGGCCGGACCCATTGTACGGGCTTCGGTTTTCCTGCCGCAGGTCCGCAAAACGCCGTTTGTAAGTAAGGAAGATTTCGGGAAAGCCATATTCCTTATTTGTGTAGGCCTGTTTAAAAAAGCAGTTATTTCTGATTATATCAGCATAAACTTTGTGGACAGGATTTTTGATAATCCTGGTCTTTATACAGGTCTCGAAAACCTTTTTGGTGTGTATGGTTATGCGCTCCAGATTTACTGCGATTTTTCGGGTTATACCGATATGGCTATTGGCATTGCATTGTTGTTGGGATACAAACTTCCGGCTAATTTCGATTCGCCTTATCAGTCGGCAAGTATTACGGAATTCTGGAGGCGTTGGCATATTTCGCTTTCAAGCTGGCTTCGCGACTATTTATATATTTCGCTGGGAGGAAATCGTAAAGGAAAGATCCGGACCTATATCAACCTGATGATCACCATGTTGCTGGGAGGATTATGGCATGGCGCCGGACTTCGTTTTGTTATTTGGGGAGCCTTGCATGGCATCGGACTTGCAGTTGAGAAATTTTTAAATTCAATTATCAGAATTCCGAAAAACAAACTTTCCCGTGTATTGGGAATTCTTATCACTTTTCATTTTGTGTGTTTAGCCTGGATTTATTTCAGAGCCGATAATATGACTGTTGTAAAAGCTATGCTTACGCAGATAACCACAGCTTTCCATCCTGAAATAATTGTCGGTTTCATAAAAGGATATCCTTACATCCTCATGCTTATGTTACTCGGATTTATCCTGCATTTTATTCCTTCAGATATTGAGAACCATGTACAACAACTGGTTGTTAAGTCGCCTTTTGTATTTAAAGTTACTTACCTCTTTGTTATAATTTTTATTGTAATTCAAATCAAATCATCAGAAATACAGCCATTTATATATTTTCAATTCTGATGATTTCTTTCTAACTCTTTAAGTGATTAAACTCGTTGCAGGACTTGAAATCGGGAAAATAGTTGTCATGCATTTAAGTATTCAGTTTAAGGTATAATTAATATCCAAATTCCCTTATCACAATTTGCAGCTTTGCATAAAATGTCTTTAATTTGACATACTGCAATCATTCGGTTATCTTTTTAAGAAGTTCTCTCAAAAGCCTGATGCAATTAACCTTACTGATCATTAATCTGCTATGAATAAAAATCTGTTCCTTCTTACCTTGTTGTTGTTTTCTCTGATTGGGCCAAACAAAACCATTCATGCTCAAAACGGGCAGACTCCATTAGCCTTTTTCGGATTTGAACCGGGTTCCGACCGTAACCTGTTCGATTACGATCAATTAATTGCTTACTGCAAACAATTAGACCAGGCCTCTCCTCGGGTCGAAATGAGAGAAATCGGAGAATCACCCATGGGGAAAAAGATGTATATCGTTTTTATTTCGTCTCCTGAAAATATCTCAAAATTAGACCGTTACAAAGAAATAAACCGTAAACTGGCATTAGATTGGAAGATGCGGGATTCGGAGCGGGATTCGCTCATTGCGGAAGGCAAGACTTTTCTGCTTGCTACGCTTTCGATGCACTCCAATGAAGTTGGGCCAACGCAGGCTTTTCCGCAAATTGCTTATACTTATGCCAATACAACTGATCCTGAAATGCTGAAAGCTCTTGATAACGTGGTTTTTATGGTGGTGCCCAATCATAATCCTGATGGAATGCAGATGGTGGTCGATAATTACCTCAAATATAAAGGAACACCATACGAAGGCAGCACTTTGCCGGGAGTATATCATAAATACATTGGCCACGACAACAACCGTGATTTTGTAACGCTTACACAACAAGACACGAGGGTGATTTCAGCTATTTACAGCCGGGATTGGTTCCCACAGGTAATGATCGAAAAACACCAGATGGGTTCAACAGGAGTCCGGTATTTTGTGCCACCCATGAGCGATCCTATTGCACCCAATGTGGATGAAGCTATATGGAACTGGTCGTGGGTATTCGGTTCGGCGATGGCTAAGGATATGTCGGCTGCAGGTTGTGCCGGTGTTGCTGAGCATTATCTTTTCGACGATTACTGGCCTGGTTCCACTGCAACTGCCGAATGGAAAGGTATGGTTGGCATGCTTACCGAGGCTGCCAGTGTTAGAGGGGCTTCTCCTTTGTTTATTGAAAAGGATGAGTTGAAAGTTATCGGGAAAGGCCTGGGCGAAAATAAAAAGAGTATAAATATGCCATTGCCCTGGGAAGGAGGATGGTGGAGGCTTTCGGATATCGTCCGCTACGAAATGCAATCCACCTGGTCATTGCTACGCACAGCTTCGACCAACAGGCAGCAACTCCTGCAATTCAGGAACACAATGTGCCGGAAAGAAGTTCAGAAAGGCAAAACATTGGCTCCTGCCTATTTCATTGTCCCATTGCAGCAACACGATCAGGGTGAATTGGTTGCACTTGTCAACCTGTTGCACGAACATGGGGTTAGCGTCTTCCGGCTTAAAGAAGATATGTCGTGGAATAATAAAATGATGCATACTGGCGATATTGTTATTCCCTTAGCTCAGCCTTTCCGCTCATTTGTCAAGGAAGTTATGGAATCTCAAACCTTCCCTCTGCGCCATTATATGCCTAATGGCGAAGCTATTGAACCTTACGATATTACCAGTTGGTCATTACCACTGAACAAAGGATTGCAATCATATGCAATACCAGTAGTTGTTGATGAAATCGATAAAAACGCAGAAGTGATCCCCGTTCCTTTTATGCTTCTGAATCAATTTCCTGATCACGACAACGGCTACTGGGTTTTCAGCGCTACGAACAACGAAAGCTATAAAGCCGCTTTTAAGTCTATTGCTGATGGACTCATTGTTACAAGGACGGGGGCAACTATAGCTTATAAGGGTAAAATGATTCCGGAAGGTAGTTTTATAGTTTCGGGTGAAAAAGGGAAGAAAGTTGCAGAACTCAAAAATTCTCTTACAATTTTGCCGGAATGGTTCCAGTTGAATCCGGATTCTTCGGCTACCAAAGTTCAGATGCCGCGCATTGCCCTTGTCGAAAGTTGGTTCCAGGATATGGATGCTGGCTGGACACGTTTTATTTTTGATCAATACAATATCCCTTATACAGTGATCAGGCCTGGTGACCTGGCAAAAAAGACGTTTGAACTGAATTTCGATGTGGTTATTTTCGCTGATGTAAAGAAAAGCATCCTCATGGAAGGTAAAATCAAGGCAGAAGATGATGACGATGAATATTACATGTCCAATTTACCCCCTGAATTTGCAAAGGGAATGGGAAAAGATGGTTTTCAGAAAGTATTAAAGTTCATAAATGCCGGAGGAACTGTACTATCGTGGGGAAGTTCTACTGCACTATTTGATGGACTGATGAGTATTAAAACCAGTGAAACAGAGAGTGAGGATTTTCGCTTCCCGTTTACCAATGTTGCGGCCAAACTCAGGAAAGCAGGATTAAGTTGTCCTTCATCGCTACTAAAGGTAAAACTACTGCCCGGCCATCCGCTAACCTGGGGAATGCAGGCAGAAGCCGGAATTTTAACTACCGCCGACCAGGTTTTCCAAACATCAGTGCCATCCTTCGATATGGACCGCAGGATTATTGCAAGTTACCCCGAAGAACATATCCTGCTGAGCGGCTATTGTCAGAAAGAAGAATTGCTGGGTAATTATGCAGCCATGGTTTGGATTAAGAAAGGGAAAGGTAACCTGGTTGTTTACGGTTTCAGCCCACAATTCAGGGGTTCAGTGCCTGGGATTTATAAACTGCTTTTCAATGGGTTGTTATTGAAATAGAGATTTATTCAGCTTTTTTAAATAACGCATGGTATTGCCCGGTTTGTTATAAATCCGGGCAATACTGGTTTTATATTGTATTTGTTAATAGAAAAAAACCGGTTCATTGAACAATGTGACTGTAAAATTCTTATTAGAAGTATAAATTTTATAACAAATCTCACTCATAGATGAAAAATGCAATCTTCTTACTTCTAATATTTGCGACACTGGCAGTATCTGCCCAGGAAAAGCACCTGACAAACATTCAACAATTAACCTTTGGTGGCGACAATGCCGAAGCCTATTTTAGTTTCGATGGGAAAAATCTTTCATTTCAATGCAACAATCCTGCATGGGGTTTAAAATGCGATCAGATTTTTAACCTCGATATTGCCAAAGCCGCTGCCGATACCACTTATCGACCACCGATGATAAGCACCGGCTTCGGACGCACAACCTGTTCTTATTTTTTGCCGGGCGACAAACAGATTTTATATGCATCCACACATCTTGGCGGAAAACAATGCCCGCCTAATCCTGAACCCCGTGCTGATCATAAATACCTATGGCCGATATATCCTGATTTTGATATTTTCGTAGCCGATCTGAATGGTGAAATTGTTAAGACTCTAATCAGCTCGCCAGGGTATGATGCCGAGGCAACCGTTTCGCCCGACGGGAAGAAAATAGTTTTCACTTCTACCCGCAACGGCGACCTTGATCTTTATACCTGTGACATTGATGGAAAAAACGTAAGACAGGTTACAAATCAACTGGGTTACGATGGTGGAGCTTTCTTTTCGCCTGATAGTAAAAAACTGGTCTTTCGTGCATCACGTCCCAAAACACCCGAAGAAATTAAAGAATATAAGGATCTGCTTGCTCAGAATCTTGTTATGCCTACGGCTATGGAAATTTATACCTGTAATGTGGATGGCAGCGAACTGAAGCAGGTAACTTATTTAGGTAAAGCCAATTGGGCGCCGTTTTTTACGCCTGACGGTAAAAAGATCATCTTTTCGAGTAATCACCAATCCACAAAAGGATATGATTTCCACCTTTTTCTGGTCAATCTGGATGGATCAGGACTCGAGCAGGTAACTTCCGAAAGCTATTTTAATGCATTTCCTATGTTTTCGCCCGATGGTAAAAAACTGGTCTGGTCATCAAACCGCAATAACCATGGTACTCACGATACTAACCTTTTTATTGCTGATTGGGTGAAGTAATAGGTTTTCATTCCTAAGTTCACTTTAAAAGCCCAAATTCTTTTTTATATTGCGATAACATGATCCACTTAAAATATAAACCAGGTGTGTTTTTCCTGCGCCCGTTTTTTTTGTTTTATAGTTGATATTTTACGAAGCATCAAATCCTGATTGATTATTTATATATTTGTATTTACATAAAATCAATGCTATGAAGCAGATTTTAAAATATGCAGGATATTTTTTGCTCCTTTTTATTGTAGGGTTTCTGATCTGGAGGTTTTCGTTTATGATCGTCTGGATACTGATTGCCGCGGTAATTTCATTTATCGGACAACCTTTAGTGCGATTTTTGGATAAAGTTCATGTTTGGAAATGGCGCATTCCACATTCACTAAGCGCAGGTATTTCACTGCTTTTCATAGTCCTGGTGTTTTTTGGATTTATAGCCATTTTTGTCCCGCTCATTGTGAGCGAGGCTCAAACCATTTCAAAAATTGATGTTAACCTGCTAGCTCATAACTTACAGGGTCCTTTGCAATGGCTTGATGATAAATCTCATTCCTTCGGCGTTATTCCTGCCGGGCAAACCCTGGAGGATTTTATTATCATTAAAGCTAAGTCACTTGTAAATATTGGAAGTGTTTCTTCGGTTATTAACGGCTTTTTCGAGGTTGCCGGGATGGTATTTGTCGGTATGGTGTCTGTGCTTTTTATTGCGTTCTTTTTTATGAAGGACGAAAATATGTTCGAGGAAATTTTGTTATTATTCGTTCCTGAGAATCACCACGATGCAACCAGGAAAGTTATTTCGGCGTCTAAAAATCTTTTAATGCGTTATTTTATTGGAGTTGTGCTCGAAGTACTTGGCGTGATGTCAATTATAGCGATTGGATTATGGATATTCGGAGTCGAAAATGCCTTGCTCATAGGGTTTTTTGGCGGTATTATGAATATCATTCCTTACCTGGGACCTGTAATCGGCACAACAATTGGAATTACCTTGGGGATAACTGCCACTCTGGCATCGGGAGCTTACGATCAATTACTGCCTGTATTGGCTAAACTTGCCGGAGTAATATTATCAGCACATTTCATCGATAATAATGTCCTGGTTCCTCTTATCTATTCTAAAAGTGTAAAGGCTCATCCCCTCGAAATATTTTTTGTCATTATTATGGGAGGCAGCCTTGGCGGGATTCCCGGTATGTTGGTTGCCATTCCTGTTTATACAGTTCTCAGGGTGATTGCCAGGGAGTTTTTTCAAAAATTCAGGGTTGTGCAAAAACTTACTGCTAAGATTAATTAGGTTTGGGTAAATATAAATTAGTATTCTACTTTCTTGGTCTCTTAAAGTCGTTAACCCTGCGCAGGCTAAACAATTTTTTGCGTGTTGAATTAAGTTTTTTATTAAGCAGGCTGTTCCGAAAAGTAATAGTAACAGGTAATCCCTGGGCTGCTTCAATAGAACCTACCACTTTTTGTAACCTGCGTTGCCCCGAATGCCCCACCGGGATGCAATCTCTTTCACGACTAAAAGGAAATATGAATCTGGATGTATTCACGAAAATTCTGGACAAACTCTCGCCCGATCTGATTTATCTTACACTATATTTCCAGGGTGAACCCATGCTGAATCCTCATTTTTCGGAAATGGTCCAAATTGCCCGGATCCATCGCATCTTTGTTGCAACATCTACCAACGGGCATTATTTAAACGAAAAAAATGTGAGTGATATAATCAAAAGTGGTCTCAGCCACCTGATCATTTCACTCGATGGCCTCGACCAGCAAACGTATGAGAAATACCGTGTAAATGGAAACTTAGAGACTGTGGTTGAAGGAATTCAACGGCTGATCGCAGCAAGAAAAACCGCAAAATCAGGTTCGCCATTTATTGAGCTTCAATTTCTTGTTATGAGCCATAATCAGCATCAAATGAAGCAAATGCGTGAATATGCGAAAAAGGCAGGAGTTGATAAACTTTCTTTTAAAACTGCCCAGGTTTATAACTTCAATACTGAAAGTACAATTATCCCAACCTTGAAATCGCAATCACGCTACAGGCAAAACCCCGATGGGTCATGGGTAATTGCAAAAAAAATCCGGAACCGCTGCCATAGGATATGGAGTTCACTGGTTGTGACCTGGGATGGCAAAGTTGTGCCTTGCTGTTACGATAAAAATGCGGATCATCAAACCGGCGATCTGATGGTGGATTCATTATCTGAGATTTGGAAAAATCAACAGTACCATCATTTTAGAAAGAGTGTTCTTTCCAACCGATCCGAAATTGATATATGCCGGAATTGCGGGGAATGATACATTAATTGATTTATTTAGATAAATGGAAGGACACAGATAAAAATTGTATAAAAATTAACACTACTAAACGACAAAACGAGTTAAAAGATTGAGATCCAAGTAATACCTCACCCCAACCCCTCTCCTTGAGGAGAGGGGCTACATCTCCCGTCAGCTATGCCTTTCAGCAAAATACTGGATTTTTTAGTCGTTCACTAATGAAAAATTAAATATATCCTTCCACGCGATAAACATCCTTCGATAACAACCATTTTCCAATAACTATTAACTATTTACTTTAGGCTGCTTTCCCTTCCCTGTCAACTCCTGGAACACCTGCTCCAGGTTATGTTCCTCACGGTGAAGTGCAAGCAGAGTCAGGTTGTGTTCCACTGCAAACTTATTGATACGTGGCCTGATATCTTCACCAGGTTTGGCTTCAAGCTTCCACGAAAAGGCATTTATTTTTATAGCATTTACAACTCCCTGTATCGAAAGCAACATTTTTTCGGAAGTTTCCGTTTCAAATTCAACGGTGATCATATCATGCGATTGAATTCTGAAAAGTTCGGCAGTAGAACCATCAGCTACTATTTTTCCCAGGTTGATAATTATGGCCCGGCTGCACACAGCTTCCACTTCCTGCATTATATGTGTGGAAAGAATAACGGTTTTTTGTGATCCAATTCCCTTGATCAGCTCACGGATTTCAAGCAACTGGTTCGGATCGAGGCCGGATGTAGGCTCATCCAGGATCAGCACATCAGGATCATGGATCAATGCCTGTGCAAGTCCAACGCGCTGACGGTATCCTTTCGACAATGTTCCGATCTTTTTATTCTGTTCAGAACCTAATCCTGTGATTTCAATCATTTTGCTAATACGGCTCCGGGTAGATTTTCCCAGCCTATGGATACCGGCCACAAATTCAAGATACTCTTTAATATACATATCAAGGTATAGCGGATTGTGCTCCGGCAGATAACCTACTCTTTTTTTAACTTCCTCCGTTTCGAAGAGCACATCATGACCATAGATGGATGCTGTGCCTGAAGTAGGAGGGATGTAACCCGTAAGTATTTTCATCAATGTGGATTTGCCGGCACCATTCGGCCCAAGCAAACCTACAATTTCGCCTTTACCGATATTTATATTCACATTATCCAGCACTACCTGGCTACCATAAACCTTTGTAATATCGTGAGTTGTAATCGACATGATCTCGTTTTTTATAAGATGCAAACCTACGAATAATAGCCGAAACAGCATGTTATTAAGCTGCAATTGGGTTAAATTGTGACTTTCAGAATGTAAGTCCCAAGTCTCAAATTCCAAATTCCAAGGCTCATGCTCCAAGTGAAAATGATTACTTTCAGATTCAGTATTTTTTACTTATCAATTAACTTTTAACTGTAATCTAATTAGATGTTTACCTTTGGATTTGGGGCTTGGAATTTGGAACTTGGGATTTTTGAAATAATGCAGTGATTTCCTTGTTGATACTAAGTTTGAAATACCAGTTAACCAGTTTATTAAGATGTAAATTTTAAGCCGGAAGTATTTTGTAATTCTAATGCATTTTTGACTACTTTTGCACTCTCATTTTTGAAACTCAAAAGATACTTCACGGCTTGCATAAAAGTAATCAACAAAATATTGTGAATAAGTCTTTGGAATTTCAAATTATAATAATACCTTTGCACCCCTTTTTATACCAGAGAAGGAATTTTTGATTAACAGCATATTACACAGGACGATGAATACATTAAGTTACAAATCAGTCACTCCCAAAGCCGCCGATATTAAAAAGGAATGGGTTTTGGTTGACGCCGAAAACGAAATTCTGGGCCGTATGGCAACGCAAGTTGCCAGGATTCTGCGCGGTAAAACTAAAACCAACTATACTCCTCATCTGGATTGTGGTGATAATGTTATCATTATTAATGCTGAAAAGATTCGTCTTACCGGCAAAAAGATGAATGATAAAGAGTATGTCCATTATTCAGGACATCCAGGTGGACAGAAAGTGAATACCCCCAGGATCATGTTGAATAAGAAACCTACTTATGTGGTTGAAGAAGCTGTTCGTGGTATGCTTCCTAAAACCAAACTGGGTGCCGAGTTATTCCGTAACCTGCGCGTTTTTGCAGGTGCTGAACATACTCATGAAGCACAGCAGCCTAAAAAGATTAACATTAACGAAATTAAATAAGTAATATGGAGACTACGAATGCTATTGGCAGGCGTAAATGTGCTGTCGCACGGGTTTACATCAAGGAGGGCACCGGTGTCATCCTGGTTAACGGACGTGACTATAAAGAATATTTCCCAACCGCAATTTTACAGAATACCGTAATGCAGGCTTTTGAAATTTCAGCAACAGTTGGAACTTTCGACGTAACTGCCAACTTAGGCGGTGGTGGCGTGAAGGGCCAGGCCGAAGCATTGAGGCTGGGTATTTCACGTATTCTTTGCGAACTCGACCCTACACGTCGTCCTGCTCTTAAGGCTGAAGGCCTGATGCGCCGTGATCCTCGTATGGTTGAACGTAAAAAATTCGGTCAGAAAAAAGCACGTAAACGCTTCCAGTTCAGCAAGCGTTAAGAGTGAAAATGAAGGTAGTTTAGTATCTAAATTGCCAGGACTCCTGTGTACTATATAGGGCTACCTGGCAATTGCGACATTAAAGAATGTAAACTAATTAAATCAGGAGATAAATTAAATGGCAAGAACAACATTTGACGAATTACTCGATGCAGGCGCTCATTTCGGACACCTTCGTCGTAAATGGAATCCAAACATGGCTCCCTATATCTTTATGGAGCGTAACGGAATCCACATTATCGATCTTTACAAAACGATCGCTAAAATTGATGAAGCTGCTGCAGCTATCAAACAAATATCGAAATCAGGAAAACGCATCCTTTTCGTAGCTACAAAAAAACAGGCTAAAGAGTTGGTTGCCGAAATGGTACGTCCTACTAATATGCCTTATGTAACTGAGCGTTGGCCGGGAGGAATGCTTACCAACTTCTCAACTATACGTAAAGCGGTTAAAAAAATGTCATCTATCGATAAGTTGATGGTTAGCCCTGCATTCCTTGGTATTTCGAAACGCGAGCGTCTCCAGATCACCCGCGAACGTGCCAAACTCGAAAAGAACCTTGGTTCCATCGCTGACTTGAATAAACTTCCTTCAGCTATATTTGTAGTTGATATCATGAAAGAACACATTGCCATTGCGGAAGCCCGCAAACTTAACATACCTACTTTTGCTATAGTTGATACCAACAGCGATCCTAACCTTGTTGACTTCCCTATTCCTGCGAACGATGATGCTTCAAAATCGATTGCACTGATCATAAAAAAAATGATCGAAGCTATTGAAGAAGGTAGCAGCGAACGTAAACTCGACCGTGATAAACGCGAGGAAGAAGGCGAAGAAGGTGAAGTGCTTACAACCACTATAATCAGCGATGATGATGATGACGATGCCCGTGAAGTTGCACGTAAAAAACGTGTTGCTGCTGGTCTCGAACCTGCCGATGCTGATGACCGCAAACGTCCCCGCAAAGCAGTTACGCGCAAACCTGCTCCGGGTGCTGCACGCAAACCAAGACTCTAAATAGTACGAAAATTTTATTGTTTGCATAAACCTGTACCCACGTGCAGGTTTATGTAATTACAAGGGTAAATAACAAATCGAAAAGAATAACAATGGCTAATATTACAGCATCAGAAGTAAATAAACTGCGCCAGATGACCGGCGCCGGAATGATGGATTGCAAAAATGCTTTGGTGGAATCAGAAGGCGATTTCGAAAAGGCAATTGATACCTTACGTAAAAAAGGACAAAAATTAGCTCTGAAACGCGCCGACCGCGATGCAAACCAGGGCTTTGTTGTAGCTAAAACTACCGAAGATAAAAAATTCGCATCAGTTATCATGCTGAACTGCGAAACGGATTTTGTTGCAAAAAACCAGGAGTTTATTGATTATGCCAACAAAATTATTGATCTCACGATTTCAGCAAAACCTGCATCACTCGAAGCCCTTTTGGCTTTATCGATTGATGGCCGTACCATTGCCGATGGTGTGACTGACCTTACCGGGAAAACCGGTGAGAAAATGCAGCTTTCACATTACGAATTTGTTGAAGCTCCTTTAGCAGTAGCTTATAACCATTTCGGTAACCGCCTCGCTGCTATTCTTGGTTTGAACAAAACTGATGTAGCCGGTATCGAAGATGTGGCCAAACACGTTGCTATGCAGATTGCTGCCATGGCTCCTGTTGCTTTGGATAAAGACGGTGTTGATGCGGAAACCATCGCCCGCGAAATTGAAGTTGGTAAAGACCAGGCACGTGAAGAAGGCAAAGCTGAGGAAATGCTTGAGAAGATTGCCATGGGCAAACTAAACAAGTTCTATAAAGAAAACACCTTGCTGAACCAGGAATTTATTAACGATTCGAAAGTTACAATTCGTGAATACCTGCAGAAAGCTGATAAAGACCTTACCGTAACGGCTTTCCGTCGTTTACAGTTAGGTGCATAAGATCATTTTTTTTTTGAAAAGTCCCGTCCGAAAAGGCGGGATTTTTTTTGCGGTAAGCGTCAGAAAATAGGAAGCTCGTGATTGCAGGTTGCCTAGTCAGGGCTTGACTTTAAGTCAAACCCTGACTAAAACGAAACTCGCCTGCACGCATCAGAAGGAAGATGTTCACCAATCAGGGTGATTTATTAACTTATGATGAATATTTACGCTGCACGCGTCTGAAAATAAGACGCGCGCGAACGGGGAAAATAGGAAGCGCGTGATTGCAGGTTGCCTAGTCAGGGCTTGACTTTAAGTCAAACCCTGACTAAAACAAAACTTGCCTGCATGCATCAGAAGGAAGATGTACACCAATCAGGGGTATCCACCCCACCAACCCCATATTTGATAACTGTACCGGTCGGCCTACCTTTGGCGCAAAAAGCAGGTGATGATAAACAATCAAAAGCAGGCGACCATGTTTGCCAGTGTTGATGAATGGAAAAAGAGTGGAAAGACAATGCAGGAGTTTGCCTCTGGTATAGGTCTTTCCAGAAGTTGTTTTGAGTATTGGGTTCGCAAAAAGCGGGAATTAGCGGGCAGTTCTCCACAATTTATTGAGTTGATACCATCAGGTAAGCCGTTGGCGGGTATTGAACAACCATTAAAAGCCAACGAAGGCAACACTCAGGCACAACTGGTTTTCACATTCCCCGGAGGCTTGTGCATAAAAGTTTACGGATAGATGCTTGGATTAAGTGCAAATCTGCGCTATTTTCAATGTTGCCAGCCCACCGATATGCGCAATGGCTTTGATGGACTGGCCGGAATTGTGCGCAACAACCTGGGCAAAGACCCGGTTTGCGGGGACATTTTCATCTTTTTGAACAAGCCACGCACCCACATCAAGTTGTTATATTGGGATGGTGATGGATTCGCTTTGTTTTACAAGCGATTGGAAAAGGGCAGGTACGAACGCTGTACAGCCGTTAATGTGTCATCCAAAGAGATCAAAAGAGAAGAGCTTTTAATGCTTCTGGAGGGTCTCTCTTTTGATAAAATGAGGAGAAAGAAGCGATTTGAATTCGTATAAATATTTTACATTTATTTTTTCGAAACCCTTGTCAATTCAGTGTTTTAGTGTATATTTGATACATGGAAGCACCACAAAAAGCATCTGATTTAACCCCTGAAGCACTTGCACAAAGAGTGGCTTTTTTGGAGGCTATCATTACTGAAAATACTTCTATAATTTCCGAAAAAGAGGATACCATTTCAAAACTCTCCGCCGAACTTCAGGCAGAGCGGTTTAAATACGCGCAGTTGCAGCGCATGATCTTTGGATCTAAAAGAGAGCGTTTCATCTCCTCCAGTCTTCCGGGCCAAATGATATTGGAGTTTGAGCCAAAAACCATGGAGATTGAGCAAGCCGTTGCTGAAGAGCGTGAAAAGATCAGGGTCGCCTATGAGCGCAAAAAGGACAAAAAAGTACATCCGGGCCGTTTAGCCTTACCGCCCCATTTACCTGTAGTTGAAACCATCCTTGAGCCCGAAGAAGACACAAGCGACATGGTATGTATCGGGAAAGAAGTAACCGAAGAACTGGATTACACACCGGCAACACTATGCATCAACCGTACCATCCGCCCAAAATACATCACCAAAGAAGATGAAAAGGGCTGCCAGATGCAGGTTATTGCCCAATTGAACAGACCCATCCATAAATGTATCGCCAGTGCTACCCTTCTGGCAATGATCTTCACCGATAAATTTATCTTTCATCTTCCCTATTACCGCATCCTGCAACGGATAAAGCAAATGGGTGTCTCTATACCTACAAGCACTTTCGAGTCATGGGTCAAACTGGGGGCCGAACACCTAAAACCCCTTTATGTCGTGCACCGGTTGTATGTTTTTGGTGAAATATATCAGCAGATTGACGAATCGCCTATAAAAGTTTTGGATAAGGACAAACCAGGAACGACACACCAGGGTTACATGTGGGTGAGGTATGCCCCATTGTCAAAATCAGTACTCTTCCAGTACTATAAAGGCCGATCCGCCCAAGGACCCTTACGCGACCTGTCAACCTTCAAAGGCTATATCCAAACCGATGGTTATTCGGGCTATACCCATTTAGCCGAAACCCAGGGCATCACTCACCTGTCGTGCTGGGCACATGCACGCCGGTATTTTGACAAAGCACTTGCTAACGACCAGCAGCGGGCATCCAACGTATTAAAACTTATCCAGGTGCTGTATGCCATCGAAGCATTGGCCCGGGAGGACAACATGACTCATGAACAGCGACATGCCTTACGATTGGAGAAATCGTTGCCCGTTATCAATGAGATTGGTTCATATATCTATAATGAACGAAGCAAGGTTTTGCCTAAGAGCCCTATTGGTGTGGCGTTTGAATATTGCGCAAACAGATGGATCAGTTTACAGAACTACCTCAAGGATGGAATTCTGGAGATTGACAGCAATCTGATTGAAAACGCGATCAGGCCCTTGGCCATAGGCCGAAAAAACTATCTCTTTGCCGGTAATCACGACGCAGCTGAAAATATAGCCATGTTTTACAGTTTCTTCGGCACTTGCTTGAAGAACGACATCGATCCGCAAAAATGGATTGCCTATGCCATCAACAATATCAACAACACCAAAGCTCCCCAGCTTAAAGATCTGCTCCCGCAATTTATCGATAAAAATCTATTGGGGTGAGATGGAGTTGGTGGGGTGGATACGTGCGAACGTGGAAAATAGGAAGCTCG
This sequence comes from Lentimicrobiaceae bacterium, assembly GCA_041660125.1. Taxonomy (GTDB): domain Bacteria; phylum Bacteroidota; class Bacteroidia; order Bacteroidales; family UBA4417; genus UBA4417. The sequence goes on from JBAZWY010000050.1 coordinate 20,852, forward strand.
TGATTGCAGGTTGCCTAGTCAGGGCTTGACTTAACGTCAAACCCTGACTAAAACGAAACTTGCCTGCACGCATCAGAAGGAAGATGTACACCAATCAGGGTGATTTATTAACTTATGATGAATATTTACACCGCACGCGTCTGAAAATAAGACACGCGCGAACGGGGAAAATAGGAAGCGCGTGATTGCAGGTTGCCTAGTCAGGGCTTGACTTTAAGTCAAACCCTGACTAAAACAAAACTTGCCTGCATGCATCAGAAGGAAGATGTACACCAATCAGGGTGATTTATTAACTTATGATGAATATTTACGCCGCACGTGTCTGAAAATAAGACGCGCGCGAACGATGGAGCCTTGCGGTAATGGCGCCATAAGCTATAATATTGAGCAGACCAGGAAAAGTTGGTGCAGACTTTTAGAAAGTATAAACAAAAAACCCTGCAGTGCACCACAGGGTTTTTCGCAATAGAAAAATCAGGAGTATGTTAGATTAAACGTGAGTTATGGATTAGATAATATTTTTTGCGAAAAAATTGAAGGTAACTTGTCCAAATAGGAATAAGCTGCAACACCAGCATAAGCGTGTGCTACACAATTAATGGCGCTGCGATGCCTGGTAT
>JBAZWY010000051.1:0-18722 GCA_041660125.1 Lentimicrobiaceae bacterium
TGCCTGTTATGATTAGCCGGTCGTAACATGAAAGTACACAGGATATTTCGCTTTTGTATGTTTCTGTTAATAGTTCCATGCTATAAAGTTACGCTTTTTACCTTTTTGGTTCTGGCTTGTCCAGGTTTTGGGGATCAGGGGTTAGAAAGAATTCTATTCATTTGATTACTCTGCCTGCTCTCTCTTTGGTTTAGGGTTAGCGATGGCTTCCAGTATCCAGGTTACAACTGAAACAATTATTGAGAATAAAACTGCTGTCAGGAAACTATTTACTGAAAATCCATCAAGTGCATAATCAGCCAGCTTAATAATTGCTGCATTTATTACCAGCAGGAAAAGCCCAAAAGTAATTAGTGTAATTGGAATGGTTAGAATAACCAGTATTGGCTTAAGAAATGCATTTAGAAAACCCATTAATAAAGCTACCAATATAGCTGTAGGGAATCCTGCAAGATAAACTCCCGGAAGAATATAAGCACTAAAAAAAACTGCTAATGAAGTAACAAGTAATTTAAGGAGGAAGCGCATACAGTTTGGGTTGAATTAATCCGACAAATTTACAGAAAAAAGGAAATCACTGAAATATTGCTTCTCAATCGGGCGGTATCCGAACCTGAAACCTATATCCACCGGGAATATAAACCTTAGCAGATGCAGGTCGGAAGTAATTTCTACTCCTGCGGACTGCAATTTTTGACTTATGCCATGGGTTATCCCTTCCCCTCCATCAAAAAACAGATTCGCTTTCAAGCGTTTCAGATACACTATAGGACCTATAACCAAATCAGGATAAGCAAACGGGAACTTATAATTGAACGCAAAGGTAGTCAGTGTGTTTTGGTTAATCATTAAATAACCGCGTGGCATTGCAATCTGGTTGCTGTATGCATACTTACCCGGATTTTTAACCTGCCTGTTCACATCAATTCGTATCCCGTGATGCGGCATCAGGCCTGGAAAGTAAAGGCGTGCACCAGCAGTCACAACATTACCAAGATTATAATTGCCAAAAGGCGAATGGCGAAAGCTGCCGCTTATGACCTGTCCCCAACGGGGATATATATCTTTTCCTGATTGTTTGATAAACCGATATACATTAAAGCTGTAATCGAAGGAATTTATAATTCCTGTAAGTTTATCCTCTTCAGGAGAAGTATTATCTGAAATTTTATAAACCGAAGCATGCACCTTCAGGTCAAGACCTTCGTAATACTTTCCTCCGGTGAAGATCAATGGTAATGTAAACCCACCACTGATAATAGTTTCATTGAAATTATACCGGACCGAAGTATCACCTCCGGTGTAAGCGGCACGTACACCATAGGAAGTGTTCAGGTCAATCATCGGGTACCAGGCCTTCCAGCTGAAATCCGCAGTTACTTTGCCTGTATTTTCAGCTATATCGTATTTATAACCGATCACCGTGGTGGCTGTACTTAATTCGTTTTGCGACATAAATGAAATACCCGTCCCGTAATCACCTTCCATATAGTTGATATAAGCCGGCGCCCAGCTATGAAAATTAAAGATATGCGCTGCCTTTTTGTAGGGATGAGAAAGATATGTTGCACCAGGAACAATTGTTGTATCAGCAATGCTTCCTTCTTCATTTACCAGGAATTTATACAGCGAAGGAGATAAGTCCACTGTTTCACTAAGTTTTTTCCATAAAGCCGGATTAAAAACGGTTTCCGCCAAACCGTAGCCATTTGCAGTATAATTCGAATATACTATCTTTTTACCATCAGGGCTTAAATCAGCATTGTTTGCTCCAAATTCTGCGGATATTACCTGGAAAACCTCATAACTCTTTAAATTAATAGCATATATATTTTCAATTCCTGAATAGGAACCATTAAAAAGCACATAACCGTTTGCAAAAACAGGATTTGAGATTTCAGTGTACGTAGAAGGTAGCAATGTGGTAAATACTTGTGATTTAATATCATACATAATAATGCTTTTCCCCTTACTGTCGAGCTTTGTAAAAACGATCCTGGTTCCGTCTTCTGACCAGGTAGGAGTCATGTAAAAATCAGAATCCGAACCAATAATAGTAGCTGTTTCAAAACCATGAATCGCATCAATCAATACTATGGAACTATAGTAGGACGGATCAACTGACACGGCTGCCAATGTATGGCCATCCGGTGAAAATGAAGGTGCAAAATAGCGGCTTTTCAGAGCTGGCGAACTGGTTTTGTTGATTTGGCGATTAAAAATCCTGATGACAGAATAATTCCTCTGCTCCCAACGAGGATCATTGATTGTTTCAGTCCACGCGAGTAAATAATTATTCTCCGGTTTCCCTCCTTTTAATGCTGGAACCTGCTGATTGCTGGTTGGTTTTATCGTTAATGAAAACATATCGGAAGATAAAAATCCGGGGGTAGCTATTGTTTGTTTATATCCAGCCGGGCCTATCATCACAAAACGAGTGATATCATCCATGCTGGTATATTCAGCTACAATAAGCGTATCATTAATATATTTAGGGAACGCGTAGTTTTCGTATTTTCTATCATCAATAATAGTAAGTTGCTTATAATCTGTCTTATGAGTATTCAAATCCTGGTATTTCCACATGCTATCCATTTCAAGCATAGTCATCCGGTACAAATCTTCTTTCCCAAATCCAGTTACTTTCTTTAATCCATGGTTGAATGGTATTATTAAAAAAGGTTTGCGTGCTACCTCATCAAGAGCGGATACCCAGGCTTTATAGCCAAATTTCCGCCTTACATTTGCTACCAGGGGATAACCTAGTTCGTATTGGTTAGGCACGAAAGTCTTATACGATCCCAGTGCAGCCTTATCATACGAAAAAGCATTTTTTTGTATAACCTGGGCGCGCAACCTCATTTCGAAACCAGGTATCCGGCCTCTCCCTGAATGGCTAAGAGCCGTTTCGGTACACACAGCATCGCCTTCCATAAACCAGGAAGGCACATACAGGCCGGTGACCATTGTGGCTGCCTGTTCCCCAGTGAGCCATGATAAAACCCGGGTGAAACCCTGGTTCGCCCTGTCAAACTGAACAACATGCCTATACTCATGAATCATCAGTTGATCCATCCAATCCTGCGCATAAGAATCCTGAGGAGGGCAACTGTAAAGCTCAATGCGTTTTGGTGCCCACACTGTAACCGCGTTAGACGTAATGTTATAATTATTAACTATTAATGGCAAGCGATCAGGTTTAAAGTCAAGCGTTCTGGCGCCACGTGCTGTGATCATATCGAGCGTTGGAAGCATTTTCAATGCTTTCTGCTCAAAATTCTCAGGATAGATTATCCGGAAATGCGGTGTACGTATTTGTCTCCATTTTAACGAAGCTGGATCTTGCCCAAGGTTGTAATACTGGCCAAATAACAGGATAGGAGATAAAGAAAAAACAAGAAAGTAAGAAAAACGCAAGAAACGAATGAAAGGCATATTGTACCGGGTTAACACTACAAATATAAATAAGAAGCGGAAGCAATTACTTACCCCCGCTAAAAATACATCAGAATGAAAAAATTGAGATGAAAACTAAACTAAGTGGTAATCATGAAATAATGTGCTTAATTCATCGAAACTAAATGGTTTTTGTGCGTAGCCATCCACCCCGGCTTTCATGCATTCAGCTTTATCAGGATTTGTCGTGATTGCTATAATAGTTGTATGTCCTTTTTTCAGGTAGTCCAATTCTATTTTGCGGATTTCTTTCACTGCCTGAAGACCATCCATTTCGGGCATCTGAATATCCATAAGAATAAGATCATATTCTTTAACTTTGAAACGGCTCACTGCTTCGTTCCCGTTTTTCGCAACGTCCACATCGTGTCCATTTCGTCTCAGGTAGAACGTTGTGATCTTTTCAATCATTTCATCATCTTCCGCTAGTAAGATATTAAGTTTTCTCATCAGGTTTTGATTGTTATATATTTCCATTTATTTTCCTATTAGAAGATTCCATAGCGTACTAGCTTATTTTATAAATATTTTTTTTGTACTGGTCTGCGTTCCGTTTGACAACTGCAGGATGCAAATTCCGGCTGGCTGGCTGGATGTTGAAAGGCTTAAACCATTAGAAAGAATGCCTTTAGAAGTACTGATTAGTTTCCCGTCGACGCTGAACAGCATGGCAGTGTAGGTTTCGTTCTGACTACCACTTATGTTTACTTCTCCGGGATATACAGTCACACCTGTAAGGTCAAAAACCTGTTCTTCTACAGCTGTAGGCGAATAAAAATGAATTTCAAATCTCTTGGAATTCATATCAGGAGAATGATAAAAGGAATAAACCGAATCAACACGCAGATCGATAAATTTATTTAGCTCTTTGTCTTCGAGAATTACCGGGTAACGGTATTCAAAATTAACACCACCAACATTCGAGAGGCTAAACTGCCCGGCCTTGGTACAATCTATATTTAATGGAATGTTTAGCGATGAGCTTATTGAAGGAATCGTATTTACTGCGTATCTGGTATCACCGTCCGACTCCAGGTATAGTGAAGGAGAACCTGTGCTGTTCTGAAGTTTAAGAGCATCATACTTTTCATCAAAGCCGTAAGTGGAATTATCCAGCACGCGAAACAAGACCTCATCAGCAGAGCCTTCACTATCATTCAACTTGAATTTTATAGAATTATTTTTCGGAACGTATTTTGCTTGATTAATATTGCTCGCGCGGGAGTTTTTAGTAACTATCAGAGAACCCTCGGTTCCGGCTTTCACAAAGAAACCCTGCATTGGTGCAATGTAACGACTCCCATTATTAAGTGATACAGCATCGTCACCGCCGGGCAGATAAACTGAGAAGTTTCCTGAACCCGATGGGTCCGGATAATAAATGGCAGAAGCTACTGCGTCACGCTGCCATGCGTTATTTTCATTATTTTCCCAGTCAATATAACAAGGAAACGGATTTCCAGTCAGGTTAAGTCCGTTTCCGGAGTTTGAGATTTGAAATGATTTAGGCTCAAGATCAGGTGTTCCTTCGAAAGTCCTGGTTTCGCTGGATAAAGAATAAAGTTCATATCCCTGCATTACTTGCAACGGATCATTGGTTGGTACTATATAACTTCCCCACTGTGAAGATGATTCATCGTAAGTGCGGAGGTACATATTCAGGAAGGTTTTTGAATAAGCCATTTCAACAGGAGATGAAATAAGATTTTTCTGTCCTTTTAAAACCTGGTATTCAGACTGAATATTGCCGGTAGCAATGCCGTTCAGGAATAATGATGACTTCTGGGCAACTGTGTTCTTAAGAAGGAGTTTTCCGATTCCGATTACTGACAGATTACCGTTGATATCAATTCTTGCTTCTGGAAAAACTGTGAGCGAAGAACCTGAATTAACGTATAAATTGTTGGCAAATGCCCTGTCAGTAACTTCAGGATTATGCGATGATGATAATACTGAAATGTTGGAGGTATTATCAGGAACTACTCCGCCCGACCAATTTGATGGGTCATTCCAATTATTATTCAAAACTCCAATCCAGTTCTTTTCCGAAACCAACGATCCGTCAGGGATTGAAGATGCAGGACTGATACCTAAAAGCGAACCAACCCCATCATAATGTGCCGATTCGATAGTACCTTTTCCTAGAAAGGAAGCAGAGGATCCGACTGATAAGCTTCCTGTAACTGAGAGTTTCCCCGAAACAGTATTCTTATAGGAAGAATTATTAATGAGTGAATTCTTAACTGAAATTTTACCACCACTTTCGACAACACTAGCTGCATTATCGCTTAAAATAAGATTGTTGAGCTTTATTTCTCCGCTGCATTTTAATCCGGAATTATCTGTAAAGTTAAGACCAACATTGTCGCCGCGTAATAAACCTGTGTTCAACACTTCCAACATTCCGTTGTCAGAAAAAGTAAAGCTTATATTTTGGACGATTGCACGGTCGATAACAACTGTATCATTACTTTGCAGCACAAGCCCTGCCGTTGTGCCATTTACTTTTAATGACCAGGAAGTTGATGAGCTCCAGGCTGAGTTGTTTCCAATAGAATATAGTTTCATACCATTTCTGCCAAAAGAATCAGGTACAAAGTAAATTACCATAACAAATGTTATGAAAATTAACTTTGTTAAAAACCCTATTTGATTCATTCTTTCTGGCATGCTTGTTGAATTAACCTGGAATAAACAACAACTGATTGATTATTAATAATTTTGCATGGAAAAACACGAAAAGAAAGTCATGTTAAATTCACCCAAAGGAAACAACAAACAATATGCCCTTTTTTTTTACATTCTGATTACCAAACATATACAATAACAATAAACTAAGGCACTTCGAATAGCTGTCCCATAATGAAAAAAAAGAGCCTTTTTGAGAACGCTTTTGAAAATATCAAACCAATAAAAGGTGTTCAGATCACACTAAGGACTCAATGAACAATATTTGACTCAAATTTTATTGAAATTCCGGCTAAAATAATCCCAAACCGGATCACCCGGCGTTTGTGCCTCGATTGTCAATGGTTTCAATGTCACCGGATGCGTAAAATTGAGTTTCCGGGCATGCAAATGGATTGATCCATCGCTGTTGGAACGGGGGTATCCATATTTTAAATCTCCCTTTATGGGACAACCTATTCCGGCAAGTTGTGCCCTGATCTGATGATGGCGGCCGGTTTGTAGATCAATTTCAAGTAAATAATAATTATCGCTGCTTGCCAACAAGGTATATGATAAAGAAGCCATTTGGGCATTCCTTGTCTTTTCACCAGTTATGAATGATTTATTCCGAGTCTCATCACGGCGAAGGAAATTAATTAAAGTATCATTGTCTTTGGGTGGTTTGTTCTTTACCACTGCCCAGTAGGTTTTGTTTATTTCCCTGTTTTTAATAAGAGCATTGATACGAGTCAGCGATTTACTGGTACGTGCAAATATCACGGCTCCGCTCACAGGGCGGTCGAGTCTGTGTACCACGCCTAAAAACACTTCACCTGTTTTATTGTATTTTACCTTGATATACTCTTTAACCAGGTCGGATAATGGTTTATCCCCGGTTTTGTCACCTTGTACAATCTGGGAAGGTAACTTATTGATAATGATGAGATGATTATCCTCGAAAAGGATATTTTCCTCTAACAGTTTACCTGTTGGACTTTGAATTTTAGTATTGTTCCCTGTCATTTGGGAAATCAAGGGTTTTTACATCTGAAATATAATTTTGCACGGCTGCTACAATATCCTCACTCAGGTTCATGTACCTGCGCAAAAACCTGGGAGAGAACTCCATAGTTATTCCAAGCATATCATGCAGAACCAACACCTGTCCATCAACACCTTTACCTGCGCCGATACCAATAATCGGGATTTTAGCATTCCGGGCTACTTCTTCGCCCAATTCGGCAGGTATTTTTTCGAGAACTATGCTAAAGCAGCCTGCTTTTTCGAGTAATCGCGCATCTTCCACCAATTTGCGGGCTTCCTTTTCTTCTGTGGCACGTACTACATAGGTGCCAAATTTATGTATGGATTGAGGCGTTAATCCCAGGTGGCCCATGACTGGTATTCCGGCAGAAAGAATACGTTCGACAGATTCAATAATTTCGACACCGCCTTCCAGCTTAACTGCATCAGCACCGGATTCTTTCATGATCCGTATTGCCGAAGAAAGCGCTTCCTTCCAATTGCCCTGGTAAGTTCCGAAAGGCATATCCACCACAACGAATGCCCGGTGAACTGCTCTCACAACGGATGAAGCATGATAAATCATGTTATCAAGTGTTATTGGCAACGTACTGCTAAACCCTGCCATGACATTGGAAGCTGAATCGCCGACCAGTATAATGTCGATTCCTGCCTTATCAAGCAAACGGGCCATCGAATAATCGTATCCGGTAAGCATTGATATTTTCACTTCTTTATGTTTCATTTCCTGAAGGACATGGGTAGTAACCTTCGAAACGTCTGCTAGTTTGGCAATCATGGATTTCGGTATTTTGATTGTAGATTTAAGGGTGAGAATAGATTATTAAATCCATCCAGGTAATAAAAAGCTTCCTAAGAATAAGCATACAAAATTACAAAGAATTATAATCGAATGATGGCAGAATATTTTGGCAAATTTTCTGCATGGCAAATAACAGTTAGCCAGGATTAAAACTTCACTATCAGTTCAATGCAAATACATGCCTTTTTGCTTTATATAACTTTCGACACAGCAATTATCTCAGGAAATTTACTTTTTTTGCTTTAATTTTCCCTATTAATGTTTTCAAAGTGTCAGGGTTAGTCATTATTCTGTACCTGCATTAGTTTATTCTCTCCGAATTGTTATTCTTACTGTCATTTGAGCTGTATTTGCCCAGGGATTTGGTTGCTGGAAACAGTATTTTTCTGCCGTTTTGTCAGCAACAAAAATCTTCTGACAATCGCATATCACCAGCATTGAAACATTTTCATTTTCTTTGAAAACAGATCACATTCAACTGATATATAGCTGATTAATCAGATACTGAATTTAGTATTTTCATTTATCCAGACTATAATTCCAATTAATTAACCGGAAAGGGCTATCTGTGGCATAATGATTGAAACACGCTACTTGTCAACAAAAAATAATTGAATAACTGAAAAAATAACATATAATGGGAAAAATAATTGGTATTGACCTTGGAACTACTAACTCATGCGTTTCTGTAATGGAAGGCAACGAACCAGTAGTAATTCCTAACAGTGAAGGGAAACGCACTACTCCTTCGATAGTAGCTTTTACTGAAAACGGCGAACGCAAAGTTGGCGATCCGGCCAAAAGGCAATCTATCACCAATCCGACCAAAACAGTTTCGTCAATAAAACGGTTTATGGGCGAAACCTATGACCGGGTTACACAAGAAATAAAACGTATGCCTTATACAGTAGTTAAAGGCGACAATAACACTCCGCGTGTTAAAATTGATGACCGTACTTTTACACCGCAGGAAATTTCAGCCATCATTTTACAAAAAATGAAGAAAACAGCTGAAGATTATCTTGGAACAACTGTAACAGAAGCTGTTATTACAGTTCCGGCGTACTTCAGCGATTCGCAGCGCCAGGCAACTAAGGAAGCGGGTGAAATTGCAGGTCTTATCGTTAAACGTATTATCAATGAGCCAACTGCAGCAGCTTTGGCTTATGGATTGGATAAAAAACATAAAGATATCAAGGTTGCTGTTTACGATTTGGGTGGCGGAACTTTTGATATTTCGATCCTTGAATTAGGCGAAGGCGTATTTGAAGTAAAATCAACCAATGGCAATACACACCTTGGGGGCGATGATTTTGACCACCGCATCATTGACTGGTTAGCTGATGAGTTTAAAAAAGACGAAGGTATTGATCTCCATAAAGATGCTATGGCAATGCAACGTTTGAAAGAAGCTGCCGAAAAAGCCAAGATCGAACTTTCGAGTTCATCATCTACCGAAATCAACCTGCCTTATATTATGCCGGTTGACGGAATGCCAAAACACCTTGTCCGCACTTTGACCAGGGCAAAATTCGAACAACTTATTGACGACCTGGTACGTGCAACTATTGAACCTTGCCGCAATGCTATGCGTGATGCAGGCCTTACAAATGCAGATATAAATGAAGTTATTCTGGTTGGTGGTTCAACACGTGTACCGGTAATTCAGAAAGCTGTCGAAGATTTCTTTGGTAAAACACCTTCAAAAGGCGTTAACCCTGACGAAGTGGTTGCTATTGGCGCAGCTATTCAAGGCGGGGTACTTACGGGTGAAGTTAAGGATGTACTTTTGCTTGATGTAACACCTCTTTCACTAGGTATTGAAACCCTGGGTGGTGTTATGACCAAACTTATTGAATCAAATACGACCATTCCAACCCGTAAATCGGAAACATTCAGTACGGCATCCGACAATCAGCCTTCGGTAGAAATTCACATATTGCAAGGTGAGCGCCCGATGGCGACAGGCAACAAGAGCCTTGGTCGTTTTCACCTCGATGGCATCCCACCAGCCATGCGCGGAGTACCACAGGTTGAAGTTACATTTGATATAGATGCAAACGGAATTCTTCATGTTTCAGCGAAAGATAAAGGAACAGGGAAATCGCAACAGATTCGTATCGAAGCATCTTCAGGACTTACCGATGCCGATATCAAACGAATGAGAGAAGAAGCTGAACTGAACGCAGAAGCTGACCGTAAAGCAAAGGAAGAAGTTGACAAAATCAACCAGGCTGATTCATTAATATTTCAGACTGAACGCCAATTGAAAGAATTTGGCGATAAGCTACCGGCTGATAAAAAAGAACCTATTGAGCAAGCCCTTAATAAACTTCGCGAAGCGCATAAAAATCATGATATTGCCGCAATCGACAGTTCGATGGCTGAATTGAACAGTGTATGGCAGGCTGCCAGCGAGGAAATGTATAAAGCAACGCAAGATGCCGGTCAACCCAGTGAGCAGCAACAAAGCCAGCCAGGACCTGACCAGGGCAAATCACCGGACCAGGAAGTTACGGATGTTGATTTTGAAGAGGTAAAATAATCATTCCTCACTATATTCCCAGGAGGCTGTATCTGTTTGTGATACAGCCTCCTTTTTTTGAACTATAAAATTGTTTATAAATAAATTTTTTTTAATCAAAATTTTTCATTTCAATCAAAAAAAATGCCATATTTGTACTTTAAAATTAATAACTAATTAAATCTAATCAAGATGAAAAAAACTTTACTTTTTAAATTATTGGCATTCAGCCTTTTTGCACTTTTGAGTGTGGGGGTGGTAAATGCACAAAACCTCGTCGTTAATGGCGATATGGAAAGCTGGACAGATGCCTCCACAATAAATGGATGGACCCTTGCTGAAAATATCACACAAGAAGCTACAATTGTTCATGGAGGAACTTATTCTGCAAAACATATTGGAGGAACCAAAAAACTTAGCCAAACCATCACTGTAATTCCCGGAAAAACATATGATATTTCTGTTTGGTATTACGTTGCATCTGGCGATGGAACAGATGGCAGAATTTGGGCCTATTGGCAGGATGATGCTAATGTTAACCTAACCGACAATGCGGTTGAATTAAGAGGTCCAAATAATCTTTATTTTACTTCAGCTGCTTCCTGGCAAAATTATACTACAACTGTAACAGCTCCTGCGACAGCCACAAAATTGCTTTTTGAATTTAGAACATATTCCACAGCAACTGTTTACTGGGATGACATGTCAGTAACTGAAGCTTCGTCTTCACCAGTAGCCGCCGACCTTTTCATCTCAGAATATGTTGAAGGTTCAACTGGAAACGACAGAGTTCTTGAAATTTTTAACGGCACAGGCGCAGATGTTGATTTAAGTGCTTATACTGTTAAACAATCCTATGGAGGTGAAGGCTGGGGAATAAGAGGTGGAGTTGCTATGATTGAATATGTCCTTCCGCTTTCAGGGATACTTGCCAATGGCGATGTTTTTGTTATTTATAATGCTGAAACAACTAATCCAGCAATTATAGCAGCTGGTGATTTAGGACTTACATATGCTTCAGGAACAGCTGGATGCAGAAATGCATCTTTCACTGGTAATGATCCAATGGGATTATTTAAAGGTGATGTCCTAATAGATGCTGTTGGCATAGAACTATCCACAGCTGGTCCATGGACAGTTGCTGGCGTACCAGGTGCTACACAAGACCATACTTTAGTAAGAAAAAACACCGTTACCGAAGGAACTACCGATTGGGCTGTATCAGCGGGAACCGATGCTGCTAATTCTCAATGGATAGTTCATCCTGCTGATTTTGTGGCTGATCTTGGAACTCATACTTTTGGAGTCGTTCCCGATGTAACTCCGCCAAATATTACAGGCAATATTGATGATGGCGCTACAGAAGTGGCTATTGACACAAAAATTATAGTGACTTTTGATGAACCCATTCGTAATATCGACAACTCGGAAATTACTGATGCTAATGTAGCCGCGTTATTAACTCTAAAAGAAACCGATGCCTCTGGAGCAGATGTGCCTTTTACAGCAACCATTGATGCTACAAAAAAAATAATTACTGCAACTCCTGGTGCCAGTCTAAAAATTGCGCAGCTCTACTATGCAGCTATACTTCCGGTTGAAGATACTTCCAATAATGCTACCACAGGAGGCAACATTACATTTACAACAATTACCAAATACAATGTTACATTTAATGTGGATATGTCATTGGTTAAAGGTTTTGATCCGTTAACAGATACTGTATATATTGCTGGTAACCTGGTAGGCTGGGCAGAACCCGGTAAAAATCTGGATTTACAAATGAAGGATCCTGATGGAAATATGATTTATACAATCGTTCTTGGTGTAGATCTAACGGCAGTTCCTGTTATATCAGATATAGCCTATAAGTTCTTTATCAATGCCGGATGGAATACATGGGGAGAATGGGCTGGAGGCACTGACCGTCTTGCAACCATTACCGGGGACACAACCCTGAATGCTATTTTTGGAAACAAGGGAGTACCAGTTTTCGTTACGCCTCCTTATGTTCAGAATTTTGAATACTCAACGGCAAATGCTGCTATGGCACTTGCCGGATGGACCAACGCTAATGTTGAGGCTGGCGGAGTACCCGTTTGGATATCAAAATTATATACTGCAAACAAGTATGGCCAGGTAACTTCATTTGGTTCAACATCAACGGGTGCCGACCAGATATGGCTGATTACTCCTGGAATTCTGATGGCTGATACCTTAATTACAGATTTAACTTTTGATGTTAACGTTGGGTATTGGACACATGATGGATTGACTGTAAAGATTTCAACCGACTATGATCAAACTGTTGGAGGCATTACCACAGCCACATGGACCGATGTTACCAGGGAATTTGTAATTCCTTCAGTACCGGCAACCGGTTATGGTACGTTTACAAATGCAGGACATCTTGATGTTTCAGCATATACCGGCACGATGTATGTCGCTTTCGTATATGACGGGAATAAAACAGCATCTCAAACAACCACTTACCAACTTGATAATGTAGCAGTTAACGTTGTCGGATATGTGGGTCTTGCTAAATTGCCGTCAAGCGAAATAAACATTTATCCTAACCCAAGCAACGGAAGATTATTGATCTCTAACCCGTCAAATAAAGCACAAGAGGTTGCTGTATATAATGCAGTTGGCAAACAAGTAACATCGGCTTTTTCTGCTAAAGGTGTCATTTCACTCGATATTACCACACAACCAAAAGGGTTTTATTTAGTTAAAATTACGAATAAAGCGAATAAAACTGTTCAGTTCAAAAAGATCATATTGAACTAATCAAAGTTGAATAAACAATCAGGAAGAACTGGCAGAATCTCTTTTGAGAAACTGCCGGTTCTTTTTTTTATAGGATCACAATACAAACGTTACCTTGATATCTGAAATCTCTCAACCAAAGCAGATGAAGTTCGCAAATTGATTGTTTGTTAGTTGTTTAGCATTGTTTTTTTTAAAGGCTGCTTTTCGATCAAGGCGGCCTTTGATTTTTAATTCCATCAATAAAATAATAGTGCCATCAGAATTGTTATTTTTGATGTATGAAATCCGAATTATGAAGAAATTACTAACAATAGCCTGCCTGATATTATCTGCTATAGCTTTATGGGCACAAAGCGGAAATCCGTTGCGTCTTGAAATTCCTGCTCCCACCGGGAGCGATCCGTTTAATTATGTAACAGCCGGGAAGAACGGAGTTTGCGTCTTTTATCCAACCATAAACGAAACAGGGAAAGACAGCATTAGCTGGTCGTTTATGATGACCGATGATCAACTCAAGGAACAATGGCATAAATTGGTCCCTTTACATAAAGATGTGACTTATCTCAAGAGTTTATCAACAACTGATGCCATTTACCTGCTTTTTCATGACACCAAACAGAATAAGGATGGCAATATTTTTGTTTTTATGATCATACCCCGTTTCCAGGTAATTACAGAACACAGGAGTATGATACCTGATAAAGCCGAAGTCATTGATTTTGAGATATCAAATAACGTTGCTTTTATTGGCTATAACAACAGGAAAGGCCAGCCCGGAATTATAAGCTTCTCAATGGTGACAGGTGAAAAACGAACTTACGATATCACAGCCGAAAAAGATGCATTATTGCTCGATATATCAATTGATACAACACGGCAAGAGATTTTTGCCACCTATAAAATCCAATTTTCATCCTCGAGAAACCATCTGTTCGTGAACCAATATAATTTGACAGGCAAACTCGATAAAACATTCGATTTTACGGAACAGCTGGAAAAGAAAAATTTTAATACGGCACAATACATTCCCACGGGTGAAGGAAATGGAGAAATTGCCGGAACGTATGGCTTTAATACAACAACTACCCGCAGGCAATACGACTATTATGATTATTACTACAACAATTATTACAATAACTATTATTCACCTTTCTATTCAAGACAATCGGACTACGACGCCAATGATGATAGGACTCCTGTATCGGATGGTTATTTCACAGCCAATGTTCTCAATGGGGTTGCCAGTAAAATAAAATATTACAATTTCAGCGGATTCAACAACGCTTTTAAATACATTACAAACCCAAGTGCATTGCGGATAAAACGTAAACCTGAAAGGAAGAAAGCCCTGACCGATGACAGCGAACCATTTGACAATAACTTCGACAATGACAGGACATTAAACCTCAGGCTGATAACACATGATATAGTTGTAAATAACGGGCAGTTGATAATTGTATCTGAAGCATATTCGCCCGAATACCATACCAATACCCAAATGTCGTACGACTATTATGGGAGATCATTCCCGACTTCGTACCAGGTTTTTGATGGGTTCCGCTATTCACACGCATTTATTGCCGGATTTGACAGTAGCGGGAATATGGTTTGGAATAATGGCATGGAGATGCGGGATATTCTTACAAAATATCTGAATCGAAAATTAAACTGTCTCTTCGAAAATGAGGAAACCGTACTTTTTTACAATGCGAATAACAAAGTTGCTTTTAAAATCATAAAAGGAAATACTATTGTTGAAAACACATCATATACTCCACTGCCTCTTAAACGCGGCACGGACCAACCAATAGATGAATACCTTGGCTCGATCGAACACTGGTATGATGACTATTTTATTGCAACCGGGTACCAAACCATACGGAACAATTATCTCGAAAGTAATAAACGTAATGTATTTTATATCAGCAAAATGGCATTCCGTTAATTAAAAGGAAGAGGAAGGGACATGGAAAAGGGACGAAATGGAGAAGGCAGAAATCGCGGGTGAGATGCATAGATAATGCACAGGTTTAATTTACGTTGACTTAGTTAATTCTCCTGCAATAATTTAGCCCAAAGTTCACAATAGAATTGCGTAATCCATTATAAGAAAATACAGGTCGGAATATTACGAAAACGCTTCCAACATTTTTTATATAGGCATTATAAAAAAAGGCTGATATTTCTACCAGCCTTTTTAACTTGATAAATTCCTAAACTTCAAAAAAGACAAAAGATAAAAGGATAAAGACAAAAGGATCAAAACATTATGAAGGCAATCATAAAAGTCATCTTTACAAAATAAATTATGGAAATGGTTTGCAACTGCCTGACTTTTACCTTTTTACTTTTATCTTTTTACTTTTATCTTTTATCTACTGCACGAATAATACAGGTTAAAAGTGTTCAATCCAGTTTATTTTGTGATTTTTATTTCGACCCTGCGGTTGAGAGCACGTCCTGCAGCTGTAGTATTATCTGCTACCGGATTCTCTTTGCCAAAAAATAACTTCTTCATTTTTGACGTCGTTACTCCTTTTTTCTTAAAGTAATCAATAACAAAATCAGAACGTTTTTCGGATAAACGCAGGTTATATTGTTGCGACTCACGATCATCGGCATATCCGGAAACAGAAATCATTACTTCCGGGTTTTTCTTCAGATATTCTGCCGTTTCATCAAGATCTTTGACACTTTTATTAAGTACAACACTTTTATCTGATCCAAAATAAACAATCTTATTAAGTAAAATTTCAGGTGCTTTTATTACTTCAGGGCAACCGTTATTGGCAACAACGCCAGCAACTTCAGGGCAATTGTCTTTGTTATCGGGAATCCCATCACTATCGGTATCGGGGCAACCGGCAAATTTCGCCAGGCCTTTTACATCCGGACAAGCATCATCCTTATCGGCAACGCCGTCGCCATCGCGGTCAGGGCAGCCGGCGAGTTCTTTCTTTCCTGCAACATCAGGGCATTTATCATCTTTATCTGCAATTCCATCGTTATCTCTGTCAGGACATCCGTTAAGCTCTTTCTTGCCGGCATCATTTGGACAGGCATCTTCGCTGTCGATGATTCCATCGTTATCCGAATCAGGACAACCTTTAAATTCTGCTTTTCCGGCTACATCCGGACATGCATCATCTTTATCAGCAATGCCGTCGTTGTCTTTGTCAGGGCAACCGGCAAGTTCCACTTTGCCGAAGGATTCAGGACAGAGATCATCCTTGTCTCTAACGCCGTCGCCATCGGTATCTTTAGCGCCTAACTTAATCTGCAACCCGGCCGAAGCATAGCTGTAATGGTCTTTATTCTCTTTACCTCCATCAGTAAAATCAAGTTTCGTTCCATCAAATACCGTGCGATCACCATATTCCAGGTTAATTGACAACATATCACTTAACCTTATTGCTGCCCCTGCCCCTATCGGAAGGAAGAAAGTGCTCTGCCTTTGTGTATTTTCATTTATTACAACAGACGTAGTACTATTTTCAAGTTTTGACTTATATGAAGTAATTCCTGCTCCAGAGAAAAGGTAAAAATTTAAAGGCCTTTTAGCATTGTAGCCGGTGAAAATGTCATTGATATTGATCGTAAGATTCAGCGCTCCATCCCATACGTTGGAATTTAATTTCGTATGCGCATCGGATCTTTCACTATAGAGATTACTTTTCACAAACTGACCCCGTAAACCAAATACACGGGAAAATTGATACCCTGCAACAGCGCCGAAAGCAAATCTCGGGTTTTGGTTCCAGTAATCTTTCTTGTTAAGGTCGCCAAAATACTGGCTAACGCCTATATTAGGCTGAACATAAAAAAAGCTCTTCATAACACCTTCTTTAGATGTATTCTGAGCCTGTGTTTCAATCGATATTACATTGAATATAAGAATTGATACCACTATTAATAACATCCTGGTCGCATTAGTTTTCATAATTGTTTGATTAGTAAATTATTATTAAAAATATTTGTCGCTAAAAAAAATAAAGTAAACAAAAATAAATAATATTTTTACATATATATGCATTTTAAAATTTTTTATTTTTAAAAAACTATCATGAATTTATTTAATTAAAGCTATAAAATATCTATTCCAACTAATCCTGAGGCCAAAATAAAAATGAAATGCATTCACCAAAAACTCACCGGGAATTTTTCCGCACATTGATTTAGCGTGCTATAAGTTCGAAGGCACAAATAGGAAAAGATTATAACTTTTCATCTTTTTAGTCTTCAAACTTTAAAAGAAGACAGGTTGGTTTGGAAAAAAATCGCAATTTCTGAGAAAAATATCGATCAAATCAACTGAAAAATTGTTATTTTTGTTTTATCTATCGTCAATAGAATAAATTAAGTCAATATTTTTTTTGCTTTGCCACAAGCCACTGATTTCCAATGACCGGATAAAATTGATAACTACTTATGGAAATTTTTTGCCGTCACTCTATATATCGCGTAATACTTATTTTGGTGAGTGTGTTGATATTTTGGGGCGGAGCGCTGCAGGGACAGACACTTTCAGTCAATCCCACGGCACTAAGCGGGTTTACTTATATAGAAAACGCCGGGCCTTCGGATTCGCAGAGCTATCGCTTAAGTGGTAACGGTCTTACTCCAGTTTCAGGGAATATTACCTTTACCGGCTCTCTAAACTATGAGGTTTCGGCTTCTAACCAACTTGTAGATTTTGGAAATACAGTTACCATTTCATATTCAGGTGGCGTTATTGATACAGTTGTATTTGTGCATCTTAAAGCCGGATTAATCCCAGGAAATTACAATGGAGAATTCATCGTAAATACCGGTGGAGGAGCGTCTGCTGTTACAGTAACGTGTAGCGGGAATGTAACATGTGCTTTAGTAGTAGCACCAATAGCCAGCGTCACTATTCAGCCCACTTGTACACAGCCAACAGGGACAATAATTATTACTTCTCCAACAACAGGTTTAACATTTAGTCTTGATGGAACAGCTTATGCAGCCTACCCGCCAGGTGGCTATACGCTGGTTCCTCCGGGGCCACATACTTTGACAGCCCAAAATGCCAGCAATTGTGTATCCGCTGTTACGAATGTAACAGTAAATCCAGTACCAAACGGACCTACGGCCATTGTTATCAATTCTGCCAATGCCACTTGCGGGCTGAGCAACGGATCCATTACCCTGGGTGCCGTCACCGGTGGCACTGCACCCTATACCTATTCGGTAGATGCTTCTGCTTTTACCGCTTCAACATCCTATTTAGGATTAGCGGCAGGACTACATAGCATTCAGGTCAGGGATGCTAATTTGTGTAATTTCTCCACCAACGTCACCATCACTAATGTCAACGGACCCACCGCCATTGTTGTCACTCCTGCCAATGCCACTTGCGGGCTGAGCAACGGATCCATTACCCTGGGTGCCGTCACCGGTGGCACTCCACCCTATACCTATTCGGTAGATGCT
>JBAZWY010000052.1:0-18626 GCA_041660125.1 Lentimicrobiaceae bacterium
TACCGCTGTTGTCGGTAACGGTCCAGGTTACGGTGGTTACTCCCAGAGGGAAAGCTGCAGGTGCATTGTTGGTTACTGTGGCTATGCCGCAGTTATCGGATGTTGTCGGTGTGCCAAGGACCACGCCAGTGGCTGTGCATCCCGTATTGGTTGTTGCCGTTATGTCGGCAGGACAAGTGATGGTAGGAAGTACATTATCTGTTACTGTAACCTTCTGGTCACAGCTTGCTTTATTGCCGCTGTTGTCGGTAACGGTCCAGGTTACGGTGGTTACTCCCAGAGGGAAAGCGGCAGGAGCGTTGTTGGTTACAATGGCTATGCCGCAGTTATCTGACGTTACCGGAGTGCCTAAGGCTATACCAATACCAAGACATCCGCTTTGGCCTGTTTGGCATGGAGGTGGTGGTGGCGCTTCTTGGGTTAACAATGTTGCAGTGCATCCGTTATTGGTTGTTGCCGATATGTCGGCAGGACAAGAGATGGTAGGAAGTTCATTATCTGCTACTGTAACTTTCTGGTCACAGCTTGCTTTGTTACCGCTGTTGTCGGTAACGGTCCAGGTTACGGTGGTTACTCCCAGCGGGAAAGCGGCAGGTGCGTTGTTAGTTACAGTTGCCACTCCACAGTTGTCGGATGTTGTCGGTGTGCCAAGGACCACGCCGGTGGCTGTACATCCCGTATTGGTTGTTGCCGTTATGTCGGCAGGACAAGTGATGGTAGGAAGTACATTATCTGCTACTGTAACCTTCTGGTCACAGCTTGCTTTGTTACCGCTGTTGTCGGATACGGTCCAGGTTACGGTGGTTACTCCCAGCGGGAAAGCGGCAGGTGCGTTGTTAGTTACCGTGGCTACGCCGCAGTTGTCGGAGGTTGTCGGAGTGCCTAGGAACACGCCGGTGGCTGTGCATCCTGCATTGGTGTTTACCGTTATGTCGGCAGGGCAAGAGATAATAGGAAGTTCATTATCTGTTACTGTAACCTTCTGGTCACAGCTAGCTTTGTTACCGCTGTTGTCGGTAACGGTCCAGGTTACGATGGTTACTCCCAGCGGGAAAGCTGCAGGTGCGTTGTTGGTTACTATGGTTACACCGCAGTTATCGGATGTTGTCGGAGTGCCAAGGACCACGCCGGTGGCTGTATATCCTGTATTGGTTGTTGCCGATACGTCGGCAGGACAGCTGATAGTTGGCAGGGTTGCATCATTATCTGTCCCAACAGTAATATTATCAGATATGGTACATCCATTCTGGTCCTGAGCGGTTATGGTGTATGTCTGTGCAGTCAGATCATTAAAAGTGCCTGAAGGAGATTGTGTTCCAACATTTGGGCTGATAGAATAAGTAATTGTGCCCGTTCCTCCGGAAGCAGTTAGTGTTATCTTCCCGTTTCTTTCTCCCAGACAACTTACATTAATAAGGGTTTGTGTACTCAATGAAATTGATGCTGGTTGACTTACAATAACAGAATTTGAAACTGAGGTACAGTTGTTCGCATCTTTAACGGTTACAGAATAAGGTGAACCGGAGGCATTAATGGTAAATGTATTACCAGACTGGTATGTTCCACCGTTAAGGCTGTATTGCAAAGTTCCTGTTCCTCCGGTTGCGTTTACCGTAAGCGTTGTTGTTACACCATAACATGCAATATTTCCGGCAGAAGCTACGGCATTAATAGCAGTAGGAACCGGAATTATAACTTCCGCACAGGCTGAACTGCCACAACTGTTTGTCCACCGAGCAAAATAAGTAGTAGTTACAGTTGGTGAAGCGACTGAAAGGTCATTCCCAGTGCCTATTGGCGTACCATTGCAGCTTCCTGAATACCATTCCAATGTAGTGCCTAAACCACCTGTTTCTGTGAGAACAATGTTTCCATTATCATCAGCACAAAAGATTTGACGGTTGACTGAAGCGGAAACAGGTGCCTCAGGCAAAGGATTCACAGTAACTATAATTTGAGCCTTATTTGGGCTCACACAGGAGCCTGATTTCCCTTCGGCTACATAATAGGTTGTCTGACCTGTAGTTGTAGTGGAAGGAGTAATTGATAACTGAGGGGGTGAAGTAGGCGTCAGAAAGTAATACAATGTATATGCTGGGTTGGAGGGTGTGGCCATAAGTCGCAAGGCAATATCCCCCTGACAGTAAATAATATTATTATTGTTCACAACAGGAACAGAGGTGATATTAGTAACATTGATTTTGAAAGTGAAATAACAAGCCCCGTTTCCCGGAGGAACAGCATAATAAGTTGATAATCCCGGAATAGCAGGGAATGGATTACTAATAGTATATTCGATGGTGCTTGGTGTGATTGGATATGAGTTGTAAAAACGCGATCCCACAGGAGCCGCATTTAAAACTTCAGTAATTGGGATGGTGGACCCCACATTGCAGAATACAAACTCTGTGGGCGATTGCTCAGCCTGACAATGTTGTGCCACATAATCAGATGCATCGATCTTTATACTTGTAGATGAACGAATTGGTTCTCCAACGCAACTCCCGTTGGTTTCAAAACCTTGAATAAATCCCATATCATTGAATAGAGCATTACTTACTGCGCCCATTCCACTAAAGGTACCATTAATATTAATGGATGAGGCACAACTGGAATTTGACAACAACATGCAATCCTCCGTAACCATAAGTTTGTATGAAATTGTCGCTAAAATAGCATTCGGATCAGCCGAAACAGGAAGCGTACCTAGATTCCAGACAATGGTACCATTAGCACCGAGAGAAGGATCAAAATAAAACTGATTGGGTGTAGGAGTTGGAGAAAAATAAAGATTACGCCAGCTCGAAACATACGTAGCAGCAAAAGGAACAGGTATTAGAATCTTAGTATTGGAAATAGCTTCCGTTCCTTTGTTTCGTATTTCGAGTTTAAGATCTACATCTTGGCCTGGCAAAGCAGTCAAAATACTTCCAGGAGGATTCCCACCAATATCCTGAACAATTGTTAATCCCTCAGGATAAGGCACATACGCATCTACTGACATTGCCATGGAATAAATTATATACGTATCCTGTGTTGAACCATATTTAAATGTAGTTGAAGTTTGATCATTAGTAATTATAGAATTCCCGGCATTCGGGATATTGAACATGCTTATATCAATGCCTGTGTTGTTCAGGAGATTGGGATTTCGTGCACCACCTCCTGTATATATGGAACTATTAAAAAAATTAGTAGGTGTGTTGCCGCCATGACTCAAACTTACCCAATCAGTGTTGGCTTGGTTTCTAATCTGGAAGTAGTCGCCTGAAATTCCAATATCTCCTTCACCGGCCATCAAACCCAGCTTCATGTTTACAGACCCGGAACGAGCTGTATGGAACCCGGATACAGGAAGTTCATAGCTGTATGTACCACCCTGAACATAAGCATAGCCATCAAAAAGAGTAACATCGCGCCAATTCATTTTAGAGTTTTCGTACACAACCACCATTCCCCAACCCCCGTAATAACCGGTAGAGCCACCGTTCCCGGTTGTCAAAGCCATATCAGCTACCCAATATTCGCCAACCCCGCAAAGTTTGACTAAATCAGTAACTTCAACAAATGAGGCGTACATGTTATCATCCCCAGGGTATTTTATATTATTTGAATTTGCGAGCAAGTTCTGATAGCTAGCCTCACCTGGCCCTTTGAATTTTATACTTCGTTTTTGCTCAGTTGTCTCACTATTACTAGTCCTGCCTGTCCAATATAAACCTGCAAAAATAATATTCGAGCAGGAAGGAATGGCCCCGTTTTCAGTTGATAAAGTCAATGTGGCCGATGACGAATTAGTTGTTGAAGCATCACAATCAGCATCAACTAATTTCATTTGATTATTGCTATTGTTGGTAGTATTGGTATAAGTAACGAGGGTCAGATTGGTATTACCAATCATCTGGAAATCGCCCTTGACATTATAGATGGTTTTAGTGGGACTGTATTTGGATGTACGTTGTGTGAATGGCACACTAACCTGGGCAGACGCAAATGGCAGGCTACCCAGTACTGAAGCAAACGCCAAAAGAATTTTTGCTGCTGCATTTACATACTTGGCAGGAGAAGAGTATTTTGTATTCATGGCAATGCAGTTGAGAGTATGTTAGATTTTAAGAAGGAATTGAAACCATATATAATACGGTTATTCCGGCAGTAGGGATAAATAGCTTTTGCAATTCTTTTGCGTCACCATCAAACTCACACAAGAAGTAAATATATTTCAGTTTTGTAAATCCGTTAAGTTTGGATAGATCTAATACAAAGCCCATGTCAGCCGGGCTTTCAAGCCGGATAGTGATTAATTCAATATCGTTGAAAAGGGAATTATCGGAACTTAGCTGATCGATTGCACTTGCTTTCACTTCGGCGCATTTAGCTTTAGTATTTCCTGTTACAATCGAATTACTTAAATAAACAGTTGGCTGCAGTTCGGTTACAAGGCTTTCCAGATGTTTTGCTTTCGAAACCAAAGCCGGATCAGGAGAAGTTTTCGTTTTTTCCAGGTAGCTTTTGAGTTCAATGATTCCTTGGGCATTCAAGCTTACTGATGTCAATACTATAAGGAATACCATTATCAGGGTCTTCAGAAAAAGGCTCAAAGCTGGGATAGATGCTCCATGTTCAGAAACTGTTTTTGAGATATTGTTTAAAAGGTTTTTTTTCATGGTAGTAGTACAGGCAAGTTTATGTATTAAAAGTTTGAACTAGGTAAAGCCTTTTTTTGTATGGATGGCTTCAGCCAACACAAAAGAATCTTGATTTAACCTTTGAAAGAACTATGTTTCACAGGCAATAGGTATTAAAAATACCTCGGGGTATGCAAACGTTTGCTTACATTAAAATCGAAACTTAGATGGATTTCATGCGAGCCTTTGTTGTAAACTTTTAGCTCATTAAGCCAAATATCGTAAGAATAACCAATGCGGAGGTTTTGGGCGATGTTAATTTCCGTGATAAATGATATCGCTTTTTCGGTACGAAAGGACGCACCTAACCAGAGTGTGTTTGCAAACAGAAAACTGGCATTTATATCCACCTGAGGAGGTGCATTTTTTACATACTTTGCCAGCAGCGAGGGCCGGAAAACTATGTTATCACTTAGCGGAATAGCCGCACCGGTCATACCATAGAAATGAGTCAGCAATTTAGAGAGTTCTGTTTTGCCAAGAGTATCTGTAACTACCATGGTCCCATTTTGAAGCAGTTGCTGCGAAGAGAACCCTGCATAAAACTTATCCGAATAGTAGTAAATTCCGAAACTGGCATCGGGTATTACCTTTTTCTGTATCTGGTCCTTGTATATAATTAACGGATCTGACGGATCATAAGCATTCAGATCGTTCCAAATTATACTGCTGTTTTTCACCCCAGCCTGTAATCCAAATGAAAGCTTGCTTTTAGGGAATATGATTCGATAAGCAAATGTAGCCATAACGCCAGAAGTGCACAGTGGGCCAATTTTGTCATTAAACATATTTAAACCAAGGGCGAGGTGAGGATTAATCAAGGGAGAATGAAAGGAAGCATTTATGGTTTTGGGAGCCCCTTCAATGTTCACCCATTGATAACGGTATAGCACATCTGCCGTAAACAACTCGCGGCTGCCTGCATAGCCTGGATTTACAGCCAGCTTGTTGAACATGTATTGGCTGAACAGGGCATCTTGCTGCGCAAACAATGTGCTCGACATTATCAGTATTATCAGGGTGCTGAGTAGCTTTGTCATGATATGGATATTTGTAGCGTTGTAGATTTATTGTTTGAGTATTGGCAGAACATTTTAATATTGAGATGGTATATAAATCACCTCAGTTGATCTGACAATACACATGTTGTAAATGAACCCCCGGATTGAAATTCACGTTTACAGATAAAAAGTGATCGGGGGTATAAAAAAGTAACTTTCGAAAAGTACTTTGGGGAATTTTGTCCTGTTTCAGGAAAAATATGTGGAACTATTTTGCTGACGGAGAAGAAGATGCTTGTAGCAGTTTTAGTCATACTTGATTGATATTTAGAATTATACGAGTAAGCGTTCTAGCGTTTACAGCTAAATAGCAATTTTTTTTGCTATTGTTCGAAACATAATTGAAAATATCATGCCTAAAACGCTATATATCTAATATAATGACAGTTAACTGAAGTAAAGCAAAAAATTGAATTATATATTGACCCATTTCGGGAATTTTGAAAAAGTAGTGTGAAATTCGATTTTTAGATAGCATTAATTGATGACTAAAAATTATTGGCTATGAAATACAAGAAAAAAGTAACACTTTTCCACTTACCATTGACACTTAAAATTTACCAGACATTTACTCCCAGCAGCATTTAAATTGTTGTTGTACTTTTGCATCATGCTATTTATTGATACACATACGCATTTATACCTCGACCAGTTCGATGCTGACAGGCACAATACTGTTCGTTGGTCTATTGATTCCGGTGTCGGAATTATGCTTTTGCCTAATATCGACCATACATCCTGGAAGCCGATGCTGGATCTTTGCGAACAATTTCCTTCTAATTGTTATGCCATGGCGGGACTTCATCCCACATCAGTTCTACCCGAAAGTGTTGAAAATGAACTGGCTGAAGTTAAACACCAGCTCGAAACCGGCAATTATATTGCCGTTGGCGAAATCGGTATCGATCTCTACTGGGATAAAACGCACCAATCTCTTCAGGAAGAAACTTTCAGGTACCAGCTTCAGCTTGCAAAAAAACACAAACTGCCTGTAGCCATACATGTGCGAAAATCATTTGAAGAAGTTTGGCATATTCTGAAAACCGAGACCGGTCCTGATATGAAAGGTGTTTTTCATTGTTTCCCGGGTGATGAAGCGCAGGCCCGGCGTGTGATTGATGCTGGTTTCCTCCTGGGTATCGGCGGAGTCGTGACTTTTAAAAACTCCGGCTTACAAAAAGTAGTTGCAGCCGTTGGCCCACAGAATATTGTACTCGAAACCGATGCCCCTTTTCTTGCACCTGCCCCTTATCGTGGCAAGCGCAACGAACCTTCCTATATTCCTTTAATTGCCGAAAAAGTAGCTGAACTCTGCGGGATGTCTGTTGAAGAAGTTGCTGAGATTACGACGAGGAATGCAGTTTCTTTGTTTAATTTGAAAACGTTCAAACCATCCCCTTCACTTCACTAAGAAAAGGGGTGACTCACCTATCAGATTTAATCCTTAAAAAACCATTGCTTTATTTACCACTGTTCTCAAATAAGTAATTTCATCGTCCTCACGCTCTCTCTTTCCTTCAAAGATAAGGGACAGGAGGTGAGTTCTTTAAAACCACAAACAACCCCATGACCCCTTCCCTCCTTATCATTTATACCGGCGGTACTATCGGAATGGTTAAAGATCCTGCTACTGGTGCTTTACAGCCCTATCATTTTGATGATATCTACAAGCTGATGCCGGTTCTGAAAAACTTTGATTATAAATTGCAATCCGTTTCATTTAATCCATTGATCGACTCATCCAATGTAACGCCTTCGTTCTGGGTGAAGTTAGCCACAGTGATTGAAGATAACTACGAAAAATATGATGGTTTTATAGTGCTGCATGGCACCGATACAATGTCGTATTCAGCTTCGATGCTTAGTTTTATGCTCGAAAACCTGGGGAAGCCCGTCATATTCACAGGATCGCAATTGCCTATGGGCGTTATCCGCTCCGATGGTCGCGATAATTTTATCAATGCCATCGAAATCGCCGCAGCCCGGGTCGGAGAATTCCCTATGGTTCCTGAAGTGGCTATCTATTTTGAAAACAAGTTGATGCGGGGTAACCGTACCAACAAGTTTAATGCCGAAAACTTTAATGCATTTCTTTCGGGAAACTACCCTCTGCTGGCCGAAGTCGGTGTTTATATCCGTTACCACACCGAGCTGATCCTGAAAACTAATATCGGGAAACTGAAAGTTCATAAAAAGCTGGATAACAGCGTTATAATATTAAAACTTTTTCCCGGCATTGCCGAAATTGTAGTTAAAAATGCGTTGAATATAGCAGGACTTAAAGGTGTAATTCTCGAAACTTACGGTGCCGGCAACGCGCCCACCGATGCCTGGTTTATTGATGCACTGTCGCAGGCAATCGATAAGGGAATTATAATTTATAATGTTACCCAATGCAAAGGGGGAGCTGTAGATATGGGTAAGTACGAAACCAGCATGAAACTCAGCCAGATTGGTGTAGTTGGCGGTTACGATATAACCACTGAATCGGCGGTTGCCAAAATGATGTACCTGCTGGGAGAAGGATACAGCGGTGAAGAACTGAAAATGCTTCTTAAGGTGCCTTTGAGGGGGGAACTTACTGTTTGAGTCTGAAAGCGAACAAAAATCAGGTTTGTGAATACAAACAAAATCATTTCACAGATAAACTCAAATTGCAGGTTGCTACATCTTTAGAGTGTATTTAGATGAAGGGATGAGCTTAATGGAATTCTCAGAAGGAAGACAATTTCCCGAATCCTGTACACCTTAATAGCCTAATACGCTTATCCCCTTATACCATTTCTATAGTCCTGAATAATTATTGTTTAATTTATAAAACGGACTCCCGCTTTCTATTTTCAAATTTCAAGTAAATCCAAACAGGACACATTAGTGCCATTTTGAAAATGAACTACCTGTTCTTATCTGCAAAACAAATTACAAATGGTTGTTTTATAAATATTTATGGATTTTGGCCGTATTCTTGTTTATTAAGAAATCCTTCTTGATTTATTTAGAATCATATTCACTCACCTAACTAATAACAGCCTTGGAAACTTCTTCAGCAGTTAAGTACCCGAGCAGCATGCGGACCCAGGTTGCCCGCAGCAAAGGCACCGAATGGATGGTGTCGAGTTACAATGCATGGCAGCAGCGCTCCCCTTTGCCTAAAATACCCAAAAGTCCCCCACCCTATTCTTTAATGAGATTAGTAAGCAGGCTGGATATAGAAGAGAAACAGTTGGATAGAGGGATAGCACTTTCGTTTAGATCGATATTATTAATTCTTGGATTAATAATAACATTTAAAAGCAGGTAATCATTACTCCAGATGGATTAAATCAGTTCATCTACATCTGCCCTTAAAACAGAGAGCTTAAAACTCGTGACTGGCAACATGCATGCGACACGCTCAAGTTGCGATTTGCTTCGTGTGAAGTCGGATACGGGAACAGAAGACATTTACTCCACGTATAATAGTTACATGGTATTGTATTGCACTGATATCATGTCGTATAATTCTTATTTAGTTCGAAAACAAGTTGATGCGGCTCAACCACACCAATAAGTTCTACGTTGAAAATTTCAATGACTTTCTTTCCAGCAATTATCCGCCTTTTCTGAATGGTTGCATTTATATCCCGAACTTACCAGCCAGGTCCGGAAAACCAATACACTATAACTGAAAGTCCAAAAAACGGGCAAATACGAAACCAGCTTAAAACTCCGACATGTCGGTTTAGCTGGCAGTCGCTACAGCATTAGTGAATCGCCTCTTGTTAAAATACTGAAATCCATTGTTCAAGGTTGCCCCGATGATCAGTTAAATGGCTGATGCAGCTGCCGTTGAGAGTAGAAAGGAGACATCAGATAACCCACTCCAGGTTTGATGTGTTGAGACATAAAATTAACAGGTGCACTTTTTGTTCTATCTTTGTCCCTAAAATAAAGGAAATCGTATAATTGGGACTGACTTTTTAAGACTACAAAAAACTACATTGAACCTTAATCCGAACATCCGTTTGACCAAATTTTTACTGAAACTGATGCACCTGAACAGGTTGCGCGATCTTATTTCGTCAGCATCCTGTATATAGTTTTAAACGGAGCATGAAATAAAAATTTCCGGATATTTTTAAGAATCTAAATTTCTCCATAACGATGAAACACATTGACCTAGCCTCCTCTATTAAGGAAAGTGATTCCAAATTCCTGAAAAAGTTTCCGGGTTTCATTGTCCGATGGCTCGAAATGATCATAGAACAGGATGAACTTAACCGGATTATTGAAAAATACAAGGATTGCGAAGGCGCTGATTTCCATCGGAGCATAATAAAAGAATTTAATCTCACTGTGGAGGTTGAGGGGCTTGAAAACCTTCCGGAAAACCGCAAGTGCTTTTTCCTTTCCAACCATCCGTTTGGTATTATTGACGGGTTGATCCTCACCAAAACTGTCATCGAAAAATACGGGACATTTAAAGCTATCGGAAATGAATCATTCCGGTTTGTACCGAATCTGCGGCCTTATATCGCATTGGTAAATCCGTACGGAATGAGTTCGAAAACTTATGTTACTGAGCTGGAAAAGGTTTACCAATCGGATGTGGCAATCACTCATTTTCCTGCGGGTGAAGTCTCCCGGCGCTATAACGGAAAAATTCAGGACCGCGTATGGCAAAAGAGTTTTGTAACCCGTGCTGTTTCCTGTCAAAGGGATATTGTTCCATTCTATTTCCATGGACGGAACTCCAACCTGTTTTATGGGATCAACCTGGTGCGAAGAGCGTTGGGAATTAAAACCAATATTGAGTTGGCATTATTGCCTCACGAATTGTTCAATAAGCGCAATAAAAGCATACGGCTAACTATCGGGAAACCAATTCCATGGGAAAAATTCGATTCCTCAATGACTCATGTTCAATGGGCACAGAAAGTGAAAGAACATGTTTACAAGATGGCAGCCGGCAATGGAAGTAAATTGAATTTTAACTGATTGTAAATACATTTCACCTACCTGACTTCGCTACCATTGCCAAAAGCTTCCGTCGGCGATACAAAGCAAAGTTTCCCATCTTTGTCTTCAGCCATCAGGATCATCCCTTTCGATTCGATACCTTTAAGATTTCGCGGGGCAAGATTAGCAAGCAGTACCACTTGCTGACCGATTACCTGTTCGGGTGTATAATGCTCGGCAATGCCCGACACCACGGTACGTATGTCCATACCGGTATCAATGGTAAGCTTTAGCAGTTTAACTGTTTTAGCTACTTTTTCGGCTTCGGTAATGGTGCCGATCCTCATATCAATTTTTGTAAAATCGTCGTACGTGATTTCGGGTTTCTGCGGGGTAACAATGCTGTTTTCGGCTGCGTTTTCGGCTTTGGTATCGGTTAATCTTTTAACCTGTGCGGCAATAACCTCATCTTCAATGCGCTCGAAAAGAAAAGCCGGTTGGTTTAATTTATGACCGGGTTGCATCAAAGTACACGATCCTGCTTTCGTCCATGGCTCAAGTCCTGTATTAAGTATTTCGAGCAATCTCGAAGAGGTAAAGGGCAGGAAAGGCTCACACAGGATGGATAAATTGGCACAAATCTGCAACGAGATATTCAGTATTGTTTTTACCTTTTCAGGATTTGAAGCAAAATTTTTCCAGGGCTCGGTTTCGGTAAGATATTTATTCCCAAGCCTGGCTAAGTTCATCATTTCATTTAAGGCTTCGCGGAAGCGATAATTCTCAATGCTTGCAGCAATACGTGCCGGAAATTCAGCTATTTCGGCAATAGCCAGTCGGTCAGTATCATTTATTTCACCCATGGCAGGAACTTCACCGCCAAAGTATTTGTGCGTAAGCACAAGCGTTCGGTTTACAAAATTCCCGAATATGGCTAGCAACTCGCTGTTGTTACGGGTCTGAAAATCTTTCCAGGTGAAGTCGTTATCCTTGGTTTCGGGAGCATTGGCAGCCAGTGTATAACGCAACACATCCTGCTTACCCGGGAAATCAACAAGGTATTCGTGAAGCCAGACAGCCCAATTGCGGGATGTCGAAATTTTATCCCCTTCGAGGTTGAGAAATTCGTTGGCAGGCACGTTGTCGGGTAAAATGTAAGTGCCTTCGGCCTTCAGCATGACCGGGAAAATAATACAGTGGAAAACAATATTATCTTTCCCTATGAAATGCACCAGTTTGGTGTCAGCTGATTTCCAGTACGGAGCCCAGTCCTTGCCTGTTTGTGCCGACCATTCACGTGTAGCAGAAATATAACCAATAGGCGCATCGAACCACACATACAATACTTTATCCCCGGCTCCTTCAACGGGAACTTTTACGCCCCAGTCGAGGTCGCGGGTAACGGCACGGGGTTGCAGTCCGCTATCGAGCCACGACTTACACTGCCCGTAAACATTGGTTTTCCAGTCGTCGCGGTGCGATTCAAGGATCCATTCCTTAAGCCATTTTTCATACTGATCAAGCGGCAGAAACCAGTGCTTAGTCATTTTCATTACAGGAACATTCCCGCTGAGCGCTGATTTGGGATTAATCAGCTCGGTTGCACTCAGTGTTGATCCGCAGTTTTCGCACTGATCGCCATAGGCACGCTCATTGCCACAACGCGGACAAGTTCCTGTTATGTATCGGTCAGCCAGAAAATGCTGTGCTTCCACATCATAATATTGCTCACTTTCTTTTTCAATAAACTGGTGATTGTCGTATAACTTCCTGAAAAACTCCGAGGCTGTTTCATGGTGAATCGGAGCGGATGTTCGGCTATAAATATCAAATGAAATGCCTAATTCTTCGAAGGATTTTTTAATGATCCCGTGGTATTTATCTACAACCTGTTGAGGAGTTATACCTTCTTTTCGCGCCCTGATGGTAATAGGAACACCATGTTCGTCACTGCCGCCGATAAACAATACATCACGCCTGTTTGCACGCAAATATCGTACATAAATATCAGCCGGAATATATACGCCGGCCAGGTGCCCGATATGGATTGGACCATTGGCATATGGCAATGCCGAAGTTACGGTGTAACGTTTAAAAGTCTTTGTATTGGTATCAGTCATGATTCTCTTCCAGGTAAAAATAGTGTGCAAAGATACTGAATAGGTTACAAATTGAAATTTGTTTTTTACAATGAATAATGAATTGGGATTAGGTGTTTGGATTTTAAGCCTTCGCCATTTTCATATGTGTTTTAACGAGTTTAACTTTTTGTCCCTAGGTGGTTTTAGTGTCTAAGTGGTTTTCTTTTTGTTTTGAAGATACGGATTACAAAGGATTCATTACTTTTGAAATTCGAAACTAATTTAAATGATTACTCCTCCATATCTGAAACCCGGCGATAAAATTGCAATCGTTGCAACCGCGCGGAAGGTTATCCCATCAGAGATGGATGTTGCCATCAGCACATTCCGCTCGTGGGGATTGCAGGTAGTTACCGGGCCGCATTTATTTGGTGAATACAACCAATATTCAGGTACAGACGAAGAGCGTGCATCTGATTTACAGATGATGCTGGATGATACGGATATAAAAGCAATTATTTGTGCCAGAGGTGGGTATGGAACTGTGCGTATAATTGATCAGGTTAATTTTAGCGCCTTCGAGCAGTATCCCAAATGGATTATAGGTTACAGCGACATAACGGCGTTGCATTCGCATATTCAAACACAATTCGGGATTGAAACCCTGCATGCCATCATGCCTATCAATTTTCCGGATGAAGGTTCAGGGGCAGCCATCGAATCGTTGCGAAAAGCAATCTTTGGCGAAACGCTTGAATACACTACAGGGAACCATCCGCTAAATAAACCGGGCAATGTATCAGGTGTGATTACCGGGGGAAATCTTTCTATGCTCTATGCCTTAATCGGGACGCCTTCGGATATTCAGACACAGGATAAAATTCTTTTTATCGAAGACCTTGACGAGTACCTGTATCATGTTGATCGCATGATGATTAACCTGAAGCGAAGCGGGAAGCTGTCAGGGACTAAAGGCCTTATTGTTGGTGCTTTAACCAAAATGAATGATAATACAGTTCCTTTCGGGAAACAAGCTGAACAGATCATTGCAGAATACGCCCAGGAAGCCGGTATGCCGGTATGTTTCAATTTCCCTGCAGGTCATATTGCCGATAACCGTGCACTGATCATGGGCCGGAAAGCCAGGTTGGATATTGACGCGAACGGAGTCTCGCTACTGTTTCTACCTGAAGTTGAAACTGTAAAAACGGGCAGCATATTTCGTAAAATCCTTAAACCGGCGCTCTTCTTCCTGGGATTCTTTATTTTTATTTATGTTATCCTTTATCTCATAGGTTTGTTTTTAAAATGAGAATACTCAGGAACTGGGGCAAACCCGAAACTCTGAAGCTTTAAGACTTTTTTAACCTTGAACACCGCAGGCATTTAAACATTAAACCTTTGAACCTAGTAACCAGCAAGCAGTAAAGCTGCAACCCTGAAACTTGAAACGCTGAAACCCTGAAACTTTTTTAAATGGCAGATCATAACGAGCTTGGGAAAATCGGTGAAGACCTGGCCGAAAAGCACCTCCGGCAAAAAGGGTACCGAATCTTGCACCGCAACTGGCACTTTGGTCACGACGAATTGGATATAATTGCCCGCGATGGCGAATGGCTTGTGATTGTAGAAGTTAAAACACGAACCACGGATCATTTCGGTGAACCGGAAATGGAAGTTAAGCCAGCCAAGATGAAAGCTATTGTCAGGACTGCTGATGCCTACATTCAACTGGCAGACTTTAAAGGTGAGACCCGTTTTGATGTGATTGGGATTTTATTGGGAGGAGGCAAAGTGGTGCTGAACCATATCAAAGATGCATTTATGGCTAGAATGTGAGGGGAGTGAAAAGTGAAGAATGAAAAGTGAAAAGTGAAAAGTGAAAAGTGAAAAGTGAAAAGTGAATAATAAGAATTACCTACCATACCAGAGGTAAGCAGGAAATAGGGAAGGATGAAAATTTTAGAATTGGCTTTTCCTATTCCAGTTTCAATAATCAACTATGTTGCCAGGTATTTAAACGCTTCGTAAACCAGGAAAGCCGGCCAGACAATGGCTTTCAGAAAACCCACTACACCCATCCAGAAACCAACGGCATGGGAAATAAAATAAACAGCAGCTCCGATAAATCCCAGGCCATATACCGCGCCGGAAGGAGCGTTTCTTTGAATATCGTCTTTCATTATTTCTTAATTTGGATTTTTAAATTTATAATCGGTTGCATGTCTTGCATCCTTCAAACATTACTCCCTCGCATGAAATACCAGCAATGGTTTTCCTGTTTCGCTGTAAATCTTCCGCGAAACACTGGGAATGAACATTTTTTCGAGCAGGTTGCGTTTGTGCGTAGTTACAGCCAGGGCATCGATGCGGTTGTCTCTGATATAGGTTTCGAGCCCGTTCACGATATTATCGCTAATAATATTATAGAAACTAATATCGATTCCCGTGTATTCCCTTAATAAATGATCTTTTAATTCGTCAAGTTTAACGCTGTCCCAGGGTTTCTTCTCAACTAAACAGATATGCACACAATGAATTTTGATTTTGAAAGGAGCCATCATCTGGATCAGGCGGTTCAGGGCTGAGTAATCCGAAGGATCCAGATCGGTAGCATAGAGCAATGATTTTATATCTCCGATAGTTTTAGCCGTACCCGACGGGAGAGCTAATACAGGTATCGCAGAATTCTCGATCACTTTATTCACTACTCGTCCAAACGCCTTGTAATTGTCACGTGTAAGGCCGCGGGTTCCCATTACAATTAAGGCCGGCCTGTATTTCCTGCCGTAGTCAATGAGTTCATCAGTGCTGAAACCGTTTATGAGCTTTGTTGTAACACGAATCTGCGCAAGCTTCTCCTTAATTATCCAGGTATTGATTTTGTGCTCCAGTTTAAGCATGTTTTCGCGGGCACTTTTTTCGATTTCACGCAGGCTATCAACTAATTTAATCTGGTAAGAATAATGATCGGCATAAGGAGAAACATCAATGGCCGGATTGTAAAATACATGAACCAGTTTAACCTCTGCTTTGAATCTAGCTGCCAGACTAACAGCAAACCGGCAGGCATTAAACGAAATATCGGAAAAATCTACCGGCACCATGATCCGCCTTACAACCTGAATCTTCTGAAAAGCAGGTTCTTTTAAACTCCCTGCATCCAGCGAAGCATGATCTATGATTTTAATCGCATCGGCCAGGTTGTTTTCGTTCACCCGCAGATCGACATATCCACGCGGAAGTACCGTATCCTTGGAAACCACAAAACAATCAATACCATTATCCTGTAATATAATCTGCAGAAGCAAAGCCCTCGACCAGGTGAAATGCCCGACCGTCATAATCCGTTCTTTGATGAGTTTCATGTGTTCATTATTTAATTTTTACGGGTCACATGGAACTCGCCATAAATAATCATCCCTCTGTGTGACAATTTATTGATATGGCTCGTTTCATATCTCCTCCTTGTAAAAAAGAAAACTTTGTGTCAAACACAAATATAGTAAATATTTGCCTAAATCCCATTGTTTTTTTAAAATAATATATGGCGCAGATTCATCGTCTCAAAGCGCCAGGCTCTCGTTTTATGCAAATCACAGATTATGTGTATATTATAACCAGTATATGTGGCTATCCAAGGCCTGTTTTATAATTTGTGGCGTAAAAATGCATACCTTTGCAAAAAATACAGAATTTTATGCAACGCAATAGCAGGCCGGGTAAGGGAACCCCGAAGAATAGTGATCCCCGGCCTAAAAGAAGTTCTGCCTCTGGTAGCGGAAGACCTTCATCAATAGGTAGAAGTAGCAGCCGAAGCGCAGGGCAAGATGATAGCCCTCGCAGGTCTTATAACAAAAGCAGTGATGCCGAAAGACCAGCCCGTCGTTCATTCGACAAAAAAAGTAATAACGAAAGACCAGCCCGTAGCCCCTATGAAAGAAGCGGTGATGGTGAAAGACCAGCACGTTGCTCATTTGATAAAAGCGGAGAAAGTGAAAGACCAGCACGCCGTCCATTTGATAGAAGTGGTGATGGTGAAAGACCAGCACGCCGTTCATTCGGTAAAAGTGGAGAAGGCGAAAGACCAGCACGTCGCTCATTTGATAAAAGTGGTGATGGTGCAAGGCCAGAACGTCGTTCTTTTAACAGAACCGGAGATAGTGAAAGACCAGCACATCGTTCATTCGACACAAGTGGTGATGGTGGAAGGCCAGCACGCCGATCATTCGATAAAAGTGGAGATAGCGAAAGATCAACCCGTCGTTCATTTGATAAAAGCGGTGATGGCGAAAGACCAGCACGCAGTGCTTACGAAAGAAGTGGCGATAGCGAAAGACCGGCTCGTCGTTCATTTGACAGGAGTGGCGATGGAGAAAGACCAGCACGCAAACCCTACGAAAGAAGTGGCGATAGCGAAAGACCAGCCCGCCGTTCATTTGATAAAAGCGGTGATGGTGAAAGACCAGCTCGTCGCTCATTTGATAAAAGCGGAGAAGGTGAAAGACCAGCACGTCGTTCATTTGATAAAAGCGGCGAAGGCGAAAGACCGGCTCGCCGCTCATTTGATAAAAGCGGAGATGGAGAAAGACCAGCACGTCGTTCATTTGATAGAAGTAGCGATGGCGAAAGACCAGCACGTCGTTCATTTGATAAAAGTGGAGAAGGCGAAAGACCGGCACGTAAGACTTATGAACGATCCCCGGATCGTAAAAGCAGCTACGATCGCAAACCCGCCAAAAAAGATTACCCCGGAAGCAAGCCAAGTCCTCCAAGTCCTGATGGCAGCATCCGCCTCAACAAATTCCTTTCAAACTCAGGCATATGCTCACGTCGCGAAGCAGATGAACTGATAGTCGCAGGCGCCGTAATGGTAAATGGCGTTGTAGTTACCGAATTGGGAACTAAAATTCTGCCAACCGATAAAGTTCAGTACGGTGACGAAAAAGTGCGCAGGGAAAAGCTTGTATATGTGCTTCTCAATAAACCAAAAGGATATATTACCACCACCGACGATCCATACGACCGTAACACGGTAATGTCGCTCGTTGCCGATGCAGGCCGGGAACGGATTTATCCTGTCGGCCGCCTCGACCGCAATACAAGTGGACTGTTACTATTCACCAACGACGGTGAGTTAGCCACCAAATTGATGCATCCAAGCCACAAAATCCGCAAGGTATATCATGTTGAACTCGACAAACCGCTTACCAAAGCCGATTTGCTTACTATTGGCGGAGGGGTCGAACTGGAAGATGGCATCGCATTGGTAGATGAAATTGCTTATGCCGAAGGCGGTTCAAAAAAAGAGATCGGTATCGAACTACATTCAGGTCGTAACCGCATCGTTCGCCGCATATTCGAATCCCTGGGATATGATGTTGTAAAACTCGACCGTATGGTTTTTGCAGGCCTTACCAAGAAAGATTTACCTCGCGGACGCTGGCGTTTTCTAACCGAAAAGGAAGTAAACTTCCTGAAAATGATAAAATAAGTTTGGGTAGTACAGGAAGGATGGTGAGGAATTTGAAGGGATGAGTTGTTCAAGGTTCAAATGCCTTCGGCGTTCAAGGGTATAAAACACTGGTCACTGAATCTGTTGAAAAGCAAGGGTCGAGATGTCAGAATATATTACTATCCATTGGTGTCCGGGTAAAATTCTATTTCGTCCTACGGGACTTTTAACTAACTTGTAATTATCTTTCTACCAATATGTTGTCCCTAACGGGACAGTCCCGTAGGCCTTATGTTTGCAAATTAATAAATCAAAGCTTCTGTATAATTAGTTAATTTAGTTTTTGAGAGAACCTTATAACTAATAAACAGAAGCTTATGGAAAGTAAAGTTAGTAATTTAGA
>JBAZWY010000053.1:0-15680 GCA_041660125.1 Lentimicrobiaceae bacterium
GAAGTCATGTTTAGATAATTAGTAGTGTAATTATCTAAATTACTGAATTCCAATGGTTTAACCAAATTTATTTTCACTTATTTTGCTGAAAATCAAACATTTATCTAAGTATTTAACGGAGTATTGTTAAATGACACGCTACATTACGTGACAACTTGTCGTGTTTTATTAAAAGGACTGAAGTTTGATATGGTTATTTCACGAAAAAACATTTAGTATAAATCCGTACCTTTGCAGGCTGAATTCAAACTAAAGATTTAAAAATAAAAAATACGGGTAAAATATTTGATTCAGGACTGTTACGAAAGTTCAAGTTAAGAAATCATGAAAACCTGTGCTATCAGTAGAATCAAAAGACGAATAAATTGAATAACACCTTATAGATGGCGAAGCGTAAAAAAAGTGAAACATCGGGAATGCTTGCTGATATTATTGTTAAAGGAATGCAGGAGAAACTCGGTTTAGATATTGTAAAACTTAACCTTTCAGGAATACCTAACTCAATTACAGATTATTTTGTTATTTGCCATGGCGCATCGCATTCACAGGTTGATGCAATTGCCGATTCGGTGCAGGCAGAAGTAAAAAAGGCAATAGGCATTTTCCCTTCGCACAAAGAAGGCTTTGAAAATTGTGAATGGGTTTTACTTGATTATTTCGATGTAGTGGTTCATATTTTTCAGACTGAAACACGTGGGTTTTATCAATTGGAAAAATTGTGGGCTGATGCACCACGTGAAAATGTATCAAATAGTAACTAACATTTCTAATTAAGAATCTCAACATAATGAGTAACGAAGATAATTATAACAAAGGTGATAAACCTCAAGGTTCCACTGGACCTAAACTGCCTAAAATGCCAAAAGTAAAATTTAATTTCTATTGGATTTATGGCGTCCTGGGAATAGTTCTGTTCGGGCTCTACCTCAATAATATGGGAACAACTCCCAAGGAATTAGGATGGGGTGAACTGAAAGAGATGCTGGCTAACCAGGAAGTTGATAAAATACTGCTTGTAAATAAAGAGCAGGCAGAAATTTATATCAAAAAAGATAAACTGGCATTGCCCAAGTTTAAGGATGTTAAACCTGCCAATTCATTGAATTCAACTTCTCCGAATTATATTTACCAGATTGGATCAGTTGAAACATTTGAAAAAGATGTAACCGATGCACAGGCTGCTGTTCCAAATCCTGTTTACCTTCAGAATGTCACCCGTAAAAACTGGGGCGGCGATCTGCTGGGTTGGATTCTCCCGATTGTTGTTCTGGTAGGGCTTTGGTTCCTGATTATGCGTATGATGACCAAAGGAGGAGCCGGCGGCGGTGGACAGATTTTTAATATTGGGAAATCAAAAGCACAGCTTTTTGATAAGGACACCATGGTTTCGCTTAATTTCAACGATGTCGCAGGACTCGAAGAGGCTAAAGTAGAGGTAATGGAAATTGTTGAATTTCTGAAAAATCCAGGAAAATATACTGATCTGGGAGGTAAGATTCCCAAAGGTGCTCTTCTTGTCGGCCCTCCGGGAACCGGTAAAACCTTACTGGCCAAAGCGGTTGCCGGTGAAGCTAAAGTTCCGTTTTTCTCGTTGTCAGGGTCCGACTTTGTTGAAATGTTTGTTGGCGTTGGTGCATCACGCGTCCGCGACCTTTTTAAACAAGCAAAAGAAAAAGCCCCCAGCATTATTTTTATTGATGAAATTGATGCAGTAGGACGTGCCCGTGGACGTAGTGCCATGACCGGCGGTAACGACGAACGTGAAAATACGCTCAACCAGTTGCTCACCGAAATGGATGGATTCCAGACGAATGCCGGTGTTATCATTTTGGCTGCTACTAACCGCGCCGATATTCTCGACAGGGCGCTTTTACGTGCCGGGCGATTCGACAGGCAGATATATATCGAATTGCCTGATTTGGAGGAACGCAAAGCAATTTTTAAAGTACATATGCGTAACCTGAAAATGGACGCAACCACCAACGTTGAATTCCTGGCAAAACAAACTCCCGGATTCTCAGGTGCTGACATTGCCAACGCATGCAACGAGGCTGCCCTGATTGCTGCTCGTAGCGATAAGAAAATGATTGACAAACAGGATTTCCTGGATGCTATCGATCGTATTGTTGGCGGGCTCGAAAAACGAAACAAGATTATCTCTCAGCACGAAAAGAAAGTAATTGCGTACCACGAATCAGGACACGCTGCAGTAAGTTGGTTGCTCGAACATGCGCATCCGCTTGTTAAGGTTACTATTGTACCTCGCGGAAAAGCCCTTGGAGCAGCCTGGTACCTGCCTGATGAAAGGCAGATTACTACTTATGAGCAGATGATTGACGAAATTATCGCTACACTTGGTGGCCGGGCCGCCGAAGAGACTGTGTTTGGTAAAATTTCGACCGGAGCACTCAATGACCTGGAAAAAGTCACCAAACAGGCGTACGCAATGGTAGCTTTTTATGGGCTGAATAAAAAAATCGGGAACATCAGTTATTATGATTCTTCCGGACAGAGTGAATACTCATTTTCAAAACCTTTCAGTGAAGAAACGGCGAGAACTATCGACGATGAAATACATAAAATGGTAGAGGAATGTTATTCCAAAGCAAAACAATTACTGAGTGATAATCGTGATAAGCTTAATCAGTTAGCGGATATCCTGCTTCTGAAAGAAGTTATTTTTCGCGAAGACCTTGAAAAAATATTTGGCAAACGTCCTTTCCCGGATCATGATCATGTGATGATAAACAGCAATGGTGATACAAATGAGGAAAGAAAGGCCGAAGTAAATACTAAAACCGCTCCTTCTCCAATTCTTACTGATAAACCTGAAGATACAGATGAAACTTCAAAACCAGGTACTTCTTTATAAGTTTTTCACTGTTAAGTATGATGAGGAGAAAAAAACTATAAATTTACCTTGTCAGAAAAAACAGAGTCAAGGTAAATAACGTATCCTCAAAATGGAAGAAAGTACATCAAGGGAGAAAGTGCTGAAAAAAGTACGCAACGCATTAATTTATAAGACCGATAACCCCTTTCCTAAAGTTGATTTTGACTCGCCGGTATATATGCCGATGTATGATACGCCTGATGTAAATTTTGCACAGGAGTTTACCAAAGTCGGAGGTGTTTTCATTTATTGTGATAATGAAAATGAAGTTGCAAGCACTTTGTCAGCTCTATATACTGAATGTGGGTGGCATAATATTTACTGCGCCGAACCTGAATTCCAGTTTATGCTGACCCAGGCAGGTGTTCCATTCGATTCCGATGAGGAAAGTATTCAGAACCTCAAGGTTGGAATAACCGGTTGTGAATTCTTGATTGCTCGTTTGGGCAGTATAATGGTTTCTTCGAAAAACAGCCGCAGGCTCAATGCTTACCCTGAGATTCATGTGGTAATTGCGTATGTCAGTCAACTTGTTGATGATCTTAAAGATGCGTTCGATGCGGTTCAAACAAAATATTCGGGTAAACTCCCTTCGATGCTATCAGTAATTACCGGTCCAAGCCGTACTGCCGATATAGAGAAAACACTGGTAATGGGCGCTCATGGCCCACGTGAGCTATTTGTTATCCTTGTTGAAACACCTCCATCTGATGACGAAACTGAGGCATAATGTTAGATAACTGGGTTTTAATTTACAGTTCGGCACAGCTTTATGATGCCGAATTAGTTCGTAGCATGATGGCTGAAAATGATATAGAGTGTGTAATTATGAATAAACAGGATTCGGCATATAGGTTTGGCGACATCGAAGTATATGTCCCGATAACAGAAGCCTTTAAAGCAAAACAATTAATAGTGAATTTTAGAAGTGAATAACCTGGCATCAAGGTCTGTTACTGCAGTTTTTTTTGTAATTGCAATGGTTGGCTCAGCGTTGCTCGGTCAAAACGTATTTTCGATACTGCTCTTAATCATTACGATTCTGAGTATCAATGAATTTATCTCAATTGTATCAAACAACACGGTGCAACCTGCACGTTGGCCAACAATGGTAGTTGGTTCAATAATATATATCATTTTTGCTGCCAATGCAATGGGTTTTATGTCAGCCAAAGGACTCCTGGCTTCAATTCCCTTCATTTTCCTGCTTTTTATTGCAGAATTATGGCGGAATAAAACAAATCCTTTCACCAACATTGCATTCAGCCTGGTAAGTATTATCTATATCGCCCTTCCTTTTGGTTTGATGATGTATTTCTTCGACCCGGTAGTTATTTCGGGCCCATACCATTATGGCATTGTACTTGGATTTTTATTTGTTTTATGGCTTAATGATACCGGTGCATATTTTGTAGGCTCGTTGATAGGGAAACATAAACTTTTCGAACGTATTTCACCTGGCAAAACATGGGAAGGAAGTATGGGTGGCGCTCTGTTTGCACTTCTTACGGCCTGGGTATTATCATTCATTTTCAGGCAATTGGATGTAACGCAATGGATGATACTGTCAATCATTATTGTAATTTCAGGTACACTGGGCGACCTGGTGGAGTCCCTGTTAAAACGCAGCCTCGGAATTAAAGATTCAGGCGCTATGCTCCCGGGTCATGGTGGGTTACTCGACCGCTTTGATGCAGTTTTACTGTCAGTCCCGTTTGTATTCGTATATTTGGCGCTCTTTTGCCGGTAATA
This sequence comes from Lentimicrobiaceae bacterium, assembly GCA_041660125.1. Taxonomy (GTDB): domain Bacteria; phylum Bacteroidota; class Bacteroidia; order Bacteroidales; family UBA4417; genus UBA4417. The sequence continues at coordinate 4,646 of JBAZWY010000053.1, forward strand.
AAACAGATTAATATTAAATGAAAATACACAAAGAAGGATATAAAAGTATTACAGCCGCTACAGTTGCCTCTGCAGTGCTTGTGGTTGGAATAAATTATTTTTACCCTGTTCAGACTCTTTTTCATTACCTGGCTTACACCGGATTATTGGTTTTTTTAGTGATAGTTGTCAGGTTTTTCCGAATGCCATATCGTGAACTTATTGAAGATGTTGATGTTGTGCTTTGCCCTGCTGATGGTACGGTTGTGGCCATAGAGGAAGTGTTTGTTGACGAGTTTTTTCATGATAAGAGAGTTCAGATATCTGTATTCATGTCGCCCAATAATGTTCATGTTAACCGTTACCCTGTTTCCGGTAAAATTGTATATACCAATTATTGGCCCGGATCGTTCCTTGTTGCATGGCATCCGAAATCGTCAACCGAAAATGAAAGGAACACCGTTGTTGTTGAACATCCGAAATATGGCCCGATAATGGTAAGGCAAATTGCCGGAGCCCTTGCACGACGTATTGTTTGTTATTCAAGACCTGATGAACGTATTGAACAGGGTAGGGAATTGGGATTTATTAAATTCGGCAGCCGTGTTGATCTATATCTGCCTTTAGGCACTCAAATTAATGTCTCCCTCGAACAGAAAGTTCAGGGTGGTATTACCACTATTGCCTTGCTTAGTGAAAGGCACCAATAATATCTTTAACATCCTATTAACAAAATAATTGCATACTTGTCCAACATTTTACAATACTTTTGCGTTATTAAACCTAACGAGTTAATAAAATATAACTATGAAAAAAACTGCTCTTGTAATTTCGTTATTTACTTTAATTTTTGCTTTTACTGTGTCCACAGCCTCAGCACAAAAAGTAACCTCCGCTGAAAAGGCAAAAACAGAAAAAGTCAGTACAAGTAAAGCAACTCCTGCTAAAGTTACCTGTGCAAAATCAGAAGCACAAACAACTGCTACTGTTAAAGCGGGTGATGCCAAAGCTGCTGGTTGCTCAAAACCATGCTCTAAAGCAGTAGTAAAAAGTTGCTGCAATAAAGGCGAAGCTAAAACTGGGGATGCCCCTGTTCCTAAAACGAACTAAAGTATTATCATACCAAATTGACCTGCTGATCCCAGCGGGTTTTTTTGTGCCCTTTTGCGAATATCTCTAATATCCCGATTATTACTTTAATGCGGATATTTGTAAGAATTGAAATATGAGATCGAAAGACGGAAGCGGGAATTTTAGCTTTTACATTATACCAGTGATAATCAACCTATTAACCATTTACTATTAACGATTAACTACAGCAACCCCATAATTTCTTTCAGCGAAAATACCTCCATTGTTACCTTTTCGTTATGATTCTTTTTATCATGATTTACATATAGCTGATCGATACCCATCAGGCGGGCACCTGCCATATCTACTTCCAGATCATCCCCAATCATAATACTATCATTTGCCGATGCGCCGGTTTTACGAAGGGCATATTGAAAAATTTCAGCATCCGGTTTTTTCGAACCAGCTTCTTCACTTGTGATTACACTGGCAAAATAACGATCCATGCCTGAATTCTTCAGTTTACTGAACTGTACTTCTTCAAATCCATTTGTAATAATGTAAAGCGGATATTTCGGATAAAGGTATTCCAGGATTTCCTTTGCATAAGGGAACAGGTAGGTTTTTGATGAGATGCCTTCGATAAAACCCGAAGCCATAGCTTCGCCCAACAGCCGGTCATTAATGCCTAATACACAAAGAGTATCGTAAAATCTCCTGAAATTCAGATCGTCTTTCCCGATTTTATCCTCCCTGTATAATGCCCACAACGCCAGGTTAATACCAACGTATTTTTCCCTGAATGCTTCATAGCTGGCTATGCCCCTTTCCTTAAGTTTCAATGTTTCAAACATCTCACGCTTGGTTTCTTCGGCATTGCGTTCGAAATCCCAAAGTGTATGATCAAGGTCAAAAAAAATGTGTTTATATGTTTTTCTCATCGGTTCTGTTTGCATATTTTGCAAAAGTAATTCATGCAGTTCAGAAAAAAAATTTTATTCCTTTTGTCGGAAATGGCTATAAATGTTGTATCATTGTAATATCAAATCAATATCAAAAAAAATGGAAAAAGAAAAACTAGATTCAACATCAACGGGCTATATGGGCCTGGTGATCCTCCTGGCATTTCTAGCCAGTGGTATTCTAATGCTGGTACTGTTCAATCAATATCTTGTCGGTGTGATAGGCGGGCCGTTATTCCTGGTTTTAACAGCCTTTATGGCAGCCGGATTCCTTGTAATAAATCCAAACGAGTCATCGGTACTTACACTCTTTGGTGCATACAAGGGGACATTGAAACGCAATGGATTTTATTGGGTTAATCCTTTTTTCGTTAAAAAGAAAATATCGCTTCGTGCCCGGAACTTTAACAGTGAACTCCTTAAGGTTAACGATAAACTGGGAAACCCTATTATGATTGGCATTGTACTGGTATGGAAGGTAGAAGAGACTTTCAGAGCGGCTTTCCAGGTTGACGACTATCTAAGGTTCGTAGAGATACAAAGCGAATCGGCTGTCCGCAAACTTGCCGGTCATTATGCGTACGATAATTTTGATGATGAGCAATCCGAAATCACGCTTCGGGGTGGGGGTGAAGAGGTGAATCATGTGTTGGAAAAAGAACTTTCAGAACGTTTGCATATCGCCGGCATAAATGTTATTGAAGCCCGGATTGCTCACCTGGCTTATTCAGCAGAGATTGCGCAGGCTATGCTCAAACGCCAGCAGGCCACTGCAATTATTGCGGCTAGGGCTAAAATTGTTGAAGGTGCGGTAAGTATGGTCGAAATGGCACTTAAAAAACTTTCGGATCGCAAAATCGTAGATCTTGATGATGAACGTAAGGCGGTTATGGTAAGCAATCTGCTTGTGGTACTTTGTTCTGACAAAGATGCTTCGCCGGTAGTAAATGCAGGTTCAATTTATTAATATGACTGCAAGGCTTATTTATAGGGAAGAACAATCGTTCAGGCAGTCATTTATACCCTGGATCATGCTGGTTGCTATACTGTTTTTAATGGGAGGAATTAGTGTGAGTTTTTACCATCAGTTATATCTTGGAAGACCTTATGGGAATGAACCAATGAGCAACAATGACCTGATCTGGAGTAGCATTATTTCAATTGTAGTGATGACTACTGCTTTCATTTTAATACTGAGCGGCAGAATGGTAACGGAGATATGGACCGATGGGATCAGATTTAATTTTTCACCTTTTATCCGAAAAATGCGGCATATTCCACTTGCCGATATAACTTCCGTTGAAGTCGCAAAGTACAGGCCCATTGTTGAATTTGGCGGATGGGGTCTCCGGAAACGTTTATTATCAAGGAAAACTGCTTATAATATTAGTGGCAGAATAGGAGTGAGGGTAATAAAGAAAAATGGCAGGCAGGTAATGCTTGGCACCCGCCAGAAGGATGAGATGAAACGTGCCATTGATAAGATGCTGAATCGTAATACATGATAAAAATTATATTCACATAAAATTTGCTTACAATGAAGAGAAAGATACTATTTTTATCTCTAATAATTCTGTCAATTTTGCCAGCTTCGGCACAGGACATTACAGGGCAATGGAATGGAATTCTGAAAGTTAGTGGTATTCAGTTAAGAATTGTTTTTAACATCACGAAAACTGATACCGGTTATATTTCTACCATGGATAGCCCTGATCAGGGCGCAAAAGGGATTCCGGTCACCTCCACCACTTTTGAAAATCTAAAGCTTAATTTGGCCATTTCATCTGCAGGAATTGAATATGAGGGAGAGTTTAAAGACAGCCTTTTTGTTGGTACTTTTAAACAGCGTGGCCAATCTTTCCCTCTGGATTTGAGTCGGGATTATATAGAGAAAGTAAAAATAGTGAGATTACAGGAACCGGTTAAACCCTATCCGTATTATTCGGAGGATGTAACTTTTAAGAATGAAAAGGCTAATATTAAAATAGCAGGTACTCTTACATTGCCGGCTAAAGAAGGAAATTTTCCTGCTGTAGTATTAATCACAGGAAGCGGACCACAAAACAGGGATGAGGAACTCTTAGGTCATAAACCATTCCTGGTTATTTCTGATTATTTAACCAGGAACGGAATTGCAGTTTTGCGTTACGATGACAGGGGCATCGCGCAATCAGAAGGTGATTTTAAAACTGCAACAACTGCAGATTTTGCAACGGATGTTGAAGCAGCAATTACCTATCTAAAAACAAGAAAGGAAATTAATAAGAAGAAGATTGGACTTATCGGGCACAGTGAAGGTGGCATAATTGCGCCCATGGTTGCTTCAACATCAAAAGATGTTAGTTTTATTGTATTGCTTGCTGGTACTGGAATTCCAGGTTATCAGTTATTATTGCTGCAACAGGAACTGATAGGTAGAGCTTCAGGTGTATCCGAAAGTGATTTGCAAAAGTCCAAAGAAATCAACAGCGCTGCTTTTAATATAGTTGTAAAGTCAACAAACACTGAAACGTTACGAAACGACCTTACCAATTATCTAACAGAAAAATTGAAAGAATCTCCTGATAATCAGAAGCCTGCAGGGATGAGTGAGACAGATTTTATAAAATTGCAGGTCGATCAGATTACAAGTCCATGGATGCAATATTTTCTCAAATACGATCCTGCACCTGCATTGGAAAAAGTGAAGTGCCCGGTTTTGGCCCTCAATGGAGAAAAAGATTTGCAGGTTCCACCCAAAGAGAATTTAACAGCAATTAAGGCAGCCTTACGTAAAGGAGGGAATAAAAACGTAACCGCAATAGAATTGCCAAATCTGAACCATTTGTTCCAGGAATGTAAAACGGGTTTGCTTGCTGAATATGCTCAGATTGAACAAACGTTTTCGCCGGTAGCTTTAGAAGAAGTAACTAAATGGATAAATCTGAGATAAGAAAGACAACTTATTAAATCAGATATTTAAACAAATCAAATGTCGAAGAAAAAAGTATTTGCGCTGCGCCTGGATGAAGAAGTTTATGCATCTGTCGAACGATGGGCTGCGGATGAATTTCGAAGTACCAACGGGCAATTGGAGTGGATCATAAACAAAGCTTTGAAAGACGCCCGACGATCGCCTGCACCATCAGGTATTAATAAAACTGAGAATGAAACATAAAAAACGGCGGGACATTTCTCCTGCCGTTTTTCGTTATTAAATTCTTTGCACCTAATCAATTAGTCTAAATTGCTTCTAATTGGGCTGATTCGTCACGAATTTTGTGCGCATTGAAAGTGTAAAACGGCAAGGTTCAATTAAAGAAAATGAAAAAATAAAATTACCAACATCGGGTTGTAAAATCAATTCTAATGATTCCTTGTGTCGCAAAGCCGATCTGATGGTTTTGCAGAGGTGTTCGGTTGCTATATGCGACCGATTTATGGCAAATAATAAAATTCCGGTTCGATTGATGGGCAATTAACAATAGATTGTTTATATATAACCAGGCTTGGTGTGCAATGATAAGGGAAATAAACATTTCTTTGTAATATGGATATAAACTTATTCATACATCAACCTTTTAGAATCCTTGATTTTAGGAGAAGCATGTACCCGAAACAGCCGAATTATTATCATAACCTGTGAAAGTTACTTTGGTGCTTAATTATACATAAAACATTGAAAAATAAGTATTTGGATGCGCAATCAAGCAGATTTTAGTGGAGGATAATTTGAAGCTTGATTTCAAACAGGAAAAAGCTTATGTTTTTTCTCGATTTTTTGGCCTTTAAGTAGTTACTTTTATACTTAAAAGCAATTAAATACATAGGCCGGTTTCCTTAAGTTATGAACCTCTGGTATTATTTCTTAAGTCAATGGAATCAAAGGGATAGAGGTTCAAAAAAAAGCAGTTGAAATGCTATGAATTGATACCAGGCAGCGAAGCATGAAAATGAAAGAAACATTTAAAAAATATAACAATCAAAACAACCAATCCACGGAAAACCGCTTTTCTGTTTTTCTATATGTAAATCTGGCCAATAAATATTGTCCGGTTAACATCATTTTTTCTTTATGATAATCCATACTCCCCGTTTTGTTTATCGCGCTGTTCTTACTTTGGTGAGTATAATGGTTTTTGCCTGGATGCCGGTGATGGGGCAGTTGCAAATTGTTGATGAATCGGGTTCTATCTTTTGCCATGTAGGATCAACTGCAATAACTGTTGCTGCTTCAGGAGTGACAGAACTTTGTTCTGATAACAGCTCCTCGGCCACTCCAGCAGATATTTATAATTTCACTGGCAGTGAGGTGTTTTCAGGTGCATCAACTGAAAGTATAAGTGCTCCAGGAGCTGAAAATCTTCCTTTATCAGGATTATCTGAAGTTCAAACTCAGTTATCTTTAAATAAAGCCGGACTTCCAACAAATTCTTTTCTGCAGGGCATTAACAGAATAAATTTTGGGTTAATTCTATTAGCCTTTTTGGCACTTTCTCTATTTTATCTGTTTCTCCGTTCAACTATTTGGAAGCCTCGCTTTCTGATAGCGACATTAATGGCACTTATGTTTGCGATAAATTCTAATGCCCAGAATTCTGTATCATATACTACATCTGATACCTGGACTTGTCCAGCCGGTGTAACATCAATTACAGTTGAATGCTGGGGAGGTGGTGGAAGGGGAGGTGCAATGGATGCTACCGGAACCCATGGAGTAGGTGGCGGTGGTGGTGGCGCATATGCAAAAGGACAAGTAACTGTTGTTCCCGGGAACTCTTATACCGTAAATGTAGGAAATGGTAGCACAACTGATGTTGCTGGTGGAGATAGTTGGTTTCAGAATAGTTCTACCGTAATGGCAAAAGGAGGAAATAGTGTCCCGACTAATCAAACAACTGGGGCTAGTGGGGGATTGGCTACAGCTAGCGTAGGAACAACAGCAAAATGGAGTGGTGGCGCCGGGGCAGATGGAACCAATTCAGGTACTTACTATTCAGGCGGCGGCGGTGGTGGTGCAGGAAGTACTGGCGTAGGTGGCGATGCATCTGGTTCAACAGGAGGTACAGGAACGACAATTGGAGGCGGAAATGGGGCGAATGGAATTAGTTCGAATGGAAATGGAGTGGCAGGTAATACTTATAGCGGTGGTGGAAGCGGCGGAAGGAAAGGTACGGGAACTGTAACAAGAGTTGGAGGCGCAGGTGCAAATGGACAGGTAATAGTTACCTGGACTCTTGCAGGATATTGCTCTGGGAATGCGCTTTCTGTGTATAGTCAAACTAATGTAAACAATGATAATAGGGCAACTGGAGTTCCAAATAATAGTGGAGCAGAACTTTATGAAACCAATGATCAACTTGCTCTTGAACTTACTGATGGATCTAATTTATTAACTGCTGGCGGTTCTGTTGATGTTATTTGGGAAAGAACTTCAAATAATAATACCAGTATTCTGGTAGAAATATCAACAGACGGAACAAACTGGACATTTGTTAATGACTATACAGATATTAATCCGCAAAACAATTGGTTAACTCAATCCATTCCACTATCTATAAATACGAGGTATATCAGGTTTACAAGTAATAATGGTTGGGATCTTGCCATTGATGCTGTTACTTTTAACACACCTTGTGCACCACCGGGACCCTCTCTCAATGTAACACCTGCCAGTCTTGATTTTGGTTCTGTCGTTAGCGGTAGTACTTCAACTAATCAGACTTATGTGTTATCTGGAACAAACCTTACTGGTTACCCTGGAAATATTACTGTAACGGCGCCTACCAATTTTGAAGTTTCTTTAACTTCCGGGTCAGGATTTGGTTCCTCGGTGAGTGTTCCATACTCAAGTGCAACACTTGTCAATAGGACTATTTATGTAAGATTTAAGCCAACAGCAGTAAATACAACTTATACTGGAAATATATCAAATGCAGGAGGAGGAGCAACAACTCAAAATGTAGCAGTAACCGGAAACTCAAATCTAAATTATTGTGGTTTTACCTTTGGTAATGTAAGACCTATTACAAAAGTAGTATTCAGTACGTTAACGAATTCGAGTTCCGAATTGACCAGCTCTGCCGCTACTGAAGATTTTACCAGTTTAACCTCTAACGTAACAGCTGGACAAAATTACACACTGACAGTACAAGGCTATACTAATGGGAATAATACCTACAACTATATTGCATTTTTTGACTGGAATCAGGATGGTGACTTTGTCGATACTGGCGAATCATTTAATATCGGAACGATAACAAATTCAACTGGTCTTGATGGCAAATCGGCTTCCACGACGATTACTGTACCTTCCGGAGCAACCTTAGGCAATACAAGGTTTCGGATAATAAGCCATTATAATTCATATAATACTACTCCTTGTTCAGTAGTTGACGGAAACAGTTATGGCCAGATTGAAGATTATACATTAAATATTATTCCCAACATTTCCATCTCTACCAGTGCCATTTCTCCCACTTCTTATTGTGCCGGAGCTTCTGTTTCTGTGCCATATACCAAAAGCGGGACTTTCAACTCGGGAAATATTTTTACAGCCCAGTTATCGAATGCAAGCGGGAGCTTTGCATCACCTGTGAATATAGGAACACTGACATCAACCTCTGCAGGAACCATTTCAGGAACCATTCCTGCAGGTACAATATATGGAATAGGTTACAGGATTCGCGTTGTAAGCAGCACTCCTGCAACTATCGGAACAGATAACGGAAGTAATTTAACGGTGAATCCCATTCCTATTGCTACAGCGAACCCTGCATCACAAACGATCTGTTCGGGCACAGCCCCATCTATTGCGCTTTCAAGCAATGTTTCAGGAACTACGTTTGCCTGGACGGTAGTAGAATCGGGTGTTTCGGGGGCATCAGCATCCTCAGGGGCAACCATAGCTCAAACCCTTACCGCAACGGGCACTACTGCCGGAACAGCCACTTATACCATCACGCCAACAGCCAATGGTTGTGCTGGGACACCGGAACCAGTAGTAATCACCGTCAACCCAATGCCAGTGGCCACAGCTACACCAACAACACAAACCATTTGTTCAGGCACAGCTCCCTCTATAGTTCTTACAAGCAATGTATCAGGAACTACGTTTGCCTGGACAGTAGTTCAATCGGGTGTTTCGGGAGCCACCGCATCCTCAGGATCAACCATAGCTCAAACCCTGACCGCAACGGGAACAACCGCTGGAACAGCCACTTATACCATTACACCAACAGCCAATGGTTGTGCCGGAACTCCATTAACAGTTGTAATCACCGTCAATCCAATCCCAGATGTTACTGCCACACTAGGTTCGCAAACTATTTGTTCGGGAACAGCCACATCCATTGCACTTACAAGCAATGTTTCAGGTGCCAATTTCGTTTGGATGGTTACTCAATCGGGAGTTTCCGGAGCATCAATCGGGTCAGGATCAAACATTACGCAAACACTAACTGCAACTGGTAGTATTGCCGGAACTGCAACCTATACAATAGCGCCTTTGGCAAATGGGTGTTCGGGATCTTCAATACCCGTAATAATTACAGTAGATCCTAACCCGGTGGCAACAGCAACTCCTGCTTCAAAAACTATTTGCTCAGGAACAGCCCCATCTATTGCGCTTTCAAGCAATGTTTCAGGAACTACGTTTGCCTGGACGGTAGTAGAATCGGGTGTTTCGGGGGCAACAGCATCCTCAGGATCAACCATAGCTCAAACCCTGACCGCAACGGGAACGACCGCCGGAACAGCCACTTATACCATCACGCCAACAGCCAATGGTTGTGCAGGATCACCGATAACGGTTGTAGTGACGGTGAACCCAATTCCTATAGTCACAGCAACCCCGGCATCACAAACTATATGTTCCGTTACAGCCCCATCCATTGCACTTACAAGCAATGTTTCAGGAACTACTTTTGCCTGGACGGTAGTACAGTCGGGCGTTTCGGGGGCAACAACATCCTCAGGATCAACCATAGCTCAAACTCTGACCGCAACGGGAACAACCGCTGGAACAGCCACTTATTCCATTACGCCGACAGCCAGTGGTTGTGCAGGAACTCCTGAAACAGTTGTAATCACTGTTGATCCTATCCCTGTAACTAATACTACGCCAGGTTCTCAGACCATTTGTTCAGGAACAGCCCCTTCTATTGCACTTACAAGCAATGTATCAGGCACTACTTTTGCCTGGACAGTTGTACAATCAGGTGTTTCTGGAGCAACATTTGCCTCAGGTTCAGCCATAGCCCAAAACCTTGCTGCAACAGGAACGACAGCTGGAACAGCCACCTATACCATTACGCCAACAGCTAATGGATGTATGGGCGCTACTAAAATTGCCGTAATTACGGTCAATCCGATCCCTGTAGCAACCACCACGCCGGCATCACAAACTATATCTTCCGGTACAGCCCCATCCATTGCACTGACAAGCAATGTTTCAGGAACTACATTTTCATGGACGGTAGCAGAATCCGATGTTTCGGGAGCAACATCAGCCACAGGTTCAATTATATCCCAAACCCTGACAGCAACGGTAACGACCACCGGAACCGCAACCTATACCATTACGCCGACAGCCAACGGATGTTCAGGAGCTACGAAAATAGTTGTAATCACGGTGAATCCGACCCCGATAGCGACAGCCACCCCGGCATCAGAAACGATCTGTTCGGGTACGGCTCCATCCATAGCCCTGACCAGTAATTTGACAGGTACCACCTATACCTGGACCGTAGTTCAAGCCGGAGTTTCGGGAGCAACTGCATCATCAGGAGAAACCATAGCTCAAACCCTCACCACGACCGGGATTTCAGCCGGAACAGCCACCTACACCATCACGCCTTTTGCGAATGGTTTTGCCGGTACTCCGATAATAGTTGTAATCACGGTGAACCCCATTCCTGTAGCGACAGCGACTCCTGCAGCACAATCGATCTGTTCGGGCACAGCCCCATCTATTGCACTTACAAGCAATGTTTCAGGAACTACGTTTGCCTGGACAGTAATAGAATCGGATGTTTCGGGGGCAA
>JBAZWY010000054.1:0-15545 GCA_041660125.1 Lentimicrobiaceae bacterium
ACAACCTTTGAATTTCAGGCACTTGTAAAATTCACTAACAGAAAATCCAAAGTTTTAGGCTGAAAATAACCGTTATTTGACTGCTTTTCCTTCATTTTTATGGGTAAGGCTGCAAGATGGGTTAAATTGATTTTTCTAAATTTAAAACTATCGGAAAAGCGTGCCGATTATGTTATCCACTACCTAACTAAAAAGGGTATTGCTAAAGACCGTCTCGTTAAAAAATTCTTCGGCGAAGCAAACCTCGCAGCTGAAAATAAAACCAAGTCAGGTCTTGCTCTGAACCGCCGAGTTGAAACTAAATCTGTTTAATAATTTCAGTGAGATTAATAATTATAAAAGAGGCTAGCCGGATGGTTAGCCTCTTTTTCATTCCATGATACTAAATTCTACATTACTTTGGGTAAACATCCGAAGTAAATCCCGATTATAGATTCCAGAAATTCATTTATCCAATATTTACGAAGGAAGTCTTATAGTCTCCTCCATCTGCACCATCCGAATCTCCATCTAAGTGTTTTCCACCCTTATCTTTAATAGCACCGTTGCCCGTATCCGACCCAATAAGTTTGAGAGAAAAGCTCCCATCCGGATTATAATCCAAAAGATCAGATGTTGTCTTTGTCGTTAGAAATATCACCGTCTTACCATTCGGCCAATTTAAGGAACCAGTGGCGTTGGGGTCTTTCTCAGTTTGCAGAATAAATGTCTTACCGACAACGACAGTGCTGGGATCGACATCTTTATTAAAAGTAACAGTGATCTTAATATGTCCTCCATCCAATGCAAACTCCTGAGAAGAAGTTTGATTTGCTTTAGGAGAAACCACTTTTAAAGTAGTAGAACACGAAAAGCATAATAAGGCGACGCCTAAAGTTAATAATACAGTTTTGAGTTTTTCCATTCTATTCTCCTTTCTTAAATTAAGATTTGACAATAATCAGCAAGTTTTCAACCATTTATCTTTATCTTGGTTATACCTCCTTTCAATGTGTTTGTTAAACGATCAGATGTTTTTCTACTTACCACACAAGCTTAAGCATGTCATACTTATTAGGGAGTATGACCGAGATCGAATTAAAGTGAAGATATACCAGGTTTTTAATCTAAGTAATTAAGCAAGAAATCCAGGGATACAATTCAAACATAACCGCATCATTTATACATGTAAATATACGACATTTTTTCAATAACCGGCTCAATGCTAACCGATTAATGATAACCAAATGAGTTTATACTAAACCAGAAAATAAGAGTATAATTGCATTACCGACAAATTACTTCATTTCACTTACCAGGTTCCCATCTGTATGCAAGCACTGCAGAATACGCTTTTTAAAATTCAGGCAGGTCATATGCCGCGTTTCCATTACTTGCGAAATTTCTGATGCTGGTATTGCTGGAGTACTACACACCATAGAAGCGATTTCAAATGCCAGGGGAAGATTTATCCGGCAATGATGGAAGATAGTATGAGCTGTGGCTGATTCATCTCTTTTACAGCGGGTACACCTCCGCGAAAAAGGAGTTCGTCCCCGGCAATATCGTGTATTACCACAACTCCGGCACACGAAGCCATCTGCCCATTTGGCAGTTGCCAGTAATTCGAGGTATTCTTCCTGCGAAACAGGTGTCTCCCTAAATCGATTAGTCTCAAGCTTCCCGACTAATTCTTTCAGGTTAATCACTCTTTGAACTTCCATTTGTTACTTATGAGATATTGAGTGACAATTTCATGTCAAAAATTCAGTGGCATGATATTTGTTTACAAAAGTACAACTAAATGGTGATATTTATGCGATATATGAAATACTTTATATATCTTTGCATCATCAAAATAAAAACACTAAAACATTAATCAGAACAACTATGAAAAACACTTTCATTGGGTTAATCTTCCTCTCAATTGTATGGCTAAGTAGCTGTGGGGGAGCAGCTAAACCCGAAAAAACTCCCGAGGCAGCAGTTACAGCTACAAGCGTAGCAGATCAGGCTAAAACGGAAGCACCGGTTGAAAATAGCTCAACATCTCCTTCCAGTGAAAATTATGTTGTCGTACAACTTACCAAAGCTATTTTTCTTGAAAAAGTGTATAATTACGAAAAAAATCCGAAGAAATGGACTTTTGAAGGAGATAAGCCGTGTATAATTGATTTTTATGCCGATTGGTGCAGGCCATGTAAAATGGTTGCTCCTATAATGGCCGAACTTGCTGAAAAATACAAAGGTCAGATCACTATTTATAAAGTGAATACCGACCAGGAACGCGAACTGGCGCAGTTTTTCGGTATCCAGAGTATTCCAACCGTATTTTTCTGCCCTTCAGTTGGCGACCCACAGATGGCCCAGGGAGCCATGCCAAAAGAATCCTATGAAAAGGCAATAACAGAATTGTTGCTACAAAAAAAGTAAACTATCAAAAATTAAAAGAAATAAAATAATGGAACATTTAACAAAGGAAACCTTTCTTGCAAAGGTATTTAACTACGAACAGAACCAGGAATGGAAATTTGAAGGCGAACTGCCTTGCCTTATTGATTTTTATGCTGATTGGTGTGGCCCTTGTAAGATGGTTGCTCCTATCCTCGAAGAACTTTCGAAAGAATTCGATGGAAAAATCAATATCTACAAAGTAGATACAGAAGCCGAACAAGAACTGGCAGCAGCCTTTGGAATACAGAGTATTCCATCCATGCTTTTCTGCCCGAAAGATGGAAAACCACAAATGGCAATGGGTGCTTTGCCCAAACAAGCAATGACTGACGCAATAAACGAAGTTTTGCTTGCATCAAACTAATTTCTTTAATTGATATTTAGAAAGGGTAGCCGGACAGGCTGCCCTTTTCTTTTTAGTACTTTTGCCCAGAAAACCCTGAAATGAAACCTATCCTGCTTTCAACTGCATACCTGCCTCCAATCTCCTGGATGGCCGTTGCTATGCAAACGGAGCACATGGGGATTGAATTACAAGAAACCTTTCCCAAGCAAACTTATCGCAACCGCTGCACCATAGCAACCTCATCGGGCAAGCTGAATCTAACAGTACCAGTGAAACGAATTAACGGGAATCATACCAGAACATGTGATATTCGAATAGATAATTCGAATAACTGGCAACTGTTGCATTGGCGTTCTATTATCACAGCTTACAACAAATCACCTTTTTTCCTTTATTACCGCGACCAATTTGAATCCCTATTTTTTAAAAAACAAGAACACCTGGTTGACCTTAACAGGGAATTATTAAACGAACTCTTTAAAGCATTACAGATAAAATTATTAGAAATATTCTATACCAATGAATACGTTGTAAAATCTGATGTTTATGATCTGCGCAACAGTTTTCATCCAAAATCATTAACACATCATCCTGTTAAAATAGAATTTCCCAGGTATATGCAGTCATTTGAAGAAAATCACGGTTTTATTCCTGACTTAAGCATATTTGACTTGCTTTTTAATATGGGGCCTGATGCCTCTCAATACCTGGTTAACTTAAAACTTTCATTTGAAGTATAAATCAATGTGCTGATGGATACTCGATCCGGATATGATAAATGCTGAGTAATTTATTTTTGATAATTTTTTTAATAGTAGATATATCTCTTAGGGTAAGTAATGAATTCCGGAATTGCTTTTGTTCCATCTGATTGTCAATTAAACGCTCCACCAACTCACTGACCTGTTCTTCTGTTGGGGCTCTGAGTGAGCGGGAGGCCGCTTCGATTGAATCAGCCATCATCAGTATAGAAGTTTCTTTTGAAAAAGGAACCGGTCCCCGGTAGCGGAAAGCTGAATCATCAAATGGCTCATCACCGGCTGCCTGTTTGAATTTATTATAAAAAAACTGTGAGTAACGGGTCCCATGATGGGTACGTATAAAATCAATAATAGCTTCCGGAAGCTTATTGAACCTGGCTTTTTCGATTCCCCTGATTACATGCCCGGTAATGATGCGTGCACTCTCCTCGTACGAAAGATCATCATGGGGATTGATGCCTCCCGATTGGTTTTCAATAAAATACAATGGCATTTCCATTTTGCCGATGTCGTGATAAAGTGCACCTGTACGAGCAAGCAATGAATTTGCGCCAATAGCCCGTGCAGCCTCTTCTGCGATATTTGATACGATAAGCGAATGCTGAAACGTTCCAGGCGTTTGGATAGCTAATTCACGAAGTAGTTTTGAGTTAGTATCCGATAATTCGATCAATGAAACATCGGTGACCATACCGAAAATCTTTTCAAAGAGGTAAATAAGCGGATAACAGAATAAAGTTAGTATGGCGCTGATTCCAAACAGCAGGAAATTTGTCAGGCTGATCTGCTCAATTGAGCCTTCCTGCATAAGTGTCATACCAATATATATAACAGAATACGAAACCATTATCATGAGAGATGTAAAGAAAAACTGGGAACGGTGATGCAAGTGCACAATACTTATTATGGCAAAAATACCGGTAATAAGCTGCATGAACAGAAATTGAAAACTGTTGGGTACAAGGAAACCTAGTATAATAATGGTAATAATATGCACGAACAGAGAAAGCCGGGTATCATAAAATGTCCGCACAATTATCGGGACAAGGCATATCGGGACAGCCATGATATAGGAAACATTTATGTTCATTACAAATGTGGTTAATGAAACCATGATTGTTACCAGCAAAAGCAGTAACACTATATTGTGATTTTCACTATAAATTTCGTGCCTGAAAGTATAAATGAACAAGCCGAAAACCAATAATGCCATGGAGATAAGGATCAACCGACCGAGCAGGATCATTTTAAAATTATATCCTGATCCGGATTTTGATTCAAACTCAAGACGCAGGGATTCCAATTGCTGAAATTTCTCTTCATTAACCAGTTCTCCCTTTGCTATAATTCGTTCTCCTTTTTGCACCATTCCGCGGCTAATCGAAATATCAGCAAGCGACTGCTCCCGCTCAGTCCGCGTTAGATTTGCATCGAACAAAACATTATGCATTAAGGTTGCCTGCAATAAAGGCAAAATGAATTTACTGTCAACACCCTGATGTTCTGACAGTTTCAACGAAATATATTCATTTGCTTTGCTTATATTAAATAAACTGCTTACAGGAACAATCTTTGCAACATTTTCTTCTAATATTGCTATTTTATAATCAGGATTTTTATTTCCCAACTCAGGGATCATTTCAATTATTCCCCTATTATATATACTGTCGAGTATAGCAAATCCGGTTTTGATAATCAGTTCTTTCTCCTTAACAGGCTGCCTGCCAGCCCATGCTCTATCCAGACGGGCCAGAAAATCGCTTTTTGAATACTCTGCTTTTATAGTATCAAACCTGAAAAACATGTATGCTTCGGACAGAGCCGATTTACGTTCCTGCTGTAATTCTGCCTGCTGTTTGAGTATAGCAAAATCAAATGGAGCAATCAGATCGTCGTGCTGCCAGGGTTTCCCGCGCTGAAATTCGTATTTGAACTTTCCTTCACGCGGGAACAATGCCAATAAAATAACCAGGGTAACAAGAAACAATAATATCTTATTGATCTGGTAATAATTGCGCCATTGTTTCTTGGTAATATTTAGCTTCATAGGTTAAAAATAGAGCACACGAATATATGAATTTTTGTTTTCAATCATCCAATTACTATCTTTGACTATTAAATGAATATATTCCGATCGCATTTCACGGTTAAACCTATTTAATATCCTTTATCTAAATGATTATGAACGCAATATGCCCTTTGTCGCAAGTCCCGGTTCGATTCGAACCTTCTGATAGAAGTGAAATGGTAACGCAGATTTTGTTTGGCGAAACATTCTCTATCCTCGAGGAAAGAGGGAACTGGCTGCTGATCCGTATGCATTTGGATAATTATGAAGGCTGGATTGATCGCAAACAATCGCTCCATATCACAGATGAATTTATGGAAAAAGCTAATAACGGTTCAACTCATATTATAACAGATAAAACTGCTGAGTGCTACAGCAAGGAAGATAGTACCTTTTTGATTTTAGGCAAAGGCTGCCAGTTGCCTTTATTTTCCGGCAATATTTTTCACCTCGGGAATAAAGCATATACCACCATCAGTAAAAGTAAAATTATTCCCAGTAAATTTTCAGTATCAAAAATCACAGGCACGGCAATGGATTACCTTAATGTACCTTACCTGTGGGGTGGCCGCAGCATCATGGGAGTGGATTGTTCAGGGCTCGTTCAGATGGTTTACCACATGTGCGGACTGGATTTACCCCGGGATTCAGCCCAGCAGGCGCTTAATGGTAAGACTATCGATTTTGTAGATGAAGTTCGCCCCGGTGACCTGGCTTTTTTCGACAATCCATCCGGTGAAATAATTCATGTAGGAATTATTCTCGGACCAGGAAAAATACTTCATGCCTCAGGCCAGGTAAAAATCGACAATATTGACCACAACGGCATTTTTAGCATCGATCAGGGGGCTTATACGCATAGCCTCAGGATAATTAAACGCCTCTAAGCAATTAAGTTATTACGATTTATTAGTTAGATAAGTAGTTGCTATTGAACTTATAGCATACACACATGCAGGCTTAATAAATAAGACAATAATTAGCTAATTAAAAATGTTTGAAACTTATAGCAATTTGTTAATAAAGTAATAACTTTTACATAAAATTAATTGTGACTTCTTCGCTAATTTAGCTTAAAATAATTAGATTCTAATCAGCGATAAACCAATATTAACCAAACCCAATCAAAATGAAAAAGTTAACTATTTTAATCGGCTTACTGATTTTCAGCAGTATGCTGTTTGCGCAAGTTACCACTTCAAGCATTAGTGGTCGTATTATTAACACTAAAGGAGAAACTCTTCCCGGGGCAACAGTAGTGGCAGTTCATATTCCTTCTAATACCTTATATGGCTCTGTTAGCAACGATAAAGGCTGGTATTCCATTCAGGGTATGAGAGTAGGTGGTCCGTATAAAATTACTATCTCCTATGTCGGATATGCCAATACTGAGTTTGACAATGTTCAGCTTTCTCTGGGTGAATCATCAACCTACAATGCTACATTAGAAGAATCATCTGCACAGCTGGGAGCAGTAGTAATAAGTGCAACTGGCATGAAAAATACTTCTGGTGGTGCAGCTTCCAACTTCAAACAAACACAAATAGCCAGCACACCTACAGTTGATCGCAACATTTATGATGTTGCCAAATTATCTCCGCTGGTTTCGGTTTCGAAAATCGGGGGTATTTCTGTTGCAGGTTCCAACAACCGTTATAACTCATTCCAGATCGACGGTATGGTTAGTAACGATGTGTTTGGTCTTGCAGGTTCGGGCACCAATGGTGGTCAGACAGGAGCCAATCCTGTTTCTCTCGATGCTATCCAGGAAATCCAGGTACTTATTTCTCCCTTTGACGTGCGCCAGGGAGGATTTACCGGTGGAGGTATTAATGCTATTACAAAATCAGGCACCAATCAGTTTCATGGTTCTGCCTATGGTTATTTAACCAATCAGAATATGTACGGTAAATGGAGCCAGGTGAGTGAAAAGGAAGCCAAATTAGCCGAAGAATCAACAAAGACTTATGGTTTTACTGTCGGTGGTCCCATTATTAAGGATAAACTTTTCTTCTTTGCCAGTGTAGAAAACAAATTTGATACGTATCCTTCCGATTATTTTGCAGGATACAAAAACGGTTATGTATCAACTGCAGAAGCCCAGACTATTCTTGACCGGTATAAATCCATCACAGGATTTGATGATAATTACGGGAGACGTAATCTGGATATAAAAAGCTTGTCTATTTTAGGCCGTCTTGACTGGAATATTAATAAAAATAATAAGTTTTCGGTACGTTATCAGTTGAATGACTCTTATAAAGATGTTTATGGTGCAAGCGCCAATACTTATTTATTCGCCAACAGTGGCTACCGGATCAGTGATAAGACGAATTCAGTTGTAGCTGAACTGAACTCGCACCTCAGTGGTACATTATACAACGAAGCACGCGTTGGTCTTACGATGGTCCGTGACAAGCGTGACGTGGCCTACCAGGCTCCGAACATCACCATCGAAAACCTGGGTGGCGTATTAACCGATACAGCTGGCTGGAGCGAGGGTGCAACAACTGCCTATATCGGAACTGAATATTCATCAGGAGCAAATGTATTGAACCAGGATATCTATACCTTTGAAGATAACCTCTCCTTGTACAAAGGAAATCACACCATTACCCTTGGTACACACAATGAGTTATATAAAATGTACAACCTTTTCATTCAGGCAAGTAACGGAGCCTATTACTACCACTCCCTGAATGATTTCCTTAGTGATGATGCTTACCGATTTGCTTACAACTATTCTGATCCTGTTCTAACTGGCACATACCGGTGGGCAGCAACGGTAAAAGCCGGACAATTTGGATTCTATGCTCAGGACAAATGGAATATTACAAATAATTTTAATTTGACTTATGGTCTGCGTTTCGATATTCCAACTTTCTTCAATAAACCTTCGGCTAACCCAGATTTTAATCAAAGTGATTATGCTACCACGAATGGTGTATCGGTTGGCGAAGTGCCGTCAACCAAGTTTATGGTATCACCTCGTATAGGTTTCCGTTGGTACATGGATGACAGCCATAAGACTTTAGTTCGCGGCGGTACCGGATTATTCACCGGTCGTGTGCCGTTTGTATGGTTGTCAAACAACTGGAGCAATACCGGTGTTGAAATGAAAGGTACCACAATTTCCAGTGGTGTTCCTTCATTTGAAACCTATGGCAACGACCCGGTTGCTGCCATGAATTCGGCTGCAGGTTCTGCTTCAAAACCCACGATTAACACTGTATCAAAAGATTTCAAATATCCTCAGGTATTCCGCACTAACCTTGCTGGGGAACAATTACTGCCCGGAAACTGGAAAGTTACCCTCGAAGGTATCTATTCAAAAACCTTGAACAATGTATGGTGGGAAAATCTGGCACTGACAGATAACGGCAAAAAGGTTTATGCTGTAAGCGCTGATGATGCAAATTCAGCTGCCATTTACTGGGCAAGAAATGCCGGAAGTTATTATGCTATCGTTAACCTGAAGAATACCAATAAAGGTTATACTTATGCCTTAAGTGCAAAACTTGAAAAAACCTTTGATTTCGGACTTGACTTTATGGCAAGTTACACATACGGTCACGCTTATTCCGTAAACGACGGAACCAGCTCTGTTGCTTATTCTAACTGGAAGTACAACTATGCTGTTAATCCAAATAATGAAAATGAACTTTCTTATTCGTTATTTGATGTTCCTAATCGCATTATGGCTGCTGTTACTTATACAACACCTAAATATGCGAGCGATCGTCTCTCTACCGTAGTAAGCTTGGTTTACAACGGATTCAACGGTCAGCGTTATTGTCTGACTATGAACGAAAGCAAGGATTTCAATAATGATGGTCAGTATGGCAACTCCTTACTTTACATCCCAACAACCGATGAATTGGCTAAAATGACCTTTGCCTCTGAAGCAGATCGCACCAAGTATGGAAGCTGGATTGAAGGTGATAAATATGCTCAGGATCACCGCGGACAGTATGCTGAACGTTATTCAAACAGCGCTCCATGGGAAAACCATATTGACCTTCACCTGGCTGAAGATTTCTACTATCTGAAAGGTAAAGATGGTAAAGTATCTTTTACTTTCGATATCCTGAACTTTAGCAACCTGCTCAATAAGAAGTGGGGTGCTAATTATTCATCTTATTACAATGTGAATATCCTGAAAGAAACCGCATTGACAGATGATGGAAGCGGGAACAAAGTTCCTACCTACTCATTTCAGGGTAGCGAAGTCACCAAGAGTGATATCTTTAGCCGCTGGCACGCTCAGATCGGCCTGAGAGTTACTTTCTAAGCAACTTCACATATAGCCTTATCAATTAGAAGAAAAAGAGACTGTCTCAAAATCGAGGCAGCCTCTTTTTGTTATAATATACATGTAAATATAAAATTATTCAATAGTAGCCGATGCATGGGTCAGCTCATCTTTCCTGCTCTTTAGCCTGTAACTTAAAAACATAATTGAAAGTGCAATAAGTGCTATTATAAGGAAACTCCTCGAGTACCCATCAAGCCTGGTGGAAACTGATGCAACGACAATTCCTATTAATGTAGCACCGGTCATTTGACCTGTACTTGTAAACAGCGTAATTATGCCCTGGCCCAGCGCCCTTTCCGAAGCCTGCACTTCGTTAAGCATAATATATCGTAGAGCTGATCCCTGCAACATAGCTGAACCCAAACCCATAAAAATACCTGCGGTATAAAAATTTATAACCGAAGCCGAATTATAATAAAAAACCAACAATCCTGTAGCTGCCATCATGAGACCTGACATTACAATGGCACGGGAGCCGATTTTATCAATCAAACGGCCGGCTACAGGCGAACCCACTGCAATAGCTAAAACAAATGGAATCAGCATAAAACTGGCCTGAGAAGTTGAAACACCAAATACAGATACAGCCATTTCGGGGACAAAAATTGTTACCGCCTGAATAATTCCAGTACCAAAAGCAACCAAACCAACGATACGGATTTGTTTTACATCGAACAGTTCAATCTTAACTACAGGTGATGGAGATCGTTTTTCTAAAAAAATTAGTACCGGCAATGTAATAATTGTTATCAGCAAAAACGGAATGACTTTAATAGAAAAGATTCCTTGAAAACCTTCGGCGGCTTCGATGTTGTTGATTCCATAAGCAAAAGATGAGAGCAACAAGGCGATAAACACCATGCCCGGCCAGTCGAAGTAAGGTTTTATATCACTCTTTATTGTCGGGAGCAGACGCCACGAATAAAATATTACCACGGCAGCTATAGGCAAGTTTATAAGAAACAAAGCATTCCATTTAAACCATAATAACAAAACACCGGCAATTACAGGTCCGATAATAAATGCTATACCAAATACGGCACCTATCATCCCAAGCGTACGTCCGCGTTTTTCGGGCGGATAAATATCGCCGATTACTGCTGAGGCAACCGGGAAAATTCCACTGGACCCAAAGCCCTGAACCGCCCGGCCAATCAGCAGAAAAGTAATATTATCCGATAAGGCAACAATTGTGGAACCAAATGCAAATACCGCAACTGAAAGAATATAAATATTGCGTCGCCCATAAAGGTCGGAGAGTTTGGCAAGAAAGGATACTCCAACCAGGTTGAAAAGCACATAAATACTAAAAATCCAGCTGAGTGATCGGTGATCTACTTTTAATGTTTGTTCAATGGCCGGGATAGCAGGTCCTACGATTGAAATATCGAGAGCTCCCATTAAAACGCCTGTAAAAAGTAAAGCCAGAATTTTGCCGTTACGATGTTGCTGCATGATGTTTTAAATGTGTTATTAGTTTATGGAAAATAGTTTATAGAAAATAGTTTATAGAAAATGGAAATCAGAAAATGGGTATTGAAAAAAATGGAAATGGTTCAAGAGTTCCCGCGCCTTGGCGGGATCGCGTTCAAGGTTCTCCCACCACGGCGGGATCGCCATTCAATATATCTGTAGGGGCAAGGCTAAGTTCCAATTTCCCTATTTCTACATTTTTCTATTTCTCTATTTTCCTATTTCTCTATTTTCTATTTTCCAACATTTAAAATCAATGACACTTATCTTCTTTCATAAAAGGATAACGGTAATCCGTAGGTGGAATAAGGGTTTCCTTGATCGTACGCGGACTGATCCATCTTAATAAATTCAGGTGACTGCCGGCCTTATCATTAGTACCGCTTTGCCTTGATCCACCAAAAGGTTGCTGGCCAACTACAGCGCCGGTTGGCTTATCGTTAAAATAGAAATTACCGGCAGCATACTTCAGTTCATCTGCCACTTTTATAAGGACTCCACGATCCTGGGCAAAAACACAACCGGTTAATCCATAAGGTGAAGTTTCGTCAACCAGGCGCACCGTCTGATCAAAATCTTTATCTTTATATACATGAATAGTTAAAACTGGCCCGAAAATTTCTTCGGTCATAGTAACAAAATGCGGATCGTGAGCTTGTATTATGGTAGGTTGGATAAAATACCCTTTTGATTTATCTCCGGTTCCGCCAAACACAACTTCAGCATCATTGGTATTATTAGCTTTACTGATATAGTTTGTAATATTATCAAATGACTTCTCATCGATAACAGCATTCATAAAATTACTGAAATCACGAACATCGCCTACCTTGATTTCAGCCAACATCTCCCCTACCCGTTTTTTAACAACAGGCCACATACTTTCGGGGACATAAGCCCGCGAAGCTGCCGAACATTTTTGCCCCTGGTATTCGAAAGCACCACGAACCAATGCCGTTGAAACTTCATCAATACCGGCACTGGGATGAATAAGCACAAAGTCTTTACCACCGGTTTCGCCCACTATCCTGGGATAGGAACGGTAATTTGCCAGGTTGGCAGAAGTATTCTGCCATAGTTTATTGAAAGTCCCGTTGCTTCCGGTAAAATGCAATCCTGCAAAATGTTTATCCGCTATTACCTGGTTTCCGACTGCTGAACCCTGTCCCGGAATAAAGTTAATCACACCATCAGGCAATCCTGCTTCTTTAAAAACCTGCATCAAAATGTAATTCGAAAGGATGGATGTAGTTGCCGGCTTCCATATAGTTGTGTTTCCCATAAGTACCGGGGCCATATTAAGGTTAGAAGCTATGGCAGTAAAATTAAAAGGAGTAACGGCAAATACAAATCCCTCAAGCGGACGGTATTCAAGACGGTTAATAATCCCGGGATCGCTGTGGGGTTGTTCGTTATAGATATCGGAGATATAATGTGCATTAAATCTCAGAAAGTCAATGGTCTCGCATGCAGCATCAATTTCAGCCTGGTATGCACTTTTGCTTTGGCCAAGCATAGTAGCCGCATTTAGTAACATCCTGTACTTTTTCGACAGTAGCTCAGCTATTTTCAGAGTTACTGAAGCCCTTTCGAACCATGAAAAAGATTCCCATTCACGATGTGCTTTCAACGCGGCATCAATAGCCATTTTTACTTCCTTTTCACCAGCTTTGTGGTAGCGTGCCAGTACATGTCCATGGTCGTGGGGCATTGTAATGGTATCCGTGTTATTAGTATATACTTCTTTGCCACCGATGATCAGGGGAATTTCAATCTGAGATGAACTCAACCGATCAAGCTCGGCCTGTAGTTCTTTGCGGTCGCGGGAACCAGGTGAGTAGGATCGTACAGGCTCATTTGAAGGATAATCAAAAATAAAGACGGCATTATTCATAAACGTTTTTCATTAAAATTAAAAGTTAAAAATGGCAAGATGTTCATTTTTTGCATTGATTTTAAATAGTTCACAAAGAACATGAAAACATAAAGATTGTTCAGTTGTTTGTATATTAACATGGAATTTTGAATGCATTTTAACATAATAGCCATTGCTTAACTATTAAAAACCAATTTATGAATTACTACATCGTTACCGGGTCATCGCGCGGAATCGGAGAAGCGCTTACACGAAAACTTATAGTAGCTGGCAATACCATATTTGCAGTTTCCAGGACCATGAACGAAGACCTGGTGGAACTTGCATCATCCTTAAATGTGCCTTTATTTTATCACGAAGCTGATCTGAGTTCGCGTGAAGAAGCAGAATCGTTTATTAATGCAGTCTTCGATAAGATACAATTGACTGATCAGGACAATATTGTTCTGATAAACAATGCCGGAATGCTTGAGCCTGTCGGACCTCTGAAATCGACAGATTTTGAAAAGGCTGAAAAACATCTGCATCTGAACCTGCTTGCACCTATGATTTTAAGTTCAGTATTTATTGACAAAACTGAGTCATATGCCATTCGAAAAGTGATCCTTAATATTTCTTCAGGGGCTGCATTTTACCCGTATAGCGGATGGAGCGTATATTGCAGCTCCAAAGCCGGCCTCGACATGTTCACTAAAGTTGCCGGCCTTGAACAAAATACCGAACAACAACCGGTAATTATTTTCGCGCTGGCACCAGGAATCATTGAAACCAGCATGCAGGAATCCATCCGGGAAACGGACCTGGCTCTTTTTCCTGATCGCGACAAGTTTATCAATTTTCATGAAGAAGGGAAACTGGCCAAACCTGATGATGTAGCGCAAATTATACTCAGCACTATCTTTAACAATTCTTTGGTTACCGGATCAGTTGTTACTATCGACCAGCTGAAAGAAATTAATAAGTACACTGGCTCTACGCTTGTTTGATTTTAGTACTTTTGAGAAAACAAAAAAACGAATGCTCGAAACGATTAAATCTCTAGACGAAAGCCTGTTTTTATTGCTGAATGCGCAACACAACTCATTCTTCGATAGTTTGATGTGGCTTTTTAGCAAGACGCTTTTCTGGGTTCCACTTTATATCTGGTTTCTGTGGATATTATACAAACGTTATCCCAAAAATTACTGGACAGTCCTGGTGGCAATTGTATTAATGATTGTAGCTTCGGATCAACTTTGCAACCTTGCCAAAATGAGTTTCATGCGGCTGAGACCTTCCCAGGAGCCTCATCTGCAGGCATTGGTTCACATCGTTAATGGTTATCGTGGCGGAATGTACGGCTTTTATTCAGGGCATTCATCCAATACTTTTACTGTGGCATTTTTTATAATAACAACAGTTGCTGCCGAAAGGAAATATATCATTCCAATAACATTGATATATGCTATACTGACGTCCTATAGCCGGATATATCTTGGGGTGCATTATCCCGGAGATATCCTGACCGGGGCTTTAATCGGTACTTTGCTGGGAACAGGCTTTGCTGTTGCCCACGGTAGATTACGAAAAAGATACTTTAAATCCGGCGATTTCTGATGCCCCGGCTTCAGGCACCCGGAACCTGGCGCACGGTACTTTCACCATGCAAACGGAATCTGTAACCCGGCATCAAATCCTAGTATCCGTATAGCTTAGCAGTAAATTTATCCACCTTAACTTTATAGGTGCAAACTTCGCGTAAGGCAGGCACTCCATAAGTAAATTCACGATCGGTATAATGTGCCATCACAGTGTTGAATGATTCAACCTTCTGATCCAAATCTTCAAAAAACTCAACTTTACCAAAGGCAAGTACACTACGGTATTTCATGCTGTAACTGCATGCCATTTGCTCACTTTGATATCTAAGTTGATGATCAGTACTGAAAGCAATACAGACCGAAGGATTCTTTTTCAGAATGTCAATCTTGAGTCCTTTTTGTGATGAATGCAGATATATTACACCGTTGCTGTAACCAAAATTAAAAGGCAGCACGTAAGGAAGGTTGTTTTCATCGACCATGCTCACGTAACAAACCTGGCATTTATTGATAATTTCATCAATTTCTTTCTGATCGGTGATAAAGTGGTGGTGCATTTTTCAGGGATTAGTCTCTAATCATTTAATTTGATGTTTTTTTTGGCATAATATTCAGAAGCAATAAGCTGGAACCATTACTAACTCTTTAATTTTCTGAGCCATAATAATGGTTTCTTTCCCGATTTTGGTGACG
>JBAZWY010000055.1:0-15081 GCA_041660125.1 Lentimicrobiaceae bacterium
CGGTGCTGAAACATTCGCAATCCTGCGATCGATTATTGATACCGCTATCAAAAACAACCTGAACCCTTTGGATACTCTTTCCAAAATCAACGCCGTTTAGTCAATTAACTGGGGGTGAATAGTTACAAAAAATATTACAATCAATCACACTTTGAGTTCGGTTACTAGCTTCAATATTGCAAAGATCGGAAAAGAAAGTAATTGAACTTAGTTTAACTATTTTCCATTAACTATTTTCCATTAACTATTTTCAATTTTCCCTAAAATAAATACTACTTTTGCAATCACGATTGAATAGGGGTGCCTTAACAAAACGGGCTGAGATCAAACCCATTGAACCTGATTCGGGTAATGCCGTCGAAGGGATGGAAAACTTTAAATGAATGGATTTTCCCTGTTCGCCATTTGAAGTTTAACTTTTAGAATGAAAAAAGTAATGAAAAAAATCAGTGTGCCAGCCTTGCTGGTGTTGCTGCCATTCCTGGGATTGGCACAAATTAACCTTTCGGGAAAAGTGATAAACCGAAATACAAACGAAAGCTTACCCGGAGCGAGTATCAGGATACTCAATAGTTTTAACGCAACTGTCAGCGACAAATCAGGGACTTTCCTTATCAGTAATCTTAAACCAAATCACTGCACCCTGGTGGTAAGCTTTATGGGTTTTAAAAATGATAGTACCACGATTGATTTAACTAAGAATACGGATCTGACCATTGCTCTACAGCCTTCAGCCATTATGACTGACGAAGTTATTGTGTATGCCACCCGTGCCGGTAACAGCACCCCGGTTGCACACCAGGATATTGACAAAAAAGAAATAGCATCTATGAATTTTGGCCAGGATTTGCCTGTTTTGCTGGGCAACAGCATTTCGGCTGTAACAACTTCTGATGCAGGGAATGGCATGGGATACACTGCATTAAGAATACGCGGAACTGATATGACCCGTATAAATGTTACCATTAACGGCATGCCGCTCAATGATCCTGAATCACATAATGTTTTCTGGGTTGACTTGCCTGACATAGCGACTTCGACCGACAATATACAAATACAACGCGGTGTTGGAACATCCACCAACGGCGCTTCCGCTTTTGGGGCAAGCATCAATCTCCAGACGTCTCAGCTTAATACCGAACCTTATGCAGAGCTAAGCAGTGCTATCGGTTCTTTCAACACGCTTAAGAACAGTGTTTCGTTTGGCACGGGGCTTTTCGACAAGCATTTCAGTATGGATGCACGAATCTCGAAATTATCTTCCGCCGGTTATATCGACCGTGCTTCTTCGGATCTTTTATCCTATTATATTTCAGGCGCTTATACATCAGGCAAAGACCTTCTGCGGTTCAATATCTTTTCGGGAAAAGAAAAAACATACCAGGCCTGGAATGGCATTCCTTCCGATGTTCTTGACACCAACCGTACCTATAATTCAATGGGGTTATATTATGATAACCATGGAAATCAGCATTATTATAGCAATGAAACAGATAATTATTCGCAAACACATTTCCAGGCGATTTATTCACACGAATTTTCAAAAAAGCTTTTCCTCAATGCCACTGTTCACCACACCATAGGCGCCGGGTATTACGAGGAATACTGCGAAAGTGATAATCTGGCAGATTACAGAATTGATCCGATCCGGACAAATTCGCAGTATTACATAATTGGCACTGATACAACCCTGACACCCGACAGTACCATTAGCACAAGCGACCTCATCAGGCAGAAACACCTGGCCAATACATTTACCGGTCTCACCTGGGCGATGAATTATCATATCGACCGGCTTCAATCATCCATTGGCGGATCATGGAATACATATACAGGAAATCATTTCGGACGTGTTATCTGGTCGCAGTTTACGGCCAACAGTGAGATCAATCACGAATGGTACAGGAGCAAGGCGTTGAAAAACGATTTTAATATTTTTGCCAAAACAGAATATGCCGTAACTGCCAAACTCAGTACCTGGATTGATCTTCAATTCCGCCGGATTTATTATTCAATTGACGGAATTGATAATGATCAGCGCGATATCACTCAAAATCATACATTTAACTTTTTCAATCCAAAAGCTGGCATTTCTTTCCAGCCATCGACAAGACAAAATATTTACGCTTCACTATCGATTGCAAACAGGGAACCCAATCGTGACAATTTTGTTGATGCTGATCCTGCTAAACCTATTCCGCAGCCTGAAAGGCTCTATGATGCAGAAGCAGGTTATTCTCTTGGCACAAACCATGTTTCGATCAATGTAAATGCATATTACATGTATTATCACGAACAACTTGTTCTTACGGGTGCGATCAATGATGTGGGTGCGCCGATCATGGTAAATGTTCCGGTTAGCTATCGTGCAGGCATCGAAATCTCAGCAAAAACATTGTTATCGGACAAACTGAAGTGGGAACCATCAGTAACACTAAGCCGTAACAAGATCAAATCGTTTACCGAATTCATTGATGATTGGGATACCTGGGGTCAGACATCTGCAATTCATAACAATACGGATCTGTCTTTTTCGCCTTCAATAACAGCAATCAGCTCTATTAGCTGGATGGCATTCAAAGGAATAAACATAAACCTGGTAAGTAAATTTGTCGGCAGGCAATACATTGATAATACCGAAAGCAGCGATCGTCAACTCAATCCTTATTTTGTAAATAACCTGTTGTTTAACTACACGATCAAACCCCGTTTCTGTAAAGAAATAGGTTTTTCAGTGATGATCAACAATATTTTGAACGAGAAATACGAATCCAATGCCTGGGTTTACCGCTACTCCTACGAAAACTCAATGCAAAAACTTGATGGGTATTATCCGCAGGCGGGGATTAATTTTATGGCGGGGATTCATTTGAGTTTTTAGAAAATGGAAAATGGAAAATGGAAAATAGATAATGGAAAATAAAAAATGGTAAATCTTTAACATAAATCTCACTCAATTAAAAACCTAATTTCTAACTTGATTAATAGTATAAACTTCAAAAAAGACAAAAGATAAAAGGATAAAGACAAAAGGATCAAAACATTATGAAGGCAATCATAAAAATCATCTTTTCAAAATAAATTATGAAAATGGTTTGCAACTGCCTGACTTTTATCTTTTTACTTTTATCTTTTATCTTCTGCACAAATAATATAGGCTAAGTCCAATTTTCCCTATTTCCTTTTTTCCCTATTTCCCTATTTTTCAAACCCTAACCCCAAAAACCTAATCCCTAAACCCTATTTTTCCTACCTTTGCCCGATTATGGCGAACATCATCACGATAAAGAACAAAAAAGCCTGGCACGAGTATTTTCTCGTTGAACAGTTTACGGCTGGAATCATGCTTACCGGTACTGAAATTAAATCAGTGCGAGATGGCAAGGTTAATCTTACCGACAGCTATTGTGCCTTTGACCGTGATGAATTGTTCCTGCTCAACGCCCATATTTCGGAATATAAATTCGGAAACCAGTTTAACCATATTGCCAAACGTGCCCGAAAATTGTTGCTTAACCGCCAGGAACTAAAAAAAATCATCGGTAAAACCCGTGAAAAGGGGCTCACCATTGTTCCTATAGAGCTGTTTATTAACGAAAAAGGCCTTTGTAAAGTTACTATTTCAATTGCCAAGGGCAAGAAAATGTACGACAAACGCGAAACACTGAAGACAAAGGACAATAAGCGGGAGATGGACAGGAGGCATGAGGATTAGAGGAATGTTGGATGTTGGATGTTGGATGTTGGATGAATGGGCGAGAGGCGAAGGGGCGAGAGGAGGAAAGGGAGACTGAGGGACTATGAAACTGGGCAATTCTAACAAATAAGCAAGTGTCTTTATTTCTTATTATTCAGGACATTTTCGAAATATCTAATCTTATTGTAAAAAGTAAATTCAAAAAGCGATCCCGAAGAAATTCAGGATCGCTTTTTGCTTTAAAAAAAATTTCAAAAACCGGATTCTAGGCTTTAATGAGCTTCTTACTTTTTATCTCAGCTGCAAGCTTCCGAAACAATACCTGTTGTTTTACATACTCGCCTGACCAAAACTTGATTGATTCAATCTGAGTTGAATTAGGCGCTGATTCCATTCCACAGAAATTGGAGAATAAACCTGAAATCTCCTCGCGTATCTTTTTTTCGTCGGCAAAAATTGATTTCTGTTTTGTAGCTGTTAGCTCAGCTTTTATTTTTTGAAGTTCATCAAACTTCGCTTTCAGTTTTTTATTTTTAGCAAAAGCTAATGAATCGGATTTCAGCTGATTTTGCAACAACACAATACTATCGAGGGTATTGTTCAGATTATCATATACTTTCAATAATTCATGAGTTTTATCATAAACCAGTTTACGATCTGCAAGACTTAGATTTTTATTGTTTTCATCATGAATGCAATTCACTTTTGAAGTATATATTTTGCCGTTCACATTTAAGTTAATGGTATAAGTACCGGGCAAAACCATTGGAGCCGTAAAACCGGCAAAATCAATTTTGGTGCTGCCAGAAGCAACCCTGGGCGGAGTTTCGCGAAGATTCCAATATACCTTGTTGATCCCTCTAAGAATTGTTCCCGGTAAGGTTTGAACCAATTTGCCTTCTGCATTGAGAATATCAATGCTAACCTTACCCGTGCTTAGCCTATTCTTAAAATAATACGTTATTGGAGGCGTAGATGGCGGGTTTCCTATAGCCCATTCGCCCTGGATATTTGGCCCGCCATACCCGAATTTCCCTTGGCTCAGAATAAGATCCGGCGTAGGAAATACATAAACGTCCTTATCTAAAATTTCCCTGCTTAGCTTGCTAATAGGACGAATATCGTCGAGGATGAATATGCCACGACCGTGTGTGGCAACAATAAGGTCATGAGTACGAGGATGAATTTGCAGGTCTCGTACCAGTGAATATTCCGGGATTTTATTTTTCAGCCTGAACCAGTTGTTTCCACCATCAAGTGTAGCAAAAAGCCCCATTTCAGTTCCAAGGAACAATAGGTCCCTGTTTTCGGTGTCCTCTTTAATTTTATGAGCAAAACCGGTAAAAGCTTTGCTGTTCAATCGATTCCAGGTTTTCCCGCCATCTGTGCTTTTTGCAAGATATGTGCTATGATCGCCATACATATGGTTTTCGAATGTAGCATAAACCAGGTTCTTGTCATATTTGGAAAGTTCAATACTGCTCACCCACGACTGTGAAGCGATCCCGCTATTTGCGACATTTGCCGACACATTGGTCCAGGTTGTTCCGGCATCGGTGGTGTATTGAAGGTTGCCGTCGTCGGTTCCAACCCAAATTATTTTTTCATCAAGTGGCGATTCGCTGATAGTGAAAATTGTACAGTGATTTTCGGCAGAAGTATTGTCGGCACTCAAACCACCACTGTCTTCCTGTTTCTGTTTTAGTTTGTCGTTGGTAGTCAGGTCAGGAGAAATACGTTTCCAGTTTCTTCCCTGGTCAGTCGATTTGTAGAGGTATTGAGCCCCGACATACAAATTGCCGGGATTGCTGGCACCGGCAACTATTGGTGTATTCCAGTTCCATCGTAGTTTTTCTTCGGCTGCTGTTTTTTGAGGCTGTATAAATTCTGATTTCATTGATGAGATGGTTGTCCGGCTCATAGATCCGCCCTGCGATTCAGAATATACCGATTTGCCGTCAACGTCAGGAACTGCCCAGAAACCGTCGCCCCCTCCTATCATTTCCCATCTTCCATTTCCAATTCCTCCAGGTGCCGCGCTTGGTGCCATCCAGCTTCCGTTGTCTTGCAGACCACCATATACATTATACGGATCTTTTAAATCGTAAGCTACATGATAAAACTGAGAAACAGGCAGATTTTGAATGTATTGCCATGTTACACCCCTGTCAGCACTCATATAAACACCTCCATCAGAACCAACATAAATCACATTTGGATATACGGGATTTATCCAGATTGCATGCATATCAGCATGTATCGGTGCACCTTCATTACTTGCATCGGCAAACGAATATCCGCCATCGGAACTATAGGAAAATGATAAAGCCGGGCGATAAACACGTTTAGGATCTTTGGGATCAACAGCGATGGTGCTGAAATAAAACGGACGGGAAACAATGTTAAACGATGCACTCTGGCTTTTCCAGTTCTCACCGCCATCCGACGAAATGTATAATCCTGTATTATTGCTTTCAACAATTGCAAACATTTGCTTTGGATCACTTGGAGCCAGGCACATGGCAATCCGGCCAAAAGGTTTTGCAGGCAAGCCGTTTTTAATCTCACGCCATGTTTTGCCGGCGTCTTCACTCTTATACAATCCGCTGCCATTGCCTCCTGAATTGAAACTGTATGGTGTTCGCCTGAATTGCCATGTCGATGCCAGGAGAATTTCCGGATGCACAGGATCCATTAACAGATCAGCACAACCCGTCTGTTCATCGATATAAAGGATTTTTTGCCAGGTGGCACCACCGTCGCCAGATTTGTACAGACCTCTGTGCTTGCTGTTGCTCCAGAGCGGCCCGGGAGCAGTAACATAAATCTCGTTAGAGTTTAATGGATTTATAACAATTTTGGAAATATGTTCCGTACTGTCCAAACCAATCTTTTTCCAGTTGTCTCCGCCATCGGTAGATTTATACATCCCGTCACCGATAGAAACCGAATTACGCATATTACTTTCGCCGGTTCCGACATAAATGACCTGCGGATTTTTCTGATCGATGGCCAGAGCGCCAATGGATTGGCAATATTTATCAAAAACCGGTTTGGATGAAGCCCCGGCGCTGGTCGATTTCCATACGCCACCGCCTGCGGTTCCAATATAAAGGGTTTTACCTTCGTCGGACACAACACCATCAATGGCAGTAATGCGGCCACTCATGGTGGCTGAACCCAGGGCACGGGCTTCCATAACTCCAAAAAGTGCAGAACTGACTTTGGTCTGGGCAAAAATGACACCGCTTCCCAGTAAGAGAACTATTAAGGCTGATATTTTTTTCATAACTAGATATTGATTTTATGATTAATCATTCAAAGTACTACTAATTAGACAATTATGGAATGTTTTTCCGTCATATAAAGCTATATTCCATTGTTAGTAAACAAAGAGCTATGAGGCAACTATAGAAAATACAGAATTATTTATCAAATAATCAGGATAATCGCAGAAAGCTCAGACTAATACAAAGTGATAAAAACTAACTAGTTAGATATTTTAAAGATGTTTTCGTCAACAACAGGATTTACAGTTATCTTTTTGATCTCAATATCGCCTTGTGGAGTATGAGTGCTCATAGCTACAAGAATCCCTTCATCCAGTTTCTGATAATTACCCATAGTGGCCGAATTCTCCACTACCTGTCCGTTAACCATCACTTTTACTGTTTTCTTTGTCAGAAGGTAGGTATCGGAATCCAGAAAATAGGTTGTTTCTTTACCGCTGGCGTCTGTTAATTTCAATTTCAGACATTCAGTGCCGTCAACATCATCGGTTCCAAGGTATTCCAGTTTGTCTCCGGTTTCTTTGGTTCTAAGAAGTTTATCAAGAACACACAATTCATCCTGTGAGCTTTTCAGTATATCTTCAGTCATTGGTTCCGGTTTGGTTTGACCTTGAAAAGGCATAAAATTCCAGCCGTTTGTATTAGTAATAATAGAATATCCGCTCATTCCCATCACAGTGATATCCGTACGCATAGCCGTGCAATTAACCTGTGTTGCAATGATCGGTATTTCCATTCCCTGCATTTTCATAGCCATTTCCATCTTCATTGTTTTAATTTTTGCCCAGTTATCAAGGCCTCCGATGGCTTCGGCATGCTTTTTTAGAATGTCATCAACATTCTGTGCTTTGGTTGTTACTGCGAGCATCCCGATTACCAGGAAGATTGATAGAAGTTTCAGTGTTTTCATGTTGGAAAAAATTAATTAATTTGTTAATTTATGGTTATGAATTATCAGACGAGACTTACTATGTAGGGTTACAAGAATTATTATAGAAACGATAGAAATAAATGTAGTAATTGATTTCCAAATTTTCAGATCTGAAAAACAAAGAATTTAAAATGTAAATATGATGTAAAAATATAAAACAAAATTCATTTTTGCCTTGGTGACAATAAAATAATTCAGGTTTAATGCTGATCTGGCTTTTCGCTTATAATAATTTCATATTTTCGTCAGCACTAATGGTAGCAATCAGGAGCAACTCAGCGGTTAAAAAATGTTTCAAATGAAAAATATCCCATTCATAGCATATTGGATTACAGAAGAATCCGACGGATCCTTTAAAAGTCAGATTACACAAAGATCCACCGGTGATCTTCCGCAAAACGACGTCCTTATCAAAGTATCCTTTTCCTCGCTAAACTACAAAGATGCCCTGTCGGCTACCGGGAATAAAGGCGTTACGCGTCGTTATCCTCATACACCTGGAATTGATGCAAGCGGTATAGTTGTTGAAAGTATTTCAGATAAATTCAAACCAGGCCAAATGGTTATAGTAACCGGTTACGACCTGGGAATGAATACTATGGGAGGATTTGGCGAATATATTAATGTTCCTTCTGAATGGGTGGTTCCTTTGCCGGAAGGCCTAAGCCTGAAAGAAAGCATGCTCCTGGGAACAGCCGGATTCACGGCAGCACTTTCAATTCATCACCTGTTGCGTTGCGGTCAGAAACCTGACGACGGTACTTTACTTGTAACCGGGGCAACCGGAGGAGTTGGAAGTATTTCGGTGGCGATTGCTTCGAAATTGGGATTCAGCGTAACAGCTTCGACCGGCAAAACTGCTAAAGCTGAATATCTTATAAAATTAGGTGCAAAAACAATTATTAGCCGCCCGGAAGTTGACGACCACTCCGGTCGAATGCTGCTTCGCCCTCAATGGGCTGCGGCCATTGATACAGCGGGCGGGAACACCCTTGCAACTATCCTGAAATCACTTAAACCCCATGGCAATGTTGCCAGTTGCGGAAACGTGGCCTCCCCCCTGCTCAATACAAGTGTTTTTCCTTTTATATTGAACGGCGTAAATTTGCTGGGCGTAAATTCGGCTACTACGCCTATGCCTTTGCGGTTAAAGATATGGGAAAACCTGGCTAATGAATGGAAACCTGATTTTAAAAATATTTATACCAAAATAGTTGGACTAGATGAAATTCATATAAGCATTGAGAAGATATTGAAGAGTAAAATAACCGGGCGCGTTATTTTGGAACATTCCGGGAAATAACCCTTCCCGGAGACCAACCAAGACGGTATTCTTACGCCCATTTCCCTTTCTCCCTTTCTCCCTTTCTCTCACTCCCCCACTCTCCCATTCACCAAATCCTCCAAAAATCCCCTAAAACCCCATTAGTCATGAAAACCCTCATCCTTTTAGCTTCTATTTTCACCGCCGTTTCCCTGCATGCTCAGGACTGGGCAAACTTCGAACGTTACCGCGCTGATAATGAAAAACTTACCGACCCAAAACCAGGCGAAAACCGTATTGTGTTTATGGGTAATTCCATTACCGATGGCTGGATTAATTCAGACCCAGGTTTTTTTGCCGGTAAATCCTACGTTGACCGTGGAATAAGTGGGCAAACCACGCCACAGATGCTGGTCCGATTCCGGGCGGATGTAATTGCTTTGAAACCTGCCGTTGTGGTTATACTAGCCGGGACCAACGATATTGCAGGAAATACAGGACCATCAACGCTCGAAATGATTATGGATAATATCAAGGGGATGAGCGAAATGGCAAAGGCTAACGGCATAAAAGTGGTGCTTAGTTCGGTGTTGCCTGTATATGATTATCCATGGAAACCAGGACTTCAGCCTGCCAGAAAAATCATCAGCCTGAATAAAATGATAAAAGATTACGCTGACAAAAACGGCTGCATCTACCTGGATTATTTTTCATCCACAGTTGATGAAAAGCAAGGATTCAAAGCCGCATTATCAGAAGATGGCGTACACCCAAACCTTGCCGGGTATAAAGTAATGGAACCGCTGGCCGAAAAAGCGATTGCTGAGGCGCTGGCTAAGAAATAAATTGAAAATAAATTTTGAGACTGTTTAAATTTTCTCCGTAGGAGATACATATTAATAGAAAAACAGAAAGGGCAGATCGTTAAAACAAAATTCCCGTAGGGAATTAACTGTATTTATATTAATGTCCTGAAGGACAATAGATTTATTTGAAAATTGTTTTCTATTGATATTTTTGCCCTACAGGCAAAAGATAACCTCAAACAATTTTTTAAACAGAATCTTAACCGCAGCAAATTTAGTTTTTCTTTTTTGCAGACACAGTTTCATGAACAGTCTCCATCTGACGATGAAGAAATGGCATCTGGCAGTAAAGAAATGGCATCTGGCGGTAAAGAAATAGCATCTGACAGTGAAGAAATAGCATCTGACGGTGAAGAAATAGCATCTGGCAGTGAAGAAATGACATCTGGCGGTGAAGAAATAGCATCTGGCGGTTAAGAAATGGCATCTGACGGTGAAGAAATGGCATCTAACGATGAAGAAATGCAATCATGCAAATACTATATACGTGATACCTTCGAAGAATAGCGCATTTCAACTCACTGCTTCCGGCATGGCTAGTATGAATATACTAAGTAAAATGAAGGAATTGAAAAATATTTTAAAAAAATACGTATCTCCATGCTGATAATACGTATTTATATCGTATATTTAAAGCATTAAAACCCAATAGCCTATGACAAGAAAACAATTAAATCAACAAGCCATGCTGGAAAGTGTTGCTACTTTTCTCGGCTTACATGCAACTGATCTGGCAGTGAACCCGGTTATCGCGACCATCGCTGCAACTCTCACCAATATCCTGCAAAGCATCCGCAACCTGAAGCAGGTGCAGGATAAAACCACCAAAGGCGCCACCCGGTCGAAAAGTGAGCTGGAAACAGCTATTATCAACGGAATTTTAAAGATAGGCGCCGCTCTGAAGGCGTATGCTACCGAAGCCAAAAATTACGAGATGCTTAGTATTGCCACATTTTCCGAAACAGCTATCAAACATCTGCGCGACAGCAACCTGGCCGACAAAGCCCGCACTATACACGAGGTAGCGGCACCGGTTGTGGCTCAACTCAATATTTACCAGGTTGGCCCGGAAGATGTAACCGCGTTAAGCGCCAATATCCCTGCTTACCTGCAGGCGCTGCCCGGTGGCCGGGGGATATTGAACCAGACCAAACAATCAACAACCGACATACAAACTAAAATTGACGAAGGCCGGCAACTGCTGAAAGAAAAACTGGATGTACACTTACTTACGTACAAGGCAACTAACCCAACCCTATATGGCGAGTACCAGAATGCCCGTATTATTGTGGATAAGGCAGGTACCCGTGAGGATAAACAAGCGTCGGGGACTGGTGGACCGGCATAAGCCCCGTCCCGGTTTCCTACTTACGGGGTGACTTCAAATCACGCCGTAAGTAACAAAAAATCCCTGCGGCTGAGGGGAAGGGCACTGAAAAAGTAGCTATTTATCAAAAGAGGCTGTTTTCAATTTAGAAAACAGCCCCTTTTCTTTGGCGTATTCGGGTAGGTGGTGGATAGCTCTTTCATATAGACGATTCTAAGAGCCTATATTTACCTGCAAGAAAATCTTTTTAAATCTTAAGGACTTTTTCAGTGCCCTCGCTGAAGGTGGCGGGGATTTTTTTTAATAGTACCACGCGAAAGGATTCGCGCTGTAGCGGTGTCACTTCTATTTATAATCAAAATAAATTACATACAGGCGAATATAATAAGCAAATTTATTTTATATCTTTGATAGTGTAAAACATAAGTACTTGTTTCTAAGAGAATTCTATTTTTAATTTAATGTATGTTGCATCTAAAAAATACTATCATGAAGAATTATATGAATAATAAATTTATCGTTAGGCTAATTTCTGTAACTAAAACCACCCAAGATTTTTATCACTCAGAATAAATCAATAAAATCAAATTCGGTATGGAATTGCTTTATTGTGTTATTAGGCAGAGGTTGAGCCTCAGTTAATGCGAAGACAATTTGGCCACGCTGTTTTCTTATCCAGTATTTTGAGCTGGAGACCAGAAACCATTTTTAAATGAGGAGACACCGAAAAGCCAAATGAGTAGGACGAAATAAAAAATAAAAAAATGAATGCGACAATGATTACGTCAGATCAATTACACTGTCCTGAGTGTGGAACAGTAATTCCTAAAGGTCAAACAAAGTGTCCTAACCCAAATTGGCCGACCAATAGACCGATTCGTAGTATATCAGATATAAAATAAAACCCCATGTAGGAATGAGAATGAGTGGCGGGGATTTCTTTTTTATGGATTGTACCGGAACGTGGCTAAATGGAAGAGGTGCAACGGGGGCAAACCCTGGCATTATCTCGTCATCTCATACGATACTGTAATGCAAACATCAAGCTTTGAGTATTTTATAAATCACTTATAGAACTTTATAAATGAAATAAAAAATGAATAATTCAAACACTAAATATTTCTGATTTTGAAAAATGTCCTAATTATACTTTTTTTTCTTGGGATTGTGGGTCTTTCATATTCGCAAAATAACAAGATAGATAGCCTTGAAAGAATTTATAAATCAAAAACAGGTAAAGATAAAATATTGGTTCTAAACGATCTTGCAGTGGCACATTGGACTGTCAATCTCAATAAGTCACTTGATCTATGTAATGAAGCATTAAAATTATCTGATCAGTACAATTTTTACAAAGCCCGGGCGCGTACGCTCAATATTATGGGTGTCACTTATTATTTAATGAATGACCTTCCACTTGCAGCGAAATGGTATGAGAAATCATTGGTTTTTGGGAAAAAATATGGATCAACTGATGATGTATATAAGTGTTTATCTAATCTATGTAAATTGTATTCCAATGGATTTCTCACTGATACAGTCAGAGGAAATAAAATTTTTAAAGAGGTATTCCTTTTGGCAATTGACAGAAACGAAGTATTGGACTTTTATTCACTATTAATGGGGTTTACTGAATTTATGAAACCACAAAAAGCTAGCGCAACATTAGATTATATTCATCAACTTTCACAGATGAGGCGTGTTAATCAGAACCGTGATTTGATGGCTGTATGTCTTAATTCTGAAGGCTTTGCATATCTGTTAATCAATGATATAAATAATGCATTAAAAATGTATGATTTATCCTTGAAAGAAGTAAAAAACACAACACTTAAAAATTTGATTTTACATAATATTGGAACAACCCTTTTGCAATTAAAAAAGTATAATGAGGCTATTGAATATTACAATGAAGCGCTTGTGATAGGTAAAAGAGAAAATAGTCTTGATGCTTTTGAAAATGCTAGTTTAGAGGATAACCTGGGCGCTGCGTATTTACAGAAAAAAGATTTTAAACAATCGATTATCCATCTTAAAAACTCTTTACAAATCGGTGCATTTACCCCCACTGATCGAGGGGTTCTATACAATAATTTAGGAATGGCTTATCTGGCTATAGATAGCATTCCAAGGTCTAAACAGTTTTTAATAAAAGCATTAGCTCTTTTTGATACACTAAATTTAATTGATATGAAGGTTGGGACATTGAATTCTCTTGCTACACTCTACCTGAAACAAAAGAATAATATTGAGCTACAAAAGGTTATCAACAAGATCGTATCATTAATCGGCAGCGTCCAAAGTCTATATATTGCAGTTGATAGTTATAAACTATTATGTGAGTATTATGAAACCCGTAATGCCTACCACGAATCTTTCGTATATCTTAAAAAATGGAAATCACTGAATGACTCCTTAATGAGTAAGGAAAATTTATCTGCGTTTAATGAATTTCAAGCAAAATACCAGATAGTAAAGAAGGATCAGCTTATTCAGATACAGATGCTGAACATTAAGAATAAAAATAAAATTTTAGGCTTTGCTGGGATTGCAGCAATTATTCTATTAATTTCATTAGCTCTTATACTGCTTATTTACAGAAAAAAAAATCAGGCATACAAATTCATTGTAAAGCAAAACCTTGCTCTGCTGAATCTGCATAAATCAGGCGTTATAGATGGTGATTTTAGTGAGAAATCTGTTAATGGCATGGACAATGAATCTATTAAATACAGCCAATCTAACCTGACCGGAGAAGCCAAAACGGTCATTATCGCAAGATTAGAAATGTTAATTCAAAAAGATAAAGTCTTTATCAAACCTGACCTTACATTGAACAACCTGGCTGAAAAATGCATGACCAACCGCACATATCTGTCTCAAATATTACACGAAAAATATAATATGAATTTCAACTCCTTAATAAATAAATATAGGGTGGAAGAAGCCATGCGAATGATGGCAGATGTCGATTTTGATATTCCTCTAAAAGCGCTGCATTCTCATCTTGGTTTTAATTCCAATAGTACTTTCTATGAAGTGTTTAGGAAATATACAGGCACTTCTCCTAGCTTTTATCTCAAAACGGTACGCCAGATGAATTAGATTAACTCCTGAATAGTTAGACACATAATCAATTTATAAAAGCAACGCTTCTTTCACTTCCTCCATTTTTAATTGCTCAGTTTGATAGTATTTGAAAAACATAGTTAATTTATGTATTACAGATTTATCAATCCGTAATACATTGGGTTTCTGGCATTGAGTCATATTACTTTTATTGGTAAATTCCCGCTCATAAACAAATAACAAATTTTTGATTACTAATTTTAGCAACAAGGTAGAAAGAATGAAAGTAGTATAAGACAGCGGCAAATATTAATTAACAATTATTGAGGGCTTAACAAAATGGAAAAAACTCATACCCCAACAGACACGAAACAAAGTAAAGCTGACAAGAACCTAGGAAAAGCAATCTGGGCTTGGTTTAAGCGTCTAAATTGGAGCAAAATACTTCAAATTCTATTATTGCTTATTTTACCATTATTCTTGCTGAACATTTTTATTATACTTAATATCTCAATACTCCGTTAAATTTTAAGCAGCAATTTTACCATAATCCAGTAGTTCTTTGACAAGTTTTTGATTTTTAGCAGAGTTAGGGTTAATAGCAAACACGCACATAAATCGTTCTATCATCAAAGTG
>JBAZWY010000056.1:0-14007 GCA_041660125.1 Lentimicrobiaceae bacterium
TATATGCAGTCCTACAAGATTAACATACAAAAGAAGCTTGTCAGGTTGAATAAGAAAATAATCGACTTGCAAAACCAGCTTTTATATGTTCCTGAAAAACAAGTTTTTGCAACTACTTAGATAAAAGGCAAAAGAAAGTAAAACTAAACTATATATTTTGCATGTTTTTCTTGAGATTCCTCCTTTTATCTCGAAATAAAAGATCTACAAGATTTATCACACAATATTTATATACTTTCAGATTCCAGCACATCAAAATAATATTTAGCCAAGAATCTTAAAGAACGATATGTAATTTTTTAGTAATTTGTTCAACTAACTCTGTTCGGTGAACAACAATCAATACATTTTTATTTTTACGATGTGCTTTCAGCACTATCTGAGAAAATACAGTAGTTTTACCAGTGCCAGTTGGCATTTGGAATAATACGTTTTTCAAATTCAGCTTTGCTGGGTCCCAGGCTTCAAAGATATTGTTTATTCCTTCAGTTTGATATTCTCTTAATTGTACCATCAGAAAGGATTATAAAAACCAAAGATTTTTCTGTCCAAATTCCGTGAGGGAGTGATTTTCAAAATGAGGATAGATTTTAGCAACCATTTCAGGATAAGCAGTTGTTACGGGAATATTTTGCTGGCTGATGCTTTTCAGTACATCCGGCTGAATTGATAAACCTGATTAACGAGTAGTTTTACTAATTCCAGATCTTCGACCATTTCTTTTTTGGATGAACGAATGGTTAGTTTGATTGGGAAATGGTACTTACGGGGATGTAAATCACCTTCAGTGCCAAAGTAGCGGGTATTGTTGAAAAGCAGGTATTTGTTATACCCAACTTTAATGTGTGATCCTTATCCAATCATGCGCAAAACCTGTGGAGCGGAAACCACATCTTGAAAACAAAAAGAGGAAGATTGTGAGATTTACCTGTAGTTCAGTTTTTTGACAAGAAGTGCCAAAAGATAGAATGAAATAGTACTTGGCTTAAAAATCGTAATAAATATTCCTCAATCCGGTACGGATGCCGAAGTATATATATTGCATTTGTTTGTCCCACTTTACATTTTGCTCTTTCCGGGTGGTTATGCCTGCTTCAATACGCATATTAGTATGTCTGTTCAGTAAATACGAAATACTGACATCAGCAATAGTGAGATTTGTTTTTAACCCTTGC
The DNA here is from genome assembly GCA_041660125.1 of Lentimicrobiaceae bacterium. GTDB lineage: Bacteria > Bacteroidota > Bacteroidia > Bacteroidales > UBA4417 > UBA4417. The sequence goes on from JBAZWY010000056.1 coordinate 1,176, forward strand.
CCGATCGTGTTGCCAAGTTCACTAACACGTTGATCGTAGGGAATAAAAATATTTTCCCCATAATCCATGCCGGTAGTATCAGCTCCATACATAGCGAAGTTCATTTTCAAATTGCCCATCCAGTTTCCCCTTGTATAGGAAGCCATAGCTATAAATTCCCTGAAATTGGCACCCAGCGGATGCGCCAGCGGTTGATTGTAATGCCCGTAGCTTTCGATGGTAACACTATGAGCATATGTATAGGGGCGGGCCTGGTTGTATTCGAGGCGGGCATTTAACGACGGGATGTTCAGCAGGTTCCAGCCTGAAACGCCTAACTGGTAGCCATACTTGTTAGCCCACCAGCCATCGTTGGCTATTACATGCGACAGTTTGAATTCATCAAGAACCAATTGCCCGTAAAGGTTGAAATGTTTATTGATACGAAAACTGAAAGTACTTCCCACCAATGCATTGTCAGGCGACCCGAAGGATTCTTCTACCGGACGGAGCAAAATGACCGGGTTGAGGTATTGCACATCAAATCCACGGTATCCTGTCGAATCAGCATTCTCCCAAACAATGGCATCAAAAAGGCCGAGGTTAAGTCTGCCCCAAAGCATAACTTCAAGGTAATGCATGGTTGCCCATTTGCGGTCGTATCCAAATCCGGGCGAAAGCATTGAACTTCGATCGATAAACTGGTTGTAGAGCACGGTATATTTAACTTTCTGAAAATTAGCCGTCAGCTTAAAATAAGGATAACTAAATGCCACATCCGAAAGTAACAGGGAACGGTAGCCTTCGCCAATAAAGTTTTTGCCGTAGCCCATGGTCATATTGACATACTTTGAAGGGCTGTAGCTCACATATCCATTACTATAAAAGAAATCAACGCCGTTATTTTTAAAAGCTTTCACGCTTCCCTGCCCGGGTGCAACTCCGGTTGCAGTGATAAAAGCCGAAGGCCATGAAGCAAATACGGCCTGGCTCTCATACAGTTCGGTATTAAATGATAAGTTATTTCCCAATAAACCTGTAACTGTCAGGCCGCGGGTATTTATCCAGCTGATTTTCGATTCTATGAAGTCATATCCCAGTCCGAAATTAAATACCGGGTCGGCAGTGATTTTGAAACCTTTTGTTTTGAAGCTGATAAGATTTTCACTGAAAAGCTTCCGGTAAACGAAAGTGTTTTTATGTGTTGAATCAACCGGAATGCCATAAAGCACATTTTCAATATCGGCAACACTATCCATGTCCTGAAGCAGTATAGGTTTCATCGACGAAAGAAAGGAACGATTATTTTCCTGGTATTTTTGTGCGATCAGGTTATAATATTGATTATCCAGCGGAATATACTGACCGTGACTCAAAAAAGGAAACAGCAGGAGGGTAGCGAAAATGAAGACTACAGATTTTAACATAGGATATTTACTATTACTTGTTTGATAAGGAAACTAATGATTTAAAGAAATTTCTTTCGTTTATGAAAGTTTTTCCACCAGGGAGAACTTACTTTTTGAAGTCTTCCCGAACGGTAAAGATAAATAAAGCTTATGAAATAATGGCAGCCGGGTCAGTGGTTATAATACTTGATCGGGGTGGCCTATCAATATATATTTCCTGCGTCGCAGCAAAGTTGCAACAGCCGTCAGAACAATAGCGGCTGCAATCATAATATATATCAGGACTGAATTGCCCAGGTAGTTGAAGAAATAAGCGAAAGCAATAAAAGCTATGTTGATGAGCATAAGTATTATTGTTGATTGCAAATGATTGTATCCCAGGTCAACCAGGATATAATGTATGTGACGGCGATCGGCTTTAAAAGGATTTACGCCACGGTATATCCTGACAGCAACTACCCTGAGGGTGTCGAACATAGGTATGATCACGACGGCAAAAGAAAGCGCCGGGGCAGATGAAAAATGAATATTCAATGATCTTATAGCATTCATCTCGTTAAACCTGAAAATAAGCACAGTCATCACAAAGCCCAGTATGAGAGAACCTGTATCGCCCATAAATATTTTATTTACATGGCCGAATGTGTTGTACAAATAGAAAGGAATCAACGCCCCAAGGATAATGAACGACAGTGCCGCATATTCCCATTCGTAGGTTGCCAGGAAATAACTGCCGAATACAATACTTCCGAGCATAGTAACCGAAGCAGCCAGCCCGTCGATGCCATCAATCAGGTTAAATGCATTGATAATAACTATACCGGCAAACAAAGAAAGCAAAATACTGGCCAGGTAACTGATTTCACCAATGGAGAACATTCCATGCATACCGCTCAGCCGCACATCGCCCACAACAATGAGAATCAGCAAGGCAATTACTTCCGCTACTATTTTTTTCCAGGGTGAAATGTTCAGCATATCATCTTTCATCCCAATAAAGAAAATAATAGTAAATCCGGCAATAATGGGGGGTAGCGAGGTAAGACTGTTTGTAATTCCTCCTCCATTCATTCCGCATGTATTTATAAACGTGAGACTTACCGTTGTAATAGCTGCGTAAATACCTAATCCTCCAAGTGTAGGGATTGCAGAGGCATGGTTTTTACGTTTATCAGGAACATCATACAATTTCTTAGCCTTTGCTATCTTTATAATAACAGGGATAGCATAAAAATTGAATATCGCTGCAATAATAAATGCTGCTGCTACGCGATACTGAGGCTGAAAGAAATGGAAATAAAAATTGTTAAAGGATTGCATTTTTCAATTTGTTATAAATAGTTGGATTTTTAAATATTAACATATAATCAAAGTGCAAATATAGGACATATTTAAGAAAAATGTCACACATTTTTCTTGTTTTTTTTATTATTATTCAGCTTACCCTGTGAAAGTAGCAAAAGCATACAACTTTATTAAACAGTTAAATTTGCTTTCAAACAAATAATTGATAAGTTACGCATAATCAATGTGATATTATGCTTTCCCATGTGCCGAAACTTTACTCTGCCAGGTTTGCAATAAATATAATCATCCTTGAATATGTAGTTTAACAGTCATAGAAATAGAATGTTGGGAAATAATCAATCTAATATTCTTTTGCCTGCTGAACAGGTTTAGTATCCCGGCAATTTTCCAATGCGGATTTCAGAAAAAAGTTAACTTTTTTAGTGATTATTTAGCCTGCATTATTCGTGCAGAAGATAAAAGACAATAGTAAAAAGATAAAAGTCAGGCAGTTGCAAACCATTTTCATAATTTATTTTGTAAAGATGATTTTTATGATTGCCTTCATAATGTTTTGATCCCTTTGTCTTTAGCCTTTTATCTTTTGTCTTTAACCTTTTATCTTTTGCCTTTTTTGAAGTTTTTTCAGGTTAGGGAGTTCAGGCAGCATTTAAGGAATAAATAGGACATAATGTTATAGAGTCAGGCAAAGTTTTACTTCAAAAGTAAAACCAGGAGTATATTTCCTGAAAATTTCCATATATCTCTTGTCCCTTCTATTCTCTAATATATTTATACACTCACTACTCAAACTATTAACCATTTTCCATTAATCATTATCTTAAAAATCAACAACAACAGCTTTTACCCAATCAATTGATGCATCCGCTGTGTGCAGGTCGGTGAAAGCAAATTCGCTGACCCAGCGTTCGAGTTTTAACTGGGAATGATTCAGCCCGTAATAAGCCCTGAACCGGCGGTATGGTCCCAGGTCGAGCAGGAGCGGTTGCCTGAGGTCGAAATCGCGTGGATGAAAATAACTCATTATGTAAGGCGATTTCTGGGTAAAATGACGGATAACGTTATACGGCCAGAACCTGAAGTAGCCTCCCCCGGTAAGCACAGTACGAATTCCGGCCAGGTGGTTATAACTGATAGGGAATTCTTTGATAGTGATTCCATTATGCTGAACAAGGCACGGGAAATTACATGGGAAAGAGGGCATGCCTCCATGAGCGCGGACAGCAGGAAATATACTGGCATCGGTAGTAATACCGACCTCCGCCATCACGTCAAAAGCCCATAAGTTATTGCGTTTCACAGAAAAACCAGGGGCACGGTATTTATCAACTTTGTACCCAAGCTGATCCTCCAGTACGCCAATATTCCGGAGCAGGTCCTGCCTGAATTCGTCGGGTGCCTGTTGCCAGATTAGCTGATGGCTGTATGAATGCAACCCGATTTCATGGCCGGCATCGGCAATTTCTTTCACCAGGCCGGGATTGTTTTTAGCGATCCAGCCAATTATAAAAAATGTAGCTTTCTGCTGATGGCTTTCCAGGAATTCAAGAATATTAGCGGTATTCCGCCTTACTCTTGGTTCAAAATCCTTCCACTGTGTTTCATCGCGCGTTGACCGGTGTTCCAGGAAATGGTACCAGTCTTCGATGTCGAATGTGAGAATGCGCATGTTTTAGTGAATGGAGAAGATTGGGCAAAGGTAAGTATTATCCACTGATGAACACTGATCTGATCACTGATAAACACGGATGAAAAGAATATCTGTGCATATCTGTGAAAAATCAGTGTGATCAGTGGATAGCCGCTAATAGAATCTGCCGGATACTAATGGATCAATAAGTTTAGCTAAACGATAGGGTAGGAGTTTCCAGAGTTTTGGCAGAAAAGATAATTTCCTGACATTCCTTTTTTGCGGATGCGAATAATTCCAGTATAGCGGCAGATCTTCGCCTCCCCATTGCTGTTTGAACTTATGAACGCCACTCCCTGTTGTACTGCGCCCGAATGAGAAATACCGGCCTTTCTGTTCAACGGCAAAGCGGATCATCTCCCAGTATAAACCATATGATGTATATTGCCTGTTGTAGTTATGCAGTGTTGAAAACCAGCAGGCTTCGTAAAACCCCTGGTATTCCAGTATAAATGCAGCCCCAACAGGCTTTTCATCAAACAATGCAATCCAGATTCCTGCTTCGCCACCGCGATAATCAGTAAGCAGGTTACGGAACCAGCGCTCCGGCAAGGCGGGTGATCCCAGGCGGTGCATATTCCTGGAATAGATTTCGTAAAAATCGTGAAGCAATTCTGATTTGCCTGTGGTGATCCGGATTCCATTGGATTCGCTTTTCCTGATTTTACGCCGCAAATTAGAATTCAGTTGTTGAAACTGAGCTTCCGCTCCTGGTTTCAGTGGCAGCAGGGTGGTGACTTTATCGGCGAAAACGAATTCCGAAGCTTTTGTTGTTAACCGCCATTCGCAAAAATATCCCTGCTTTTCTGACTCCCGGATAATTTCCACGGCTGTTGAAGGATCTGCATAAGGACCATAAGAAAAATGTGGTAACATTACAATTTTCCTGCCGATTCTGCATGCTCCGAATGATGCTGTTTCTTTTTGATCGTTTGTATATTCAATACGTATAGCTTCCCATCCGAATGTTTTAGCTATAATCTCAGGAAGACATATATTATCTGCAAACGTAACCAAATCACCAGTTGACCCAGGTTCAATTGCAGTACCGGAAAGGATTTTAACAAGCATAGAAGTTAATTCAAAGATTTTATCCACTGATGACCCTGATAATTATCACAACTTAGTGAAGCGATTTCATGAGCTCCTTTTAATATAAGCAATGAGCGAATAAATATTCACTGATATATCTGTGTATATCCTTTTTATCCGTGTTTTCAGTGGACTATAAAATGACTCTCCTGATCTGCACTTTCTTCATTCCGAAATTTATCAGCAGACCCAATTTGTAATCCGTTGCTTTCAGATAGTTTAGTACCTGTGAAATATGTTCTGAAGTAAGGCCATCACAAGCTTTTAATTCAATGATTATTGATCCGAAACAAACAAAATCGGCATAATAAGCCTTTTGAAGTTTGTGGTTATGAAACCAGATATCAAACTTCTTTTCCGGTTCATAAGGAATTCCTTTTTCGTTAAAAATGATGGATAATGCCTCATGATAAACAGCTTCCAGGAAACTATTACCCAACTCATTCTGAACCTCATAACAAGCACCGATTATCTGCCTGCATTCCTCTTCATATATAAAGTTTTCATTTTGCATATCAGTGTTTATCAGTGAATAATCCGTGCTTTCAGTGGATAATAGTTATCGATTATTTACGTTGACGTATCTTTTCATTCCGCCGAATTTTTCAACCCAGATCACCCAAAGAATAAAGATTATCAAATAATAAACCGGCCGCAGCAGCCACATATGAATAAAATCCCAATGCTCAGGCCAGTGCAGCATCGCAAAACTCAATGCAACGATCCTGATAATATTAAAGAGGTACATAGCCAGCATTCCCAGAGGAATATACCAGAGCTTTGTCTTCCAGGGTCCGGGGAAAAAAAGGAACAATACCACCACCTGCCACATCTGTTTGAAGCCGGAGCAGCTTTCGTTAACAAATATGGATGTATGGTTGCTGTTAAAATAGATTCCGTTTACTTCATACAGGCGTATATCCATCCCGAATACATGCGCATCGAGCCATACACTGGCACCATAAACGGATGCTGCAAGCCAGTTGGCAATATCGGTAAAGGAAGGAATGCTGTAAATATGTGAACTGAATGCCCACCACAGTTTATGAAACCCCAGCGTAATAACCACAAACAGTAAAACATCCACCAACGGCCACAAACGTTTGCGGTTCAGTGTTTCAATAGTGTTATTCAACATATATCACGGGATTGAGCCGGCTAAGATAGTTAGAAAAGGATAAAGATTTCGGGTTTCTGGTTTCGGGTTTGAAGAGTTTCGGGTTACTGGTTGCTGGTTTCTGGTTTCGGGTTTGAAGAGTTTCAGAGTTACAGGGATACAGAGTTACAGGGTTACAGAGTTTCGGGTTACTGGTTGCTGGTTTCGGGTTTCTGGTTTCTGGTGTGTAAATCCCTCTCCCTCTCTCCCTCTCTCCTCCTCACCCCTTCTCCTTACTAACCATGCCTCCCAGGAAAAGAAATATCCCCAGCAGCAGGAAATTATAAGCCGGGTAGAAATAATTCGACCACATATGGTGAAATAAGACTCCACCTGCAAAAACAGCAATAATACCTAGTAACATCATCACTACTGCAATGGCTCCGCTTACCCATGCGGTCATGTTTAACATGTTTTTCATGGTTCTGAAATTTTGGTTAGCATAATTACAATAACTATATTAAAATATGATAATAAAGATATAGAAGTTTTGGTTAAATCAAATAGTTGAACTTTTCCACTGAGGACACTGATAATTTTCACTGATATTCACAGATTAAATCTGTGTGAATCTAATTTTATCAGTGTGTTCAGCGGAAAAATTATTACGCTTCCGATCGCTGCCGATCAAGGAAACGGTATATAAGCATGCCCAAAATGGCACCCGTGAGGTTGGCGATCATATCCTTAAAATCAAAATCACGGCCATTATGCATGGTGCGTTGTAAAATCTCCATTATCACTCCATACATAAAAACGCTTGCCAGCAGTATATACATAAACCACATTCTATGCCGCCTGATATCATAACTCCAGCAGGCGAGGAACGATAGCCCCAGGTACATGCTTATATGAACCAGTTTGTCGGCGCCGGGGAAGAGTTTAATATCCGGAACATCATAGGATGGCATCAATGATAGCACCGCGACAATCGCAAGGTAAATAAAAGCTATGGTTTTCCGCAACCAGGGCTTAAATGAGAATATAAATGAAATCATATGCAAATTTACAGGTTTAATCCATTGCTCTTTGATGAACATCGCTGAATTAACCGGATTTTAACAAATTTTCGGATTTTCGGTGATGACATCTCCACAGATGACCCTTCTTAGAGAACAGATGACACTTTTCAGAACACTGATTACGCTGATTAAACTGATTAACACAGATAATAATTTTAAAATCCATGGTCATCCTTAACATCAGTGTAATCAGTGTACTTATTTTTTAAACACAGATGACGCTGATTAAACAGATTTACACAGATAAAAATATTAAATTATCCGTACCATCCGTGTTATCCGTGTTCTTTATTTTTAAAATAAATCAGCGGTCATCCGTACCATCCGTGTAATCAGTGTTCTTTATTTTTGAACACAGATGTTTTTGAACACAGATGACACTGATCTGACTGATTTACACGGATAATATTTAAAAATCAGTGACCATCCGTTAAATCCGTGTTATCCGTGTTCTTTATTTTTAAAATAAATCAGCGGTCATCCGTACCATCCGTGTTATCCGTGTGCTTAATTTAAAAATCAGCGGTCATCCGTACCATCCGTGTAATCAGTGTTCTTTATTTAAAATCAGTGATCATCCTTCACATTGGTGTTATCAGTGTTCTAATCTGTTGTCAAGGCTTTACTCGCCGTGTCGATTTAATTCTTCTTATACTTGAATGTGAATGTAGAATCCGCAGAATTTCAACATATTCGTTTGTAATTCTATAAATAATCAAATAGGAGCCCAGTATGATATTACGGTAAATTTTATTTTTAGTCGGCAAATGCCTGCATTCCGCATGAAGCAGATACATAGTATCCAGACTCCAAACTCTGCTATATATATCTGCTATAAAACTTTTAGCGGCGATAGCTCCGAATACTTCTTCCCCATAAGTATATAGCGAAATTATATCATAGTTGAATTGTTCAGAGATTCTTACTTCTTTTCTCTCAATTTCAGCCATACTTCAAAGTTTTCCATCGACTCCTGAACAGTTTGGAATGGTCCCTCTTCGGCTTCCTGTATTCCAGCCAGAAATTCATCCTGACTAACAGAGGTGCCAGGTAAGACCCAACTTTTGGGTTTCTGTTTTTTATCTTTTACGTTTGTTAATTTCATAATTGTAGTTGTATTTAACGTAACACATTGCAAAGATAATAAATCTGAATAGTGTGTTCGCAAACCCAACAGATAATACTGATTAAACTGATTTTCACGGATATTTTTGAACACAGATGTTTTTGAACACAGATGACACTGATCTGACTGATTTACACTGATATTTTTGAACACAGATGACACTGATCTGACTGATCTACACAGATAAAAATATTAAATTATCCGTACCATCAGTGTTATCCGTGTTCTTTATTTTTAAAATAAATCAGCGGTCATCCGTACCATCCGTGTTATCCGTGTTCTTTCTTTTGAACGCTGATGACACAGATTAAACTGATCTACACAGATAAAAATCATCCGGTTAACCGTGTTCTCTTTTTTTAAAATAAATCCGTGGCCAGGAGGTTTAAAATATTGGTTTTATTGGGTAGCCCACTCATAAAAAGGCTGTGCAATTATTGTTTTTCCTTCGATGCTAAAAGTATCCGATTGGTCGAATGTAATAATTTTGGCATACTGTTGACCAAAATATTCCATTGCCTCAATTAGTCCGGCCAGTTCCCTATCCATATTGTTCTGGTCTAATTGCCAACAAACCTGGTAAAGACTATGAAGTTTTCCCTTTTGAAATACCACAAAATCACATTCCTTCTTTTCCGAGAAATAAAATATCTCAGGAGTAGTACGGCGTAGTTGCAGAAATACCATATTTTCAAGGAGTCTTCCGTTATCGTCATTGAACGATACCGAGTTTATATCAACAAACCCGTTATCAATACAGTAAACCTTTTTAGGATTAACTAACTGAACTTTATGAGAGTAGCTAAATTTGGGCAAGTAGAAAAACAACCAGGCATCAGTAAAATAGGATAGATAATCCATTATACTGGATGAAGAACCTATCTGGAATATTTTCCGGATACTATTTCCACTGAAAGGCTTGCCTGTATTTGAAACAAGCCAGGCAGCAAGCTGCTGTAATGCCATTACATTCTTTACATTATAACGAACAGCAATATCGCGGATAAGAATATCATTAAAAGCATGCATTAACACTTCAGGCAAGCCTGTCTTAAGGTATTCGGGAAATCCTCCGCTTCTGAGATATTTGCCTGAAGACGCTGCACACGCTTCCATGCCAGCAAATGAAAGATATTCCGTAAAAGAAAATGGGAAAAGCTCCTTTGTAATATGCCTCCCGGTGAGTTTTGTCCCCATTTCTTTGCTAAGCATAGTAGCATTCGAGCCGGTTATAAAAATTCGATATCCTTCATCCAGCCTGAACCGGACAAAGCTTTCCCAGTTTTCAATAACTTGAACTTCATCAAAAAAATACACATCAATGCCTTTTTTAACAGCTATTTCATGCAAACGGTTTAAGTCGCTCAAATCGAAGCCGGCCAGTCGTGGATCTTCAAAGTTGAGATAAATCGAATTGTCGCCGAAGGATTTATGAATCTGTTGTAATAGCGTGCTCTTTCCACATCGCCGGATACCGGAAACTATAAATGCATGCGTTGTGAGGTTGGCTAGTTCATCAAATTTTCGTGGTAAACCTGAATCCAAACGAATTAACCTCTCCTTTTGAGAGTCAATTACCTGTTCAATAATTAATTGCGTTAGCATATTTCAAAGTTTTCGTTTGTAAAGATAACTATCTTTCGTTATCATCGAAAACATTTTTCACTTGGAGTGGGGAGTAGGGAGGAATCTGGAATCTGGAACCAGAAACAGGAATGAGGATGGACTGAACACTGATGACACAGATTAGACTGATTTCCACGGATAAAAATAATAAATCAGTGGTCATCCGTAACATCCGTGTTATCCGTGTCCTTTTGTTTGAACACAGATGACGCTGATTAAACAGATTTACACAGATAAAAATATTAAATTATCCGTACCATCCGTGTTATCCGTGTTCTTTATTTTTAAAATAAATCAGCGGTCATCCGTACCATCCGTGTAATCAGTGTTCTTTATTTTTGAACACAGATGTTTTTGAACACAGATGACACTGATCTGACTGATTTACACGGATAAAAATAATAATTCTGCGGCCAACTGCCTTTCTTCATAAATTTCCCTTTGAAAGGGTCAAATTTCAAATTGACACTTTCTTCTGTCTTCCGACTTCGGACTTCCGACCTATTAAAAACCATTTCCATTCAATACGTGGCAGAACCATTTTATTTAACGGCAAATATCAATAATCATAAGAATCAATAGTTCAAACCAAATGCCCATAAAGGCACAACATTTTTATAGCCATATTCAATATTATCTTTTACAATAAAGGCATTGGGCGTATTTTTGATTTGTTGCTGCGATTTGTTTTTGCCGCCAACTTCAAAAGTATATTTGTCAATTTTAAAATCGGCAACAGCAGAAGAAACTACTGCATTATTTACCCGGGCTTGATTCATGAAAAATGTTTCGCGGATATTTCCGGTTTCAGGTTCTTTCGCTGATAAATAATAAACCAGATTAGAATTGTCTAAATATATTTTTTCAACTTTTCCCAAACCAATTATTCCATTTGCCTGATCGCGCAAGCGGGCAATAAGTCCCGCATCTTCCATAAAAGTAAGATATTCTTCGAGCGAATTACGGCTCACTTCCAACTTTCCGGCAAGCGACACAAAATTGGGTTTAAACGGTACGCTTTCGGCAACTACAAGCAACAACTTTTTCAGTTTTCGCGCAGTTGTTACTGATAAATTTGCAAACTGAGGTATATCAACTTCGAGTGTCAGATTCAGTATTTGTCCCAACCGGATTGCCAGATTATCTTCTTTTGCCATCGGATAATAACCTTTAAGCAAATATTCGCGGAAAAGTGGCAACGGGTGTTCTATGCTGTCAATCAGTGAGATATGATTGCTGATAATCTCTTCAAACGAATGTACCTCTACATCAATGTCATGTTCGAATTTCAGATATTCGCGGAATGAAAAGCCCTGCATAGAAAACATCAATGCCCGGCGGCTCAAATCGGCCATTCCTTTGCGAATATCGAGAATAGACGATCCTGTGAAACATACCTACAGATCAGGATAAAAATCGTACATGTTTTTCAACTCAACCGACCAATCTTTGTATTTGTGGATTTCATGTGTTATTATTTATTTTTTACGGGTCACATGGAATACGCCAGATTGATCAAAATATCTTCTTCGGTTGGTGATTTATTCCAATCATGGCTATTTCATGTGTAATTATTTATTTTTTACGGGTCACATGGAATACGCCAGATTGATCAAAATATCTTCTTCGGTTGGTGATTTATTCCAATCATGGCTATTTCATCAATAAAAAGTCGTTTTCCGCCATTTTTATAAAATTCATCTGCTACATCTGTCAATCTGTGATTTGAAAAATAAATATCGTCTGCCGAAACATACAGCAAATCCGTGCCGTTTTGTTCTTTGATATATTGCAACAGCATGGTGGTTTTCCCCATACCCCGCGGACCAACAAGCCCGGCCATACGGCTATTCCACGGGAATTTACCGTACATGTACCGCTTGAACGACAAGTTTGTCCGGGCAAGCAATGATTGCTGTTTTTGAAATAATGTTTCCATTTTTTATTCTGAATGATGTGCACTACAAAATTAGCACAAATACACAATATTGCTTAACGCGTTGTGCATTATTATTTTTATACCGCAAGGTTTTGCTAAATTGTTACATCGTATTTTATAGTGTAATTTCCAATCTTCCCACCTTCCAATCTTCCCATCTTCCCATCATCTCAATCCGGCAAATTTGATTAAATTAATAACTCAATACACTTACACTTTACTTTTCCCCCTGTTGAATAGCTTTGCCTCCGTCATTGCGAGGAGGTACGACGAAGCAAAATGACTGTGCTTCGATTGTTGTTTTGTGGTTGCCGCTGTTGCCTTCGATTGTTGTTTCCAGGTTTGACGTGTTGCCTTCGAAGTGGCTTACTGCTATGACTGGCCTGGTGAGCAAAGTCATTGCGATCCCGCCGTTGGCGGGAGAAGCAATCTGTTGGAGGAAGGAAAGTTTTCTTAGAAGCATTGTGGTAAAGGCACAGGATTGC
>JBAZWY010000057.1:0-12605 GCA_041660125.1 Lentimicrobiaceae bacterium
TCGAAAATATATATTACAATTTTGACAAGTTTAATATCCGCGAGGATGCAAAAGTGGAACTTGATAAACTTGTAAATATAATGAAGGAAAATGATATAACTGTTGAATTGGGTTCACATACCGACAGCCGCGGATCGTTTGCATACAATGATAAATTGTCTCAGAAACGTGCAGAATCGGTTGTAAAATACATTGTCGGCGCCGACATCGATAAGAACAGGATCACGGCCAAGGGGTATGGCGAACGCCAGCTTACAAACAGATGCGCGGATGGAGTTTACTGCACTCCCGAAGAACACCAGGCCAACCGTCGGACCGAATTTAAAGTTACCTCATATACACAAAAAGATCCTAATGCGGAATATGATTTGAGTAATTTTTCTGTGGGTGATGAGATTCCGGTGTATATGTTCGATAAGAATTTCTTTTCTGGTTGCTTAAGTGATAGTCTGCCAACAAAAATTAAAGCTAATGCGGGAGCAAGCGTAGTCACTCCTATCAGAGAAACAGAAGTGCAGCCTGTTAACGAAAAGCAAAAGAACAAACCTTCTGATAAAACGAATTCAGGTACAGTGATTTACAAGGTTAATTTGTATGCGCTTAGTTATGAAAAGTCATTAGACGATCCTGCTTTTAAAAATCTGGTCAATATACAGATGTACAGGGAGAACGGAATGTATAAATACACTTCAGGTGTTTTCAATACCTATCAGGAAGCGTTAGAATACAAGAGAACGCTTAATAATCTTGGATATAAAGACGTATTTGTTGTTGCCTTTTCCAATGGCAAACGAATTCCTCTGGGTTCGAAGGATCGTTAGGTTCTTCCCTGAATGGTTAGCTATGGACGCCGAAAATCTGATCCGAAAATAAGTCTGCATAGCTTCCAACGGAAGTAAATTCATATCGCTGGAACTTATCAATAATCGAGTATAAAAAAACCTCCTCACATTTACGGGAGGTTTTTTTTCTTCTTTTCAGCGCAGGAAAGGATTATTCAGTTTTTCGTATCCTATCGAAGTTTCAGGCCCATGACCGGGATATACAATATAATCCTCCGGCAGGGTAAATAATTTCGTGGTAATACTTTTATAGAGAGTATCAAAATTCCCCGATGGAAGGTCGGTTCGTCCAATGCTGTCGCGAAATAGCACATCCCCCGAAACGACGTACCGTTCAGCATGGTTTACCAGGCAAATACTTCCATCGGCATGCCCCGGAGTATATAAAACCTCAATAGCCGCGTTGCCGAAAGTAATGAAGTCACCCTCTTCAATAAAATCGGTGGGAATAATCAGATTCTCAATGTTAATGCCAAATACTGCACCGAATCCGATGGCAGTCTCCCAGAGTATTTTACTGCTTTTATGACACTTTGGACTCAAATTAAATGTATTGCAGATAAACGTATTTCCTAATATATGATCGATATGGAAATGCGTATTCACCATACCAACAGGGCTCAAATGGTTATCACGAATGAAACTGAGCAGTTTGGTTTCTTCGCTTTGATACTGGCAGGCTGGATCAATTATCAGGCATTTACCTGTGTCGTCGCTTAATATATACGTATTTACACCAAATGAATTAAAAACAAATCTGTTTACTTTCCGAATCATGGATATACTAAATTTAACGGGATAAAGTTATGAATTTACCCAACAAACAAATACATAAACAATGAACCACAGATTTTTGTTACTTTAGCACGTTCAAAAAAAAGCGGAACACATATGAAAATGACTGCCGTTCGAATTAAGATGAAAACAATCAGATCAGCATGTTTAATGCTGATTTTGTGGTTTTTTTCGCTTTCTGCATTGGCTCAGTTCTATAATGGTTCGCAGCAAACCTTCGGTAAAAACCGGGTTCAATACACTGATTTTCTGTGGACGTATTTTCGTTTTAACAATTTCGATGTGTATTATTACCTTAATGGGAAAGAACTTGCACAACATGCAGCCGATTATGCCGGGAAATATATTCCGGAAATTGAAAGGAAACTTCAAACCACGCTTGATAAGAAAACACAGTTTATTGTTTACAATACCTATTCGGACCTGAAGCAAAGCAATATCGGGTTAATAACACAAACCCAATACAATACAGGAGGTATAACGCATATTATCGGCACTAAAGTGTTCCTGTATTTCGATGGGGATCTTAATCATTTCGACAGGCAGATACGTGCCGGAATCACTCGCTTACTTCTCGAAAATATTATCTATGGAGGTTCAATAGGTTCGCAGGTAAAAAACAGTACGCTTATAAACCTTCCTTCGTGGTATATTGACGGGTTGGTTTCCTATTACAGCCGCAACTGGGATACCGAACTTGACAATAAAGTTAAAGATGGTATTTTAAATGGGAAATACAAGAAATTCAATCACCTGATTGATGAAGATGCTGTTTTGGCCGGCCATTCGCTATGGCGTTTTATTGCTGAAAAATACGGGGAAGAAAATATCGCCAATATCGCCTATATGACGAGGGTTAACCGTAGTGTTGAAAGTGGATTTCTTTAT
Source organism: Lentimicrobiaceae bacterium (assembly GCA_041660125.1). GTDB lineage: Bacteria > Bacteroidota > Bacteroidia > Bacteroidales > UBA4417 > UBA4417. The sequence continues at coordinate 2,526 of JBAZWY010000057.1, forward strand.
GTATTGGGTATTTCGTTCAAGAAAGTAATCAGTGAATGGTACGATTGGTATAAGCAGATTTATACAGCCGACAACCTTGCATTTAGTCAGTATAACCCGAAAGTCCCTTTTAAACTGAAGCGCGACAAGGTATATGACAATGTGCATATAAGTCCGGATGGAGAGAGTATGTTATATTCTGTTAATGATAACGGTCTGTATAAGGTTTATTTATACAACATTGCCAGTGGTAAAAGGAAACGTATTTTCCGCAAAGGTTTCAGAACCGATGAAAAGGTAGATTATTCATATCCTTTGCTGGCCTGGCATCCTTCCGGAAATGTGGTTGCAATGATTCTTGAGCACAAAGGATTATTGTTCTTGTATTTTTATGATATAGAAACCCGTAAATGGCAGAGTCAGAACCTGTTCAGTTTTCAGAAAATTCTGGATTTCTCGTATTCTCCCGATGGGCGGTTGTTTGCGATGTCGGCAGTTCAGCATGGACAATCCGATATTTATATTTACAATATTGCTGCCAATACTGCCCAGCCTATAATGTTTGATGTATATAACGACCTCAATCCGAGGTTTTTGGCAAAAAGTAACCAGATCATATTTAGCTCCAACAGGCCTGATGATACCATCAGGTTCACAAAAGAGAATCTTCGTTCTTACGATGGAATGGAAAATAACGACCTCTTTATTTATGATATAAATTCAGGAAGTAATATGCTTAAAAGGGTTACTAAAACTCGTCTTGCCAACGAAATACAACCTGTTTCATATAGCCCCGGATATTTTAGTTACCTCAGCGATGCCAATGGAGTTTATAACCGATATGCCGCAAAATTCGACAGCACTGTGTCCTACGTTGATACAACGGTTCATTATCGTTATTACACGAGAACTTTTCCGCTTACCAATTATCCCCGCAATATACTTTCGCAGGATGTTAGTTTTACTGGCCGTAAAACAGCTGAACTGGTTTTTGAAGACAATAAATTTCACATTTTCACTGGTGATATTCCGGCAGGACCGATAAGTCCGCTGCAGAATCTCGAACAGACAAAATACAGACTTGCCCTCGAAGCCAAGGCAGCAAAAGAAAAAGAAGAAGAAGCCCTCAGGAAATTAAATCCCGAAGTTAAAGTAAAACGGAAACGATTTGTTGCCGTTTACGATAATGAAGCTCCCCCGATGAAGTCGGATACTTCAGGTATTGATATAAATAATTACCAGATTTCGGGCGATTTGGCATCAGGTAAAAATGGAGTCAGACGGTCCAATGTGTTGCAACCTGGAAATGCAGGTGACATTATAAAGCTTCCACAGCCCCGAAACTATAATGTCGAATATTCAGTAAATCAATTGATAAGCCAGCTTGATTTTTCATATCTCAACCTGAGTTACCAGCCATACCTCGGGTACTCGGGTCCGGTATATCAGAACTCGCCTACCAACGCACTTTTTATGCTTGGCGGAACCGACCTGTTGGAGGATTATCGCATTATCGGTGGCGTACGGTTAAATGCGAACCTGGTGCATAATGAATTTCTGTTTGGATATTCAAACCTGAAACATCGCCTTGATCGGGAAATATATTTTCACCGTACTGGTTTCGATGTTTCTTATACTGATGCTTTAGTTCGTCACCGGATACATGAACTCCATTATGTGTTGCGCTATCCTTTCACTGAAGTGCTTGCTATCAAAGGAACAGCTTCACTTCAATATGACAAGCCTTATGTGCTTGCCTATGATTATCCTACGGCCAGTGCCTCAGTTGACGGAAATACCTGGGCCATTGCAAAAGGCGAACTGGTGTACGACAATACCAGAGATATTGGAATTAACCTAATGCAGGGTTTGCGGTTTAAGGTATTCGGCGAGTATTATCAACTGGTTAAAAAGCAATCGGTTAATATGATTGTTTTTGGATTCGATTTCCGGCATTATACCCGTATCCACCGCTCATTAATCTGGGCTAACCGCTTGGCGGGAAGTACTTCTTTCGGTAAGAATAAACTACTGTATTACATGGGCGGCGTTGATAACTGGCTTATGCCCGAGTTTAACAACGAATACCAGATAGATTATACGCAGAATTATGCTTTCCAGACATTGGCAACCAGCATGAGGGGATTTAAACAAAATGCCCGTAGCGGCAATACATTTGCCTTACTGAGTTCTGAATTACGATTCCCGGTTTTCAGGTATTTTCTTAATAAACCGCTCCGCTCCGAATTCCTTAATAATTTCCAGATCATTGGATTTACCGATATTGGTTCTGCTTGGCAGGGGCTTGACCCGCTTACCGAAGAGAATACCTTCTATACGAGAACTTTAAGCAGCCCGGCTTATAACATTACCGTGAAGGTACAGAAAGATCCCCTTATTGCCGGATATGGCTTTGGGTTACGCAGTACGTTGTTCGGCTATTTCCTGCGTGCCGACTGGGCTTGGGGAATTGAGGACCAGGTAGTGCAACCGCGGATTTTTTATCTTTCGTTAAGCCTCGATTTCTGAGTGTCTGCATATCCAACGGGTGTCTGACACTCAAAATAGATTATTGCTAAAACGGATAATGGGAATGCTTTTCCGGGAAATTGCTATTGAAGCTCGTTGACTTCGGGTCGTTTTACACTCCATGCAAGTAAATGTTCAACATAGTAAATTGATTAAAATGAACTTTCAGGAATTTCTCATATTGGCATTGATTGGTTTAGCTGCCGGAATCTTTAGCGGCATGGTCGGGTTGGGTGGCGGATTAATTATGGTCCCGGCAATGATTTATTTGCTTGGCATGAACCAGATTGCAGCCCAGGGAACCAGCCTGGCTGTTATGTTGCCACCTATCGGGATACTTGCCGCGCTGAATTATTATAAGTCGGGGCAGATCAATCTCAAATATGCCCTGATTATTGCAATTGCTTTTTCTATTGGGGGGTATTTCGGTTCCAATATCGCACTTAACCTTCCTATTGCGACAGTAAGAAAAATCTTTGCCTTCTCATTGATAGCTATTGCATTGAGGATGCTTATTAAAAACTGATTGGTTGAAATATTAATACTTGACGCATTCTTTAAGCATGGCAGAATTCCCTGAAAAACGAATTACCGATTTTATCCATAAGCATCATATTTTTACCCTGGCAACCTCGGCTAACAATATTCCTTATACAAGTACCTGTTTTTATGTGTATTTGGATGCGCTTAATTTGTTTGTCTTTACATCCGACTTTGGAACCCGTCACGTGGATGAATTTATGAAACAGCCAATAGTTGCTGGTGCAATTGCACTGGAAACGACTATGATTGGCAAAATCCAGGGAATACAGTTTACCGGTATGTCATCGGAACTGAAAGATGACCTTTATGAAGTAGCCCTGAGTGCTTATCTAAAAAAATTTCCTGTAGCTGCATTTAAGAAACTTGTGCTTTGGAGCATTCAACCTGACTTTATTAAGATGACTCACAACCGTCTTGGTTTTGGCACAAAACTTATCTGGAATCATGATAGTTAAAGAATAATAAAGAGTGAATTAATATTGACATTTCCACATCAAAAACACTTATATTGTCCTAAAAATAAATACCATCATTTCGCCTTGTATTTGAATATTAATTTTTTTATTCTTACATCCCTTTATTTGCAGGCCTTCTGAAACCCTGTATTGACAAGGGTTTTGTTACTTATTAAGAGTTTAAACGTCACGTATTCAGACAGATAATACATACTAACATGCTTTTTGTTAATAACTGTATTTGAATTATACAGTATGTATTGTGTAAATTTGTAAATCCTGATTTCAGCCAATGAATTATTTAATTATGTTGGCTTTCAGGATATTCTTTTTATTATTCACAGTGAATGCCAAACAAAATGGATGTTAATCTTTTTTCACAGATCGATTCTTCAGTTGAAGAAGGTGTAAAAAACGATTTTTATGGTAAAGTACTTGAACAGCGCCAGCGACCCGGAATTGATCTGACTGGTAAAGCTGAGCCTGCTCCGGAACCAGAAGTTTCACGCGTTCCGGTATCTGAACCAACATTAATGAATCAACAAAGTATTGAATTGCCGGTTAAAAAAACTATGAAAGCATACACACACGAAGAAGTATTGGAAACTGCCACCGTATATTTTGAAGGCGACAAACTTGCTGCAAGTGTATGGATGAACAAATATGCTTTGAAGGACAGCGACGGTAACATCTATGAGCTTACGCCTGATGATATGCATCATCGGCTGGCTTCGGAAGTTGCCCGAATCGAAAAAAAATACCCTAACCCAATGAGCGAGGACGAACTCTTCGAACTCTTCCGCAATTTCCGTTACATCATTCCCCAGGGAAGCCCGATGGCTGGTATAGGAAATAATTTCCAGGTTTCATCCCTGTCGAATTGTTTTGTAATTGGCAGTGATGGCAACCATGATTCGTACGGCGGGATTATGAAAGTGGACCAGGAACAGGTACAACTGATGAAACGCCGTGGCGGAGTCGGGCATGACCTTTCACATATCAGGCCTTCAGGCAGCCGGGTTTTAAACAGTGCACTTACATCTACCGGCATCGTACCTTTCATGGAACGATTCAGCAATTCAACCCGTGAAGTAGCACAGGATGGCCGCCGTGGCGCGCTCATGTTGTCAATATCAATCAAACACCCTGACAGCGAGAGCTTTATAGATGCTAAAATGGAACAGGGCAAAGTTACCGGCGCCAACGTATCGGTAAGGATCGACGATGGTTTTATGCAGGCCGTTAAAAACAATGGTAATTACAAGCAGCAATACCCGATCGACTCAACACACCCATCGAAAGTTCAGGAAATAAATGCACGTGTTTTATGGGATAAAATAATTCACAATGCATGGAAATCGGCCGAACCCGGAATCCTGTTCTGGGATACCATCATTCGCGAATCAGTGCCCGATTGCTATGCTGATCTCGGTTTTAAAACTCTTTCGACCAATCCGTGTGGCGAAATACCTTTATGTGCATACGACAGCTGTAGGCTGATTGCAATCAACCTATACAGCTACGTTGAAAACCCTTTCACACCCCAGGCATCTTTTAACGCTAAACTGTTTACCCGGCATTCGGGTTTTGCGCTTCGCATCATGGACGATATTATCGACCTGGAAATGGAGAAGATTGACGGGATTCTTGCTAAAATCAAAGCCGACCCTGAGGACGAAGAAACCAAACGCACCGAGAGGATTCTGTGGGAAAAAATTCGTGAAAAAACCCTACAGGGCCGTCGTACAGGTATTGGCATAACTGCCGAAGGCGATATGCTGGCCGCCCTGAATATGCGATATGGAACTGACGAAGCTACCTCTTTCAGCGTAAATGTTCACAAAACATTAGCCATCGAAGTGTACAGCGCTTCCGCCGACCTGGCTGCCGAGCGCGGAGCATTCCCGATATTTGATATCGAACGCGAAAGGAATAACCCGCTGATTAACCGTATCCGTGAAGCTGCACCCGAGGTGTATGCTAAAATGGAAAAACAAGGCCGACGCAATATCAGTATGCTTACTATTGCCCCAACAGGAAGTGTAAGTATTTGTACACAAACCGCATCGGGCATTGAACCGGTTTTCATGGTAAGCTACAAACGCCGCCGCAAAGTAAATCCAAACGACAAAAATGTACACATAACTTTTGTTGATGATATTGGCGATTCATGGGAAGAATACAATGTTTTTCACCCTAAGTTCCTCGACTGGATGCGAATCAACGGTTATGATGTGGATACTGCCAAAACCATGACTGACGAAGCATTATTGAAAATTATCGAGAAATCGCCATATTATAAAGCCACCAGCAACGATATCGATTGGTTAGCAAAGGTTCAGATGCAGGGCGCTATTCAGAAGTGGGTCGATCATTCGATCAGCGTTACAGTGAACCTGCCAGCCGATGCTACCGAAGAACTGGTGAGTAATGTGTACCTCACGGCCTGGGAAAGCGGGTGTAAAGGCATGACAATTTATCGCGACGGTTCGCGTTCGGGTGTGTTGGTTGGCAATGATGCCAGGAAGGATGAGCTTGAAGAATTCCAGGAAACCAAAGCCCCCCCGCGTCCCAAAGAACTGGAAGTGGAAGTTGTTCGTTTTATGAACGAAGACGAACGCTGGATTGCCTTTGTGGGCCTTCTTAATAACAAGCCATACGAAATATTTACAGGGAAAAGCACTGATTTTTATATCCCCGATTATGTAAAGAAAGGTTGGGTGATCCGCCAGAAAAAAGACGAAAATGCACCGGCACGTTACGATTTTGAATATGAGGATAATTACGGTTACCGTGTAACTCACCGCGGCTTGTCGCGCTCATTCAAAAAGGAATATTGGAACTATGCCAAACTTATTTCGGGTATCCTGCGCCACGGCATGCCTTTACCTTATGTGGTCGAACTGATTGATAACCTGAGTTTCGACAATCTCAGCATAACCACCTGGAAAAACGGTGTGATCCGTGGCCTCAAGAAGTTTATTCCCGACGGAACACAAACTGGCCACCACTGCCCGCAATGCAATGAAAAGAATACTATCGTGTATAAAGAAGGATGCATGACTTGTACCGTTTGCGGTTACAGCAAATGCGGATAAAATACTTTTCAATTAACCACTCGGATACTACACCACGGCTAATTTCTGGCCGTGGTTTTTTTGGTGATGCAGAAAATTGTACGGCTCAGTTTTCCAACCAAATCAAAATGTAAAAATGGGCTTATAAAGCTTGAACCTCCAATTTTTAAATCTAATTTTGTCCTTCTTTAACCAACTCAACAAATGCAAAACTACAGTAAACAATTTGATGTAATCTGGGCTGATCTGGATCCAAACCGTCATATGCGGCATACTGCATACAACGATTATGCTGCCCAGGTTCGGGTAGCTTTTATGTATGATAATGGATTGGGTTTCGAGGAAATGGAAAAATTAAAGCTTGGGCCTGTGCTTTTTAAAGAGGAAACCCGTTTCTTGTCAGAGGTGCGAATGGGCGAGCGCATTACCGTAGATTTGCAAATAGCCGGTCTCTCTTCGGATGGCGAACGTTGGAAAATGGTTCACCAGGTTTTTAAAAACGATGGCGCACTTTCTGCAGTAATTACCGTGGAAGGAGCCTGGATTGACATGGCGAAACGTAAGCTTAAACCTCCGCCGGAACAACTTGTCAAAAAGTTTAATGAGCTTATCAAAACTACTGATTTCCAGGAGATTGTTAAAGGAGTGAAGGTATAATCATAACTAGGTTTTTGATATACTGATCCTGATAATTATGATTTGGGATTGCAGAAAAAATCTGGAAGAAAATTAATTGATACACGCAATAAAAAATCACTAACGGCCCGTAAAAAAAATAGAATTTATATTCCTCTTCATATTTTAATCTATTTACTGGCTTTGGCTTTATTTATAAACATCCCGGATTTTCAAAAATGTTTCTTATGATAATCAAACGTCTGGTTATCCCGGAAGGCAATAAATTTACGGGCGATTAGCAGGAATATAGGCAAGTTGTTTCGGTTCAGATAATCAATAGCTTCGGGTTTGGCGTTGCAGGCTTCTGCTAAAATTGCCAGGAATTGAAAATCGTTTTTCTGCAACCAGATAAAAGCCTTTGGATCTCCGTCAATGGCGCGGTCGAGAGCCCCAAACTGCGGGTACCCGTTTTTCATCAGCCAGCCGAATGCCTCTTCACTGCCACGCATGCTCATACTCAAAGCGCCAAGTTCCGGGTATCCGTTTTTCATCAGCCAATTGAATATTTCCTCGTTACCACTTAGGGTTTCGGCAAATGCCAGTAGTATTTTTGGCTCGTATTCCAGCATAAGAGAATGAGAATTTACGATTTACGAATGATGATTTACGAATGGCATTCAGACGCAATTCAAAAAGACATAGAAAATTAACAACTTGCCCTAATTCGTCAATCGTACCTCGTCAATCGTACCTCTATATATTTATTAAAGCAAGCTTCTCAATAAAAAACTTCCGCCTTAATCCCTAAGGTTTCAATTCTCTCTGCCAAAGCCTGGAATTCCGCCGCAGGTACTTTTTCTAACGTCTGGTAAGGTGTCTGCCTGTCGATAGGGTAAAGCATTACCAACTTAGGGTTAATTTCCCTGATATGTTTTAACCATAACGTTAGTTCTGCTTCGGTAGTATTATCAACCTGTTTCCCATCTACTTCACCGCGAATCAGCATCGTCTGTATCACCAGGTTTCCTTCGAAATTCTTAAGTTCCTGTATAATACTCTCAAGCGCTATCGGGAATGTCGGGCGGTTAATTGCCTGAAATGTGGAATTGGTACCGGCATCGAGCTTCAGCACATTATTATCAATCCGAAGCAAGGCTCGTTTAACAGTTGGACGATCAAGCCGGGTTGCATTAGACAGCACGGTAATCATCGCTTTCGGGAAAAATTCATCGCGCAGGCGGATCGTGTTGTCAATTATAGTTTCGAAATCAGGATGTAACGTTGGTTCCCCATTACCGGCAAAGGTGATATTATCTGGATCCAGTCCTCCTGATTTAAGCGCTTCGAAACGACTTTGCAGCGAAGCGTTTATTTCACTTGCCGAAAAAAGTACAAGCTTTTCTTTTTTAGATTCATTGGTGAGGCCACATTCGCAATAAATACAATTAAAAGAACATAGCTTTCCGTGCAAAGGCAACAGGTTGATCCCCAGAGAAACCCCGAAACGACGACTTTTTACAGGGCCAAAAACAATTTCATCAAATAATATACCAGCCATACTAAGTTATTTTACCATCCTCGGCTCAGCGATTCAGGTATTTAAATTTCCTGTAAAAGTATATCAAAAGTCAGAACCAAGGCGCAAATTGCAAAAAGGAATAGGTCCGTCTGCTGATTATTCATGGATAAATACTACTTTTGAGTACTTAAATCCATATTCAAATCCCGAATGCTCACCATCGACCAGATTAAAGCACCTATAGCTTCATACATCGAAGAGTTTGAGAAACATTTCCGCGACTCGATGAAAAGCCCTGTTCCGCTGCTCAACACCATTACACGATATATCATCAAGCGTAAAGGCAAGCAGATGAGGCCAATGTTCGTATTTTTTTCAGCTAAGCTATGCGGGGAAGTAAATCAAAGCACCTTTCATGCCGCTTCGTTGATCGAACTGCTGCATACGGCTACACTTATTCATGATGATGTGGTTGACGACTCCAACGAACGTCGTGGTTTTTTCTCACTTAATGCCTTATGGAGAAACAAAATAGCCGTCCTGGTGGGCGATTATCTGCTTTCGCGGGGACTGTTGCTTTCGCTCGATAATGAAGAGTATCATTTGCTGAAAATTGTCTCCAATGCCACCCGCGAAATGAGTGAAGGTGAATTGTTACAGATCGAAAAGGCCAGGAAACTTGATATAGAAGAGCCGATATATTTCGAAATTATCCGAAAAAAAACCGCCTCGCTCATCGCTTCCTGTTGCGCCGCAGGTGCTGCTTCGGTGGGTTCCGATGCCGAAACCATCGAGAAGATGCGCCTCTTTGGCGAATATGTTGGCATAGCTTTCCAGATTAAAGACGACCTTTTCGATTACGAAAAAAACCTGGCAACAGGTAAGCCCAATGGTATCGACATCAAAGAGAAAAAAATGACCTTGCCTTTGATCCATATGCTCAACAAGATGACATGGATCGAAAAACGACGTGCTATGAATATTGTCCGTCGCCATAACAATGAACCCCATAAAGTGGCTGAACTGATAACTAAAGTTAACAATAGCGGCGGAATCGAATATACAGCTTCCAAAATGCTCGAATACAGGCAGAAAGCCATCGCCTTGCTCAACACTATGCCGGAAAGCGAATCGCGCAATTCGCTCGAACAACTGGTAATGTTTACTACTGAACGGAAACACTAAGGAAGACTTTCCACCCAATAATAAGAATGTTCAAGGTTCTCCCGCCTTGGCGCATATGCGTCAAGCTAAGCAGCGAATTTTGAGTATGAAAGCCTTGCATTTTCGCGGTCTTGACGATTTTCATATTTACAGTGTGCTATAATTTGTGCGAGGATTACTTTATTTGATGATGTCA
>JBAZWY010000058.1:0-12321 GCA_041660125.1 Lentimicrobiaceae bacterium
GATGCCTTAAAATACAAATACGCACCCTTCGTAAAACGAAAATCTGTAGTACACAAATCTGAACTCGACGATTGCCAATTCATTGAACAGCAATTGTTTTTTTCGGATTAGCTGCAAGATGGGTTAATTTCCTTAAACAATTATGCACTGTTTCACTTGTATGATATTAAAACTAAAGTTTTGTTTGGCAGTATGCCTACTATTATCCTTCCGAAATAATATTGTAAACCGAATCTCTTTCAGCTGGAATACGCCCGGCTTTCAGTATCAGCTGCCTGATTTCATCACCGCTTAATGAAGGATTCTCCCCGGCACCGGCAAGAGAATATATTTTAGTTGAATCGTTTATTGTTCCATCCAGATCATCAACACCAAATGCCAGCGACAAGGCAGCCATTTCCTTTCCTATCATAGGCCAGTAAGCTTTTAAATGTGCTATATTATCAAGGTAAATGCGTGAAATGGCATAATTCCTCAAATCCTCAATAAGGGAAACTTCCCCGATGGCCGACATTTCGTTGTTTTTACTTTTGTATTTCAGAGGGATATAGGCATTAAAGCCACCGGTACGATCCTGTAATTGGCGCAACAACTCCATATGATGAATCCTGTGTTCATATTGCTCGATATGACCATAGAGTATGGTCGCGTTGGTTGGAATGCCAAGTTTATGCGCTGTTTCATGTATCTCGATCCATGCTTCGGTGGAGGATTTTTTTCCGCAAATCTGTTCTCTGATGGTATCGTCGAATATTTCGGCACCTCCGCCTGGTAGTGAATTGAGCCCGGCCTCTTTTAAGAGCAGAAGTCCCTGTTCAAAGTTTAATCCGGCTTTATGCGCCATATATTCGATCTCAATGGCAGTGTATGCTTTGATATGAAGGGTGGGCCTGGCCTGGTGTACACGCCTTACCAGGTCGGCATAATAATAAATATCGCGCCCTGGATGAACGGCTCCAACAATATGAACTTCGGTTATATCATCGCCCAGGTTAACAACGGTTTTCACCATTTCATCAATTGTCAGTTCCCAGGATTCCTTGCTCTGATGATGCGAATAAGAACAAAATTTACAATCGTAAACGCAAATATTGGTAGGTTCGATATGCACATTGCGGTTATAAAAAACATAATCGCCTGTTGTTCGCTTCCTTACCTGGTCTGCAAGTAATGCCAGCAACGAAGTATCAGCTTCGCGGTAAAGCACAATACCCTCTTCGGGTGTAATACGGGTTGAACTAAGAACTTTTAATGCTATATCTTTTACCTGGATATTTATTGCAGATGCCTTAACTATTTCTGAAATCATCATTCTTTCGTCTTTATGTTGGTCAATCTATTTTTTATAAAGCTGATATTTAAAAAAGATTGAGGGATACTTTTATTGAGGTTAGGGTTGAATGTTGACAGTCATGAAAGAAATCAGGATTAGGGTTCAATCGCGCTGTCGTCACGTACTATTCATTATTCACTATTCATTATTCACTATTCATTATTCACTATTCATGATTCACTATTCATGATTCACTATTTCCAGCTTAATGAACCACTACCACCTTATTTGTTTGCACCTGACCTCCTTGTATAATCCTGATTATAAAAACATTACCATATTCAGGCAGGTTTATTGTATAGCTTGATGAATTAGTTCCCGAATAGTTGTAGCGCTGAACTATCTTCCCAAAGGTATCAAACACTTCAATAGTAATATTATTCTCGTTTTTGATATCGGTCAGGATATTTACTGCACCTCTGGTTGGATTTGGAGATATTACGGCCCTGACATCAATATATTTCTCCTTCACAATTGAATCGGAATTGTACGAATTACTGGCAACCAGTTTCACATTAACATTACCATACCGTTCGAATAATATTCCTGATGGATTTTGCACAGTTGACTCAGCCGGTTTTCCACCCTGAAAATACCAATGCCACTTATCCGGTTTTCCGGTTGTAAGATCATAGAAGTCAACTGTTCCGCCTACCGGGATCACAAAATTGTTGGCTGAAAAATCGGCTATGGCAAGGTTATTATTAAAAGAACCGGGCATTTTGAGTATTCCGGTATTGCCAGGATCAAGCCAGGGCTTAAGTTGCTTGGCAGGAATAGTTCCGTTCGATAGCCAGGAGTAAGATACTTTCCCATACTTATCTTCGCCATAAAGATTCTGGCATGAACTTTCACCTCCCGTAAGTGTACCGATTACCAATCCCTCATCATCATACAGTGGTGCGCCAGACGATCCACCTTCGGTAACACCATGACCATTCGTTGTTGGTGCCCATTTCACAGTCCAGTGTGTATTGGGTGTTGAACCCCAGGTTCCCGAACCCAGCGGAGTAGTATAAGTGGATATTTTTTTAGCGTCACCATCAGGATGGTGCATACAAACTCCTGATGATGACCCACTTATGTTTGCATCCCAACCACAGTAGAAAGGGTTGTATTTTGCAGGGATCGTATTCAGTGATTGAAGTAACAAGAAATCAGACCCAAAATCCGATGGATCATCTGATGAAGCAAGTTTCTGTGCGCCAACCACTGTTAACTCAGTTAATGCTCCCGGAGTACAATCAGGATATTCATAATTAAAGTAGAATACCCAATGGGTATAATCGTCAGTTGAAGCAGGCAAATTATTATTATTTTCGTCGAGGCTACAATGGTTTGCAGTTAAAAACAACCCGTTAAAATCCTGTCCGGTGTTATTCATCAGGGTACCCGAGCAATAAAAATATTTGGTACCGACTTTTGCCAGAATTTTCACAACACCTTGCTTTTGTTTCTGCCATTGCTGACCTTCCTCACAGTTTACATTAACTTCGCATGAACCTGAGTTGGCAGGTTTGTCAGGCTGAATTCCGGGAGGCTCAAATCCCCTATAAATATATACTATGCCGGAAATATCAATTACGGGTTTTTCTTTAACATTTTCCGGTTGATAGTATTCCACCACAAGTTCATCGCCACTCAAAGGGCGTGTTGTAAATGTTTTTTCAGGTATTTCGTCCGATGTAATTGCACCAATTATATACTTGTGATCAGGAGTATAAACGAAAATATCAGTCCCGACGGGTAATTGTAATGAACTGTAAGTTAAACCGATGCCCTGTGCATTTTTGCATTGGAGGTTAACTCGCCAGATACGACCGCCCCCTGGAAGGTTATCCCACTGGCCGTCAATGGCTGATGAAATTGTTACTGGAATCTCAATACCAACCCGGTATGATTTTTCGAGTTGTGCATCTTCCAAATCCTCATTTATTAAGGAAAGCAAATCAGGAGCAGCAACTTCAATACGCTGAAGCTGCGATTTTTGAATTAATTGTATTTGGAAACTCCTGGGAACACCACCCCTATCTACCTGGCTATAAGCATACTGGTATGCAAATCCATTAAACAGAATTACAAGAAAGGATAGTATATATTTCAATTGAACTTCAGTTTGAAATTAATTACAAAAGTAGTGTAAAATGTTTGACAGAAGATAAATACAGAGTCCTGTTATTAAAATATTCTCTGCCAAAAATGTAATCTGATAACCAGGTTAATAAAAATCAATTGCGAAAATCTGTGTCGGCATCGAGGGTATTATCCCCGCAATAATAGCATACTCAAACATCTGTTTAATGGCCTGTTTCCCCTGCGAACCAAGACTTATTGAAAACTCATTTACATAAAGATCAATGTGTTTTTGCATAACAACATCGTCCATCTCGCTGGCATGGCAACGGATAAATTCATTTATTCCGCCTTTGGGAGAATTTGCAAACTCCACGCTGCGACGAATGCATCGGTCAACTTTCGCTATAACTTCATTTCCAAGTCTTTTATGAGCAACTATTCCACCTAAAGGTACCGGCGAACCTGTTAAATTCTCCCAGTATTCGCCCAGGTCAATGAGTTTATGAAGCCCTTTTAATTGGTATGTGAACCGACTTTCATGAATAATAACACCAGCATCAACTTCACCGGAAAGAATTGCATTTTCAATATCTGAAAACAAGATTTCCTTCTTTTCGACGGGTACTTTCATTGCCAGCGAGAACAACAGGTTCGCAGTTGTATTAGCACCAGGAATGGCAACCTTTTTACCTTCCAATTCATTGAAATTCCTTAAAAGCTTGCTAACAACCAGTGGCCCGGCACCAAAACCTAGTGCGGCTCCTGAATCGAGCAGTAAATAACGTCCGGCCAAATGAAGAAAAGCATGAAAGCTTAGCTTGGTTATATCTGGTCTTTCACTGAAAGCATCCCCGTTCAGGTTCTCCACATCTTCCATAAAATAATCAAATTCGAGGCCTTCAGTATCCACTTTATGGTGAACCATGGCATCGAAAATATATGTATCGTTGGGGCAAGGGGAAAAGCCGAGAGTAAGTTTCATGGGGCGGAAGAGTTAAAAGAAAATGGTGAATGGAAAATAGTTAATCGTTATTGGTTATTGGTTTGGGAAATAGAAATTGGTTATTTATGATTTTTGAAGTAAGAATGATTTGGGACTCAACATTTGGGCTATTCGACAGGCTTTACTCAAGGTAAAATTCTGGAATTGAAATTTGAAATTGGTAATATGATAATGGCAATTGTAAAATCTCAAATCTTCGGCAACCAGTTCTTTATTTTAATTACACTTAATTACACTTTAAAGCCTCTAAACATTACCTCAAGGAAAGTTTCTGTAAATATCTTTACGATGAGCAATAATTATAAAACGAATAGTATTATTGTTGTCAAGTTCAATTCCTAACCGGTAATCGCCAAATTTAATACGGTAGTAGTTTGACCACCCGACCATCTTTTTTATTTGGGGTATTTTCTCAATAGAATCAGCCTTCTCAACAGAAATAATGATCTTAATAATTCGTTCTTTAACTTTTTGATCACGAATTTTATCAATGCACTTGCTGAATGATTTGTCGAATACTACATTCATTTGGCATGCAGTTTTCGCATAATTGTATCCCTACTAACAGATTTACCAGTTTTCTCATTCATCATGAGTAAACCCAGATCAAAATCTTCGCTATTTTCACCCGAAAATTCAGAAGTATGCTCTCCAAGTTTACGAGCCAGTTCGGCTAGTATTTTGAGATTCGCTTTTGATTTTGACTGAATTACTAATGTTTCCATTTCATGTTTTTTTATACAAAGATACAAAATATCGACTAAAATCCGGGAAAATCGGAAATCCACCAATCGTGAAAGAATAATAGTTAGTGGAATAATGGAAAATAGAAAATGGTTAATCGTTATTGGTTAATCGTGAATTGAGACTTGGAATTTGCGACTTGGAATTTGGGTCTGACACCTGACATTCAGGACTAGTGAACTATTTTCTATTAACGAATAACGATTAACTTGTTCCCTTCCTTACTCATTCATCAAATCCAGAAGAAAATGGTTCAGGTTTAATACCGCCAGAGGTATATCCCATTTCGAAACATCACGGTCTTCGATGTAATTTGAAACACTCCGAATCTGAATAAACCTTGCCTTGTGCATTATACACGAATACATAAATGCTGCACCTTCCATAGATTCAACATCCACCTGGTGGCTGGATAAAAAGGATTGGATTTTTTGTGCATTTCCGTGAACTGTATTTACGGTTGCACCCCTGGCAATTTGCAATCCATCAATCAGGTTGCTTTCGAAAGCCGAATCATTAACAAGTTTCCCTCCGGTAAAAGGAAATTCATCCTGATCGAGTAATTTAAGGTCAATGATCGAAAGGAAATGTTCGCCGTCCTCGGCACCGGTTTCGGGAAGGCAGTCGGAAGTAATGTTAAGTACTTTACCTATAGGGATATCCCGGTTAAAACTCCCACAGATACCAGCATTTACTACTGCATCGTATTTATTTCGCCCAAGCACCTTGCTTGTATATACAGCCGTTGGCACCATTCCAACTCCTGTTATCAGAATATCTACGTGAAAGTGTTTATGCCTGTACCTTGAAACATGATTTTTCATAGCCCGCCCCTTCCCTAGCTCGGAGAGCAAAGGTTTGATCTCAAGCGATGTTGCTGAAACGATAAGTATTTTAAAGTTTGAATTGTTTAACATTTACGCATTAAAATTATGGTTATGCCAGCTACAAAAGTACAAAACGAATATAAACCTAGGGTATAAAAAAAACCGGGCGAAGCTTAAAAGCTTCACCCGGAATTAACTTTAAAAACCTTTGCAGGATTATTTCACAATATTGGGCTTTTCCAGCCCATATCCTTTTTTCCTGTCTTCTGCTTTAAGCAGGAAGGCAAATAGTAATGCCAATACACCGAAAGATGTAAAAATCAACATAGGTATGGTATAGTCATAAGAAGTAACCACTTTACCTGCGACTTCCGTGGTTCCTGTTATACAGTATTTGTCAAGCACCCAGCCAATCAATAAAGGCACGAGCATAAGACCAATGTTCTGTACCCAGAAAATTAAGGCATAAGCAGTTCCCAACTGACGTTCAGGAATAATTTTTGGAACCGACGGCCACATAGCTGAAGGCACAAGGGAAAAACCTATTCCAAGTAAAATGATATTAAAAATAGCGAAGATATAATTATTGAAAAGAGCAATTGAGAACAATAAATGAACCAGAATAATAATTACCGCTCCAATAATCATGATTGTAGCGCCCTTGCCTTTTTTATCATAAATACCTCCAAACAATGGAGTGAGCAATATAGTACCAAACGGAAGTAAACCCGGAATTGCTCCCGCCCAATAAGGATCCACACCAAATTTGTTAACCATTAGATCTGTGGCGTATTTCAGGAAAGGGAAAACAGCAGAATAGAACAAAACACACAAAATGGCAATGTACCACCAGCCTTTATTCTTAATAATAAAAAGAATATCGCCTAATTTAAAATCTTCTTCCTCAACTACTTCCCTGCCAACATTATCGGCAACTACGGAAGCATCCAGTTTTTTATCTTCGAAAGTATAAAAGAAAAATGCTATCAAACCAATACAAAGCATCACTAAACCGATGAGTATAGGAGCGGAAACATGACCAAAATATAAGGCCACAGGCATCGAAGTTGAAATGGCAAGGGCCGTTCCTAACCGGGCAATTGATATTTGTAAACCCATTGCTAAAGCCATTTCGTGACCTTTAAACCACTTAACAATAATTTTTGAAACTGTTATGCCCGCAACTTCAACCCCAACTCCAAAAATGGCAAATCCAAATGCTGCAGCCATAACCTGCCCTTTCCAGCCTAAAATTATCATTCCATCCAGTGAATGGGTCGAAACAGCCCAATATTTAATTGCTGCACCTAAAACCATAATAGAAGCCGCCATAACTCCTGTAAACCGGACTCCCATTTTATCAAGGATAATCCCGCCGATAATCAGGAAAAACAGAAAAACATTAAACCAACCGTATGCTGAAGTAAAAAATCCATATTCAGTACTTGTCCAGGAAAGTTCATTGTTAAGCAGACCCTTGAGTGGTGCCATTGAATCGGTCATGTAATAGCCGGCAAACATGGTAAAAGATACAATAAACAGCGCAGTCCAGCGTGCTGCTTTGGAATCTCGTAAAGTTACTCTAATGCGTTCTGTCATTTTTTGAGTTTTATAATTAGTGTTATCGTGAATTTATTTTATTGCATGCAAAAATCGACTTTTTCCTCGAATATCAAAAAAAATATTTACTTCCTTAAATCCCTTACTCTCAGCAAGCTTTTTTAATTCAACACCAAACATCTCATTTATTTCGAACCAAAGACTTCCTCTTTCACAAAGTTTCTTTTTTGCCAACATTATAATCTCACGATAAAACAGAAGTGGATCATCGTCAGGTACAAACAAAGCAGTATGCGGCTCATGGTCAAGTACATTGAGCTGCATTTGTACCTTTTCGGCATTCGTTACATAAGGAGGATTACTTACGATGATATCAAATTTCGGGAAGGTATCCCATTGAGCATGATCCAGAATATCGGCATGGATAAAATTTACAGTCGCATGGTTCTTCTCAGCATTGGCAGCAGCCACTTTGATTGCTTCTTCCGAAATATCTATTGCAGAAACGTGTGATTCCGGCAAATACCGATTAAGGGCTATGGCAATACAACCACTCCCGGTACCTATATCAAGTATCTTTAATCCCTTTCCTGTTTTCCTGCCGGAATAATGTTTCAGTATTAAACTTACCAGTTCCTCAGTTTCCGGCCTTGGAATCAGAACGGAAGAAGTAACTAAAAGTTCCAAATCCATAAAAAACGCTGAACCAAGCACATACTGTAAAGGAACATGACTTAATAATTTGCTCACGGATTCTTCTATTAGAGTCAATCTGGTTTCATCAGCAATCGTGTTACCTGCCATTACTCTTTGTGTTGGAGTAAGATGGAAATAATGCACAAACAGCCTGTCAGCCATGGCCCGGGCTTCCTCATCAGCATAGATTGCTTTCAATTTCAGCACTATGGTTTTATATAAATTATGAATAGAATCAGCCATTATCCTGTACTTTTTCCCGCATATTTGAGGACAAAGATATTCCTTATTAAAAATAATCTGATTAAATTTGAGTAATGCTGTTATCAAACATAAACAAATTAACTATTTTTGGTAAAATTTAGCCCTAAAGCAACCGAACCATGAAACACTTTGTCTACTTCTCATTATTCTTATTCATGTTAAATGTGCACGTAAGTGCCCAGGATTTCCTGCCATTTGCATCGAGCAATTATGCCGGGGTTACAGGCATTCACCTGCAACCTGCTTCCATAGCCGATAGCCGCTATCGGTTTGACCTGGCCCTTTTCTCAACAAGTTTTGGGTTAACAAACAACTACTACGGTATTGATCCGTACGTACTTTCTCACCCTAAATTATTGCAGGACCTGGATTTCAACGGGCCTTATATTTCGCGCAACAATAATGGAAGTGACAAATCGATGATCTTCGGCCTAAGACAGGATATCTTCTCATTTATGATTTCACTTTCGCCAAAATCTTCTTTTGCTTTTACACCATCGGTGCGAACAATCCTAAACTTCGATAATTTATCGGAAACCCTGGCTACTCAACTTAATGATATCAATAAGGATAACTTTTCGGGAACTCATCTCAATAATAAAAATCTGAATGCAGAGCTAAATGCATGGGTTGAATATGGATTCACTTATGCAAGGGTATTGGTTGATAAGGAAAAACATTTCCTGAAAGCCGGTGCCACACTAAAAATCAACCAAGGCTTAGGTTCTGCTTTTCTTTTTGTGAAAGACCTGAATCTTGAGATAAAAAACCAGGATACAATTTCACTAAATACAGCGGCAAATTATGGTTCATCCGACAACCTTGAAGACAATTTCAAGTATCGTTTCGATGCCACTCCTTCCTTATCTTTCGATTTTGGATTTGTTTACGAATACCGCCCGGGCTGGATGAAATACAAGTATGATATGGATGGCAAAACCAATTTATGGCGCAGGGACCAGGATAAATACCTGTTGAGGATTGGTTTTACGGCCTCCGATATTGGTAGTGTACGATTTAAAAGGAACCCCAACAGCAAGGATTTTACTGCCAATATTCAGAATCTGAATATAAATAACACGGGAATTGAGTCCATTACAGACTTCAACCATTTTATTGACAGCACATTCAACGTGAATCCCAACATGCCTGGCAGTTATAAGATGAGCCTTCCGGTTTGTCTCAGCATGCAAGCCGATGTAAGGGTTGCCAATGGGTTTTATGTAAATTTCACCCCCTACCTGGCCCTTAACACGGCAGCTACTACGGCTAACAAAGTGCATTATATTACGGCTTATAACATAGTTCCGCGTTTCGACAAAAAATGGTTCGGAGTTTCAGTTCCCTTTCAATACAATGCCTACAAGCAATGGAACATCGGATTAGGATTGAGGATCGGATCACTCTGGATCGGTTCGAATGATCTTTTCTCCATGCTGGCATCCTCCAAATTCAGATACGGATCTTCTGTATCAGTAGTTTTAAAAGTGCCTTTCTTCTATCATCGTCCTCACGATAAAGACAATGATAATGTTTCGGACAAAAAAGATAAATGCCCGAAAGTTGCAGGTTTGTTTGCCCTGGATGGCTGCCCTGATGCCGATGGCGATGGAATAACCGATGCCAAAGACAAATGCCCTGATGTAGCAGGACTGAAGGAATTTGAAGGTTGCCCGGATGCTGATGGCGACGGCATTATTGACCAAAACGACCAGTGTCCCAACGTAAAAGGGCTTGCTCAGTTTAACGGTTGCCCTGATAGTGACGGGGATGGTATTATTGATCAGAATGACGCATGTCCTTTTAATGCCGGTTCGGTTGAACTTTCCGGATGTCCTGATCAGGATGGGGACGGCATAGCCGATAAGGATGATAATTGCCCTACTGTGGCAGGAACACGCGAGAACAAAGGCTGTCCGTTCATTGACACCGACGGAGATGGAATAACGGATGTAGAAGATCATTGCCCCGGAATAAAAGGACCGGTCGAAAATTTCGGCTGTCCTTACCTGGATACTGATCATGACAGCATTCCCGATAAAGACGATGATTGCCCGAGCATTCCAGGCAATGCAGTTTTTAAAGGTTGCCCGGATACAGATGGCGATGGCATTTCGGATAAATATGATCTTTGCCCGACAATTCCGGGAGTAGCGCAAAACAACGGATGCCCCGAGATAAAAAAAGAAGAACAGGAAATTATTAAGAAAGCATTTGATAACCTCGAATTTGAAAGCGGTAAGTCGGTTATTAAAAGTTCTTCATTAGCATCGCTTAACGGACTTGCAGATGTGATGAAAAAACGAAGCGAGTTTAAACTCTCGCTTTCAGGACATACCGATAATGTTGGGAAACCTGCTTCAAACCTTGCCCTCTCAAAAAATCGTACCCTGGCGGTAAAAAATTACCTTGTAAAAAAAGGTGTAGAGCCCGATCGAATTAAGACCGAATGTTTCGGACAAACTCAACCCATTGCTGATAATACCACTGCTGAAGGTCGCCAGAAAAACAGGCGAGTCGAAATGAAAATTGTTTTTGAATAAATGGCGGTTCTGTGAAATGATGGAAGCCGGAAGCCAGGAGACAGAAGTCGAGAGTAAGGAGTAAGGAGTCGGGAGTTGAAAGATGGAAAACGGATTGCAGATTATAAGATATATCAATTAGCAGGACTCCGGACTACCAGCTCCGGACTTCCGGCTTATAATAAATTTGACTTAGTAAACACCAATCGATATGAAAGCAAGCGAATCAATTAACCTGTTTTTGCAACAGCCGCAGATTGCAGTGGTTGGCGTATCGCGGAATAAAAATAAATTCGGCAATACCGTTTATAAAACCCTTAAAAGAAAAGGGAACAGAGTGCTTCCTGTTAATCCTCATTTAACAAATTTCGAAGGTGACAAATGTTTCAGCAGTATTGAAACACTTCCTCCTGATGTGACAGCTTTATTTGTTAATACTCCGCCTGAGTCAACAATTAAAATTGTTGAAAGTGCCAGCAAGAAAGGCATTAAGCATATATGGCTGCAACAGGGATCGAGCAATGATGATGTAATAAAGTATCTTGAAGGTAAGGATATTAACTATGTTTCCGATCGTTGTATTATGATGTTTGCCCAACCGGTTGGATCATTTCACAAAGTTCACAGGTTTCTTTCTAAAATTACGGGGAATTTCCCGGAATAGATCATCTGACAAGTTTAAAAATGCATCAAACAACAAACCCTCCTGTTGAAGGCTGCCTTTTTTGTCAAAAAGAGATCGTCGAAAAATCCTTTTACAGGACTACACGATTCAGTGCATTTTATAATATTGCCCCCATATTGCCGGGCCATTCGCTTATCATTCCAAACAATCATTACGAGTCGCTTTTCGAACTATCGGATGATGAACTTGGCGAAATGATGGTGTTTGCCCGTAAAATCACTTCAGTATTAAAAACAGTTTTTGATTGTGACGGATTTGACTGGACCATACAGGATGGAGTTTCTGCAGGGCAAACAGTTCCTCATTTGCATTTGCATATTGTTCCTCGTAAATCTTACGATTTGTCTGAGAAAAATGAATGGTACAGAAAAATCCAACAAAACGAAGCACAATTGCTTGATAGTGAACATCGTGAACGGCTGAGTGATGTTGAATATAATTCAATTACTAAAAGACTGGCTGAAGCAGTAAAATCTGTAAAGAGCTAGTGTTGTGTTAATTTGAAATTGACGGATAAAGCCTTTTGAGTTTTATTCGTGCCTTGTCATTCGTGAACTGCCAATTAATTTTAGAATTCTTGTTATTCCTGTTATTTTGCCATGCCTTTGCTT
>JBAZWY010000059.1:0-10208 GCA_041660125.1 Lentimicrobiaceae bacterium
ATACAAAAGAAGCTTGTCAGGTTGAATAAGAAAATAATCGACTTGCAAAACCAGCTTTTATATGTTCCTGAAAAACAAGTTTTTGCAACTACTTAGATAAAAGACAAAAGGACGAAATTAAAATCAATATAAAATTTTACTTCAGTTGGTAATATGGCCCAGCGCATCAAAATGATATCTTGCCCACTTTCCATTAATCAATAAACCTTTGCCGACGCACGTCTCCCGACGCGTGACGGTGTTAACATAATAACTTTCCATTCCACATACTCATCAATTTCACTTTAATCGTTTCAACCATTGTGAAGGTCACAAAATACACTTTATCACCATCAAATATTTTGTATTTGCCGGACATAATGATTCAAGATAATAATAATTTTATAATGGTAATTGTTACCGGCACGCGACGGGAGACGCGCGGCAGCCGGAAATTTAAAATTACGGCTCATCAGGCAAATTTATTTAATTTCAGTTACCACACGATAGGATTTGTGCGGCAGCGGGGAAAGTATTACATCCGAGAAGATAGTTCGTGCGGTAGCGAGGGAGTTTATACCACCACACGAAAGGATTCGTTCGGTAGCGGGGTACTTTTCCTATTCATGTCTTTTTTTTTGCGCCATAACAGCGTTTAGTAAAGGTAGAAATTTAATTTGATTATTGTACTGGCACTTATAGCAATTCAGCGCAAGCAGGGAGAGAAAAAGCCTTTTTGCATGATTGACCTTGTGGATATTTTCCAGGGATGAAGCAAATCTAACAAAAATATTGTCTATTTGATGTGTTTCCGTATTAACTTCATTAATTCCAGCTGGTTTACAGGTTTAGATATATAATCGTTGCATCCGGCTTCCAGCGACATTACTCTGTCATTTGAATATATACAAGCGGTTTGAGCTATAATTATAACGTCTTTGTTAAACAACCTGATTCGCCGGGTGGCTTCAAATCCGTCCATTTCAGGCATTTGAATATTCATCAGGATCAAATCAATGTCAGGGTGGCTGTGGCAGATATCAATTGCTTCTAATCCATTTTTAGCGTGATAAAATTTGCGGCTGATTTTTGCAAGCGCGATGCTGATCAGCAAATCGGATGTTTCGTCGTCCTCGGCGATTAATATATTGAGTTTCTTGCCGGGATCGGATAACATATCAACTGATCCGGATGTATTATTTTCAGCTTTATTTCGCGCTTCAATCCGACCATAAATGGTAAAACTGAAGGCTGAACCTTTGCTTTTTGCTGGTTCAATCAGGAGTGTGTCATTGTGTTTTTCGATTAAATACTTCCGAATGATCAAACCCAAGCCAGTGCTTGATTCACCTTTAGTGCCTATGTGACCGGTATTTATATCCAGGCTAAAAAGATTATCAATCATATGAGTATTGGGTGTATGGATTGAGTTAATTAAGCAATGCATTCTAGTAAGTTTTGGTAGTATATTTTCTGAAGAAAAGTCAAAACTCCGGTTGACTAAAAAGCCCATTTGCCATATTGAACCAGCTACAAAATTGAAGCAAACAGTTTTTTTGCCAAAATGAAATATACGGTTTGCCGCTTTGTTCGGTTAAAATGGTTGATTTTACCGATCAAAGCATTTAAGACTTGACAGTTCTTAAGCCTATGGTCTTGCTAATCGAGTAGGAAGTGAGGGACTATTTCCTTCACTGTCCTCTCATACCACCGTACGTGCCGTTCGGTTCAGTGGCGAGGGGATTTATACCACCACACGAAAGGATTCATTCGGTAGCGGGGAAATAATCAAAGAAATAAATATCCTATTATTATACTCAAGCCAATAACTACAACTATTATCGCAACATTCAACTTGTATGTCGATTCCAACAGCTGAATATATTTGACTTTTTTAGATGCGTTGAAAATAAAGTAGAAAAAACTTTTTACTAAGGTTTCCAGTACAATAAAGGCAACAACTATTGCAATGCCTCCTGTTGTTGATATTTCTTCAACAGAAACAATTAACAGAAAAAGTATAAAACAAAATCCTACCAGATAATTCTGAATCCACAGGCCCTTTTTACTAAAATCCGTATTATGTATTCTCTTTATAATGTTTCGATATTCCCAATTGCTAATAAAAACCGGTAGAATCATAAAATAAACAATAATTGGGGCCATTGCAATAATCGCCTGTTCTCCATGGGCAAAACTCCTGATGCTAAAACAAAACAAAAATATCAAAATCAATTTCAATTTCTTCATGGACGGTGACGCTTTATAATTGTGGCCTACGGAAGCCTGGGCTCCCGTTGCATGTGAAAAGTTTTGGCAAGTGCTGGCGACAAAGTTTCAATTATGTTTCCAAACCCACCATTTGTTAATCCTTTTTCATTTCCCTTCCACGATTTTAATTTCTTCTTCTGTTAACTCATACAGTTGGTAAACTATCCGGTTGATCCGGTTTTCGCAATACTCAATTTTACTTTCAAGTTGCTCGATTTTTGAAGGGAGTTTGGCTGATGATTTTTCTATGTTCAATTGTAAGATTTGGGCAACAAGTCCATTCAATTCTGTATCATGCAACTGATCAATTAGTGGTAAGGGGAATTGCAGAATATCCCTGATCATAATTTGCGGGAAAGTATCTTCATCGCTGATCTGAAATTTATTCCTGAAATACCAACCTATTAAATCCGAATTAAGAACTGCTAAAACACTCTTATATGAATATGATTTCTCCTTTAGTTTAAGCACAAATAGGAGTGTATTACAATAGGATGTTTCAGCAATATATGTTGCGATTAGTGTTTTGCCTGTGATTTTCCGGATCAGGATTTTTTCGCCTTCAAAATTTTCCGGATTTCTTGGCGCAGCGAGCCATCCACCATATTTTATCCAGTTATTTTTAATCCAAAGTAGTTGATATCTGCCAATATGCTTACCATCAAAAAATGGAAACCACTTTTCATCTACTTTCTCTTTAGAAGTATATGGCTTTTCATTTCTGATCTGTACTGTTTGTGCTGGTTTTCCTTTCCCAACTTCGTATGCTTTAATTCCGGAATACATTTCCGCAATATCAGCAATACTCTGCTTCCCAGCTTCAATTTTTGAGAGCAGTCCCTTTTCAGTTTCATCAGCCTGAAGGTTAAAAGCATCTTGTTCAAACCATTCAATAGTATTGATAAAGAACTCTTTTTGAGGATTTTCAACAACCGAAATATTTTGTTTCTTCCCAAATGATTTTACCAATACGCTGCCTGGATGAAACTTACTGTTATAATCAACTTTTTCAGTCAAAAGTATAATGGTATCAACGGTTGCACCCTCAAACACATTTGAAGGCAAACCTACCACCTCTTGTATCAATGAATTTCTTAAAAGCAATTCCCTGGCTGGTTGAGTGAATTTTAAATTTAATAGTGTATCAGGAATAATAAATCCCATAAATCCATCTGGTTTCAGAAGTCTCATGGCCTGTTCAATAAACAACAGATAACTTTCAACCCTCCATACAGAAGTATTATACCTCAGTCGGAAATAACTTGATTCTTCTGCTGAAAACACGGCGCCGTAGGGTGGATTGCCTATTACAATATCAAAACCACTTCTTAGTTTGTAATCCTGCGAAGGTTCGTTAACATTGTATTTATTGAGTAGAGTAACCGTTTCCGATTGTATATTTTTAACTTTATTGAACTGCCGTCTGAAATCCGGATTGACTTCAGGAACCTTAAGTTTAAAAACTTCCGGAAATGCTCTCAGCCAACTAAAAGGTTTTACTCTCTTCTCAACTGCTGGGTCAAAATCTATCATGCCATCATGATAATCCATATCCACCAGGCTATTCCCGCTCTTAATATTTTCATCCAGCGTAGGCAAAATCCGTTCGTGCCAAAGCTGGTATTGCTGGGTAAGCGAGGTTTCGGTTTCGCCTTCGAGGCATTTAAGCAACAAGCTTAGTTTGGTAACTTCCACGGCATTTACATCAATATCAACACCGTAAATATTGTTGAGTAATATCCTTTTCTTTTCCGCGGAGGTCAGGTTGCCTTCAACTGTAACCGGGCTGTCTTTTTTACCGGTTTTGGTTCCGTTATCGGTATAATAGTTTTTATGAAAATCGATTAAATACTGGTAAGCCCCAATCAGGAAACTGCCGCTACCGCAGGCAGGGTCCACTATTTTAATACCGGCAATCTGTTTCGGGGTTTTACCATCGATCAGTTTGCCAACGGTATTTTTTACGATATAATCAACCACATATTGAGGGGTGTAATAAACGCCTCCGGCTTTGCGCACTTCGGGTTTATCCTCAATTTTAGCATGGTGGCTTTCATCAATTTTTATCTGCTTACCCAGGAACTGTTCGTACGCGCTGCCAAGTATTTCGACTGATAACACCGAGAACTCATACGGACTTACCGGGTAATACATTTCGTTGATTATGGTTTTTATAACCTTGCTGTCGATTATAAGGTTTTCGCTGATTACATCTTTTTTAAAATCGAATATGCCTGAATTGTATTTCTCGTCGGCCCGTTTAAAGTTAAAGAAAAGATTCTGGTACGCGTCGCCTTTCAGGTTCACCGAGGCTTTAAGCTGTCCGTATGCTTCCACGCCCCGGTCCTCGGCTATGCGCAGGAATATCAGCCTGTCGATGGTCATTTGTACGGCAAAGTTTATTTCGTCCTCGTCGAGTTGTTTGTTTTTAATGCTGATGCTGGTTGCCAGGTAGGTGCGCCAGGTATCGAGCGAAATCAGGAATTCTTTATCCACCGTGGCTGTGCCTTTCTTTACCGTATCCTTTTGCACATAGCGGTCGAAACTGCCTTTTAGCACCTGCTCTTTCGAAAACGTATTCCACAGGTAATCGAACTCTTCGAGGTATTTATCGTAACGCAGGTATTTTATCCGAGCTACTCCGGCTCTATCCAACGGATTTGGTTTTTTGGTACAGTCATAAACAGCAAACTCCTCAAAATCGGTTATTATGCTAACCGGCAGTTTGGCGCTCCATCCGTAGCGGCGAATCTGGTATGCAACCGATATATCACCTTTTACATCAATGCTTGGCTTCTTGGCTTCCACAAAAAACAGCCGTTTCCCGCCTCCCAGCCTGAACGAATAATCGGGCGCTTTGGTAGCCCTGCCTATTTTCACCTTATCCTCGTGTATTACTTCGCGGTAAGCCTCGGCATATCCCTGCGAATTATCAATATCCCACCCCAGCGCTTTAAAAAACGGATCAATAAAATCGCGCCTTGTTAGCGTTTCGTTATACTGACCCGATTTATACGAATCAATCTGTTCATTGAAACGGATAATCAATTCTTCAATAAGGACGTAGGCTTGGGATTTGGATGTCATTATATAGGATAGCTTAAAAAGGGATGGTGAAAGGGGTGGTCAAATATACAGATTTCTGTATTGGGGGTGTTGCAAGATGTTATTATATTTTGTTTTCCGCACGCGTCGGAAAATAATACGCGCTAACGGGGATTTCTTAAGTAAGGATTAAACCAAAGTTGTATGATTTTCTTCTAAAATCAAAAATCCTTGCCTGCAGCAAGCAGGGTTGATCCTTGTTCTTTAAATCAATATCTTGACGGGCAATAGCAAATTACCCTTTAATTCCCTGGTACGGCTGCCGCATCAGTATGGATCGTCCCAGTGTGATTTCGTCGGTATAATCCAGTTCATCACCCACAGGAATTCCCCGGGCAATAATCGAAATATTAACTTCAAACTGCTTCAGCATTTTATACAGGTAAAAATTGGTGGTGTCGCCCTCAACGGTTGCCGGCAGAGCCATAATTATTTCCTTAAAGTTACCCGTACCCACTTTTTCAACAATAGGAGCAATGCTCAGATCGGATGGGCCAATGCCTTCGACCGGCGAAATTATGCCGCCCAGGATATGATAAACGCCTTTGAACTGCCCCGTATTTTCGATGGCAAGCATGTCGCGTATATCTTCGACTATACACAAGGTAGTATGGTCGCGCTTCGGATTGGAACAAACATCGCAGACTTCCCGGTCGGAGATATTATTGCAAACGGTGCAGTATTTAATTTCACTACGAAGTTTAAGGATTGATTCGCCCAATGCAGCAGCAATTTCGGGCGGCTGCTTTAACAGGTGCAATGCCAGGCGCAAGGCGGTTTTTTGCCCGATTCCCGGTAAACGGGTGAATTCGCCTACGATGTTTTTTAATAATACCGATGAGTAATTACCCTCCATTTATATTCCGGTTTTAAATGCAATCAATACCGCTAACGGCTTCATTAAATTGTAAATTTGCAGTTCAAAAGTAGTCAATTTTACTCTTTTATACCATTAACGTTGCAATTGCGTTTATCCCTCTAAATCAAAAAACTGATTCAAATGCATATAATAAAATCTTTATTACTGAGTGGCCTGTTCCTGATGGTTAGTTTTAGCCTCGTGCTTGCGCAGAATGTTACCGATGCAAAAGGCCTGAAACAAGGCGAATGGCGCAAACAGGATGCCAACGGAAAGCTTATTTATGCAGGCCGGTTTAAAGATAATATCCCGCAGGGAGTATTTAAGTATTATGATGAAAATGGCAGGATTCGCTCAGAACTTACTTATGCTGAGAACGGGAAAAGTGCAACAGCAGTGAATTTTCATCCGGATGGAAAAAAGATGGCTGAAGGAATGTATAATGAAACTAAAAAGGACGGTCTTTGGAAATATTATAACGATATGGGAATCATCTCTTCCGAAGAATTTTATCAAAAAGGAATACCGGCAGGAACCTGGAAAATATACTATGATGATGGAAAACTTCTCGAAGAGTGCCCTTATGTAAATGGCTTAAAACAAGGATTATGCACACAATATTTCTCAGACCATAGCATAAAATCGGAAGTGCATTTCGAAAAGGGAAAATACGAAGGAGCTGCAAAGTATTATTATCCGAGTGGCAAACCTATTCTCCTGGGTCAGTTACATAACGATCTGAAAGAAGGTGTTTGGACTGCTTTTAAGGAGAACGGCGAAAAGGAAAGCGAAATTACATATCATGCCGGGGAAGTAGTAAAAGAAATATATTACGACAAAGCCCGTGAAGCTGAGTTGAAAAACGAGGTGAAGGCGATCCCGGAATAAACAGTTTTGAGTTTCATTAATCCTTTGCGATACAAATATTTACAAATGAAATACCTTTAATTATTTTAATATCTGCCGGTATTTCTCCATTGTCATTAATAAGTATGATATAACCTTGCAGCTGCAATTCAGCGATTGTTTTGTAATTCGGTAAATTGGGGTAAACCACCAGGCTTGTATAAAACATGGCTTCAACCGGATTATCATAATTAAATAGAACTCCTTTCACTATTTTCCTCTCATTCAGTTTTTTTAAGTCGATTACCCACTGTGGATTTCTGTCTCTGATTTCAAATGGTTTGATTCGTTCAATCGTATAGCGTAAAGGTAATGCTATCAATAAAATCAGGATAAAATTAAATATCCATTTCAGTTTATGATTCTTCCTGTATTCATAAAGCATTAACCAGAAATCAGCTGTCATAATAAATAGTGCGGGAGTAACAAAAAGAAGATATGCCTGCATTTTGGTTTTTGCAAATGAGAAGAAAAGAAACGGCATTAAAAACCAAATACTGATTGCTAAACGTCTTTTGTCGTTTCTATTCTTAATCGTTTTCCACAGGAACCAAAATAAAGGCAAGTAAATCAGGTCGCCATAATTGATGTGTATTTTATCAAAGAAATAATAAAACGGGCCGGTTTGTTCACTCAGCACTTCAGTAATATGTTTGAAATTATAACTTGCTTCCCAATTGGCTTCCAATGGAAATGCATGGTAAATGTAAATCTGCCATGGCAGAAAGATCATAATGCTGGTAATCAATAATGTGAAATATTGGACAATGATTTCTCTGGGCCTGAAATTTCCTACATCAATTATAATCAATAACCAGATTGGAAAAACAATCAATCCCGGCAGCCATTTGGATAATATGGCAGCGCCAATGCTTATTCCCGCCAGGATATTGAAAATGGTTTTTTTTCTTTGAGCAAATATGATGCTGAGAAAGACTGCAAGTTCAACAAAGAATAAAAAGAAAATATCAATATGATCGGTTGCCACTCTTCCTGCTGTCAATTCGATTATTAAGCCATTGATTGAATAAAGAAGTGCTGCCAGGTAGCCGGCTTTTTTACTGACGAAATAACTCCCGATGAAGAACATCAGTAAAATTCCTGTGGTTGTCAGGATAATTGATGGAAGACGCAACGCAAGTTCGTTAACACCAAACAGCCACATACTTGCTGCCATAATCCATAACGGCAATGGCTGCTTATGCAGCCAGATGCGGTTGGCAGCCCAGTTTTTATAATCGTAAGGAAGTACAGGATTGTTATAAAGTGTTGGTGTTAACGGATGCTGAATTAAATTTTTGGCAACAAGTGCATGGTAGCGTTCGTCCCACGAATGCAGGAAAAAATCAGTTGAAGTATAGATACGAAGTGCAAGTCCGCATATTAGAAGTAGCAGAAGCGCAATTTTGTAGTTGTCTTTTGTCCAGTATTTCCAGGAGAAATAATAACCAATTACGCAAAAAATGACTGTGAATATGCCAAAAATCAGATTGCTCATTAATTAATGAATTGATTACTTCTATTATTCTACAGCAATAACAAAATGCTGTGTCCTAAAATATATTGCATTCCCTGAAATCGCCGGGGTAGCCATACAAATATCATTAAGTGCATTTTTAGCGAGCAGTTTAAATTCCGGACCAGCTTTAATCACAAAAATATTCCCTTCTTCGGAACTAAAATACAGCTTCCCGTCAGCAGCAATACCTGATGCCGAAAATGCTTCTTTCAGGTGTTCTTTATACTTTACTTCGCCTGTCAATGCATCGTAACAGGTTAGCTGGCCATTAACCTGAAGGTTATACAATAATCCGTTATAAATAAGCGGGGTTTGCATGTACGCGCCACCTCGTTTTACACTCCAAACAATATATTTATTAGTTGTGCTGTCTGGCGCAAGAGTAATATCACCAACTGCATCAGGTTTTACGACAAAAATCGGGGAGTATTTCCCATGTGCACTATTCAGATAAATAAGATCATTCGCAATAACCGGGGTAGGAGCGGGGGCATCACCGCCATTGCTTAGTCTCCAGATTTGTTTCCCGGTTTCAAACTCATAGCCACAAATTCTTCTGTAACCATTGGCAATTACCTGAGTTTTTCCTTCCTTTGAGTAAATAGCAGGTGTACACCATGTCGAAACTTCATCGCCACGGGATGTCCGCCATTTTTCAGTTCCCGTTGCAAGGTCCAAAGCTGCAATGAAAGGATTGTTGGGAATGTCACATTGAATAATCAACACATCTTTATAAATAACCGGCGAACTTGCGTAGCCCCATTCAACTCCGGGATCGGTGTAAGGTCCGGGATTCAGTATTCCAAGATCCTTTTTCCAGATGAGGTTTCCACTTAAATCATAGCAATAAAGTCCTTCGGAACCAAAATTCACAACTAAATACTTCCCGTCAGTAACCGGCGTACAGTTTGCCTGCGATGATTTAGTATGACGTTTCGATTTTGGGATTCCTTTTTGAGCAACTTTCTCCCATATTATTTTGCCTGAATTCTTATCTAAACAATAGACTTTAAACTCATGTTCTGTATTGTCATCAGCTTCATCAATATCACCATAAAGTCCAACTTTCAGGGATTCAGTATTGGCGCTGTTTACTGCCGTTGTTACAAAGAGGTAATTATTCCAGATAATGGGGCATGAGTGGCCTAAACCGGGAATCGGCACCTTCCATTTTATATGCTGTGAACTGTCAATACTCCATATAGTTGGAGGTTGAGCATTTTCGATAAACCCACTTCCATTTGGACCGCGAAAACCAGGCCATTGCTCTGTATTGTCTGGCTGAGCTTTTATGCCCAGTTGTATAAAAATAGTAAGAAAAGCCAGCAGGATAAAACGGGATATTCCTCTTGCCATCACGAACATCTTAATAGATTGATTAAAAGAAACTTTGTTTAGTGCAAACATAGCTCTTTTAGCTTGATTAATTCATGAACTTCAAAAAAGACAAAAGATAAAAGGATAAAGACAAAAGATAAAAGGATAAAGACAAAAGATAAAAGGATAAAGACAAAAGATAAAAGGATAAAGACAAAAGATAAAAGGATAAAGACAAAAGATAAAAGGATA
>JBAZWY010000060.1:0-9669 GCA_041660125.1 Lentimicrobiaceae bacterium
CAAAACCAGACTTGATGATGGGCTTAAGGCTCCATTCAAAAGGATGATCTTGCTGCTCAGAGTTACTCAAAGTTACTTAGTTTAATTTTATTCTTTATTTTTCTAAAGGGAGTACTTGATACAAAAGTAAAGTAACAAAGAAAAGATCAAGGCTTTATAAAAATAAGTTGCGTTTCTAATCCGGAGGTATCTTCTCGCAATACAAGGCATGAAAGAATGGTACAAATCCATGCATTTGTCGTTGCTGTGTATTGCTACGCACATTCCTTTCGCACATACCTCCGTCAAGAACCGCTAACTTATTTTTCTAAGGCCGGTCCCTAATAAGAAAACTTATACTTATGGCAACATTTTGGAACAGGGATTTGGCTCATGAGCACAATTTTCAGGGTGTAGGGACCGGTCTAATAGAAATTTTACAACAGCTGTAGCCGAAGGTAAAACGCGTGGGCATGTGCGTAGCAAAACACCAGCTTCACGTGCTTTCAGGATGTTGTTCCCAAATTTTCAAGCCTTGTTTTGCGGGCATTTACCGAGGCGTACAGATGTGTAAAATTTATATTAAGCCTAGACTTTTTGGTTCTTTTGTGTCATGACAAAAGAACAAAATCAAAATCAATATAAAATTTTAACTTCAGGTGGTATTTTATCCAGCACATCAAAATATTATCTAGTCAGATTCTTTATTCATAACATTTGTAGTGCTTTTTTTATCATGAAGATTTAAATTCGCAATTGGATTTTAGCTTTTATAAATGCACTAATCTCATGACTTAAAGCAATTACGACTTCGCGCGACTTACAAAATTCTATTATAAGAATTTTAAAGGACTAAATTACAAACAATTAACAATCAGTAGGTTTTAAGTGCCCACTTATGATTCAGTATTTATATTGAATAGGTTAATAATCTTGCCCAAACAGAAAAGCCAAACCAGCATTCAGGACAATGATAACGATAAAAACTATGCCTTTTGCCTGATTGGTGTTAAGGTAAGCGTGAAGTGCCCCCAGGAAGAACAAAGTCAATCTGAAAATCGTCCTTACCGGATTTTTCAATCGCCGCTTTGATTTTGGAGCTGCCAAAATGGTGTTTTTCATCTCTATGGCTAACCGGAAGTAATTCCCTGCCAACGAAGCACTGAAACCCGGCTTGTAGCTTGCTGTAGTGGTTGTTGTTCGTTTTCATATTGTTTTACCAAGGCATTTCATTTCCTTCTTCGTCAAATAATTTTCCTGTTTGCGAATCTTTTATTGTTGCATATTTCACAATTACTTTTGCTGAATGTTCCGGTTTCCTGTCTCCACGATAGTTGTTGAAATCTGTTGCAGTATGTCCAGGGTCAACAACATTTACTTTTATGTTTGTATCTTTTAAACCAAATGCCAACATCACGGTGTAAGCATTTAGTGCCGTCTTCGAAACGCTATATCCCCCTGATTTAAAAGGATAATATTTCCAGGTGGGGTCGTTGTGAAGTGTCAATGATGAAAGTCCGCTTGTTACATTTACTATTCGTCCTTCTTCAGACTTTTGAAGCAGCGGAATAAATTCTTGGGTTACTTGAATTGTCCCGAAAAAATTAGTGTCAAATATTCTCCTGATTTCGTCAACTGAAATAGTTGCTGCTGGTTGTGGAACCTTTCCTAAAATACCTGCATTATTCACTAATATATCAAGACGGTTATATTTTATTTCAACTGTTTTTCTTGCTAATACAATTGTCTCCAGGTTTGTAACGTCAATAAGAATTAATTCAGTGTTTGTTAGCCCAAGGTTATGAAGACTTTTCACTGCAAGTGTTCCTAAAGTTATATCCCGGCAACCAAGATAAACGTAATGTCCAAGTTCAGCTAATTGTTTTGCGGTTTCAAATCCGATTCCTTTGTTTGCGCCCGTTACTAGTGCTATTTTCATTTTCTTTATTTGATGAGTGTGACATAACAAAAAAAACTCTTTATGACTCTTATCTTTCCATTGTGCGAAAAGTCAATTGAATTCCCGGCTGTCGTATTAATTTGCATTTAGTAGTTCTCATTAGCCCGAAATATCGGTCAAAGTTCTGGCAAAAATTAGCCCCTGCTCTTGATATAGATCAAGAATTCAGACAAGCATCTTTCTTCTTAACCGGCTCAACGTTTCAGGGGTCATATTCATCATAGATGCAAGGTATTGCAATGGTACATGGTTGAACAATTCAGGGTTTTGTTCGAATAAGGTTATATACCTTTCCTCTGCTGACAACGAAAGCAGATTAAATACCCTGGTTTCGAGATAGGTAAAACAATTCGCCAAAAAAAGCTTTTCAAGTTCCTGCCATTTCGGAATATAATCAACCAGATTCCGTAAATCTTCCCTGTTAATGGTGTACAATTCGCTATCGGATAAGGCCTGAATAGTAAACATTGCCGGTTGGTTAAAATAGATTCCACGGAGATCAGTAACAAAGTATCCCTTCGACGAAATCCACTGAGTTATTTCCTTGTCTTCGGTTTGTTTGAATACGCGAATATATCCTGATTTCTGAAAACTTAATTTATCACAAATCTGACCTTCCTTGAGGAAGAAACTGCCTTTTTCCAAAGTGGTGAGCTTAAAGAAACCGGTTATTTCAGCCATCTCATCAGCCGGTATCCCAAAGTATGAATTGATATAAAGTTCGAGCTCTTTCATGATTGATTATTTAAAATAATCTAAAAACAATCAACCGTGAAAATGGTTCACAATTTCAGGCTCGGTCCAATGAAACTAGGATTTTTCATTTAAGTAGCAGCACTTTCTGGTTTACTAAGTCAATCATTCTATTTTTCAAGCAGGTTCTTAATGTTAGTAAAAATCCCGTTCCAGTTTTCAATCGAATGATCGCGGGATTGCAGGTCTTTAAACCCTTCCTGGGTGACAGTTAAAGTGGTCATTTCTCCGTTTGCTGAAAGTTCATACGTGATAATACTAACATCGTGAGGATTAAATTCGGTTCCCCAAAACGAACTCCAGTAACTGTGTTTTAAGGTTTTGTTCTTTTCTATTTTGAGGATGAATCCTTTGTCTTCATAAGCAGTCCCTTCCCAGGTACCGGAATAGGAAATCGGGCTTCCTTCATTCCAGTCAGAGTTAACTTCTGTTCCCCAGAAATACTGTTTAATCAGTTCTTTGTCAGTCAGTGCAAACCACACTTTGTCAATTGAAACATTCAGATCAATTGAGGTTGTTAATTTTAAATTCTTATCCATGGCTTATTTGTTTTTAATGTTCTTATTTTTATGCTGTTGACAGGAAATTCAGCCTTCCATATCCTGGAATAATCCTCTTTCCATTTTAATATTTAACCGCTGGCAA
Organism: Lentimicrobiaceae bacterium; assembly: GCA_041660125.1. GTDB lineage: Bacteria > Bacteroidota > Bacteroidia > Bacteroidales > UBA4417 > UBA4417. The sequence continues at coordinate 3,338 of JBAZWY010000060.1, forward strand.
AACTCAACTGGATTGAAGCCAATTCTTTTATATTCATTTTGAACAACATCCCAAATCTTAATTAAACTTTCCCGATTTTCCCATATTGCAACGGTTATAACGGCCAGACTTCCATCTTCAGCCATTTGTACAAATACTTCGTCTTTTATAAAACCAGGAAGGTTTTTATTAAAATCCCTGTTATACCTCATCTGTTGGTTAAACTCTTCTATTGAATTTTTAGGGATGAAAAATTTGTCGATTAAAATTTGCTTCTTCATCTGATTACTGTTTTCGTTTGACTGTCCTTTGACATTTGGTGTAAACAACAACAATACAACAAAGAGGTTATAAAATGTTGTTTTCATTTGTCTGTTTCTTTATTCCTTTGAGGTACTATTTAAATTGATCTATAAGCTATCTAAGAAGCCTTTCATTTCATTGATCGCTTTTTGGGATGCATCAGTGCTGATATCTGGCAATAGCCAAACATGGCTCTGATTCTCATAAATACTCAGTTTTGATTTGGGTTGATATTTTTTTATTTCATGAAAGAAATTCGTACTATCATCAATCAATAGTTCGTTCGTTCCAACAAGAATCAAAGCGGGAGGATAATTTTGCAATTTGCATCGGATGGGGTTTGCTTCAGACAAATTACCGTTGCCGACATAAAGTGACGCGTACTGCTGAATCATGGCTTTTGTAAATATGGGATCAATTGACTCGTTTAATTCATATGAATCAGCGGTGCATTCGAGGTCGAACCATGGCGAAATCACAATGATCCCAGCGGGTTGGGGCAGATTCAGGTCGTTCATCTTTGCCAGAGCAGATAACAAAATTCCTCCTCCTGCGCTATCTCCAATAACAAACAATTTCAATGAACTGTTTTGCTGAAGCAACTGCCTGTACACCTTTAAAAAATCATTGACCCCTGCCGGATAAGGGTTTTCAGGAGCCAAAGCGTATTCTACAAATAAGATACTGGCATTAAACCGGTCGGCCAGGTGGCTGACCATGGCGTCATGGGACTCAATCGATCCCATAATATAACCTCCTCCATGCAGATATATAATTGTTTTATCTGTCATTGGATTTTGAGGAATAAACCAATAACAACGCACATCCGCAATCTGTTCTGGTTCAATTTTTACATGATTTGCCGAGTAATATATTTTCCCCATCTCATCAAACTGTTCTCTGCGATCTTTGATGTCTTTTGATAAATTAATTGTCTCCATTGTGTTTTCTATATTTTTACTACAGTCATTTAGTGCTTTTGCTGTTTGCTGTTTCAGATTCCTTTTTCAGGCAAACTAAATCTTTCCTCATATCTTTCTTCATAGAGTTCTTCATAAGAGATGAGCCCAAACCTCTAAAACTCTCTTTTACTATCACTTCAGTGCGGCCATTTGGCAAACTTTCAAAATGCCAATTATGGACTGCTTTTATCCACCACATTTTCCCTGTCCAGCCAATGTCGGAATTGAGACGGACAGTATGAAGTTTTGATTTCATTTTGTACCCTTGCGCTTTCCATACAAAATCTTTACCCTCTTCTGCATTTCCTTTCAGGTGAACTTCTGTAACACCCTCAAACCAACGGGGCCAGTCGCTAATATTTGAAATTAATGAGTAAACTTTATGAATATCTGTATCGATTTGAATCGAATCAACTGAATATGCTTTCGCTTTGGAATTAGCCTCAATATTCATAGTTTGGCTGTAACTTACTCCTCCGTAAATTAGGGCTAATAACAAGAGAAACTTCTTTTTCATGGTATCTGCTTTTTTTGATTTATGTGTGGTGAAATTTGAAGTGTTATACACTCGTCATTGTTTCAAAACTTCCGGATTAGCTATATTAATGGGATTACCCTTTGCAAACTCGATAATGTTCTCAAACGCTTTGGAAAAATATAATTCGTATCCGTTCTTCTCCACGTAACCCAAATGTGGTGTGCAAATTACGTTTGGCATTTGAAATAGCGGATAATTCGTATCCGAAATTGGCTCACTTTCAAAAACATCAAGAGCAGCAAAACCAGGTTTTCCTTTAATAAGTGCGTTTTCCAACGCATTGGGCTCTATAAGTTCTGCTCTGCTTATATTTACCAGTAACGAATCTGGTTTCATTAAAGCCAAATCTTCTCCTGTTACAATATGGGTGGTTTCTTTCACTAACCGTAAATGCAATGTCAGGATATCCACTGATGAAAAAAACTCTTCTTTGCTATTTGAAACTAAGAAGCCGTCATTGAGCGCCTTATTTCTGGAATTCTCGCTACCCCAAACCACAACTTTCATTTCAAATGCTTTTGCAAATGCTGCAATTCGCCTGCCTATTTTTCCGTATCCCCATATTCCAATAGTTTGTCCATTTAATGCTTTGCCAATATTGGTTTGCCAAAGCCCTTTCTTCATGGCTTCTATGGCTTGAGGTATTTGCCGGTAAGCATTTTGAATTAAACACCAGGCTAGCTCAGCTGGGGCAATAGGCGATCCAACACCTTCGGCAACTGCAATATTGTATTTTGTGCAGGCAGAAAGGTCCAGGTGGTTTGATATTTTACCTGTTTGACTGATTAACTTAAGATTGGGCAACTTTTTCAGAAGTTCATCTGTGATTTCAGTTCTTTCTCTAGTCAGAACTAATATTTCACTATCAGCGATTAAAGAAGCAAGTTTGTCAGGATTCTTTTCAGTTGCATGTAATATTTGAACTTTTTGCCCTTTTAATAGCTCAAAACATTTAAGGCTTTCAATAACATTTTGATAATCGTCTAAAATCGTAATTTTCATTTTTGTTATTTTAAAGGTTGGTTTTCTGCACTTCCTGCATAATGACGAGGTGTACGTTAGCAGTTTGTTGATTATTTATCTTTCTTGTTAAGAAACTTTTCGATCATCGGGACAACAAGATCGCTTTCTTTAAAATCTGGTTTTATTGTTGTTATTTCTCCTATATATTCTCCGTGTCCACCCGGAATTATTGCTAATTCAGAGTTGGCAATTTGTCTGTGTAATTCAATGGCGTGTTCAGGTGTAATAACGTCTTTGTCACCTATTATAATTAAGGTTGGCGCTTTAATGGATTTGATCTGCTTGTCAGGTATATCTTTGAAACTAACCATCCTTTTTGCATCTTTATCGTGCATTATTTGTAATCCATTTGTGTCCACTGCAACTTTTTTGTAGCCATCTTTCAGTTGTTCTGGCATATTTTCCAATTTGGCATGTTCTATAAAACCCCAAAACCAATCGGGAACTCCGTTTCGTTTAGCAAGCGCTGAACCTAAAATCATTTTATCAACTATTTCCGGATGTCGAATAGCGACTTGTAAAGTAGTTGTTCCACCATTGCTAAAGCCGAAAAAGTCAGCTTTGTCGATGTTTAAGTTTTTGAGAAGGGTAGCAATGTCATCTGCATCTTGTTCAAACGAAAGGTCTGCATTTCTGTCACCTGTACGTCCGTGAGCTTGTAATTCAACAGCAATTACCTGTCTGTTTTTTGCAAGCAATGGAATGATTTTTCCAAAATTTGTTTGGATTGTCGAACCACCACCATGAACTAAAACGATTGGTTTCCCCTGTCCATAAATTTCGTAATACATTCTCAATCCGTTCACATCAGAATATCCACTGCTAAAGTTCAATATGTCTATTTTATTGATTTTCTTCTGAGTAGATTCTATGATTATTACTTTGCACGAAGTCAAAGCAATAATCGTTAATATTAAAGTTATAATCTTTGTTTTCATATCTGTATTCCTCTGTAGTTTAAGGTTTTGTCCTTCAATTGTCGGTATGCTAAAATACCCACGTCTGATCGTCAGTATGTGTTTTCCTTATCTGCAAGAATTTCAAATTGCAAATTAGTTTTCATTGCGCAAAGTTCAACTCAAAATCTCCAGGTTCAATTGATATAGATCAAGAATTTACTTCAGATTTTCTCCGAAGCAAGGCTGTCGATCTTTTTCTGGATTCCCTCTTTTTGGGTCAATGTTTTGGCTAAAGTCTGCGCCTTCTGATAATTAAGCCGGGATTGCTTTGCATCCAGGTCTTTACAAAGTTCCCCAAGCAGCAGAAAATAAAAATGATTGTCCTCCAGTTTTAGTTTTTCGGCTTCAGCCAGAGCCAATTTTGGTCCTTTAACTTTGTACAGGGCATAAATCCGGTTTAAAGCAACCACCGGCGAATAATTAACCACCAGCAGCCGATCATACAAAAACAAAATATCTTCCCACTTTCCCGGAGTATCTTCCTTTATGCAGTGCCACGAAGCAATTCTCGCCTCCAGATGATACGAACTTATCTCATCTCCTTGTGCCGAAAGACTTAAAAAATGGATGCCCCGCTCAATTAATTGCTCATCCCACAAATCCTCGTTTTGATCTTCATAAAGAATAAGACCCGAAAATTCCGGATTTCCGGATTGCCGGGCGCCAAACCGCGATGCATGAAAACACATAAGCGCCAACAACGCATTTGTTTTAGGAAGGTTTGTCCGTTCATATTCGGTGAGCATTATTCCCAGGCGCAGAGCTTCGGCACACAAATCTTTCCTGAGAATCTGGTTTTGGGTTCTGGAATAGTAACCTTCGCCGAAAAGCAGATAAATAACATGCAGCACATTATCGAGCCGCCCGGTTATTTCCCGGTCAGGCGGAAATTCCATCTTTACTTTTTCATTCCGCAGTTTTTCTTTTGCCCTGAAAAGCCGCTTGTTGATGGTTTCCTTACTGGTTAAAAAGGCTTCGGCAATTTCATCGATTCCGAAACCGCAAAGAATCCGCAATGCCAGTCCGATCTGGGCCTCGCTGGCGATGGCCGGGTTACATATCGCAAAAATCATCTGCAACTGGCTGTCTTTAATATTTGGTGCCGAGAAATCCAATTCTTCTGCTTCCGGGTTAATGATCACTCCTGTTGTTATTTGCGGAACTACTTTCTCATCAAAAATTTTATTTCTTCTGAAATGGTAGAGCGCTTTTTGTTTTGCCACAGCGTAGAGCCAGGCTGCCGGATTTTCAGGAATACCTTTCATTCCCCAGGATTCGGCCGCCTGCAGAAATGTTTCGCTCACCAAATCCTCGGCAATTTCAATGTATTGTAATCCAAAACGGCTGCTGATAACGGCAACCATTTTGGAAAATTCCTGTTGGAATAACAGTTTTAATGAATTGCTTTCTTTTTCCATATTTCTGAACAATAAAATCCACTCCGTTACCACAGAGCGGATTCTATTTTCTGATCCTGATTTATTCGTAAAAAGGCCTGATTTCGACACTTCCACCGGTATCCAACGCGGGGCAGCCGTGAGCTAAAGTAGCAGCATCATCTAAATTCTCAGCCTTTATAATGATAAAACCACCTAATATTTCCCTGATTTCGACAAAGGGTCCATCGGTAATAACACCACCTGCTTTAAGAACTTTGCCTTCGGTTGAAAGGCGGTTCCCATGGCTTACAAACTTTCCCTGGGTTTCGATACCGCTTATCCAGTCCTGCCATTTTTTTGCTAATGCCTGCATTTCATTTGGCGAAACCTGGCTGAAATCGTAGCTGGGTTGCCTGAAAATAAACATGAATTCTTTCATTTTGCTTTTGTTTTAATGATTTCTGATTTACTCAAATACACGAGTTTAACGGATTAATGCTTCAACACTGCGTGCTGACCAACCTGGTAATTACCGGCAGGCGTATGAAAGGCAATGTTAAACCGGTTGTAAACATTAATGATACCTACCGCCAGCGTTAAATCGATCAGTTCCTGGTCGGAAAAATGGTTAATCGCTTCGTGATAAACTTCATCCGGTACCTGGCCGCCTGTAATTTTAGTTACAGATTCGGCCCATGAAAGCGCAGCACGTTCGCGTTGAGAGTACAAAGACGCTTCGCGCCAGGCATCCAGCATGTACAAACGCTGCTCGGTTTCACCGGCCGCACGCAAGTCTTTGGAATGCATATCCAGACAATAAGCGCAACCGTTGATTTGAGAAACTCTGAAATAAACTAAATCCAGGAGTTTTTGTTCGATCGGGGATTTCTGCAAATAGGCGCCAATGGCATATAACGATTTCACGGCTCCCTGACCTTTTTCATAGGCATTAATTCTGTGTTCCATTTTCTTTTCGTTTTAAGTTATTGACTGTTTGAATTACATATCAATAATGATCGACAGGAAAGAAATTGGACATCTTCAGGACATTTTTTTGAAATCGGTTATTTAGGGTCTGCTGAAAAACTCAAATACATCAAGTAGTAGGAACCAGTTGAGAATCCGAAATTTGATGCTGAAAAAGCTGAGTGTTCACAAAATGATGTACACGATGAATAACTGCACACAA
>JBAZWY010000061.1:0-9333 GCA_041660125.1 Lentimicrobiaceae bacterium
TCCTTACTCCTTACTCCTTACTCCTTACTCCTTACTCCTTACTCCTTACTCCTTACTCCTTACTCCTTACTCCTTACTCCTTACTCCTTACTCCTTACTCCTTACTCCTTACTCCTTACTCCTTACTCCTTACTTTTCACTTTTCACTTTTCACTTTTCACTTTTCACTTTAAGTGTTTCATTTTAAAAAATTCAGTATCGACGATAGCAAAGCAGCCATGAAAATTGGTACAGATGCTGTATTGCTTGGTGCGTGGGCACCTTGTGACAATGAAACCCGCATATTGGATATCGGCACAGGTTCAGGTATCCTGGCTTTGATGATGGCGCAGCGAAACCTCAAAACTGAAATCGACGCTGTCGAAATAGATCCTGATGCCGCTGCACTTGCTCATCAGAATATACTATTAAGTCCATGGACTGACCAGGTTCATATATTCAACTCTTCAATACAGGAGTTTCCAACCGGGAAACAACCTCAATACAGCCTTATTATCAGCAATCCCCCTTTTTTTATAAATTCACTCAAAGCACCTGACAAAGCAAGGAATACTGCACGTCATAATGATACTTTACCTTTAAGTGATTTATTCGAAAACACATCAAAACAACTCACTGAGAATGGGAAAGCTGCTTTCATAATCCCTGCTGATGCATTCGAAAACTGGAAACAGGAAGCGGCCGGTTTCAATTTACATCCTTCTGTAGTGACATGGGTGAAAAGTTCACTGGAGCATAAAGCTCATCGTGTTTTAGTTACATTTACCAGAAGAATAAAACAGCTTGTTCCCGAAAATGAATTCATCATTTACATTTCAAGGTCGGTATATAGTGATGAATACAAGCAACTTACAAAAGAATTCTATCTGAATTTTTAACCTATCTGTTTTTAATTGCCTGCAATGCCCAATTTGCAAATTAAACTTATCTTTATTTCAAATTTACGGATATGCAAAAAGCATATTTTGGGGGGTTGCTGATATCTATTTTTATCTGTTCCTTACCTTCTCACGCTCAGAAAGTTTTCAGCTACAACAATCGGTATGATGCCGACATTAAGGTGTTTGTAGTCGAAAACCGATATGATGCCGATTTATTGGTTTACAAGGTAAAAAATGCGTACGATGCTGATGGCAATAAAGGTCTATGGTATTTTTGTCAAAATAAATATGATGCCTGGAAAATAATTTGGTTTGCCGACAATAAATATGATGCTGATTTATTAATTTGCTTTGTTGAAAACAAGTATGATGCCGGATGGAAGGAAAAAGAGAAGATGCACATGTTGTATTAAAAAAGGAAATATAAAACAAGGGAACAAAGTGGCAGCCGGAAGACATGGCGAAGGGGTAAAAAAATAACATTTCTGTGATTAATTATCAAACAACACTACATGGCTGGAAAAACATTGAGAATATTAGCAACCTTATTCCTGCTTTCGGGCACGGCATTATTTCCGGGATGTAAATCAACATCCGATGATAAACCATTGCGGATTGCATTGTCGTCGGGCAGCGATAATTACAAAAACTGGATACACAGAAGTGATTCGCTGGCTGAAATTATCGACATGAAAGGAATGCAGGTAGATTCAGCTTTAAGACTTCTATCCACCTGTGATGCAATTTTATTTACCGGAGGAGAAGATGTAGTTCCGGCCTATTATGGAAAAGGCTATGATTCAACCCGCTGCGAATCGAATCCCGGGCGCGATTCACTCGAATTTGCACTGATCAGTGAAGCAATGCGATTGAGGATGCCAATTTTGGGGGTTTGCCGCGGACAGCAAATAGTAAACGTAGCACTTGGCGGAACGCTTATCGTTGATATCCCTAAAGATCATCCGGGAAATGTTATTCACCAGTGCAAGGATTACATTCACTGCTTCCATTCAGTTACTGTATTAAAAGGCAGTATGCTCAATAACATTACAAAAGCTGATACAGGAATGGTAGCCTCCAATCATCACCAGGCAATTGAAAAGGCTGCTCCTGGCATTCGAATTGCAGCCTGGAGCGCTGATAGCATTGCCGAAGCTATTGAATGGGCTGATCCTGCGGGAAAACCCTTCCTGATGGCAGTACAATGGCATCCCGAGCGGATGGATACAAAAAGCCCGCTCAGCATGCCTTTGATGAAAGCATTTCTGGAAGCAGCAACTACGTCAAGAAAGAAATAATAATGAAGAGGTTGCTTCTAAAGGGAAGTCTCTATACTTAAAATAGATTAGTTTTTTATTTGTCATTATTTATGAATTAAATTCTTCCTCATATTGGTATTGCAACACTAACTTTCTTTTAGTCTCCCTGGCAATAGTTTATTTGCTAATGAACATTCTTGAGTGTAAGTTGAATCCTTTTTCGATCTTTGTCAACTTCAAGAACTTTCACTCTGACTTTTTGATTCAGTTTTACGATCGTGTTCGGATCCTTTACATATTTATCAGCAAGCTGGCTTACATGTATCAGGCCATCCTGGTGAACACCTATATCGACAAAAGCGCCGAAATTGGTTATATTGGTAACCAGCCCGTCGAGAATCATACCCGGTTTCAGGTCATCCATCGAATTCACGTTTTTATCGAATTCGAACAACTCAAATTTCTGGCGCGGGTCACGGCCTGGTTTTGACAGTTCTGCCATAATATCCATGAGCGTAGGCATTCCGACTTTATCGGTAATAAATTCTTCAAGGTTAATTTGCTTTTGCAACTCACCATTATTTATCAGGTCGGCAACAGAACATCCGGCTTTTTTAGCCATTCGCATAACTATCGGATAACTCTCGGGATGCACTGCACTGGCATCGAGCGGATTTTCCGATTCACGGATACGCAGAAATCCGGCAGCCTGTTCATATACTTTTTCACCCAAGCGGGGTACACTTTTCAATTGTTCGCGCGTTCTGAACATCCCGTTCTTATCGCGGTATTCAATAATACGGGCTGCAAGCACCGGGCCAACGCCCGAAACATAGGTAAGCAATTGCTTACTCGCTGTATTCAGTTCTACTCCTACTTTATTTACGCAACTTTCAACTACAGTTTCCAGGCTCTTCTGAAGCAGGTTCTGATTTACATCATGCTGATATTGCCCGACACCAATGGACTTTGGATCAATTTTAACCAGTTCGGAGAGTGGATCCATTAAGCGGCGACCAATTGAAACTGAACCGCGAACGGTAACATCATATTCGGGAAACTCCTCGCGGGCAACAGCTGAGGCAGAATAAACGGAAGCTCCGCTTTCATTCACCATCAATGCTATCAATTCGGTATCAAAAGGAATACGCCTTACCAGGTTCTCAGTCTCCCGGCCTGCGGTTCCGTTTCCTATAGCAATAGCTTCCACTTTGTATGCTTTAACCAGGTTTTGAATCTTCGCAACCGATTGTTTTACTTCGCTTTGAGGAGGATGAGGATAGATAGTTTCGTTATGCAGCAACCGGCCCTGTCGGTCGAGGATTACGAGTTTGCAGCCACTACGAAACCCGGGATCGATGGCGAGCACTGTTTTCTGCCCTAAAGGTGGAAGCATAAGCAACTGCCTTAAATTCTCGGCAAAAACACGTATTGCCTCCAGGTCAGCTTTTTCCTTTACCAGCTGACGGAATTCAGTTTCGATGGATGGTTGCAGAAGTCGTTTATAGGCATCTTTCACGGCTTCCTCAACCTGGCGCGAGGATTCATTTGCAGATTTTACAAATATTTTTTTCAAGGATTCCATGGCCTGTTCTTCGTCTGGCTGAATATTTAATTTAAGAAAACCTTCATTTTCACCACGAAACATAGCAAGCAAACGATGCGAAGGGGCTTTCATTAACGGTTCAGACCAGTCGTAATAGGTTTCGAATTTAATTCCTTCAAGTTCCTTGCCACGAACCGGGCGGGAAAGAATTTCGCCTGAGCGTTCGAAATGGTTCCTGATACGCTGACGGCTCTGCTGGTTTTCATTAACCCACTCAGCAATTATATCCCGTGCGCCGGCCAATGCATCCTCTTCAGTTTTAACATCTTTTTCAGCATTGATAAATTCTTTTGCCTTGCGAAGCGGATTAGTTTCCTGCTGCAATATGATGATTTTAGCCAGAGGCTCAAGACCCTTTTCACGTGCTATAGAGGCACGGGTGCGGCGTTTGGGTTTGTATGGTAGATATAAATCTTCGAGTTCGCTTAAAGTTAAAGCGCCCATTAAAAGTTTCTCCAGTTCCTGTGTAAGTTTTTCCTGTTCGCTGACAGATGCAATAATAGCTTCCCGGCGTTTTTCGAGTTCAATTATTTTCTCATATCTTTCACGGATAGCAGCAATCTGAACTTCATCCAGACTGCCTGTCATTTCCTTGCGATACCTTGCTATAAAAGGAACCGTTGCCCCTTCGCTAAGCAAATTTATGGTATTGAGTACCTGAAAATCACGAACTCCAAGTTCGTTAGCTATTTGCAGGACATATTTATTTTCCATCTCTAAATTTGGAATTTTATAAAAAATACAGGCTGATAGGGTAACCATTTATTCCAGATAAATATTTACCTCTTCTAATTCTAATTTATATACATTTCTATTGAAACGATCTTCTACCAGCCCTGCGCCAACAAATCGATAACATGCATGGTTTTAATCGGCAGGCTATGTTTGTCAATATACCCTTGCTGGTGCATAAGGCAGGATGAATCAGTACTCACAATATATTCGGCCCCGGTTTCGAGCGCATTGAGAACTTTTTGCTCGGCCATGGCGGTAGAGATGGGTTCATGTTTAACTGAAAATGTTCCGCCAAAGCCGCAGCAGGTATCAGTATTTTTCATTTCGCGAAGTTCAAGCCCTTTAACATGCTTAAGCAATTCGCGGGGTTGACTGGTTAATCCGTATTCGCGAAGCGCAGCGCATGAATCGTGGTAAGTGATCACATGTTCGAAGGAAGCACCAACATCGGTAATTTCCAACACATTAACCAGGAAATCAGTAAATTCGAAGAAATTCTTTTTCAGTTGGTGGTATTCTATATGCAGAGCTGAATTATAGAACATTTCATCGTAATAATTCCTTACAAAACCGGCACATGATGCCGAAGGACCTACAATATAACGGTTGTTAGGGAAATCGCGGATAAACTTCTCCCCTACTGCCTTTGCTTCGTCCCAGAAACCACTGTTATAGGCCATTTGACCGCAACAGGTCTGCTGGTTGTTATAATGAACTTCAACCCCAAGTTTTTCAAGTATTTTAACCATATTAAATCCGGTTTCGGGATAAATCTGGTCGATAAAGCAAGGTATAAATATGTCAACCTTCATGTATATGAGTATTATTAGGATATAAAAGCAAAATTATTAAAATTTAGCTGTTTGCCTTCACAAAGTTATTAACCGGATGTTGAAAGGATGTAGGATGCCGTATAGCCGGATGTTAGCGTTCATATAACAAAACACGAACATCTATGAAAATAAATAAGATAAACGTTTAGTAACAACAAAATAGAATCCGCTGGAACACACTACAAAACGTTTTCTGTCAATAGTTTAACAGTAATTTTAACTTCGTTTACAAAAATACCCCAGTCTTGTTACGATCTGGGGCATAATCATTTCTTAATGAGAATTGGGTATGTTGTATTCCAGATTGCCACCCCAAAGGAAACCATTGCTTTCAAAGGTTTTTGAGGCAACCAGTACAGCATTGTTGTAAATGTTAAATGTCATGGTTCTGTCTGTACCACTTACAATTGCACCTATTCGTACAGGATGACCCACACAGGTATTAACGGTTTTACTCCAAGGCAAAACGGCATTGCTAACCGTGACGTAATTCCAAACCAGTGAATCCGGATAATTAGGTAAAGAATATTTCAGGTCACCATAATTGATAGTAGGTGTGAAGCTCGCACCTGTAAAAGTCACTTCATAAGTGATGTCGGTGAAGTATTCAATCGGGTCCGGAGGGGTGATGTCACCCTTTTCACAACTGAATAATAAAACAGATAGGGCTAATAAGCATAGCAAGTTTTTCATACTTTCTGTTTTTAGATTAAGAGAGTTCTAAATATTTATAGCCTTGCCCCCTTAAAGTAATAGGCTGAACGTCAATAATTCAATAGATAAAAAGCTATTAAACCCAAAGGAAGATATATCTCATTGATAACATCAGGTCATACTCAAGGTATAAGTAATGAATTGACCTATTTAACAGAATTTGTAGGAAAAAATCATATAAAACTGTAATTGACAAATGTTATCCTTTTAACCAAATAACTGAAACTCATATATATGCCAGGAAAGGGCATTAAAAGGTGAATGTGGTTATAAGTATAAATTGAAAAATAATAACGGACACACATTATTGAAAATCTTTGTTTGATATAAATATGGGAATATCTAATTCAAAAAAAAATTACTGATATAAATAAGATCACCTATTTTCTATTTTCTATTTCCTATTTCCTATTTCCATATACCTTAGACCTGACAAGCCTTTCAGGCACTGTCAGGTTTTCTTTTGCTTCTTAATCCAACCTAAACCCGGCCCTGGACAAATCATCCCAGAAACCCGGATAGGATTTTTTAACTACTTCAGGTTCGTCGAGGCAAATATCTTCGCGTAATATTGCCAGTGTTGCGAATGACATAGCCATACGGTGATCATCATAGCAGTTCACTACTACTGGCGTATGATTACGTTTATTTATAAAAACAGTTCCGCTTGTAACTATCTGATCCTCTGCTACATCAATACCATAGCCCAGTTTGGTCAGTTCATTTCGCAATGCTTCGATACGATCGGTTTCTTTGACCCTCAATGTTTTAAGCCCAGAAAAATTACCTTTTATACCCAGAGCAGCGCAGGTTACTATCACTGCCTGGGCCAGGTCGGGGCATTCCGTGAAATCGTAATCAAATTCATTCACCGGAATCTTTCCGTTTTTTTTAATCACCAATCCTTCTCCTGTAAAAACCGAACTTACTCCAAGATTCGAAAAAATTGAGGGTAACACCGAGTCGCCCTGAACGCTATCAGGCTGCAATCCTTTTAAAACAATATGAGCTTCAGGAGCAAAAGCCACAACCTGGTACCAAAAAGCTGCCGCGCTCCAGTCGGATTCAACTCCTGATGAAAAATTTATTTTATGGTAGTGTCCCTCTTTCACCATTATTGTATTGCCAGAAAAGTCAACTTCAGCTCCTGATTTTTGCATAAGAGCCTGTGTCATACGAATGTAAGGGCCGGAAATAATATCGCCCAGTAATTCAATATTGACTCCACCTTTCAAAATGGGACCAAGCATCATGAGTGCGCTTATAAACTGGCTGCTGATACCTGCATCGAGTTGCACCTTTCCGCCTTTCAATTGTTGATTTCCTATGATATGAACCGGGGGATAATCTGGAATATTATCAAAAGCAATATTAGCTCCCAGGCTGATTAACGCATCAGTAAGCGGTTTAACCGGCCGTTGCTGCATCCGCTGAGTGCCGGTAACTAACCAGTTGCCAGGCGTTACAGCAAGCAATGCCGTAAGAAATCGCATCACAGTGCCTGCATTTCCAACATTAATTTCAGTAGGGGTAGTGGAATGGTTGTTCCTGAAACTGATTTCCTGCAATAAATGCTGCATTACAACAGTGTCCGACGATTCTAATTGCAATCCGCTGATATTTGAATTCCCCGATAATCGGTCAATAATTAATAACCTATTGATAATGCTTTTGCTGAAAGGTAAAGTAACTGTACAATCTATATACTTGTGATGATTTTTAATACAACGCATTCCGGTTAATTTTGCATAAAATTAGAAATGCAAATTTAGGGATAATAATACAAAAAGGGCAGTTAAAAAGTGCAACGTGAGAGCAAAGGATCAGCATATTTCTCCATCTGTGAATTGTTCCAAACATTTTCCATCAGGAGGACGGCCAGCGATGCTTCAATAATCGTGAAAGATAACATTGCGTTGTTTCGTCTGCTATAGCTACACAAAAAAACCTACTTCCAGGTTCATATAAAAATGCAGGCTTTCGAGAATAAGTTTTTCCCCGGGGAATTGGTCGTAAACAGGTTCTCCTATTTTGCGGATAAGAGAAAAGTTCAACTGAGAACTACTGTCATTTTTTTTATCGTGAGCCATGAAAGCCAGTAATTCGCCAGCCGGCCTGGGTTTAAACTGGTAATGCGGAAATTGCCAGCTTAGCAGGTTTGCCAGTCGTTTCAAATCGTTCTCGTCCAAACCAAACATCCGCATCGAAATAAAACTTTCGCATATCAGGCCTATTGCAATGGCCTCACCGTGAAGCAACGGATCGGAATCATATTTCAGCGAATAAGCCTCAACAGCATGCCCGATGGTATGTCCGAAATTGAGTACTTTGCGTAATCCTTTTTCTTTCAAATCGTTATTTACGATTTCCATTTTGACGGATGCTGACTCCAGAATGAATTTCTCCGTGCAAAATTTTTCAGGTGAATTCAGTACAATTATTTTCTGAAAGTGCCTTTCGCTATCAATCATGGCATGTTTTACCATTTCGGAATACCCTGATAATTTTTGCCTGGTTGGCAAGGTATTGAGGAATTCCGGAAAAATAAATACGGCCATGGGAGGAGCAAACATGCCGATCTGATTTTTAACCGAGTTCAGGTTGACACCGGTTTTACCGCCCAGTGAAGCATCAACCATGGCGAGTAAAGTGGTCGGGATATGAATAAAACTCATGCCCCGTTTATACGTAGCTGCTGCAAATCCTCCGATATCGGTAATTATACCACCACCCAGGCAAATCATTAATGAACTCCGGACGGCCTCACCTTCAACCAGTTGTTGCCAGATTTTTTCAACACTTGCAATAGTTTTATTCGATTCATTGCTGTGAATTTCAATTACTAAAGCATCATCAAGCCCGGTGCATTTTTCTCTGAGCAGAGGCAAACAATGTACGCAGGTATTTTCGTCAACAAGAATATAAATCCCTGCCTGGCTGAATTTCAGAGTAATTTCCTGCAACTGCGACCAGCCATTAACTCCTGAAAATATAGAATTTGATATATTCATGTTTCTAAAGGTACTGAAAAATTTTGTAATCTGATTATCGTAATGCCTTCTGTTTTTCAAAACATATAAGCCATATCATCGGAACATGATCCCGGTTTATTCCTGTCATTTAGCTAAGCATCACTATAAACATGTTATTTTGTCAATTTACCTCTGATATGTAGTATATTAGTCTCTAATCATTTAATTTGATGTTTTTTTTGGCATAATATTCAGAAGCAATAAGCTGGAACCATTACTAACTCTTTAATTTTCTGAGCCATAATAATGGTTTCTTTCCCGATTTTGGTGACG
>JBAZWY010000062.1:0-5646 GCA_041660125.1 Lentimicrobiaceae bacterium
ATTTAAAACCTTTTGGTGGCTATTGCGGCGGGGCCCACCTCTTCCCATTCCGAACAGAGTAGTTAAGCCCGCCTGCGCAGATGGTACTGGATCAAACCGGGAGAGTATGTCGCCGCCGAATCTTATTGCCCTGCTTACGAAAGTTCGCAGGGCTTTTTTTTTGCCCTGTTTTTACCCCACTCCTACCTTGTTGATCCAATTCCATGGCATAATCTATGAAGAAATTCCTGTTCCATCAGGCAAATAGATTTTCCTTTGATAACCTGTACATCTGCCAGGGAAAAACATCAATCTTTCATTTCAATCTTATGCCGCCGGAACATAATTATTGTAATAAGTGTTTTTATACAAAACAGGATTCTCTCCTACCCTTGCTGTAAAGCCACAATCTCCAGGTCACAAATCTGTTTACAACAATCTTTTTACAATATTTTCTCCCTTTATAAAAGATATTTCTTGCAGTTAAATGAATGAAATTTAAAATGCATCCAGAACGAACATACCACCTAAACTTCAATACGTAATACTATTATGATAAATTTCTGATGGGAGTTTGCGCATTTTGATGCTGAAATTAGGCAGGAATTAGAGAATTCACTCAAAATCATTAAGAACCTAATTTAAGATTATAGTTTTTAGTTGCATTCTGGTATGGATTTGTTTCAAAATCAGAATTTCCTCAACAGGAATAAGCTATAAACATTCATCTGAATATTAATAATTGCCATGCATAATATGAAAGAATACATTATCGAAGCCATGTCCAAACTATTAACGTTCGCAGCGCTCCCCGCGTTGGATCTACATTTTTGTTTACATTGAAAAAGGTTTAAAAACAGCATCGGATTCGTCGATAAACTAGAGCATATTGTGAGTTAATAATGCCATTACGTCGATTTTAACATATTTTTAATTTTTTTATACCACTCGCATCTGAAATTTAGCCGTTACTTTGATCATAAAATATAATAATCCGGACATGCCTTTAAAGTAATATCTTTATGAGATTCAAGTATTTTTTACCCTTATTACTATTAACCCTACTGAGTTGTTTCGCACAGGCTCAAAACCAAAGACTATCCCGCACCACTATCAAAGGTGTTCTGCAGGATACCTTACACGAAGCAATACCATTCGCTACAGTAATGTTACTCAACAATGCCGATTCATCGTTGGTCAACTTCCTGTCGAGTAACGACAAGGGCGAATTCGAATTTAATAATGTAAAAAACAGCACTTACCTGCTTAAAGTGCAACATATGAGCTATTTGCCTGTGCAGAAGCTTTTGCAACCCTCGGCGACTAATATCAATGACCTGTCGGTTGTTACCATGAAGCCTATTTCCACAATGCTGATGGAAGTTGTTATCAGAGCAGCAAAAGCACCTCTGCGTATCAAGGGCGATACAGTTGAATATGATGCCAGCACGTTTAAAATTCCGCCCGGCTCAACGGTTGAAGATTTATTGCGACGATTGCCTGGAATTGATGTAGATGCTGACGGAAATATCAGCACACAAGGAAAGGATGTAACCCGGATGTATGTGGATGGCAAAACTTTTTTTGGCGACGATCCGAAAAGTGTTACCAAAAACCTGGGAGCCGAAGCTATCTCAAAAGTTCAGGTTTATAATGAAAAATCTGAGCAGTCGAAACTTACAGGCGTGGATGACGGCTCACAGGAAAAAACCATGAACCTTGAGCTAAAATCGGAATTCAAAAAAGGAGCTTTTGGCAAGGCTACCATAGCAGGAGGTACCGAAGAAAGATGGGCTGCACGAGCCAACTACAACCGGTTTAATGATAAATCGCAGCTTTCCTTTATCGGGTATGGTAACAATATTAACCAAACCGGTGTAAACTGGGAAGATTATGGTGAGTTTAAAGGGAATAATGCTTTCAATAATTTCGATAACGGTGATTTTGGGTTTAACCGTAACGGAGGCCGTATGTTTTACTTCAGCAGCGACGATTCGCCTGTAAGTAATTATGATGGAAAAGGTCTTACCGAGAATTATGGTGCAGGAACCAACTTCAATTTTGATAATAAAAAAACTAAATTTAATGCCAGCTATTTCTACAATCAGACCCAACTGGACTTTGAACAAAAGAATTATCAGAGAACTTCTATTGATGCAGAAAATGCTTTTGATCAGTATGATACCCTGATCAATTCCGATTTCAGGTCGAGCCACAGCATTGCAACCCGCTTTGAGCAGGAATTTGATTCCAGCAATAAACTAATTGTGAAAGCAAATTTCCGCTATTCATTAAATAATAATCATAAAATCAACAATCAACTGTTTAGCAATTATACTCTTGAGCCATACAATACACTCAACCTTGATAACAACACAGATTTAGCCGCATCAAAAATTACATCAGCCGCCATTTACAGGCATCTTTTCAAAAAGAAAGGACGTGCATTTGCAGTCAGTGGCGGATATAACAGTAATTTCAGCGATGGTACAGAGAACTATAGTTCAATAAATAAGTTCTTCGAAGCTACCACACCAACAGAGCAAATAAGGCAAATGATCAATACCAATAAAAATGTCAACGAAATAAAATCAAGCGTTTTGTACACTGAGCCTTTATCAAAAAGAGTATTTCTCGAATTCTTTTACAACTTCAGCCAGTTAACCAATAAAAGTAACCGGCAGGCATATCCTTTCGGAAACGAAGTACGCATCGATAGTCTAAGTGCTTACTACGATCAGGTAACAATGTACAACCGCTTGGGTTCCACACTCAGGTATTCGTACAACGGGCTTAATGCTTCCGTCGGCGTGGCTATGCAGCAGCTGAAACTTACAGGATTGTACTCTCTCGACAAGGCCTTACCCTGGTACAATGAGAAAGTGACTAAAGACTATCCCAACTTTACACCTAATGTAAATGTGAATTATGAATTCAAGAATAATATGCGCCTTGATTTAGGATATTCAAATGATATATCAGCTCCTGATTTTAATGATATTCAACCGGTAAAGAACACGAGCAACCCGGCTTACCAGGTAGTTGGAAATCCGGATCTGATTCCGGAAAATGCTCATAATTTGGAATTTGGTATACATTACTGGAATCCGTCGTCCTTTTCGAGCATTGGTGTTAATATAAATTATGGTATAACGAAAAACCCGATCGTTTATAGTCAGAGTACCCGCTTCGATCCGGAAACGGGTATGATTACAACTTCAACTCCCGAAAATATGGATAAGGGCACCAACATGGGTTCCTGGCTTTGGTCGAGCATTCCAATCATTAAAACAAAACTGACAATCGATTTTAATGGCGGAGTGAATGCTTCCAATACACCAACCCGCATCAATGATACACTCGACGAAATTCAATCGATCAACTATAATCTTGGAAGCAACTTGAATTTTACAGCTACCAGTAAATTAATACTTTCAGTTGGAGGTAGTGGTGGTTTCAGCACAGTAAGATATAACAAAAGTAAAGAGAATAACCAAGACTACTACAATTACACAATCCGTTCCTCAGTGAAATGGCAATTCATTGATCATATGTTCTTTGAGAGTAACTTCAATTACTCTGTGTTTAAAAATGAAAGCTTTGGTTTCGACCAGTCTATACCGTTATGGAACGCTTCAGTACGCCGTATTATGGGGAAGAAAAACAAGTTTGAGATGCGACTGGCAGCCTTTGATATTTTCAATAAAAACGTAAATATCAATCAGTATGCATTCAACAACATTGTTGGAACAAGCAAAACAAATACTCTTGCCCGCTATTTCATGCTCAGTGTTACCTATAATATGAAAGGCTTTGAGAATAAAATGCAGAAGAACCGATTCATGTAAAGAAATTGTGAACTTCATTATTTGTAAGATTAATCTGATCCATAATAAACTTTAAGACCATCACATTGTATGAAAATATTTATTCCTGTATCGATTATAGCCTTGATAGTATTTCTGAGTTTTCAAACCACTGAACTGAAAGCCCAGAAACCGGAAGGCACCATCCGTTACCTTCGTACCCAAAACTGGGCAAAAATGATGGCCTCGGTTGATTATATCAGCAAGCAGCAACGAGAACGAAGCATGTATATGTGGGGTACTCGCTCGGAATGGAAAACCTATACTCATCTCCATCTGAATGCATCTGAATCGAAATATGAGAACTCGGAAGAAGAAGCCGAACCCGGAAGCGAAGGTTGGAGCAATCGTAAAGAAACTTTCTTCATGAAGCGCAATTTCAAAGACAATACACTTTACGATGGGGTTACACTTCTGGGTAAAACGTATCTTATTCATGATACAATAGTACCCCCAAAGTGGAAAATCATGAATGACATGAAAGAAGTTGCCGGTCATATCTGCATGAATGCATCGTTAAACGACACTTTGCGGAAGCAGAATACCATTGCCTGGTTTGCTCTGGATATGCCTGTGAGCGCCGGCCCGGATCGCTTTTTCGGCCTGCCTGGTGTAATACTAGAAGTTGACGTTAACAATGGCGCATTGATTATGACTGCCGACAAGATCGACCTAGCTCCATTGACAACCGAGTTGGATGTGCCTGCAAAGATAAAAGGCAGGAAAATTAATATGACTGAATATATTAAATTGATTGAGAAGCAGATAAAAGAGCGCAAAGCTGCAGAAGAACCGTGGTTTTGGGGGATAAGCTATTAGATTTAGAAATTGGGTCTATTTAATTATCATGGTTGGAAAATTCATTCCGGAAGTGTGCTCAAACATTTGATTCGAAGATTGGAATAAGTAATATCAGCTGTTAAAATAAAACATAAATTTTTCCGTTTGATTTTCAATATTAATTCTAACCTGAATAATTCACAAAAAGCAAAAAAAAGCGGGGATTTATTATGTTATCTAATTGATATTCAATATCTTTAAGGTGCAAAAACATCAATAAACGCCCATGAGTAAAATTACTAAAAATGTTGGAAACAAGAATAGCCAATCCTACGATAAATCCACTGAATTATTATTCAGTCTTTCAGATTTTAATCATAAGGCTGTTGAAGTCCGGTTCAACACCGAACAAATTTCGAGTGATGGCGGCCTTTTATTGCTCAATAAAGTTGATAACCAGCTCCAACTGATTGATAAGCTTACAAATTGTATTAATAATACCAGAAATCAGGGATATGTAAAGCATAACGTTAACTCCATGCTACGCCACCCTAAAAAACAAAGTAAGCCATATTCAGAAAGAAAATTGATAGCCTTAAACCCGGGAATCGAAAACAATTTCCAAAGGAACCGGCTAATTCATAATATGATATTTACAGCATAATGAACATAAAACCTAAACTAACGCCAATAAGCTAATAATTAGTATAAAGTCTAATACTATTAGGATGATTGATATATTCCTAGAATAGAAGACTTTACAAACCCAGACGGTTCTGTATATATTTGTACCAGAAAAAGCTACACATAAAAAATAAAAAAAATATTTACTCTCAGATAATCTGATACTGAATACCTTCAGAATTAATACCAGATATATTTGAAAGTTTTTTCAGAAAAAGTTGCAGGTGTTAAAAATGTATTTACCTTTGCACTCCCAACAGCGACAAGATATTCTACATCAGAAAATGAAAGTCAGAATGGGGAATATAAATTGAAATGATCCGCCTGCAAGGGCAAC
>JBAZWY010000063.1:0-4892 GCA_041660125.1 Lentimicrobiaceae bacterium
ACATATTTTGGGGTAAGTGCATGCTTTCTGTGGGTCTTATCCATATATCCGTGCATTTTATTACCCAAATATAGTTATAATTATTTAACTAACAAGCCCTTGCGAATTAAACAGCAGACCCTATTTAAGCTTTGTTTTTTCGACGCGAGAAATCCACGACACGAAAACTACCGAAATACGCCAATATATATGTTCTATTTTTTAAAGGGTCTAATCCACATGCTGAATAATCTAAAGTAAGTTCAGTTACAAATTTAGAAATATCTCGAAACACATCTCTATCTGTTAGTACTTGATAATCTGCGATTAGAATATATGTTTCCACTCCCAATTCCTGCAAACGAACTCTATTTTGTAAAGAACCAAAATAATGTCCTATATGTAAATTCCCGGTAGGCCTATCTCCTGTTAATACTCTATGATTGTGAGGGTTTAATCGCAAATCTTTCTCTAATTCATCACTTCTCTTAAGAGCCATATCAAATGATGAATAATTAATCTCCTTTTCACTTAAATCTGTCATCTCTTTCTTATCTAAAGTTAAAACTATAAATACTTTATTCGCTAATCTTGTGGACGGGGATTGAAATCAACATTACCCACAACGTTTCATGGTGTGGTGTCGTGCGGGATTAAGAGGCAATTTCACATCAATTTTCAACGACTTTTTCTACGAACCACAAGCCTTCGAAAACCTCTGAACCGATCCGCCTTAGACAGAGAGTTCAGTGAAACGTAACCCGCATGCATTATTTCATGCTAGCGGTAGTTTTAATAATTTCTTCTGTTGTTATCAATTTTGCAAACCACCGGCCAATTATTTTATTATGATAATCAATAATTTTGCCTGCTTTCATAAATGAATTGTCGTATGTGCTATGCGCATCACTTGCTAATACGGTCTGAATATTTTTACCAAAAGCACTCTTGCAAGTCGCATCAATACAGTATTCAGTTTGAAGGCCTGCTATGACCATGGAATTAATGCTTTTTGTTGATAAAACATTCAGCAAATCTGTTTTAAAAAATGAATCTGGTGTAGTTTTATCTACATAAATATCGACGGGTTTAGTATGAATTTCAGAATACACCTCCCAGGACGTTGTGCCTCTTATTAAATCTTCGTCTATATGACGAACAAAAATAATAGGCTTATCCTGCTTTCTGAAAAAATCAATAAGCTTATTAATATTATTTATCAAATGGTTTTCATTATACACAGGATAATTCGGGTCCGAGAAAAACCCTTCCTGAACGTCAATTACAACTAATGCGTCATTCATTTTTGAACTATTTTTAGAAGTTTTTTTATCGTACGAAATAAAAAAGCAGGCAATGTAGTAGCTTTTCTTAACTATACGACATTGAATAATGATTTCTTAAATAATTCGATATCCGCTTCAATAATCATACAATTGTAATTTTCGATACAAGCCAATATAGCTTCACGAGGCCCTGATTTCCATTCATCACTTCCATAAAAAGCGTCCTGGCTATTTTGTCTGTCTTCAAGATTTTTGTAACCTCTGATTAAATAAAACGTTTCTTCGTCATCAAGTGAAAAACCATAATCAACAACATTAACATTCCAACGCTTTAACATGGGTAAGCTTTGTTCGACAAACACCTTTTCATAAACCTTGCCTGTGCCTTTTTTTAGTTTGTATGTCCTAATTTCTATCATCATTTTCATTATGTTTTTTAAAAATCCATTATTTAGTTGGTATAAAAGTAAAGTATTCTCGTATCTGGTTAGTCATCTTACAAATGTGCAGAGTGTCGTTTACAACAAGCGCTAACTGTTAATAAAACGATTTTTTGCAAAAATAATTATAGCATCTGCATCTTACAACCAAAAACAATGTTCTGTTGACCTCCTAAAAACCAGGCACAAGAAATAGTTTCCTCGCGCCTGGTTTGGGTGTTCAAATTTGGAATTTTTCTGGTATTATGTACCACCTCGGCAAAAACAATCTATTACACCCGTTTTTTATACGCCCGCATGGCAAAGAAATAAGCCACGAACATAATTCCGACGCACCACGCAAGAGCGACCCAAATATCGCTTCCAACCGGCTGATTATTGAGCAACGCACGGATTGCGTTAACTATTGATGTTACCGGCTGATTTTCAGCAAAAACACGTACCACTGTGGGCATTGTTTCGGTCGGGACAAAGGCAGAACTAATAAAAGGCAGGAGATGAATCACAAAGGCAAATGCACCTGCACTATCAGCTGATTTCGCGGTAAGTCCCGAAATTGCGGCGATCCAGGTCAAGGCAAACGTAAACAGTACGAGTATTCCGACTACTGAAAGCCAGGGCAAAACACCTGCCGGTGAACGGAATCCCATGATGAATGCAATAAGAATGATTACGGTAACCGATATCGCATTGGATACCAACGAAACCAGTACATGCCCCCACAGTGCTGACGAACGGGCAATTGGCATTGAGTGGAAACGCTCAAAGATACCTCGTTGCTTATCCAAAAGCAAGCGATAAGATACGTAACCTACTCCATTTGCAATAGTCATCAGTAGTATGCCTGGCAACAGATAATTAACATAGTTATCCGTACCGATTTTAATTGCGCCGCCTAATACAAAAACGAACAACAGCATAATCGCAATCGGCGAGATGGTGACCGTCATGATGGTATCCACGCTGCGAAAAATATGGCGCATGGAACGTCCAAACATAACACCCATATCCATAAAAAAATAAGTTTTTATCATTTTAATTTTCCTCCTTTTTGCCAACAATTGCAAGAAATATTTCTTCAAGTGTCGGTTGTTTTTCAATATATTCCACTTTTGCGGGTGGGAACAGCTTTTTCAGTTCCGCAAGCGTGCCATTTACTATTATCCTGCCATTATGAAGGATAGCAATCCTATCGGCGAGCTGTTCTGCTTCTTCTAAATACTGTGTAGTCAGGAATACCGTTGTACCGTTACCGGAAAGTTCTTTAATAAACTTCCAAACTTCAATACGAGCCTCGGGGTCAAGTCCTGTGGTTGGTTCGTCGAGGAAAATAAGCTGCGACTCTCCAACAAGACTCATGGCTATGTCGAGTCTGCGGCGCATTCCGCCCGAATAGGTAGAAACTTTGCGATCTGCAGCATCGGTCAAACCGAAGCGTTTAAGCAAATCGTCCGCCACCTGACGAGAATTTTTGAGATGCCTCAACCTGGCAATCATAATAAGGTTTTCCCGCCCTGTCAATATCTCGTCCACGGCGGCAAATTGTCCGGTAAGACTAATGGACTGCCTTACTCTGTCGGGATTTGTAACAACATTGAATCCGTTTACAACTGCAGTTCCGTCATCGTGTTTGAGCAGGGTGGTGAGGATTTTGACAATCGTTGTTTTGCCCGTACCGTTGGAGCCAAGCAGAGCGAAAATACTGCCCGTTTTTACTTCAAAATCTACCCCTTCCAACACAAGAACGCTTTTATAGGATTTTTTCAATCCGTGTACCGAAATGGCGACCCGATAGCTATTGGGTTCATTTTGTAACATTATTCGTTCCCTCCTTTTCTGTTACCAAAGTGATCCCTGTTAAATCTGCCTTCCCTTGTTTCAGGAATTCGTAAGTTATCCGGTCTGCTTTACAGTCGATAAACCGGATTCGTTTCAATTTTTTGTTGTTTTTAAAGAACGTGTTACTAAGTGTTGCATCCTGGAATGTCACTCTGGTAAATGCGCAGTTTTCAAAATAGCAATCCTCTAAAGTACCGGTGAAAACGATATCGGCAATCTGTGTATCAATAAACGAAGTATGGTTCCACACAGCTTTTGCAATTGTATTTTTCCCGGAGTTACCAGATTTGACCACCACTCCGGTAATACCGCCGGATTTAATTGCCACTCCGGTAAAATCGACACCGGTGAGATCGCAGCCGTAGATAAAGCTTTCTGAAAATTTGGTTCCGGTAAAATTGGCACCGGAGAAATCGCATCTGTCGATATTGCTTCCTGAAAATTCGGTTTCTTTCAGCAAACAGTCATTAAATATATTGTTACCTAAGTTGGAGCTTTGAATGTGGCTGCTGCTGAGGTCGGAACCGGAGAAGTCACAGCTATCAACATTATTGCTTTTTAGAAGAAGTCCCGACAAATCGGAACCGTTAAACTTACATCGCTGCATGTTGGATGAACTGAATTTTTCATGCAGATTTTTCAACCCGGAAAAGTCTGCGTCAACCCAGTTTCCACGCGACATATCCCAGCTAAGCTTCTGCTTCTGCTTTTCTGTTGGTAATTCAGCCGATTGCTTTACCAAAGGCTCACCAAGTACCACTTCATTTGACGAGGATTGAAAGTTTTCTGAAAAATAGTTAAGGTCAACACCTAAAATTTCCGCCAGCCGGTTTAAAGTAATGATATCCGGCATTGATTCTCCACGCTCCCACTTCCCCACTGCCTGTGGACTAATGAATAAACGTTCAGCAAGTTGTGCCTGAGAAATATTGATTTTCTTTCGTGCTTCGGCAATTTTAATCCCAATCTTTTTTGTTTCCATTGTAATCTTTTTTTTAATTTTTCGACACAGCAAAGATATTGGGGTTCATTCCCGGAATCAAAAAAATACAAATACTTGTAGTTGTATTTCCGCTACATTTCGTTGTTATTCAACAACCAACAGTAGTTTATAGGGCTAATAGTATATAAGGCTGCTACAATTCAAAGAAGTAGTGCGTAGGGCAGAAAAGAATTCATGTTAGTCGTTCTTTTAAGTTTTCAAATAGTGGTTTGCCTTTACCTAACCTGGACAAGCCAGAACCAAAAAGGTAAAAAGCGTAACTTTATAGCATGGAACTATTAACAGAAACATACAAAAGCGAAATATCCTGTGTACTTTCATGTTACGACCGGCTAATCATAACAG
>JBAZWY010000064.1:0-3763 GCA_041660125.1 Lentimicrobiaceae bacterium
TTGTGTGCAGTTATTCATCGTGTACATCATTTTGTGAACACTCAGCTTTTTCAGCATCAAATTTCGGATTCTCAACTGGTTCCTACTACTTGATGTATTTGAGTTTTTCAGCAGACCCTAAATAACCATTTTCGAATTGTTCATTTTGATTATAGATGTGATTTGTGCTCTCTAATTTTAATTGACATAAGAACTTCGATTTTGCCAGGACTAACTGTTTAAACCGGGATTTTTGCAGTCATTAAAATTTAAGAATACAATCTCTAAAATTTATTCTTACCAGATTCCAAAATGCAAAACCAATCGTTCAAATTATTAAATGCACTTGCCAACCTATAAATATGATTTTTTCTTTGATCTGAGTTAGTCAGATATCAAATTTGACAACAATGTAAACTAGTCGGATTTAAAATTGAAGCGCTAAACAATTAAAATGTTGTAACTTTGCTCATTTAACCAATGTTAGTTGTCTTAAAATGAAAAACAAGTATCTCGATCTGATTGAACAAACTTTTGACTTCCCGACTGAAGAATTTAAAGTGGAGGATAGTGAATTATTCTTCAACAATATACCTCTGATGGAAGTGATAAAGCAATATGGAACACCTTTGCGTGTTACATTCCTGCCTAAGATCAGTAAGCAGATTCAGAAAGCTAAAAGATTGTTTAATGTAGCAATTGCCAAATCTGATTATAAAGGCAGTTACAATTTTTGTTATTGCACCAAGAGCTCGCATTTTTCATTTGTGCTCGAAGAAGCACTGAAGAATGACATACATATAGAGACTTCATCGGCCTTTGATATACCAATAATAGAATCGTTATTTGAATCAGGTAAGTTAAATAAAGAAACCTATGTTGTTTGCAACGGGTTTAAAAGGCCGCAATATATTGAGAACATCTGTAATTTGATAGAGGAAGGATTCGAAAATGTGATTCCAATCCTGGACAATAAGTTCGAACTCGATGAGTATGACCGGAATATAACACGCAAGATCAAGATTGGCATACGTATTGCTTCGGAAGAAGAGCCCAAGTTCGACTTTTATACATCGCGGCTTGGTATTCGGTATAATGATATAGTACCCTATTACGAAGAAGAAATCAAGAACAATCCCAAGTTCGAATTAAAGATGCTTCATTTCTTTATCAATACAGGCATTCGTGATTCGGCATATTACTGGAACGAATTATCAAAATGTGTTCAGGTTTATTGCGACCTGAAGGCAGTATGCCCGCAACTTACATCGCTCAATATCGGTGGCGGTTTTCCGATCAAGAACGCACTGAATTTCGATTTCGATTATGCCTATATGGCCGAAGAGATCATTGCCCAGATTAAAAGCATCTGTCAACGCAACGAAACACCGGAACCAAATATCTTTACCGAGTTTGGTTCATTTACTGTCGGTGAAAGCGGTGCGATACTATATAGCATAATCGACCAGAAACGCCAGAATGACAGGGAGTTGTGGAATATGATCGACAGTTCATTTATTACTACACTGCCTGATACCTGGGCAATTAACCAGAAATTTATTCTTTTGGCTGTTAATCATTGGGACCAGGAATATGAACGGGTTTTCCTGGGTGGCCTTACCTGCGACAGTGAGGATTACTATAATGCTGAAGCCCATACCAATGCTATATTCCTGCCGAAACTTATGGATGATGAACCTCAATATATCGGATTGTTTCACACCGGGGCTTACCAGGATGCATTAGCCGGCTACGGGGGTATTCAGCATTGCCTGATACCCGCACCAAAGCATATCATAATTGATATTGACGAAGATGGCGAATACTTTACCAAGCTTTTTGCCAAAGAGCAAAGCCATAAATCGATGTTAAAGATCCTTGGCTATTAGGGATTATATTAGTGCACTTTCAAAGTAAAAACTTTACGGCTGGAGTTTTTCATCCTTTAAATGTTGGGCTAAGAAATTAAAAATCTTTAATTTTAACGCAGAAGCCAATAACGAGTCATATCTTTAAGCAGAAAATGACGCATAATTCATTGATGTTTAATTACATGCAAAACAATCTGTTCTTACAAATTATACTGTTAAAGGTTAGTTACTAATCTTAAAACACAAAAAACCATGTGTGGTCGTTTTTCCCTTACCGCAAATGAGGCCGAACTGAACCTCCGTTTTGAACTCGAAGGCGGAGATGCTCCCTATGTTCCCCGTTACAATGGTGCACCTACACAAATGCTTGCAGTCATTACCGGAGAGAATCCCCACAAATTGAGTTATTATCGCTGGGGGCTAATTCCTCCATGGGCAAAAGATATTTCGATCGGCAAAAAAGTGATTAATTCACGTGCCGAAACCATTACCGAAAAGCCATCATTCCGTATTCCGCTTTACAATAAACGCTGTCTTGTGCCAGCTGACGGGTTTTACGAGTGGCAACAGGATATAGGGAAACAACCTTACCGGATTTTTGTTAAGAGCAACCCTGTTTTTGCCATGGCAGGATTGTGGGAGCGCTGGAAGTCACCCGAAGGTGAAATTATAAATTCGTTCAGCATTATTACTACCGAAGCAAACAGTTTCATGACACCAATCCATAACCGGATGCCTGTAATTTTGAAACCGGAAGACGAAAAAACATGGCTTTCCAGTAAAAATCCTGTAGAAATCCTTTCACTTCTGAAGCAATACCCTTCGGAGGAAATGGAGGCTTATCCTGTTCCGAAACTGGTCAACTCGCCACGAAATAACGGTCCGGAGGTTTGGACGAAGATTTAAAGCGAAATTAATATATGGGGATTATGGAGGGGTGAGGGGAAGAAATGACGACAAGGCGAACTGTGAGTCATATAGAATTTAACCTGGCAGATTAAGATTACATTACGTAATTTTATACTTTTAAATATTCCCAGCTATGAAGAAATTTGCAATTATACTGGCCGGATGCGGCGTTTACGATGGCTCCGAAATCCATGAAGCAGTTATGACGATGTATGCCGTGATGAAAAATGGTGCTGAATACCAGATTTTTGCCCCGGATATTGCGCAGCATCACGTAGTTAACCATCTTACAGGTGCCGAAATGCACGAAACCCGCAATGTGATTGTCGAGAGCGCCCGGATTGCCCGAGGGAATATCAAGCCAATCACCAAACTGAATCCACGCGACTTTGATGCTTTACTATTTCCCGGTGGATTTGGCGTGGCGAAGAATCTTTGTTCATATGCGTTTGAAGGCGCAGATTGTAAGGTTATTCCGGTTATAGAAAACCTGATAAAAGAAGCAGTCAGCCTTCGTAAACCAATTGGAGCATTGTGTATTTCACCGGTGTTGCTTGCTAAGATTATGGGCAATGTAACTATTACAGTCGGGCCGGACGAAGAGGATGCCATGAATGTAAAAGCAATGGGAGCTAAGCATATAGCCACAAAACATGGTGAAGTTATTATTGACGAAAAGCACAGGCTGTTTACTACGCCCTGTTACCAGCTTAAATCAACCATAGTTCAGGTTGCTGAAGGTGCTGATAATATTGTGAAGGCAATGCTTAAGAATATGTAAATCAATTGTAGTCAGGACCTCACCCTGCCCTCTCCTAGAGGGTGGAATACAAGCGGTTCTGTTGACGGGCATATTTAGCTTTTTTACACCTAGTATTAACGTGAGTTATGGATTACAATTAACAATAAAGTGTTGAAAACAAAATAGATACAAAGAAAAAACCAAAGGACTTTTAGTGTAAAATAGTATTTGCAAACCAAAACACAAAAGTCCAATGATTTTT
>JBAZWY010000065.1:0-3663 GCA_041660125.1 Lentimicrobiaceae bacterium
TCGAAAATATATATTACAATTTTGACAAGTTTAATATCCGCGAGGATGCAAAAGTGGAACTTGATAAACTTGTAAATATAATGAAGGAAAATGATATAACTGTTGAATTGGGTTCACATACCGACAGTCGCGGATCGTTTGCATACAATGATAAATTGTCTCAGAAACGTGCAGAATCGGTTGTAAAATACATTGTCAGCGCCGACATCGATAAGAACAGGATCACGGCGAAGGGGTATGGCGAACGCCAGCTTACAAACAGATGCGCGGATGGAGTTTACTGCACTCCCGAAGAGCACCAGGCCAACCGTCGGACCGAATTTAAAGTTACCTCTTATACACAAAAAGATCCTAGTGCTGAATATGATTTGAGTAATTTTTCTGTGGGTGATGAGATTCCGGTGTATATGTTCGATAAGAATTTCTTTTCTGGTTGCTTAAGTGATAGTCTGCCAACAAAAATTAAAGTTAATGCGGGAGCAAGCGTAGTCTCTTCTATCAGAGAAACGGAAGTGCAGCCTGTTAACGAAAAGCAAAAGGACAAACCTTCCGCTGATAAAACGAATTCAGGTACAGTGATTTACAAGGTTAATTTGTATGCGCTTAGTTATGAAAAGTCATTAGACGATCCTGCTTTTAAAAATCTGGCCACTGTACAGATGTACAGGGAGAACGGAATGTATAAATACACTTCAGGTGTTTTCAATACCTATCAGGAAGCGTTAGAATACAAGAGAACGCTTAATAATCTTGGATATAAAGACGTATTTGTTGTTGCCTTTTCCAATGGCAAACGAATTCCTCTGGGTTCGAAGGATCGTTAGGTTCATTCCTGAATGGTTAGGTATGGACGCCGAAAATCTGATCCGAAAATAAGTCTGCATAGCTTCCAACGGAAGTAAATTCATATCGCTGGAACTTATCAATAATCGTGTATAAAAAAACCTCCTCACATTTACGGGAGGTTTTTTTTATTTTCTTTTCAGCGCAGGAAGGGATTATTCCTGACTTCTGACACCCTCAAATTATTTGAAAGTTTTGTTTTATAAGTTGTTTTATATAAGAGGTTTACTTTTGAAAAAGTTTAATTTTACCGCACTAACGGTTTTTCGAAGTGGTGTGCGCACCGGCGGCGTTGTTTTAACTACCATTTAATCTGTTTAACCCGGGTAGGTGTTATTTGATTATTTTCATATATCTCAATCTTTGCACTTCCATGATTTACTAATTGAAACTCAGCTTCAATTGTCCTGTCTGTTGCAATATTATATAATTTCATTGATCTATCTATCGGGTAAGAATCAATATTATATCTCCACCCGGAATTTTCATAAAAAGCGACCGCAAAATCAGCATATTGATCAGGATTTGGAACATTTGATGTATCTGAATCATTTGGTGTGCCTTCTACAAAATCAGGATAAAATATTACTTTTAATGATGTGCCTTTTGCCAGCTTTGCAGTTAATGCGCATTTTGAAATGCTGGTTGTTGTTGTATAGTCAAACCTGGCTAATGACAAAATATTCGGACCGTATGAGCCATTATCAACATACTCGATACCACTTGTTGGAATAAATTTTGTACTATCAACAAATTGTTGTGTATATTTTTCAAAATCCGGAATTTCCAGTGTCGCCCCTAAATCGGAATACCGGCTTATTATATTGTTTTTAATATCCGGCATGTTCATTATTTTTACGTCACTGATAAGCTTTTGTCCTAATAGTTGATTGTTTAAAATACCATCTTCTTTAATATCCGAGCTAATACCTGCAATCAATTCCGACAACTCTGCTTCAGTTCTGAATCCTTGCATAATTATTGAAATTGCAAGTAATATTGCATTATCATCACCGTCTTTTGAAATATCTAAATATTCTGATGACTTTAAATCAGGCTTTGATATCTCAAATATTTTAAGTATCTCCTTTTGAGCCTGAACCTTTGAGCTTTTAAAATCTTCTCCTTCTGAAATTAGATACTCAACACGTCCCTTCTCTAATTCAGTCAAAATATTTACGTTTATAGTAGAGGAATCTGTTAAATCACTCAATGCATGCAGTGTCAGTTGAGCGGCTGAAACTTTTCCTGTATTTTCATTAAAATAGAAACCATTTGCTATTAATTCAACAAAATTTGTGCTTAAATTAATATTTTTAAATTCAAATGAACCTCTGTTATCAACAATCTGAGAATTGAATACCTTTCCGGTAGGAGTTAAGGTTGAACTTAATTCGGAAATCATTATTGAAGTACCATTAATATAAGGCCCTTTTTGAATATAACCGGATATTTTATCCTTTTTATAGGTAATATCCTTATTATTAGATTCGTCTTTCTTACATGATGTTACAATTAAGATACTGACAATTAAAATTAAATAATTCAGGTTTTTCATAATCTTTAGAATTTAGTTATTTTATTTGGGTCGTTTTTTGTTGTCTTACAATTGCACTAACGTTCCGCAGCTGGCCCCTGGCCGAAAGATTGCCTCTGAAATTGCCGCGTGTTTCTGCCACTCAAATATTCACTTTCCTGACGGGTGGGCACCGAAACCCGGCTTGAGGCCAGGTGTTGTTAGCTGCCGTAGTTTTTGTTGTCTTGTATTATCTCCATTTTGGCTCAACTGGAATTCTCTCTCCATCAGCCGTCGAATATTCTTCAAGCGAATTTTCTTTGGATTGAATGACAATATAAATCATAATATCATTCGAGGTATTTGTCAATCCGCGCTTACCATTAGGCGATACGCGAATAACACTCCCTTCTTTGATGCTAAAGCAATCATCATCAACCTGAAAGTATCCGCTACCTTTTAGAATTATATATGTTTCTTCATTCTTCTTATGTATATGGAAATAAGGAACCTCTGTTCGGGCAGCAATTGAATTGAAAGATATCTCTGTCCCTGTTGACTGAGTCACATCTTTTAGAAAAACTTTACCTTCTATCTCACGTTTGCTCACAGGATGAATCAACGAATAATCAAGCCATCCATCCAGGGAACCGAGGTCAATTGCAGTATAGGTAGTGCTCTCTGATATTTTTTCTATTTCTTTCATATTTATTCCTTTTACAAGTCATTCATTAATAATAATATTTTGCCTGTCTTTTTATCGCTACTTTTAAAAGAGAATTTGTAGTATGCTTTGCCACTATGGCAGCTAATTTGTATATCCCAACAAAAAGTATGGTTAGCCAAATCATCCGGGTTGGCTAACCCAACTTTTGTTACGTTTATCTTTTAGTAAAAGTATTCATTTATCCTGGAATAAATCATCATAGGGCTTTTTATATTTTAAAGACTTTTGGCGCATTACTGGTGCATATCTGCCGCTGCGTTCCGGTACTATTTTAATACTAAACCTATAGTGGTTACAAAATACATTTCATTCCTATTGGCTATTTTCAATTGTTAAAATGCTATTGCAATTTATTCTTTTTTGCTTGCCGACACGCGTCGGGAGACGAGCGCCAGCGAGAGCTTTGGTTGTGTGTCGGCTATTTTGTGCGACCTGCCAATCCCGAAAAATCGCATATGCGTCAAGCTAAGGGGAATGCTATTAACAATGGAGTGTTAGAAAAATCAGCTATTTCTATGTAATTTTTATCAAAAAAAAGTTGCTGTTTGTAAATCAAAATTCCGTAATGAAAACAAAC